>NZ_JANLNW010000004.1 GCF_025465945.1 Pseudomonas sp. 6D_7.1_Bac1 | reverse complement strand
AGGGTGAAGCACTTTCTCCCGGTACACGGTTGTTCAAAGTTGTAACAGCGTAATCTCCTCAAGATCTCCCCGCACAAATAAACCCTTTAAATACAAAGTGATGAAGACGATTTTAGGTTGTTACAACCAATTTCTGCACAGATTGCCGTCTTACTGAACACTCGTTTAGTATGGCCTCAAGTCGCATCACCTCATGCCAAACACAATAATTCGAGGACTCGCATGACTACTCAATCTTCTCTACTCAGTCAGGTCGAAGCAGGCGTTGCCTGGATCACCCTCAATCGCACCGCTCAGCGCAATGCGCTGGATATTCCAACCCTGAAAAACCTTCACGCCTTGCTCGATGGCTTCAATGCCGACCCTGCGGTTCGGGTTGTCGTGCTGACCGGCAGCGGCCGCAGTTTCTGCGCCGGTGCCGACCTTGCCGAGTGGGCCGAAGCCGAAGCCCGTGGCGCGCTGGAAAGCTACGGCTGGACCGAAACCGCCCATGCGCTGATGAGCCGGCTGTACAGCCTGGACAAACCGACCATCGCCGCCATCAACGGCACCGCCGTCGGTGCCGGGATGGACCTGACGCTGTGCTGCGACCTGCGCATCGCCGGACAATCGGCGCGGTTCAAGGCCGGTTACACCGGCATGGCCTACTCGCCGGATGCCGGTGCCAGTTGGCACTTGCCACGGCTGATCGGCACTGAACAGGCCAAACGCCTGCTGTTCCTCGACGAATTATGGGGCGCCGATCGCGCCCTGGCAGCCGGGCTGGTCAGCGAAGTCTGCGCCGATGAACAACTGCTCTGTGCCGCCAGTGAATTGGCTGCACGTCTGGCCAGCGGCCCGACTTTCGCGTTTGCCCAGACCAAAAAACTCATGCGCGAAGGCGCCCAGCGCAGCCTGCCAGAACAACTGCAAGCCGAGCTGGCGGCGGGGTTGCTCTGCGGTCGCAGTGAAGACGGCACCGAAGCCCTGCGCGCCGCTATGGAAAAGCGCCCTGCACAGTTTGTCGGCAAGTAGGCCCGCGTCGCTCATCTTTTCAGTAATCGAACAACAGGTAACACCATGAATTTCCAACTGACCCAAGAACAAGAAATGTTGGTGGACGCGGTACGCAGCTTTGTCACCAAGGAACTGCTGCCCCATGAGGAAGCGGTCGATCGTGCTGACGAAGTGTCCCCGGAGCTGGCGGCGCAGATTCGCGGCAAGGCCATCGCCGCCGGCTTTTATGCCTTCAACATGCCTGAAGAAGTGGGCGGTGGCGGCCTCGATTACCTGTCCCAGGCGCTGATCGAACGTGAACTGTCCAAGGTTTCCTGGGCGCTGCATGTGTTTGTCGCACGGCCATCGAAAATCCTCATGGCCTGCACCGGCCAGCAGATCAATGACTACCTGCTGCCGTGCATCCAGGGCGAGAAAATCGACTGCTTCGCGCTGACCGAGCCGGGCGCCGGTTCTGATGCCAACGCGATCAAGACCCGCGCCGTACGCGACGGTGATGACTTCGTCCTGAACGGCAGCAAGCACTTCATCAGCCACGCCGGGCACGCCGATTTCGCCATCGTGTTCGCGGTGACCGACACCTATGAACACAACGGCCGCAAGCGCAACGCCGTGACCTCGTTCCTGGTGGATCGCAACACCCCAGGCATGACCATTCGCCGTGGACCCAAGTGCGTGAGCAACCGCGGTTATCACACCTTCGAGATGTTCTTTGACGATTGCCGCGTACCCGCGTCCAAAGTGCTCGGCGAAGTCGGCAAGGGTTGGGAAGTGGCCAACGCCTGGCTCACTGCCGGGCGGGTGATGGTCGCGGCCAATTGCGTCGGTCAGGCCCAGCGCGCACTGGATGTGTCGCTGCAATGGGCGGCGGATCGCAAGCAGTTCGGCCAGCCGATCGGCACCTATCAGGGTGTGTCGTTCAAGTTGGCGGACATGGCCACGCAAATCCGCGCGGCCGAACTGCTGACCTTGCACACGGCGTGGAAAATGGATCAGGGCACGATGACCGATGGCGAAGCCGGGATGGCCAAGTTGTTCGCCAGTGAAGTGTTGGGGCGGGCGGCCGATGAGGCGGTGCAGATCTTTGGCGGCATGGGCTTGATGGATGAAGGGCCGGTGGAGCGCATCTGGCGTAACGCGCGGATCGAACGGATCTGGGAAGGCACCTCGGAAATCCAGCGCCACATCATTTCCCGCGAGCTGCTGCGGCCGCTGTTGCGCTGATCGGCCCGGAGAATACCTATGTCCCAGACGATTCGTGACAACCTCAAACGCCTGCTCGCGCCGCGCCATCTGGCGTTTGTCGGTGGCCGCAGCATGGCCCGGGCCCTCAAGCGCTGCTTGGAGGGTGGCTACCTTGGGCAAATGTGGCTGGTCAACCCGCAGCATGAAAGCCTTGAAGGCGTGCCGTGTGTACGCAGCATCGCCGAGCTGCCGTGCGGCCCGGACGCGGTGTTCGTCGCGACCAACCGTGAATTGACCCTGACCTGCGTGGCCGAACTGGCTGCCAAGGGCGCGGGCGGAGTGATTTGCTACGCCTCCGGTTTTGCCGAGACCGGCGCCGAAGGTCAGGCCCTGCAAGCGCAATTGCTCAAGGTTGCCGGCAACATGGCCTTGCTCGGCCCCAACTGCTACGGCTTGCTCGACTACCTGCACAGCTCGGCGCTGTGGCCGGTGGCCCACGGCGGTAAACCGGTGGAGAAGGGTGTGGCGGTGCTGACCCAGAGCGGCAACTTTGCCTACAACCTGTCCATGAGCGACCGCTCGCTGCCGGTGGCCTATATGGCGTCGGTCGGCAATCAGGCGCAGCTGGGCGTCGCCGAATTGATGGACGTGTTGCTCGACGAACCTCGGGTCACCGCCATTGGCTTGCACCTGGAAGGCCTGAAAAACGTTCCCGGTTTCGCCCGTGCGGCGCACAAGGCGCTGGAGAAGGGCATTCCGATCATCGCCTTGAAAACCGGCGTGTCGCAGATCGGTGCCGAACTGGCCCTCAGTCACACCAGCTCGCTGTCGGGGTCCGATGCGCTGTACGACAGCCTGTTTACACGGCTTGGGGTGATCCGCGTCAGTGGTCCAGTGAGTTTCGTCGAAACCCTCAAGGCTGCGGCGTGCGGCAGGCTACCAGCGGGCAACAGCCTGATCGCGCTGGCCTGTTCGGGCGGCGACGCCGGGTTGATTGCCGACTATGCCGAACGCAACGACCTGAGCCTGCCCAAGCTTGATGAGGGCCAACGTGGTGAACTGGCGCAGGTGCTGCCGAGCTACGCCAACCTGGTCAATCCGCTGGACTTCACCACGGCGATCTGGGGCGACGGCGACGCCTTGAACCGCATGCTCGACAGCGCCCTGCGCACTGAGGCCGATGCGGCGATGCTGGTGCTGGATTACCCGTCGGAGTTCACTGGCGAGCGCAAGGAATGCGACCTGCTGCTGGAATTGTACTGCGCCGCATTGGTTCGCCACGGCAAGACCGGATTCGTGACTTCGGCCTTTCCGGAACTGCTGCCGGCCAGTGCTCGCGAGCGTCTGCATGCGCAGGGTGTGGCGGCGTTGCAAGGCGTGGAAGACGGCTTGGCCGCGTGGGGCCGAATCGCCGGTTATCAGCGCAACCGTCAGGCATTGCTGGCGCTCGGTGAGTCGGCATTGGTGCCGCTGTGTCCGCAGGCGCTGGACGGTGAAGGCCGCTTGCTCAACGAGTGGGACTCCAAACAGGCGTTGCGCGCCTTTGGTCTGCCAACCCCGAACGGCGTGTTGAGCACCCCGGACACGGCACTGAATGACGCCAATGCACTGGGTTACCCCTTGGTGCTGAAGGCCGTTAGTGCGCAATTGCCGCACAAAACCGAAGCCGGCGCGGTGGCGCTGAACCTGAAGGATGGCGCGGCCTTGAGCGCAGCGCTGGAAAAAATGCGCGTGAGCATTGCCGATTACGCGCCGGATGTAGCGTTCGATCAGCTGCTGCTGGAGCCCATGGCCACACCGCCGTTGGCTGAGTTGATCGTCGGCATCAAACGCGAAAACGACTTTGGCCTGGCCTTGGTGATGGGCGCCGGTGGAATTCTGGTGGAGTTGCTCAAGGACAGTCGCAGCCTGCTGCTGCCCACCACCGATGGCGCGATTCGCGGGGCGTTGTTGAGCCTGCGCAGTGCCGCGTTGCTGCAAGGTTTTCGTGGTCGCCAAGCGGCGGACCTGGACGCGCTGGTGGCGGCGATCCGCGCGGTGGCCGATTACGCCTGCGAGAACGCCGGACAATTGCTGGAACTCGATGTGAATCCATTATTGGTCGGTGCCCACGGCACGACTGCCGTCGATGCGTTGATTCGCCTCGGCCACAAGTGAGGATATGAACATGCAAACCACGACTTTGACCGGCGGCCAGACCCTGGTACGCCTGCTGGCCAATTACGGCGTCGACACCGTGTTCGGTATTCCCGGGGTACACACCCTGGAACTGTATCGCGGCCTGCCCGGCAGCGGCATTCGCCATGTGTTGACCCGTCACGAGCAAGGCGCCAGTTTCATGGCCGACGGCTATGCGCGGGTCAGCGGCAAACCCGGCGTGTGCTTCATCATCACCGGGCCAGGTGTGACCAATGCCGCCACTGGCATCGGTCAGGCCTATGCCGACTCGATTCCGATGCTGGTGATTTCCAGCGTCAACCACACCGCCAGCCTCGGCAAGGGTTGGGGCTGCCTGCACGAAACCCAGGACCAGCGCGCAATGACCGCGCCGATCACCGCGTTCTCGGCCGTCGCGCTGACTGCCGAGGACCTGCCCGAGCTGATCGCCCGCGCCTATGCGGTGTTCGACAGCGAGCGTCCGCGCCCGGTGCACATCTCGGTGCCGCTGGATGTGTTGTCAGCGCAGGTGACCCGCGACTGGAGCCATGAAGTGGTGCGTCGACCTGGGCGTGGTGTTCCTGCAGCCACTGCGCTGGATCAGGCGGTGGCCAAGTTGAACGCGGCCAAGCGCCCTATGATCATCGCCGGTGGCGGAGCGCTGAACGCGGCGCAGGAACTGCAGAGCCTCAGCACTCGACTGGCTGCACCGTTTTTCACCAGCGTCGCCGGCAAAGGCTTGATGCCGCCGGATGCACCGCTCAACGCCGGCTCGACCCTGTGTGTTGAACCCGGCTGGCAACTGATCGCCGAGGCTGACGTAGTGCTGGCGGTCGGCACCGAAATGTCCGACGCCGATTTCTGGCGCGAACGTCTGCCGCTGAATGCCGAACTGCTGCGCGTGGACATCGACCCACGCAAGTTCAACGACTTCTACCCATGTGCAGTGGCGTTGCACGGCGATTCGCAACAAACCCTGGCCGCGTTGCTGGAGCGTCTGTCGCCAGTCACGCGGGATGCCAGTGCGGCGATTGCCTCCGTCGCTGCATTGCGTGACGCGGTGAAAGCCGGCCACGGTCCGTTGCAGTCGATCCATCAGGCGATTCTCGAGCGCATCGCCGCCGAACTGCCGGACAACGCGTTCATCAGCACCGACATGACCCAGTTGGCCTACACCGGCAACTACGCCTTCAACAGCCTGGCGCCGCGCAGTTGGCTGCATCCGACCGGCTACGGCACCTTGGGGTATGGCTTGCCGGCGGGGATCGGCGCCAAGTTCGGCGCGCCGCAGCGGCCAGGACTGGTGCTGGTCGGCGACGGCGGTTTTCTCTACACCGCGCAGGAACTGGCGACGGCCGTCGAGGAACTGGACAGCCCGCTGGTGGTGTTGCTGTGGAACAACGACGCACTGGGGCAGATTCGCGACGACATGCTCGGGCTGGATATCGAGCCGATTGGCGTGCTGCCGCGTAACCCGGATTTTGCTGCGCTGGGTCGTGCATTCGGTTGCACGGTCAGCCAGCCGCAGAGTCTGGCGCAGCTGCAAACCGATTTGCGCCACGGCTTCCAGCGCAACGGCGTGACCCTGATCGAACTCAAGCATGCGTGCGCGCACTGAGTTTTAACCTGACTTTCAAACATTGCTTCGGGGCTTTTTTTAAGGGGATAGGGCCATGCGCTTTTCCGATCTGACTCAACGTATTGCCGGTGACGGCGCCGCCGCCTGGGACATTCATTACCGCGCACTGGCGCTGCAAGAACAGGGCGAAGACATTCTGCTGCTGTCGGTGGGCGACCCGGATTTCGACACCCCGGCGCCGATCGTGCAGGCGGCCATCGACAGCCTGTTGTCCGGTAACACTCACTACGCCGAAGTGCGTGGCAAGCGCGCCCTGCGTGAAAGCATCGCCAAGCGTCACCAACTACGCAGCGGTCAGCCGGTTTCGGCCGATCAGGTCACCGTGCTGGCCGGGGCGCAATGTGCACTGTTCAGCGTCGCCCAATGCGTGCTCAACCCCGGCGATGAAGTGATTGTCGCCGAGCCGATGTACGTGACCTATGAGGCGGTGTTTGGTGCTTGCGGCGCGGTGGTGATTCCGGTGCCGGTGCGCTCCGAAAACGGTTTTCGGGTATTGCCCGAAGACGTCGCCGCACGCATCACTCCGCGCACCCGGGCACTGGCGCTGAACAGCCCGCACAACCCGTCGGGCGCCAGTCTGCCGCGCACCACCTGGCAGGCGCTGGCAGAGCTGTGCATCGCCCACGACCTGTGGCTGATTTCCGATGAGGTCTACAGCGAGTTGCTGTTCGAGGGCGAACACGTCAGCCCGGCCAGTTTGCCGAGCATGGCCGAGCGCACCGCGACGCTGAACAGCCTGTCGAAATCCCACGCCATGAGCGGCTGGCGCGTTGGCTGGGTGGTGGCGCCGCCGTCATTGGCGGCGCATCTGGAGAATCTTGCGCTGTGCATGCTTTATGGCTCGCCGGACTTCGTTCAGGACGCTGCCATCGTGGCGCTGGAAAGCAACTTGCCGGAGCTGGCAGCGATGCGCGACGCCTATCGCCAGCGCCGCGATCTGGTTTGCGAATCCCTGGCCGATTGCCCCGGTGTGCGCCCGTTGAAGCCCGATGGCGGGATGTTCGTGATGGTCGATATCCGCAAAACCGGGCTCAGCGCCCAGGCGTTTGCTGATCGCTTGCTCGACCGTCACGGGGTGTCGGTGCTGGCCGGTGAAGCGTTCGGCCCGAGCGCTGCCGGGCATATTCGTTTGGGTCTGGTAGTGGGGGCGGAGCTGCTGCGTGATGCCTGCCAGCGGATCGCCCGTTGCGCCAGCGAACTGCTGGAGGCTCAGGTCCATGCATAAGCACACGGCACTGTTTATTGATGGACGCTGGCAAACGCCGTCGGGGCAGGGCATTGCCGAAGTGATCAACCCGGCGACTGAGGAAGTCGCAGGCTCGGTACCGCTAGGCAATGAGCACGATGTCGAGAACGCGGTGGCCGCGGCACGTCGAGCCTTCGGACCCTGGTCACGGACGCCGTCCAGCGTACGCGCCGGCTACATCCGCGCCCTCGCCGAGCAGTTGCGCGCGCGGGCCGACGAGATGGCGGCGGTGATCACTGCTGAACTGGGGATGCCGGTGCAGTGGTGCCGTTCGGTTCAGGTGGACGGGCCGATCATCGGGCTGGACCAGTACGTCGAACTCGCCGGGCTGATGGATGAGGTGCGTGAGGTCGGCAACTCACTGGTCATCCGCGAGGCGGTGGGGGTCTGCGCCTTTATCAATCCATGGAACTACCCGCTGCATCAACTGATCGGCAAGCTCGCACCGGCACTGGCCGCCGGTTGTACAGTAGTGGTCAAGCCGAGTCAGGAAACCCCGCTGCACGCCTTTTTGCTGGCGCAGATGATCGAGGCCATCGGCTTGCCGGCCGGGGTGTTCAACCTGGTCAGCGGGCCGGGGTCGAAAGTCGGTGAAGCGCTGGCCAAGCACCCGGACGTCGACATGGTGTCGTTCACCGGCTCCACCGGCGCCGGCGTGCGAGTGGCGCAAGCGGCGGCACCGTCGGTGAAACGCGTCTGCCTGGAACTGGGCGGCAAGTCGCCGCTGCTGATCGGCGAGGACGCTGATCTGGCCGCCGCGGTGCGCTACGGCGTACAGGACGTGATGATCAACTCCGGGCAGACCTGCACCGCGTTGACCCGCATGCTACTGCCGGCCAGTCGCTACGCCGAGGCCGTGGAGCTGGCCATCGCCGAAACCCAAAGTCTGCGGATGGGCGATCCACTGGACCCGCAAAGCTTCCTCGGGCCGATGTGCTCGGCGGCCCAACGTCGCACCGTGCGTGACTACATTCAGGTCGGCCAACAAGAAGGTGCACGGCTGCTGTGTGGCGGCGATGCGGCACATGAATTCGAGCGTGGCTTCTACGTCAGCCCGACCGTGTTCGCCGATGTCGACAACCGGATGCGCATCGCCCAGGAAGAAATCTTCGGCCCGGTGCTGTGCCTGATTCCCTATGCCGATGAGGCGCAGGCAATTCAGATCGCCAACGATTCACCGTTTGGTTTGTCCAGCGGCGTCTGGGCCGGCAGCGCTGAACGCGCCTTGCAACTGGGCCGTCAGCTGCGTGCGGGCCAGTGCTTCCTCAATGGCGCGGCGTTTAACTATCAGGCGCCGTTCGGTGGCTACAAACAATCGGGCAACGGCCGTGAATGGGGGGAAGAAGGGCTCAACGAGTTCGTCGAAGTGAAGGCGATTCAGGTGTGAACATTGAATAGGTTGACGATCCTTCGCACCGGGCTACTGCCCGGTGCTTTACGTGGTTTGGCATCGGTTTTCCGATGATTCATTACTTACTCTGCTTTTGATCAGGGGCAATGCAATGAGCGATAACAAAAACAACATTACTCAAGCGAACCATGACTCAAGTGTTACTCGTCGGGCATTTCTTGAAGGGAGCCTTAAATACAGCGCAGCCGCCGCAGCCGTGGCCGGGGCGTTTTCCATGGGGCTGCCATTCGGCGCCTTCGCCCAGGACAGCACGCCCAAACCGGGCGGGGTGTTGCGCCTTGGCCTGGCCGGCGGTAGCACCACCGATTCACGGGATCCCGGCTCCTGGAGCGACACCTTCACCTTCGTCGGTTTCTCTGCGGTCTATAACACCCTGAGCGAAATTGCCGTGGACGGCAGCGCCATTCCTGAACTGGCCGAGAGCTGGCAGTCGACGCCGGATGCGCGCATCTGGACCTTCAAACTGCGTCAGGGCGTGACCTTTCACAACGGCAAAACCCTGACCACCGATGACGTGGTGGCCTCGATCCAGCATCACCTGGGCGAAAAATCCACCTCGGCGGCCAAGACCGTATTGGGCGATGTCGCCCAGGTCCGCGCCCAAGGCACTGACAGCGTGGTGTTCGAACTGCATTCGGGCAACGCCGATTTCTCGTACGTGGTTGCCGATTACCATCTGGCGATCATGCCCAGCAAGGACGGCGTAGCGGATTGGCAGTCAGGCGTCGGCACCGGCGGTTATCGGCTCAAGGCGTTCGATCCGGGCGTGCGCATGCTGCTGGAGCGCAGCCCCGACTACTGGAAAGCGGGCCGGGCGCACTTCGCCAGTGCCGAGCTGATCTCGATTGCCGACGGCGCTGCGCGGGTCAATGCGCTGGTGACCGGGCAGGTCGATGTGATCAACAAGGTCGACCTGAAAACCGTGGCGCTGCTCAAGCGCAATCCGAACCTGTTTATCGAGGAAACCAAGGGCGCCCAGCACTACACCTTCCCGATGTTGTGCGACAGCAAAGAGTTCCAGAACAGCGATATTCGCATGGCGATGAAGCATGCGATCAACCGCGAAACCCTGCTGGCTTCGGTGCTGCACGGTTACGGTCTGGTGGGTAACGACCACCCGATCCAGCCCGGCAGCCGCTTCATCAATACTGCGCTGGAACAACGCACTTACGACCCGGACAAGTCGCGCTTCTACTTGCGCAAGGCCGGTGTGGATTCCCTGAAGGTTCGCCTGCAAGCCTCCGACGCGGCCTACACCGGCGCGGTGGATGCCTCGGTGCTGTTCAAGGAACAGGCCCGTCAGGCCGGGATCGATATCGACGTGGTGCGCGAGCCGGCGGATGGTTTCTTCTCCAACGTCTGGATGAAACAACCCTTCACCACCTCCTTCTGGTACAGCAGCCTGACCGCCGACCGGATGTTCAGCATCGGTTATGCCAAGGGCGCGGCCTGGAACGAAACCCACTGGGACAACCCGCGTTTCAACCAGTTGCTCAACGCCGCCCGAGGCGAGATGAACGACCCGCTGCGCCGCGAGATGTACAACGAAATGCAGGCGCTGTGCCGGGACGATGGCGGGGCGATTGTGCCGCTGTTCGCAAGCTCGGTGGCCGCACGTTCCAACCGGGTCAGTCACGCAGAACTCACCGCGCCCTACGGCGAACTGGATGGCTTGCGGGTTATCGAGCGGTGGTGGCAGGCGTAATGCGATATCTAAAACAGTGACGATCAACGGTGGGAGCGAGCCTGCTCCGGGCGGCGTTCCGACGATGACGGCAGCACGTTCAACATCAATGTTGGCTGACCGTCCGCTATCGCGAGCAGGCTCGCTCCCACAGTAGAAAGTCGTGGTCTTCGCAAGCGTGCCCAATTCGAGGAACTGTGCGGTGAATAGTATTTTCAAGTTGCTCCTCCAGCGTCTGGCGCTGGGGCTGTTATCGCTGTTTGCGGTCTCGGTGATTATCTTCCTGGCGGTCGGCATGCTGCCGGGGGATATCGCCCAGGCCATGCTCGGCCAGTCGGCCACCCCGGAAACCGTAGCGGCGTTTCGCGCTCAATTGGGCCTGGATCTGCCGCCGTTGACCCGCTTCGGCCACTGGATCTGGCACCTGCTGCAAGGTGATCTGGGCGTCTCGTTGGCCAACCAGCGACCGATTGCCGAGTTGGTCGCCGCACGCTTGGGCAACACCTTCAGTCTGGCGATGCTGGCGGCTCTGGTCTCAGTGCCGCTCGCACTCATGTTGGGGATGCTCGCGGCGCTGTATCGCAACAGCTGGTTCGACCGTTTGCTCAATACCACGGCGTTAAGCGCGGTGTCGTTTCCAGAGTTCTTCGTCGCGTACATCCTGATTCTGCTGTTCGCGGTGAAGCTCAATTGGTTCCCGAGCATTTCCAACCTGGCACCGGATGCTTCCTTTGGCACAGTGCTGGAGCGTTCGGTGCTGCCGGTCGCCACCCTGAGCCTGGTGGTCATCGCGCAGATGATGCGCATGACCCGCGCCTCCTTGATCAACCTGTTGGCCAGCCCGTACATCGAAATGGCGCGGCTCAAGGGCATCAGCCAGTCGCGGATCATCTTTCGTCACGCCTTGCCCAACGCCTTGGCGCCAATCGTCAACGTGGTGGCGCTGAACCTCGCTTACCTGGTGGTTGGCGTGGTCGTGGTCGAAGTGGTGTTCGTTTATCCCGGCCTCGGCCAATTGCTGGTGGACTCAGTGGCCAAGCGCGATATCCCGGTGGTCCAGGCCTGCAGCCTGATCTTCGCGGCAACTTACATCCTGCTCAATACCACCGCCGATGTGCTGTCCATCGCCAGCAACCCACGCCTGATGCATCCGAAGGGGTAGACCATGAGCCTGCTTAAACAATTGGTCCGGGCGCCGCTGAGTGCCAAGTTCGGTCTGTTGGTGATCATCCTGTACATCCTGGTGGCGCTGTTCGCCCCGGTGCTGGCGCCGTATGGCGAAACACAAGTGGTCGGCGACGGCTTCGCGTCCTGGAGCGGCCAGTTCCTGTTGGGCACCGACAACCTTGGTCGAGACATGTTCAGTCGTCTGGTCTATGGCGCGCGCAACACCTTGGGGATTGCCTTTCTGACCACGGTGCTGGCGTTTCTGCTGGGCGGCTTGAGCGGGTTGATCGCGGCAATCAAGGGCGGTTGGGTCGATCAGGGACTGTCGCGGGTGGTGGACATTCTGATGGCGATCCCGCAATTGATCTTCGCCTTGCTGATTCTCAGCGTGGTCGGCACCACGGCCACCTCGCTGGTGCTGGTGATCGCCTTGCTGGATGCGACCCGGGTGTTCCGCCTGTCGCGGGCGGTGGCGATGAACGTAGTGGTTCAGGACTTCGTTGAAGCCGCACGCCTGCGCGGTGAAGGCCTGTGGTGGCTGGTGACCCGAGAAGTGTTGCCCAACGCTGCCGCACCGTTGATTGCCGAGTTCGGTCTGCGCTTCTGTTTTGTGTTTTTGTTCATCAGCGCGCTGTCGTTTCTCGGCCTGGGCATTCAACCGCCCACCGCCGACTGGGGCAGCATGGTCCGCGACAACGCGGTGCTGATTACTTTCGGTGACATCAGTCCGCTGTTGCCCGCGCTGGCCGTGGCGTTGATCACGGTCAGCGTCAACTTCGTCGTTGACTGGATGCTGCATAAATCCAGCGGCCTCAAGGAATGCTGAACATGAACACCCTCAACAATGAAAGGCCGCTGCTGGAAATCCGCGATCTGCACATCGAAGGCCATTACGAAGATGCCTGGCATCCGCTGATCAAGGGCATCGACCTGACCCTGCAACGCGGTGAAGTACTGGGCTTGATCGGCGAATCCGGCGCTGGCAAGTCGACCCTCGGCCTGGCCGCCATGGGCTACACCCGTGACGGCTGCCGGATCACCGGCGGCTCGGTGCAGTTCGACGGCATGGACCTGCTGCTTGCCAAACCCGAAGCGTTGCGCAAACTGCGGGGCCTGCGGATCGCCTATGTCGCACAAAGTGCGGCGGCTTCGTTCAATCCGGCCCATCGGTTGATCGATCAGCACGTGGAAACGGCGGTCAAGAACGGTGGCATGAGCCGTGCTCAGGCGAAGCGCGAGGCGGTGGAACTGTATCGAGTGCTACGCCTGCCAAATCCCGAACAGATCGGCCAGCGCTATCCGCATCAGGTTTCCGGCGGGCAGTTGCAACGGGTTATGACCGCCATGGCCATGGCGTGCCATCCGGACCTGATCATCTTCGACGAACCGACCACTGCCCTTGATGTGACCACCCAGATTGAAGTGCTGGCGGCGATTCGCGATGCAGTGGCAACCTACGGCAGCGCGGCGATCTACATCAGCCACGACCTCGCGGTGGTGGCGCAGATGGCCGACCGGATCATGGTGTTGCGCCACGGCAAACGGGTGGAGGAGGCCGAGACTCGCCAGATGCTCGGCGATCCGCAAGAGGACTACACCAAGTCGCTGTGGGCGGTTCGCAGCTTTCGGACCGAACCCAAGCCGTGCCCGCAGCAGGAAAAACCGCTGCTGGAATTGCGCAACAGCTGCGCCAGTTATGGTCATCAGCCGGTGCTGCACGATGTCTCACTGAAACTCTATCGCGGCCAGACCCTGGCAGTGATCGGCGAGTCCGGCAGCGGTAAGAGTTCGACCGCACGCTTGATCACCGGGTTGCTGCCACCGACTAATGGTCAGGTGCTGTATGACGGTGAGGTGCTGCCCGCGGACTTTCGGCAGCGTAGCAAGGAGCAACTGCGGCGCATCCAGATGATCTATCAGATTCCCGATACCGCGCTCAACCCGCGTCAGCGCATAGTCGACATCATCGGTCGGCCGCTGACTTTTTACCTGGGGCTCAAGGGCAAGGCGATGCGTGCGCGGGTGGCGGAGCTGCTGGAAATGATCGAGCTCGATCCGGCGACCTTCATGGAGCGACAGCCCCGCGAGTTGTCCGGCGGGCAGAAGCAACGAATCTGTATCGCTCGGGCGCTGGCGGCTGATCCACAACTGATTATTTGCGATGAAGTGACCTCGGCGCTGGATCAACTGGTGGCCGAAGGCGTGCTGAAATTGCTCAACCGGATTCAACAGCAACTGGGTGTCGCCTACCTGTTTATCACCCATGATGTCGCCACGGTGCGGGCGATTGCCGATGAAGTGCTGGTGATGCAGCGGGGAAGGGTGGTCGACCACGGCTCGCGCAACGCCATCTTCAGGCCGCCGCATCAGGACTACACCGGGCTGCTGTTTTCATCCGAACCGCAAATGGACCCCGACTGGCTGGACCGGTTGCTGGCCGCACGCGCGTTACCGTCTTCAAACACAAAGCTTGCAAACGTCTAAGGAATTGCCATGAAAGTACTGATCGTCCACGCCCATCCGGAGCCGAAATCCTTTACCGCCGCCTTGCGTGACCAGGCTGTCGCGACCCTCGAAGCCCAGGGGCATGAGGTCCAGGTCAGTGACCTGTACGCCATGAACTGGAACCCGATCGCCAGCGCCGATGACTTTTCTTCGCGGGAAAACCCGGAGTACCTGGTCTATGCCCTGGAGCAACGTTTGGGCGTGAAGAGCCAGTCGCTGGCTGCGGATATCCAGTCTGAACTCGACAAGCTGCTGTGGGCGGATTTGCTGATTCTCAACTTCCCGATCTTCTGGTTCTCCGCGCCGGCGATGCTCAAGGGCTGGATCGACCGGGTGCTGGTGTCCGGCGTCTGCTACGGCGGCAAGCGCTTCTACGACCAGGGTGGGTTGAGTGGCAAGAAGGCGCTGGTGAGCGTGACCCTTGGCGGACGTGAGCACATGTTCGGCGAGGATGCGATTCATGGCCCGTTGCAGGACATGCTGCGGCCGATACTGCGCGGTACGCTGGCCTACGTCGGCTTCGACGTGCTGGAGCCGTTCGTGGCCTGGCATGTGCCTTACATCAGCGATGAGGCACGCCAGACGTTCCTTGAGGATTATCGCCAGCGCCTGGAACACCTTGGTGATGAGCAGGCGCTTGAGTTTCCGCGCTTGTCGCAGTTCGATGAGCAACTGTATCCGTTGCGTAAGCCGGCCACTGCCGATGCCTGATTAAGACCACATACCTTGTGGGAGCGAGCCTGCTCGCGAAGGCGGCGTGTCAGCCAACTAAGATGTTGAGGTTGATGGCCTCTTCGCGAGCAGGCTCGCTCCCACAGTGCTTTGTGCCGTGGGCAGCTCGCCGGTGGTTTCACCCCCATTCGGGGTATGGTGCCGCCCGCAAATTCCCTCAATAGTAGGCTCGTCCGCTCATCCAGAGCAGAGCTTGCTAAAAGGTGAAACTGCATGCGCAAGGCACTGAGGGTGATTTCCAGTCTGTTGCTTGCTCCCTTGTCGGTGGCGGTACACGCCACAGACGTGAACGATGCGAATACGTTGAGGTTGTTCAACTGGGCGGATTACATCGGCGAAAAGACCATTGCCAACTTTGAGAAAACCACCGGCATCAAAGTTGTTTACGACACCTTTGATTCATACGAAACGGTTCAGGCCAAGCTGCTGACCGGGCACTCCGGTTATGACCTGGTGGTGCTCAACGCGGCCCTGGTTCCTCCGCTGATCAAGGCCCATGTGTTCCAGCCACTGGATAAAAAGCTACTGCCTGGCTGGAGCAACCTCGACCCCAAGGTGCTGCAGAATTTACAAGGTTACGATGCCGGAGTGGCCTATTCGGCGCCTTATACCTGGGGCAGCAATGGCGTGACCTACAACGTTGACATGATCAAGGCGCGTATGCCGGACGCACCGATCGGCTCGTTGGCAATGATCTTCGACCCCAAGATTGTCTCGCGCTTCGCCGACTGCGGCGTAACCCTGGTCGATGCACCGACCGAAGTTATCCCGCTCGCGCTGAAGTACCTGGGACGTGACCCTCGCAGCGCCGCGCCGGAAGACCTCAAGGCTGCGCAGGACCTGCTGCTGTCGGTGCGGCCTTACATCAAGAAATTTGACTCGGTGAATTACCTCACCAGCCTGCCTAACGGTGATGTCTGCATGGCCATGACCTGGTCCGGCGACTATGCCACCGCCCAGGCCCGTGCCGAAGAAGCCAAGCTCAAAATCAAGCTGGCTTACTTCATTCCCAAGGAAGGCTCGCTGATCTGGTTCGACAACATGTACATCCCCGGTGACGCACTACATGTCGCCAACGCGCACAAGTTCCTCGAATACCTGTTGCAGCCGCAAGTCATGGCCGATGTCACCAACTTTATCCATTATGCCAATAGCAACTCGGCGGCAACCGCGCTGGTGGATGCCGATGTGCGCAGCAATCAGGCCATTTATCCCGACGATACGACCCGCGAACGCCTGTTTACGCAGAAGACTCAAGACGCAAAAGACATGCGGGCGATTACCCGTGTCTGGAGCACAGTGAAAACCGGGATGTAAGCCTTGAAGTAGCGTCAACGCTGAATGCGATCTGCTTGTTTTTTCTATTCGAGAACATTTTATGGCCACCCCAACCCAAGATTTCTTTGCTACGTTTGAACAGACCAAACTGGTAAAAGCCGATAAAGCCCATTACATGCACGGTTATCACGTGTTCGATGAACATCAGGAGCAGGGCGCGCTCAACATCGTTGCCGGCGACGGTGCGTATATCTACGACACCGAAGGCAATCGCTTCCTCGATGCGGTCGGCGGCATGTGGTGTACGAACATCGGCCTGGGCCGTGAGGAAATGGCCTTGGCCATCGCCGATCAGGTGCGGCAACTGGCGTATTCGAACCCGTTCTCCGACATGTCCAATGCGGTGGCCATTCAGCTCTGCGAAAAACTCGCCAGCCTGGCACCGGGGGATCTCGATCACGTGTTCCTCACCACGGGTGGGTCCACGGCGGTGGACACCGCGTATCGACTGGTTCAGTTCTATCAGAACAGTCGCGGCAAACCGCAGAAGAAACACGTTATCGCCCGTTACAACGCCTACCACGGTTCAACCTGCCTGACGATGTCGATTGGCAACAAGGCGGCGGACCGCGTGCCAGAGTTCGACTACGCCCACGACAAGATTCATCACATCTCCAATCCCAACCCTTACCGCGCGCCCAAGGGCATGAGCGAGGCGCAATTTCTCGAATTCCTGGTGCAGGAGTTTGAAGACAAGATCCTCACCCTTGGCGCCGATAACGTCGCCGCGTTTTTCGCCGAACCGATCATGGGCTCGGGTGGCGTGATCATTCCACCAAAGGGTTATCTGTTGCGCATGTGGGAAGTCTGCCAAAAGTACGACATCCTTTTTGTCGCAGACGAGGTCGTCACCTCATTTGGCCGTTTGGGCAAGTTCTTCGCCTCGTACGACGTATTTGGCGTGCAACCGGACATCATCACCACCGCCAAAGGCCTCACATCGGCTTACCTGCCACTGGGCGCCTGCATCTTTTCCGAGGGTATCTGGAAAGTCATTGCCGAACCCGGCAAGGGCCGTTGTTTCAGCCACGGCTTCACTTACAGCGGTCATCCGGTGTGCTGCACAGCCGCGCTGAAGAACATCGAAATCATCGAGCGGGAAAACCTGTTGGCCCATGTCGACACGGTTGGCAGCTATCTGGAACAACGCTTGAGCACGCTGCGAGACTTGCCGTTAGTGGGTGATGTGCGCTGCCAAAAACTGATGGCCTGTGTCGAGTTCGTCGCGGACAAGGACACCAAGGCGTTGTTTGCCGATGAGGTGAACATCGGCGAAAGAATTCACATACGCGCTCAAGCGAAAGGCCTGTTGGTGCGGCCGATCATGCACCTCAATGTCATGTCGCCGCCGTTGATCATCAGTCATGCGCAAGTGGACGAGATCGTTGAAACCCTGCGTCAGTGCATTCTCGACGTTGCGGCTGAACTTCAGGAACAAGGGCTGTACGCCGGTCAATGAGCCCCGTAGACATGACTTTGCGAGCCACTGGCTCACCCGCTAGACTGCGGGGCATGAGCAAAGCACACGACGACACCTTGATTGCATTGTCCTTTCGCGCCTTGCATCAATGGCACGCCGGCGTACAGGAAGCGTTTGCCCATGTCGAAGAGCCCGATGCTCTTCGATACCTGGCGCTGGCCCTCGGACATTTAGTGACGATTGAGTCGGTGATGATCAGCCTGGAGCGCAAGGACCGGCCGCCGCACTTGCTGTTTCAACAAGGCATACCCGAGCAATATCGCGATTCGATCATCGACCGGTATTTCTCCGGCGGCTACTTGCTCGACCCGTTTTGCCTGGCGGTGGAGCAGGGGTTGGCTGAAGGCTTTTATCACCTGGAGGAAATCGCCCCGGACAATTTCTTCGACAGCGAGTATTACAAAACCTACTACCTGAAAGCCGGTTGCTCGGAAGACAGCTTTTACATTGTCGATCTGGGTAATAACAGCAAGGTCTCTGTCAGTCTGTTCCAGGGTTTTGGCGGCGAATGCTTGAGAGCCGATCAATTGAATCTGCTGCGCGCGGTCGAGCCCATGGTTCGGGAGCTGATCGCCCAATTTGCAAAACGCGGGCTCCAGCGCAATGCCGCCATTTATGAACAAGGCGTCATTGCCGACAGTACACAAGCCGGTATCAAGCTGAGTATTCAAGCGGCCTTCGAGAACTTCGGCTGTGATCTGCTGACCGACCGTGAGCGCGAAGTCGCGCATATGATCCTGCGTGGCCACTCCGTCAAATCCACAGCCAGCGAGATGGGGATTTCTCCGGAAACCGTGCGTATGCACCGCAAGAATCTGTATTTGAAACTGGGGGTTAGTTCTCAGTCGGAGCTGTTCGCGCAGTTTATCGAGTGGCTGCGTCAGGATTGAACCGGTTCCGACACGTGCAGTGTGCGCCACCGAACAGACGTGGGGCGGTAGCTACTACACTCTAATGTGCAGTCGGCGGCTGCCCCTCATGCTGGTTATCGGCTTGCCGCATCGTTTGTATCGCTGGCATTGGAGTACAACCATGACAACCTCACTACGCTCACTTCTATTTATCGCGCTCGCCACTTTGTCGCTGGCTTCAACCGGTTTGCTCAATACTGCAAGCGCCGCAACAGCCCAGGATCTGGATCAAGACTCCCGGCATGCCTTGCAAATCCTCTACAAAGCCAATCCGTTGGCAGAGACCATGTCGCGCACTGCCAAGGCTGTGCTGGTGTTCCCTAAAGTCATCAAAGCGGGCCTGGTGTTTGGCGGCAGTTATGGTGAGGGGGTGATGTTCAAAGGCCCCAAATCAGACAGTTACTACAACACAGTCACCGGTTCATGGGGGCTGCAGGCGGGTGCCCAGTCCTATGCTTATGCGCTGTTTCTGATGACAGACAAGGCGGTTAACTATGTGCGTGAGACCAAGGGGTGGGAAATTGGCGTAGGTCCGACCGTTGTCCTGGTTGACCAAGGTGTCGCGAAAAACCTGTCGAGCTCGACATTGAAAGACGATGCCTATGCGTTTGTCTTTGACCAGCAAGGCCTGATGGCAGGCGTCAGCATTGAAGGCACCAAGATTTCGCTGATCAAACGTTAAGCAGAACACGCTACGCGGTGATGATCGATCAACTGGGTTAGAGAGGCTGCCTAAGGCAGTCTCTCCCAGACTTCCGTATTGGCTAGCTCGTGGTCTGTCGCGTGTTTCGCGTGGCCGTTTATAGGGCTCAGCTCATAACTGCCGGCTGCGTCATAGACTGCCAGGTAACGTACGCCACTGAGCTTGTGCAAGTAGCACAGCAATGGATGGCACTGTGCGTTGATGCGCAGTACCAGCGCTGAATCGGTCATTGTGTTCATGGTCATACCTGCTGCGGCGAACGCTGCTCTGTTGTTATTTTTATCCTGCTCCTGATCGTCGCAATGATCTGTACGCCATCACACACTGTGCAACCTGAATACTGCAAAAAGCGTTGCACAAGCGAAATAACAACGACTGCGCAGCTGATCAACCAAACAATGACGATATGTGTGTTGCCGTACAGACTGCACCGGATACTTGCGCCAATTTGGTGACATGCACCGTGCAGATAAGGGACTCACTGCCTGCACATAATCCACTCACTTGCAGACTCAAGGAGAAACGCCATGAGCTTGGGCACAATACTGTTGATCTTGCTGGTTTTGCTGCTATTTGGCGCCATTCCGACATGGCCGCACAGCCGCAGTTGGGGATATGGACCTAGCGGTTTGTTGGGCGTGGTTGTTGTCGTGCTGATCGTGTTGCTGTTGCTGGGAAGGATTTGACACTTGTCACTAAAGCAAACGGCTATCCGTGTACTAGCGCACAGACCCCGTCCGGCGACCACGCGCACTCTGAGTGACAGGCAGATTGCTGCCAGTCACTCACCGGAGAAAACATGAAAACCCTGCACAAATTCACGCTCGGCGCTTTAACGGTAGCCTTGCTCATCAGTTTGAGTGGTTGTCCCAGCATGTCGACACGAGGGCGCAACACGGCCATTGGCGCTGGCGTCGGTGCTGTCGGCGGGGCCGTACTGACTGGAGGCAGCGCTTTGGGGACTGTCGGTGGAGCGGCCGTGGGCGGAGTCATTGGTCACGAAATCAGAAATTAGTTTCCCAATTCACTGTCATTCGTTTCAGTACGATCCAAGGAGCATTCATCATGATGTTCAGTCATTCACTAACGCTTCCAAGACTCGCATTGGCCCTATTGCTGGGTGTGTCACCCCTGGTGGTGCATGCGGCCACCGAAGAATCGCCTGACCTGTCTGTCGTACGGCTGGAGCCGCAGGAGCAGAATGGAATCCACTATGTATCAGGCGGCATTGGCCTGGATGAATCACAGGCCTTGCTCCAGACCCAGGGCTACAACCTGCACATGACCTTTTCAATAGGTAAAGGCAATCAGTACCAAAGCAATGTCGACGTGGTGATCCAGAGCGAAAAAGGCAGCCCCCTGTTGTCGCTGAGTCAGGTCGGTCCCATCGTGTACGTTCAGTTACCGGCCAACAAATACTTGGTCATTGCCACTTTCAATGGACATGAAGAGCGCCACACCATTGCACTCGATGGTAAATCCGTCGAAACGCTGAATTTGCATTGGAGTGAATAGCGTGCAACCCAGTGCCGATTTACGGCGAGGTCATAGTGGGAGCGAGTGGGTGTCGCTATAGCATTCGCATGACGCCGCTTCCAATCCCTTGCGGTCAATAATCGTGATTTCACCGCGGGTATAGCGGATCAACCCACGCTGTTGCAGTGCGCCAGCGGCCAACGTCACGCCACTACGCCGAACCCCAAGCATGTTCGCCAGCGACACGTGGGTCAGATGAAAGTGGTTGGCGTGCGCACGATCGTGGGTCATCAGTAACCAGCGCGCCAGGCGCGGTTCGATTTCATGGAAATGGGTACAGGCAGCGGTTTGAGCGAGTTGCATCAGCTGCACATACAGGTATTGATTGAGCCTGCGCAACAATAACGGGCTATTGCGCAGTGCGATCTGCAGCTGTAAGCCGCTCATCCTCAGACACGTGCCGGCCCCTTGCACCACGGCACGCATGGGGGCGGTATTCACCCCCAGCGCAAGGGTCGCCCCGAGCATTCCTTCGTTACCGATCAGGCCCACCTGAAGAGGAGGGTGGCCGTGTAACGTGACCACTTGAGAGATGAACGCGGTTTGCGGGAAGTACACATGCAGGATCGGATGACCCGATTCACACAGGACGGTGCCAAAGGTCAGTTCGACGTTATCGCACTGCGCCTCCAGCCGGCCGTAGTCAATTTTCGACAGCCCCTGGAGTAGTCGGTTTTCGACCGGCCGATTTGTGGTCATTGGCATGCGAATGTCCTGCAGCACCGTGGGCCCTGAATGGGCGTGACAGGTGCCGAACCGTCGTGTGCTTGCAGTGTGGGTGACGCCGGCAGGGCGGTCTGTACGCTAGAACACGCAGGTGCGGGTCAGCGAGCCGGTTTAAACGGAACATAGGGCAGCAAGCGCTCGGTTTCTTTTCTGACGACGGCGTAGCACTCACAGCTCAGTTCTTCGAGCCTGGTTCTATCCAGCACCTTGATGTGGCCACGGCTGTATTCGATGACGCCCAGGCGTTGCAGCTTGCCGGCGGCATCGGTTACGCCCTCGCGGCGTACGCCCAGCATGTTGGCGATCAATTCCTGGGTCATGATCAACTGATTGTCTTGCAGGCGATCGAGGGACAGCAGCAACCAGCGGCACAATTGTTGATCTATGGAGTGGTGGCGATTGCACACTGCGGTCTGGGCCATCTGCGTGATCAACGCCTGGGTGTAGCGCAACATCAACAGGAGCATCTCCCCGTGGCGGTTGAACTCATCCTTGAGTCGCTGGCCGGGCAACCGGTAAGCATGCCCGGCACTCTGGACAATGGCCCGGCTTGGCGTGCTTTCACCGCCCATGAAGACGGCGATGCCGATCAAGCCTTCATTGCCGACCACCGAAATCTCCGCCGATGCGCCGTTTTCCATCACATACAGAAGAGACACGATGGAATCGGTGGGGAAGTAGACGTGGCGCAGGGCATCCCCAGACTCGTAGAGCACCTTGCCGAGCGGCAGGGTGATCAGTTCAAGGTAGGGCAACAAACGCTCCAACGCTAATGCGGGAAGAGCCGCCAAAAGATGGTTCTGTTGTGGCTTGGGAGCATCAAGCATTTCAGCCACCGTCCGAAAGTGAGTTTTCCGATACCTACAGATTAATCCATGGCGCGCTGTGTACGTTGCCGTACGAAGCCGTCCGTCGGTTTTGGTCTGCACATTCAAGTGTGCTGGGACCTTCCCGGTAATTATTGACCATGATCAATCGCTCGCCCGCGACCCCGGCGCATTCTGAGCCTCGTGTTCAATTCAAGCCCCTGTACAGGGGCAGGAGAGATCGTCATGGCAGTCATGAAAGCGGCGATATTTGTCGAGAAGAATCGGATCGTCCTCGATGACAAACCGATCCCGGAGGTCGGCCCATTGGATGCGCTGGTCCGTATTACCACGACGACAATCTGCGGCACAGACGTGCACATTCTGCGCGGCGAGTATCCCGTCGCCAAAGGGCTGACCGTCGGCCATGAACCGGTGGGCGTTATCGAGCGCCTCGGCTCCCAGGTACGCGGCTTTGTTGAAGGGCAACGGGTAATCGCCGGGGCAATCACCCCCAGCGGTCAAAGTTATGCCTGCCTGTGCGGTTGTGCCTCACAGGATGGCCCGGACACCCGTCATGGCTTCCGGGCCACGGGTGGCTGGAAGTTCGGCAATATCATCGATGGCTGCCAGGCCGAGTACGTGTTGGTGCCGGACGCCCTGGCCAACTTGTGTCCGATCCCGGACGGTCTCAGCGACGAACAAGTGCTGATGTGCCCGGACATCATGTCCACCGGCTTTTCCGGGGCGGAGCGGGGCGAGGTGAGCATTGGCGATACGGTGGCGGTATTCGCCCTCGGGCCGATCGGGCTCTGTGCAGTGGCCGGTGCACGCCTCAAAGGCGCGACCACCATCATCGGCGTCGACACCGTGGCAGAGCGGATGAGCGTCGCCCGACGGTTGGGGGCGTCCCATGTGGTCAACTTCAAGGACGGCGATGTGGTTGCGCAGATCATGGCCCTGACCGATGGGCGCGGTGTCGATGTGGCCATTGAAGCATTGGGAACCCAGGGCACGTTCGAGTCCGCCCTGCGGGTACTGCGTCCCGGCGGCCGGCTGTCCAGCCTGGGGGTGTACTCCAGTGACCTGCGAATTCCCCTGGATGCCTTTGCTGCTGGTCTGGGGGATTACAGCATCGTTACCACGCTGTGCCCTGGCGGCAAAGAGCGTATGCGCCGCTTGATGGCGGTGGTGGCCAGCGGCGCCGTCGATCTGTCACCGCTGGTGACCCACCGTTTCAAACTGGACGATATCGAAGCGGCTTATGAGCTGTTTGCCCAGCAACGTGACGGGGTGATGAAGGTTGCGATTACGCCGTGATGAGGCCAGAGCGTGTTGCAGTCATGAGCGTTGAATCGCCCCCCGGAACGCCGATATCCGACCCTCCGGGGGGCGATTTCTTTATAGGCTGAGACGGTGAATGACCTGCCGGGTATCGTCAGGATCATGACGCAGTCCAAGGTAGGAACCAATCTCTTCGCGCCGCATCTTCAGGACAGACTCCCTGGATGAATAACCGCGAATGCCGAACCGCTGAGACAGATTAAGCAGAAAAGCCGCCAGGCGTTCGTCCGAGCTCATGTTGCCCATCATCAGCATGCTGTGATCACGGACGATTTCCCTGCTCAGGAGTTTGTTCAGATTGTGCTGCAGTGAAGGCAGCTCATGGGCGAGCTTCTCCAACTGGGCGAAATGGATGGGGCAAACCTCGCTGTCCTCAAGGGCGAAAGCATTGCAGGCGTGCTGCTCTGCACTGATCGCATCCAGGCCTAGCATCTCGCCGAGCATTTGAAAACCGGTGACCTGCTCGCGGCCATCAAGTGACAGCACACTGGTTTTGAAAGAGCCTATGCATAGGCGTTGTGAGTCCAGACAAACACTTCATTTGAGCGCTGTAGGGGAGGGGCGACGAACGGGGGGGACGCTGATGATCCAGATGCAAAGACGCAAACCCGAAGAGGCTCCTCGCGCCGGATGTCATTGGCAACAGGAAACAGGAAACAGGAAACAGGAAACAGGAAACGTCATTTGCCTTTCCAGTACCTCTGCATCTCGAGAAACAGAAACGATGCGGTCCAGGAGATGAGTACCAGACCGGTCAGTGCCTGCAACCCAGTCAGGTACTTGAGTTTCCCCATGGGGGATATATCGCCGAAACCGATCGTGGTGAAGGTGGTGAAGGAAAAGTACACGCAGTCCATGAACGAGCCGTCAAAGTTGCCCTTCAGACTTCCCCACTCGCCAGAGCCAGCCATCAGGTAATAAACCAGTGCGAAGCACCAGACTTCTACCGCATGGGCCAGCAGCGCACCGAATACGCCAACCACGATTCTGAATCGGCTCCAGACCTTAAGTCTGGGTAGCCAGTCGTTCAGGCGCGACAGACATTCGTAGTGGATCAACACCGCTACGATCACCACCAGCGTATTGATCAGCGTTACTGCAAGCATGACGAACCTCGAAAGTGCGAGCTCCTGTGCCGATCAGGCACGCGAGGGGTACTTTCCCCGACCACAACATCTTAGGTTTGTCCGCCTCACCATCAAGTCTGGGGTCAGTTGATCCACTGCAGAGGGCGTCGATAAGGATTCATAACGCAAACGGCATTTTTTAATATTTGAGGTTCCGGCTGGCGCCAGAATGAAAAAATCAGACTCTGATTAATCGTCTATCCGGAACGGATACACTACTTCTGCTTATGCAGGTATTGCTGTATTGCATCAACCTCAAGTTTGTTTGGTGTCGCACCGTTGTCAGATTTGAAGCTGGCACCCTTCCAGTGTGGCATTGGCCCCTTTAGAGGCTTTCCATGGTCATCAATACCGTTCAATACGGCCCGTTCAAATACCGTTGACTTCCACTCGCTGGCATCTCCAGCCAATTTAGGTGCTGATCCCCCAATGCCTTGAGGCCCATGGCAGACGCTACAGTTCTCTTGGTAAAGCGCCTCCCCATCTGGGGAGGAAGCAATAGTCGATGAGCAAAAGAGTAGAGTCATCATTGCAAAAAACGCATGCTTCATTTCCGGCTCCTTGGCAGGCCAATAGCTGCGTGGGTCACAAAGAAGGGGAATGCCTTCCACGGCGAGAACCCTTGAGTTGCTATTGGGTGAAAGAGTAGCAGGTCGAATAGGGGGGGACTGAGTCAATTCCTGTTCTCAAGTACATTTCATATAAACGCTAAGTAACCGCACCGAATGAAATACCGACTGCAGCCGTAATGGCCATCGCCAGCGCGCCCCACAGCGTCACCCGCCATGCCCCCATCAGAAGATCGGCGCCACCAGCCTTGGCGGCAATACCTCCCAATGTACCCAGGAATACCAGTGACATGCCCGATATCCACGGGATCACACTGTGAGGTGGTGCGAGGATGGTCACGCCCAGCGGTAATGCTGCGCCAACAATAAAACTCGCCGCCGAGGACAGTGCTGCCTGCAGTGGTTTTGCGCTGAGCGCATCAGAAATGCCCAGTTCGTCGCGCGCATGTGATCCCAGTGCATCGTGCGCCATGAGTTGCGTTGCGACTTTTCTGGCGAGCTCGGGTTCAACGCCGCGCCCCATGTAGATAGCTGCCAACTCCCTATGCTCAGCAACCGGAGCCGTCTCAAGCTCTGTTTGTTCGCGCAATAGATCAGCCCGTTCGGTATCCGCCTGGGAGTGCACGGAGACGTATTCTCCTGCCGCCATCGACATTGCACCTGCCACCAGCCCGGCGATACCGGTGACGAGTAACGTGCTGTGGGTGGCATTGGCTGCGGCCACCCCGATCAACAGACTGGCAGTCGATACAATGCCGTCGTTGGCGCCCAGTACCGAGGCTCGAAGCCAGCCGATCCGGTCATGTTTATGGGACTCAGCGTGCTTGCGAAAGAACTTCATCTTTGAAATCTACTCACTGTCGTTGCGTCAATGTCGATTAAAAATCTGCCGCGGTGAGTCGGTCAGTCGCATCTGATCTTGATCAGATGAGGGCTCTAAAGACGGCCGTGATAAGCCGCATCGAAAATTTCTGCCGCGCCGTTGCGTGTCAATGGCAGCGGGTTGCCGCAGGCAGTGGGGTCGACAACCGCCATGTCCGCGATCAGATCGGCTTGCCGATCATCCACCCCCAGCTCAAACAGCGTATGCGGTACGCCGATGTCCTTGCGCAACTTGAGGACGAAGGCCAGGAAGCTATCGAAACCTGGAGAGGGCAGACGCAGATAAGCCGCGAGGCGGGTGATGCGTTCCTCGATGGCCGGACGATTGAACTTCAATACATAGGGCATGAAGGTGGCATTGGTCATGCCGTGATGGGTGTCGTACAGGGCGCCCACCGGATGTGAGAGCGCGTGTATCGCGCCCAGACCTTTCTGAAAGGCAGTGGCGCCCATCGCAGCAGCCGCGAGCATTTCCGCTCGCGCCTCAAGGTCGGAAGGTGTACGTACTGCCCGCACCAGGGCATTGGCCACCAGGCGCATGCCTTCCACCGCAATGCCTTCGGCCATCGGATGAAAACCGGGGGCGCAGTACGATTCCAGGCAATGCGCAAACGCATCCATGCCAGTACCGGCGGTGACCTTTGCCGGCATGCCGACGGTGAGCGCCGGGTCGCTGATGACCACCCGCGGCATCATCTTCGGGTGGAAAATGATGCGTTTGGTGTGCGTGCGCTCGTCGATGATCACCGCCGCACGCCCCACCTCGGATCCGGTACCCGCAGTGGTCGGCACTGCAATGATCGGGGCGATGCTGCCTTCGTCGGCGCGTGTCCAGTAGTCGCCGATGTCTTCGAAATCCCATACCGGTCGGGTCTGGCCGCTCATGAAGGCAATAAGCTTGCCCATGTCCAGGCCGCTGCCGCCACCGAAGGCGACCACCCCATCGTGGTTGCCGGCGCGCCAGGCGTCGAGCCCACCTGCCAGATTGGCCTCAACCGGATTGGGCTTGAGGTCAGAAAACAGCACAGCGCCGAGGCCGGCGTCGCGCAAGGATTCCAGCGCTGCGGTGGTGATCGGCGCACGTGCCAGGCCACTGTCGGTGACCAGCAACGGGCGCTGGATACCTTGACTGCGGCAGGTTTCAGCCAGCTCGGCGATACGGCCAACACCGAAGTGGATGCTCGTGGGGTAGTTCCAGTTCGCGGTCAGGCTCATGGCTCAGGTCTCGTGGCGCAGATGGAAGGATTTGGCGCGGGTCAGGTGCTCAAAGCCCAGGCGTGACAGCGTTATGCCGCGCCCGCTGTTCTTCACCCCGGTCCAGGCCAGGGCCGGGTCCAGGTAGTCGCAGCGGTTCATGAACACGGTGCCGGTGGCGATCTCGTTGCCGATACGTTCGGCGGCGGCGAGATCCTGGGTCCAGAGGGAGGCGCTGAGCCCGAATTCACTGTCGTTCATCAAGGAGATGGCTTGGTCATCGCTGGCGACAGGCATGATGCCGACCACCGGACCGAAGCTTTCCTCACGCATCACCGACATGTGATGCGTGACGTCGACTAACACCTGCGGCGCGAGGTAGGCGCTGCCCGGCGCGTCAGCAGGGAAGGTCTTCGGATCGATCAGCGCACGGGCGCCCTTCGACAATGCATCGGCGATTTGCCCGCGAACGAACTCAGCGGCGCTTGGTGTGACCAGTGGGCCGAGCGTGGTGGCTTCGTCGAGTGGGTTGCCGAGCACGTATTGACGGGTCAAGGCGACGAAGCGCTCGACAAACGCCGGGTAAATTTTTTCATCGACATATATACGCTCGACGGCGCAGCAGCTTTGCCCGGAGTTGAAGAAGCTGCCGTCCACCAGGTTTTCCACGGCATGCTCAAGGTTGGCGTCTGCTCGCACGTAGGCCGGATCTTTGCCGCCGAGCTCCAGGCCCATACCGAGGAAGCTTCCGGCGGCGGCGATTTCTATTGCCTTGCCCGCGTCGACTGAACCGGTGAAGTTCACCTGCTGCACACGTCCTGAGGCAATGATCGCGGCGGTTTGGTGATGGTCGAGCAACAGGTTATGAAACAGGCCAGCGGGCAGATGGGCGCGGCGCATGGCCTCGGCGAAGCGTTCGCCGACCAGCAGCGTTTGCGAGGCGTGCTTGAGGATGACGCTGTTGCCGGCCATCAGCGCCGGGATAATCGTATTCACCGCCGTCAGGTACGGGTAGTTCCAGGGTGCGACGACCAGCACCGTACCCAGTGGCTCGCGTTGGATATAACGCCGAAAGCCCGCGACAGGCGCGGGCTCTAGCGCTGCCAGTGCCTCAGGCGCAATCGCAATCATGTGGCGGGCACGCTCTTCGAAACCGCGCAGCTCGCCGGCACCGAAACGTACTGGGCGGCCCATCTGCCAAGCCAGTTCCGGCACGATTTCAGCCTTCATTGCCAGCATCGCGTCCACCGCGGCGTTACAGAAAACGGCGCGTTCGCTCAATGGCCGGCGCTTCCATTGCGCCTGGGCGGCAGCGGCAGCCGCCAGAGCCTGTTCGATCTGCGTCGCATCGGCGCAGCGGCGTTCGGCGTAGACCCGGCCATCGACCGGTGAGATGAGTTGAATCATCGAAGTCATGGTGGTCTCAATAGCGCTCAAAGCCGCGCTGCAGTTCCCAGTCGGTTATCCGTCGGTCGTACTCTTTCTGCTCCCAGTCGGCGGTGTGCACGTAGTGGTCAATCACCTCATCGCCGAACGCCTCACGCAACATAGTCGAGACCCGGAGCGCGGCGCAGGCCTCGCGCAGGGTCTTCGAGACTTCAGGCAAGTGCTCGTCGAGGTAGGCATCGCCCTCGAAGGGGGGCGCCAGGCTGAGCTTTTCGTCGATACCGGCCAGGCCCGCGGCGATCAGGGCGGCGAAGGCCAGGTAGGGATTGAGGTCAGCGCCGCCGATGCGACATTCGATGCGGATGGCTTTGCTGCCTTCTGCGCACAACCGAAAGCCCGCGGTGCGATTGTCCCGACTCCACACCGCCCGCGTCGGCGCGAAGGTGCCGGCCTGAAAGCGCTTGTATGAATTGATGTAGGGCGCGAGAAAACAGGTGATGTCATTGGCGTATTTGAGCTGCCCGGCCACCCAGGAACGCATCAATTTCGACATGCCAAATTCGGCCTTTGGGTCGAAAAACAGCGGCTTTTTGGCATTTTTGTCCCACAACGAATTGTGGATATGGCTGCTGGAACCGGCGGCGTCATAGCGCCACTTGGCCATG
This sequence comes from Pseudomonas sp. 6D_7.1_Bac1, assembly GCF_025465945.1. Taxonomy (GTDB): domain Bacteria; phylum Pseudomonadota; class Gammaproteobacteria; order Pseudomonadales; family Pseudomonadaceae; genus Aquipseudomonas. The sequence continues at coordinate 93,612 of NZ_JANLNW010000004.1, read as the reverse complement.
AACGTGATCGCCTTGCCTTGCAGTTGCGCGATCTCTTTGCAGGCGTGCTTGATGATGACGTGGTGGTCGGCCATGGTCAGGGCATCGGCATAACGGATGTTGATCTCTTCCTGGCCCGGCCCCCATTCACCCTTGGAGTTTTCCACGGGAATTCCCGATGCCTGCAGATGTTTGCGAATCGCCCGCAGCACCGGCTCTTCGCGGGTGGTCTGCAGGATGTTGTAATCCTCGATGTAGTGGCCGGCTGTTTTCGGCTTGTGGTAGTTGCGTTCGTGGATGGCCGCGTAACTCTCATCGAACAGGTAGAACTCCAGCTCAGAGGCGAACATGGCGCTGTAACCGCGCTCGTGCAGTCGTTCGACCTGTTTTTTCAGGATTGCCCGTGGGCTGTGGGGCAGATCCTTTCTGTGGTGATGATCGAGCACGTCGCAGAGCACCAGCGCCGTACATTCCAGCCACGGCACGCGCCGCAATGTGGCCATGTCGGGTTTGAGCACAAAATCGCCATAGCCTTTGCTCCAGCTGGCCGCGGCGTAACCCGGCACCGGCTCCATGTCGATGTCGTCGGCCAGCAGGTAATTGCAGCAGTGGGTCTCTTCATGGCCGCTGTCGATGAAAAACTCGACCTGGAATCGCTTGCCCACCAGTCGTCCCTGCATATCAACCATGCAGACCAGCACGGTATCGATCTCACCGCTGGCCGCGGCGCGTTTGAGTGCTTCGAAGCTGAGGAGGGGCTCGGTCATCACGTCAGTCCTGCGCGAAATATGAGCAATGAGCTGCTGAAAGCGTAGCCTACTGCTGCTGTAAACAAGTCTTGGCGGGCGAGACCCGACGAATCAGCAGCAGATCCAGAAGCTAAAATAACTATCAAGAAATGTCAGTCAGTTAAGTCAGTACGCAATCTGTAGCAGCTGGCGAAGCCTGCGTTCGGCCGCGAAGCGGTCGTGAAATCATGCGATGCGGACTTCCAGATCGACCGAGGAGGCAGGATTTACGACCGCTTCGCATTCGAACGCAGCCTTCGGCAGCTGCTACGAGTATGCGTTACACCCGGAATCTCTTATGCCTCCTGGAGTGACACCATGAGTGAATTCGTCAAGGTCGCCTGCGTAGGCGATATCGAACCGGGAAACGGCAAGACCGTGAACCTTGGGGGAACGCCCGTCGCGCTGTTCAATGTGGACGGCGAGTATTTCGCCATCCACAACACCTGCCCGCACGAAGACGGGCCGCTGGGCGAAGGAATACTCTGCGACAACGTGGTGATTTGCCCGGTTCACGCCTACGAGTTCGACGTGACCAGCGGTGAATGCCTCACAGAACCGGCTTATCGAGTCGAGCAATTCGAGGTGCGGGTGGACGGCAACGACATTCTGTTGCGGCAGTCGTCGGATGTTTGAACGCTAAGGATGAGCTCGAGTTGCAAGCGATAGGGAAGGAGTATAGTTAAACGATCACATCGTCCTGCCAACAGCAGGAGGCATCAGCGATGAGTACCGACAATGCCAGGATCCGCGAGCTCAGCAATCGCGCCTACAAGTACGGCTTTGTCTCTGATCTTGAGAGCGACGCGGCCCCGCGCGGGCTCAATGAAGACCTCATCCGCCTGATCTCGGCGAAGAAGAGCGAACCGCAGTGGTTGCTGGACTGGCGCCTGAAGGCGTATCGCCACTGGCTGACGATGCGCGAGCCCACCTGGCAGAACGTCCACTTTGATCCCATCGACTACCAGGACATCATCTATTACTCGGCACCCAAGCCGAAAACGCCGGGGCCCAATAGTCTTGACGAGGTCGATCCCGAGCTGCGCGAGATGTTTGGCAAGCTTGGCATCTCGCTCGCCGAACAGGAGCGCCTGACCGGAGTTGCGGTGGATGCCGTGGTCGATTCGGTCTCGGTGGCGACCACCTTCAAGCACAAACTCGCCGAAGTTGGCGTGATCTTCTGCTCCTTCTCCGAAGCGGTGCAAAATCATCCGGAACTGGTGCGCAAATACCTGGGGTCGGTCGTGCCCTACAGCGACAACTTTTTCGCCACACTGAATTCGGCGGTGTTTTCCGACGGCTCTTTCTGCTACGTGCCCAAGGGCGTGCGCTGCCCAATGGAGCTGTCGACCTATTTCCGCATCAACGCCGCGGATACCGGCCAGTTCGAGCGCACGCTGATCGTTGCAGAGGAGGGCGCCTACGTGAGCTACCTCGAAGGCTGCACCGCACCGATGCGCGACAATAACCAACTGCACGCGGCGGTGGTCGAGCTGGTCGCGCTGGATAACGCCCGGATCAAGTACGCCACGGTGCAGAACTGGTACCCGGGCGATGCTCAAGGGCGCGGCGGGATCTTCAACTTCGTGACCAAACGCGGCAAGTGCGCCGGCGCGCACTCGAAGATTTCCTGGACCCAGGTCGAAACCGGCTCCGCGATCACCTGGAAGTATCCAGGGGTGATTCTCCAGGGCGACTATTCGGTCGGCGAGTTCTACTCGGTCGCCCTGACGGCCAATCACCAGCAGGCAGACACCGGCACCAAGATGATCCACATCGGCCGGCATACGCGTAGCACCATTCTCTCCAAGGGCATTTCCGCCGGCCATGGACAGAACACCTACCGTGGCCTGGTGAAGATCCAGAAGGCCGCGACGGGTGCCCGCAACCATACGCAGTGCGACTCCCTGCTGCTGGGCAGCCAGTGTGGCGCGCACACCTTCCCCTATATCGATGTGAAGAACCCGAGCGCCCAGGTCGAGCATGAGGCCTCCACCTCGAAGATCAGTGATGAGCAGCTCTTCTACTGCCGGCAGCGCGGCATAAGCGCCGAGGACGCGGTGCCGATGATCGTCAATGGCTTCTGCCGCGAGGTGCTCAAGGAACTGCCGATGGAGTTCGCAGTGGAAGCCCAGAAACTGCTGGGTGTGAGCCTGGAGGGTTGTGTGGGCTGAGGCCCGGGGTGGGAGCATGCTCGAGATCAATGATCTGCACGCCAGTGTCGAAGGCCGTGAGATTCTGCGGGGCATCACGCTGCGTATTGAAGCGGGCGAGGTGCACGCGATCATGGGGCCGAACGGCTCCGGCAAAAGCACGCTGGCCCAGGTGCTGGCGGGCCTCGACACCTACGAGGTCAGCGGCGAGGTGCTCTACGAAGGCCAGGACCTGCTCGCCATGCCGGCCGAAGCGCGCGCGGTTGCCGGGATCTTCCTCGCGTTCCAGTACCCGGTCGAGCTCCCCGGTGTCGGCAATCTGTATTTCCTGCGCACGGCGCTCAACGCTGTGCGCAAGCAGCGTGGGCTCGAAGAACTCGACGCGCTGGATTTTCTGACACTTGCCAAGGAGCGCATGGCGCTGGTGGAGATGGACCAGAGCTTCATGAACCGCTCCGTCAACGTGGACTTCTCGGGTGGCGAAAAGAAGCGCAACGAGATTTTCCAGATGGCGATTCTGGAGCCCAGGCTGGCGATCCTCGACGAGAGCGACTCGGGGCTCGACATAGACGCGCTGCGGATCGTCGCGGCAGGCGTCAACGCGCTGCGGAGCAAGGATCGTGCGCTACTGGTCATCACACACTACCAGCGACTGCTCGACTACATTGTCCCGGATCGCGTCCACGTCATGGCCAACGGCCGGATTGTGCAGTCCGGCGGTAAGGAGCTGGCCGTCGAGCTGGAAAAGCACGGCTATGCCAGCTTTGAACAGGCCACGCCAGTACCCGGAGCCGAGTCATGAACACCGCGGCGAGCGTAGCCTTCCTCGCCCGGCTCAAGCCCGAGGTCGACGCCCGGCATCCTGCCTGGTTGCAAGCATTGCGCTATGCAGCGTTCCAGTGGGTGGCCGAACAAGGCTTTCCCACGGCCAAGGACGAGTCCTGGAAATACACACGAGTCGCGCCCATCCTCGAGACCGCTTTCCAGCCGGCCGAGAGCCGGTACCCGTCCATTGCCAGCGTCGAGCGGCTGGTCGGCGACTATGGCGGCCCGCGACTGGTTTTCGTCAATGGCTTTTTTGACCCCGAGCTCTCGGTACTTGAGTGGCTACCTCCAGGCACACAAGTCACCCATTTCGCGCCGCTGCTGCGGGCCGACCGCGGGTCGCTCGAATCCGTGTTTGCGCAGGCGTTCCGCTCGCAGCCGCAGGCCTTTACGGCGCTCAATGCGGCACTCGCCGAGGACGGGGCGCTGGTGCGGATACCCGCCCACACAACGGTCGAAGCACCGATCCACCTGGTGTTCTTCTCGGACCCGGGCGCCACGCCGCGGGTATCCCATCCGCACACGATGGTGCAGGTGGGCGAAGGAAGCCGAGCGATCCTGGTGGAAAGCCACGTCGGCAGTGAAGGCGAGGTTTACCTCAGCAATGCCGTCAGCGAGGTGGTACTCGAAGCGGACGCTGTACTCGAACATTACACGGTGCAGAACGAAAGCACGTCGGCATTCCATGTCGCGCTGCTCAGCGTGCGCCAGGCTCAGGGCAGCCACTTTACTGCGCACTCGTTTGCACTGGGCGCGGCGCTGGCACGCCAGGAGGTGCGGGTCGTGCTCGAGGGGCCAGGTGCTGCGATCGCGCTGAACGGTTTGTACCTGCCCCGAGGCGAGCAGCACCTGGACAACCAGACGACCATCGAGCACCAGGCACCGCGCTGCACCAGCCGCGAGCTCTACAAGGGTGTGATCGATGATCATGGGCATGGAATCTTTGACGGGCGGATCATCGTGCGCCCACATGCAATGAAGACCGATGCCAGCCAGACCAACAAGAATCTGTTGTTGTCGACGTCGGCCCAGGTCAACACCCAGCCACGGCTTGAGATCTTCGCCGATGACGTCAAATGCGCTCACGGTGCCGCGGTTGGCCAGCTGGATGAGCAGGCTGTTTTCTACCTGCGCTCGCGAGGGATTCCGCTGGCGATGGCGCGGTCCGTGCTGACCGTTGCGTTCGTCAGCGAGATGCTCGAACTCATCCAGTTGAAGCCGCTGCGCGAGCATGTGGAACGGCTGGCCACCGCGCAGTTACGGGGCCAGGAGGTGTTGGCATGAGTGACCTCGAAAACAGCCTTCGGGCACTACCTGAACAGCTCGACCTTACGCCAGTCTATGACGTCGAGCGCGTGCGCCAGGCGTTCCCGATCCTCGCGGAGACAATCTACGGTAAACCGCTGATTTACCTCGACAGCGCCGCGACCAGCCAGAAACCGCAGGCGGTCATCGATGCCATGTCGCATTTCTTCTTGAAAGAAAACGCCAACGTGCACCGTGGCGTGCACTACCTCTCGGTGCGCGCCACCGAGGAGTACGAGAAAGCTCGGGCCAAGGTCCAGGGCTTCCTCAATGCCGAGCATATCGAAGAGATCGTCTTCGTCCGCGGCACGACCGAAGCGATCAATCTCGTGGCGCAAACCTATGGCAAGACTCAGGTTCGAGCGGGCGACGAGGTGTTGATCACTGCCATGGAGCACCACTCCAATATCGTGCCTTGGCAGATGCTCTGCGAACAGACTGGCGCCCGGTTGCGGGTAGCCCCCATTAATGACGCTGGCGAACTCCAGCTCGATGAGCTGGAGCGGCTGATCGGGCCCAGGACCCGACTGGTGGCTGTCACCCATGTCTCAAATGTGCTGGGCACCATCAACCCGATCCGGCGCATTGTCGAATTCGCTCACGCCAGGGGCGTACGCGTGCTGGTCGACGGCGCTCAGGCAGCTCCGCACCTTATGGTCGACGTGCGAGCGCTGGGCTGCGATTTCTACGCCTTGTCGGGTCACAAGATGTACGGTCCCACCGGCATCGGCGTGCTTTACGGTCGCCACGAGCTACTCGAAAGCATGCCGCCTTACCAGGGGGGCGGCGACATGATCCTCTCGGTCAGCTTCGAGAAGACCGTCTACAACAAACCACCCTACAAGTTTGAAGCCGGGACCCCGAACATGGCCGGTGCGATAGGCCTCGGCGCGGCGATCGACTTTCTCGGTGAACTGGGGCCAGAGGCCGTTGCTGCCCACGAGCAGGCCGTGCAGGCCTACGCAACGAAGGCGCTGGCGACGGTGCCCGGCCTCAGGCTGATCGGCACCGCCGCGCAGAAGGTCGGTGTCCTCTCGTTTGTCCTCGACGGCATCCACCCGCACGATATCGGCACCATCCTCGACCGCGAGGGGGTCGCGATTCGCACCGGGCACCACTGCGCACAACCCTTGATGAACCGTTTCGGTGTGGCAGCGACTGCTCGCGCCTCGCTCGGCTGCTACAGCACCGAGCAGGATATCGATGCGCTGGTGGCCGGCCTGGCCAAGGTTCAGGAGGTGTTTCGATGAGCGGCGATGAACTGCGCGACCTCTACCAGGACGTGATCATCGACCACGGTAAGCGGCCGCGTAATTTCCGCCCGATCGAGGGGGCGACCTGTACGGCGGAAGGCTTCAATCCGCTGTGCGGCGATCAGCTCAGGGTCTATATCAAGCTTGAGGACGGCGTGATCGCGGACATCGGCTTTCAGGGGGCTGGCTGCGCCATTTCCCAGGCCTCGGCCTCTTTGATGACCTTGGCAGTCAAGGGGAAAAAGCCTGCGCAAGCGCTGGAACTGTTTGCCCGTGTGCATTCGCTGCTCACTGAAGGGCCAAACAATCCGGTGGAGCCCGCAGAACTTGGCAAACTCGCCGTGCTTTCGGGGGTATGGGAGTTTCCCGTGCGGGTCAAGTGCGCCACCCTGGCCTGGCACACGTTGCGCAGTGCGCTCGAAGGCGGCGCCTCACAGGTCACGACGGAGTAATCAGCCATGGCAGCCAAATTACCAATCCCCGGCATTCACCTCAGCGACTCGGCGCGAAGAGTCTTGCTTGATGCTCTGGCAGATGGGCACGTGCGTGGGGTGCGGCTCAAGATCGACGAGCACTTCGCACATGAGTTTTTCTTCGAACGCGGTGCCGAAGGTGATATCACGGTCGAAACAGACGGCATCAAGCTGTTGCTCGATCCCGCGAGCGCAGGGCGAGCCGATGGTCTGTCCATCGATTTCGAGTATGACCTGCGCGGCGCCGGCTTCCACTTCGATAACCCGAATAAGCCGGGTTATCTGCAACCGATCGCGCTCACGCGGGACTGCGCGGTGACCCTGATTCCCGGAGGGGAGCGGTTGCAGTTGGGGCGTGGTGAGCATGTGGTGGTGACGCAGGCGCTCGGTGGCAGCTTCACGGTTCAAATCTCCAGGGGCCGGCTGGCGCGGATCGCCGCCAGCGATGCCGATGCGCTGGGCCAGGATGCTCCCCAGCAAGCGCAGCCCCAGGCGAGCGTGCAACCGGCGGTCAGCGGCGCGTTCGACATCCAGCAGGTGCTCGACGTGCTGCGTACCGTCTATGACCCGGAAATTCCGGTCAATGTGGTCGATCTCGGGTTGATCTACCAGTGCCAAACCCGGTCGCTGGCCGACGGTAGCCAGCGAGTCGAGATCAAGATGTCCATGACCGCGCCCGGTTGCGGGATGGGCGATGTGCTGAAGGAAGAGGCGCACGCCAAGGTCCAGACCATTCCCGGAGTCAGCGAGGTCGAGGTCGAGATTGTCTGGGAACCGCCCTGGGATCAAAGCCGCATGTCCGATGCGGCCCGGCTGCAATTGGGGCTGCTCTGAGGAACCCGGTGTGAGGAGCCAACCATGAGCAATCGACTCGCAAAAGAAACTTCGCCCTATCTGCGGCAGCACGCCGAGAACCCTGTCGATTGGTATCCCTGGGGCGAGGAGGCGTTTCGCCGCGCACGCGACGAGGACAAGCCCATCCACCTGTCGCTGGGTTATGCCGCCTGTCACTGGTGTCACGTGATGGCCCACGAGTCGTTCGAGAACCCGCAGATCGCGCGCCTGATGAACGAACGCTTCATCAACATCAAAGTCGACCGCCAGGAACGGCCTGACCTCGATGAGATTTATCAAAAAGTCGTGCAGATGATGGGGCAGGGGGGTGGCTGGCCGCTAACGGTGTTCCTGACTGCGCAGCGCGAACCGTTCTTCGGCGGCACCTATTTCCCACCACAGGAGGGTTATGGCAGGCCTGGGTTCACTCAACTCCTGCTCGGCTTGAGCGACGCCTGGCAGAACAACCGCGCGACGCTGCAGCTGAATGTCGAACAATTCCTCCAGGGCTACCGCACCATTGAGGCGTCAACGCTGGAGGGCGATACACCGCTGGAGCAAGACCAACCGACCGTCGCTGCTCGGTTGTTTGCCAGAAACACCGACCCTGTGCACGGCGGTCTGGGTAACGCACCGAAGTTTCCCAACCCGGCCTGCCATGATCTCGTCCTGCGCCTCTATCAGCGTCTACACGAGCCGGATCTGTTGCGCTCTGTGGAGCTGACCCTCGATCACATGGCAGCCGGAGGGCTCTACGATCACCTGGGCGGCGGGTTTGCTCGTTACTGCGTGGATGAGCGCTGGGCCGTGCCGCATTTCGAAAAGATGCTCTACGACAACGGCCAACTCGTGAAGCTCTATGCCGACGCCTATCGCGAGACCGGCAAGCCTGCCTGGCGACGGGTGTTCGAGGAGACGATCGACTACATCTTGCGTGACATGACCCATCCTGAGGGCGGTTTCTACGCCAGTGAGGATGCTGACAGCGAGGGTGAGGAAGGCAAGTTCTATGTGTGGACACCCGCCGAGGTGCAAGCCGTGCTCGGCGACCCGGACGCCGCCCTGGCTTGTCGGGCCTACGGCGTCACCGCCGCCGGCAACTTCGAGCATGGCAGCACCGTGCTGCATCGCGCAGTCGCGCTGGACGCGGCGCAGGAAGTACAACTGGCGGGCCTGCGCGACACGTTATTGCTGGCGCGTGCCCAACGTATTCGTCCGGGGCGTGACGAGAACATCCTCACCAGCTGGAACGCGCTAATGATCCAGGGCCTTTGCGCCGCCTGGCAGGCGACCGGAACCCGAGCCCACCTGGACGCCGCGAGGCGCGCCACCGACTTCATTCTGGACCGACTCTTGACCCCTGAGGGTGGCCTGTACCGGGCTTGGCGGGAGGGCACGGCCAAGGTCCCAGGCTTCCTCGATGACTACGCCTTCCTAGCCAACGCCTTGATCGATCTCTACGAGTGCGACTTCGATCAACGCTATTTCGAGCGCGCCACACAGTTGGTCGAGGTGATCCTCGATAAGTTCTGGGAGGACGGTCTCTACTTCACGCCCAGCGATGGCGAGATGCTGGTGCACAGACCTCGGGCGCCGCACGACAGTGCCTGGCCATCGGGAACCTCGGCCTGCGTGTTCGCTTTCTTGCGACTCTTTGAACTCACCGGCCGCGAGCTTTACCGCGAGCGTGCCGAGCAGGTTTTGGCGATGTACCGCGCCGCAGCCGCCCAGAATCCTTTCGGCTTCGCCCATCTTCTGGCGGCGCAGGACTGGGTACAGCGTGGCCCGATCAGCATCGTCATCGCCGGTGAACGCTCCGCCGCCAGCGCCTTGGTAGCGAGCCTGCAGCGCCGCTATCTGCCGGCACGTGTCCTGGCCTTTGCCGAAGATGTGCCCATCGGCGTGGGCCGGCATGCTCTTGCGGGGCAAACCAGCGCCTATGTGTGCCGAAACCGCACCTGCGCAGCCCCGGTGACCAGCGCCGCAGAACTCGTAGAGCGCTGTTTGAAATGAAAGGCGAGAACTGAACCGCACCTCCAACGCGAGGAGAGAAAGATGGACAGCAAGAGCGATCACAACCCGTACACGTACCAACGCCTGAAACATCAATACCCTGATTATTTTGATGCTATGGATGCCTTGGGTGCAGCGGTGCGTCATGCCGGCCCGCTGGACGAGAAAACCGTCCAGCTGATTCAGCTCAGTGCCGCGGCGGCCATCCGCTCTGAGGGCGCCGTGCACAGTCATACCAGACGGGCACTGGCAGCCGGTGCGACGACTGAGCAGATCCATCACACACTGCTCGCACTGACCAGCACGATCGGTTTCCCGACCGTCATTGCGGCCATGAGTTGGGTGGACGATGTGATCGGGAAAGGAGGCAATGCTGTACCTGACTCAGGACTCCCGGATTAACGGTGACAGCCTCAACGTTTGGCCGGGCCGGGAATGAACTCACTGATGCAGTACGAAAGTCGCCAGGGTTTTCAGATCGTCCGGGCTTAACTGCGTGAAAGGCGGCATCGGGACATCCCCCCATTTGCCGGTACCGCCCTGCTGAATACTGGACGACACCTTGGCCAGTGCCTGCGGGTCATTGGCATACTTGGCAGCCACATCGTGATAGGCCGGGCCTACGACCTTATGATCGATCGCGTGGCAAGACAGGCAAGAGTTGCTCTGGAGCAAGGCCATGGTGTCGGATTTTGCTACAGGCGTCGCTGAGGTCGAGGCAGCCTGCACATCGGCATCGCTTGCATGGGCACTACCGTAGGTCACCGCAAGGTAGGCGCCGATGATATTCACATCCTGATCGCTGATCGGAGCACCGTACACGTGCTGCATCTTGCTCGCTTCCCCAGTCCACTGCGCCAGGCTCATGCCGGGAGGCTGGAAGTTGATGTAATCGGCAGAATGGCAGGTGGAGCATTTCTGCTGGGCCAACGGGTAGCCAGGTAGCGCATTGGGCTTGAACACAGCCGTTTCGGGCGGCAATGTGATCGATAGTGGAGCTGCGCTAGCCATGGCGGCCAAACAAAACTGAGCCGCGCACAGCAAGGTGGTCATGGGTTTCGTGCATTTCATGCGGGGCCCCTCAGGCGACAGTCACGTGGCTGGTTTCTACGACGTGGCGGCGGTAGCCACCAGGGTTCCAGTCAGCTCGCAGCGGCTGCGTCTCGCCCGCACGGTTACTGGCTCGCACCATCAACTGTGTGGCGCCCTTGCTGGTAAAGGTGATCGGCAGCGTCCACTCACGGAAGGAGAACCGGCCAAGATCCTGCCCAAGCCTGGCTTCGCGCCAACTGTTTCCGCCGTCGATCGACACTTCCACCTTGTTGACCCCAACGCCGCCGTCGAACGCAATGCCCTTGAGCACTACGCTTTTTTTCAGCGGCAACACATCGCCGTGTTTGACGCTGGTAATGAAGCTGCGTACCGGCAACCTGGAAATCGGCACTGTTTGCGCCGCAGTGGTGCCGGGGGCGATACAGAAACAATCGTTGTCTGGAACGCGGTAGCCCTTAGCCATGAAGAAACCGTCGTAGGTGTGGTCGACGACTTCGATCTCACTCAGGTGCTTGACCCAGTACGTGCCGAAATATCCCGGCACCACCAGACGTATCGGGTAACCGTTGAGGAATGGCAGGTCGGTACCGTTCATCGACCAGGCGATCATGGGCTCGCCGTCCATGGCATGGCTGATATCCAGAGCCTTGATGTACTCCGGCGTGCTCGGCAGCACTGGCTTATCGAGCCCACGGAATGTCACTTGCCTGGCGTCGGCTTTCACCCCCGCCTTTTCCAATATCGCCTTGAGCGGTACCCCCACCCAGCGGGCATTACCCATTGAACCATTGCCCAGCTGAGCGCCGAACACGCGCGGCATAGAGAAGCCACGGCTGTTACCCGAACACTGATTGACGGCCACCACTTCTACCGGTTCGGCCAGAGCCTTGAGTTCTGCAAGGGAGAGTGACAGCGGTGTGTTGACCGAGCCCTTGATCGTCAGACGGTAACTGTCCGGATCGATGCTGGTAGGGATATTGGCCAGATGGTAACGCACAAAAAAAGCGTCATTGGGCGTGATGGGCCCTTCGTTGAAGATGGGAAACGGCGTCTCAAGGTGCGGCGGGCGGGTGGTTACCAGGGTCAACGGTCGTTTTTGCGGGTATTGCACCAGCGGTCGTGGGCCAGCAGCAAAGGTCACTTCTTCCGGTGTTTCATCGGCTGCCTTGGCAAGATTTGCCAATGGAGAAGACGCCAAAGCCAGGGCGAGTGCATCGCGTAGTACACGCCGGCGGCTCGGATTGCCGTTATCAACAAGACTGAACTTCATGCTGCTCTCTCCTTGATTTGTTTACTGAGATGCATCTGACCGCACCCCACACAGACCATAAGGGAGGAGAGGCATCCGACGTAATGTGCAAGTGGGTTTTCGATCAACTGACCAACTTCGATGAGCCAACCAGTATCGTCACGCGCAAAGCGATTGCTTTTCATTGAACGTCAGTGACTTGGCATTTGATGACAGACGATGCCGATACGTGAGGTATAGCCAACCAATGGCTGTCCGGCCAGCCTGCGATTCCGTAACCGTGCACGCCTTGGGCGCAGGCTCGCAGGCACACTGATTGCGGGCCTCGATCCAGAATTGCTGGTCGATCATGACTATGTCTGGACGCGGTACCGAATGTTCATCCGTGAGCGCCAGGCGTTAAAGACGCGTCAGTTCGATATCCATCTGCGCCAGTTGTGGATCGCGACAGATAAGCCTTTCGACGGGGGGCCTTGCCATTGCGACGCCTCGCAAGTGCAAGGCGTCGAACGGTTTAACCGCTTACAACCAATAATGCAGGCCAATCATTAATGACTGGGCGCTGTAGTCAGTGCGCACATCGCCTTGGGGCAGGCCTTGAATGTCACCGAAGTGCGCATCGCGAGTCTTGAGGTATCGATAGTCCAGGGACATGGACCATTGATCGGTGAGCTCGAAACCGACTCCGGCGCCGAGTTGGTAGGCCGATACGGTGTCGCGATGGGTGTTGCCGAACTGGACGCCGCCGGCTTCAAGGCCACTGACCGACAGGGTGGTGTAGCCCAGGCCGCCGCCAATATAAGGTGTGACCCGACTCAAGGGAGCAGGGAGGTTCAAGAAGTCATACCAGAGGTTGGCCATCAGGCTGGTGGCTTCCTCTTTGCCTTTGCCGGGGATGCTCCCGCCGCCTTCATAGACCCGGTGATCGAACTGGTTCAGGGTGTTCTTGCGGTAGCTCAGTTCCAGTTCAGGTCTGAGCCCAACGGGAAATCGCCAGCCGAATGCCAGTCCGGTGGCGTAGCCGGAGTCCAACGGGTGGTTGAAGTCCATCTCGACAAAATCGAGGTTGTTCTGGCGCAGGTCCTGTGGCGCGACCCAGTTCAGGCCACCCATCGCACTGATGTAGGGGCCGAGCGTGTCGGCTGAACTGGACGCCGGGGCGAAAAAGCCCATGCCTATGACGCCCATCAAGAGGTACTGAGTGTTTTTTTGTAGGTTCATGCTCGGTCCGATGTGTGCTGTTATCGTTCAGTTAGCGAAGCGTGTTCAGGAGCAAGCATTCAACGCGCAGCTCCCGGGCTATTTCATGTTCGGTGCAAAGGCGTTCAAGGCGTGTCGAGCACTGGGCTGTTCATGGCATTCGCCCGTTGTTCAGCCAATGCGCACAGGTTGCTCAGTGCGGTGGTCATTGCCGCAGTCAGCATTTTTCGTAACAGCCCACGGTACAAAAAACTTAAGGGGCCGCAGATCTGCGCGCTGTGGGTGACCTGGGTTTCATGTGGGGAAAGCCTGTGCATCCGGTGATCGAACGTGAGGTCTACCCAAAGCAGTCTTGCGGTATTGCGATAGCTTTCATGCAGCGTCACTTCTTCCAGTTCCAGCGGCATGCTCAGGCCATTTTTGAGGGTGCAAGTGCCTCGGGTTCCAGGCTCGAACGGGCCATTGAGTTGACAATGGCGGACGTCGGTATCCCATAACGGGGCTTCTGAAAAATTGCTCCAGATATTCCATATTTCAGCAGGCGGCGATTTGACTCGGACTTGCACATTTACATCGTTCACGGCGGCACCTTGGTTGTGGGGGCACTGTCAGGCAGCGGGCACGGATTGACTCAGCACTTGAGCGGTAATACTGGCTTGACCGATTTTTTCGCCCCGGTTGAACAGGTCGATATAGATGCGGTTGGTTTTGAAGGGTTGATCCTGTGCATCAAAGCCGGCTTGCGGTGCCAATGACGACGGACTGTTCCTGGGGATTGGCCGATCCAGGGTAAAACTCAAGGCCAGCAGGTTCATTGGGGTATTGAGTGGAATCCGCAGATAGCTGTGGGCAATCTGCATGTAGCACTGGCGGGCAACTTCGAGGAAATAGACCATCGAATAGTGCTCGGGGTCGCCATCCTGGAAGAAGTGCTCATCCGGCAGCTTGAGCGTGTCCACGCTCAAACCTTGAGCAATACCGCTCATGTCACTGACGATGATGTTTTCTTCTCGGGCCTTGTGCAGTAAGGGCTTGTCGCGGCAGCGAGTGGCCGTGAATCCGGCGCCGGGAGACGTCTCGAACGCCGAGCTGTACGCCATGCCAAGGATGCAGGTGCACATCAGCTTTCCGGCCTGCATGACCCTGGCATTGAATACCTGGGGTCCTTCGCCGGGTTCCAGATGCAGATCAATCACACCCTGCTTTTGTACGTATTGCTGGAACTTGATGTTCAGGCTTTTGACATAGGCGACTCGCCCATTCAGTGGGGGCATCGCGAGTTCGATCAGTTGCAATACGCCCTCGAGCAATAAAATGCCGGGGATGTGATCAAGAGGGTGATCGAAGAAATAAGGGTGCGCTTCATTCACCACAAGCTCGGCGTGCAGCGACTGAGGGCTACGCCGAACGTTGGCGATCACGCTATTTTCCGGGCGACGTTGCCAATGTGCGGGGCGCAGGGCTTCAGCGCCACGGTGCAGGGCGAAAAGACCCTCCATGGCACGAACTCTGACACGCAACCCTGAGAGCAGGGTGTTGGTCAGCATGTCGCTGAGTTCCAGTACGTCGACGCCGTCGGGTTGCGGCGCCCTGACAAGGCTGACAGGGCGGGGAGGCTGGATGACTTGCGGCAGTGCGTGGGGAACCGAATGAGCGAAACGCAGGTTGAAGGGATGTTTGATGGCAGTGACAGGTTCGGTCGCCAGCCTCCATTCCTGACGTTTTTCAGTAAATAACCACATCACCGCCTTGCCGGCCTCGCGAACCTCGATCACCGTGTGAGCCGACGCACTCAACATCACCGCCAACAGGGTTTCAATGCCACTGGCTTCGGCAAGGAAACCGGTAATCTCTTGCAGCGGACTGCTTGCATGAGCCGCATCAGGCTGCAGCTCGCAGACTTCAATGTTTTGGTATTGACTCCGCTCTTTGCCGAGCAATTGGCAAGCCTCTTCCAGCGAGTTCGCGGCATGGGCCAGGACCGCCGCGCGGATCACCAGTAAAGGTTTGTCGTCGGAGGTCGGCCGATAGGGACGCAGAGCAATGACTCCCAGTCCCTCACCTTGCATTGTCGATGAGTGCCGGGCGCGGTCGATCTCGATTTCGCCACTGATAAAGCGCCCCGCACCGAGCAAGAGCGTCGTCACTCCCTCCTTGAACCAATGCTGCGACGCCAACAAGGTTTGCCAGAACAAGCCTGCGGTGCCGACCAGCGTTTGGTGGAAGCCCTTGAAGTCAAAAATTTGCGCCGGATAGCCGGACAACATGTTCGGCAACATGGTTGCCACGTCTGCCACCTCCACACCCGGTGGCATGCCCTGGGCCCGGGAATAGAAACTTTGAGCGCTGCTATACGCATTGCTGAAGCGCTCACCACCCATGTTGCAGCACATGACCATCGCGGCACCGGGCGAACCGGCCACGCCTGGCAAGCGTCGCAGCAAATGATTGACGCGATCAGTGATCAACAGCTTGAACGGATCGACATGGGCCAGCGGTTTGGGTCCCATGCCGAAACCGTCGATATCAATGACGCAATCCTGCGCAAGGAATTTCCCCAGCAAGGGCTGAGCGGGAGCGCCAGCGTGATCAACAAAGCGCCCATAAGGGAAACTGACGGATGGCGCTGCTGGCTGATCGAGCTGTTGCTTGAATGAGCGCAATGAAAAGTGACTGCCCAGAGCCGCTTCGGCCTCGACAATGGCAAGGTTAAGCTCCAGCACACCGGAAGCGACCCGGGGGGCGGCCAGGTGGTTGTCGGGGATGTATTCGTCCACCACCAGATGCGCATTGGCTCCCCCAAAACCAAAGCTGGATATGCCTACCCGGATCGCCGACTGACGATCACCAAGGGGCTGTATCTGCTCGGTGGCCAACTTCAGGCAGGTGTCATCGACTTTTGCGCTGGGTCGGTAGTCGGGCTGAGGTGGAATACCTTTGTGACGCAGTATCATCAACGCCTTGGCGAGCGAAGCGCCTCCGGCCGCGGCCAGCGGGTGACCAATGACGGACTTGATCGAACCGATGGCTATTTTTTTACCGTCTGTGCGACGGGGGGCGAAGAAGCTGTTCAACGAGTCCAGCTCTGTCGCATCACCCAACGGCGTACCGGTGCCATGGGTCTCGATGTAGTCCACGTCGTTGGGGTCAAGTCCGATATAGGCACGCTGGTAAGCCGTATATTGGGCCTGTTTCCCAGGCGCAAACACTGAGCCTTCGGCGCCATCGGCCGAAAGCCCTAATGCCCGCAAAACGCCCAGGGGGCGGCGCTGCGCAATCACGGCCTGCGACACGGGTTCGACCAGAAAGGCGACTGCACATTCGCCTGGCACAATGCCGTCCGCGTCCTGGCCGAACGCCTGCATCCGGGCCCGTGAGGAAAAGGCAGTCAGCTGCGAAAATCCCAGAAACAGCGCCGGTGGCAGTACAGTGTTCAGTGCCATGACAATAGCGTTATCCGCCTGTCCACTGTTGACCAGGGCCTGAGCCATATCGATTGCATAGGGGAACGAACTGCAGGCGGTGTCTACCGATAACGCCGGGCCGCCCAAGGCAAAGGCCGCCGCCAGCTCAGCCACTTGTTCACCCGGCGTATAGCCCCGGGATGAATGGCCCCGTGGTGCATCGGCTTGTCCGGACATACCCGTGACGAAATAACTTTCATCACTCCAGGACGTTGCGACCACTAACGCCGTGCGTTCCTTGATCAGGACCGAGCCTTGTCCGGCAAGCTGGGCGATGAGGGTCTGGAGTACTTTTTTGCCTATGGCGACCTGCCGTCCTTCATGCCGTGAAGGGGTTGATACGTCATCGGCCAGGCAATAAGCACTGTCCAGGTAAGTGCGATCCTTCTCTCCTGCCTTTGCCGAATAGATCGACGCCTTATTCAGTTCCCAGCGTGTCAGCATCGAGTGGATAGGCGCTATCTGTCCCTGCGAGAGCAAGTGCCAAAGCGCATCCGTTGACGGTGCCCCCGGAAACTCGCCCGCCATTGCACTGAAGCAAAAATCGCTCTCTGTCCTTGTTACTGCGCCGCTCATACCCTATCTCCTGATTGCCAAAACGCTGGGTGATCTGTCGATCCCCCGGATTCCATGCCATTTTTCCACCGCGGCTCAGTGCATCAGCTCAGTCTTGTCAGAAGCGACAAGGCCTCCTGCGGCGTACGACGCGACATCAGCGCTTCACCAGCAAACTCGCTGGCGGGACACTGTTGCGCCATTGATTGGCAGAGTGTTTCTCGGGCAAAACCGTTGAGTCCCAACTTTGCAAAGGGCGTTTCAATATCGATAGACGTTGGCGCGTCCGGGATCAGGGGCGACAGGGAGTTGAAAAGCAGATGGCTTATCTGCTCTTGGTCGCCTGTTGAGGCAAGTGATTGCACTTCGGATGGCGCTGTCGATGTTGACTCGGGAGCGGCCAAGGCGGCTTTAATCAGTGCAATAGTTTCCTGTGGAAACTTGGCGTTAACCAGTTCAGTGCTGTTGGCCTTGAGTTGTGGCCACAACGCGACGACCGACTCCAGGAAGTCCAACTGCACCAGGGAGTCCAGGCCCAGACTTTCATAGCTTTGTTTCTGGTCGATCTGATCAGCCGTAAAACCGGTGATATTCGCCAGTTGTTCGAGTACCCATGCCTCGACATCCAAGGCAGGCGCCTGCGGATTGGCTTCGAGCCGTGCCAGCAACGCGGTAGGGCTGGGGGCATCAAAGAGTAATGAGGTGAGTTCTTTCTTTTCCGGGAAGTGCTGGGCCAGAGATTCAAAAATATCGACCAGCCCCAGAGAGTCGATACCCAGACTCTCGAAACTTTGATCAAAGTCGATTTCTTCCTTTTTGAATCCTGTCACCGAGCTTATTTCGGCGCGCAACCATTGCCCATAGCTGAGCGCTGGCGTTTGTTCAGCAACGGGGGCCGATGCGAGCATTGCAGCGCTCGAGTGTACGGGCTCCAGCACCGGAAGGCTTTTATTGACGGAAGCTTCGACCCCACGCGAATAAACGCCCTCCAGGACTTGTTGATGAGCATTGAAGTAATGCGCGGTGACGGATTCGGCTTGCTCCAGCAAACGCATCAATATTGATTCTTTTGCTATGTTGGATTCGCACAGTGAATCAATGATCTTCTCTGAAAGAGTAAAATAGCTATTGGCTATTTTTCCATTGGACACGATGAATTCCTGCACAACATCGTTGAGTTCGAAGCGCATGAGGTTCTCCTAACCAAAGTCGGTATATGGTTTTCTATAAGTAAGACATCAAAAGCCATGGCCCAGGGCTGGGCCTTGTGTGTATCAATGAACCAAACAGGCAGTAGCCATATAGAGACTTAGAGTTGAAGTTCCACTGTGCCGATCTCGGAAGATATTGTTTTTCTGGCGCCCTTGAGCAGCCCGGATCTGACGTTCAGATAAGTGATGAACGTGATTGCATCGGCGCCCTGGAAAGCGATGTAGCCATCAGGACGGATCAGCATCAATGTGCCCGCTTTGGCATGGTAACGCTTGTGCAGCCGCCAATCGGGGTCCAACAACGTCGAGTGCCAGAAAGGCAGTTCGGCGCTACTCAGGGCATCGATAACGCAGTAGGCCTTGATGCCTGGGTAATCTTTCTCCACCGACTCGGCCAGCGAGTAATAGCCCGGTAACAAAGGGGAAAACTGATCGGCTGCGCTAAAAATCAACAGCGTGAATGTTCCTTGGAACAAGTCGATCAAGCGTTTGGGTGGCATCCCTTGCAGTTGCCACAGTTCAACATCGGGAGCCAGTTGGCCTGCGCGAGGTGTAGACGTCTGAAATTCGGGTTTCTTGCCTTTTTTGTCCCAGTTCATGCGCTGCTTTTTCGTCAGTGATTCTTGAATGTAATCACTTTTGCCGTAGTGGAACTGATGACCGGAAATCATCGAAGGCAGTTTGCGCTGAACCTTACGCCTGTTGCTCAGGAGTGGCAGAACATTGTCGCGCAGCCAAACGAGGGCGCGATGCTTGAGGGTAATCAGTCTGGTCAGTCGGTGGGCCGTGTTTTCGACTTCCAGGGCAACCGGGTAGCGCTCTTCGTTGTAGCTCTCCAGCAATGATTGCTCCGCCAGACCCTGATCGACATAGGCCATTTTCCACGCCAGGTTATAGGCCTCGGAAACCCCCAGGTTCATCCATTGCCCACCGATCGGGCTGCCGATATGCGCCGAATCGCCGACCAGAAACACCGAGCCCTGTTGCAGCGACTGCACGCGACGGTGTTGAAAAGAGGCGATGGTGGTCGATGAAATGTTCGACAGTGTCATCTTTTGCCCGCGCCCTTCGCACAACCGCTGGAAATTCTCCAGGCTCAAAGAAGGGCGCTCACCTTCTGGCGGCAGCTCATAGGGCATCTCGATGAACAATCGATAACGGGATTGAGCGCTGATCGGCGCAACCGCCACATAGCCGTCCTGCGCACCGAGGAAGAAAGCCCCTTCGTCCTTGCTGCCGGACCACTCGATATCGGCATCGGCCAGCATGAAGAATCGGTCGTAGGACGATCCCTCGTAGGTCATCTCAAGACGTTTTCTAATGTTGCTGCGAGCACCGTCGCACGCGACCACCCAGCGACTGGTAAAGGATTCGTCGTGTCCGTCCGCATGATGGAGCGTCATCTGCACTGACCCTGGCTGGTTTTCTATATCGACCAGTTCGGTATTCCACTCAACATCCGCACCTAACGCGTTAAGTCGCTCAAGCAGAATCTTCTCTGTCTGCGGCTGTGGCAGGCTGAGGAGCAGGGGATAGGTGGCATCCAGGTAGGAAAAGTTATAGTTCAGCACCCGTTTGGCGTTCGACCGCACCGAAAACTGGTTGATAGTGAACCCGCTGCTGATGGCCTTATCGGCGATGCCCAGATCACGAAAGATTTCCAGGGTCCTGGAATGGATGGCCATCGCTTTGGTAGCGGTCGAGGGGCCGGCATTCTTCTCGATAATGCGAAAGGAGACGCCCCACTTTTTCAGCATGATTGCCAGGGACAGGCCAATAGGGCCGGCACCGACGATCATTACTGTCGGGGTGTTGTCAGGTTGACTGAAGTGTTTGGGGGCCAACGTGCTCAGCGTGTTCATCTGTTAATACCAGTTTCTATAGAAGGGAGAGTTGGCAATGCCGAGTAAAGCATCGTCACCCGATGAGTCGCCGTAGGCATAAATGTAAAAGTCATCAAGGTTGCTCAAACAGCCTTTGAGCCGTGTGACTTTCTCTCTCTCAACACAGTTGGCACCTGATATCCCGCCGGTCAATTTGTTCTTCGCCGTCGCCAGGCGGGTGCCGCACACATAGTCAAAACCCACTGACTGCCCCCAGGGAATCAGGTAGTTCTCCGGCGAGTTGCTGACCAGCGCCGTGACATGCCCCCTGGACTGATGCCATTGCAGCCGGCGCAGGGCTTCGGGCCTGAGCCAGCGCGGTAGCTGCTCGGTAATGAAATACTTGGCGTGTTCACGCTCTTGCTCAACCGACAGGCCGCCCAGGTAACAGGCAATGAACGCCAAGCGGGCTTGCATCAATGGCGTGATGCCAAGGATCACACTGAGCATTTTGGGCAGCAGGGGAATGATTCTGAGCCAGAACGATCGGGTGCCCACGATAAAACGCATGTAGCGCCAGAACGTATGCCTGTCGGTCAATGTGCCGTCAAAGTCGAATACGGCCAGTACCGGTTGTGTGCCATTAACTTGCATGGGCCTCTTCCTTGATAGAGATGATCTCGATGGTTCTGGGCAGTTTGAAGCCTGAGAGGTAGCGCGAGAGCAGGGTGGAGATAGCGCTCTGGGTCAGGTCACCGCTCCCTTCAACGCATAGGTGCAAGACGTTGACCTCTTTGTTGTCAGGTACGATGTAAGCTCTTGCGCGCACTACGTCGGGATGCTTCAGCGCGATGGATTCGATTTCGCTCAGGTCGACCATTTGCGCTTTGATTTTTGAGATTCGCAGGCGCTGGCAATAGAAGAACACATGCCCATTGTCATCCCGCCAGACCAGATCACCGGTGTGTAGCCAACCATCACGGAAGAACCGGGCATTGACATCTTCTTCATCGTTGTAGCCGTCAATCAACATTGGGCCGCGTATCAGCAGTTCGCCGATGCGTCCCGGTGCGACTTCCTGCCCTCCAGCATCGACGACCCGCAGTTCTACGCCGGTAATCGGCTGGCCCATGGCACCGCGATGGACCTTGCCAATCGAGCTCTGGACAATCACCGGCATGCTCTCGGTCAATCCATAGCCTTGCAGCACAGGATTGCACCCCAGCAGTTTCCCCAGTTTCTCGGCTTCGTCCGCCGGCAGATGGCTGCCACCCGAATAAATCATCAGTTGAGGGTGTAACGGCAAAAGTTCGCCTTTGCGTTTGGCCAGTCGAGTATTGAAGTAGCGAATGACGTCGGGCACCAGGCAGGTAAAGGTGACCTTATGCTCAGACAAGACTTCAGCCAGGTCCCTGTTGAGCAGGCTGTTGGTAATTAATAATGTGGCGCCCACGCTCAATGGAAAGACCATCATTACGGAAAGTCCGAAGATGGCATACAGCGGCAGCGTCACCAGATGAACAGATCCAACGCCTTGCGGATGAAACTGCTCATGCAGCCCATCGCTCGATTGCGTCAGGTCAAGGTAGCGGTGAGAAACGGCCAGAGGTCTACCGAGGCCTCGATAGGTGAACTGTACCGAGACTATCGGATTGCCCTCGGGCAGTAACAAGGGCTCCGTTTGTCGAGGAAGCTGAAAATAGTCCGTTGCGTTGTCGGGCAGGGGAGCTGGCGGCTCGCTCCCGGTGTTCAACACCAATATGTGATGAACGCCGAAGGCCGGTTGAAACGTCTCGCTATGTTGCTCCAATAGCGTTTCGGTCGTCACTACCAGCGTCGGCCTGGCGATGTCGATGACGCTGGTCATTTCGAACGGCGTCAGTTTGTAGTTGAGGATGACCGGGATCGCACCACGCCCGATGATCGCCAGATAGAAAGCGATGAACTCGACCCCATTGGGTAGAACAAGCGCCACTTTGTCGCCCGGCAATACATCTAATGCTTTAAGGGCCGCATTGCGCTCCTCTGCCTTCGTTCGCAATCCATGGTAAGTGACGGTCTCTTCTTCTTCGTCCAGACTTCTAATAGCAATGTGGTCGGGAAAAGACTCTGAGAAACCGACGAACCGATGCAGAAAACCTTCTTTATATGAAAGGCTCTTCATTTACCAACCTCTCTCAATCCTTGAATATTCGGTTAGACAAAAAGTACTACAGAGACAGGCTATATAAAAAATATTTCAATTAAGCATTTATATAATTGTTATTCCGATACCAGCTCAGGGTATCGGCCAGTGTTTCAGCGACAGGGCGAAATTCACACTTCAGCTCTGTTAGGCTTTTGCTATGGCTGAAGTGGGTACGTCCTTGCTCTTGCTCCATGAGCTTAACGGTGGAGGTACTAATGAGTACCGGTTTTTTCGTGATCCGGTAATAACCTTCATAGATCAAGGCAATCATTCTTAGCATGAACAGTGGAACGTTGCGCTCCGGAGCTTTTACGCCGCTGACACTGGACAGCGCCTGGAAAATACTTTTCATGTCCATATGATTGCCGGCTGCGAGATAACGCTCTCCGGATCGACCGCGTGCGATTGCCGCAATTTGATGTTCCGCCACATCCCTGGCGTCTACCACGGAAAAACTTCCAGGCAGTACTCCGGGCAATTTCTTTCCGACAAAGTCGAGCAGGAATTGTCCTGATGAGGTAGGACCGATATCCCCGGGGCCAAACATCCAGCCCGGCAATACCATGGCGATGAACATGTCCGGGTGCTGCAACAGAAATTCCTGAACTTTTTGCTCGGACAGTATTTTACTCAGGTAGTAATCGTCAGCCTCCACTTCACTGCGAGACATTGTTTCATCGATCACTTGGTCTTTATTGCCCTTCAGGACGGCAATGGATGAAGTATGGACTGCACGACGAATACCGGCGGCATAAGCGGCTTGCAACAATCGCTCGGTTCCGGTCACGTTGGTGTCATACAGTTTCTGCCAATGCTTTCCGCCTTTGTAGCTATCGCGGAAGTAGGCGGCCGTATGGAACAAGGCATCGCAGCCTTGCAAGGCATGGCTGAAGGCATCGACATTGAGCATGTCGCCTTCGACAAATTCGACAGGCAGATTGCCGAATTGCTTCTTGGCCTTTTCTACGGAACGAACCAGTGCTTTTACTTTGACCTTTCGCTTCAGAAGCGCATGTACCACATTGTTTCCGAGCAGGCCAGTAGCACCTGTAACAAAGGCATATTCCATTAAAATCCAGCTCCTGTGAGGTTACCTGCTGCTGCATCGAGATTGATGTCACCGATCTCGATGCCCTGATCAGGTGTTGGATACACCAACGGCGACAGTAAAAACCATTCGGTATCTGAAAATCAAGTGGTATTTCATGACCGTCGTAAGGGCGCCCCCTGAACCTGACCTCAAGCCTCGTGACCGGAGGTTCAGCGCTGCTTCGGTTACAGGCATTCACACCGGTCGAGCGGGGCAAGGCGCCTTGAACATACTGGAACTGATGCCGCTGTATGAGTTGTGACCGCCCCCTCAAGGCTTGAAAGTTTTAAATGCAAAATGATTACGAACGTCTAGCATAAGATACACTTAGTTGAAACAGGCTTTGCGCAGTGACTAGCAGGCTTGTTTTATTTCGTTACAAATTGATATTTTTTGTATGGCCACAGGAGCCGAAGGTGTGATAAGAAAAAGATTAGGTCGAGAAGAAAGTCAGCAAATAACAAGAGATACGCTATTCGAAACCGCTACTGATCTTATGGTTAGGAAAGGCTTTCACGCCGCCAGCGTCAATGCTATCTCTGAAGAGGCTGGTTTTTCGAAGGGTGCTTTTTTTTCAAATTTCGCAAGCAAGGCAGACTTGCTTCTGCAATTGACTCAGCGGTTCAAGAGAGTTGAAATAGACCGATTGAGTGTCACTCTAAGTTCGGGGTATTCGCCGGGTGAACTCGCCCAAGGGTTGAATGCTTATATCGACACACTAAAAGACAATACCGCGTGTGCGATTCTTGATGCCGAGCTGCAACTAATCGCCTTGCGCGATGAAGAATTTTCAAAGCACTACTACGATTTGCATCAAGAAAACAGCGAGGCCTTGGGCAAGCTGATTACCATCATATTCAATCATGCAGGCAAGAAGCCTCCGTTGGCCTATGCTGCTCTTGCAAAAACATTCACTGCTCTGTCGGAGGGGTTGATACTGCAAGGGCATAACGATCCTGCCGCTGAAATAAAACTGGTATTGAACTCGCTTATCCAGACAGCAGAGCCTCTATAGGAACCTTTCTTGCGCCAGAAAAATCAGCCGTCCGACTCGGCCGTACAACTCATTTCCCCTGAGCCTGGCTTCTGGAAAAGGACCACGTTCCCGTTTTGCCAGAAGCTGTAGTTTCCCTGGTAATCCTTGCCAGTGTATTGGATTCCCGAATCACTCGGCACTTGGCTCAGGGTGATCGAGGTGTTCGCCCATTTCAGGTACACCACACCAGGCTGTGTGATAAAGAAGGTGGCGGCAATCAGCGCGTTAAACCCTGTACAACGAAAAACCAGGGGGCCTTCGGTGAGTCTGTCTGGATCCTTGGTTCTCACAATTGCCGAGCCTTGTCGTAGCTGATGCGCGCGCTCGGCATAACTTCGGATCGTGCACGCCTTGGGCGCAGGCTCGGAGGCACACTGATTGCGGGCCTCGATCCAGAACTGCTGGTCGATCATGACTTTGTCTGGACGCGGTACCGAATGTTCATCCGTGAGCGCCAGGCGATAAAGACGCGTCAGTTCGATATCCATCTGCGCCAGTTGTGGATCGCGACAGATAAGCTTTTCGACGGATGCCCTTGCCTTTGCACAGTCGAAGCTGGTCTTGAAGATCGGCGAAGGGGGCGCAGCATTTGCACAGGTGCTCGTCGCCGCGCACACGCTGGCAGCGAGCAGACCGGTGAAAAGGGCCGTGACCGTTTTCATGTTGGCTTCACCCAGATCATTACGTGATGCATCGGTGGCTGGGCGCAGATTACCGGACACAACACCATTTTTGTCAACGATAAAGACCCTCTTCGTCACGAATTCCAACTTGCATAATCCGTTGCAGAATGGCGATATGCAATAAAGGCTTTCTACAGTTTCAACGGTTAGCATTGCGCTTTATCAACGCACCAAACGACAGGGTCGTAAACGTAACGGAGTGGGTCGAGTATTGATCGAACGACGCCAATTTAGCGGAGGCATGAAGGGGAAAAACCTTCGCTATCTGAATGAGCAACCCGGCGAGACTATGCAAACGGTTCGGGCAGGATTTCTGCTGCTTGAACATTTCTCGCTGCCCGCGTTCACCCAAGCGCTGGATACCATTGTCACCGCGAATCTTCTGCGACCCAAGTCGTTCTCTTCCCGGACGTTTTGTTTGAACGATGGGGAGGTCGTCAGCGATCTGGGCCTGGTCATTCGGCCAGATGCCCGTATCGAATGTTCAATGATTAAAGACTTGGATCTACTGGTCATTTGCGGCGGCTACAGAACAGAACTCAAGGCAACGGAGGAATTCATTCATGTGCTGAGAACTGCCGCAGACCTGGGTGTCAGTCTGGCCGGGTTGTGGAATGGCGCATGGTTCCTGGGACGCGCAGGATTACTCGACGGTTACCGTTGCGCCATTCACCCTGAACATCGCCCCGCACTCGCAGAGTTCTGCAAGGCGACGCAGGTCAGCAGTGAGCCCTATGTCATTGATCGAGACAGGCTCACGGCATCCAGTCCCTCTGGAGCATTTCATATGGCATTGGACTGGATCAAAGGACTGCACGATAAAGCCCTCGTCGAGGGTATCGAGGACATCCTGGCTTTCGAGGAGTCGCGCTACCGGCGCATAAAACCAACTGAAAATATCTGTCTGAGCGCGCCATTACGCGAGGTGGTCAAGCTGATGGATGCCAACCTCGAAGAGCCTTTGGAGTTGGAGCAACTGGCGGTCTACGCTGGCCGTTCACGCCGGCAACTCGAACGCCTGTTCAGGGAGCAACTGGGAACAACACCGCAACGGTATTACCTGGAACTGCGTATCACCGAGGCACGTCGACTTCTCCAGCACACAGAGCTGTCCCAGGTCGATGTGCTGGTTGCCTGTGGCTTTGTTTCGCCCAGCCATTTCAGCAAGTGCTATAGCTCGTATTTTGGCTACCGACCTTCCAAAGAAACGCGGCTAGTAAAGTAAAAAGTACCAGTGACTTAGTAACGGTGGATCGGCTAGGCCACTTTGATTCCGGGAACCGTCCGGCCAACACACCTTCCTGATCCCAGCGCTTACCTGAGAAGCAGGCCGGCGCGATCGTCAGCCTATGTCGCCCGACGCTTTCCACCATTCGTTTAATTGATAGTTATCATCAAGGAATGCAAGTTCTGTTTTGCCGGCAAAGGAGGAGGATAGCGCTATGCCGAAGCCGCCTCTGAAGGAACATACGCGATGAGAATTTCTACCCTGCTGACTCTTGTCGCCGTATTGAGCGGTGGTGTTGCAGCCATAGCGCCTGCCTACGCTGCCGGTGAGCAGACCTGCCATTTTCTACCGATGGCCGACAGCGCCACTGGCCTGCAGCATGCCCAATCAGCGGGCGTGCTTTACAGCGAAAACACCGTCAACACCCTCGAATACCTGGAGCAGTACCACTCTGTAGCGCTGAACGGCGCGAAGAATCCCGCGCTGGATTCGCGCATCAGCAACGCCTTCGTCAACAGCTCTGATCCGAAACTGGCGATCGACTGGCTCAAGAGTTCGCTGCAGAAAGAGTTCGCCTCGGTGACCGTGTACGACAACCTCGATGCTCTGGTGCAAGCCCATCCTGACGTGGTTGTGATGTTGGACACCTACAGCCGTCTGGTGTCGAAGCGCAACAACCAGGTTGAAGCGCGATTCATGGCCAAGTTCTACGATTCGAACCTGCAATACATCGGCAAGGCCGAAGGCTACCGTGGAAAGGAACTGCCCTCGGTCTGGGTTCATGGCAAAGCGGCTCCGGAGATTGCCGCGCAAATTAACCAGCAACGTGACCTGCAAGTAGACGCCCTGAAGCAGTTCGATGCGTCGCTGAAGGCGCTCGTTACATCCAGCGAAGTGGCTCAGCTCGCAACCAACTGATGGCGTGGCCCCTAGGCCGCATCCGAATTTCGGTGCACATTGGCACGACGGGGCCAACTGTTCAGCAATGCTTCGAGTTCAGCATCGCCTATCAGCCCTACTGGATATCGTTGCAAAAGCTCGGCTCTGTACTCAGCCGTTTGCATTGCCGGCATTTGATTCCTCCATGGTGCGCCGATCATTCTCTTCCGTGAGTCTGTGTTCGCAGCTAAACGTCGAATTTTCTTCCGGCACTCTGCGTTCATAAGATCACCCTCTAGCGTGTTAGCGAGGGAAAGCTACGGGGGTTGTGTGACAGAAATAAGGCAGGCGGGCGATATCAGATTAATGGCAACTCTCTAAAGCCAAGCAGGCCTTCCAACAACGCTGAGGTTCTGTCATTTCACCAAAACGCTTCGAAAGCAGATTGATCGATTACATGCTGCCGTGGATGACGTTCAATTTGATCGGCATGAATTGAAAATACTGGTCAAACGAACCCGTTGTCTAACCGAAGCGTTCCCCGAGTTATCTCCCTTGTCGAGGGATGCAGCTAGATCGCAAAAGGAGCTGCAATCAGCATTGGGCTCTTGGCATAACCGCTATCAGTGGTGTCAAAAAGCGCCGGTCGAAACCGATCTGCGTCCGCTGGAGCAGACCTGGTTATCTTCTGCTACTACCGCCCTTGAAAAGGCCGAGGCTCAATGGGTAGGTCTGGTGGATGGCCAATGCCGTGCTCGGATTAAAGTGCTCAGATTGAATGGCAGGTTCGTCAGCATTGACTTACTAGGAGCGACGGTTATCATTTAGCTATTATGCGAAACAGCTAAAAGGTAGAGCTATGATGGATTATCTTGTTGTGCTTAAGGCATTGGCCAGCGAGCCACGTCTTCGTGTTCTCGAATGGCTCAAAGAACCCGTGACGCATTTCCCCCCGCAAGTGGATGGCGACTTTGAGGCTGACGGCGTTTGCGCCGATTACATCCGCGAGAAGCTCGGCGTTGCCGCTGCCACTGCTTCGCGTCATCTGACGCTTCTAACCGATGCTCAGTTGCTTATTGCGACACGTAAAAAAGGCTGGGTGTTTTACCGACGTAATGAGGTTGCTATCACGCAACTCTCCCAAGACCTTAAAGAGCTGTGAAGGATCACCATGACCATTGAATTCATTCACGTTGATGTTTTCAGCTCCACTCCATACAGCGGGAACAGTCTTGCGGTCATCTCCGATGCTCGAGGCTTGAGTTCCGATCAGATGCTACGTATTACGCAAGAACTACGACACTTCGAAGCAATTTTTCTTGAGCAGACCGAACACCCTCAGACGGTTCGTGCTCGAGTCTATGATTTGTTCGGAGAGTTACCTTTCGCGGGTCATCCGATCATCGGGGCAGCGGCAACGCTTTTCGATTCCACAAATAAGGCCGTGCGCCAAACCTGGCAGGTGATTTTGCCAAGCAAAACTGTCAGCGTTACCACCGAACGTACTGATCGCGGCTTCTACGCTCTGCTCGATCAGGGAGCTCCGGAATTCCTCGGTTCGGTATGTGACCGCGATGTAATTGCTCGAGCGTTTAACCTAGAACTCAGCGATTTACATGCCGACCTTCCTATGGAAGTGGTCAGTACGGGCCTGCGCTATTTGGTTGTGCCAGTTCAAGCCGATGTGCTTGAACGTGCGCGTATCGTGGCGGACATCACTGAACTGCTATCAGACGTAGGCGCGCAATTTGCAGTACTGCTCGACGAGACGGCGCTCGAAGTGCGGCACTGGAACAATGACGGGATTATGGAGGATGTCGCCACTGGCAGCGCCGCAGGAGTTATCGGTGCGTACCGTTTAAAACATGGTTTGGCTAGACCTGGTGAAATATTCACGCTTCATCAGGGGCGCTTCACTGGACGCCCGAGTGTGCTTCGTGTGAAGCCCGAAGGCAGCAGCAGCGCAGTCACTACGGTTAAGGTCGGCGGGGACGTTGCCTTCGTTGGGCGTGGCACATTGGAGGCGCTGCCATGAGTGTTCGCGTAATAAACGCCGATGAACTTCGGGCACTTGTGAAATTTGAGGACTTAATCGAACCTGTTTCCCGCGCCTTTCAGGAATCTAGCGCTAAGCAGGCCGAGAACGGCTTGATCGTAATGTTTCCCGCCGCTACACCAGAGTTGGGTGATGTTGTCATCAAAACCGGAACCTTACGCGGACATCGCGTGTACATCGTCAAGGTTTCACCCTGGTTTAAGGTCAACCTCGAACGAGGCCAGCCCCAAGGGGGATTCATTGGAGTCTTCGACGCAGACACGGGGCATACGCTTGCATTGCTCAATGAAGAACATTACCTCTCAGACATACGCACTGCCGCAGCGGGTGCGCTAGCTGCTCGAGCGTTCGCGCCAACCAGAATCAAAACAGCGGCCGTTCTCGGTTCAGGTGTGCAGGCATATTGGCAACCGCAAGCTCTTTATCGCGAGCGCCCATTCGAGACACTGCTGATCTGGGGACGCAATGTAGACAAAGCCAACTCTCTGAAAAATCGCCTGATTGAGAGGTTGCCCAATGTCGAAATCCGTGTGACCAGCGACCTAGAGAAAACGGTTCGCAGCACCGATGTGCTCATCACTGCGACGCTCTCCAGGGAACCACTGGTACGAGGAGAATGGTTACGCGAAGGGCAGCACATAACAGCCGTTGGCGCAGACGATCCGACCAAGTGCGAGTTAGACGCCGTGGTATTGCAACGTGCTCGGGTCTTCGTAGACTCGATCGAGACGACGGTTTCGAATGGAGATGTTTTACGCGCCATTCAACAAGGACAATACCGCCCTGAGAGCGTGGCGGGGGAAATAGGTGAGGTGTTGGCTGGGCACAAGATTGGACGCACGAAGAGTGCAGATATCACAGTGGCAAAACTCGTTGGTATTGGTGCGCAGGATTTGGCCGCGGCCGAATATGTGCTCGAAAACCTGTCCAGCTAAAGCACCAATGCTGGTATGTCCTCCGGCCGCGCTTTTTCAGTTCGGCATGGCTGCGTGCTTAAGGTCGGAGTAGGCCCGGCAAACCTGTAACTATTACAGACTCCTTGACTCCGTACCTAAGTACGATATCTAGAATGATACAAGCGGCAGCAGCTCACGTTCTGGATCGTCGCCACACTGTTGCTCGCTCTACTCGCCGTACCGTCACTGGCTCCACTGTTTTACTAGGAGTTCCCCATGCGCAAACTACTAATGATCATGCTGACCGCCATTCCCTTTGCGGTGCTGGCTGCGACTCCCAAGACGGTCAAGGTCGATTTCGACAAGAAGACTGCCACCGTCACCTATGACGCTGACCAGTCCCAGCCCGAAGCACTGACCGGGGCAACCACAAACGCAGGTTACCCCTCGACCGTCCACAAGTGAGGCGTTAATGGACACCATCGTTCTTGAGTCTGTGCTGACCTGCCCGCAATGCGGTTTTGCGAAGCTGGAAACCATGCCTACGAACGCTTGCCAGTTTTTCTACGAATGCAGCAACTGCAAGGCGCTGTTGCGCCCAAAGGCGGGTGACTGCTGTGTGTTCTGTTCGTTTGGCTCGGTAAAGTGTCCGCCGATCCAGCAGCAACGTGAATGCCGCCATTGAGGCGGCAAGGGCAGGGGAGGCGGGACGCTGCTTTGCAGTGGTTGCTGATGAAGTTCGCAACCTGGCGCATCGTACTCAGTAAGGGCTCTCAGATTACCTTGCGGCAAAAACAGTAAACGAACTTCTGCTCATTGCCCCCGGGGGTATGGTGAGACTCTTTTTCATGTCCAAGCAAAACAAACGGCTCACCAAATTCGGCATGAAGCTCATCGGCATCGTAACGCATTACCGGCAAGCCACTGCATTTGCTTGGCCCATCCTCCGCAAAGGTTGCCACGATGACCAGACCTCCAGGTTTAACCGCCCTAAGCACCGCCTGGACATAGGCATGCCGCTCTTCTGCTGTGGTTAAAAAATGAAATACGGCTCTGTCATGCCACACATCGTAGGCGTTCGAATCAAGCTTGGTTTCGAGGATATTGGCTTCTTGCCACTGTACGCTCGAAGCCTGGACGCCGAGCCTGGTTTTTGCCGTGGCAAGCGCTGCCCCGGAAAGGTCAAGCACCGTGACGTTTTCATAGCCGTTAGCCAAGAGATCATCAACCAGCGTTGATGCGCCGCCGCCAACATCAATGATCGAAGCCGTAAGCGGTACGCCCGCCTCTCGAATCAACTTGAGGGAGAGTGCGGCATGCTCTTGAAACCAACTGACCTCATCGGCGGTTTTGGTCGTGTAGACGTTTTCCCAGTGATCCTTGGATTGCATAGTTATTTCTCTGGGCTGTTTTGCGAAATAGAGAGGGTTATGCACCTGCTCTCCACGGCTTGGAGCGCTCACATTGAGCCTTGTTAATCGCGCTTTCAAATTCCCCGTACATTCCGCGCCGGTTGTGCAATCCAGTCAAGGTGTCATCTTTGGCCAAGTAATCCAGCATCGCCGTCTGTTCGCCGACTTTCGCGTACAAACCCCATGCGCGTGGCGAGTACGCCTCTGCACCCTCTGATACGGGCGTCTAAAATTGGCTTCGGAGTTATCACGTTTAATTTAACTTTGCGTGAGGATTTGGGGATGTGTAGGCCTACATAATTCCCAACAAACCTAACGCTTGGAGCCGATCATGTCAGCGTTGCCTACATCGACCAGCGCTACCTCTCCGCATCCGGTGATCAGCCATCCCCGCTGGCTAAGGTTGACTCATTGGTTGAATGCTTTGGCCGTGCTGGTGATGGTCACCAGTGGTTGGCGAATCTACAACGCATCTCCTTTGTACGACTTTAGCTTTCCAAAATCGATCACTCTGGGCGGTTGGCTGGGCGGGGCACTGCAGTGGCATTTCGCTGCAATGTGGTTGCTGGTTTTCAACGGCCTCGTCTATTTGATCATCAATGTTGCCAGTGGCCGTCTGTTCCGTCGCTTTTTTCCGGTATCACCCAAAGGTGTGGTGCGTGACCTATGGGCTGCGTTGAAAGGACGCTTGGGGCATGCCGACTTGAGCTATTACAACCAGGTGCAACGGGTTGCTTATCTGTTCGTAATGGTCGACATCGCGATGATGGTTGTTTCCGGGTTGGTGCTTTGGAAGTCCGTTCAGTTCGCAACACTGCGCGAGTTGATGGGTGGCTACGAGGGCGCACGTCACGTGCACTTCATCGCAATGGCACTGTTGATGGGGTTCGTCGCGGTTCATCTGGTGATGGTCGCACTGGTTCCTAAAACGCTGTGGGCGATGATCGTCGGTCGCAAGGAGCGCGTATGAACAAGCGAAAAGAAGGGGCGGGGCTGGACGAGTCGTCCATCCTGACAGACGCCAGAAAAATCATTGCGCCTCAAATACAAATAGAAGACCGCTCACGCCGGTCGTTTCTGCTACGAGGCCTGACCCTCGGCGGCGTGGCCATGTTGTCCGGTTGCAACCTGACCGACAGCGAAAGCGTTGAGACCGCGTTGTCCTCAATGTCCCGGTTCAATGATCGGGTGCAGGGCTGGTTGTTCAACCCCAACGCACTGGCACCGACCTATCCGGAGTCGATGATTACCCGACCATTTCCCTTCAACGCCTTCTACGACATTGATGAGGTACCTGTTGTCGAGGAGGCCGATTATCGACTGGAAGTGACCGGACTGGTCGCGGACAAGCGCAGTTGGCGGCTCGAAGAACTGCGAGCCATGACGCAGACCGAGCAAATCACTCGGCACATCTGCGTCGAAGGCTGGAGCGCAATCGGTCGGTGGGGCGGGGTACGGTTCAGCGATTTCCTGAAGCGGGTCGGTGCCGACACGGACGCGAAATATGTCGGCTTCAAATGTGCGGACGACTACTACACCAGCATCGACATGGCCACCGCACTGCATGCGCAAACCCTACTGACGCTGACCTATGACGGTGCAGTTCTGCCTCGTCAGTACGGCTTCCCGATGAAACTGCGTATGCCCACCAAGCTGGGCTACAAGAACCCCAAACACATTCAGGCGATATTCGTCAGCAACACCTACAGTGGCGGCTACTGGGAAGACCAGGGTTACAACTGGTTCGGCGGCAGCTGACAGAGCGCTGAGCAACGTCACCGCGCAGCCCTCGCTGCGTTCATTCGCAACCTGTGCTTCAAGGAGTTACATCATGAAAAAGTTAACGACTGCCATACTCTCAATGTGCCTGGCACTGGGCGTGGCCAGTGTGTATGCCGCCGATACCATGAGCAACGACAGCATGAGCAATGACACCATGTCGAAAGACACAATGAAGAAAGACACAATGAAAAAGGGCACCATGTCCAATGACTCCATGGGCAAGGACACCATGAAAAAAGGCACTATGTCCAAAGACACCATGAAGAAGGACACGATGAAAAAAGGCACTATGTCCAATGACTCCATGGGCAAGGACACGATGAAGAAAGACGACATGGCACAGTAAGTTTTCCCTTGGTGCGGAAACTGTTGAGGCTTGGAGGATGCCATCAACATTCGCGATAAAAACCGACAGCGGGGAGATCGTCGAAACCCAAGGCAGCAATCACAAAATGACTCGCCATGAACACGGAGTACATGGCCCGTTAGTGCCTTGCGAGGCTCATGAACATTTCTTACATAGCACATCGTTTAACATAATATACATTATGCGTACCTTTGTATTCTTACGTGGGGACTCTGATGGTCAGATTTGGAGCCAGGCTAGTCCCCTCAGCGCGTCGTTCATCCCTCGCTGTGATTGCAGGAACACACTGACCATGCACGATGACAGCATCATGGACCCGCAGCGGAATTGTGATGAACTGCAATGCAAATACTGCGGCTTTGAACCATCTGGATTTTGTAGGCATTTCACATCCCCTGACTATGCCGGATTGGCGACAAGTCAACGGTGACGGGATCCGCTCCCGGTGTGACGTGGTGAAATCAGGGCATCGTGATGCCTGGGTGCATCTGTTGATCGAGCGACCTAATCTCGCGGTGCAGCCAGTCAGTATTGGGTGCACATTGCAGAAGCTGCGTTAGAGACACGATGAAGTCATGCAGCGGCCCGCTGTGGTCGCCGTGCTTGTCGGTCTGCCGACCGTAGCTTATAGAGCCACAACCTTCATGACAGATCAGCCAGGCATGCCGGATCGCATTAATCAGCTGATAACGGGCGCAGCTTAGCTTCATCCTGGGAGTTGTACCGAGTATCACGTTGGCAACAGTTGCAGATTTGGCTTGAAGGATCTCAATAACCTTTGGGAAAAGAGAGAATTTTAAATCCTTCATCTGAACGCCTTGGCGTAACTTCATACGCCGATTAAGTGCTCTTTTAGGGTCCAGCATGCCTTGAAATCCCTGAAAATTCTTTGCCCTACTCTAGCGGCAGCCGCCCTACTTTATAATGGCTAATAGTTATAACTAAACTAAATCTCTATTTAGTTGAGCTAATTAATACTGCATTGAAATTCTGCCAGCGGTCTGTTCTGCCAACTAACTATAACTCTTTGATGCCACTACTGCCCTGCTCCTCAAATAGACCAATATGTACCGCACATGAGGGATTCATCTATGCAAAATCCTGCTGCTGGCGTTGTTGTTTGCGGTCGTCGCTCAGGCGGACGATCGACGAGGTAACGCCATTTCGCTCCTGCCGGTGCTGATTGATCCAGCGCTGCAAAGCAGACTCGATCACCTCAGCGACATGCCGCTGGAGCACATCAGCCTTAGCCTCGGACAAGATTGCATTACAACTTTGTCATTGTGCTGTTCGTCGGCTGTTGGAGTTGCCTTGTTACTGTGAATTCACTGCCAAACAACAGGCAGCCCACCTTAGACAGGGAGATACTGCCATGAAACTGTTCATACTCGGATTCGCCGCCCTCCTCGCCACCGGTTCAGCCTTCGCCGATACCACCGACACCTCGGCGGTGATCCACGACAAGATCGGTTTCTTCTTCCACTTGGACGTTGCGAAAGTCATATCCATGACTGACATTTCGGACCAATGCGGCGTAACTCCGGCCCGTCTCGATTACCTGGATCATCAGGCGCGGGAACATGTGCTGGACTATCAGGTTCAAGGACGTTGCACGAACGAAAACTGATGGGATGCTTTTACACATGGCTGTACGAGAGCAGGCAATACGCAACACAACCTGATCATTGGGCTAAACTTGTGTGTAGCCTGCTCGCGGCTTTCAGGTTCGTTTTTTGTGGAAGGAAGTTTTCCGCTCTTCGCGACTGGCCACTCTTTGCTCAAACACACCAACGGAATTACCGCCGAGTGCCACATACAGCCGCACCGTGTCGAGATACTGCGCCGTCTTCACTCTGATTCGACCCAGCAACGCCTGCTCATAGGCACGTTCCGCCTCCAGTACTTGGAGAATGCTGTTTTCGCCTTGCGCATAGGCTTGTTGGTTCAACCGAAAACTAGTTTCCGCCGCTCGTAACGCGTCTTCCTGCGCCAGGTTTTCCTCTGCGTCATGGTTGATTGCTTGCAGCGTGTCTGCGACCTGGCCGAACGATTTAATGACGGTCTGCTGGTAGCCGGCGAGCGTCGCCTTGTAGCCATCGACTGCAACCTGACGTTCAGCCTTGAGCGTGCCGCCATCGAAGATCGGACCCGCCAAGCCCGCAGCGAAGCCCCAGAGTGCGGCGCCGCCATTGCCTGAAGCAGCCTGTGCTAGAGACGCGGACAGCGTTACATGGGGATAGAGGTTCGCTGTCGCGACTCCAACGGCGGCATTGGCCATCTGCAATTCAGCCTCTGCTTGCAGTACATCGGGCCGGTCGTGGGCCATCTCAGAGGGCAAGCTCACTGGCACGTTTGACGGCAAGACAAACTCGGCAAGATCGAAGTCAGGCGCGATCCAGTCCCCTGGGCCTTTTCCCGTCAGAATCGATAGAGCGTGCCGTGCCGAATCACGCTGCTGAGCGAGGGGCGGCAACAGCGTGCGGTCCTGAGCGAGCCGCGTCTCGGCCAGCGAAACGTCGATCTGCGTGGTGGTGCCATTGGTGTGCGCCATGCGCACGAGCTCGAGATTCTTTACGTCATTGGCGAGCAGTTTCTCGACGGCTTCCATCTGTGCGTTTGCAGAGGCAACCAACAACGCTTGGCTCGCGACATCGCCAGTCAGGGTCAGTTACGCCGCTTCGTATCGATGCTTCTGAAGATCCGTAAACGCTTCCTGCTGCTCGACCTGCCGCTTGTTACCGCCGAACGCGTCAAGGTCGAAGCCGACCCGCGGGCCAATCGAATAGAAGTTGGAGACCGATGGCTCGGGCCCGTTGTGTACCCGTTGACGGCCAGCCTGAGCGCCAAAGTCGACCTGCGGATACAGTGCGCCCTGCGCCGCGGCGACAGAGGATGCCGCTTGCCGGATCGTTGCGTCTGCGGCCACGAGCTCAAGATTGCCGTCAATTGCCCGGCGTACAACCTTGTCGAGTTTCTGCGAATGGAAGGCAGACCACCATTCACCGCTGACCTTCCTGCCCAGGTCGATGTGTTGTTCACCGAGCTTGTTGCCACTCTGGCCAAGACGCTGCTCGGCCTGTTGATCGTAGTGCTGCGACAGGCTTGCCGCGGGCGTTTGAAAGTCAGGGCCGACGGTACAGGCGGACAGGAACATAAGAGCCGACACCGCACCAATTGTCGTTGGGAGCCGATGTCTGTTGATGACGAATGCATGGGATTTCATTTGGCAGACTCCACGATAACTAGTTGGTCGGAACGGGTTTGCGAAGAAACATAACCAGCGGGCTCACCACCACCATTGCCAGCATCAAGATCTTGAACTGGTCGATAATCGCGATAAAAGCCGCCTGGCCGGTGATCATTTCGTTGAGTCCCCCAAGTGCCTGCAAGGACATCGACGCCATCATCGAATGTGCAGCGGCGCGATAGGGCGTCAGATTGCTTGCCAGCGCCAGGTGCATCGCTTGCGTATTGTTGAAAAAGAAGGTTTGCACGACCGCAACGCCGATCGTGCTCCCGTAGACACGTGCCAGATTGAACAAACCGGTACCTTCCGGGCGGAACTTGGGGTCGAGTGTGCTGAACGCCACCTTGGTGATCGACGGCATCAAGACACCGAGGCCAACACCCTGGATTGCACCGGCAATCGCCACGGGCGACCAGTCCATCCCAGGCGAGTAACCGAGCATCAGCCAGTTGGCATAAACCACCACGGCTACGCCTGCCGCAACGAAGGGTCGACGGTCGATACGATCGGGAATGCGGCCCATCAGGATGAATGCACCTACAAGCCCTACACCTCGCGGTATCGTCAGGTAGCCTGTCGTGTTCGGAGGGAACCCCAGCAGCTCATCCAACATCGGGGATGTCAGGGCCATCGTCGGCAACAGCACAAAACCGAGTGCGAAAAAGATGATCGTCGACAGCACGAAATTGCGGTCTTTGAACAAATTTTTGTTGAGAAAATGCACTTTCGCAGTCAGTACATGAACAACGAACAGGTAGAGCCCTACTGCTCCTGCCACCGCTTCCAGCCAGATCTCGGGCGAAGCAAACCAGTCCAGACGCTCACCACGATCCAGCAACATTTGTAACCCGATCATGCCTAGCGTGAAGGTGCCGACGCCAAAAAAGTCAAAAGACGGACTTTTCTCGGACTTTTTCTCGGCAAGCAAAAGCGTCAACACCAGGAAGATAAACACCGATAGCGGAAGGCTGATGTAGAAGATCGAGCGCCATTCGTAATGTTCGCTGAGCCAACCACCGATACCCGGGCCGCTGACGATGCCCAAGAGCACAATGGCCGTGAACATCGAACCAAATTTCGCGCGCCGCGCAGGTGGCAGTGCCTCTATTGCAATGGTCATCGAAAGCGGTGCCAGCACGCCACTCGCAGCGCCTTGAATAATGCGCGCACCGACGAACTCCAACGGGGTCGCCTGGGCGCCACGCGCGCGCTAGCTGCCGGCTTCGACGGCGTCGAGATCCACGGTGCGAACGGTTATCTGATTGATCAGTTCATCCAGGATGGTACGAACCTGCGTACCGACTCCTACGGTGGCCGGGTGGAAAACCGCGTCCGTTTCCTCCTCGACGTGACCAAGGCAGCCATCTCGGTGTTCGGTGCTGATCGCGTGGGGGTGCGCCTGTCGCCGGCCGGCGAATTCGGCGGCATGGCGGACAGCAATCCGATGGCGACCTTCGGTTATGCTGCCGGTCAACTCAACCCATTGGGCGTCGCCTACCTGCACATTATCGAGCCCCGCGTAAAAGGCGAGGTGGATATTCGCGAAGGCGGAGCGCCGGTGGCTGCACAGCATCTGCGAGTGATATTCAACGGCCCGATCATCGCCGCCGGTGGCTTTGATGCCGAGTCGGCTGCCGCTGCGGTCCGAGACGGAGACGCCGACCTGGTCGCCTTTGGCCGAGATTTCGTCGCCAACCCTGATCTGCCGCATCGCGTGCAGAACGACCTGCCGCTCAATGCCTACGACCGCAGCACGTTCTACACCAGCGATCACCGCGGCTACAACGACTACCCGTTCGCTACGGTTTAAATCCTGCATGCAGGCCGACTGACGCTGTGCAGGTCAGTCGGTCGGTAAGGGCACCAGCAGCGGACAACGCCCCCCCTTTTCCGCTTTCATGGAGGAAGTACTCTTGCTCGCCGTCCCAGTGGAGCCAAGCAAGAGCACTCGGTTGTTTCAGGTGGGATCGCTATCGAGAAAGACATAGAGCGCCGCTATCTTCCCATCGCGAACGATGATCACATCCCAGCCCGTGTAATCAGGTGACTCACCGCGCGGACCAGAGCCCCAAGCCAGGCGACCGGCATTGTGGAGCGCCTGCGGCTTACTGTGCGGGGTGTACACGAAGTGCGGGTGCATCGCGCGAAGATCTCCGGCAAGTTTGTCCAGCGCGTCGTGCCCGACAAACACACCTGGAGGCACGTAGATCATGCAATCCTCTGTGTAGAGTTCCATGATGGCCTCACGACGACGGGACGCGTCACCTTCACCAAAGACCTCCTGAAGGTTGCGAAGCAGCAGTTCATTGATGCGAGCACTCATGATTCTTCTCCTTAGTCATTGACTGTTGAGCGAGTGGGCGTTGCGTTATTGAGCCAGCGCCAAAGTCTTGTTGATGGCCGTAACGACTGCGGGTCGCGCCGAGACGTCTTCGTACCAGCGAGTCACAAACGGGAACTGGGCGAGAGAGGCGCCGATTGCCTGGTGACGCCACACCCACCCGAAATGTGCGATATCGGCAATGCTGTAGGTCTCACCAGCCACATAAGGACGCTGCTCAAGATTGTGGTTGAGCACCCCCAGAACTCGATCGACTTCCGATAAAGCACGTGCTTGGGCTTCAGCTTGCGGTGACGACTGCAGGTTGACCAGGAACGCCTGCAGGAACGCGGGACTCAGGCCGGACGCGTGGAAGAAGAGTTGTTCGAATACCTTGCCACGATGAATGCCATCATTCGCAAGCAGTTGCCCGGTTTTCTCTGCGAGGTAGACCAGGATGGCGGCGGACTCACCGAGCACCACATCGTCGACGCCTGGCTCGGAGGAGCGGTCAATAAGCACGGGCACTTTGGCGTTGGGATTCAAGGCTCTGAAGGCTTCGCTCTTCTGTTCCCCCTGACGCAAATTGACGGGGACGAGCCGGTAGTCCAGCCCCAACTCTTCCAGCGCGATGGAGACCTTGAGGCTGTTGGGCGTGGCAAAGGCAAACACTTCAAGCATGGTCATATCCTCTTTCATTCAATTGACGAACCATCCGCCCAGGCCAGTCGTCAGACTTGGGCCTGCCCTCCATCGACGAAGAGCTCCGTACCCGCGATGCAACCTGCGTCGGAGGAAGTTGGGTGAGACAAATCTATGGCCATGCGCTATTTTTCGAAATAGAAATGAATGAAAACCATCGTTGCAGGAATGTCATGTCGAAGCTGCCAGATTTCGAAGGACTCGCGATGTTCGGGAAGGTCGCCGAAGAAGGTTCATTTGCGGCGGCGGCGACAGCCATGGGTGTCTCGGTGGCGACGGTCTCGCGGGCCGTTACCCGCCTCGAAGAGCGGTTAGGAGGTCGATTGTTCAACCGCACCTCCCGACGACTTGCGCTCACGGACTATGGCCGCTCGCTCGCCGATCGAGCGGCAAGGATCTACGCAGAGGCCGAGGACGCCGAGGATTTCGCACGTGAGACATCGAGTCGACCACGCGGTCTCGTAAAGCTCGCGGTACCGCTTTCCTTTGGGGCGCGCTGGGTCGCCCCGTTGCTGCCCGAGTTCTTTCGGACCTATCCAGACATTTCCATCGATCTTCATTCCGCAGACGCG
The DNA here is from genome assembly GCF_025465945.1 of Pseudomonas sp. 6D_7.1_Bac1. GTDB lineage: Bacteria > Pseudomonadota > Gammaproteobacteria > Pseudomonadales > Pseudomonadaceae > Aquipseudomonas. The sequence continues at coordinate 52,976 of NZ_JANLNW010000004.1, read as the reverse complement.
CAAGCTGACTTGATTGGCGAGGGCTTTGACGCCGCCCTGCGCATCGCGGTCATGGAGGACTCGTCACTCGTTGCCCGTCTCATTGCACCGGTGCGCCGGTTCCTGGTGGCGTCCCCTGACTATCTGTCCCACTACGGTCGCCCGCAACACCCGAGCGAGTTGGGTGCTCACCAGTGCCTGAGTTACATCAACAGAAATAGGCATGACATCTGGCGCTTTACGCACACAAAGAGCGCTGAGGAATGCACTGTTGTGCCCGTCGGTGGGTTGCGGGCAACGAGCGTGGAGGTATTGTTACCTACCGTCCTTGCCGGACAGGCCATCACCGAGATTCCCGAGTTCATCGCGACACAGTATTTGCGCGACAAGCAGCTTGAGCCGCTGTTGACCGATTGGCGCTTGCCTGAAGGGGGTCTTTATTTCGTCACCCCCACGGCTCGTGCACGGCCAGCGAAGGTAAGCGCCTTGGCCGATTTCTTTACCTCCAGACTCGCCGCGGCGCAATGGAGAGTCGAGACAGTCCTGGACCAGAAGCCATGAAACCGGTGAAGACGGTGAAGACGGTGAAGACGGTGAAGACGGTGAAGATTGCGGCGCGGAAAAGCGGACGCAACAGACTCTATGTTCTCTCCATCATCGCCAACAGCAATCCCAGCGTGCCGCATAACAGCAAAGTTAAACCCAAGGTCTGGGACCACGCGGCAACTATCATGGGCAAGTCCTTGGTGATTACGTAGCATCAGGTTGATTCGTGTCCTGGCGCAACTGCATGAGTTCTGCGGATGTCTCAGCCAAGAGCCGTCTGGCCTCTGTTGTCTGATCGTTGGCCAGCGCTACAGCCTCGTCAAGCTGCTTGGCTTCATCTCGCAAAAGACCTAGCTGCTCTTGCAGCATTTCCTTCGCCCCTTGCGCCTTGGCAACGGTCGTTTTCATTCCATTGATTTCACCTGTGAGGCGCTGCATTGAACCCTCCTGCGCCGCCATGACTTTCGCTTGCTGTCGTGCCTCGCTCAGCAAACGCTCGTTATCCCGATTCAACCGAGTCAGCTCATCCTGCTTGATGATCAGGGTCTGCTGGAGTTGGCGCAGCTCAACCTGAACCTGTTGCAACTGTCCTTCGTGCCGACGCTGCTCCTGGTCACGCTGTTCCTTGATGGCGTTGCGGTAATGCTCAAGCGCATCCCGTGAGTGCAGGTGCTTTTCCTCCAGGGATCGGATCTGCTCATCCTTCTCTTGAACGCGAAGCTCCAGGTCACTGCAGTTTTGGCTCAGGCGAGCATTGCGGGTGATCTCGGCTTGCAGGCTTGTCTGGCTGGTCTGCAACTCGGCTGTCTGAGCCTCCAGTGCGACACGTTGGCTATCGAATTGGCGCTGCAAGGAGACGAGTTCCGAGTGCGAGGCGCCGAGCTTTTCCTCCAGGTCGGATCGTTGCTTATCGAACATCGCCTGAGCGTGAGCGATGGCCTCCCTACCCTCCTCTGTCATTCGCTCCAGCAAGCGCGATACGAGCTCGGTTAACTCTTCGCTCAACCGTTCTCGGGATGCCTGTGGGCGCGGATCAAAGTCCTCTATCTCCTTCAAATAGCGGTGAATAGTGGTCTTTGAACCCGTATTTCCAAGCTCTATACGCACGGCGTCAATGCTGGGGTTCTCTCCGCGAGCCAGCAGCGCTTCACGCGCTTTCTGCACAATTGCCTTGTTTACGCCACCACGGGCCATTTTCTGCTCCTACGATTTCGTACTGTTTTACATACCATGTATTTACGTTCTATTTTTATGCGAAGTAAAGACCTATAAAGCCTCAGTCATCTGATAAAATAATTGAGCGTTATCGCATCAGATAGGCAAAAATCGTACTTTCCAATGCCGGAAAAGGTACGTTTACGGTGGGGTCGAGATGAACAAGGCGGATCGCTACCTGCAGGCCGGCACCCGGGAAAACACCCGCCGTAGCTACCGTGCTGCAGTCGAACATTTCGAAGTGACCTGGGGCGGGTTTCTGCCGGCGACCGGCGACGGCATCGTGCGTTACCTGGCGGAATACGCCGACCAGCACACGGTCAGCACCCTCAAGCAGCGCCTGGCGGCGCTGGCCCAGTGGCACATCACCCAGGGCTTTCCCGATCCGACCAAGACCCCGGCGGTGCGGCAGATGATCAAGGGCATTCGCACCTTGCATCCGGCTCAGGAGAAGCAAGCCGCTCCCCTGCTCCTGCAGCACCTGGAACAAGCCGTTCATTGGTTGGAGCGTGAGGCGGAGCAAGCAGCAACGCGGCACAACCTGACGGGCATGTTGCGCAGTCGGCGCGACATCGCATTGATACTGATTGGATTTTGGCGTGGGTTTCGAGGGGATGAACTATCGCGATTGCAGGTGGAGCACACCCAGGTGCAAACCGGTGTGGGCATCACCTTCTACCTGCCGCACAGCAAAGGCGATCGCCAGCACCTGGGAACGACCTTCCGCACACCCGCACTGAAGAAGCTCTGCCCGGTTCAGGCCTATGTGAATTGGATCACCGTGGCAGGGATTGCGCAGGGCCCAGTCTTCAGAAGGCTCGATCGTTGGGGACACCTGGCGGAGGATGGCTTCAATGCCAACAGCCTGATCCCCTTACTGCGCCGGATCTTTAGCCGGGCGGGCGTGCCTGGCGAGTTGTACACCAGCCATTCATTGCGTCGAGGGTTTGCGACGTGGGCTACCGCTAATGGCTGGGATATAAAGGCGCTGATGACGTACGTCGGCTGGAAAGACATGAAGTCGGCCATGCGCTACATCGACACGGCCGATTCATTTGGGGAATTAGCTATGGCGCATTCGCCCCCTCCTTCGCCAATTCCTCGAAAACATGCCAACGTTCTCGCCGAAAAGCTCCAGGAAGTGACATTAATTCAAGTTACCTGATAACCGCTCAACAGGGGGCGATGGCTGGCTGGTGAAGCGCGACGCTAAGCGGAGCTTACGCCCCTGTGCAGAACTGAGGATCCTGGGGAGTCCTCATCAACCTTCAATACGCTACAGTCAAACCCCAGGGGTGGATTTTTCGCCTCGTGTCAGTTGGTAAATTTGCGCCGACTCAAGCACAGCTTCAGCTGTGCCATATCGCGCAATCGATAGCATCGCTTGACCAATTATCTCTGTGCTTAGCACCTTCTCAGGAAAGACATAACGCACAAACGTGAGGAGTGGGCCTGTCAGACCGTAAAAAATTCGGTAAGACCTGGTCTTTGACTTAGCGCCGTGCAACGGCTGGATAACGGCGGGCCGCAGTACGTGCACTCGCTTAAAAGGAAGACGAAGCAAACTGTTCTCCGTCATGCCGCGTACCCGGGCCCACATCGTTGAACTGTTTTCGGTGCTGTCGGCACCCGCCCCCGAAACATACAGGAACGTCGCTTCGGGATTGAGCGTGCAAAGACGCTGCGCAACGGCCAGCGTCAAACGGTAAGTCATCTTCGTGTACTGCTCCTCCGTCAAACCAGCAGCCGTGACGCCAAGGCAAAAAAAGCATGCATCAACATCGCGCAAGTCATCGTCGCCCAAGGTGGACGGCTCTGCTGCGAAGTCTGGTCTTATTACTTGCTCAAGCTTGGCGTGCTGAATATCCAGAGGTGTTCGACTGATCGAACGAACAGACTCAACATCCTGCGCGCCCAGACATTCGCGCAGGACGCCGCTACCGACCATACCAGACGCACCAAATATCAATATTTTCATGGGGATAAGCTGGCCTCAGTTATTTGGAATGTTGCCCAGTTCACGTGTTGATTTCCAAGGCCTTCCACAAACCACGCTTATGGACTCACCCCTAAGGCCAACCAAGGCACTCAATCAATTCAGTCAGGTAGTCTCGGTAGGCTATTTCAGTTCACTCGATTGCGCCCGTTGCGCTTGGCTCGGTAAAGCGCGTCATCGGCACGGATCAGGAGGCTTTCCACAGTGTCACCCGTTTTGGCAAGAGCGACGCCAAATGACGCAGTGACTGTGTCGAGCACCTCGTCAGTGCCCCGTGCCTTGATCCGCAACGACTGAATTTTCAGACGCAGCTGTTCAGCGAAGGTATGGGCGATAGTGGTATCGGGGCAGTTCTGCAGGATCACGCAAAACTCTTCGCCACCATAGCGTGCAGCCAAGGCTTGCGCTGGAAGTGAATTGCGTAACACTTGACCAACATGCTCAAGTACGCGATCGCCCAACGGATGACCATACTGATCATTGAATTGTTTGAAATGGTCGATATCCAGCATGACCAACGCCACTCCATCAGGAGCGTTGCACAGCGCACGCTCCAGCAAGCGAGTGAAGGTGGCTCGGTTCAGTACCTTAGTCAGACCATCCAGCGTCGCGGCCAGTTGGGCTCGCTCGAGCTTGTTCCTCAGACTTTTAATCTCGTTTTGTGCAGAGTGCAGCTGAGAAAGAAAAAGCGCTTGCTGATCCTGCATGACCTGGGTGCTCTGTTGCAGCTCGCTGAGTATAAGCGGTAACATCTGGTCGGCCGGTTCTGCAAGCATTTCCAGGCAGTGCCCAAGACTGGCCTGAAAACTGACACTGCCATTCACACTACGTGAGAGATCACGTGCCATGTCATCAACCAGATTGATCGCTTGTTGCTGCCCGGCGCGGGCATCCTCCAATTCGTCGCGAATGATGTAGTCGCGAAACAGCTTCGAAGCGGATTCGGGAGGGAAACAGTCGAAATCTTTGACAACCCTTTCCAATTGACGATTGAGCTCCGGTTCCTGACCTTTGCTGTAGGTGTACCAGAGAGCATAGTGCACGGGATTTGGTGGAATGTTGTGACGCACCATCAGTGGTACAGCCTGCTTCAGCAGAGCCGCTGCCTCGCGGGAGTCCTCGGGATACAGCGCTAGAGCAGTTGCGCGCGTCTCTGATTGGCTCATAACGTCCCTGTGGTTGGTTTTATTGGCAACTATGAAGTCGGGACAGCATATCCGCACGTATAGCAAACGGCCATCCCAATGTATGCCTGCCACCCACTGGACTCACTACAAACCGGGCTCGACTACAGAAATTTGCTGATGAAATAGCCCCAACCGTTGCGGCGAAGCCCTTTGTTTACGCCGTTGGCGATTAGTGTTTAGACATCAAACCATGAAGAACACCGAGCCTTAGCCCCGGCTCGGACGGGGTCATATGCAAGATGCCAAACACCTTGAACGCCGCCAGCATGACCACCAGGCCGCCGGGCAAGATGCTCAGGCGATGGGTGGGTAAGCCCGCTAATTTGAGTTGTTTCACATGCCCCACTTCCAGCAGGCGTAACGACAAGCGCAACAGACCGCCGTAGGTGATGCCGCTTTGGCCATAGTCGTTCAATCCGTTGGCCTTGAGCACTTTGGCCAGCACCCGTGCGGTACCTGACGAGCCGATAGTCTGCTGCCAACCCAGTGCGCGATAACGACGCGCCACTTTTTCAAACTGTAGAGTGGCCACACGCTCAGCCTCGAGCAGCGCCTGAGCTGTAATACCACCGCCCGGAAAGTAACGTGCACCAAAGGTACCGCTGCCGATGGCAATACTTTCGGTCAACAGGGGGTGAACACCCTGCCCCAGAATCAATTCAGTAGAGCCACCGCCAATGTCCACTACCAGTCGCTTACTCGCTGTACCAGGTATCGTGTGGGCAACACCGGCGTACACCAGTTGGGCCTCTTCATGCCCAGAGATGACATCAATCCGAAAACCCAGGTGCCGCTCCGCGCTGGACAGAAAAAGTTGAGCATTATCGGCTTCGCGCACGGCACTGGTCGCCACCGCACGCACACGACCCGCCTCAAAGCCGCGTAACTTTTTGCCAAATCGCGCAAGCGCTTGCCATCCCCGATCCAGCGCCAACTCGTCCAGCGCCCCACCCCGGAATCCCTCTGCCAGACGGACCGGCTCTCGCAGGGTTTTCACTTCTTGGATAACGATCTGCTGGTTCCGTTTGACTGATTGGCCAATCATCATGCGAAACGCATTGGAACCCAGGTCAATGGCCGCAAACAGGGAGGCGTCTCCTTTCATACGGTTATTCCTTGCAAATTCATCAGCCAGCAGACGGAGCTCTGCAGAGCGCTCAAGACGGTTTGCGAGGATCTTGCCATTGGTTCGATGACGCCAAGATGACACCGACGATCCATTTTCAATCGAAGCAGCGGACACAAACTCCGGCTGGCGTGCAGTGATCGATACCTGGCGCGTCAGTGTGCCGCAGTCGTGGGATCGGCTGTCGGGTCCGTCATGCGATATACCAACACCTCCCCCTCAACGAGGATGGTCACTTCATCACCTGGCCGCGGGCATAGATGGCCTGGTAAACGTGCAGTCAGCACTGTAGATGAGGCAGCATCACCGCAGAGACTCAGGTGTACGCAAGCATCGTGGCCGTAATAATCCACCTTCAATACCCGCCCCCTGGCCTTGGCAGCACCGATACCTGCGTCGTCATGAAAGGGTACAAGCCTTATCTGTTCTGGTCGCAGCAACACCTGTACCGCTCCCTCGGGCATCCCGGCCATCAGTCGCAACTGTCCCAAGGCACAGATCACATGTGTGCTATCGGCTACCCCAGGCAACAGCACGGCATCGCCAACGAAGCGGGCGAGCTCAGGGCTCACCGGCATACGGTACAACTGCTCGGGGCTCGCCACTTGTACCAGTTGGCCATTCCATAGCACTGCCACCCGGCTACCCATCGACAACGCCTCGGACTGATCATGAGTGACCAGCAAAGCGGTGGCACCCGCAGCAGACAGGGCCTGCGCCACTGCCTGCCGGGTTTCCACCCGCAAAGCGGCATCCAGCGAGGAAAACGGCTCATCAAGCAGTACCAAGGCAGGTGCGGGCGCGAGTGCACGCGCCAGCGCAACCCGCTGCTGCTGCCCGCCTGACAGTGCATGCGGTGATCGACTGGCAAAGCTGGTGGGCAACCCGACCAGTTCCAATAACTCGTCCACCCGGTACCGCGCCTTGCGCAGTTGGCGTGGCAGGCCAAATACGATGTTGTCGGCGACCGACAGGTGCGGAAATAGCGCGCCTTCCTGTGGCACATAGCCAATGTTGCGCTTCTCGGACGGAACAAATACGTTGGGGCCGGTTACCCTCTGGCCATTGATCTGAATTGTCCCCGCATCACCGCGCTCGAAGCCACACAACAAACGCAACAGGGTGGTCTTGCCGCTGCCGGACGGGCCGAGAATGGCGACCAGGCTGCCGGAGGACACCGATAAATCGACGCCACGCAACACCGGGGTGTTGCCGAACTTTTTGCTAAGGCCATGAATGTGTAGGTCAGCCATGATCGATGCCTATGGTTGGATACTACCCAGTACTGCCGATTTGCCGAACAGCGACATCAGCAGCCAGGTGGAAAAGAGCGAAATACCGACCAGCATGGCTGCATACGGCGCTGCTGCGGCAAAAGCCAACGCAGAGGTATCGACCCAAACCTGAGTGGCGAGGGTCCGCGTGCCAATGGGCGATAGCAATAATGTGGCGGTCAGCTCTGTGACGATGGTGATGAATACCATCGACGCAGCAGCACCGATGCCTGGCCCGGCCAGCGGCAAAATCACACGCCATGCCGTTTGCCACCCGCTTAAGCCCAACGAGCGGGCCGTATCCTCAAGGCGGGGTTCGATCTGGACCAGCGCAGCGTGCACACCAACCAGTGCCAACGGTAAGAACAGGATCGAATACGTGAGCACCAACAACGCAGCACTCTGGTAAAGCGGCTGAATGATATGGATCGAGATCGAAATCACCGCCAAGGCGATCACAATCCCCGGAACGCCTTGTCCCAGATAAGCAATACGTTCGAGCACAGTGGCAATTCGGCCTGGATAGCGCACCAGTAAAAAGCCCAACGGCAGCGCCAGCAAAGTAGTGAGTGCCGCCCCGGCCAAGCCAAACCCGAGAGAAGCACAGGTGGCGTTGATCAGTTGCTCTACCGACACCTCGACCGGAGTCACAGCAGCCTCGCTGTGTTGCAGCAGCCAGTAACCGATCATACCTAGCGGTAACCCCAGCGTTGCAGTCGTCAAGCCGGCAAACCCGGTCCAAACCAGCCATTTCCCCCAGCCCAGTTCGTAGCGAATGGCTGATCGGCGCGTGCCGCGGTCGAGCCGATCGTAGCGCGTGAGTCCGCGTACCTTGAATTCCGCCACCAGGCAAATCAGGCACAACAGCATCAGGATGCAAGCAAGCAAGGCCGCACCGGATCCATCGAAGCTGGCGCGATACTCGGCGTAAATTTCGGTGGTAAAGGTGCGGAAACGCAATAGCACGAACGCGCCAAACTCAGACAATACGCTGAGGGCAACCAGTAGCACTCCCCCCAGCAATGCGGGTTTGAGCTGCGGCAACACCACGCGAAAGAAGCACCTCCACGGCCCGAGCCCGAGTGAGCGGGCGGTTTCCTCCAACGCCGGATCCATGCCCCTGAGCGCAGCGGATACGGGGAGATAAACCAGTGGAAAGTAGGCGGTGGTGACGACCAGCAAGGCGCCGGCGAAGTCCTGCAACGACAGGCTGAAGGATAACCACGCGTAGCTGGTGATGAAGGGCGGAACGGCAAGCGGCACGGCCGCGAGCACCGCCCAGATACGTCGGCCGGGCAGATGTGTACGCTCTACGAACCATGCCACGCCAGTACCGATCACCGCAGAAGCGAAAGTGGCCGTACCTACAATGAGTAAGGTATTGAAGGCCAGCTCCCCGACGAGAGGGCGAAACAATAGCTCGATCGCGTCATCGTATCCGAAGCCTGCCGCCTGCTTCAGCGTGAAGACAAGCGGCAACAGCACCAGCAGCGCCACACCGAAACAAACGACAAAAAGCCCGAACGGCGTACGCCGTTCGGACTTGGCTGCAACAGCCAGGTTTTCCATTTACAGCAAGCCGGCCTGACGCAGCAACTTGGCAGCGTGGCTATCGTCACCCAGCGCTTTCATATCCAGCGCTGGCGGTGAAAGCTGGCTGAACGGCGTGAGCAGAGGGTCGGGAGCCACACCTGCGCGTAGCGGGTATTCGTAGGTCACCTTGCTTTGCGCCATCAGTTGTTGAGCGCTCTCGCTGGTCAGGTACGCGAGGAACTTATGCGAAGCGTCCTGGTTGTGTGCGGTCTTCAGGACTGCGACGCCCGACACGTTGATCAGCGCGCCGACATCAGCGTTACCAAAGTGATAAAGCGCACTGTGCGTACCCTTGTCACCCAGTTCGGTATGCAGGCGAGCCCAATAGTAGTTATTGATGATGCCGGTAGCGACCCCGCCACGGTTGACGGCAGCGGTCACGCCTTCGTTGTCGTTGAAAATCTGAGCGTTGGTGCGCAGGCCTTTCAGCCACTGCAAGGTGGCGGCTTCACCCTTCATCGCCAGCACTGCGCTGACCAGTGGCAGAAAATCGCCATCGGACGGAGCAATGGCCAGCTTGCCTTTCCAGGCTGGCTCGGCCAAGTCGAGCAGAGAGGTTGGCAACTCAGCAGGTTTGATCAGCTTGGTGTTGTAGATCAGCACGTTCTCACGCGCCACCACCCCTACCCACTCGCCGCTCGGCGAATTGTAGCGGGCCGGGATAGTGGACAAGGTGGCTGGCTCCACTTTCGCCAGCAGGCCCTTTTCTTCCAGCAGCATCAGTTCGGGAGAGTTCGAGGTGAAATACACATCGGCTGGTGAGGCGCTGCCTTCGGCCAGCAGTTGCGCCGCCAGTTCCGGCCCCTCACCGGTACGCACTTTCACCGAAATACCGCTCTGTTTTTCGAAATCCTTGACCAGCAGATTGACGGTCTGCTCATGCTGCGCGCTGTACAGCGTCAATGAGGCCGCCTGAGAGATGCCCGAGGCCAGTACCGCAGCAGCCACGAAAGCGAGTTGGAAAGTACGCGGCAACTTGCCGTTGAAAACCTTGAAAGACATTCGCAATGCTCCAAATACAACGATGGTTACAGCCTATGGAGCACATCCTCTATAGACGATGCGCTCCTGCTCAACAGCCCTTACCCTTCCAGCCCTTCGAACAACTTGGCGCCGATGAACGAACCCTCTGTGACCCCGGGTGGACAGGCGAAAATCGCGCTTCCCACATGGGTGGTGAACTGATTCATGATGTCTTCGGTGGCCAGTTTCTTGTTGAGCTTGATAAAGCCGGTGCGCGGGTCGCGTTGATAGGCGATGAAGAACAACCCGGCGTCCAGCATGATGCCCTGGCGCCATGGCGGCCAACGCTCGGCATAAAAACCGACACCGTCGTTATAGGAGTAGGCACGACGCAGGATTTGCGCACCGTCGTTTTGCGCGGCGGATGACAAACGCGCATGCGCGTTGGCCGGGATCACCGGGTTGCCGTCCTTGTCTTCAGCGTTCAAGTCTAAAGGGTCGAACTCGTGGGCCTTGCCCAGCGGTGCGCCATTGGCCTTGTAGCGGCCGACGACTTCCTCCTGAAAACCAAGCTCTGTCTTGTCCCAGTGCTCAAGTGCGATGCGAATGCGGCGCACCACAACATAGGAGCCCTCCTTCATCCAGCCGCCTTCATCGCCAGCCCAAACCACCTTGTTCATCGCATCACTGCTCTGAGTGGAAGGATTGTTGGTGCCGTCTTTGAATCCCATCAAATTGCGACCGGTGCCGCCTGCCGCCGGTGGACTGGCGAAGCCGGACTGCATCCACTTGATCGAGGCGACGCCACTTGCCAGGCTGACCAACTCGCGCAGCGCATGGAATGCCACTTGCGGATCATCGGCACAGGCCTGAATGCTCAGGTCTCCACCCGATTTTTCCGCAATCAGCTGGTCGCCATTGAATTTCGGCAAGTCGACCAGCGCTTCCGGGCGGCGCGCCGCCAGACCGTAGCGGTCCGCGCCGTCGCGGATGAACAGCCCCGGCCCAAAGCCAAAAGTAAGGGTCAAGCGAGCAGGTGTAAGCCCCGCCGCCGAGCCACCATCAAGAGGTGCAGCATCCTTGGGTTTGTTCAGCGGCTGCGCGGATTCACCACGGCTCATACGGTTGGCCGCGTCGGTCCAGCGCTTCAACAGCGCGATAACATCCGCCCGTGCGCTGGTTTCAAGATCGAACGCGGCAAAAATGGAGTGCGTTTGCTGCGGCGTCAAGATTCCGCCCTGATGCACGCCAAAGAAGGGTTCAACCATGGGCTTTGCGCTGGCGGGACGGTGACTCTTGGCCAGGCTTTCTGCAGCGGCCACACCGCTGGTCCCGATCGCACCCGCGGCAACGGCCAGACTGCCGGCAGCGCTCAAGAAGCCGCGCCGAGACAGACCGGGCGTGCTGGAGTCGTACTGGCTCATTTGGCCAGGACCAGCATGTTCACGTCGTCTTCCACGTAGTAGAAACCGTCACCAGCGGGCGTCATGGCAATGCCGAACAAGTCGCCATTGCCTGGCGGTGTTTGTGCTTTGTTGGCGTCGATCCACTGGGCATAGAGTTGCTTACCGCTTTGCGGGTCGATCTCCACCACCTTGCCGTTCAGGCCGTTGGTCACCAACAGATGGCCATTAGGTGCGGTGGCCATCGCCAGCGGACGCAGTAACATCCCATCCTTGGTCAGCGTGCGGCCGACACCCGCGCTGGTGGTACGGGTCGTGGCATCCCAGATTTCGCTGATGCGGTTGGCGAGCGTATCAGAGACGTACAATTTGTCGTCCTTGCCCATCGCCAGGCCTGTAGGTCCGACAAGAAACACGCCTTTGTCAGCCTGTGCGCTGAAACCGCTGCCGACGACGGTCTGGCTGTTGATCACCGGTGGTTTGCCCTCCGGGATCGACAGGTCCAGGCGCAATACCGTGGACTGCATCACCACCGGTGGAGTCCCTTTGGCGCTGCCGAGACCAAAGCCCGCATTGCTGACAAACAACGTCGCGGTAGAGCCGTTGTCGATCACCGCCATGTTGCCCCAGGGATCGTTGATGTTCGGGCCGGACCAGACATCGACGACCTTGCCGTTCGGGTCGAGCACCACCAGGCACCCCGCGCCCTTGGTGTCGGTGGTCCCGTCATTGCTTGGTGTACTGCCGACGATCACCCAACCACTCTTGAGCATGGTCATCGCTGTACTGAGGCCTACGCCCCCCGGGCACTGAGGCAAGTCATGGGGCAATTGGGCAAACAACGACATCTGCCTGGTGGTCGGGTTGTAATCGACAATGGTCGTGCCGACACCCTGCAGGTTGGCGGCGTTGTTGAAGTTATCAACCAGCACATCACCCTTCTGGATTTTCCCTGCGGAAACCGGCGCCACTGCAATGGCGTACGGGTTCTGATCGCCATTATCCGGGACCGTGGAAGTCAGGGTGATGTGCTTATGGATGTTCTGCAAAAAGCCCTGCGGCTCATCTGCGTGCACCACCATGCTGGCGTTAACGGCAAACAGCGTGGCTAACGCCACCATGCCTTTGCCCAGGCGCGGCAAGCTCAAATGCGTCATGCAATACTCCTAATATCTCGAACTCATCAGGCCCTGTTTGACAGGGCAAAATAAAACAAGCGCTCCACCCTGCTCGGCTTAGAGCGTGATGTTGGTGCGTAAACCCCATACCAGGGTGTTGCCGAGTCGTTGTGTCGAATCGTTCGGGCTCTGGCCTGCGCCAGGGTTGATCGTGTACTGAACGTCCGGTTGCAGTTGCCACCAGGGTGTCAACTGATACTGATAGGTCGCTTCCACATAGGTTTCGCCGTTACGCACCCGGTTATCGGCATCGATATCCAGCCCACGAACATGGCTCCCGACCTTGGAATAACCCATGCCCAGGCTGACCGTATCGGTGTCGCGCCCTGCGAATGGGGCGGTAAGGGTTACCCCGGCATTGGCACTGAAACCGATCAGGTTGCGATCGCCCGGCGCCTCCATGACCCGGGCAAACACGCCCACCGAACGCGCGCTGTCTGCGGCCTGGCGCCAGACCATCTGGTCGGCCACGGCATAGACGCTGTAGTTACCCGAATGCTGGGTCGGATCACCATTGCTGGCCGGATCGGCGAGCGACAGCCCGTCGGTGCCGTAGCGCTGGTCGGCGAAGTTCTGCGTGTTGTACCAGGCGCCCAGTTTGTAGGTGCCCGGCAGGCCGGCGTTGGCCGTCTCCGTTTGACCCAGCGAGGCTTGGTTGACGCCGTACTGCAACTCGGCAATGTACAGCGCGCCGGTATGCAGATCGAAGTTGGTGCCGTGGGCGTTTTGCCGTTGTGGATCACCGTCGTTGGTGCCGGCCGGGTTACCGTCGTAGACGCCCGCGAGTACGGTGATCGCATCGGTCGGATGAGCACGCAGGCGTATCCCCAATGCGGACAACGGGTAGGCGGGGCCACCGGCCGGCATGTCGTAGGACGGCACCGCCGGCCAGCCGAACATGGTGTTGACGAAGGTACTGGCGTACTGGCTGACCATGAACTCCTGGTCGATGCTCTGCTGCCCGGCCCGGACGTCCAGGGTCTCATCGAGGAATTTCTGCTGATACCAGGCTTCCCACAGACGGGTACCGGTGTCCGCCTCGATGCCGCTGGCGGTTTGCAGGGTGCCCAGCTTGTCCGCGCTCAGGTTACGCCCGTGAATGTTCACTGCACTGATGTTGAGGGTGCCGCCTGCCAGGCCGAAGAGCTTGAGGGTGTCGAGCTTCAGCGTCATGGTCGTGAGACCGTCGTAGTCCCCACCGCGCTTCAAGCCGCCCTTGGCATTGTTCAGGTATTCGCTGGTTTCCGTCAGCGCCAGGGTCACGCCATAACCCGCGAGGGCCGAGCGCAACCCGCCGATATCGCCGAGCATATTTTGGCGAGTCCAGAAACCGGTCCACTGGTCGGCTGGCGCGGCCTTGATGGCCAGATCAGCTTCGGGCAGGTCAACGGGGTTGATATCGTCGGCCACCACTGACGGAGTGCCGGCAGATTCTGCTTGCGCTGCAAAAGCAGGGCTGACCCATAGCCAAGCCAACGAGCAGGTAATGGCTGTGGCAAGAGCTCGGCTCGGTTTTGATCGATGGTACGACATTGCCCGCATCTATAACTCCGTATCCTTTGGCCTTCCCTACCCCGCAGCTCGCTCGATCGCAGCTACGAATAGGTATCGCATGAGAATGGTAATGAGAACGACTAGCGAATTCGGGCGCATCTTAGCGCCTGGATTTTTTTAATACAAATTGTTTCTGCGAGTGATTTTTCCGTCCCCGATGAGCGTGATTTATCCAGACTCTGGACGGGTGCGGTAGGAACGGCAGTCACTTGCCCCCCTCAGCACAGGCCGAAGAAAAAACTTAACGTTGTGTCGAGAGATGAGTTGATTGCTACAGGAAATGGCGGAAGGCAGCGGGAGTCGAACCCGCCCGGGAGCGGTTGCCGCCCCCAACCGGGTTTGAAGCCCGGCCGCGCCACCGGACGCGATTGCCTTCCTTGAAGTCAGTCCTCGGGTCGCTGTGCCAGAGCATTGTCTGCACGAATACGACGCTGGTCGCCAAACCGCCGGGTCAAGCCGATCCGGTCGAAGAACTCGAGTATCTGGATGCTGCGTTTGCGGCCGATGCCTACTTTGTCGCGAAACGCCGCCGCCTGAATCACCGGGTTGTCGGCGACCAGTTGCAACAGCATAGCCACCAATTCGCGCACCGTAGTGTCAGGGTAAAACAGGTCACGAACGACTTGGTGAACGCGCCCTAATCTGGCCATCTTGCGCAGCAGCAAGCGCACAGCCGCTTCGTCACAACCCAAAGTGCTGGCCAGGTTGCGGACCCAGGGTGGGTCGAAGCCAGTCTGTTCGAACAATGGCTGCAACCGTTGCCACAGGGCCTCGTCCTCCTCACTCAGTCGCACCCGGTGTTCGGGTAAGTGCAGCCACGGTCCACTGGCTGCAATGGCGCCGCTGGACAGCAGTTCGTCGAGCAGGCTGATGAATGTCGGTCGCTCCAGCGACGTGGCCGCGAACCGGCGCAAGCGATCCCGGTCGGGTCCCAGTTCGTCCGGTTCACCTTGATGAAAGCGCGCCAGGTGCTCCAGCAACGCAGCTTTCAGCGCCTCCCACCGTACGGTGTTGAACAATAACGGACCTTGGCGCGTAGCAATGACACGAACATCTGCCGGCAATTGCCAGGTGCTGCGCAGGCGATTGAACTGGCGCTCCAGGCGCAGCGGGTCGAGCCCGGTGTCACTGTTGGCAAGCAGCACCGGCAGTATCTGCTCCAGACTTTCGCTTGCGGCCAGGGTCTGCAACTGCGCCAGCCTGCTCGGACTGCGACGCTGGCGGGCCGGTGCAAACGGGTCAAGCACCCGGCCGCCGCCGAGGGTGCGCCGGGCGCTCTGGTCACGCAGAACCAGGCGGTCGCCATGCACCGCCTGCAACGGCGTGTTCAGCAACAGTTGCGCGAACATCCGCTCACCCGGCACCAGGCGTGTGCCTTGCAGCAGTGCGATCCGTGCAGTGACATTCTGAGTCCCCAGATGCACATGGACGGGGGTGAAATGCTCGAAGGCGCATGGTTCGCTGGCCAGCAACTGCATCTCGATGTCCAGGCGCTGCGTAGGCGCGAACAGCCACTCGGCCAGCAACCAGTCGCCACGATGGATCTGTTCCAGGGCCAGTCGCTCGGCACTCAGGTTCAACGCCACTCGCTGACCGCCCCAAGCCTCGACGGCGACGTGGTTCTGCGCATGCAAACCACGCACCCGCACAGGCTTGCCAGCCTGGCCCAACAGGAGGGTGTCGCCCACCTTCACCTGCCCGGCCAGGGCCGTGCCGGTGACCACAATACCCGCTCCGGCTACGCTGAAGGCGCGGTCGATTGCCAGACGGAATCCGCCGCAGGCGCTGCGCTGCCGGACCTCACGCTGAGCGGCCAACAATGCTTGGCGCAGAGCCTCGATGCCCTCCCCGGTCAGGCTCGACACGGCGAACTGAGCCGCGCCGCAATAGGGCCCAGGTTGTAGTAATGCCGCGACCTGGCTTTTTACCGATTGCACCCGTGCCGGTTCGACCCGGTCGCATTTGCTGATCGCTACCAGTGCCTGGGGGATACCCAGTAGCTCGACGATCGCCAAATGCTCGCAGGTCTGGGGCATGACCCCGTCATCGGCAGCCACCACCAGCAACACCAGGTCAATGCCCTGGGCGCCAGCGAGCATGTTGTGGATGAAGCGCTCGTGACCCGGTACGTCGATAAAGCCGGTCAGGGCCGCCCCGGGTTCCAGCGGCGCGTAAAGGAAACCCAGGTCGATAGTGATGCCGCGTTCGCGTTCTTCCCGGCGACGGTCACCGGCCTGCCCCGTCAGGGCCTTGAGCAACGCTGTTTTGCCATGGTCGATGTGTCCGGCGGTGCCGACGATCACCTTGCCTCCCCCGCCCCTTGCATCAGGTCCAGTTGAGCGAGCCAGGCCGCCTCGTCGTCCAGTTGCCGCAGGTCCAGCCACAGGGCATCGTCGTCGATACGACCGATCACGGGGATGGGCAAGGCCCGCAAGGCTGCTTCCAGGCCATGCAGTTGCCGTCCCCGCAACCGCTTCGGCACCTGCGGGCGCAGGCACAGGGCGGCACTTGGCAACCGGGCCACCGGTTGGCTGCCGCTGCCGATCATGCCCAGTGCCGGCAACGCGGCCACCCTCCAACCGTCGCCCAACACGTGCGCCAGCAGCGGACGCAAGCGTTCGACTTGAGCAAGGATATCGGCTTGCGGCCGAGTGAGCAGGCGCAGGCTGGGCAAGCGTTCGGCCAACCGATCCGGGTCACGGTACAGCCCCAGCACGGCTTCGAGGGCGGCCAGGGTCAGCTTGTCCACCCGCAAGGCCCGTTTGAGCGGGTTCTTCTTGATCCGGGCAATCAGGTCCTTGCGACCGACAATCAATCCCGCCTGGGGACCACCCAGCAACTTGTCACCGCTGAAGGTGACGATATCGGCCCCGTCGGTCAGGGCCTGGCGCACCGTAGGTTCGGCCGGCAGGCCCCAACGGGTCAGGTCCAACAAACTGCCGCTGCCCAAGTCTTCAAGCAATGGCAGTCCGTGCCGGTGGGCCAGTTGCGCCAGTTCGGCGGTCGGTACCTGGGCCGTAAAGCCCTGAATGCTGTAATTGCTGGTGTGTACGCGCATCAACAAACCACTGCGTGGGCCGATGGCGGATTCATAGTCGCGGGCATGGGTGCGGTTGGTGGTGCCGACTTCATGCAGTTTGACCCCGGCCCGAGCCATGATGTCGGGGATGCGAAACGCACCGCCGATTTCGATCAGTTCGCCACGGGAAATGATGCCCTCTTTGCGCGCCCCCAGACTGTTGAGCGCGAGCAACACGGCGGCAGCATTGTTGTTGACCACCGTCACCGCTTCAGCACCGGTCAGCTCGCGTATCAGGTCTTCGATCAGGTCGTCGCGGTCACCGCGCTTGCCACTTTCCAGGTCGAATTCAAGATTGAGCGGATAGCGGGCAGCCTGTTGCACTGCTTCGATCGCGTCCTCAGGCAACAGCGCCCGACCAAGATTGGTATGCAGCACCGTGCCGGTGAGGTTGAACACCCGTCGCACCCGACTGCGGTGTTGGGTTGCCAGACGCTCGCCGGCCCTCCCCGCCAATACCTGAGCCGTGAGCTCAATGGCGTCAAGCTGGCCCCGTTGAACCGGTTCGCGCAGGTCATCGAGCAACTGTCGCAGGGTGGCAAGCAAGGCGTCGCGGCCATAGCGTTCGGCCAGAGGTTGGCACGCGGGGCTGCGCAGCAGACTGTCGATGGAGGGCAAGTGCGGGGGGACGGTGGCGAGTCTTGCGGGCATCAAGCAGGCTCCCTGAAACGGTTGACCGTCGCGGTAGCGCAATTGAACAGGCGCCGGTCCCGGAAACCTGAGTGTAGCCGCTGTGATCAATCTCCCCCAGGCACCAGCATCAGGTTCGGCGCCAGGCGCTGGTAGCCTTCCAGGTCCAGGCGCATGTCCAGCGTCAAGCTCGCCAGGTCCGCCGAGAGAGCTTCGGCGTCAGCGTCATTTTCCAGGTAGAGCAGTTTCAGGTAGCTGTTGCAGCCGGGGCAGATTTCAGCCCGCAGTGGCGCCTGGTTGGCCGTATGGCGGTCATCCTCGAAACTGACGTAATTGAGCCCCTTGCTTTGCTCGCAGTAGACGCATTTGACCCGCACCACATGCCATTCGCAGGCACACAGCGAACACACCAGGTAACGCAGCCCATTGTATTTGCCCCGCTGGTGAATCACTCCGGCCATGGCCGGCGAACCACAAGCCGGGCATTGGGCAAGGCTGGCGCAAGGCTTCAGTTCGCACGCCGGCAGGCTGAGCAACCAGTGGCTCCAGGCCGCCTGCAAGGCCGCGCCCAGAAACGGCACCAGCGCCGCCGGCAGCCCCGCATACTGGCCACTGAGCAAGGCAATCGCCCAGACTTTGCGTTGCCCGACGCTGGCGTTGTGCAAGGTTGCCACGGCACTTTTCACGGCAGATCGCGGCGGTGCCTGGTAACGCCGCAGCAAGACGTCCAGGTACGGTAGCCAGCCGTCCTCGCGCACCAGACTGTCGGCGGCCAACGGTGGCAAGCCATGCTCCTGACACAGCAACAGGCGTTCGGGGGCGGGTGCCTGCGCCAGCGGCGGCTCGTCCAACAGGCTCTGCTGGAGGTGGCACAGACCGGCGACCAGATGCAGGTAGTCGGCCAGTGGATGCCCGCTGGCCAATCGCTCCAGGCGCACAGCACGCAAGGTGAACAGGTTGTGCGGCGGCAACCGCAGGAACGGTGGCGTGCTCGCCGATGCCTCTATTTGTCCGGGCTCGAGTATCGTGCTCAAGGCATCATCCTTTTTTGGTTACCTGGCTGTCGGGCTTCTCGTCGCGCGTCACCTCGCGGTACCAGAGCTCATGGTGTTTCTTCGCCCAGGCGCGACTGACCCAGCCATGCAACATCGCGCTGACCGAGCCCTTGATCCAGATGCCGGCGTAGATGTGCACGATGATGCTCAGCACCAGAACGAACGCCGCCAGAGCATGCAACAGCATCGCCAGGCGAATCGAAGTGATACCGAAGTATTGACTGAAATAAACCCGCCAGATCACCACCCCGCTAAACAGCAGCACCAGCATGCAGACCAGCAGGGTCCAGAACAGCAGCTTCTGCCCGGGGTTGTATTTGCCGATCGGCGGCACGCCCTCCTCCTCGTTGCGTATCACCCGGTCGATTCGTTTGAGCCACAGGCGGTCGTTGGCAATAAAAAAATTGGCCCGCCAGAAGCGGATGACCAGCGCCATGAAAAACACGAACATCAGCACCCCCATGAACGGGTGCAGAATGCGTGTCCAGGGCCCGCCGCCGAATAGCTGGCTCAGCCAGAACAACGACGGGTGGAACAGGGCCAGACCCGACAGGGCCGCCATAAAGAACAGAATCGCCACCAGCCAGTGATTGGTGCGTTCGTTGGCGTTATAGCGCTGGATCGTTTTGTCTTTCATGGTCGTTTCCCCTCCTGCGATCCAGGTGTGTTCGGGTCATAGACATGCACGGCCGGGTCGACCTCGTGCACGCTGGGGTCCTTGCCGGGCGGGTGCTCGTCTTCCTCAACGCGCTGTGGGCCGATGCGCACGTAATGGAAGAATCCCGCCAGCACCGCAGCCCCCATTGCCAACAACGCCAGTGGTTTGCTTACGCCTTTCCACAGCCCTACCAGCGGGCTGATGACCGGCTGATTCGGCAAGCCGGCGTACAACGATGGCTGGTCGGCGTGGTGCAGGACGTACATCACGTGGGTGCCCCCGACACCGGCGGGATCGTAGAGGCCCGCGTTGTCGAAGCCCCGCGACTTGAGGTCAACGATGCGTTCGGCCGCATGCTCTTTCATGTCTTCCTTGCTGCCGAACACAATGGCGCCGGTCGGACAGGTCTTGACGCAGGCCGGCTCCAGCCCGACCGCCACCCGGTCCGAGCACAGCGTGCACTTGTAGGCCTTGTGGTCTTTTTGCGAAATGCGCGGAATGTTGAAGGGGCAGCCGGTGATGCAATAACCGCAGCCGATGCAATGGTCCTGGTCGAAGTCGACGATGCCATTGGCGTGCTTGATGATTGCCCCGGGGCTCGGGCACGCAGCAAGGCAGCCAGGTTCGGCGCAGTGCATGCAACCATCCTTGCGGATCAGCCATTCCAGGTTGCCGGCGTCGGTTTCGTGCTCGGTGAAACGCATCAGGGTCCAGGTCTGGGCGCTGAGGTCCTGAGGGTTGTCGTAGGTGCCGTGGTTGTGACCGACCTCGTCGCGCAATTCATTCCATTCCGAACAGGCCACCTGGCACGCCTTGCAACCGATGCACTTGGTGGTATCGATCAGCTTGGCGACTTCCTCTTGTTGACGTACCGAGGGTGGCAGAGTCGTGGTGGCCGAACGGGCAATGATGTCTTGGTTGGCCATCAGATTTTCTCCACGTTGACCAGGAACGACTTGGATTCCGGGGTCTGTGTATTGCCATCACCGAGAAACGGCACCAGGGTGTTTGTCAGGTAGCCATGCCGGGTTGCCCCAGTGAAACCCCAGTGCAACGGGATGCCAATCTGGTGCACGGTCTGGTTGTTGACCTGCAGCGGACGGATCCTCTTGGTCACCACCGCTACTGCTTCGATATGCCCGCGCTTGGAGCTGACCCGCACCCGGTCGCCAGCGGCAATCCCCTTCTCCTTGGCCAGGGCTTCACCAATCTCGACGAACTGCTCGGGCTGGGTGACGGCATTGATCGGGCAATGCTTGGTCCAGAAGTGGAAGTGCTCGGTCAACCGGTAGCTGGTGGCGGCATAGGGGAAGTCCTTCGCCGTCCCGAGACTCTCCCAGACCGAGTCGAAGATGCGTCCGGCCGGGTTGCTGGTCGCCTTCTTGTTGGTGGGGTGCAGCGGGTTGATGCCGATAGGCGTTTCGAACGGTTCGTAATGTTCCGGGAAAGGGCCTTCGTTCATCTTGTCGAGGGCGAAGAAACGCGCCACCCCTTCGGGGTTCATGATGAAGGGGTTCATGCCCGCTTCCGGCGCCACGTCGGCCTTGTAGTCGGGCACGTCGGTGCCGCCCCAGGTCTTGCCGTTCCACCACACCAGGCGCTTTTTCGGATCCCAGGGTTGCCCCTTCAGGTCGGCCGAGGCGCGGTTGTAGAGAATGCGTCGGTTCATTGGCCAGGCCCAGGCCCACCCCAGGTTCTGCTTCATCCCGAAGGGGTCACTGTTGTCGCGGCGGGCCATCTGGTTGCCCTGCTCGGTCCAGCTGCCGCAGAAGATCCAGCAGCCGGACGCCGTGCTGCCGTCGTCCTTGAGCTGGGCGAAACCGGACAACTGCTGTCCGGCCTTGAGCGTCGCTCCCGTGGCGTCGGTGACATCGGCCATGGCGTAGCCGTTGAATTCCTTGGCGAGCTCTTCCGGCGTAGGATCGTCGGGCACCTTGTAAGGCCAGCTAAGCTTGAGAATCGGCTCGGCGAAGGCACCGCCGTTGGCCTGATAACGCTGACGCAAACGGATGAACAGCTCGCTCATGATCTTGATGTCGGTGCGTGCTTGCCCCGGGCCGTCAGCGCCCTTCCAGTGCCATTGCAGCCAGCGGCCGCTATTGACCAGTGAGCCGTCCTCTTCGGCGAAGCAGGTGGTGGGCAGGCGGATGACTTCGGTCTGGATGCTCGCCGTTTCGACATCGTTGTAAGGCCCGACATTGCGCCAGAACTCCGAGGTCTCGGTGGCCAGCGGGTCCATCACCACCAGCCACTTGAGTTTGGCCAGCGCGGCCATCACACGGTTCTTGTCGGGCAAGGCGGCGATGGGGTTGAAGCCCTGGCAGACGTAGCCGTTGACCTTCCCGTTGGACATCATGTCGAACACTTTCAATATGTCGTAGCCGGGGATGTCGAGCTTGGGCAACCAGTCATAGCCCCAGTGGTTGTCGGCGGTGGCGTTGGCGCCGTACCAGGCCTTCATCAGGCTGACATGGAACTTGCCGTAGTTCTGCCAATAGGACAACTGCCCGGGCCGCAATGGCTTGAGCGCACGCTTGGCAATGTAGGTGTCGTAATCCTGCTCGGCATCGCCCGGCAGCGTCAGGTAGCCCGGCAGCAGGTTCGACAGCAGCCCAAGGTCGGTCAGGCCCTGGATGTTGGAGTGCCCGCGCAAGGCATTGACGCCCCCGCCCGGCATGCCGACGTTGCCCAACAGCAGTTGCACCATGGCCGCACTGCGAATCATCTGCGAGCCGGTCGAATGCTGGGTCCAGCCCAAGGCATAGAGAATCGTCATGGTCTTGCCCGGTTGTGAGCAGGTGGCGATCTCTTCCCAGATTTTCTGCATGGCGTCTTGCGGCATGCCGCAGATCTGGCTGGTCAGCTCCAGGGTGTAGCGGCTGTAGTGCTGCTTCATCAACTGGTAGACGCAACGCGGGTGTAACAGTGACGGGTCGACTTTGGCGAAACCGTCTTCGCCGATTTCATAGCCCCAACTGGACTTGTCGCTGTAGGTGCGTTTGGCCGCGTCGTAGCCGGTAAACAGCCCGTCCTCGAAGCCGAAGCCCTCCTTGACGATGAACGACACGTCCGTATAGGCGTGCACGTACTCGTGCTGGATTTTGTTTTCCGTGAGCAAATAGTTGATCAGACCGCCCATGAAGGCGATGTCGGTGCCGGTGCGAATCGGTGCGTAATAGTCGGCCACCGAGGCGGTACGGGTGAAACGCGGGTCGATCACGATCAGTCGCGCGTGGTTGTGCGCTTTGGCTTCGGTCACCCATTTGAAGCCACAGGGGTGGGCTTCGGCGGCATTACCGCCCATCACCAGAACCAGATTCGCGTTGGCGATATCGGTCCAGTGGTTGGTCATCGCACCTCGGCCATACGTTGGGGCAAGACTTGCCACCGTCGGGCCATGTCAGACACGTGCCTGGTTATCGAACCCCAGCATGCCCAGACTGCGAACGACCTTGTGGGTCATGTAACCGGCTTCGTTGGAGGACGCCGATGCGGCGAGAAAACCCACCGACAGCCAACGATTGACCGTCTGGCCCTGAGCGTTCTTCTCGATGAAGTTGGCGTCACGGTCGGCCTTCATCAGGTCGGCGATGCGATCCAGCGCGTCATCCCAGGACACCCGCGTCCACTCCTTGCTGCCCGGCTTGCGTACTTGCGGGTATTGCAGCCGGCTGGGGCTATGAATGAAGTCCAGCAGGCCTGCACCTTTGGGACACAGCGTGCCGCGGTTGACCGGGTGGTCGGCGTCACCTTCGATGTGGATGATGCTCTGGGTGACGTTCTTGGCCGTATCGCCCTGGCTATACATGATCAAGCCGCAACCCACCGAACAGTAGGGGCAGGTATTGCGGGTTTCATGGGTATGGGCCAGCTTGAAGTGGCGGACTTGCTCGGCGAAGGCTGGCGCTGGTGCCATACCCAATGCGGCGAGGCTGGAGCCTCCAAGGCCGATAGCGGCGACCTTGAAGAACTGACGACGGTTGAGGTCCATCGTGCACTCCTGATCAGGTGAAGTTGCCCGGTAGTTGGCCGGGAAATCCTGGACGATCACGGTGGTCGCAGTACGGCCACCGATAGTTGAAACTCTAGTCAAGATTGCAGGGGACGTAACGAAACCCGATCATCGGCGATGTACTCAGGAGCCCAGCTCGCCATCGCGGGAAAACAACAGGCGCCGACAACTGGTTGGAGCTGGACGCCTGAACCGTCAGCTGCCATAAACCTTCGCTGCTGGCACCGCTTGCGCCAGCAATTGCTGTACCGCCTCACCCACTTCGTCCACGGCCCAGCGCCCTTGCCTGTCCAGCTGCGGACCACGGCGCCAGCCATCGGCAATCGACAACTTGCCGCCCTCCACTTCAAACATCTGGCCATTGACCGCGCCAGACGCTTCGGACCCCAACCACACCACCAGCGGTGCGACGTTCTCCGGGGCGAAATAGTCGAAACCTTCCTGCGGTTTTTTCATGGTGTCAGCGAACACTTGCTCGGTCATACCGGTGCGTGCAGCCGGGGCCAGGGCATTGACGGTAATCCCGTAACGCCCCAGTTCAGCGGCCTGAACCAGGGTCAACGCGGCGATCCCGCCTTTGGCCGCAGCATAGTTGGACTGGCCGATGGAGCCCTGCAACCCGGCGCCGGAACTGGTGTTGATGATCCGTGCGTTGACCCGCGCACCGCCCTTGGCCTGCTCACGCCAGTAACGCGCGGCGTGGCTGGCGATGCAGAAATGCCCCTTGAGGTGCACTGCCACCACCGAGTCCCAATCGGCTTCGCTGAGGCTGGTGAACATCCGGTCGCGGCAGATGCCAGCGTTGTTCACCACCACGTTCAAACCGCCGAAGGTTTCGATGGCCTGACGCACAATCAGCGCGGCGTCGTCGTAGCGGGTGATGTCGTCGCTGTTGGCCACGGCGCTGCCGCCCTGTCCGAGAATTTCCCCGACCACGGCCAGTGCCGCGTCACGGTTGATGTCGTTGACCAGCACCTTGGCGCCCTCGGCGGCAAAGGCCAGCGCGTAGGCACGGCCCAGTCCACCACCGGCTCCGGTGATGATCACGACGCGGTTTTCACAGCTCTTCATGCTCATGTTCCTTTCAAAGATGTCGCTTACAAGCGTTCGATAATCGTCACGTTGGCCTGGCCACCGCCTTCGCACATGGTCTGCAAACCGAAGCGCCCGCCGCTGCGCTCCAGCTCATGCAGCAAACTGCACATCAAACGCGTACCGGTAGCGCCCAGCGGATGGCCGAGGGCAATCGCGCCGCCGTTGACGTTGGTCTGGGCATGGGGGTAGCCGGTTTCCTTGAGCCAGGCCATCGCCACCGAGGCGAAG
Source organism: Pseudomonas sp. 6D_7.1_Bac1 (assembly GCF_025465945.1). GTDB lineage: Bacteria > Pseudomonadota > Gammaproteobacteria > Pseudomonadales > Pseudomonadaceae > Aquipseudomonas. The sequence continues at coordinate 28,205 of NZ_JANLNW010000004.1, read as the reverse complement.
GCCTCGTTGATCTCGACCCGGTCGATGTCTTCCAGCTTCATGCCGGCGCGTTTCAATGCGTAAGCGGTGGCCGGGATCGGCGCGGTGAGCATCCAGATCGGGTCTTCGGCGCGCACGCTCAGGTGATGGATGCGCGCACGCGGTGTCAGGCCATAGCGTTTGAGCGCAGTTTCCGAGACGATCAGCAGGGCACTGGCGGCGTCGCAGGTCTGGCTCGACACTGCAGCAGTGACCCGATCACAGCCGAACAGAAACTCCAGCTCGACCATTTTTTCCAGGCTGGTCTGGCGCGGTGTTTCGTCATGCACGACGCCGGCCAGCGGCACGATCTCGCGGGCAAAGCGGCCCTGCTCGATGGCGTGCAAGGCCCGTTGATGGGACTCCAGCGAATAGGCCTCAAGATCGGCCCGCGACAGGCCCCACTTCTCGGCGATCATCTGCGCCGAGCGAAACTGCGTCGGCGGTTGCGCACCGTAACGCTGGACCCAGCCTTGCGAGCCGCTGAACGGATCGCTGAAACCCAGCGGTTCGGCAGCGATCATCGCCGAGGAAATCGGGATCTGGGTCATGGTCTGCACACCACCGGCAACCACCACGTCCTGGGTGCCGCTCATCACTGCCTGGGCGGCAAAGTGCACGGCCTGTTGCGACGAACCGCACTGGCGGTCGATGGTGGTACCCGGCACCGCGTGCGACAGGCCGGCGGCCAGCCAACTGGTGCGGGCGATGTCCCCGGCCAGCGGGCCGATGGTGTCGACACAGCCAAAGATCACGTCGTCGTAATCCTCATCGGGAATGCCGTTGCGCTCGACCAGCGCGCGCAACACATGGGCGCCCAGATCGGCGGCGTGAATCTGGCTCAAACCACCCTTGCGGCGCCCGGTGGGCGTACGCAGGGCGTCGACAATATAGGCTTCAGGCATGCTCTACCTCGATTCAAGAAAGAAAATCAGTTGACTGATGCAGCGCTTTCGCGAGCGGGCCCTAATGCCAGTCAGTTAAGGATGGGCATTTCCCTGTGGCGAGGGAGCTTGCTCCCGCTGGGGCGCGAAGCGGCCCCTCTCTTCACAAAAGAAGGGGACTGCTACGCAGTCCAGCGGGAGCAAGCTCCCTCGCCACAGGTTCAATATTCGGCTTAACTGATCGGCATTAGGACAAGCCCGCTCCCACACTTGATTGGCGTCGTGCACAAGTACTGCGTCCGCCACAGATCCCTGTGGGAGCGAGCCTGCTCGCGATGAGGCCAGTACCGCCAACATCTCTGCTGGCTGGGCCACCGCTTTCGCGAGCAGGCTCGCTCCCACAGGTTTCGCGTTGGCCTTGATCAGAATGTGCTGCTTGCTCCCAGGGCCATGGCGCCGTCGAACAGCGCATGGCGCACGCGAGCCTTGTGCAGGCCGCGATCGCCCCAGACCTTGTCCAGCGCCCAGGCGCGTTTCATAAACAACTGCAAATCGACTTCCCAGGTGTACCCCATGGCGCCGTGGGCCTGGATCGCGTTTTTCGCCGCGAGCATGGCGGCTTCGGCCGTCGCCAGTTTGGCGTGGGACACCTGCACGTCCTGCCCCGGCAGCTCATGAGCCACCGCATAGGCGGCGCGATACAACGGGCCTTTGGCGAACTCGATCTGCACTGCGACGTTGGCCATCAAATGCTTGACCGCCTGGAACGAGCCGACCGGTTTGCCGAACTGTTTGCGCTCGAAGGTGTAATCCACCGCCAGGTCGACCATGCGTTTGGCCAACCCCAACAATTGCGCGGCGCTACCAAGGGCGCCGCGATTGAACGCTGCAGCCCACAGGCGTTTGCCTTGCTCTGCGCTGGCCACGCAGGTGGCGGCGGTCGGCGTCCACTGCACCTGGAACAACTGCCGGCTCGGGTCCACCGAGACATTACGGGTCAGGCGGACAGCCTCGGGCTTGAGCGCGTGGACTTCATCGCCGTGAGCCAGCAGCAGCAAGTCGGCGACATGGGCGTCGCTGACCAGCGGGTTACCCGGTTCGGCCACCGCCAGCCGCGCGCTGCCCTCGGCGACACTGGCCAGCCAGTACTGCTTGAGCGCGGCGTGGCGTTTATCAAGACCGGCGAGCAGCGGCACGCCGATCAACATCGTGTCCACCAGCGGCTCGGGCATACCGGCGTAGCCACATTCCTGAGCCAGCAGGACGAAGTCCAAGGCGTGCATGCCCATGCCGCCGAATTCTTCGGGGACAGTCAGCGCACTCAGGCCCAGCGCCACCAATTGCCCCCAGAGTGCATCGCTGCGACCGGTGTCGCTGTGCCACAACTCGCGAATGCGCTCGGGGGTGACTTCGTTGATCAGAAAGCTGCGAACGCTGTCCTGAAACAGCAGTTGATCGCGACTGAAACTAAAATCCATGGTGTTTGTCCTCAGGCCCGCGGCATGCCGAGCATGCGTTCGGCAATGATGTTGCGCTGGATCTCATTGGTACCGGCGTAGATCGGCCCGGCCTGGGCAAACAGGAAACCGTCGAGCCAATGGCCGACGTCACCGGCCGCCGGGGCTTCGGGCAGCAATTCGCCACGCAGGCCGAGAATGCTCATCGCGGTGTCGTGCATGCGTTGGTCGAGCTCGGACCAGAAGATCTTGTTGGTCGACGATTCCGGGCCGATTTTGCCGCCCTGCACCAGCTGCGAAGCGGTCATGTAGGTGTTCAAGGTGTAGGCCTCGGCGTCGAGCCAGGCGCGCATCACCGCCTCGCCGATGGCCGGATCACGGTCGGCGGACTCGCGATTGGCCTGGTACAACTGAACCAGACGCCGGGCGGTTTCCTGAAAACGCGCCGGCGAGCGCAGCAACAAACCACGTTCGAAACCAGCGGTGGACATTGCCACATGCCAACCCATGCCCTCGCCGCCCAGGGCGTTCTCTACCGGCACCTTGACGTCGTCGAAGAAGATCTCGGCAAACCCCGGCAAGCCGTTGAGCTGCGGGATCGGCCGCACAGTGATGCCAGGCGTGTCCAGTGGCAGCAGAATGAATGTCAGGCCTTGATGGCGCTGGGAGTTGGGGTCAGTGCGAAAGATCCCGAACGCCCAATCGGCCCACACGGCCCGGGTCGACCAGGTTTTCTGGCCGTTGATCACGTAATGGTCGCCGACCCGCTCGGCCCGCGAACGGATCGCCGCCATGTCGGAGCCGGCGCCGGGCTCGGACCAGGCCTGGGCCCAGATGTCTTGCCCGGTCGCCATGCGTGGCAGAAAACGGGCTTTCTGCTCCTCGCTGCCGTACTCCATCAGGGTCGGGCCCAGCAGGAAGATCCCGTTCTGGTTGACCCGCGCCGGCGCGCCCGAGCGGTAATATTCTTCTTCGAAAATCAGCCACTCGATCAGGTCGCAACCGCGCCCGCCGAGTTCGGTTGGCCAGGTCACCATGCCCCAACGACCGTCATTGAGTCGGGCCTCCCAGGCGCGATGCTCGGCAAAGCCCTGTTCGGTGTCGAAGGACGCCAGCGGTTCGCTGGGCACGTTGGCGGCCAGCCAGGCTCGCGCCTCTAAGCGCAGGGCCTGTTGGGCCGGGGTATAAGTCAGGTCCATTGGAATGCCTTCAGCCGTTGAAGTGGGCAGCGCGTTTCTCGACGAACGAGTCACGAGCTTCCTGGGAGTCGAGCGAGCGATAGGCTTCGAGGGTCAAGCCTTGCTCGCGGCGGTATTTGTCTTCGAGGTTGCCGTCTTCGATGCCATTCAAGGCTTCCTTGGCCAGGGCGATCATGCCCGGGCTTTTCCCGGCGATACTGCGGGCGATCTGCAACGCCGCTTCACGCAGCTCTTCGCGCTTGACCACCCGCTCCACCGCGCCGAGGCGCCAGGCTTCGGCGGCGTCGATCATCTCGCCGGTGAAGTACATATGACGGACCTTCTGCACCGGGAACAACCGCTGCAAATGCGCCCCGCCGCCCATGGCGCCACGGTCGACTTCCGGCACGCCAAACCGCGCACACTCGGACGCCAGCAGAATGTCGGCCGCGCCACAGATGCCGATGCCACCGCCGAGGACGAAACCGTGCACGGCGACAATCACCGGTTTCGGATTGCGGTGAATCGCCTTGAAGGTGTCGTAGTTGCCCTTGTTCACCGCAACGATCAGGTTGCTGTCGGCGGCCAGTTCCTTGATGTCGACACCGGCGCAGAAACCCCGGCCTTCGGCGCGGATCACGATCACCCGCACCGAGTTATCTGTGCCCAGTCGTTCGATTTCGCTGGCGATATCGGCCCAGCCCTGACAGTTGAAGGCATTGACCGGAGGCTGGTCGAACACCAGCTCGGCGATGCCGTTATCGATACTCACGCTAAATGCTTTCATCGGTTGTTCCTTCACGATACGCGGCGGCACAGCTCGCCCAGACGCGCTTGCGCGTCGCGGACGATCTGTTCAATCAGTTCGGCGCAGCTGGGCAAGCTGTCTATGCTCGCGGCAATCTGCCCGGCCGGCAGCACACCTTCGGCGGGCTTGCCATCGACCATGGCTTTCTGGATCACCATCGGCGCGTTGGCGGCCATCAGGCTTTGCGCGGCGGTCAGCTCGCCGCTGCCGCGCATCTTCAGCGCGCTGCCCAACAGTTGCATCAGGCTCAGGCCGCTATGGCGCCGATACGCCAGTCCACTCTGGAACGCCAGCAACAAGCGCCGGAACGCGCCGCTGTCTTCCAGTTGGTCGAGCAATTCATTGCGGATCATCCGTTGCGGCATGCCATCGATGGCGCGGCTGATGATGATCGCGGCAGGGTCGGTGACCGCCAGGTAACGGGCCAGGGTCGCCGCCGGCACCGGGCTCTCGGCGCACATCAAAAACCGCGTGCCCATGGCGATGCCTTCGGCGCCGTAGGCCAGGGCCGAGATCAGTCCATGGCCGTCCTTGAAACCGCCCGCCGCCACCACCGGCACCGATACGGCCCGAACCACCTGGTCGAGCAACAGCGACGTCGGCACCACACCGGTGTGACCACCGCCCTCACCGCCCTGCACGGTCACCGCATCAGCGCCCATTTCCACGGCTTTTTGCGCGTGCTTGAGGGCGCCCACGGTGGGGATGCACACCACCCCGGCATCCTTCAAACGACCGATCATCTGTTTACCGGGCGAGCGGCTGTAACTCACCGCCCGCACTTTGTGCTTGAGCACCAGTTCGACGATCTCGGCCGCGTTGGCCTGGTACATATGAAAATTCACCCCGAATGGCTGCGCGGTCAGGCGCCGGGTTTCGAGGATCGCCGCCTCCATTTTCTGCGGTTCGATGGTCGCCCCGGCGAGAAAGCCGAAGCCGCCGGCATTGCCGGTGGCCGCCACCAGTTTCGGGTCGGCGACCCAGCCCATGGCGGTCTGGATGATCGGGTAACGGCAACCGAGCAGCTCGGTCAGACGGGTGTTCAGAGAAACCGTCATGTTCAGGCTCCGTCGGCGGTGCGTTGGGCGCTGGCCATGGATTTGGCGTCGTAGCCGCCAAGCCGGTCGCCGGACACCAGTTCGTTGTGCGCATGGGCGAAGTGATGCAGACCGAACACCATGTCCATGGTCGCGCGCTTGCCCATCAGGTCTTCGGCGTTGTTCACCGCCTGCTTGCTCAACTGCAGCCCCAAGCGCGGCATCTGCGCGATGCGACCGGCGATGTCCAGCGTGTCCTGTTCCAGGGTTTCACGCGGCACCACGCGGTTGAGCATGCCCATCTGGTAGGCCCGCGCTGCGGGCATGCGCTCACCGAGGAACAGAAATTCCTTGGCGATGCGCGGGTTCAATTCATGCACGTGGGCGAAGTACTCCACGCCGGGAATACCCATGCGCACCACCGGGTCGGCGAAGTACGAATCTTCACTGGCAACGATCAGGTCACAGACCCAGGCAAGCATCAGCCCACCGGCAATGCACGCGCCCTGGACCATGGCGATGGTCGGCTTGGGCATCTCGCGCCAGCGTCGGCACATGCCAAGGTAGACCTCCTGCTCGCGGGCATAGAGAAACTCGCCGCCCGGCTTGTTGGTGTGGTCGTACCACAGGCTGGCGCGGTCGAATGTCTGGTGCACGTCCCGTCCCGGCGTGCCGATGTCGTGCCCGGCGGAGAAATGCTTGCCAGCACCGCGCAGCACGATGACTTTCACTTCATCGTCGTCGCAGGCCCGGCGAAACGCCGCGTCCAGCGCGTAAGTCATCCGCGAGTTCTGCGCGTTGTGGTACTCGGGGCGGTTCATGGTGACCAGCGCCACCGCACCGCGCACCTCGTAAAGCACCACCTCGACCTTGGTCTCGGCTTCGTTATAGTCGTTATGTTCAGCCATCACTTTTCTCCGAAACGGGACTGCAAGGGCTGCACTCAGCGCTGGCCGGGCGGGTTGTCTTTGAGTTGACTGGCGCGCAGGTTGTGCGGGTCGAGGCGCTGGATCAGTTGCAATTGCTCAAGGGTTGGCGCCGCCGTGGTCGGGCACTGCGCTGGCGCATGCAAGGCAAAACCTGTGTTGTCTTGAACCTCGGCCAGGGTCACGCCGGGGTGCAGTGAGCGAACCCGCATCTGGTGCTCCGGGCCTTGAAAATCCAGCACGCAGAGGTCGGTGACGATCAACCGGATGTCGATCTCGTCCAGCGACCAGCCACGGGCCAGGCGCGCCGGGTTGTAGCCGACCGAAGCGACCATATCGACCTCGCCTTCGACAAACACCCGACGGTTATGGCTGGACACGCAAAAGGAGTTGGCGTGGCTGATGGAGTTGCCGGGAAAACCACGCACCCCGAGCATCTGCGCCTTGGGTTTGGCGTAGTCACCAATGCAGGAAATGTTTGCCTGGCCGAAGCGGTCGATCTGGGTCGGGCCAACCAGCGCATGGCGCTTGCCACCCCAGACGTTGTCGAAAATCCGCGAAAAACCCATCCAGCTGTCGCGCTTGGGCTGGTAGCCGTTACGCGCACCCAGCGGCACCGGTTCGGCGACCATGTAGGCTTCGGAGTCGGTCATCAGCAGCTGCGGGTTGCTGCTGAGCATGGCCAGCGATGCCGCCAGACGCGGGATCACGCCGATGCCGGTGGCCAACACTTCGCCGTCATCGCGCCAGGCTTCGGAGGCCGCGCAGATCATCAGTTCGGCGAGGCTGTAAGTCGTAGTGCTCATCGGAAGGCTCCCTTAGAAAATCGGCAACGGCAGTTGACGGATCGCGGCCAGGCCACCGACCTTGTCCAGGTACTGTTCGTGGCTGCACTCGACGTAGTCGCGAACGTAGGCCAGCCAGCCATCAGGGGCCTGGGCAGAGGCGTTGTAGGTCTTGAAGTGCGGCACATCGAAGCCATACAACGGCGCGCAGGACGATGGGTGCGCCCCGCCAGGCACGTGGGCCACGCCGGTGGTCAGGTTGCGTTCCCAGAACACTTGATGGGCGTGGCCGGCGTCGGCGTGGAAATACTCGCTGTCGACCAGTTCGTCGCAGGTCACGTAGCTGCGAGCCGCCGCACGGACGAACAGGTCGTCCATGTAGTGATCGGGGCCGCTGATCTGGCACACGCCACGGGCATCGGCGCGGTCGACATGCAGCAGCGCCGCATCGAGCTTGAGCGCCGGCATCGCCACCCAGTCCTTGCCGTCGGCATAGGGCGAGGCAATCAGCTTGATCTGCGGGGTGTGGCGCAGCACATCAGTGCCCAGCCCTACTGCCGTCGGAATGAACGGCACGTTCATCGCCGCTGCACGCAGGCCGAGCAACAACATGCCTTCGTCGATTTCCATGATCTCCAGCGCAGCCTCCTGACGGGCCTTGCGGAAGTACGGCTCCAGTGGAATGAAATCGAGGGAGACGAAGGCAAACACCAGTTTCTTGATCTTGCCGGCCGCGCAGAGCATGCCGACGTCCGCACCGCCATAGGCGACCACGGTCAGGTCCTTGAGGTCGGAGCGCAGAATCTCGCGGATCAGCGCCATCGGCTTGCGCCGTGGGCCCCAACCGCCGATGCCGATCGTCATGCCGTCACGCAGCTCGCCGACGATTTGCGCGGTGGTCATTCGCTTGTCCATGGTCATCGTCCTCATGGCCGGCCCACGCTGAAGTCATGGCCCCAGTGGCTGACCACGGTGCTTTCAAACGGCGTGTGCCGATCCCAATCCACCACCAGCCCATCGCAACCGTATTCGAGGTCAAAGCCCGACGGCGTCTTGATGTAGAACGAGATCATCTGGTCGTTGGTGTGCTGGCCGAGGGTGGCCGAGAGCTTGACGCCGTTGGCGTGCACCCGGTCCAGCGCCCTGCCGACTTCATCGAGGGCATTGACCTCGACCATCATGTGCACGCAACCGTGGGGCATCGGGTATTCGAAAATCGCCAGCGAGTGGTGGCGAGCGTTGTTGCAGTGCAGGAAGTGAATGGCTTTTTCCGGCTCGGCCAAATCTTCCGTGAAGCGCACCTTCATCAGGTCCGACAGGCCGAAACCCATGACCTGCTCGTAGAAGTCCCGGCAACGGGCGAAGCTCGGCGCAGGCAATACAACGTGGCCCATGCCCAGCTCGTTGGTGACAAACCCTTTGACCCCGACTGGCGAAACGAAACGGGCGAAGTCCTGCAACGGCCCCCAGAACAGCTCGTGGCGGTTGCCGTCCGGGTCGCTGAAGCGCACCAGTTCCTGAACCTTGCGCACGCCGGCCTCGGCCGCAGTACCGCGCTCGACCTGAACATCAGCCTCTTGCAACTCAAGGATCGCCTGCTCAAACGCAGCCTTACCGGCGACTTCCCAGCCACAGGCGCCAAAGCCGTCTTCGGTGCTTTTCTGCACCAGGAGGCGGTAGTGGCGGTCGTCCATTTTCAGGTACAGACGCTGATCGTCATCGCTGCCCGCCGAGACCATCATGCCCAGCACCTGGCTTGCGTAATGACGCCACTGCGCCAGGTCGCGCGACAACAGGGTGACGTAACCCAGACCACGGATATCCATGGATGCACTCCTCGTTTTAACCAGCCCGAGCCACCCCCGCAGGGAGGCCTTATGGACAACGATTTAAACGGCTTGCGGCGGCGCCAACATCGTCCAATGGGACTAGCGCAGCAAACACAAAAAGACGGGGCCTGGAGACAAATGTGGGAGCGAGCCTGCTCGCGAAAGCAGTGGGTCAGGTGACATTGATGTCGACTGACACACCCTCTTCGCGAGCAGGCTCGCTCCCACATGTTTTGCGCGTTAGCTGACTGATGTCAGCCGATCCTCAGGCCTTACGAAAATACGGAATCACCTTCTCGCCAATGTTGCGCAACGTCTCCAGCTGCGCCCATTGCGGGACGGTGCCCATCTGGCAGATGAAGAGGATTTCGTCGGCGCCGGCATCGATCAGCCGTTGCACGTAACCGATGCAATCCTCCACCGTGCCGTAGGCGTGGTTGGGGTTCATCATGGCCATGGTCGGGTCGGAGAAATCGACGCTGACCTCTTCCGAGGCAAAGCGCGACTTGATCACGCTCTGGCCGTTGCCATCGACGAAGGTGTCGTCTTTCCACTTCTCCGGGTCCGGACGCTCACCGCCGCCGTACCAGTAACCCAGCGACTCCATGAAATAGCGCTGACCACGAATACCGATGCGACGCGCTTCTTCGTTGTTTTCCAGAACGATCGCCGGGCACAGGGCCGCGATGTGCCGGTTAGGACGGAAACCCACCTGCTTCTTCAGGTCACGGTTGTCCCACGCCTCGTGGTACACCTCGACTTTTTTGGCGATTTCTTCCGGGCCACCGAAGCCCAGCACCAGTGCGCCCATGCCGCGACCGCCGGCATTTTTTAGCGACTCGGTGTTGGTGCATGCCAGGTACATCGGCGGGTGCGGGTCTTGATACGGCTTGGGGTGGATCGGGCGTTTCGGAATCTGCACGAAGTCGCCGTGGTGCTCGATTTCGTCCTGGACGAAGATTTTCGGGATCAGGTACATCATTTCGTCGATCTGCGGTTGCAGGGTCGCCAGGTCGTAGCCGAAGGTGCCGGCCTCTTGCTGGGTACCGCCCTTGCCGACGCCAAAGTGCACACGGCCCTTGGACAGCAGGTCGAGGGTGGCGATGCGTTCGGCGACTTTCACCGGGTGGTTCATCGCCGGTGGCAGGCAGACCACGCCGTGGCCGATACCGATGCGCTCGGTTTTACCGGCGACGAAGGCCAGTACGGTTTCCGGGGCTGACATGTGCGAGTAGTTGCTCAGCGCGGTGTGCTCGACGCACCAGAAGGTATCGAAACCGAGTTGGTCGGCAAGCACCGCCTGCTCGACGGTGTCTTCGAAAATCCGCCGGTCGCCCTCACGGCTGGAGTCCACTGTCTGGGCTTCGTAAATCAATGAGAATTTCATGCTGGATCCTTGTTATCAGGGGATGCGCGGTCGGCGCCAGGAGCCGCGCCTTGTGGTGCATGCTCGGTCAAAGCCGGGTCGCTCGAATCACGCAAACGGACTAGCTAAAGTCGATGGTATTCAGAGGAAGAAGTCATTGCTGTCCTGGCCCATGCTCACGCCGCCGAGGTTCCAGGCGTACTTGGCCGGGTTGTTGGCCACGTGGGCGCGTCCGGTATGAATGTCGCGGAATGCCCGGTTGATCGCGTGGCTGCGAAAGATCGTCGAAGCGCCGCTGTTGAACATCAGATCCGCCACGGCTTTGGCGCATTTGTCAGCCACCAGCGCCGAGTCGTAACGCATCTTCACTCGCTCCGGCATGCTCAGCGGCTCACTGCTCTGTGCACGTTCAAGCATCAAGGCGAAGTTACGCAGCAGCACGGTCTTGCACTCGTCGACACAGACCATCGCATTGGCCAGCGCACTCTGGGCCGCCGGGTCCTGGACCATCTTGCGTCCATCATTGACCCCGACCCGCGCGCGGTTGTGGACAACAAACTGATCGACCGCGCCCTGCAAGGCACCGATGGCCGAGGACGACACCGCCCGCACGAAAATCTGCCCGAACGGCAGGCGAAACAGCGGCGCGCTGTTGACCGCATTGCCTGGGCTGTTCTGCATGAAACCGTCGAAGGCACGGTGAGTGCGGTACTCGGGAACGAAGGCGTTTTCCACCAGGATGTCGTGGGAACCCGTTGCTTCCAGGCCCATGACATTCCAGTTATCGAGAATCTGATAGTCACTGCGCGGCACCAGAAAGGTTCGATAATCCGGCGCACCGCCCGGCTCTTGCGGCGGCACCAGGGCGCCGAGGAACACCCAGTCGCAATGCTTGCTGCCCGACGAGAAGCCCCAACGGCCGCTCAGCTTGAAACCACCCTCGACCACCTCGACCTTGCCCACCGGCATATAGGACGAGGAAATCAACACGCTGGAGTCGTTACCCCACACGTCTTGCGCGGCGCGGTCATCGAACAGCGCCAGTTGCCAGTTGTGGATCGCCACCACCCCCAGCACCCAGGCCGACGACATGCAGCCTTCGGCGAGGGTCATTTGCACTTCAAAAAAATCCTTGGGTTCCAGTTCATAGCCACCCCAGCGCGCAGGCTGAAGCATGCGGAAGAAGCCGGCCTCGTGGAAATCGCTCAGGGTTTGCGCCGGCAACTGGCCTTGCTGCGCGGCGTGCGGTGCGCGTTCACGCAACACCGGCACCAACTCGCTGGCCCGTTGGCGCAAACGCAGGCGTTGCAGATCGTGGTTGAGCATCAGGTTGTTCTCCTTGGGAACCCCGTCCGCCGGGGCGCGCGTGCAGCGGCCCATTCAAACAACCCCAAAGACACCGGACATCCCTCAAACGGACCATGTGCCAACACCGCTGCTAACAACCAACACAAAACCCTGTGGGAGCGAGCCTGCTCGCGAAGGCGGCGTGTCAGGCAACATCAATGTTGAATGTTATATCGCCATCGCGAGCAGGCTCGCTCCCACAGGGTAATGCGGTGACTAGTCCCCTTGGACGATGTTGCCACGAGCCCACGTTGCAAGAATTCATCGCACTCCATGCACCACGAGAGGGCTGTGCGATGAATGATGTCAATCTGAAAGCCGATATGCTCCAGGCCATGCGCCGCCTGGCCAAGTCCGTCACGATTATCAGCACCAGCAATGGCGCCGAGCGCTTTGCCATGGCCGCCACGGCGGTGGATTCGCTGAGCACCGAGCCGCCGTCGCTGCTGATCTGCGTGAACAAGACTGCCTCACCTCACGCCGCACTGGCGACCGGCGCCGGGTTTTGCGTGAACATCCTCGGCGTCGAACAACAGGAGCTGGCGCACCTGTGCAGCGGTGCGATCAAGGGTGAAGCGCGGTTTGGCAGCGGCAACTGGCTGACCAGCGCCGAGGGCATTCCGTACCTGGCCGACGCGCAGTCGGCGATCCTTTGCCGTCAGGACGGACACTTCAGCTATGGCACCCACACCGTGTTCATTGGCCGCATTGTGCAGATTCACACCAGCGCCATGATCACCCCGCTGGTCTACCTCGATGGCAGCTACACCACCACCGCCAAACCGACCCCTTCCCTCGCCGCAGCCGGTTGAGGTCGCGACCATGGACGCTTTGACGCCATTGCGGGTGAGCAGCGCCGAGCAACTGCGCTGGGACGACAGCTGCGATTTGCTGGTGGTCGGTTTCGGCGGCGCCGGGGCCAGCGCGGCCATTGAAGCGACCAGTCGTAGCTTGAACGTGCTGGCCGTGGATCGCTTCGCCGGCGGCGGCGCCACAGCACTGAGTGGCGGCGTGGTCTATGCCGGGGGCGGCACGCCGTACCAGCAACAGGCCGGTTACGCCGACAGCAGCGAGGCGATGTTCAACTACCTGCGCCAGGAAGTCGGTGAAGCCGTCAGTCCTCAGACCCTGCGTGATTTCTGCGAACGCAGTGTCGAGCAACTGGCCTGGCTGGAACGCCAAGGCGCACGCTTTGAAGCCAGTGTGCCGCCGCATAAAACCTCGTACCCCAGCGACCGGTTCTACCTTTATTACTCCGGCAACGAAGCCCTGCCGAACTACGCCGCACACGCCGCACCAGCCCCACGCGGGCATCGCTGCAAAGGCGCGGGCATGTCCGGCGCCAGCCTGTTCGCCGCGCTGAAAAACAGCGCTTTAAACAACGGCGTACGCCTGCACAGTCAATGCGAAGTGCGGCGTTTGGTGCTCGACGGCAACGATCAGGTGATCGGCGTTGAAGCCTGGCAACTGCCACCCGACAGTCGTGCCGCCCGCCAACACGCGCGACTGAGCCGCTGGGCCAGCGCGATTCATATGTACGCGCCAGCGCTGGCGGACAAGCTGCGCGTACGACAGCGACGTATCGAACAACACAGCGCCGAGCGCCGGCTGATCCGTGCCAGCCACGGCGTGCTGTTGAGCAGCGGCGGCTTCATCTTCAACCGTGCGCTGGTCGCCCGGCACGCGCCGCAGTACCTGGCCGGTTTGCCGCTGGGTGCGACCGGTTGCGACGGCAGCGGCATCGCCCTCGGCCAAAGCGCCGGTGGCAGCGTCACGCGGATGGAAAAGATCAGCGCCTGGCGCTTCATCAATCCACCGCTGGCCTGGGCTCGCGGCGTGATCGTCAACGCTCGCGGGCAGCGCTACGCCAATGAAGAACAATACGGCGCGACCCTCGGCCATGCGATGGTCGAGGAACAGGACGGCCGGGCGATTTTGATTCTGAACCGGGCGCTGGTGCGCGAGGCGCTGCGTCAGGTCGGCCCGGGCAAGGTCTGGCAATTCCAGCGCCTGCCGGTGTTGCTCAACCTGCTGTTCAACGCCAGGCGCAGCAACAGCCTCGCCGGATTGGCCAAGCGCTGCAATCTGCCGCCCGAGCAACTGCGCCAAAGTGTCGAGCGCTACACCCGCGCGGCACACGGCGAGATCGCCGATGAGTTCGGCAAATCGCCGGCAATGCTCGCCTCACTCGAACACGGCCCGTGGTACGCCCTTGACCTGTCCTTCGACAGCAAATTGTTCCCCTGCCCGGTGATCACCCTCGGCGGGTTGAAGGTCTGCGAGCAGAGCGGCCAGGTCCTCGATCATCAAGGCACACCGATTCGCGGACTCTACAGCGCCGGACGCAACGCCGTGGGCGTCGCCTCCAACCTGTATGTCTCGGGCCTGTCACTGGCCGACTGCATTTATTCCGGGCGCCGGGCCGCATCCCACGCGTCCGGGCACGCCGCTGTTAAAACCACACGATCAGGAGAATCACCATGCAACGTGTAGAAGGCAAAGTCTGCATCGTCACCGGCGCCGCCAGCGGCATTGGCCGCGAAGACGCTCTGCTGCTGGCCAGCCAGGGCGCCAAGGTCGTGCTCACTGACCTCAACGACGAGTCCGGGCGCCAGGTCGCCGCCGAGATCGGCAGCAACGCACTGTTCATCCGCCACGACATCGCCAGCGAAAGCGATTGGCAGCGCGTAATCAAAACCACCGTCGAACACTTCGGCCGTCTCGATGTGCTGGTGAACAACGCCGCCATTCTGGCCCTGGGCAGCATCGAGGACACTACGCTGGAGCTGTGGCAGAAGGTGCAGAAGATCAACGGCGAGGGCTACTTCCTCGGCTGCAAGTACGCCATCGCGGCGATGAAGGAAACCGGTGGCGGCTCGATCATCAACATGTCGTCGGTAGCGGCGCTCGGCGCCATGCCGATGTTCTGCGCCTACTCCGCCTCCAAAGGCGCGGTGGCGGCGATGACCCGTTCGATTGCCTTGCACTGCAAGCAACAGGGCTACCGCATCCGCTGCAACAGCGTGCACCCGGACGGCGTCAACACGCCGATGACCCAAGCCTTGACCGGCGGCCAGGCGATCCCTCAGGAAACCCTCGATCAGGACCCGATGAACCGCATGTGCGCGCCGCTGGACATCGCCAATGTGGTGCTGTTTTTAGCCAGCGACGAGTCGCGTTTCGTCAACGGTGCCGAGATCCGCGTCGACAACGCCCAATTGATCAGCGGGATCTGAAGCCGAGGTGAACATGGGCACGCAACAGCTGAACCTGAACCCGGCCGAACCGTCGATCACCGGCAGCTACCTCTTGCAGGTGAGCGCGGTGATCGACGAAACCTTTGATGCCCGCTCGCTGGTGTTTGAAGTGCCGCCAGCCTTGCGCGAGCGCTTTCGCTACCGGCCGGGCCAGTTCTTGAGCTTTCGCGTGCCGTTCGCTGGCAAGTTGTTGACCCGTTGCTATTCCATGGCCAGTTCGCCGCTGTGCGACGCGCTGCCCAAGGTCACGGTGAAACGGGTCGAGGGCGGCCGGGTGTCGAACTGGATGAACCAGGTGCAGGTCGGCGACTGGCTGGACGTGCTGCCACCGGCCGGGCATTTTTGTCTGGATTCACCGCGCAACACCGATGAACAACGACCACTGGTGCTGTTCGGCGGCGGTTCGGGCATCACCCCGGTATTTTCCATTCTCAAGTCAGCGCTACACAGCGGGACGCGGTCGATCACCTTGATCTACGCCAACCGCGACGAAGCGTCGGTGATTTTCAAGGAGGAGCTGCGGCAACTGGCCAAGGCTCATCCCGAGCGGCTGGAAGTGTTCCACCTGCTGGATTCGGTGCAAGGTTTTCTCAGTGATGCCCAGGTTCGGCAACTGGTGCGCCATCGCCGGGCGGGTGAGTATTTCATCTGCGGTCCAGGACCGTTCATGGACACCGTGGAAGGCGCGTTGCTGGCCCTGGGCGAATCCCGCGAAACCATTCACGTGGAGCGTTTCGTCTCGCCACCCGACCCGGATCAGCTTGAGGCGCTGGAGATTCAGGCCCGGGCCGCCGCTGCCGAATCGGTCTGCGAGGCGTTGATCGTCGAACTCGACGGCCAGCAACACGAAATCGCCTGCCAACCCGGCGACACTTTGCTGCAAAGCTGCAAGGTCGCCGGGCTGGATGTGCCGTCGTCGTGTGAAGAAGGCTTCTGCGGCGCCTGCATGTGTGTGATCAAGGAAGGCCAGACCCAGCTGGCACGCAACGAT
Source organism: Pseudomonas sp. 6D_7.1_Bac1 (assembly GCF_025465945.1). Taxonomy (GTDB): domain Bacteria; phylum Pseudomonadota; class Gammaproteobacteria; order Pseudomonadales; family Pseudomonadaceae; genus Aquipseudomonas. The sequence continues at coordinate 12,322 of NZ_JANLNW010000004.1, read as the reverse complement.
GTGCTCAGCGAGCGCGAACTGGCCGACGGCTGGACCCTGGCCTGCCAGAGCCGCCCCACCGGCGCTCGTGTGCATTTAAAGTTTCCCGATTGAGATTCAGTGCGCCAATAGTCCCAACGGACGATCACGGCAGGCCGGACTGCAGTTAGACTCGGCCGCAACCTGCTGGCCCACAACAATAAAAGAGGTTCACTCATGGCTCGTTTGCAGAACAAGGTCGCGGTGGTTACCGGCGGCGCTTCGGGTATCGGTCTGGCCTGCGTACGGCGCTTCGCTGCTGAAGGCGCGCAGGTCGTGGGGCTGGACATCGGCGCTGCACCCGCAGACTTTCCCGGTCTGTTCATGACCCTCGACGTGCGCGACGAAGCGCAGGTCGAGCAGGTGATGAAAGAAGTCCTTAACCACTTCGGTCGCATCGACGTACTGGTGAATGCCGCAGGCGTCGCCGACCAGGGCAGCGTGACCCAGACCACCACCGCCAACTGGCAACGGGTGCTGGACATCAACCTGACCGGCAGCATGCTCACCAGCAAGTACGTGCTGGGCACAATGGAGAAACAACGCAGCGGCTCGATCATCAACGTCGGCTCGATCTTCGGCCTGCAAGGGTGCGACGGCAACGTGGCGTACAACGTGTCCAAGGGCGGCATCAACCAGCTGACCCGCTCGATGGCGGTCGACTACGGTTACGCCAACATCCGCGTCAACGGCCTGTGCCCTGGGCTGATCGAGACGCCAATGACCAGCATGGTCCGCGAACAGGCCGAGTTCCACGCCTACTTCGCCTCGCAGCACATGCTCAACCGCTCCGGCCAGCCGGACGAGGTAGCAGCGGTCGCGCTGTTCCTCGCCTCGGATGATGCGTCCTTCGTCAGCGGCCAGATGATCGCCGTGGACGGCGGTTTCTCCGCCGGCCGTCGCTTCGCCCCGCCTGCGGCCTAAGCGACTATTGCGGCCGGGCGCCCTGCCCGGCCTGCTCCCTTTTTTGAATTCATCCTCTACCTGAGGAGGCACCATGCCGCCTGTCGCACACGCTCCGAGCATCGCGCACCTGTTCGCCCACGCAGCCCATGCCTATGGCGACCTCCCGGCCATCGAAGACGGCGCTCGGCACATCAGCTATCGGCAACTCGATCAACTGCGCCAAACCGCTGCCCGCGCCCTGCTGGCGCTGGACGTTCAGGCCGGGGATCGGGTGGCGGTCTGGGCACCTAACATTTGGGAATGGATCGTCGCCACCGGTGCCCTGCACAGCGTCGGCGCGGCCCTGGTGCCGCTCAATACCCGAATGAAAGGCAGCGAGGCCGGCTACATCCTGCGCGAGAGCGGTGCCTGTGTGTTGTTCACTATCGGTGAGTTTCTCGGCGTCGACTATCCGCAGATGCTCGCCAACGAAGCGCTGCCTGACTTGCGGCAGATCGTCAGTCTGCGCAGCGACAAGCCCGGCACCCTCGGCTGGGAAGCGTTTATGGCGCTGGCTGCCGACGTATCGCCCGCCACCCTGCTGACCCGCGAATCGGGTGTGGGACCAATGACACTGTCGGATGTGCTGTTTACCTCCGGCACCACTGGCAAACCCAAAGGCGTCATGACCCGGCACGGGCAAAACCTGCGAGTGGTGCGTGACTGGAGCGAAGTGGTCGGGTTGCACCAGGGCGATCGCTACCTGATCGTCAATCCGTTCTTCCATTCCTTCGGCTACAAGGCCGGCTGGCTGGCGGCGCTGATGCGCGGCTGCACGATCATCCCGCAACCGGTGTTCGACGTGCAGGCGGTGCTGGATTGCGTGCAGCGTGAGCGGATCAGCGTACTGCCCGGTCCGCCAACGCTGTATCAGTCATTGCTGGCCCATCCGCGACGGGATGAATACGACCTGTCGTCGCTGCGGGTCGCGGTGACCGGCGCGGCGGCGATTCCGGTGGAGATGATCTGGCGCATGCGCGACGAGCTGGGGTTCGCCACCATCGTCACCGCCTATGGTCTGACCGAAGTCTGCGGTTTCGCAACCATTTGCCGTCCCGGCGATTCCCCTGAGCTAGTCGCCAACACCAGTGGCCGGGCGATGCCGGGGGTGGAAATTCGCTGCGTCGACCTCAACGGCCGCAGCCAGCCGCCCAACATCCCCGGCGAAGTGCTGATTCGCGGCTACAACCTGATGCAGGGCTACCTCAACGATCCGGCGGCCAGTGAGGAACTGCTCGACACAGAGGGCTGGTTGCACACCGGAGACATCGGGGTGCTCGATGAGCAAGGCTATTTGCGCATCACCGACCGCCTCAAGGACATGTTCATCACCGGTGGTTTCAACGTGTACCCGGCGGAGATCGAACAGTGCCTGTTGACCTACCCCGGCGTGGCGCAGGCCGCCGTCATTGGCATCCCTGACGAGCGTCTTGGCGAGGTGGCCATGGCTTTTCTGCTGCCGGCACCAGGGCAGATGATCGAGCCCGGCGCGCTGATCGCCTGGTGCCGCGAGCAGATGGCCAACTACAAGGTTCCGCGTCGGGTGCAAGTGCTCGACGCCATGCCGCTGAACGCGGCGGGCAAAGTGACCAAGAATGTCTTGCGTGAGTGGGCGACCACGACACTGTAGGTGCACGGCTTGCCGGCGATGGCGGTCTCATGGACGCCTTCGCTGGCAAGCCATTCTGCGATCCGTAGCAGCTGGCGAAGCCTGCGTTCGGCGGCGAAGCCGTCGTAGATGGCATCACCACCGTTTACCTGAAAGACCTTGCTGCCTGATCTTGCGGCCGCTTCGCAGCCGAACGCAGCCGAACGCAGCCTTCGGCAGCTGCTACAGGGAATGCGTTACGCCAGAGTCAGTGAACATTCAGATAATCCGTGCCGGATGCTGCTGACGCGGGTCACCGAGCATGGCCCGGTGTGACGGCGGTTGCCGGCCCTGGTCTTCGCTGATGCCATAACCAGGGGCGATTTCGGCGGTGATCAAGGTCTGGCCGGACAGGCTCATCACCTTTGGATCATTGAGCAGCGCGTGAATCACCCGCCCGTTGAACTGCGGTGTCTCGGCGTCAGCCAGAAACGCCTGGTACTGCTCGCCATGCTGTTCACCGGCGATCCGTGTGCGCTCGGTCAATTGCGGGCCCAGCCATAGCGACACTGCCGCCACCCCGCGCCCTTCAAAATCAATCGCCATGTCCGCCGCCAACTTGTCGACACCGGCCTTCTGCGCGCCGTAGGCCGGGCCGTGCATGTAACACCCGGCACCGAACGAAGAGGTGAAACAAATCAGCCCCTGCTCGCTGCGCAGCAACAAGGGCGCGGCGTGGTAGCTGGCGATATAGGCTGAACGCAGACCCACATCAAGAATCCGCACCAGCTCCAGCGGTTTCTCCCAGAATGGCCCGGGTTCGATCAGCTGGTCATGGATGAACGCCGCATTGTTCACCAGCAGATCCAGATGCCCGCATTCCTCCTGCACCCGAGCAAACAAGGCTTTCACCTGCTCGTCTTCGGCATGATCACAGACCACCGCGACCCCTCGCCCGCCCGCTGCCGTAATCGCAGCAGCCGTGTCGTGCAGTGAACCCTGCAGTGCTTGCCCATAAAGGTTTGAGCCGCCCTGCCCCGGCGCACGGCCAGTGACGAACACCGTCATGCCCAACGCACCAAGGGCCAGGGCAATCCCTTGACCCACCCCACGACTGGCGCCGGTGACGACCGCTACCTGATTGTTGTTCAAGGTCATTTGCAACTCCCCGTCACAGCCCTGGCCGACAGCGCCTGGCGCTGACTCTGCTGCTGAATGTGATTGGCCGCCACATAACCGAAGGTCATCGCCGGGCCGATGGTCGAACCGGCGCCGGGGTACGTGCGGCCCATCATAGACGCCGCACTGTTGCCAATCGCGTACAAGCCGTTGATCGGTTGCCCGTCCTCGTGCAACACCCGTGCGTGCACATCGGTGAGCAAACCACCCTTGGTGCCGATGTCGCCGGCATCGACGCGCACCGCGTAGAACGGCCCTTTGTGCAGCGGCGCCAGGCACGGATTAGGTTGCACATTCGGGTCGCCGTAATAGCGGTCGAACAAGGAATCACCCTTGTGAAAGTCTTCATCCTTACCCTGCAGGGCCATGCCATTGAAGCGTTCGACGCTGCGCACCAGCCCCGCGCCATCGACACCGATCTGCGCCGCCAGCTCCGGCAGACTCGGCGCCTTTTGAAAGTAATCACGCAAGTGTTTCGGCACTTGCCAGTCAGGCTGAGCGTACCCTGGCATCAGTGCGCCACACGGGTATTTGCGCCGGAATTCAGCGTCGAAAATCATCCAGCACGGCACGCTGACCGCCTCCGGACGATTATTGGCGTACATCGCGTAAACGATGTCGGTATAGGGCGCGGCCTCGTTGACGAAGCGCTCCCCGGCCGAGTTGACCAGCACACAACCGGGCAAGGTTCGCTCGACGAACAACGCACGCTGTTTTTCCTCACCTTGAACATAGGTGGTCGGTGCCCACCAGCTATGGTCCATCAGCGCGGTGCGTGCACCGATCGCCTGACCGGCGCGGATGCCATCGCCGGTATTGTTCGGCGGCGTGGCGCTCCATTCGGCCTTGGATGGCTGCGGCAGATACGCTTCGCGCATGGCCTGGTTTCGCTCGAAACCACCGGCGGCGATGATCACTCCATGGCGAGCCTTGATGTTGAGCATCTGCCCGTTGCGACACACCCGTGCGCCGCCGACCCGATCACCGACGATCAGCAATTCTTCCAGCCCGCAGTTGAGCCACAGCGGTCGACCGCGATCCTGCAACGAGCAGCGCAGCGCGCCGATCAAGGCATTGCCCAAGGTCAGGAAGCGGTCGCGACGGGACAGCCGGCGGCCTTCACGGTCGCGCCAGTAGCGCCACATCACCCGCAGGGTCAGGCCAAGCCAGCCGCGTCCGCGACACAGCAGCACCTGCGCCTCTTTCATAGTCATCGCCATGCGACCCATCATCAGCGTTCCCGGTGACGGTGCACGCATGCGCAAGAACTCTTCGTCCAGTTCTGCGGCGTCAAACGGCTGCGGATCCATCGAGCGATAACCGGGTTTTCCGCCGGGTACTTCCGGGTAGTAATCGGCATACCCTGGCTGCGCTTCGAATCGCACCCGGGTCTGCGCCTCAAGGTACTCGACCATCTCACGGCCCTGCTCGACGTAAGCTTCGATACGCCCATCGTCGATTTCGCCATGGGTCACAGCGCGGATGTAGGCAATGCCTTCGGCCGCCGAGTCGTTACCGCCCAGGGCTTGAATGCGGTGGTTGTTGGGGATCCAGATACCGCCGCCGGACACCGCCGACGTGCCACCGTACTCGGCGCTCTTTTCAATCAGCAGTGCGTTCAGCCCCAGGTCGTGAGCCCGCAACGCGGCAGTCATGCCCCCCGCGCCCGAGCCGATCACCAGCACATCGCAGCACTCATCCCATTTGATCTCGGCATCTTTCATCCGCACATCTCCGCAAAGCGCCAACAGGCAAGAAGCCGCCGCCACCGGCACTTGGCCTGGCGCAGTCGGTCTCGGGATTGTTGGTGGGCTGACGCGCCCGGACATCGTCCGATGGGACTAGCGCAAAGCCGCCGCACATCCGCACCAAAACGCTTAGTCCGGTTGGACGATGTTGCGTTGCAAACGTGACTCCATAGTCGCCCCTGCTTCACTTCCCAACCCTGAACTGCAGGTCGGGCAGGCCTGATCCTTAAGCATGAGGACGACATGATAAAAACAATAATCGCCCCACCACTGCTGCACACGTATGCAAAAACGCACGTCATGAAGATGCGCGTAAAAATGGCCGTACTGATGCTGGCCGGGGGCCTGGGCGGTCAAGCCAGCGCCATGACCTTCCAGCCCAGCGACGACCTGAGTGTCGACTGGGACACCACGCTGACCTATAGCCTGGCCTGGCGGACCGAAGGGCGCGATCCCAAGTTGACCGCCAATGCCAACGCTAACGACGGCGACAACGCCTTTGCCAAAGGCAGCCTGATCAACAACCGCAGCGGCTTTTTGACTGAAGCCAACGTCAAGTGGCAAGACGACTACGGGTTGTTCGTCCGTGCTGACGGTTTCTACGACAATGTCTACGACCGCAGTAACGACAACAACACCGGCACTTCGAACTGCTTCGCTGGTGGCCAGTGCAGCCGGCCGGACCGCTTCCCCCAGGGCACCATCGACCAGCATCGCAACGACCTGCGCCTGCTCGATGCCTACGCCTATGGGACCTGGGATTTGTCCGGACACAACCTCAACGCGCGGCTCGGCAACCAGGTCGTGAGCTGGGGTGAAAGCCTGTTCTACCCTGGCATCTCGGCGGCGCAGAGCCCGGTGGATGCGACCAAGTCGACCACGCCCGGCGTCGAGGTCAAGGAAATCCTGTTGCCGGTCGGCCAACTGTTCACCCAGTTCAGCCTGACCGAGAGCCTCGATGTGCAGGCCTACTACCAATACAAATGGCAGAAGACCGATCTGTTCGGTGTCGGCAGCTACTTCTCGACCACCGACTACATCGACCGGGGCGGTTTCAACGACGCCAGCGGTTTCGTCCGTCGCCTCCCGGACGACACACCGAGCGACAGCGGCCAGTACGGTCTGGCGTTCACCTACGCGGCGGCCTCGTTGAACAACACCGAGTTCGGCGTCTACTACTCGCGTTATCACGACAAGACCCCGCAGCTGGATTTCCAGAGCCAGCTGGGCAGCTACCGGGCGATCTACTTCGACAACATCGACCAATTCGGCGCGAGTTTCTCCACGGTGCTGGGTGATACCAGCATCGCCGGTGAAGTGAACTACCGCGACGGTCAGCCCGTGATGGTCGACAACGGTTTCGGCAGCCCGGTGCGGGCCAAAACCATGCAGGCCCAGGTCTCGATGATCCACGTGCTCGGCCCGACATCCTGGGCGGACAACACCACGCTGGTGGGCGAGCTGGTCTACAACAGCGTGCTCAGCAACGACAGCTCGGTGCCGACTCAACTGGCGCCAGGCTTCAGCCTGCCGGGCACCGACAAACTGTTCTACGACCGCTCGGCCTGGGGCTACACGCTCCAGTCGACGTTTGACTACAACGACGTGTTCAGTGGCTGGGACATGTCGGTACCGGTCACCTTAAGCATTGCCGCCCACAACGACAGCTCGCTGGTGGGCTCGATCAACATGGGCCAGGGCGACAACCGCGCAAGTATCGGCAGCTCCTGGCGCTACCTCGGCAACTTCACCGTCGAGGCCCGTTACAACGCCTACCTGGGCAATGCCAACAACAGCCCGCTGGCGGACCGCGACAACGTCGCCCTCAACTTCAAATACCGGTTCTGATTCCCCTGATGGAGGAGCACAGCATGTCCAGCATTACCCACACTTTGTTGCGCACAGCGCTGGCCGTGAGCCTGTTGGGCGCAACCTTTGCGTCACAGGCCAAGGTCAGCACCGAGGAAGCCGCCCGCCTGGGCCAGGACCTGACCCCGGTCGGCGCCGAGAAAGCCGGCAACGCCGACGGCAGCATTCCGGCCTGGTCCGGCAAATGGCAGGGCCTGCCGCCACAGCTCAAATACGCCGGCCCCGGCACCCCGTACCCGGACCCGTACGCGGCGGAAAAACCGCTGTTCGTGATCAACGAGCAAAACATGGACAAGTACGCCGCCAACCTCACCGACGGCGAGAAAGCGCTGCTCAAGCGCTACCCGACCACCTTCAACATTCCGGTGTACCCCTCCCACCGGGACTTCCGTCTCGATCAGCGCAGCTACGACGACATCAAGAAAAACGCGGTAACCGCCGAGCTGGCCAATGACGGCAACGACACCCAGAACGCCTGGGGCGCCTCGCCGTTCCCGATTCCGAAAAACGGCAGCGAGCTGATGTTCAACCACACCCTCGCCGGGCGCGCCAGTACCGAAGAGGCGAACTACCAGCAGGCCGTGGTCTATGCCAACAAAGAGCGGGTGCTGGAACAGGTCAACTACAAGATCAACTCGATCTGGTCGACCCCGGACAAAACCCTCGAATCCTCCAACGGCATCCTCACCAACTTCCTGATCACCACCCTGGAACCGGTGCGCAAGAAAGGCGAAATCGTCGTCGGCCACGAGTTCATCAACCCGACCTCCTCGCCGCGTCAGGCCTGGCAGTACACGCCTGGACAACGCCGGGTCCGTCGCGCCCCGACCGTCGGCTATGACTCACCGACCGGCGCGGGCGGCTTCCGGGTGTATGACGAAGACCGCTTGTTCAACGGAGCCCCGGATCGCTACAACTGGACCATCGTCGGCAAGAAAGACATCTACATCCCGTACCACAACTACAAGATCGACGACCCGAGCGTCAGCACTGATCAGATCCTCGCTACCACCGGCCACGTCGATCCGCAGTACATGCGCTACGAGAAGCACCGGGTCTGGGTGTTGCAAGCGACCCTCAAGGAAGGTGCGCGGCACGTCTATGCCAAACGCGTGCTGTACCTCGACGAAGACACCTGGGCCGCCACCCTGGCCGACAACTACGACAGCCGTGGCCAACTGTGGCGCACCAACATGCAGACCTCGATCTACGCCTACGAGATGCAGCGCTACCACGCCCGCCTCGGCATCTACCATGACCTGATCGCCGGTTCCTATCTGGTTGACCGGCTGTTGGTCGACCAGAAGCCGGCCAAACTCAACGCCAGTAATTTCGTCGATGAAGACTTCACCCCGGGCAACCTGCGCAAGCTCGGCACCCGCTAAGTGTTGACGGGCCCCGACCGAGTCACTCGGTCGGGGCCTTGTTGCATCTCCCTACCCGCCTATACGGACATTCCCCATGAACAAACTGCTCACCGGCGCCATTGCCCTGGCCAGCCTCGGCCTGTCACTGAACGCCAATGCCCTGAACATTCTGCTGACCAACGACGACGGCTGCCGCGCCCCCGGCATCGACGCGATGTACCAGGCGCTGACCGCCGCCGGCCACGACGTGACCTTGGTCGGCCCGTTGAATGACAGCAGCGGCATCGCCGCCGCCAGCGTGGTGATCCCCGGCCAGGCCCTGGCCATCACCGAACTGGCCCCGCACAAATTCTGCGTCGGCCCACCGGACGGCTATAGCGCGCCGGCCGGCAAGACCTCCGCCATCGGCACCCCGGTGGACGCGGTCAACGTCGGTTTCGACCTGCTGCTCAAGGACCATCGCCCGGACTTGGTGGTGTCCGGCAGCAATTTCGGTGAAAACGTCGGGCCGCTGACGCAAATGTCCGGCACCCTCAACGCCGCCGTACGCGGAATGTTCAAGGGTGTGCCAGGGGTGGCGGTGTCGACCGGGATTGATATGGACCTGATCATCCGCGACCAAAAAGCCGGCTACCGCAAAACCCTCGACGCCATGCCAGCCACTGCAAGCTTTGCCGTGCGAGTGATTGCACAGGCCAGTGAAGCCGGAACCAAGGCCCGCGCCCAGTGCAAAAAAGATCATCAGGCCTGTGAACTCAACGTCCTCGGTTTGCCGGGCGTCAACGGCCTGAACCTCAACTACCCGGCGTTACCGGCCAGTGAAGTCAAAGGGGTGAAATTCGCGCCTATCGGCGATTGGGATCGAGTGAACTTCACCACCCAACGCGGCGAAGACGGCATCGTGCGGGTCAACCTGGTCGCCCCACCGGCCCCAACCAAGACCCAGCAACAGGCGGATGCGTGGTTGTTGTCACAAGGCAACGCCGTGATCACCGTGATCGACGGCAACCACACCGCACCGCAAGCCCAGCAGGATCGGGCGCAGAAGATGTTGCGGGGAGTGAAACCCTGATACCCGCTAATCACTGACTAAACCCCGTGGCGAGGGAGCTTGCTCCCGCTCGGCTGCGTAGCAGCCGAAAATCGGCAAATACGGTACGCCTGAAGAAATGGATTGCTGGTGTTGGGGCCGCTGCGCAGCCCAGCGGGAGCAAGCTCCCTCGCCACAAAAACTGCGCCCGACCAAATCCCGTGGATTACAGCCCTGAGGCATTAACAAACGCGCAACAAAAAGCCCGCACATGGCGGGCTTTCTGTTTGATGGGGTCAAATCCTTTTGTCAGTTCAATCTGCGCTCCAGGATGTGAGCAATTCGTGAAAAGCATGTCGCAGGATTGAGAAGACGACAGACCGCACCAAACTCTCTATTTAACTGAATCCAAAACGGGCTCCGGCAACCGCCGCCCGAGCACATCCAGCAGATCACAACCGTCGCGCAGCGGAATCGCACACAGCAACGCGAAGTCGTTGAGGATGACCGAGTCGCTGGCAATCTCGCCACGCATGGCGAGGTTCTCCAGCACCTGAGTCACCGCACGAATGCGATATCCGGCAGCGTCGAGCAAGATATCAAGCGGTGCGTGGGTATCGACGAACAAGGTGGGCATGTCGCTGCAGTTGCTGGTGAGGGCCATGTAGCGGTTGGAGGGATGGGAAGTTGGGGGGACGTAGGGTGGATCGGGGTTATAGGTGTTCATATTGAAGCCTCTAGTAGGAATGGAAGCTGCCACCGGCCTTCCTACAGACTTGGGTGGCAGCTATACGCGGGGTAGGAATACCGAGTACCAGAGAAACTCGACCACGCCGAAGCGTGCCCGCGCATAGCCGCCGCAACTGATCTTACGGACGCACAATCACGACCGCAAATCAGGTGTCGACGCTTACGCGTCTCTCATGGTTTCGAAGGGTTCCTACACCCCGCCACTGAACGTGCAGTGACACCTGAAGCCTATCGATGGAGCTCATTTCACACCAGTTCATGCACACCGCCACAACGTGCGGGAAATCTCCGACGAGTTTGCCCGACCGCCATCGCGGCATAGGTATCTACACAACGTTGAAATACGGTGAAAGACCACGCCCGTAGCAGCTGTCGAGCCTGCGAGGCTGCGTTCGGCCGCGCAGCGGTCGTAAAATCAGGCACCGCGTTCTTTCAAGCAAACCGCGTACCCAGGATTTGCGAGGACTTCGTCCTCGAACGCAGCCTCGCAGGCTCGGCAGCTGCTACGAGAGCTAGACAATCAAATGTGTAGATACCTATGGCCATCGTGGACAATCAGGGCTCGTAAGCAAATAAATCAGTTCGCGCTAACTGCAGAACGCCACGTCAATCCGGTCTACTTTTATCCTTAAAAATTTCTCATTGAACGACGGGTATTCGTAGTGAATATCCTGATCCGAAAATTCAATAAACGACCTGAAGACACCCCCGTCCAAAAAACCATAGAGAAAACACGAAAAACCCTCACCGCACATTTCAACCATGGACTCCTTTTCTTCAGCTATCACGATGAAGTCGCCGTCTGGAAGGACCATGTCCATCTCAATGTCATAGCTTCCTCCCACCTCAATATTTCCAGGGCAATAACTCAAAAAACACTTAACGAGAGTACTGTTAACGAGTAGTACAACCTCTTCCTCGACTGCCTCACTTATCGCAACCACCAGAGCACGTTCTGTTTTACTCATTCGAGGGCCTCACCACCTTGTCGTGCGCATCACCATTTATAGATCTCCAGAAATCCTTCCCGCTTTTTGTATGCAAAGTCGTAATTTCCTTATTGTTGTTTGTGCCGACAAAAGCAAATTTCGCATCACCTCTACGATTATTACCCATGAACTGCAAGTAACCCGCCCGTATCTCTCCCTGATATTTGTACTCAACTCGTGTTCCTTTACTCACAACATCACGAGCCATGAGCAAATACTCCTCTTTGCTCAGCGCTCCAAACTCCGCACCGTGCTTTTTGTAATGACCATGAAGCTTTTCCTCACTTCCAAAATTTTGAGGTTCCCCTTTCGGTTTTGGAACCTTCGGTTCACCCTCATCAACCCGCGCCTTCCGCGCCGGGTCTTCCACCCCAGCCGCCGGCTTGCACCCATCCGCGCCCGGGCAGTTGCTCAACCCCAACGGATCCACCCACCCCGTCGGGTTCGGGGTGTACTGATACCCGTTAATCCCACCGGTGAGTTTGCTCGGATCGGGCGTCAGGTACCGGCCAATATCCGGATTGTAGTAGCGATGCCGGTTGTAGTGCAGGCCGCTTTCCGCATCGAAATACTGCCCTTGAAACCGCAGCGGTTGCTCCAGTTGCTCTTCGCCAAACTGCTGGAGGCTGGCGAGTTTGCCGTAGGCCTTGTAGGTGGCGGACCAGACGATCTCACCGCTGTAGTCGGTGAGTTCCTGCGGGGTGCCGAGGTGATCGAGTTGGTAATAAAACGGGCAGGCTTTTTTCGGGCCGAAGCCGTCGAGCATGGCCAGCGGGCGGAAGCTGCCGGGTTCGTAGACATAGCTGCGGTGGTGCTCGCGGCTGTGTTCGGCGATCAGT
>NZ_JANLNW010000019.1 GCF_025465945.1 Pseudomonas sp. 6D_7.1_Bac1 | reverse complement strand
CAATAAGGCGAAAGCACACTGCCCTACCAACTCCTTCCAGGCTTCGATGAACTGAAGCAACCCGCTGCCGAAAACTGCGTAACTCTTTGTTTACCAAGGAGTTTTCCGTTTCGACTGCGCCGGAAGTGAGGCAAATTATAGACAGATACAATTCGCCGTCAACCCTTAATTTGGTTTTTCTATACTTAAGGGCAAAAATGGCAGATCTAGCACTGCAATCCGCCTGATCCCACTACGCTTAAAGAGTCTGCCCTCCGAGCCCCCGCCATGAACATCTCCCCAAAGCTGGCCGTGTTCAGTATTGCAGCAACTTTGGTCTATCTCGGACTCGCCATTCTGGGACTGGGTGGTTTTGCTGCGTTTTTCTACCATCCTGCCCTCGTGGTCATTGCCCTTGCGACTCTAGTGATGACGGGACTAGGGCTGTTCACTGAAGGCAACTTGAGTTCCGGAGAACGTGAAGACCGGGCCAATCGCTGGGTACTGCCGGTATTTGGTGTGATCGGCCTACTGTCCGCGTTTGTTCCCGCCTATACCGACCGGGTCGACTTCTGGACCTTCGGTGGCGAAGGCATGCGCTGGGTTGGCGCGTTCCTATTCATTGCAGGTGGTGCGTTGCGGATGTGGCCAGTGTTCGTACTCGGCAAACGCTTCAGCGGCCTGGTCGCCATTCAACCCGGACATACGCTGGTGACTGACGGTATCTACCGAACGCTGCGCAACCCGAGTTATCTCGGGATGCTGGTCAACGCACTGGGCTGGGCGCTGGCCTTTCGCTCTGGCGTCGGGGTCGTGCTCACCGCCCTGCTGCTCCCCGCCCTGATTGCCCGTATAAATGCAGAGGAAGCCTTGCTGCGCAGTCAGTTTGGTGCTGAGTACGAGGCTTACTGCGCGAAAACCTGGCGGCTTATCCCCGGGGTTTACTGAGATCGGCCCGAGGCTGAGCCTCGACTTCTTCATCACCTCGTTGATTGTCGTATTGATCCTCGGTACCGGGATCGGATCTAAACTGGTTACACCCCTGTTCAGCGGGACTCTCGGCCGAGGGCAACGACATGAACCGCAGCGATGTACTGATCATTGGCGCCGGCCCCACAGGACTGGTCCTGGCGCTTTGGCTCAACAAGCTGGGAGTCCGGGTGCGCATCCTCGACAAGACCAGCGCACCCGGCACCACTTCGCGCGCCCTGGCGGTTCAAGCGCGTACCCTGGAGTTGTACCGCCAGCTCGACCTCAGTCAGGCCGTGGTGCAGCACGGCCACAAAGTGCCGGCGGTCAATCTGTGGGTTAAAGGCGAACCGGTGGCACGGTTACCGTTCGAGGAGATCGGCAAGGACCTGACCCCCTACTCGTTTCTGGAGATTTACCCGCAAGATCAACATGAACGGTTGTTGATCGAACGTCTGGAGCAGCTAGGCGTGGTGGTCGAGCGCGACACCGAACTGACCAGCTTCAGTGAACATGGCGGCACCGTCACCGCGCAGTTGCTCCTGCCCGACGGGCAAGAGCAGACCTGTCAGACCTGCTACCTGGCAGGTTGTGATGGCGCGCGCTCTACCGTACGCAAGACACTCGACATTGGTTTCCCCGGCGGCACCTACCAGCAAGTGTTTTACGTTGCCGACGTCGAGGCCAGCGGTCCGGCGCTCAATGGCGAATTGCATGCGGACCTTGATGAAGCCGACTTCCTGGCGGTTTTTCCGTTGGCCGGCGAAGGCCGCGCACGGCTGATCGGTACCGTGCGCGACGAGCGCGCTGAGCAGGCCGAAACCCTCAAGTTTGAGGACGTCAGCAGCCGGGCCATCGAACACTTGAAGGTTCAGGTACATAAGGTCAACTGGTTCTCGACCTACCGGGTCCACCACCGGGTAGCGGACACCTTCCGCTTCGGGCGCGCCTTTTTGCTGGGCGATGCCGCCCATGTGCACAGCCCCGCCGGCGGCCAGGGCATGAACACCGGAATTGGCGATGCGATCAATCTGGCCTGGAAACTCGCCGCGGTACTCAACGGCGCAGCCAACGACAAACTGCTCGACAGTTATGACGTCGAACGCATGGCCTTTGCCCGGCGACTGGTGTCGACCACCGACCGGGTGTTCAGTTTCGTCTCCGCTGAAGGCCCAATGGCCGATCTGATACGCACGCGGGTTGCACCGTTTCTGCTGTCAAAAATGGCCTCAGTGGAACTGGCACGCGAATATCTGTTCCGTACCGTTTCGCAAATCACCCTGAATTATCGCGGGATGCCCCTGAGCGAAGGTCACGCAGGTCATGTCTTCGGCGGTGATCGCCTGCCTTGGGCGCACGACAGCGAGACCGATAATTTCAACAGCCTGACAAGCCTGAACTGGCAAGTTCACGTGTATGGCGACACCAGCGAAGAAATGCTTGCCTGGTGCGCCGAACATCATCTGGCCCTGCATATTTTCGACTGGCATCCGACCCACGAAGCCGCCGGTCTGGCGCGCAACGGCTTCTATCTATTAAGGCCTGACACTTACGTCGCCGTCGCCGACCTGTCGGCCGACCCGAAAGTCATCGAGCGTTACTTCCGGGACCACGGGATCAAGCCGTTTCTCTGGTAACACGCAAACGCCAACGACTCAGATTCCACTCAACGCCAGGTCCATCGCAAAGTAGGTGAAGATCAGGTCCGCACCCGCGCGCTTGATCGCGCCCAGGCTCTCGCGTACCACGCGGTCTTCATCGATGGCACCGGCGGCGGCGCCGAACTTGATCATCGCGTACTCGCCACTCACCTGATAAGCCGCCAACGGCAAACGCGACGCTTCACGGATATCACGGATGATGTCCAGATACGCACCGGCCGGCTTGACCATCAGCGCATCGGCGCCTTCCTGTTCGTCAAGCAACGATTCGCGCACCGCTTCGCGGCGGTTCATCGGGTTCATCTGGTAACTTTTGCGATCACCTTTGAGCGCGCTGCCACCGGCTTCGCGGAACGGGCCGTAGAGTGCCGAGGCGAATTTGGTCGAATAGGCCATGATCGAGGTCTGGTTGAAACCGGCTTCGTCGAGGGCCCGGCGAATGGCCTGAACCTGCCCGTCCATCGCCGCTGAAGGCGCAATCACGTCTGCCCCGGCACGTGCAGCGGCGACGGCTTGCTTGCCGAGGTTGATCAGGGTTTTGTCGTTGTCGACTTCACCCGCGTGAATCACCCCACAGTGGCCATGATCGGTGTACTCACAAAAACAGGTGTCGGACATCACGATCATCTCCGGCACCGCGTCCTTGCAGATCCGCGCCATGCGTGACACCAGACCGTTTTCGTTCCAGGTGTCGCTGCCGCTGCCATCCAGGTGATGGGAGACCCCGAAGGTCATCACCGATTTGATGCCCGCCCGCGCATAGCGCTCGACTTCCCCGGCCAGTTTCGACTCTGGAATCCGCCGCACGCCAGGCATGCTGGTAATAGGCACGAAATCGTCGATTTCCTCTTCGACAAAGATCGGCAGCACCAGGTCATTGAGGCTGAACTCGGTTTCCTGGAACAGGTTGCGCAACTGCGGATTGCGGCGCAAACGGCGCGGACGGGCTTCGGGGAACTGGCTGGACATAGGATTTCCTGGCAGGAGGCCAACGGCCTGGACAAGACGAAAGTCGCAAAGGAAGGCAGCTTATGCCCCTCTCCCCCAACGATACAAACGCAAGTTCGGGAAGAGTTTGTTTCCGATTCGGTAACAGTCTGGCGCTTTCAGCAAAAAACCTCAGGCTCCGCCAGCAGACTCTTGATCGCGACGTAACGCCACTCCAAGGCATTGCGCTGGAGTGGCGTTGTTTGCCGTTACTTGGGAATTTCCAGACCACGAATCACCGCAGGACGTGCCAGGAAGCGTTCCAGCACACGCAATACATTCGGGAAGTTCTTGATCCCGACCAGGTCACCCGCCTCATAGAAGCCGATCAGGTTGCGCACCCAGGGGAAAGTCGCGATATCGGCAATGGTGTAACGCTCGCCCATGATCCAGTCGCGACCTTCCAGGCGACCATCGAGCACGTTCAGCAAACGCTTGCTTTCGTCGACGTAGCGGTCACGCGGGCGTTTGTCCTCGTAATCCTTGCCGGCAAATTTATTGAAAAAGCCCAACTGGCCAAACATCGGCCCGATGCCGCCCATTTGAAACATCAGCCACTGAATCGTCTCGTAACGCGCAGCCGATTCCTGCGCCAGCAGTTGCCCGCTTTTGTCGGCGAGGTAGATCAGAATCGCCCCGGACTCGAACAGCGCCAGTGGCTGATCATCCGGTCCATGGGGGTCCAGGATCGCCGGAATCTTGTTGTTGGGGTTCAGTGACAAAAACGCTGGAGACAGCTGATCATTGGTGTCGAAACCCACCCGATGCGGCTCGTAAGGCAAGCCGATCTCTTCGAGCATGATCGAGACTTTGACGCCGTTGGGTGTCGGCAGGGAGTAAAGCTGTATCCACTCGGGAAACTGGGCAGGCCATTTTTCGGTGATCGGGAACGCAGACAGATCGGTCATAGTGAACATCCAGTGACAAATGAATGGCTGATGGAGGGCGTTGGTTGCGGCGGATGCCCGTCCTGTAAGGCGGCTAGATTATAGGCACGGCGTTGATTGGGGCAGGTTAAATCATAATGGGTCGGCTTGTGCCCATCGTTATCCGAGCCTCTGGACTAGACTGCACTGGAGTATGATGCGCCACTGTCCCTATTGTCCGGAGCCTCTGCATGTCCAACTCCTTAGCGGCCCCCAACCGGAGCCTGGCGCTCTGGTGGAAACCCGCCCTGTTCTTGCTGGTCGCCTGTATCGGCCTCTATTACGTCAAGTGGTCGCCCTACTACCTCAAGGCTTTCGTGGCCGCCGACAGTCACAGTATCGGCGCGTCGATCCTCAACGATGAGCAAACCGCACCGCTGGCCGCTGCACTGGCGTACGCCAAGGTGTACTTCCTGGCGATCTGGAAAGCGGCCGTACTGGCAGTGATTCTGGGTTCGCTGCTGCAGGTATTGATTCCGCGAGACTGGCTGCTGCGCCTGTTCGGCCGTGCCGGTTTTTCTTCGACCCTGCGCGGCGGGTTGTTCGCCCTGCCAGGCATGATGTGCACCTGCTGCGCCGCGCCCGTGGTGTCAGGCATGCGCCGTCAGAACGTCTCGGTGGGTGCGGCGCTGGCCTTCTGGATTGCCAACCCGGTACTCAACCCGGCAACGCTGGTGTTCATGGGCTTCGTGCTCGGCTGGGGCTTTACCGCACTGCGGCTGGTGGCGGGGATTGTGCTGGTACTGGGTGTTTCGTTGGTCGCCCAACGTATCTCGCGCCCCGAGTACATGCCGGAAGCGGCGCTGGAAGCAGTGGCCGAAGCCACCCGCACAACCGACACCCAACCCTTCCTGAGCCGCTGGGCGCGAACCTTGTGGCAACTGTTCTGGACCACCATTCCGGTCTACGTGCTGGCAGTACTGGTTCTGGGCGCCGCCCGGGTCTGGTTGTTCCCTCACGTTGACGGCGCGATGGCCAACAGCTTGCTATGGCTGATACCGCTGGCCATCGTCGGCACGCTGTTCATGATCCCCACCGCCGCGGAAATTCCCATCGTGCAGACCATGATGACCTTGGGTATGGGTACCGCACCGGCCGTGGCCCTGCTCATGACCTTGCCGAGCATCAGCCTGCCGTCGCTGTTGATGCTGCGTAAGGACTTCGACACCCGAGTGCTGGTGACCGTGGCTGGGCTAACCATGTTGATTGGCGTGATTTGCGGGCTGATCGGGGCGTTGGTGCTTTAAAGGGGATTGCAGGCGTTGGTTGGCCAACGCCTGCCTCTGAGCTTTACCGGTTAGCCCGCTCACGCAAGTACTCGAGCACGGCGGCCTGTTCACCGGAGAACTCGATTCGGGCCTCTTTCTTCTCGCGCTGGAAGGCGTACATCGGGTCGTAATACTCTTTCAACAATCCTTCGATCCAGCCACGGTGCAAGTCCACTGCACCGCTGCGCACCTGCTCGGCCAACGCGGCTTCCATCAAATCGAACATGCGCTGGTGACGCTCGCCACCCAGACGCTTGCTGATATTGTTCAAACTGCCCAGCAAACGTTCAGAGAACTGCGCGAAGCCTTCTTCGCCATACACGGCGATGAATTCCGCATACAGGTTCACCACGTAATCACGCAAAATCCGCTCGACCCGACCTTCCAGGCTGTCTTCGAGCCAGACCATCGGATACTGCTGCATGCCCTGATACAGCGGCAGTGGCAAGGCACAGCTGCCCACCATGCGGCTCTCATCTTCGAGCACGAACTGTTCGATTCCTTGGGCGCGTTTTTTCAGCACGTCCACCGCCAGGCGGTTCTCGAAGTCGATGTTGGAGGGCTGCCCGGTCGCACGCTTGCCGAAGCTGGAGCCGCGATGATTGGCGTGGCCTTCAAGGTCCAGACCGTTGTTCAAACGGGTGAGGACGTCGGTTTTACCGGTACCGGTCATACCACCGAGCAGTACGAAATCGCACTGCTCGACCGCCTGATCGACCGTTTCCAGCAGGAAAGTCCGCATCGCCTTGTAGCCGCCACCCACCCGGGGGTAGTCGATGCCCGCCTCGTCCTTGAGCCATTGCTGAACGATCTGCGAACGTAAACCGCCGCGAAAGCAATACAGACAACCGTCAGGATTGCCCCGGGCAAAATCAGCCCACGCCTGGATGCGCGCCGCCTTGATCTCACCCGATACCAGCTGATGTCCAAGCACGATGGCGGCCTGCTGACCTTGCTGTTTGTAGCAGGTGCCGATCCGCTCACGCTCGTCGTCCGTCATCAGCGGCAGGTTGATCACCCCGGGGAACGAACCCTTGGTGAACTCGACCGGCGCACGGGTATCCATCATTGGCCGATCATTGAGGAAGATGTCGCGGTAATCAGTGATATCGATGGGCATCAAATCACCTCTACCGCGTTGCTCTGTCGCTCAACCAGTTCGCCAATCGGTGACAGGTTCAGCCCCAGCTCGGCGGCAACGGCCAGGAACTGCTCGTTACCCTCGGGCGTCACGGCGACCAGCAAACCGCCGCTGGTTTGCGGATCGCACAGCACACGCTTGTGCAGTTCCTGTATGCGTCCAATCTTGTCGGCATAACTGTCGAAGTTACGCAGCGTCCCGCCCGGCACACAGCCTTGATCGAGGTAGTACTCAACGCCCGGCAGACGTGGCACGCGGTCGTAATAAATACGCGCGGTCACACCGCTGCCATCGGCCATTTCCACCAGATGCCCCAGCAACCCGAAACCGGTAACGTCGGTCATCGCGGTCACACCATCGAGTTTGCCAAAGCGACTACCGGGTTTGTTCAGGGTACACATCCAGTCACGGGCCAGGCCGATGTCGCTGGCGCGCAGTTTGCCCTTCTTCTCGGCCGTGGTGAGGATGCCGATGCCCAGCGGTTTGGTGAGGTACAGCAAGCAACCGGCGGTGGCGGTGTCATTGCGTTTCATGTGGCGTTTTTGCACGAGCCCGGTGACCGCCAGGCCGAAGATCGGCTCCGGCGCATCGATCGAATGCCCGCCGGCCAGGGGAATGCCCGCCTCATCACAGACCGAACGGCCGCCGCGAATCACTTCCCGGGCAATCTCCGGCGCCAGCACGTTGACCGGCCAGCCGAGGATTGCAATCGCCATCAACGGATCACCGCCCATGGCGTAAATGTCGCTGATGGCATTGGTGGCAGCGATACGACCGAAATCGAACGGGTCATCGACAATCGGCATGAAGAAGTCAGTGGTCGACACCACGCCACGCTCGTCGTCGATGGCATACACCGCTGCGTCATCGCGCGATGCATTACCCACCCAGAGCTTAGGGTCGAGATTCTGCGCGCCGCTGCCGGCCAGAATCACCTCCAGCACCTGAGGCGAAATCTTGCAACCACAGCCCGCACCGTGGCTGTACTGGGTCAGGCGAATCGGCTCGCTCATGGGGGCACCTCTGGAATTCAAGTTGAGCAATTCTAACAGAGCGCGGCGCAAGAGCTGACAGTGCCCGCCCCGCTTTCGTACAGACCCGCCCGCCGATGGAACACATTGCTGAGCAAAACGTCAGCTAATTCACAAAATTTCTCTTTAATTCAAGCGCCTGTTCCAAATTGGTCCGCAACATGCAAACGTTTGCGTCAGAAGCTTGAACGATACTTCAACGCATGAGTGCTCAAGTTCGACCCACCACTGCACGAACAAGGATTTTCAATGCACGCCACTCCCAGACGCACCGCGTCCTGCCCCGCTTTTGCCGTTTCCTTGGTATTAAGTACCGTTACAGGACTTCTCAGCCCGGTCGCCCACGCCCAGGAAGAAACCGTTGATGAGTCCGCACAAGGCGAAGCCCTCAGCGCCGAAGCCAGCCCACCGAAAAAGGGTGCGTACCTGTCGGACTGGTTCAACCAGGACCTGATGCTGATCGGCAGCAAGGACATCAGCTTCGGCCCACAGCCGGCGGATGACGTTTACCTGGAGTACGAATATTTCGGGCGCAAGGGACCGTTTGAACTGTATGGCTACATTGACGCCCCGAAGATCCTCGGCATCGGCAACAGCCATGACAAAGGCGTCTGGGATCACGGCTCGCCGCTGTTCATGGAGCACGAACCGCGCATTTCCATCGACTACCTGGCCGGTCGCAGCCTGGCGGTCGGGCCATTCAAGGAATGGTATGTCGCCTTCGACTGGATCTACGACCACGGCAGCAGCACCGCCAATCGCGCCAACACGCTTTACAGTGGCCTGGGCACCGACATTGACACCCATTCGCGGGTCAACCTGTCGGCCAACATCTACGGGCGTTATCAGTGGGAGAACTACGGCGCCAGCAACGAGTACTCGTGGGACGGTTATCGCGCCCAGTTGAAGTACGTCGTGCCCATCGACAGCTTCAGCAATGGCGCGTCACTGACCTACATTGGTTTCACCAACTTCGACTTTGGCTCGGACCTGCATAAAGACAATCCGGCACGCACGGCCAACGCTACCGTGGCCACCAACGTATTGCTCTATTCATTCACACACCTGCGCTTCACCCTGGTCGGGCGTTATTTCCATAACGGCGGCAACTGGGAAGATGGCAGTGAGTTGAACTTTGGTGACGGCAACTTCCGCGCTCGCTCCGAGGGCTGGGGTTACTACGCGGGTGTCGGGTATCAATTCTGAGTGGCAAGCTGGTTCGTTATCAACATCTACCAAGGAGGTTCCATGCACGCAATTACCCGCCTTTCTCTGTCAGCCGGTCTGACCTGCAGCGCCCTGCTCTCTTCCAGTGTCTGGGCGGCCGAGGCCCCGATCACCCCGAAAGTCATGCTGATCAGCATGTTCGCCCCGGAAGCGCAAAACTGGATTGATCGTCTGGAACTCAAACAGGAGATCCGTGTACCAGGACTTTCCGCCGAGTACCCGAACATTCGCTGCAATACACAGCAGGTGTGCCTGATGGTCACTGGCATGGGCCAGACCAACGCCGCAGCCTCCACGCTGGCATTGGCCCTGTCGCCGAAATTCGACCTGCGCAAAAGCTATTTCCTGATCGCCGGAATTGCCGGCATCAACCCGCACCGCGGCACCATCGGCACCGCTGCGTGGGCCCATTACCTGGTGGAATTCGGCACCCAGTGGGAACTGGACTCGCGAGACGTTCCTTCGGCGTGGCCGACCGGTTACATCGGCATCAATACCCAAGGCCCGAACGAGAAACCACCGCTGGACTACAAGACCGAAGTCTTCGAACTCAACCCGAAGCTGCAAGCCAAGGCCTTCACCCTGACCCACAACGTAGCGTTGAGCGAAAGCCAGGAGTCCGCCGCGTGGCGGGTGAAATACCCCTACGCCCCGGCCAATCAGCCGCCAGTGGTCACGCAGTGCGACACGCTGGCGGGCAATACCTGGTATTCCGGAACACGCCTGAGCGAGCGCGCCGACGTCTGGACCCGATTGCTGACGGACAACAAAGGCGTTTATTGCACGACTCAGCAGGAAGACAACTCAACGTATGAAGCGCTGCTGCGCGCCAGCCGTGAAGGTCTGGTGGATATCCAGCGCCTGGCGGTGGTACGCGCTGGTTCCGACTTCGACCGTCCGTATCCGGGGTACAGCGAAGTCGACAACCTGCTCAAGTACGCCGATCAAGGTGGGTTCGTCCCCGCCCTGGAAAACCTCTTCCGCACCGGTAACCCGCTGGTACAGGAGATTCTGAAGAACTGGTCGGCGTGGGAGAATGGTGTGCCTGAGGCGTAACCTGTGGCGAGGGAGCTTGCTCCCGCTG
This sequence comes from Pseudomonas sp. 6D_7.1_Bac1, assembly GCF_025465945.1. Classification (GTDB taxonomy): domain Bacteria; phylum Pseudomonadota; class Gammaproteobacteria; order Pseudomonadales; family Pseudomonadaceae; genus Aquipseudomonas. The sequence goes on along the minus strand of NZ_JANLNW010000019.1, from coordinate 118,411 downwards.
GACGGCGCAGCCGGCCCAATAATGGAATTCGCGTTCCAAATGCCGGAACGCGTCATCCGCTTTGCGACTACTTCGCAGCCGAACGGGAGCAAGCTCCCTCGCCACGGTCATCACCCGTCGATGGATCACATCGGAACCGACAATTTCAAGGCAACAAAATCACTTTGTCGCCACTGCCCTGATTCACCTCGGCATAACGCTCAACCCCCTCGGCCAGTGGCGACTCCACCAGCCCTTCCGGCAGCGGCAACAAGCCCTCATCAAAGAACCGACCGAACTGCTCAAGCATCGCCGCGCAGGCTTCGACGCCGTACAGCAGCGAGTTGATTCCAACCACCGAACCGCCCCGGCGATACAACGCCAGCGCCGGCAGTTGCACATGCCCGTCGACCGGTGCTGCAATGATTGCAATACGGCCGAAGGTCGCCAACGCCGCTACCGCCGCCGGCAGCCAGAAGCCAGTGGTGTCAAAAATCACGTCAGCGCCGCCGGCGAAAACCGCATTGACCTGAGCGCCCAGCTCCTCCGGCTTTGCCAGTTGGATCGTATTGAAACCCTGGGCCTGCAAGGCCTTGACCTGCTCCGGACGCCGCGCTGCCGCCAACACCTGAGCGCCACGAATTTTCGCCAGCGCCAACGCCGCGCTCCCTACCGCACCACCACCGATCACTAGCAAACGGGTTTGCGCGGTTACCAGGCTGCGCTCCAGTGCATCCCACGCGGTGGTGTAAGGCACGCCAAGGCTGGCCGCCTGGGCAAAACTCAAATGCGTTGGTTTGAGTGCGACGCCCTTGGCCGGCAGTTTCACGAATTGCGCATGAGAGCCATCGGCGAAAAAGCCCAACTCGCGGCCCGTGCCCCAGACTTCCTGACCGATCAGCGCCTGCGGGCCTTCAATCACCACGCCGGCGAAGTCGCGTCCGGGGATTCGTGGCAGCGTGGTGTAGGGAAAACGTCCGAGCACGTTCTTCACATCGCTGGGGTTCAAACCAGCGGCTTTGATCTGCACCAGCACCTCGTTGGCGCCCGGAATCGGAGTCGGCAGCTCAACGTAGCGCAAGGCCGCCAGATCACCGGTTTTATCGAATTGCAGAGCTTTCATGGGAATGTCTACCAGATAAATGAAGGGATTTCAGGAGATCCAGCCAGCTACCAACTGCCGCCCCATGGGCCACAACTGCTCGCCAGCCAGCATGCCCAGCAACCCCACCAGCGCGATGGCCGGTGGCGCGGGCGAACGAAAATCCAGTGCGCCGTAGAGCAGGCCAACGCCAAGACCAATGGACAGTGAAATGAGGTAGTTCATGCTGAACTCCGTGCAATGGGGTATGCGCAGAGTCTAGAGAGTAGCCGCCAAAGCGATCGGCCAAGTCCTTCAGGATTTCGGCCAAAAAACCCGCTACGGCGCGAAACCGGCATCGCCTTCATGGGCAAATTGCGAGGGTGAAACGCCCAGTTCACGGCGAAACATGTCGCTGAAGCTGCTCGGCGAATAGCCCAGTTCGCGGGCGATTGCACTGACTGGAACGCCCTGGATCAACTCGGCGACCGCAACCGCCAATTGCACCTGACGCCGCCATTCGGCAAAGCCCATGCCCAATCCATCCTTAAACAGCCGCGCCAGGGTACGCACGCTGGCACCGGCATTTTCGGCGTGCTGCTCAAAAGGAATATCCAGCGACGGTGCGGCCATGACCGCCTGGCAAAGGTTCACCAGCCGCCGCTCAGTGTTGTCCGGCATGGGGATTTTCAGCAGCGAACGTTTCGCCCGTTTCAGCTCCAGCAACGCCAGCCCCACCAGCGCCTCGTAGTAATCCGCCGGCCCACGGTCGCCCTGCTCCACCAACCCGAGAATCAACTCGCGCAGCAATCCACCCACCTCGATCACCTGAACGCGGTTGCCCAGAGTCGCGGCCAACGCGGGACGCAGGTAGATATTGCGCATCTGCAAATCCGACACCACGCGAATCCCGTGCACTACACCCGGCGGCAACCAGACCGCCCGTTGCGGCGGCACCACCAGCGCTTCGGCAGGTGTCTCGACCCACATCACCCCGCTCATCGCGTACAGTAACTGACCCCAAACGTGTTCGTGCGGTTCGATATACAAGCCACGCGGATAGGTGCGCGCCAACGGCTGCACCGGCACATCGGTGTCGCTGAGATCAGGCGGAGCGGCAAGGGCCATGGGCAAGCATCGTGATAGAGGGCGAAGGCCTCATGGTAACGAGGCACTGCGATTGCTGCCAGTTGACACGCGCGCTCAACGTGGAGCGCAAGCGGCTCCACGTTCAGGCAGATGCTTTCAGCCGTGAGCCCCCTTGGCGCATTGGCAACCCGTCGAGGTGCAGGCCTCGCCGTGTTCATGATGCTTGGCGCAGCCTTCACAGCAATAGTGTTTGCCGTGACGGACGATAGAGTGCTCACCCAGTTTGCAGTTGCAGTTAGGGCAGGCGCAGGTCGTTGCTTTCATCAATCTGACTCCATACGTGTGGTCGTCCAGAGGCGGCACCAATACCGCACCTGAAGCAGTGACCGCACGTTGAAAACCGGTTCCGACAACATGATAGGCGGCCCTCGCTCACCTCTTAGGGTAGTCGATGCTACTCACGACCATTGTTGCCATTGAGCGCTCAGTCGAACTGATCCCGACCCTGATGGTCGCCGCGCTGTTCTGATGACCTCACGTCGCCCCTCGCGCCCTGACTCAAGATCGCGCTGGAGTGATCAAGGTTGGCCGTGGGATGATCGCCGCCATAGCGCGATTACCCCGGAGAGTTTGCATGTCGTTTAGTAAAAAAGCCGTTGTCCTGTTCCTGACAGCGGTTACCAGCTTCGCTGCCGTCAGCGTTTACGCCGCCAAGCAACCGGCCACTAAAACCGCACCCGCGCAACAAGTCTCGGCGCTGGGCGGCAAATTCGCGTTCACCCTGCCCCAGGGCTTCATCGCCAACCCACTGGCAGGCGGCGACGACGCCAAGGGTACTTCCGGCGCGTCGGGCACCATGTACACCAACCAGGCAAGCAAAACCGTACTGATCGTCGCCGAAAACACCTTGCCCAACGGCCTGAATGTCAAAGACAACGACGCCACGTTCCTCGATGAGTCGGTGTCCGATTTTGCCACCCAACAACGCGAAGCCTTGCCTGACTTCAATAAACAAAGCGAAAAAAGCCTGACCGTCAAAGGCCTCGGCCTGCGCCAGATCGACAGTACCGCCACCCAGGGCGGTGGGCCGACCCTCAATACCAGCCTGCTGGCCGGCTCCGGCACGCGCATGATGCTGATCCAGATCATCTCCCGCGCCGACGACAAGGCCGGGCATGCGGCACTGGTCAAGCAGATCCTTGGCGACAAGTAAGTGCCCAGGCTACTGATTGATCCGCAGCAACCAGGCGTTCAAATCCTGCATTTCGGTCGCACTGATGGTGTGGCCAATGCCGGGATAAGCATGAAATTCAGGTGTGAGGGCAATGCTCTGCAACAGGCTGCTGGCCTCACTGCCATCGCTGTAGGGCAGCTTCAGGTCGGCCGTGCCGTGACCGATGAAAATCGCCAGCGGCTCAAGCGCCTTGTCGGCCTTGAGCTGCGACCGCAACACCGGTAGCACCTTGCCACTCAACGCCGCAATCCCGCGCACCACGTCGGGATGACGCAAGGCAACTTCATACGACATGATCGCGCCTTGGCTGAACCCCACCAGAAACACCTTATCGGCCTCGGTGTGATACTTCTTCGCCGCCTGCGCCACGAAATCGACAATCAGCGCGCTGCTGCTGTTCAGATCGTCGGTATCACCGTCATAAGCGCCTTCGCCCTTCTTGCGAAACCACTGATAACTGTCCTCCTCCACCGCCTGCGGCGCCCGCACTGACAGGTACGTGTACTGCGACGGCAACTCGTCCTTGATGTCGAACAGGTCCTCTTCGTTACTGCCGGAACCGTGGAGAAAAATCACCAACGGCTGATTGCGCGAATCAGGGTTCGATTGCTCAAGGTATGACAACGGTAAATCATCGTTGAGCGCCGCGTGGGCAACAGAAGACACCATCAACATCAACACCGCAAAAAACCTGAACATGGACCTTCCTTCGAAAAAACGCTGAATTCTCGCAATAGCCTGACGTTGAGCTCAAGCTCAATCGTTGATCAACTTTCCAACCCGGATCGCCTCCCTTCCTGCCACCTTCGCCTGCCAGGTCCCCGGCTGTGTATACCGCCCACGATCCAGCGCAAACAACACCCCACTGGTCCCGGCACACACCACTGTGACCCGATCACTCAACGGATCGACCACCTCGAACAACGCATCGCCCTTCTCGACCCACTCACCCGCCTCACGCAGAAAACTCACCACCCCGTGATGCGGTGCAAACAGATACTCCGTCCCCTCGAACGGCATCCCCTCACAGCACTCACTGGGTGCCTGCGGCCACTGCCCGGCAATAAACCCCTGCTCTGCCAGGAACCCAAGGATCGCCTCGCAATTGGCCTGAGCCTGATCGACCCGCGTGTCGCCCATGCTTCCCAACTCCAGCGTCGTCGCCAGGTTGGCCGGCGGAATCGCCGCCTGAGGAAAGGCTCTGGCCAGCCGCAACCACGGTGACGAACAGGACTCGTCAAACGAACTGCCACCGGAGTCTTCGCACAACAACGCTACGCCAGCCTTCAACCGCGCGGCCAAAGACTGCCACTGCGGCCAGTGTTGCGGCAGCGCATAAATGTGGATCGCCGCCTCGAAATCGCAATGCAAATCCAGGGTGATGTCGGCCTCACAGGCATGACGCAGCAGCAACCGATGCAAGGCTTCCAACTGCGAAGCCGGCGCTGGCAATCGATCGAGGACCTGACCCATGGTCTGGCGGATCAACGCAATGTTGGCGTCGGCGTCGCTGCCCAACTGTGAGCCGATCAACGCCCCCACCGGCCCGCTGAGCTCGTAGAAAGCCCGATTGAAATTCTTCCCGCTGCCCAGCTCGAAACGCCCCATGTGGGCGCTTTGCAGGTGCTGGTCCAGGCCAATCGGGTTGGCCACCGGCACCAGTTCGATAACGCCCTTGAGCTGGCCCTGGGCTTCGAGTTCGGTGAGACGCTTTTTCAACTCCCAGGCCGTGCGCATGCCCGGCAGCTCATCGGCGTGCAGGCTGGCCTGAATGTAGACCTTGCGTGCGCCGGCGCCAAAACGAAACACACTGAGGCTACGCTCGGTGCCAAGGTGGCTCCAGGGCAGTGGATGGTCGATACGTTGCATGATGAGCTCCCGGGTCAGGCTACTGCGGGTGAGATGTCGCGCAGGGTAAATCAAACACACATAAAAAAGGTGGCCACTGCGTCAACAGTAGCCACCTTTTTGAACGGTGAAATTATTTGCCGTAAACGTCGAACTTGAAGTATTTGTCCTGCACTTGCTTGTACTTGCCGTTGGCGCGGATTTCATTGATGGCGGTATTGAACTTGCTCGCCAGCTCCGTATCGCCTTTGCGCACAGCAATACCGGCACCACCGCCAAAGTACTTGGCATCTTCGTATTCCGGGCCTACGAACGCGAAGCCTTTGCCGGCGTCGGTTTTCAGGAAGCCGTCGTCAAGGTTCACCGAATCCGCCAGCATTGCGTCGAGGCGACCTGAGGTCATGTCCAGGTTGGCTTCCTGCTGGGAGCCATAGCGCACCAGGCTGATACCGGCCGGCACCAGCACTTCAGTGGCAAAGCGGTCGTGGGTACTGGCGCGCAGCACACCGACTTTCTTGCCCTTGAGTTCGGTCAGCGGGTCCTTGATGTTGGTACCTTCCTTCATCACGAAACGTGCCGGGGTGTGGTAGTACTTGATAGTGAAGTCGACGTTTTTCTTGCGGTCGTCGGTGATGGTCATGGACGACAGGATCGCGTCGATTTTCTTGACCTTGAGCGCCGGGATCAGGCCATCGAACTCTTGCTCGACCCAGGTACATTTCACTTTCATCTGCTCACACAGCGCATCGCCGATGTCCACGTCAAAACCGGTCAGTTTGCCGTCGGGGGTCTTCATCGAAAATGGCGGGTAGCCCGCTTCGATCCCCAGACGGATCGGCTTGGCATCTTCGGCCACGGCCGACAGGGACAACACGGACAGTGCCAGAGCACCGAACATCACTAGCTTCTTCATTTATAACTCCTGTGTGCGGAGACTCTTATTGGCAGCATTCGATGGATAGCTTGTGGCTAGTATTTATCGAAGTGGCCGGCAGTCTAGAGCTGCACCCAGGATGCAAATTGTGTATATGCGACAAATAGTTATAAAAAAGTAGCGAAGGTATTTCTCGCGGTAATTGCAGGCGCCAGAGCGGTACAACGGCCTTCAGAAACGCCTCGCTTTCAGTCAAGATGCCGCACATTCCGACGGAAAAAGCCGACCGTACAACTCACCGCTACCTGAGATCCGAACCATGCCCGAGTACTCGAACTCGTTGAACCTGATCCAGCACCACCCCGCCGAAGGCCCGGGCGCAATTGACGATTGGGCCGAGTCCCGGGGACTGACGCTGAAGGTGTTTCGCGCCGACCTCGGTCAGTTACCGCACGCAGGCGCTGCACCGGTGATTATTCTGGGCGGGCCTTATGAAGCTAACGCAGGTCCCGAGTGGCTGGCCGAGGAACGTCGGTGGCTGGCCGCTAGTCTCGCACAGGGCGCACCGGTGTTCGCCATTTGCCTGGGCGCGCAGTTGCTGGCCTTGAGCCTGGGTGGGAACGTACGGCGAATGGCCCGGCCCGAAACCGGCTGGACCTCGCTGGCGTTTGCCGATGGGCGCGCATTGAAGGTGCTGGAATGGCATGAGGATGCGATTGATCTGCCGCCAGACGCACGGTTGCTGGCCAGCAGCGCCCTGTGTGAACAGCAGATGTACGCCGTGGGCTCGACCCACGTGGGATTGCAGTTTCACCCGGAATGGAATGCCGAATCGGTCGCGCTACTCAACACCCACTTCGGCGAAGAGTCGCCCCTGCCGCGGGATCAGGACGACAGCGCCGCTTACCGCCAGGTGTTCGACTGGTTGCAGGCGACGCTGGATGAGTGGCGTGCGGCCGCGTCGGGGGCCTGACACACCCTGTAGCAGCTGTCGAGCTTGCGAGGCTGCGTTCGAGGACGAAGTCCTCGTAAATCCTGAACCCGCGGTTTGCCTGGAAGAGCGCATTGCCTGATTCAACGACTGCTCCGCAGCCGAACGCAGCCTCGCAAGCTCGACAGCTGCTACAGGGCATCAAAGGCTCAGCACTCGCATCCGATTGCCGCACTGGCTGACAGCTCAGCCAGGCGGCTCAACTCAAAACCTTCATCCAGCCACCCCGTCACTCCGCCGATCATTTCCTTGACCGGGTATTCCAGCGCCGCAAGCTTCACCGCAGCCTTGTTGGCGCCGTTGCAGTGTGGGCCGGCGCAATACACCACGAACAGCGTGGTTTTCGGGTAAGCCGCCAATAAATCAGCAGTGATCAAGCGCCCCGGGATATTGATCGCGCCTGGCACATGGCCGCGCTCGAAAGCCAGCGGACTGCGTACATCCACTAGAACGAAATCCACGTCACCCGCCTGCTGGCTGCCAAAAACGTCGGAACAGTCGGTTTCAAAGGTCAGGCGGTTGCTGAAGTGCATCAGGGCAACGGCGGATGGAGCGGCAGGAATCTCGCGAACCAGACTGGTCATGGGTGTTCTCCAAAGCGTGTGTGGGTGTGAGAGGACTGTATCCAACTCGCCGATACCGCTACAGTGGCGCACAAGACACTCACTGGGAATTTTCCGCCAAATGCACACTGAACCCGGATTAGTCGCGATACTGGCCTACGACGGTCTCTGCACCTTCGAGTTCGGGATTGCCGTGGAGATCTTCGGACTGGCGCGGCCGGAGTTTGATTTCCCCTGGTACGAACACCGGATCGTCGCTGTCGATCAGGGACCGATGCGCGCCATGGGCGGCATTCAGGTACTGGCGGACGGCGGCATGGAACTGCTGGAAACCGCGAGAACTATCATCATCCCCGGCTGGCGCGGTCGCAGCGATCCGATACCCGAAGCGCTGCTCACAGCCCTGCGCCAGGCCCATGCCCGAGGCGCGCGGCTGCTCTCGATCTGTTCCGGGGTGTTTGTGCTGGCAGCCACCGGCCTACTCGACGGACTGAGCGCAACGACTCACTGGCGTTATACCGAGGAACTGGCCGAACGCTTCCCGAACATTCTGGTCGACCCCGACGTGCTGTACGTTGATTCGGGCCAGGTGATCACCTCTGCCGGCAGCGCCGCCGGCATTGATGCGTGCCTGCATCTGGTAGCGCGGGACTTCGGCACGCAAGTCGCCAATTCGGTAGCACGTCGTTTGGTGATGTCGCCGCAACGCACCGGTGGCCAGGCACAGTTCATTCCCGCCCCCGTCAGCCGCACGCCGCGCAGCGATCTGTCGCGCGTCATGCAGTGGGCGCGCGAACGCTTGCATGAACCGCTGGGCGTACGCGAATTGGCGAGCCAGGCGGCCATGAGCGAGCGAACGTTTCTGCGACGGTTCAGCGAAGCCACTGGCGCTTCACCCAAATCCTGGCTGCAGCAGCAACGTCTGGCGCGTGCACGGGAGTTGCTGGAAAGCAGCGCCCACAACACCGAGTCCATCGCGCTGCAATGTGGTTACCGTTCGGTGGAGAGTTTCCGCGTGGCGTTTCGCAGCGTAGTCGGGCTGCCGCCGTCGGTGTATCGGGAGCGGTTTGGCCGCGAGGTGAAAGCGCTGTCGGTGTGATCGCGCTCGATTGAAGAGCGGCTGGAAATGCGATCACCCGCAAACACAGCAACACTGCGCTTGCGGGTGAGGTACAACATCGGGACTCAGTGCCCGCTGCGCAGCATTTCTTTCGGCACGTATTTGCCGATTTCAAACTTGCCGATCGCCGCACGGTGCACTTCGTCCGGGCCGTCGGCCAGACGCAGCGTACGTTGCATGGCGTACATGTAGGCCAGCGGGAAATCGTTGGAAACCCCCGCGCCACCGTGGATCTGGATCGCCCGGTCGATCACCTTCAAGGCGACGTTTGGCGCAACCACCTTGATCTGGGCGATCTCGCTTTTCGCCACTTTGTTGCCCACGGTGTCCATCATGTAGGCCGCTTTGAGTGTCAGCAGCCGTGCCATGTCGATTTCCATCCGCGAGTCGGCAATCTTGTCGATATTACCGCCCAAGCGCGCCAGCGGTTTGCCGAATGCGGTGCGGCTGACCGAACGTTTGCACATCAATTCCAGTGCCCGCTCCGCCATGCCGATCGAACGCATGCAGTGGTGAATCCGGCCCGGGCCAAGGCGCCCCTGGGCGATCTCGAAACCACGGCCCTCACCCAACAGTACGCTCTCATAAGGTACACGGACGTTCTCGAACAGCACTTCGGCGTGACCGTGAGGCGCGTCGTCGTAGCCGAACACCGGCAGTGGACGGACGATCTTCACGCCCGGCGTATCTACCGGCACCAGAATCATCGAGTGCTGCTGATGACGCGGTGCGTCGGGGTTGCTCAGCCCCATGAAAATCAGGATTTTGCAGCGTGGATCGCACGCGCCGGAGGTCCACCATTTCTTGCCGTTGATCACCCACTCGTCACCGTCGCGCTCGGCACGGGCGGCCATGTTGGTGGCGTCAGAAGAGGCGACGTCCGGCTCGGTCATGGCGAACGCCGAACGGATCTCGCCGCGCAGCAGCGGTTCCAGCCAGCGTTGCTTTTGCTCTTCATTGGCGTAGCGCACCAGCACTTCCATGTTGCCGGTGTCCGGTGCCGAGCAGTTGAACGGCTCAGGCCCGAGCAAGGAGCGGCCCATGATTTCCGCCAAGGGCGCGTATTCCAGGTTGGTCAGGCCGGCGCCCAGTTCTGATTCCGGCAAAAACAGGTTCCACAAGCCTTCGGCCTTGGCCTTGTTTTTCAGCTCTTCCATGATCGCGGTCGGCTGCCAGCGATCACCTTCGGCGACCTGGCGTTCGAACACCGCTTCGGCTGGATAAACATAAGCATCCATGAACGCAGTCACGCGTTCACGCAGTTCCTGAACCTTGGGCGAATAGGCGAAATCCATGGGCGGTTACCTTTTTTGACGAGGTGTTGAAGACGTTGTTGAGGTCATGAATCGATGCTAGATCAGCGTTGATAATTTACCTAGCCTATTCTCGGCGTGTATTAACATTCATCACCGATATATGATCGACTGATCGAGCCACCTGCTCCTATAACAAAAGCCAAGAGCGAAACGCCATGAATCTAAGCAAGGTCGACCTCAACCTTTTCATCGTCTTTGACGCGATCTACACCGAAGCCAACCTGACCCGCGCCGGACAGATTGTCGGCATTACCCAGCCGGCGGTGTCGAACGCTCTGGCCCGTTTGCGCGAGACTTTCAACGACCCGTTGTTCGTGCGTACGGCCCAGGGCATGGTGCCTACGCCCATGGCGCAAAACATCATCGGCCCGGTGCGCAACGCCCTGTCGTTGCTGCGGGTGTCGGTGCAGGAAAGCCGGATTTTCAACCCGCTGCAGGCGGTCAAGACCTATCGCATCAGCATGACCGACCTCACCGAGGCGGTGATCCTGCCGCCGCTGTTCCAGCGCCTGCGGCGTCTGGCGCCGACGGTGATCATCGAAAGTTTTCTGTCCAAACGCCGCGAGACCACCAAGGAGCTCGCCGCCGGCCGCCTGGACTTTGCCGTCGATGCACCGCTCAACACTGACCCGCAAGTACGCCACGTCAAACTGATGGAAGATCGCTACGTGTGCGCCATGCGCAAGGGCCATCCCCTGGCGAGCAAGGAAAAATTCACCCTCGACGACTACCTGTCACTGACCCACATTCACATTTCCAGCCGTCGTAGCGGCTTGGGCTATGTCGACCTGGCGCTGGGCAAAATGGGTATCCAGCGCAAGATCGCCCTGCGTTCGCAGCATTATCTGATGGCCTCCCAGGTGTTGCAGCAGACCGACATGGTGATGACTGTGCCAGAGCGTTTCGCCCGCCGTCATGACCTGCACGCCTTCAATCTGCCGGTCAATGATGTACCGCCGGTGGAAACCCACCTCTATTGGCACGAAAGCACCGACCAGGACCCGGCCAACCGCTGGATGCGCGAGCAGATGATCGAGTTGTGCCAGCAGGTGACGGCGCATGAGAAGAAGCTGGATAAGCCGTTGGCTTGAGAAAGATCAAAAGATCGCAGGCTGCGATCTTTTCCTCCTTGACGTTAACGTCAACCTGACATTAGCTTAGCGTCATGACCTCTTTTTCGAGCGCGCCCATGAGCAGCCAGACCTACAGCATTTCCGATCTCGCCCGCGAGCTCGACATCACCACCCGCGCCATTCGCTTTTACGAAGAGCAAGGCTTGCTCAGCCCTGAGCGCCGCGGCCAGGAACGCATCTACTCGCCACGCGACAAGGTCAGCCTGAAGCTGATCCTGCGCGGCAAGCGCATCGGCTTTTCCCTGGCCGAATGCCGCGAACTGATCGAACTCTACGACCCCACCAGCGGTAATCAAAAACAGCTGCACAGCATGCTGGCGAAAATCACCGAACGCCGTGAACAGCTTGAACAGCAACTGCTGGACATCGAGCAGATGAAACTGGAACTCGACACCGCCGAAGAGCGCTGCGTCCAGGCGCTGGAACAGACGATCAAGAGTCAGCAGGTCGTTTAGCAGGTATATGCAATCCACTGTGGGAGCGAGCTTGCTCGCGATGACGGACTGTCAGCCAGCATCAATGTTGAATATCACGCCCTCATCGTCGGATCGCCGCCCGGAGCAAGCTCGCTCCCACAAGGCTCTCTGAACATTCAAATAATCACAACAGGTCCATTGCCATGTCCCTCCCCACCCACGTACGCCTGATCGAAGTCGGCCCACGCGACGGTCTGCAGAACGAAGCCCAACCCATCAGTGTCGCGGACAAGGTGCGGTTGGTCGATGCACTCAGTGCCGCCGGCCTAGGCTATATAGAAGTCGGCAGTTTCGTTTCGCCTAAATGGGTGCCGCAAATGGCCGGCTCGGCCGAGGTTTTCGCGCAGATCCAGCGCAAACCCGGCGTGACCTACGGCGCACTGGCGCCAAACCTGCGCGGGTTCGAAGACGCGATCGCTGCCGGGGTCAAGGAGGTCGCGGTATTCGCGGCTGCGTCCGAAGCCTTCTCGCAACGCAACATCAATTGCTCGATCAGCGAAAGCCTGGAGCGTTTCGTACCGATCATGGACGCCGCCAAACAACACGGGGTCAGCGTGCGCGGTTATGTGTCCTGTGTACTCGGCTGCCCTTACGAGGGCGATGTAGCGCCTGCACAAGTCGCCCTGGTCGCGCGCGAGCTGTACGCCATGGGCTGCTACGAAGTTTCCCTCGGTGACACCATCGGCACCGGTACCGCTGGCGCAACACGCAAAATGTTCGAAGTGGTGTCAGCCGACGTGCCACGGGACAAACTGGCCGGGCATTTCCACGACACCTACGGCCAGGCCATGGCCAACATCTACGCCAGCCTGCTGGAAGGGATCGCGGTGTTCGACAGCTCCATCGCCGGCCTCGGCGGCTGCCCGTACGCCAAGGGCGCCAGCGGCAACGTCGCCACCGAAGACGTGCTGTACCTGCTCAACGGGCTGGGCATCGAGACCGGCGTCGACATGGAAAAACTGATCCTGGCCGGCCAGCAGATCTGCACCGTGCTGGGCCGCACTACCGGTTCGCGTGTGGCGAAGGCCCGCAGCGCGAAGTGATGTGTCGGGGGTGTTACCGCCCCCGCAACAAAACGAGTAACACGGAAACAATCTGACCGAATTTTTATGAACGATTTGTCCTACAAAATGTTAATTACTTGATTTTAAAGGATTTTTTAAACTTGGCACGGCTTCTGCTATCTCTATGGCATAACAAGAATAAAAAGCAGCAAACCAAATAAAAATAAGACGTAACGACTCTGACATAACAAGAACAACACGGCAGAGACGCAGCTAACAGATTTTTTTGGAGAAGGTGTGCTTTTCAGGGTGCTGCTTGCAGTAACCCGCAACCGGGCAGAGAACAATAAAACTACCTTCAGGTAGCTCCCGAACTGGTTGGATCGCTTGGCGAAAAAGCAGGTCAGCGCTCAAAAAAATACGTTTGCTCTTGACCCCGGATGGGGGTCGCCCAAAACAGCTGTAAAGGGTCACGGTTGCCAAAAACAACAACAGACCGCCCCTTAATAATAAAAAAAGAGCACGCAATAAAAAATTAAAGGGGAGCTTCGGCTCCCCTTTGTGCTGTCTGGCATTTGGGTTTTTAGCCGCTTATCCTGTGGGAGCGGGCTTGCTCGCGAAGGGGGCGTCACATCCAGCATTGATGTGACGGATAGACCGCTTTCGTTGGATCGCCGCCCGGAGCAAGCCAGCTCCCACAGGGTTGTGGTCAGCCCTTGTTGACCTTCAACTCCTCGATACTGATCTCACGCATCCGGAACTTCTGGATCTTGCCGGTCACGGTCATCGGAAATTCCTCGACGAACTTGAAGTAACGCGGCGTCTTGAAGTGCGCAATGCGCGCCTTGCACCAGGTTTGCAGCTCCAGTTCGCTAGCGCTGTGACCGGGATGAAATTTGATCCAGGCGACGATTTCTTCACCGTACTTCTCGCTGGGAATGCCGATAATCTGCACATCTGCCACTGCCGGATGGGTAAAGAAGAACTCTTCCAGCTCACGCGGGTAAATATTCTCACCACCGCGAATAATCATGTCCTTGTTACGCCCGGCGATGCAGACGTAGCCATTTTCGTTCATGGTCGCCAGATCACCCGTGTGCATCCAGCCAGCCTGATCGATCGCCTCGGCCGTACTCTGCGGGTTGTTCCAGTAACCGAGCATCACGCTGTAACCGCGAGTGCACAGCTCGCCGATGGTGCCACGGGGAACCGGATTGCCCGCTTCATCGATGATTTTACTTTCCAGTTGTGGCTGGGTACGGCCGACGGTGGTGACGCGCAGTTCCAGGTCGTCTGACGGACCAGTCTGTAACGACACCGGACTGGTTTCCGTCATGCCGTAGGCAATCTGCACTTCGCTCATGTGCATCTCGCTGATAACCCGGCGCATGACTTCAATCGGACAGGTCGCCCCGGCCATGATCCCGGTACGCAACGTCGACAGGTCGAACTCAGCACGGCGCGGTTGATCGAGCATGGCAATAAACATGGTGGGCACACCGTACAACGCGGTCGCTTTCTCTTGTGCAACGGTGGTCAGCGTCAGTAACGGATCGAAAGCGTCGTTGGGGTAAATCATGGTGCTGCCATGGGTGACGCAACCCAAATTGCCCATGACCATGCCGAAACAGTGATACAGCGGCACCGGGATAACCAGACGGTCATTGGCGGTCAGCCCGAGGCTTTCGCCGACCATGTAACCGTTGTTGAGGATGTTGTAGTGACTAAGGGTCGCACCTTTGGGAAAACCGGTGGTGCCGGAGGTGTATTGAATGTTCACCGCCTGGTCGAAATGCAGGCTGTTTTGGCGTGCCTTGAGCTGTTCGACCGGCACCCCGGCGCCAAGGTCCGCCAGCTGCGACCACGGCAGGAAACCTGATGGCGGCTGCGCGTCGAGGCTGATTACACCGCGCAAATCCGGCAGGCGCTCAGATTGCAAACGGCCGATGGATTGTTCGGCCAGTTCCGGCACCAGGCCTTGTAACATCGCGTGGTAATCGGAAGTCTTGAACGACCCGGCACACACCAGCCATTGGCAGCCGGACTGTTTCAGTGCGTACTCGAGTTCGGAACTGCGGTAAGCCGGATTGATGTTGACCAGAATCACCCCGATCTTCGCGCTGGCGAACTGGCTGATGCACCACTGGGCACAGTTGGGTGCCCAGATACCGAGACGATCCCCCGTCTGCAAGCCCAGCGCCAGCAGTGCTCTGGCGTGCAAATCGACGACTTGCGCCAATTGCGCCCAGCTGTAGCGAAGTTGCTGATGGCACACCACCAAAGCTTCGCCCTGGGGGTACTTAGCGACAGTGTTATCGAATGCCTGACCAATGGTCATCGCCAGCAAGGCTTTGTCCTGCGAACCACGGCTGTAGCTGTGCTGTGGGTGAGCACTGTGTTGATCCATGACGACCCCTATTGTCTTTTTTAGTGGGTGAGACGGTTGAACCTTTGCAGGTACCAGGCTTACCTGTTCCTTCGTAATCGGTTCTATTTTCAACCTCGAAACTGCCTCTACTCTCGCTCAAGTTGACGTTAACGTAAAGGGTGATTGACAGCCATTCGTCACAGGCTTACGTTAACGTAAAGGTGACAGTCGATTCGGCGTACTTTGCAGGCCGATTCTCCATTTATAAAAACAAGTTTGAAGGTGCCCCATGAGCTATCCGACCCTGAACTTTGCCCTCGGCGAAACCATCGACATGCTGCGTGACCAGGTGCGCGCCTTCGTCAACAAAGAGATCGCCCCGCGCGCAGCACAGATCGATATCGATAACCTGTTCCCTGCTGACCTGTGGCGCAAATTCGGCGACATGGGGTTGCTGGGGATTACCGTTCCAGAAGAATACGGCGGTGCCGGCCTGGGCTATCTGGCGCACGTGGTGGCCATGGAAGAAATCAGCCGCGGCTCGGCCTCGGTCGCCCTTTCCTACGGCGCTCACTCCAACCTCTGCGTTAACCAGATCAACCGCAACGGCAACCACGAACAGAAAACCAAGTACCTGCCCAAGCTGATCAGCGGCGAGCACATCGGCGCCCTGGCCATGAGCGAGCCGAACGCCGGTTCCGACGTGGTTTCGATGAAACTGCGCGCCGACAAACGCGGCGACCATTACGTGCTCAACGGTAGCAAGACCTGGATCACCAACGGTCCGGACGCCAACACCTATGTGATCTACGCCAAGACCGACCTGGAAAAGGGTGCGCATGGCATCACCGCCTTTATCGTCGAACGCGACTGGAAAGGCTTCAGCCGCAGCAACAAATTCGACAAGCTCGGCATGCGCGGTTCGAACACCTGCGAGCTGTTCTTCGACGACGTTGAAGTCCCGGAAGAAAATATCCTCGGCATCCTGAACGGTGGCGTGAAAGTGCTGATGAGCGGCCTCGACTACGAGCGCGTGGTGCTTTCCGGCGGCCCGACCGGGATCATGCAAGCCTGCATGGACCTCATCGTTCCGTACATCCACGACCGCAAACAGTTCGGCCAGAGCATCGGCGAATTCCAGTTGATCCAGGGCAAAGTCGCCGACATGTACACCCAACTCAATGCCAGCCGCGCCTACCTGTACGCAGTAGCTCAGGCCTGCGAGCGTGGCGAAACCACCCGCAAGGACGCTGCCGGTGTGATCCTCTACAGCGCCGAGTGCGCCACACAAATGGCCCTCGACGCGATCCAGATTCTGGGCGGCAACGGCTACATCAACGAATTCCCGGCTGGCCGTCTGCTGCGTGACGCCAAGCTGTATGAAATCGGCGCGGGCACCAGTGAGATCCGTCGCATGCTGATCGGCCGCGAACTCTTCAACGAAACCCGCTAACGGAGCTGTCCATGGCAATCCTGCACACCCAGCTCAACCCACGTTCGGCGGAGTTCGCCAGCAACAGCGCGGCGATGCTTGCCCAGGTCGACGCCCTGCACACCCTGCTCGCCCAGGTCCAGCAAGGCGGCGGCGCCAAGGCTCAGGAACGACATACTTCACGGGGCAAACTGCTGCCCCGCGAGCGGATCAATCGCCTGCTCGACCCAGGTTCGCCCTTTCTGGAAATCAGCCAACTGGCCGCGTACCAGGTTTACGGTGAGGACGTTCCCGCCGCTGGAGTGATCGCCGGCATCGGCCGAGTCGAAGGCGTCGAATGCATGATCGTCGCCAACGACGCCACGGTGAAAGGCGGTTCGTACTACCCGCTGACGGTAAAAAAACACCTGCGCGCCCAGACCATCGCCCAGCAGAATCGCCTGCCATGCATCTACCTGGTGGACTCTGGCGGCGCCAATTTGCCGCGTCAGGATGAAGTGTTCCCGGACCGTGAACACTTTGGGCGGATTTTCTTCAACCAGGCCAACATGAGCGCCATGGGCATCCCGCAGATTGCCGTGGTCATGGGCTCCTGCACCGCCGGTGGTGCTTATGTGCCAGCCATGGCCGATGAAGCGATCATGGTCCGTCAGCAGGCAACGATTTTCCTCGCTGGCCCGCCGTTGGTGAAGGCTGCTACCGGTGAAGTGGTCAGCGCCGAAGACCTCGGCGGTGCCGATGTGCACTGCAAGATTTCCGGTGTGGCCGACCACTATGCCGACAGCGACGAACACGCGCTGGCCTTGGCTCGACGCAGCGTCGCCAACCTCAACTGGCGCAAGCTCGGCGAATTGCAGCAACGCACACCGATCGCCCCACTGTTCGCCAGCGATGAGCTGTACGGCGTAGTGCCGGCCGATGCCAAGCAGCCGTTCGATGTACGTGAAGTCATCGCCCGCCTGGTCGACGGCTCGGTGTTCGATGAGTTCAAGGCGCTGTTTGGTACGACGCTGGTCTGCGGTTTCGCGCATCTGCACGGCTACCCGATCGCAATTCTCGCCAACAACGGCATCCTCTTCGCCGAGGCCGCACAGAAAGGCGCGCACTTCATCGAACTGGCGTGCCAGCGCGGGATTCCATTGCTGTTCCTGCAAAACATCACCGGCTTCATGGTCGGTCAGAAATACGAAGCCGGCGGCATCGCCAAGCATGGCGCAAAACTGGTCACCGCCGTGGCCTGCGCCAAAGTACCGAAATTCACCGTGATCATCGGCGGCAGCTTCGGCGCCGGTAACTACGGCATGTGCGGACGGGCCTACGATCCGCGGTTCCTGTGGATGTGGCCGAACGCGCGAATCGGCGTGATGGGCGCCGAACAAGCCGCAGGCGTGCTGGTGCAGGTCAAGCGCGAACAAGCCGAGCGCAGTGGCCAAGGCTTCAGCGCCGAGCAGGAAGCCGAGATCAAACAACCGATCCTCGACCAGTACGAAGAGCAGGGTCACCCCTACTACTCCAGCGCCCGGTTGTGGGACGACGGCGTCATTGACCCCGCGCAAACCCGCGACGTGCTGGCCCTGGCCTTGTCCGCATCGCTGAATGCACCTATCGAACCGAGCCGCTTCGGCGTGTTCCGCATGTAATCTGGAGCCAGACGACCATGAGCGACTTCAATACCCTGGAACTGCTGACCGACCCACGTGGTTTCGCCACGCTGTGGTTGAGTCGCGAAGCGAAAAACAACGCCTTCAACGCCGAAATGATCCGCGAACTGATCCTCGCGCTGGACAAGGTTCAGAGCAACCCGAGCCTGCGCTTTCTGCTGGTACGTGGGCGCGGCAAGCATTTCAGCGCTGGCGCTGATCTTGCCTGGATGCAGCAATCGGCCGAACTCGATTACCACACCAACCTCGACGATGCGCGCGAGCTGGCAGAGCTGATGTACAACCTGGCCAAGCTGAAGATCCCGACGCTGGCGGTGGTACAAGGTGCGGCCTATGGCGGCGCACTCGGTTTGATCAGTTGCTGCGACATGGCGATTGGTGCCGATGACGCGCAATTCTGCCTGTCGGAAGTACGCATCGGGCTGGCACCGGCGGTGATCAGCCCGTTCGTTGTGCAAGCCATTGGCGAGCGAGCAGCACGTCGCTATGCGCTGACCGCAGAACGCTTCAGCGGTCAACGCGCTCAAGAAATCGGCCTGCTCAGCGAAAGCTATCCGGCCACTGAGCTTGAGCCGCAGATCGAGCGCTGGATCAGTAATCTGCTGCTCAACAGCCCTCAGGCCATGCGCGCCAGCAAGGACTTGTTACGCGAAGTCGGCAACGGTGAGCTGACCCCGGCGCTGCGTCGCTATACCGAAAACGCCATTGCCCGAATTCGTGTCAGCCCTGAAGGTCAGGAAGGCTTGCGGGCGTTCCTGCAAAAACGTCCGCCGAGCTGGCAGCCTGAAATCACCACCAAGGAGCCGCGTTGATGAGCGCCCCTGTTCTCACCACCTTGCTGGTGGCCAACCGTGGCGAAATCGCCTGCCGAGTGATGCGCACCGCCAAGGCATTGGGCCTGACCACCGTGGCCGTGCACAGCGCCACCGACCGTGACGCGCGGCACAGTCGCGAAGCGGACATTCGCGTCGACCTGGGTGGCAGCAAAGCCGCTGACAGCTACCTGCAAATCGACAAACTGCTCGCGGCAGCCAAGGCCAGCGGCGCCCAGGCGATTCACCCAGGTTATGGCTTCCTCTCGGAGAACGCCGGATTCGCCCGCGCGATTGAAGCCGCCGGGTTGATTTTCCTCGGTCCACCCGCTTCGGCCATCGACGCCATGGGTAGCAAATCCGCCGCCAAAGCCTTGATGGAAACCGCTGGCGTACCGCTGGTGCCGGGTTATCACGGCGAAGCCCAGGACCTGGAAACCTTCCGCGAAGCTTCCGAGCGCATCGGCTATCCGGTGCTGCTCAAGGCGACTGCCGGCGGTGGCGGTAAAGGCATGAAAGTGGTCGAGGACGTCAGCCAGTTGGCCGAAGCCCTGGCCTCGGCCCAGCGTGAAGCCCAGTCTTCGTTCGGCGATTCGCGGATGCTGGTGGAGAAATACCTGCTCAAACCGCGCCATGTGGAAATCCAGGTCTTCGCTGATCAGCATGGCCATTGCCTGTACCTCAACGAACGCGACTGCTCGATTCAACGTCGCCACCAGAAAGTCGTCGAAGAAGCACCTGCGCCCGGCCTGAGCCCGGAACTGCGCAAGGCCATGGGGGACGCGGCAGTCCGTGCGGCGCAGGCCATCGGTTACGTCGGCGCCGGCACTGTAGAGTTTCTGCTGGATTCACGTGGTGAGTTCTTCTTCATGGAGATGAACACCCGTTTGCAGGTCGAGCACCCGGTCACGGAAGCCATCACCGGCCTCGATCTGGTGGCCTGGCAGATTCGCGTCGCCCAAGGCGAGCCGCTGCCAATGACTCAGGCGCAGGTGCCGTTGCTCGGCCATGCGATTGAAGTGCGCTTGTATGCTGAAGACCCAAGCAATGATTTCCTGCCAGCCACCGGACACCTGGCGCTGTACCGTGAGCCAGCCGCAGGTCCCGGACGGCGCGTTGACAGCGGTGTCGAGGAAGGCGACAGCATTTCGCCGTTCTACGATCCGATGCTCGGCAAACTCATCGCCTGGGGCGAGGACCGTGAACAGGCACGGCTGCGACTGCTGAGCATGCTCGATGAGTTCGCCATTGGCGGTCTGAAAACCAACATCAGCTTTCTGCGCAGAATCGTCGGTCACCCGGCCTTCGCGGCGGCTGAACTGGATACCGGATTCATCCCACGCTATCAGGAACAATTGCTGCCAACACCAAGCGAACTCAGCGATGAGTTCTGGCAAGCCGCCGCTCAGGCTTTTGCGCAAAGCCAGGCACACACCGTACGCACCGATGACCCGAGTTCACCTTGGGCCGTTGGCAGTGGTTTCCGTGCCGGGCTGCCAGCAGAAACCACGCTGCACTTGAGTTGCGAAGGGCAAGACCGAGCATTCACCCTGGCGCCAGCCGACACGCGTAACGCCGAGCTCAACGGTGAACAATTGCTGCTTGAGCATCAGGGCTTGCGCCGTCAACATCGTGCAATCCGTCACGGTGAAACCCTCTACCTGGAATGGGAAGGTGAGCTGCGCTGCATCAAGCCTTACGACCCTATCGCCGCTGTGGAAGCCAGCCATAGTCATCACGGCGGCCTGACCGCTCCAATGAATGGCAGTATCGTCCGTATAGTGGTGGAGCCGGGGCAAACAGTCGAAGCCGGGGCACAACTGGTGGTACTGGAAGCCATGAAAATGGAGCACAGCATTCGTGCACCCCATGCTGGCGTGGTCAAAGCCTTGTATTGCCAGGAAGGCGAGATGGTCAACGAAGGCAGCGTGCTGGTGGAGCTGGAGTAGTCGCGGTCTGATGACAGGTCCTACGCCGTAGGACCTGTCTGACTAGGGTCTGTACGAAAACTCGCCGAGCGGCGATCAGGCAAGGCAAAAACAGGCGAGAAAGCGGAGTTTAGGCCCCTAAATGAGCATTTCGAGCCTGTTTTTAACGCAGTCTGGTCGACGCGCAGGCAGCTTTCGTACAGAGCCTAGAACTTGGCAGTTGCCTGCACCACTACACCAATGATTCGACACTCGTCGGTAAACAGGGCTTTCGGGTAAGTCGGATTCAGCGGCACGAGATAGCGTTGGCCGCCCTCTTCGATCAGCTTGCGGAACGTCGCTTCGGCGCTGTCAGGCCATTGCGCGATCACCAGTTTGCCGGGCACGGCTTCAACCGCCGGGTCGACCAGAATCAGCATGTCTTGCGCAATACTGATGCCGCTCGGCGCAGTCATCGCATCGCCGACCACGACCAGCCAGAACGCCGGACCTTGAGCGTGATAATCCGATAACTCGTAGCGGCCCTTGGCATAAGCGGCCGGCGCAGGCTCGCGCACTTCGCCAATACCGCGCCAATCACTGACCGGGTAGCGGAAGTACGGGTTGTACTTTTGCGCCAACGACACTTCGTAGTCATCCGCTTCGGCATCGTCTTGCGCAACCTCAGGCTCCCTGATCACCAGGGCAACTTCGAGAAACCCCAATCCCAGTTCCTGAAGCACCCGGTTCATGTCCTCAAGGCTGGGCTGACGACGCTTGTTCAGCCAATGGCCGATACCGCCCTGAGACATCCCGAGACGCTCTGCGAGTTTTTCCTGAGTGATTTTGAGTTCACTCATCTTGGCCTTGACCAATTCAATCCATTTATCCATGGGCGGAACAATACTTCGCGTAGACGGACCCTCAACACACATATTGTAGTATTTAATTTCTCGTCATAAATACAATTGGTACTAGGATTCAGATTACTCATTCGCCCCACCTACGGAGCATTACCCAGCATGGATATCACCCGCAAAGACTCGACAGAACAGGAAATCGACGCGAACTTCACTTCGCTCAAGGGCTGTGCAGCGGCCCAGCGCGCCCTCGACTATTACTTGAAACCAACTGTTTCAGAGTTCGAAGTCGCGGAACGATTCTTCGATGTAAACCGTAACATCAGCAGCGAAGAGGCTCTGGTCCATGCGTCGGACTTGCTGCGCTGTGCAGCAGCGACCGCTTATGAGTCGGCGGACAACCTGCATGGTGCAAGCCGCGACCTGGCGTTTTCAGTGGTACACATGATCGACATGGCCAAGGCCATGGTGGACAGGTCCCTGGACGGAGACCAGAAAGATTGAACAGGAAAAAAAGCGAAGTGAACGCTGCGATTTGAGTCGCGTTGCAGACGTTTGGGAAAGCCACAGGAAAAATATTTCCAATAAGGCTGATGAAAACATTTGATTTGCAAATGATAATGATTATTATTGCAAGCAACTGATCGCGAGATCGGTCGATAGACCAAGAGACCTTAGGTCGGACTCCTGGAATATCTCCTCATCAGGCTAATCACGGTTTTTGACCCGGCTTTTTGCCGGGTCTTTTTTTTGCCAGTTATTCTGGCTATGGCTTCAGGCTAATGAAGACTGGTGTTGCTAAATTCGATGGCGCGGATGATATCAAAAGAGCATCTTTTTGCAACAAACCGCTCAAACACAGGCTATAAGCAGCAGAAAATAGCACTTGAGAACCAATCGCATAAACACTAAGCTGCTGCTGCGTCAAGGACGACGCCCCCCGCTTTATCCCGCGTAAATTACCCTCAGTTTTCCCCATCCTTGCGTGTAAAGTAGCAGCCATAAAAATCATACTCAGGAATAGATTATGACCGTGGCTCACCGCTCCTTTGATATCACTGCCAACTTCGACAGCGGCAACATTGAGGTGCTGGACCTCAGCAATCCGTTGCAGGCATTGCTGGCCATCAAACCCGACACCCGCAGTCAGCATCTCCAGTGGTTTCACTTCAAGGCCAGTGGTCTGCACGTCGGCCAGGAACATTGGTTTCGCCTCAACAACGCCAGTAAATCCTCCTACAACAAGGCATGGGATGGATACCAGACGGTGGCCTCGTATGACCACGTGAACTGGTTCCGTGTACCGACGATCTTTGAAGGCGACTGCCTGCGCTTCAGCCTCGAAGCCACCGAAACTCACGCCTGGTTCGCCTACTTTGAACCCTACAGCCGCGGACGCCACGACTGGCTGATCGAGCAAGCGCTGAGCAAGGCTGGCACCGAGCTGCTGGCCACCGGTAAAAGCGTCGAAGGGCGCGACATTCAACTGCTGCGCAAAGGCAGCGGTGCCGAAGGCCAGCGCAAGGTATGGATCATCGCTCAGCAGCACCCTGGCGAACACATGGCCGAGTGGTTCATGGAAGGCGTCATCGAGCGTCTGCAACAGCACAATGACCCTGAGCTGATCAAACTACTGGCCAGTGCCGACCTGTACCTGGTGCCGAACATGAACCCGGACGGCGCCTTCCATGGTCACTTGCGTACCAACGCCATGGGCCAGGACCTCAATCGCGCCTGGCAGAGTGCAAGTCAGGAGATCAGCCCGGAAGTGTTGTTCGTTCAACAACAGATGGAAGAGTACGGCGTCGACCTATTCCTCGATATCCACGGCGATGAAGAAATCCCCTACGTGTTCACCGCCGGTTGCGAAGGCAACCCGGGTTACACGCTGCGAATCGCAAAACTCGAAGAGCACTTCCGTAGCCACCTGAAACACCTGACTCGCGACTTCCAGACTACCCACGGCTACACCCGCGACGAGCCAGGCAAGGCCAACATGACCCTGGCCTGCAACAGCGTCGGCGAGAAGTTCGATTGCCTGTCGCTGACCCTGGAAATGCCATTCAAGGACAACAACGACGCACCGAATGCGCTCACCGGCTGGTCCGGCAAACGTTCGATGCAGTTGGGCAAGGATGTGTTGTCGACGATTGCGGAGATGGTCGGCAGCCTGCGCTGATGCCTCTCGATGGCTGCGTGCCCAAACGGCATGCAGCCATTTTTTCACTCGGCGGCGATACGCCGACAATCCTCAGGCCCGAGCAACCGCCCATCCTCCGAACGCAACTCCAAAGGCCTGATTGGCTGCCCCTTCTCCCGATCCACCATCCGTGAATGTGGCTCCCCCGCCTCAAAGAAAAACGCCTCGCCCCACTGTCGCAAGCCAATGATCAGAGTGAACAGGCCCTTCCCTTTCTCCGTCAGCACATATTCCTGGTAAGCACTGCCGTCCGATGCCGGGACCACCTCGAAGATCTCGTGGGCCACCAGCGAGCGCAAACGTGCAGACAGGATGTTCTTGGCCATGCCGAGGCTGCGCTGGAACTCGCCGAAACGCCGAATACCGTCGAAGGCATCGCGCACGATCAGCAATGACCACCAGTCGCCAATAGCGTCCAGCGAACGAGCGACCGGGCACTCGTTGTCAGCAAAGGTTGTGCGTTTGACCATGATTGAGCTCGCAAGCTGTCAGCAGAAAATGTGGTTGCAATATAAAACCATGATCTCTACCGTACAACTGGTTTTAATTTGAAACCTCATTCGGAGCCCGGTATGAAATCCTCCAGTTCTTCTACGCACCTCAGCGGCGGCGTCGTTCTACTGTTTGCCATCGCCTGCGGGCTGGCGGTCGGCAATGTCTATTACGCCCAGCCACTGCTGGACGCCATGGCCCAAGCGTTTGACATCGACCCGGCGACTATCGGCATCGTCGTGACCCTGACCCAAGTCGGTTATGGCCTCGGCTTGCTATTGTTGGTGCCGCTGGGCGACCTGCTCAACCGCCGACGTCTGATCGTGACTCAGACACTGCTCTCGTCCATCGCCTTGCTGATGATCGCCCTGGCACCGAACAGCCTCTGGCTGTTGATCGGTATGGCCCTGACTGGCCTGCTGGCGGTGGTCACTCAGGTGCTGGTGGCATACGCGGCTACACTGGCGGCGCCTGATGAGCGTGGCCGGGTGGTGGGCGTGGTGACCAGCGGGATCGTGGTCGGCATTCTGTTGGCCCGAACGGTTTCCGGCGCGATGGCTGATCTGGCCGGTTGGCGCTCGATCTATGTGTTGTCAGCCGGTTTGACGCTGCTGATGGCGCTGCTGTTGTTTCAGGTGCTGCCCAAACGCGAACAAGCCCAACCGGACAGCCGCTATTGGCAACTGATTGGCTCGGTGTTCAGTCTGTTCAAAGAGGAAGTCGTACTGCGCCAGCGCGCCACTCTCGCGCTGCTGACGTTCGCCAGCGCCATGGTGCTGTGGACGCCAATGGTGTTGCCGCTGAGCGAACCGCCGCTGTCACTGTCCCACAGTGAAATCGGCTTGTTCGGGCTGGCCGGTGCCGCCGGTGCCTTGGCCGCCGCCCGCGCCGGACATCTGGCCGACCGGGGCCTGGGCCACTGGACCAGCGGACTGTCACTGCTGCTGATGCTCGCCTCATGGCTGCCGATCGGTCTGACCCAATCGTCACTCTGGGCATTGTTGCTGGGTGTGATCACCTTCGATCTCGGCTTGCAGGCCGTGCACGTGACCAGCCAAAGCATGATCTACAGCGTGCGGCCCGAAGCTCAAAGTCGACTGACCGCAGGCTATATGCTGTTCTACTCGATAGGCAGCGCACTGGGCTCCATCGGCTCGACGGCCATCTACGCCTGGGCCGGTTGGCTGGGCGTCTGCTGGTTGGGCGCTGCGATCAACGCCGTGGCGCTGGTGTATTGGCTGCTGACACTGAAAAGCAGCGCACCTGAGCGATGCGCCGTGCAGGTCGGTCAGTGATCCTTGCTGCGCAGCATGCTTTGCAGCACACCATCGCGACGCACCCAACCATGGAACAACGCCGCCGCCAGATGCATTAGAACGGTCAGAAACAGCAAGTACGCCAGATAACCGTGGGCATTGCGCAGGAAGGCAAACAGCGATGCATTGGCCGGCACAATCGACGGCAGTTGTAAGGCATTGCCGAGCATCACCGGGTCCCCCGCCGCCGAAATCATTGCCCAGCCAAGCACCGGCAGAACCAGCATCAAGGTGTAAAGCAACACATGGGAAGCCTTGGCCGCCAGCACTTGCCAGGCGGGCAAGTCAGTTGGCAACTGCGGTTGGCTGGTTGTAAACCGCACGAACAGCCGCACAATCACCAGCAGCAAAATTGCGATGCCCAAGGGCTTGTGCAGATGGATCAGCCATTCATGGCGCTCGGACACCGAGGCGACCATACCGGCACCGATAAACAACATGGCGATGATCATCAACGCCATCAGCCAGTGCAGCAGCCGCGCCAGTGGCGCGAAATGATGAGGGTGCGCGCTCATTGTGGCGACTCCTGTTTGGCGGTGGGCAACGGGTCGGTTTCACCGGTTCGACGCAGGTAAGAACGGGCATAAGCCGCCGAACGTGCAGCCAGCAACGGGTCATCGGAGCCCTCGATACCGCTCGGTAATACCAGTGGGTCGTAGTTGATGTCGCGGCACTCGCCATCGTTTTGCACCTGGGTGCTTTCCAGCACCAGAGTCCCGGCGTTCAAGACCTTGCGCTCACCCAGCCAGGCCTTGCTGGCATCGTTGGTCGGGTCAGCGGGCGTGGCCAGCGCGAGATTCAGCTGCCAACGCAACGGCCCGGCCTTCAAGCGCTGGAGCAGATCCTTTTCGAGGAAGTCCGCGCCTTCAGGGGCACTGGCGCCGGCCGCGTCTTGCGCCACGGGGACCACGCTCCATCGCACCGCCTGACGTTGGCCCGCCGCGTTGACCAGGTAAAAAGCATTGATGCCGTTGTAAGTCTCGGTCACGTAACTGGCCGACGGCTTGGCGGTCTTGACCCATTGCAGGAAAGGCGCGGTTTCCGGGTGTGCGGCGAAAAACGCTGGCACGCTGGCAGGATTGGGTTTGCCGGTGGCCGGATCGGGAGTCTGGGCCTGCTGCAACTGATAGAACGCCTCGGGTGTGCCCACCGGAAACACCGGCATGCTGTTCATCCCTGTGCGCCATTGCTGACCGTTGGCCTGCTTGAAGCGCAACGCCAGGCTGCGGATCGGTACGCTACTGTCCGGCGCGTAGGGATTGCCACTGGGCAGCGCAAAACGTCCCACGACCGGCGTTCGCGCCGCGCTGAAAACCTGGGCGGTTGAATACGGGCGCGCCTCGTTGCTGCTTTCGAAATACCCGACCACGCACACGCCTTTGGCGTGATTGCGCCGAAACCCCGGGTGTACGCCGTTATTTTTCTCCAACACATCGACCAGCGCTTTTGGCGTCAGGCGCTGCGGGTCAAACGTGCCATTGACGTAGGCAAAGGCCCCGGCCAGTGCGGCGACTACCGCGCCGATCCCGGCCAGACGCAAGGCCAGGCTCACGCTACTGAGGGGAATTTTATCGGGCCTTGACGGTGGTGAACGATCAACCATGAACATCTCCAGGGCCGAGGGCCACCGGTGGGAAGGATCAATCAGACGAAGCCCACGCAGGTTTATTCCATGGCCCGGTTTTTATTTTTCCAACGCTGGAATAACCTCCAATGCCGGGCGTCTCCCTAGTCCACCGCGTAAAGACTAGCCAGCATTCCATGAACGATCTCGACGAACCGTTACGTGAACTCATCCCCAGGCTGCGGCGTTTTGCCGTGTCGCTGACGCGCAATCCCAGCAATGCTGACGATCTGGTGCAATCGTGCCTGGAGCGGGCGCTGTCGGGTTGGGGCGACAAACACCCGGACGGCGATTTGCGCGCCTGGCTGTTTTCGATTCTGTATCGGCAGTTTCTCGATGCCCATCGACGCTCAAGGCGTTATGCACGAATGCTCGAGTTTTTCACCGGTCGCGACGATGCACAGCCGTCGGTCGAGCGCACGGTGTTAGCGCAATCGACACTGCAAGCCTTCGACAAACTGACCACCGAGCAACGCGCGCTGTTGCTCTGGGTCTCGGTGGAAGGCTTGAGTTATAAAGAGGTCGCCGAGATCCTCAACGTCCCTACCGGCACCGTGATGTCTCGCCTGTCCCGCGCCCGCCAGGCCTTGCGCCAGCTCAGCGACGGCGAAATCACCAGCCCAGCTTTGCGGATACTCAAATGATCAGCATGCCCCCAAGCATTAATGACCTGCACGCCTACGTCGACCATCAACTCAACGACGTGGACCGGCGCCTGGTGGAAACGTACCTGGCGGCCAATCCGCACGTTGCCGAGCAGGTTCAAGCCTGGCAGCAGGACGCCCAGCAACTGCGTGCAGCCTTGAGCGGCGCCTTGCAGCAACCGCCCAACCCGGCACTCGACCCAAGCGTGATTCGCCAACGCCTGAAACGTCGGTCTCGCCGCCACTTGGCCAGCGCCGCCGTGCTGCTGATCGCAGTCAGTGTCGGTGGCTTGAGCGGCTGGCAAGCGCGGGAAATGACCATGACAGGCGTGACACCACCGATGACCGACGCGATGCAGGCCTACCGGATGTTCGCCCAGCAAGGCATCCTGCCGGCCGATTACAAGGTCACCGATGACCGCGATATGCAGAGCTGGCTCGACCGTTACTTCGCCCAGGCCAATCGCTTGCCGGACCTCGCCAACTCGGGGTTCAAACCGGTCAGCGCACGCTTGCTGAGCACCGAACAGGGGCCTGCCGCGATGGTGATGTACGAGGACCATAACGGCCGCAAGATCAGCTTCTACATCCGTCCGCCGGGCCCGAAGAACAACCTGCTGCCACGCGGCAGTCGCAGCGATGGCGAGTTGCAGGCCGAGTACTGGTCCGGGCCTGGGTACAACTATGCGATGGTCAGCGAAGCCCGGGATCCGGCAGCACAGATGCTCAAGCAGATGCAGAGGTTTTAACGCTTGAAAGCTGAGTGATACCTCCTGTCTCTGCTCAAAACCCCACATCCAGCACCACATTGTCCAGGTAGGTGCCGGCCGGTGGGGTGGTCTGATCGGTATAGATCTTCGCGTTGTAGTTGAAGATCTGACTGCCGGTCCCCAGACCGTTGCCAGGATTGACCTCGGCATCGGAGCTGGCCCGTCGCGCGCTGCTGACACTGCCCCAGCGGGTGGTGCCGGCACTTTTGAAAATGTCATAGGCCAGGTAATTGCTGCCCGAGATCATCCGCCGCCGCCCGCCGACGCTGACGACGTGCTGGCCATCGTCCAGGCCAACGGTGTAGGCGCTGCCCTTGGTGCACGTGAGATTGACCGTCTGGTTGGTGACCGCCGCGAACCCGCTGATAACCGGGGCGCTGCCGAAACTGATATTGGGTGCGGTGATCAGGCAATCGTTAGTGACCGTCATCGTGACTGTCAGGCTGGTCGTACCGCTGTTGATGTCGCGCAAAGCACAGAGACTCCCCACACTCAGGAGGTAACAATAGTTCCAGTTCCAGGCAACGCTCAGGGTCTCCGAATACACACCGGCCGCGACATTGCTGCCGACGATGCTGTCCAGATAGATCGGCACCGTCTTGGCCACCGTCGGGCTGCTCAGCAACCCCAGATTATCGGCGATCGAGTTGCGGGCGAAGTCGAACGCCGTGCCGCGTGTGATCGGATAACTGGTGCTGTTATTGCCATACAGCGTGTAGCTGATCACGTCTCCGGTGGGGCCGACCAATCCTGAAGTCGCTGAAGTAAAAGTCGCGTATATATGGTCGCTGGCCGTCAGCTGCGACGCCAGCGATCCGGTGCAGCTCAACCCGGCGTTGGTGGTGGAGCTGGGCTGCGAAGTGGTCCGTACCGTGATCGAACTGACCGAACCGAAGCCGGCAGGTGCGGTGCTGACCACCGAGCACAGCGCCCAGGCATGCCCCGACAGGGCAAGCGCCAGCCACCCGACCCCACTGCTGATCCATCGACTTGTATGACTGGTCATTGACACACCAACGGCCCGATCAACGGCACCTGTTCCTGTTTGATGTCCACATTGAACTGCGCCCCGCAAGTGCGCCCGTCGGCCAGGGTCACGCGTAAGGTGTTCTGCACTTGCAGGTTGTCCAGGTACACCAGACCGTCCCACCCCACGACCGCCCTCGCCCCGCTCTGCTCGTGCAGCACGTTGCTGCCCAGCGGCAACTCCTGTTGTCGAGCGTCCACCAGCACCACGCTGGCGGCGATGATTCGAGTCAACGGGAACTCCAGCAGATACCCGCTGCCACGCCGGACCGCGACACGCTGCTCGACATTCGGGCTTTGCACATTGCTCGGCAGGTTCAGCGGATCGATTTCGTATTTGCCGCGGTAATAGGCGCTGCTCCACGGCACTAGCAGATGGCCTTTGCTGTCCGTTTGGCCGACCAGCTGGTTTTCGTAGCGCACCGGTATGCCGGCAAAGCCCTCGGTGCTGACCACCACAAAAGCGTCGTCAATACGGTTAGCGGCAAACAGCTGACGGTCCATCCACACCAGCGAGCCGCTGGCGTCGGCCCAACGGGTCTCGGCGTCGCTGCTGCCATACACGCCGGCCTGCAACTGCACTGATTGCAGACGCCAGGTCAGGTCAGCCTGACGGTAATCCGGGCCCTGACCGTGGGCGTATCCGAGATTGAAGCCCAGTCCGCCTTGGGTGGGCACGGCCTGGCTGTAGTTGACCCGCTGGCGGTTTTCGCCGGTTTTACTGCGTTCGGTGCTCAGGGCGAGGCTGCCGCGCAGGTCGAACGGAATCACCAGTTGTGCCTGTATCCCCCAGTTGCTGTCGCCGATCTCGCGGTTGGCTGACAGGTAGAAACTGGTGTTGCGCCACAGCGGTTTGCTCCAGGTCAGGTTGAGCAATCGAGTGCGCGAGTCATCGCCGGCGCGCACATCGAAATAACCGGCCCCCAAACTGCCCCAGGTGTCGAGGTTAAGGCTCAGCGTCACTTGTTCGCTGCGCTGGCTGAGGGTTGTGTAGGGGCTGTCGACCACCGTCAGGTCAGCGTATTGATCACGACGTTGCATGCGCTGATACGACAGGCTGTAACGCTGGCTGCTGTACTGATAACCCACGCTCAATTGCTGACCGCTGGTGCCATCGAACCGACTTTGACTGACCGCGGTGTTGAGCACGCCGAAGTTGCCCAGCCGCACGTTGCCACCAACGCCGCCGAGGGTCAGCGAGTTCGAGGCTTCGGCATGACTTTCCAGGGTCAGGCTGTCCGTCAGGCCATAACGCAGGCTGCCGGAGGTGACACCGGGACCGTAGCCAAAATCGCGGATCCCGTAGTCACGACGCAAGGTCCCCGCCGCCACCGAATAATCCGCCAGACCTTTTTGCAGCAGGGTGCTGGTCACGTAAAACGGCACGGTGGTTGAAACCTGCCGACCCAGCGCATCGGTGGTCACCACCACCGCCTCACCGGCGCCGTTGATGAACGGAATGTTGGTCAGGGTGTAAGGGCCAGGTTGCAGATCGGCACTGCTGGATTTGTAGCCGTTGATGAACAGGTCGACCGAAGAAGGCACCGCCGCCTCGCCGGCAAACTGTGGCAAGGGGTATGTCACCAGGTCCGGTCGCACGCCGAAATCCCGCGAAAGTTGCACGCCCCCCAGACGCACCGAGTTGCTCCAGGGCAACGCGCCGCTGACCAGATCACCGGCCTCGTAAGTCAGTAACCGATCATCATCGGAGTAGCGCCACGTGGTGTCATAACGCAGATACCCGTTGTTCAACGTATTACTCGCTACACCGGACATCGTCCGTCGGTACTGCCCGGTGTTGGACAGCGTGCCCCAGCTATCGAAGAACCGCACTTCGTTCCAGGCCGCCAGGTAGGTGCCGCCCTCATCGGTGTCGTTGAGGTAAAGATCGTAGTTGAGTAGCGCTCCGAAACTGCTCAGCGCCGGAGTGCGCGGATACGCCTCGCGGTTGCCGACAAATTGCTCCGGCAACCAGTCCGGCGGCACGCTCAGCAGCAGGCGCTGGCCCTGGCTGTCGTACTCGCTGTGCAGGCCCATCAGGCCGTCGAGATCAACTTCCGCGCTCAGATGCTCAGGCAGTTTCATGCCGGTCTCGCGCAATACCGTGGCCGACAGGTACAACCGCCCGGCCCGCTGCTCGACCGCCACCACCCGTCCGGTATTCATCTGGTTGACCACCAACTCCAGAAATAACTGCGCATCTGCCACCGCCTCCATGCCACTGGGAGGTGGTGGCAAATCACCGGCCGTGCTGTGAGGAACAAATACCAGCCAGCAAAACCCGCTCACAGCCCACGACAGACGCTGGAAACTGCGAGCCTTATCCTGGCTCATCAACGCTTTACGTCCATCTATGGACATCTCCCTCCGTGCCGCGGGCTTCCCTGCTATCGACCCGCCGCCTCCTTCTACGGCGTGTCACCTCAACGCGCCGGAGTAATGCTCTGCACCTGCGGTGCGCCGTTGACTCGCACCTGTAACGCCGGGTCACCTGCAAGCGCCTCGGACACCGGCCAGCGCATGATCGCGCCAGGCAACACATAGCCAAGCAACCCCTCAGCCAGCGGCCGGATCTGGCTGCCCTGCTTGAAGGCCACATCGGTCAGGCGCGCATGCACCGCGCCCTGATTGCGCACTTCCACATAGGAGCGACCGTCCACGGCGACTTTGCGCCAACTCAGATCAGGCACCCCGACACCTTTCGGATCGCGCTGGCGGGTGGTGTCCTCCTTGCTCCACAAACCTGCCCCATAGGCGAACAACGGCACCGAATAACGCATCTGGAAACGAATCGCCGCCGCCGTCTTGCCCGCTTCAGCCGTGGGTGGTGCGGCCGAGGGGATTTCATCGATGATGATGCGGTAGGCCAGTTCCTGGCCGGGTGGCACATCACGGGTCCGGGTCAGGCGCACCAGTTGTTTCTGGCCAGGTTCGATCTTTGCCACCGGCGGGCTGCCAATCACGTCACGCTGGTTCTGGTATTGATCGTTGAAGCCGCTCTGGCTCCAGGCGAACACCCGGATCTGCAGGTTGGCGGTTTCGGTTCCACGATTCTCCAGCCACAACGCGCTGGCCTGCTGGTCGGCTTCCAGCACCGGGTCGATTGGCCAGATCAGCACCGAGCTGGCGGCCTGTGCCGTGACCGTGCCCAGCATCAACATGACCAACACTGCGCAACGCGTGGCACTGAGCCACTGCGACGGTAAACACATACGCCTACTCCTTATGCCTCACGGGCCTGATCAAAAACGCCGCGTTACCACGACAGCTGCACCTGCAGCACATCGCTGTACGTCCCCCCAGGCTGATTGCCCGGCAATTGCACTTGCCCATAAATCGGCAAGCTGATGTTGTTCGCATCGCTGTAAGCCACGGCCACGCTTTGGCTGATCCCCAGGCTCTGGCTGTAGGCCGCATCGCTGAACAGCGAATAGGCCACCCGGGCACTGCCGCTATTGAGCTGCATGTGCCGACCACCGCTGTTGTACAACCCGCCATCGACTGTCATGTTCAGGGTGACGCCCGGTGTGCATTGCAATTGCACGCCACTGGTCAATGCGACCTGCACGGTACTGGTGGCCAGTGCAGAACTGCTGCCGAAGTTGAGGCTGCCGTAGTTGGACACCCCGCCTACCACCAGACACCCCGCCACTATCGTCGCACTGACCTGAAAGCTCTCGCTGGTCACCGCCGACACCGGCATCGGCAGGCTGCTGGCCCCAAGCACAAGCCACAACGCAATGCCATGCCGAGCCATTAACTTCAAAACGTCAGGCTGACAGTAACAGTGTCGGTGTAGGTTCCCGCTGGCAGGCCAGCCTTGCCAACCGCCTTGCCATAGATGTTTACCGTCTGCGCCACCCCGGTGCTGGCCGCAAGATTGATCACCCCGCCAATCGCCAACAGCGTCGTATGACCGGAGTCGGTGTACAGGTCGTACGGCACAAAGTTACCGGCCCCGTCGGCCAGTGCCCGTGTCCCTCCGGTGGAGAGTCCATCATGGCTGCCTGCCGACACCGTCACCGAAGGCGTGGTGCCGCTGGAGCACAGAATCGACAGCGCCCCGCCACCGCCACCCAGCACCTGGCCATCGGCTTCGGTAAACAGACTGGTCGCGGTACCGAAGCTCAAGGTCCCGAAGTTGATGCCCGTCCCCGCCCCCGTACCGGCACCATTGACCTGACAAGCGGAGGTGAGGGTCAGATTGGCAGAAATCTGCCCAGTGACCGTGGTGGTAGCCTGGGCACTGGCGGCCAGCGCCAGACCGAGCAACGACAAGGCAATCCTTGATACAAACACGTGCATGACGTTCGTCCTCTTGAGATTTACCAATCCAGCCTGACCGTCAGGGTGTCGGTGTAGACCCCTGCCGGTAATGCGCTGGTAATCGCGACCACCGAGCCAAACACCGGGATCGGTATCGGCGTTCCATGGGTAACGGCGAAATTGCGACGCTGCCCGATGCTGTAGCTGTCGCTGCCAGCGGCATCGAGAAACAATCGATAAGGAATGGTCTGACGCCCGTTGCTCAGACGTCGAGTGGAGCCGTCGCCGTGGGCGCCGCCATCGATGGTCACGGTGAAACCGTTGACCGAAGGGTTACAGGCAATTTTCAGATTGCTGTTACCGGCGTCGTTGAGGCCGGCCTTGAGCGAGTTGCTCCAGGTCGGTCCGTGCTCGCCGAAATCCAGCAAACCGGAGCTGCTGGCCGGGCTACCAGGGTCGATGACGCCCTTGGTCACTTCACAGCCCGCGATGATGATCAGCCGCGCGTGAATCTGCCCGCTGATCGCCGCGTGTGCGCTATCAGCCAGCAATAGCAGCGCGCCAACGCTGAGAAACACCCGGTTTTGTTTTTTCATCGCACCGATCCTAATTCCATCAGGATTGAAACCAGTGACCCTTCGCCTGCGAAGGGCCCGTCCCTGCACTGCCCAGGTCCACCGGGCAGGTCATGCTCAAACGTTGCTACCAGGTGACCGTGACCTTCACCAGATCGGAATAACGGCTGACCCGTGGCACCTCGGCCAGCCGCTCAATGCGCCCGTACAAAGGTAAATCCACCGAACCTGAGTCCGGCACACGCCCGCTCAACGGCACATTCACCGGCAGCGGCACTTGCCGGGCGGCGTCTTGATACAGTCGATAAGGAATGGGTTTGCCGTGTTCGGCACTGGCGGCCAGATAGCGCACCTCGCCAACGCCGCCATGCAGGCCACCGTCGACGCGTAATTGATACGGGGTGTCGGGATTGCATTCCAGCCGGGGCAAACGGCCGCTGACCAACGCTGCGCTCAGGGGGCCGGCCGGGTCATCCAGGCGCGCGGTGCTGCCGAAGTCCAGCACACCGAGCTGCTCGATGCCGGCGACGCGCTGTTGCCCCACCAATTGACAACCACGCTGCACATTGACCCGCACCTCCACCTGGAGCTCCGCGGCCAATGCTGTCGCACTGAACATCAGGCTCATGACTGCCAACATCCCGGGGACTGTCATCAATCCTTTCACAGCCTCAATCCTTTTGAGGGTGATTTACTTAAGGTCAGGTTAGCAACGCCCCACGAATCCGCCAGTCAGGCCGGGGATTGGCCAGGTTCAGCTCATTTCCTTACATAAAAACCGGCTACGATTGCAGCGGTTTTCAAAGGCAAAAAGCTGTACCGACCGTCTATTTTTGTCGAACAATTCGTGACTTTCATCGACACCGGTGGAAGGTAAATTCACCGTCTGGTTAGAATTGCACCGCCATCGCTCAGGGGGAGCGGGCAAAAAGAACACGGGGGACAACACTTGGCCGCTATCCCGCCAAACCGTTCACGACTCAAACCACGCTGGCCGGCCCTGCGCAGGCTCCTTGGCAGGCCCTTCGTCGATTCCGCGAACAACGGCGCTAACGGCCAGGTGATCCACGATTACTTTCACCACAAGGCCCATGGCCAGGGCTACACCCTCAGTCACAGCCAACAGCGGGTGATCGACTGCATGGCGCAACTGGCGAGCGCACTGCTGGGCAGTCGCGCCACTGCCCGGGCTCCTCGAAGCCTTTATCTGCATGGCGCGGTCGGCCGAGGCAAGAGCTGGTTGCTCGATGGTTTTTTCCAGGCATTGCCGGTTGCCGAAAAACAACGCCTGCACTTTCACGACTTTTTTGCGCAACTGCATCAGGGCATGTTCCGCCAACGGGCGCAGACCGATGCGCTGGCGAGCACCCTGAATGAACTGCTGAAGGATTGCCGCGTGCTGTGTTTCGACGAATTTCACGTCCATGACATCGGCGACGCGATGCTCATCACCCGCTTGTTCAAAGCGCTGTTCCAGCGCGGCGTCCTGCTGCTGGTCACCTCCAACTATCCGCCTCAGGGCTTGCTGCCCAACCCGCTCTACCATGCGCGTTTCAAACCGGTCATCGACTTGATCAATGCGCGCATGCAGGTCATGGAAGTCGGCGGTCCCCACGACTACCGCAGCCAGGTGCGAACCCATTCGCAACAGGTGTTCACCCAGGGCCAATACATCTGGCCAACCACCGCGTTGCAACGTCAGGCCTTGAAGCTGGCGCAACAGGACACTTCGGCCATCGTCCTGCCGGTCGGCACTCGCCAGCTTCAGGCCCGGCGGTGTGAGGATCGAACCATCGCCTTCACCTTCAACGACCTGTGCGAACAACCCACGGCCGTCATGGATTACCTGGAGCTGTGCCGACGCTTCGACACCTGGATCATCGACGCACTGCCGGATCTGGCGGACTGTCCAATCGCCACTCAACAGCGCTTCATCAACCTGATCGACGTGCTCTACGACCAGGACAAACGCCTGATCCTGCTCGGCGAACGACCGTTGCGCGAACACCTGGGCGGCGACGCCATCGACCTGGCGCGCACCCGCAGTCGACTGGGGCAACTGATGGACGTCGGACCAACGCTATAAAGCGTCCAGTGCGCCAGGTTTTGCCGTTATCATGGCGGCGTTTTTCAAGGCTACACGCCGTTCTCTTCTCATTTGTTGGATGTGTTCATGCATACCCTTGCACAACTGCGAGCCGGCGCGCTTGCGGGGCTCAAACGCCTGGATCTGTCGTGCGGCCTGACTGAGTTCCCTTCGGAAATCTTCGATCTGGCGGACTCGCTGGAGGTGCTCAACCTCAGCGGCAATGCCTTGAGCAGCTTGCCGGATGACCTGCATCGCCTGACGCGTCTGCGGGTGCTGTTTTGCTCGGACAATCAGTTCCGCGAACTGCCGACCTGCCTGGGTCAATGCGCACAACTGACGATGATCGGTTTCAAGGCCAATCGACTCGAGCGAGTCCCGGCCGCTGCGCTGCCGCCGCTGCTGCGCTGGCTGATCCTGACCGACAACTGCATCAGCGAGTTGCCCAGCGAATTGGGCGAACGTCCCCACCTGCAAAAACTGATGCTGGCCGGCAACCACCTGCAAAGTCTGCCGGCCAGCCTGAGCCAGTGCCATCAACTGGAACTGATCCGCATCGCCGCCAACCGCATGACCGAGTTACCGCAGTGGCTGCTGACACTGCCGGGGCTGGCGTGGCTGGCCTACGCCGGCAACCCGCTGGAAACCGAGGCCGATGCCGCCGCCCTCGAAGCCACGGCGAACATCCCCTGGTCGCAGTTGCACGTGCAGCAACAACTGGGCGAAGGCGCGTCCGGGGTGATTCATCAGGCGTTGTGGGAGCAGCCGTCGCAGCCAGAGCGCAAGGTCGCGGTGAAACTCTACAAAGGGCACATGACCAGCGACGGCTCGCCACTGCATGAAATGAATGCCTGCATTACCGCCGGCATTCACCCCAACCTGATCAAGGTCGAGGGGCGGATCGTCGGGCATCCACAGGCTCAGGCGGGCCTGGTCATGCACTTGATCGAGCCGAGCTATCGCAACCTGGCGGCCTTGCCGAGCCTGGCCTCTTGCAGCCGCGATGTTTACGCACCAGACACGCGTTTCAGTGCCACGGTGGCGCTGCGGATCGCCAGCGGCATTGCCTCGGCCGCCGCGCACCTGCATCAGCAGGGCATCACCCACGGCGACCTGTATGGCCACAATACGCTGTGGAATGAGCACGGCGATTGCCTGTTGGGCGACTTTGGTGCCGCATCCTTCCATGCCACATCAGACACGCTTGAGACCCGCGCGCTGCAACGCATCGAAGTGCGGGCGTTCGGGATTCTGCTAGGCGAGTTGCTGGAGCGGATCGACTCAGGCTTGAGCGTTGAACGCCGCGAGCGCTTGATGGATTTGCAAGACCGTTGCTGTCAGCCGGATGTGCTGGCGCGACCAGGATTCAGCGAGATCATGCAGGAATTGGCCGCCTGCCAATCAAATCACTAGCGGCACGTACAAAACCCATGGCGAGGGAGCTTGCTCCCGTTCGGATGCGCAGCAGCCGTCGTTGTTGGGACGGCTTCGCCGTCCAGCGGGAGCAAGCTCCCTCGCCACAGGTCAGGTCACAAATTAACCCGCCAACCCGACAAACATGTCCTGCACGTCGTCGTGGTTATCGAGGCCTTCGAGGAAGGCTTCGACTTCTTCCATTTGCGCGTCGGTCAAACCGCTGACCGGGTTCTTCGGTTTGTAGCCCAGCTTCGCCGACAATACGGTGAAACCCTGCTCAGGCAAGGCTTTCTGCACAGAGTCCAGATCGGTAGCTTCGGTGATAAACAGAGTCGCGCCGTCTTCGCCCGGCTCGAAATCCTGAGCGCCTGCTTCGATAGCCGCCATTTCCGGATCAGCGTCCGGGGTGTCCGGGGACGCTTCGATCATGCCAACGTGGTCGAAGTCCCAAGCCACGGAGCCGGACGCACCCAGTTGCCCTTTACGGAAGGCTACGCGGATTTCCGCCACGGTACGGTTGATGTTGTCAGTCACGCATTCAACGATCAGCGGCACCTGATGCGGGGCGAAGCCTTCATAAGTCACGCGGTGATACTGCACGGTTTCGCCGAGTTGGCCCGAGCCTTTCTTGATCGCACGCTCCAGGGTTTCACGCGGCATCGAGGCTTTCTTGGCCTGCTCCACCACCAGTCGCAGGTGCGCGTTGGTGCTGATATCAGCGCCGTTACGTGCAGCAATAGTGATTTCCTTCACCAGTTTGCCGAAGATCTTGCCTTTGGCGTTGGCTGCCGCTTCTTTGTGTTTAACCTTCCACTGTGCGCCCATTACTCACTCTCTTGATCTGTGGCGCCGAGACATCTATTGGCCGACGCTTTGCGCAAGTTTATACGGCAAAAAGTTGGCAATCGACCAAAAAGTGTTGTGAGTGATCGACATCTTCACAACCTGTTGTAGGGTCTTTCTGAAAAGCAGGTTTACGGTGCCTATTGGACGTCGGTGTTTCGTAACCTCTGTGCCCGTACTTCATGGCAGAAGAGTGTTTGATGCACAACGACAAGGAAAGTCCCTTCACCCTGACGCTCACCGAGCTCGCCTTGAGTTTTGAGGTCCGAAAGTTCAGTGGTCGCGAAGCCCTCAATCAGGTCTATCGATTCGACATCGAAATGCTTGGCCCGCAGCCCGCAATGAATCTGGATCAACTGCTGCATCAACCGGCATTCCTGCGCCTGAGCCACAACACCGGCATCCACGGCATCATCCACAGCGCCGGCTTGCAGTACTTCGGTGCGCAGCAGATCGGCTACAGCCTGAGCCTCGTCCCTCGCCTGCTGGCGCTGGAGCAGCACCGCTGTCGAAGGGTATTCCAGCCATTGAGCGTGCCCGATCTCTTGCGCCAATTGCTGGAGGAGCATCGACTGCCACCCGATGGCTACCGCTTTGAATTGCCGAACGGTGAGTATCCGCAGCGCCCGTTTTGCATCCAGTACGATGAAACCGATCTGAACCTGCTGCAACGACTGTGCGAAGAGGAAGGCATCCACTATCACTTCGAACACCAACGCGAGGGGCATGTGCTGGTGTTCGCCGATGACAGTGACAGCTTTGCACAGCGGCCGATCATGACCGCTTTTGACCCTGTCGCACGCCCTACCGAACAGCCGCTGATCAGCCAGCTCTTTCATTGCCATGGCCGGCCAATCACAGGGCCGCAAACGGTTGTCAAGGAACGCGCCAGCGCAGACCTTGCCTCCCCCAACCCCAAAGACGCCGCCAACCATACCTCCCTCGACAATCTGCACCTATCGAGTCGAACCACCCCCGCGCAAGCCCGTCGCGATCAACTCGGCCGTCGTGAGCTTGAGCGCCTGCGCAGCCAGCATCGGCTGATCCAGGGCCAAAGCACTCAACCCGAACTGCTCAGCGGGCGCATTCTGCAAATCACTGAGCATCCGATCCAGCCATTCAACGATCAATGGTTGTTAAGCGAAGTGCTGCACAAGGGCGACCAGACGCGCACCGAGGCGCAAGGCTATTGCAACCAGTTCAAGGCCATTCCCTGGTCAACCGAGTTCCGGCCGGCCCTGAAATCTCCCAAGCCAAACATCACCGGTTACCAGATTGGCCGGGTTCTTGGCCCGCCAGGAAAGCCCTCGCCTCTCGACGCACAGGGGCACATCGAAATCTGTCTGTGGCCGGACCAGCAAAACCGCTTCGGTATTCGGCTGCCCATTGCCCATTCCGGGAATGGATGCCCGACCTTGCCCCTGGCCGGCAGCAAGGTCCACGTGAGTTTCCTCGACGGTGATCCAGATCGGCCGGTGCTCTGCGCAGGCTTCACAGAAGTACAGCCGGACGAACGCCTGCCCGCAGAAACCACCGACACCGTTGCCGCTGAACCGGAGCCACCACCGACCTGCTGGAGCGGCGAGATCTATTTGTTCGAACGGCCTCCCGCCACCACTGAGCGGCTGGCCGACACCACGTGGTACATCGTGCGCATGCCGCGTCCCGGGCTCAAGGAGCTGGGGAACCTCAACCGTGACGATGTGGTGATGACCGGTAAAAGCCGGGCACTGGGCAACCTGTCGCTGACGAATGAACAGAAACAGCACCTGGCCAGCGAGTTCGCCCGTACTCCCGAACAACTCTGCCTGCTGTATCCGGGGCAATGCGTGGCGCTGGCCGATTACTTCCAGCAGTACTGGAACAGCGAACAGCGCCTGAGCTTCATCAACAGCGGCAAACCCGCCAGCGCTCAGCGCCAGAGCATTGAAACCCGCCTGCTGTTCGACTGGTTGGTGAACCGTCCGGACGCTACTCCCTAGGTTCTATTGGCGTTTGGTGATTACAGGGCCGCGC
The DNA here is from genome assembly GCF_025465945.1 of Pseudomonas sp. 6D_7.1_Bac1. GTDB lineage: Bacteria > Pseudomonadota > Gammaproteobacteria > Pseudomonadales > Pseudomonadaceae > Aquipseudomonas. The sequence goes on along the minus strand of NZ_JANLNW010000019.1, from coordinate 77,389 downwards.
CCGTAGCAGCTGTCGAGCCCGCGAGGCTGCGTTCGGCCGCGAAGCGGTCGTAAAATCAAGCAACACGTTCTGTCAGGTAAACCGCGTACGCAGGATTTGCGAGGACTTCGTCCTCGAACGCAGCCTCGCGGGCTCGACAGCTGCTACGGGTGTTTATACTTGCCGACTCAGCCTTCGTCGCGGGCTACAGCGCCTTGCGTCGTGCCCTACACCTGCGCCAGAATCCGCCGGCTTGTGCGTCTTGGTCGTCGCCTCTATTGTTTCCGTGTCACTGACTATCAGTGATCGGGTTTAGTAGCCCGCGTTAACTTTCCAACGGTTGCATGAGTGTCATCCAGTCAGGTTTCTGCCTGTACTTTATGGTGGCTGTGCGCATGGCGCCCTCGGGCGCGCCGGATTTGGTGGGTTAGCCGGTCTACTAACTTGCGCACAGCTGCCACCCTTTCGTTTAGTAGCGCAATGGTTGCAACCCTACTACAGGATGACCCCCAATGTTCAAACCTACGCCGAATCCTCCAGAAACCGACCCGGTTTCTCCCTACGCCTCCCTCGATTCAAAAGAGCTACACGCCGCCGCACACCGTGCGCTCGATCATTACCTGGTGTTGCCGGAGACCAAGGCATTGCTGGCCGACCGCCGTCCCGGCTGCATTTTCGTCATTGCCCCCGACGTCGACAGTGAAACCCTGCTGGCCCACGCCTGCGAAACCCTCGCCTCGGCCAATGTCATGGCCAGCGATCTGGCGTTTGAACTCGAAGGCCCCAAGCGCAATACAGCACTGGCGATTCAGCAGATGATTTCTCTGGCCGAGTTGGCGGTGAATCGGGCACTGGATCACCTCGATCCACCTGAGCCTGCGATCTTTTGATCTTCGCTTTTAAAAACGAAATCAAAAGATCGCAACCTGCGGCAGCTACACAGAGTTCGGTGCGAGATCGAAAAACGCCTGTATCAAGCGCAAATCCCGCCGCCGTTCCATGCAACCGATCAGGTGCCGGTTGACCAGCCCTTCGCCAATAATCGGCACGGCCCGCACGCGCGGGTCGTGGCTGACTTCCACCGAAGACACCACGCCCACCCCCAACTCGGCCGCCACCGCCTCGGTGACGGCTTCACGGCTGTCCAGCTCCAGCAGCACCCGTGGATTGATCCTGGCCTGAGCACAGGCGTCATCGAAGGTGCGCCGGGTGATCGAACTCGGCTCGCGCAACACCATGATCACTTGATCCAGTTGCTTGAGCGCGATCCCTTCGTGCTGCGTCGACCATGGGTGTCCCTCCGGCACCAGCGCGCAGATCCGTGACTCGCTCAAGGCTTGCAGGTGCAGGCCCTTGCGTGGCTCGACCTCGGTCAGCACCGCCACGTCGGCGTGCTCGGACAACAACGCTGCCAGGGTTTCCTGGGCATTGCCCAGCCGCAGGTTCACGGTGATCCCCGGATACCGCGCACGCAGGCTGGCGAGCATCGGCATGACCAGGTGCGGACCATCCGCCGCCACTTCCAAACGACCGGTCAATAACTGCCGATTGGCCTCAAGCATCACTTGCGCCTCTTCAGCCAGGCCGAACATCGCCCGGGTAATCGCCGCAAGCCTGGTGCCCTCCTCCGTCAGCTCGACCCGCCGTGCGGTGCGCCGCAGCAAGGTGATCTGATAGTGCTCCTCCAGGGCCTTGATATGGCCGGTGACCGCCGGCTGGCTGATGAACAAACGGGCAGCAGCACGGGTGAAGCTGCCTTCACGGGCCACGGCATCAAATGCGCGGAGTTGGAACAGGTTCATAGCTATCGGCCTTACTGATGGCTGGCATAACAACAAACAATTTGATTGATGACTCGCCAAATTGCAATTTATCTCCCGCAGTTTCATCCCACTGATTGCGAGGACACCCGAATGAGTACTGCCGAACCCATCCTGCTCACCCCCGGCCCATTGACCACGTCGCAACGCACCCGTCAGGCAATGATGATGGACTGGGGTTCATGGGATGACCGTTTCAACCAATTGACCGCCAGCCTCTGCGAACAGCTGCTGGCAATCATCAACGGGGCCGACAGCCACCACTGCGTGCCTTTGCAGGGCAGCGGCACCTTCGCCGTCGAAGCCGCGATCGGCACTCTGGTGCCCCGCGACGGTAAAGTGCTGGTGCTGATCAATGGCGCTTACGGCAAACGCCTGGCGAAAATCTGTGAAGTGCTCGGTCGCGCCTTCAGCACCTTCGAAACTGCTGAAGACGAACCGACCACCGCCGCCGACGTCGACCGCCTGCTGCGCGCCGACAGCAGCATTACCCACGTGGCGCTGATCCACTGCGAAACCAGCACCGGGATTCTGAATCCTTTGCCGGAAATCGCCCAGGTCATCGCCCAACATGGCAAACGTCTGATCATCGACGCCATGAGCTCTTTCGGCGCGCTGCCGATCGACGCTCAATACGTGCCGTTCGACGCACTGATCGCAGCCTCCGGCAAATGCCTGGAAGGCGTACCGGGGATGGGTTTCGTCTTCGCCAACAAGTCCGCCCTGGCGAATGCCGCCGGCAACTCCCACTCGCTGGCGATGGACCTGTTCGACCAATACACCTACATGGCCAGGACCGGTCAATGGCGCTTCACCCCGCCGACCCACGTGGTCGCAGCGCTGCACGAAGCGCTGCTGCAATACAACGAAGAAGGCGGCCTGCCGGCGCGGTATCAGCGTTACGCAAACAATTGTCAGGTACTGCTCGATGAGATGGCCAAACTCGGCTTGCGCAGCTTCCTGCCGGCCGCGATCCAGGCGCCGATCATCGTCACCTTCCATGCGCCAAAAGATCCGCGCTACCAATTCAAAGAATTCTACGAACGTGTGAAAGCCAAGGGTTTCATCCTCTACCCGGGCAAATTGACCCAGGTCGAAACCTTCCGCGTCGGCTGCATCGGCCACGTCAATCAGGCCGAGATGCGAGCGGCTGTGGCTGCCATCGCGCAAGTGCTGCGCGAAATGGAAGTCCTCGATATCTGACTTTTCACCGATCCGTAGCAGCTGTCGAGCCCGCGAGGCAGCTGCTACGGATCGAGTCATGGCTTCGCTCATCATTCTCCCCATTACAGGATTTGAAACATGAACTACAACAACCCAACTCAACTGCAAGCCGCCATCCTCGACTGGGCCGGCACCGTGGTCGATTTCGGCTCTTTCGCACCGACCCAGATCTTCGTCGAAGCCTTTGCCGAATTCGACGTCCGGGTGTCCATCGAAGAAGCCCGCGGGCCGATGGGCATGGGCAAGTGGGACCACATCCGCACGCTCTGCGATCAGCCTGAAGTGGCCGAGCGTTATCGCAAGGTCTTCGGTCGTGCGCCGACCGACGATGACGTGACCGCCATCTACAAACGCTTCATGCCACTGCAAATCGAAAAAATCGCCGAGCACTCTGCGTTGATTCCTGGCGCTCTGGACACCATCGCCAACCTGCGCCGACAAGGGATAAAGATCGGCTCGTGCTCCGGTTATCCGAAGCAAGTCATGGACAAAGTCGTCGAACTGGCTGCCGCCAACGGCTACGTGGCTGACCACGTGGTCGCCACCGACGAAGTGCCGAATGGCCGCCCATGGCCGGCTCAGGCCCTGGCCAACGTGATCGCCCTGGGCATCGACGACGTCGCTGCGTGTGTGAAGATCGACGACACCGTGCCGGGCATTCTCGAAGGTCGCCGTGCCGGCATGTGGACCGTCGCGCTGATCTGCTCGGGCAACGCGCTGGGACTGACCTACGACGGTTATCGCGCGCTGGGCAGTGACACCCTCGCCAGCGAACGCAAACGCATTCACGGGTTGTTCGAAGGTTCACGCCCGCATTACATGATCGACACCATCACCGACCTGCCGCAGGTTATCGCCGACATTAACAAGCGTCTGGCCAACGGTGAGATGCCACAAAGCAGCTAATTGGCGCAGCGCGTAGCAAAAAGCGCCGGCCCTTGAACGGGGCTGGCGCTTATTGCTGCCCAATAGTCTGTCGCAGAGCGTTCGTTGAGGCAGAAAGCCTGACCTGACTCAGGCAAATCCACGCAAACAGGATTACAGTTAAGGCACTCCGTCGCATAAGAACGGAGACTTCAGACCTGAAAAGCGAGGAAAACCGTATGCCTTGGAAGAATTCCGAATCACGCTACAGCACCGTATCAATCGCGCTGCACTGGTTGATGTTGGTACTGCTGGCAGTGGTCTACGCCTGTATCGAACTGCGGGGGATGTTTCCCAGGGGCAGTGGCGGCCGAACCCTGATCACGGAAGCGCACTTCATGTTCGGCCTCACGGTGTTCGTGCTGGTCTGGTTACGGCTGTTCGCCCGTAGCCTGGGAAGCGCTCCGAAAATTTTCCCGGCATCGCCCCCATGGCAAACCGTGCTCGCCCGGTTGATGCACTGGGCGCTGTATATTTTCATGATTGCCACGCCGATTCTCGGCTGGCTGGTCACCAGCGCCAAAGGTCAGCAAGTGATGTTCTACGGTGTTGACCTGCCGTTGCTGATCGGGGAAGACAAACCGCTGGCCAAGCAAATCCAGGGCTGGCATCAACTCGCAGGCACCATCGGCTATTGGTTGATCGGCCTGCATGCCGCGGCCGGGCTGTATCATCATTACGTGGTACGCGATAACACCCTGCTGCGGATGATGCCCAAGCGCATCAGCCCTGACTGAAAGGCGCTCCCCGGCGGCCCTGCAAACCGCCGGTGTGCACGAATATCAAGCGCGTACCGCGAACAAAACGCCCGGCTTCGACCTGCTCCTTGAGCGTCAATAGCGCCTTGCCGGTGTACAGCGGCTCCAGCGGGATACCGCTGGCCTGCTCGCAACCTTCGATAAACTCCAGCAGCAGCGGGTCGACGTTGGCGAAGCCGCCGCGACTGCCGTCGAACAGCGCATATCCCCCGTCCGGCAAACCGCATTCGCCGAGAATCGCTTCAACCTGCTGCGCCACGCCATGATCATCGGGCACGGCCAGCACACCATACACCGGATGCCTTCCTGCCTCGGCCAGCACCAGCCCGGCCAGCGTGGTGCCCGTTCCGCAGGCCAGCCACCAGCCATCATGGTCGTTCCAATCCAATTCGCTCAATTGTTCACGGACCAGTGTCAGCAATTGCCCACAACCACGCGCACCGAGTAAACCACCGCCGCCCTCAGGGATCGGATGCAGATGCGGATATTGCGCCTGCCAGGGTTGCCAGAAACCCGGTTCGTGTCGCGCGCGATAACCGCCGTAACCCAACCAGTGCAATTGCATGCCAAACGCCTGCAAATCCTGGACGGTCGGAGTGTCTTGTGGATGTCCGCGCAGCAGGCCGACGGTAGGAAAACCAAAGCGTTTGCCCGCCGCCGCCAGCGCATGCAGATGATTGGACCAGGCGCCGCCCAGACTGATCACACCTTCGGCACCGGCCTCACGGGCCACCCTTAGATGATCAATGAGCTTGAACCACTTGTTGCCAGAGATCAGCGGGTCGATCCGGTCCAGACGCAGTACCGCCACGTCGATACCGGCGTTGGTGAGCCAGTCGAGATGAAGCGGTTCGAGGGGGGGCTGGGGCAGCCAGTCGCTGGAAGGAGAAAGCATTGATGCCGGCTCTTTGGGAAAGAGCCGGCATCTTAGCAGCAGACAGGACGCCATCGCGGGCAGGCCCGCTCCCACAGGGGTTCAGAGTTGAACCACCATTCGGTGAACAACGTCAATCCTGTGGGAGCGAGCCTGCTCGCGATAGCCATTGGCACGCTTAACCTGCGATCACTATCAGAGCTCGGCAGCCAGACGCGAACCCTGATTGATTGCGCGTTTCGCATCCAGCTCGGCCGCCACGTCCGCACCACCGATCAAATGCACGTTCTGCCCGGCAGCCACCAGGCCGTCGTGCAACTCGCGCAACGCGTCCTGGCCGGCGCAGATCACGATGTTGTCCACCGCCAGCAGCTGCGGTTCACCGGTTTCGCCGATGCGGATGTGCAAGCCTTCATCATCGATCTTCAGGTACTCGACACTGTTGAGCATCTGTACGTGCTTGTTCTTCAGCCCAGTACGGTGAATCCAGCCAGTGGTTTTGCCCAGACCGTCGCCAACCTTGGATTTCTTGCGCTGCAACAGGAACACCTGGCGTGCCGGTGCATGAGGTTCGGCCTTGATCCCGGCGACGCCACCGCGGGCCTCCAGGTGAGTATCGATGCCCCACTCCTTCCAGAACGCTTCACGGTCCTGACTGGTGGCGACGCCTTGATGCACGAGGAATTCCGAAACGTCAAAACCGATACCGCCAGCACCGATCACCGCGACGTTCTTGCCGACCGGTTTGCGTTCGAGGATCACGTCCAGATAGCTCAACACCTTGGCATTCTCGACGCCCGGAATCGCTGGCACACGCGGCGCAATACCGGTGGCCAGAATCACCTCGTCATAACCACCGTCCACCAGTTGCGCGACATCGACCCGCGTGTTCAGGCACACCTCGACATTCGTGGTCTGCAGCTTGCGCTTGAAGTAACGCAGGGTTTCGAAGAACTCTTCCTTGCCCGGCACGCGCTTGGCGACGTTGAACTGGCCGCCGATTTCACTGGCGGAGTCGAACAGCGTCACCTGATGACCACGCTCGGCAGCCACGGTTGCCGCGGACAAACCGGCGGGACCGGCGCCGACCACGGCAATTTTCTTGATCTGCTGCACCGGCAGGTAGTTGAGTTCGGTTTCATGGCACGCCCGCGGGTTCACCAGACACGAGGTCAATTTGCCGCCGAAGGTGTGGTCCAGGCAGGCCTGGTTGCAACCGATGCAGGTATTGATTTCATCAGCGCGACCGGCAGCGGCCTTGTTGACGAACTCCGGGTCGGCGAGGAACGGCCGCGCCATCGACACCATGTCGGCATCACCTTCGGCAAGGATCTGCTCGGCGACTTCCGGGGTATTGATCCGGTTGGTGGTGATCAGCGGAATATTCACTGAACCACGCAGCTTGGCCGTGACCTTGCTGAACGCAGCACGTGGAACCTTGGTGGCGATGGTCGGAATCCGCGCTTCATGCCAGCCGATCCCGGTGTTGATGATGGTTGCGCCCGCGTGCTCGATGGCCTTGGCCAACTGAACGATTTCTTCCCAACTGCTGCCACCTTCCACCAGATCGAGCATCGACAGGCGGAAGATGATGATGAAGTTCGGGCCCACCGCTTCGCGTACTCGACGGACGATTTCCACGGGCAGGCGCATACGGTTTTCGTAGCTGCCACCCCAGCGGTCGGTGCGGTGGTTGGTGTGGGCGGCGAGGAACTGGTTAATGAAATAACCTTCGGAGCCCATGATCTCGACGCCGTCGTACTCGGCTGTTTGCGCCAGCGTCGAACAGGTGACGAAGTCGCTGATCTGCTTCTCGATGCCTTCCTCGTCCAGTTCTTTGGGCTTGAACGGGTTGATCGGTGCCTGGATCGCACTCGGCGCAACCTGCTTCGGACTGTAGGCATAACGCCCGGCGTGGAGGATCTGCATGCAGATCTTGCCACCGGCCTCGTGCACCGCACGGGTGACGATCCGGTGCTTGAGCGCTTCTTCCTCGGTGGTCAGCTTGGCTGCGCCGGAGTAAACACCACCCTCATCGTTCGGGCCAATACCGCCGGTCACCATCAGGCCAACGCCGCCGCGAGCACGTTCGGCAAAGTACGCCGCCATGCGTTCAAAACCACCGGGCTTTTCCTCAAGGCCAGTGTGCATCGAACCCATCAGTGTACGGTTGCGCAGCGTGGTAAAACCCAGGTCCAGCGGGGCCAACAGGTGCGGGTAATGAGCGGCGGTCATTGGTAGCTCCACAACGAACAATCACGGAAAAAGTGCGGGCGCTCTTTGGCGTCCATCGTTTATGTGCCACAGACTAAGAGCAGGCTCGTCATCGCTCAATGACCGTAACTGACAACTTATTGATCCAAATGCGCAGCACCGCTTGGCATTCATCGACATGGAGCCTACCCTGGTCGGCGAACCCTGCATGACTTTTCACTGGGACAAGTCTGAAGTAGCTACCGATATGCTCAGGCCCTTTAGACAACCGGATGACACGCTCAAGACACTGGCTGAGGGCTGAGAACGGTATATCCCTGGCAAAGCTTGCCATACCACTCATTCAACGTAGGCACGTCTACCTGCCCCTCCTGTGCCTCCACCCAAAGCACCAGTTCACCCGCCCCATCAGCGGTCAATCGCACAGGATAGAGTGGCGAGAACGGACTGTTGACCTGAAGGAGCTGCAACAAAACACCCTGCTGCAAGGGGTGCGGTAAAGCTCCCACGCGCATCGCCATCAACCATCCACCTTGCATCTTCTCCAGCACCAGCTCGGGACCGTCCGCCACTTGTAACCGGCAGGCCTCCACATACGAAGTAGGTAACGTCAGGTTCCACTGCTCCAACCACTTTTGCATCGTCATAAGTTCTTACTCCGCTACTCGCCAGGCCTGGGCCATTTCAATGGTTGTGGAGTGCAAGGGCTTACTCCAGGGTTTATTGCGCGCCGCATAATTGTCGACGATATCGTCCAGCACCTGATTGACCTGGACCGATGTGGTGGCCCGTGCCAGGTTGTGTTCCGCGCGGCGTAGCAGTGCCACGTTGGAATCAGGCTGTCCGGGACGATATAAGGATGGGACGATGACTTCTTTACGTATGTTCTCGGCAATCACCGCGATATCGCGTTTTTGCATCTCGCTGTCGGCAGCCTTCAGCACCGACGACTCGACGGCTTGACCACGCATCGTCCCCAACAACTGCTGGTAATTCGCGTTGTCAGCGCGATTGAGCTCCTTGACCAGCCACTCCTGACGAATCGGGGTGCAAGCCAGCGCATCCAGCTGGGTGAGCGCGTCACGCATCTCGCCTGTCAATTGCAGTCGTCCCGCAGCTTCGCTACCCGAGACGATGGCAGCCGTCAGTTGCGAGAGACCTTCGCGGGCCGCCAGGCGAAACCCGATCACGGCATCCGTGCCCCCTGGATGCTGAGCCGCGATGCTTTCAAGCATCTCGTCATCCAGAGCCATCAACGCTTCTTCCACTGAGGCAAAATTGTACTGTTCGCGAGCCTGAGCGCGACTGTCGAGATGAGCATCGACTGCTTGTTGCAGACGCTCCTGCAGGTGGTTCTTGATGTCATCCGGCATGCTGAAGTTCAGGGTTCCGCCGAGCGTAGTACTGAAGTCTCCTTTCTCCGTCTTCAGCGGCACCACAACTGTCTGATCCGTAAATGCCTCCAGTGCTTCTTGCTGTAAGGCTCCGCGCGCGGCAACGGGCGCCCCCACCACCCAATCCACAGCCGCCTGGATTTTTGTGCCGCGATCGCTGACGGCGGTCTCTGCCTCTTCAAACTTGAGAATCAGGTTGTCGGATTGGCGCAAAGGACTGTTCGAAAATTGTCGATCGAACATCTCGGGCACCGGCACATTCAACATGACGCCGCCGTCCTGGAAAAACGTGCGCTCGCCTTGTGCCTGAAAGGGTTGGTCCTGTTCACTGACCTGCTTGAACACCCCGGGAAAGGAGCCCGAAATGTGCGCGGCACGAGCGATGCTCATATCTGGCGTCAAGCTCGCATTGAACACGACCATCTGCGGTCGTCCCTCGAACATCGCCGTACCGGTGATGTTCAGCGATTTGATCTGAGGGATGCGCTGACTGAGCAAGTCCAGATCGCCAAAGGTCACAGGTCCTCCCTTCTCCAGTTTTTGCGCGATGGCGACGACAGCAGGCTCACGCCCGACGGTCGGGTTAGCCGCGATCTGATTGAGCACGGATTTGCTCGACTCCTCCCGTAAAACTTTTTCCAGCGGAACGGCTTCGGACTGGATTCGCGGCAACACGTTGAGTAATAGTTGAGTAAATCCGCCCACCACAGGAAGGGGCTGAGCCAAGGCACCGACTTCGGTGCAGATATGCTGGAACAATTTGTGTGTCTTGTTGGAGCTATCCAGCAGTGAGATCAAGTCCATTGCGTCAGAGAGCGCCTTAAAGGCCGATGCCCCCATACCTGACGCCAGCAAGGCTGCTGTGATGCCACCGGCAGACGAACCGGACATGGTGCGGATACCGTCGAGCGCGCCCTTGTCTTCAAGCGCCTTGATCGCTCCCGGGTAAGCCGCCCCCTTGGCCCCACCGCCACTGAGTACCAGGCTGGTCAAAGGCGGACGGCTGAGCTCGAGCTGTGCAACGCCATTGTCGAAATGGCGCAGGGTGAGCTGGCGCGACCCTGCCTGGTCTGCAAGAACCCGTGCCTGCCCCTGAGGCTGCGGCGTTACCAGACGGGCATGGCCGATATCGGGAAGTTGCCGGCTGATGGCAATGCCGACCGTACTTTTCAGAGCCGCGCTCAAACTCTGCCCTGGCAGGTCAGCGAACAGCACCGCCTTGGTCGCCTGCTGACTCCGGGCACGAGCGACTTCCAGCGATTGATCCAGACCGGTAAGTGGACTGACTGATGACTGAACTTTCATGTCTGCTCCTGTAGAACCCATGTTCTTTCTTGGAGCAAATGCTAGAGGAGCCGCCCTTCAGGTTCTTTTAGTATTGGACGCATTCTTATTAATTTAGAAGGTGTTAACCGGGGTCGAGCTCACCAGACCGGTGTCCACCCCGGTTTCAACGCGGCCAACTTGCCATCGATGCTGGCATCGATGATCGCGCCATACGCCTTCTGCTGAGTTGGCCTCTGTCAATGATGTGGGATCCAGTTAGCGGTTATCGGGAGGCCGAATCCATCAACTTTCAAGCGACCAAAGCTCACGTCGATCGTTTGATGAAGCGAGAGTTGAGTGCGCTGGATAATCAATTAATTCTCGGGGAAATCAACATGAAGGTCTATGTACTGAAAAAGCGTCAGCTCGAACAGAAGTATACCTATAGTTTGTAGCGCTCAACATCCGAGCGGCTATGACTGACACTGTATTCGTTCAATTGCCCCCTCTCTCTTTTTGGCTCTTCAGGGAGTCCCGGAAAACACAGAAACAAGAACGCCGATTTGATTGATGCTGTTCGTGCGAACAAACACATCTAATAAACCGGCGCTCTTATGCCAGACACTAATACTTTTCTTCCTTTTTTGGATGGCTTTTCTGTCGTCACGATCAAGCCTGATGGTAACGCTCTACGGGTCGATCTGACGCCTCATGCCACACGCTTCCCTGCCTGTGGCGGCTGCCACAAGCCTTGTTCGACGACCCATGAGTATTGCGAGCGAGTCGTTCGTGATTTGCCCATTCTTGGCCGTCCGGTACGCTTCAACGTGTTCGGCGCGTTTGCTGTCGTGACTATGGCAAACGAATGGAAGCAGTCAGCTGGCTGGATCACTATGCCTGCCTGGCCGACCTGTTACCCAAGCCTGCGAGCGGCCTCCAACCCTGCATTGGAGCACCGCGCGACTACTGAAGCGTCGTTGTTTGCAGGCTACTTTTAGGCGCTCAGCCAAAAGCGCGACCACGGTGCTTGATGATGGATGAGTTCGCACTGTTCAAAGGGTATCGTTACGCCAGTGTTGACTCTTTACCGCGCTATCTATGACACCAGAACAATACATATGTTTCCAGGCGCCCTCCATTGCGCATCTTTATAAAATCACATCCATGACGAAAAGCTACTTTACTGATCTCGCCCTCGCCCCTAGACTTGAGCAATCTAAAAAAGGGTCCTCACATGTCATTACGCATAATTCTGGCCGATGATCATCCTATTTTTTTACTTGGACTAGGTGCTGTCCTGAGCAAAAGCAAGGACTTTTTTATAGTTGGAGAAGCCACTTCGCCTAAAGAGTTATTGGAGTTACTCGCTCAAGAGGACTGCGACCTGCTCGTAACCGACTTCATGATGCCGGCTGACAACCAGAATGATGGGCTAAGGCTCATTGAGCGAGTCAGGCGGCTACACCCGACACTTCCAATCATTGTCGTTACCATGCTCCATAATCCAGCACTGTTCACCTCAATCCTGGCGCTGGGTGTCAAAGGCTTGTTGAGCAAGTCCAGTCTTTCCCACGAGTTGCCCACAGCCATTAAGGCTGCCAGTGTGGGCAGGCTATATATCGCCCAATCCGTGAAAAATGCTATCGAGATGGTCGGTGGGTGCGGCGCGGATCATCTCGTTCAGAAAGAAGAACTTTCGCCTCGAGAGCTCGAAGTCATACGGCTCCTAGCTTCGGGGTTAGCCTCAAGGGAAATTGCCAAGCTGCTCAATCGTAGTAAACAGACGGTTAGTGCGCAAAAAGTCAGTGCCATGCGCAAGCTGGGGATCACTAATGATGCTGCATTTTTCATTTATGCTCAGGAGCACGGCCTGCTCTCCTGACAAGGAGAATCACCCGGACATTAACAACCCTGCGGCTTTCTACCCTGGAAAAGCCTGAGCATGTTGAATCAACCACTGCGCCAAGTTCTTCTCGCTCATCGGACGCGCAATAAAGTAGCCTTGTACACATGGCTCACCTAGCAAACTGAGAGCCTGGTAATCATCCAGGCTCTCAACGCCCTCGACTGTCACCGTGAGTCCCATCCGCCTAGCCATGATAAGCGCCCCCTCGACAATGGCCCTCAAACGCACGTCACGCCCCATACCCGTCACGAATTCAGCAGGTACTTTCAAGTCTGAAATGGGCAGTTCAAACAGTCGCTGCATATTCGAAGCCCCCGTGCCGAAATCGTCGATAGCCACTTTGCAACCGCTCATCCGTAACCGTGTCAGCGACTCGATCCGTGCGGGTGAAGAGGTCGAGAATACGCTCTCGACAATTTCGAGTGTCAGCACTTCGGGCGAAAGAGCGTATTTAGCGACTAACGCCAGGACTCGCCTGGAAAAGTCGCGCTGAAGAAGCACTTCAGGCGAAATGTTAACAGCAACCGGCAATGCCGAACCATCCTGTAACTCTTGACGAGCCGCAACACTCAACGCTTGCTCGAGCATAAACCACATTAACTGATCAGAAAGTCCCGCGCTTTCAATGACGGGCAAAAATTGAGCCGGCGATAACATACCCAACGTCGAATGCGGCCAACGCACCAGTGCCTCCACTCCCACAACCAAACCATTCATGGCAACTTTCGGTTGAAAATAGGCGACCAGCTCGCTCTCCTGTAGCGCCTTGGTTACTTCCTGCACCGTAACCACCTTCTGTGAATAGAACGCAGACCGAAGATCCTCCTGTGGACGGGGCTGCGCCATGAACTTGTCGAACAACACACGAAAATGCGAGGAGGAAGCGGGTTTCTCCAGGTAGCCCAGCACAGATATACCAGACTCATGCGCCATACGCGCCACGCAGGAAAGGATGCCCACTTCAGAGCTACTGACGATAATCAGAGCACCCGCGTAGTCGGTCTCGCTCAAATATCGGATGAAGTCCAGCCCATCGGCGCCCTTCATCTGCAAATCGCAGATTGTGATATCCACATGGCGATGCCGCTCCAACAGTTGAGTTGCGCTGTCTGCGCTGTCGGCCATGAGCACATTGGAAACACCAATGGAGTTCAACATCCGACACATGGCCATCATCTGGAAGGGTTGGTCTTCAAGAAGCAACACTTTAAGCGATTTCATAAGAACACTCGTGCACGCGCGCGCATCCAATATCAAGGGGGAAGCGCTCTTACTTTACCGATACCCAACTATAGAACGGATAGGATAAGTCCTAATCAAGGTTGTTGATCCGCTGCGCCTGCAGATGACGGGCGATCCCCGCATCCAGCTTCTGCAAAGCGCTCAACAAAGCATCCCAAGATGGCTTCAGCTCCGAGGCAACCAGTCTGGCCTGTGTATCCATCTTTGCGCAGGCCTGGGCGACAGCAACCGCATTGACCAGACAAGCAGCGCCCTTGAGACGGTGCAGTGAGTCCTGAATACCCAATCGGTCATTCTTGGCAAGAGCATCCGTCAGATGCTCGATTTCATCGCGGATATTCTTACGCAGCTCTGTCAGTAACTGTGTGGCAATCTCGGTATCAGCCTGAGTCAACTGACGGACTTCCTCGAGATCAAACTCATTCGGCAACTGCTCTTCAGGCAACATGGCCGCCAATGTTTGCGACAACTGATTAAGCGTGACGGGCTTGACCAGAAGTTTATTCATCCCGGCTTCAAGGCACCTGGACTCTTCATCAGCCAAAGCGTTAGCCGTGAAACCAACGATAGGGCAAAGCCCCACGCGGCGTTCATCACCCTCGCGCTTTCGGATGGTTTGCGCCAGAACGTAGCCATTCATGACGGGCATATTGCAATCGGTTATCACCACATCGAAGTCGCCCTGGAGCCACGCCTCGAAGGCCTTGGCCCCGTCCTCCACGGCCGTTACGTCATGCCCGAGGAACTTGAGCTGCTGAGCCAGCACCAGACGATTGGCGGGAAAATCATCGGCAATGAGCACATCCAGCCCCCGAACAGTTGGGCGCTGTACCGGGATCGCGCCAGACAGCAGGCCTGGAGAAGAAACACGCTCAAGCTCCAATTCGATCAAAATCCGCGTCCCTAACCCCGGCTCACTGTGGACTCGTATCTTGCCCCCCATCAACTCGATCAAATGACGAGAGATGCTTAACCCCAGTCCAGTCCCTCCATATTCCTGGGCAGTCATCCGGCTGGCCTGGACAAAGGGCTTGAAAATCTCTTCTTGAGTGACTGTCGAAATGCCAATACCACTGTCCTCGACAGCCATACTCAATCGACAATGCCCGGCCTCCGACGCCAGCATCTGCAGACGAATCCGCACAAAGCCTTCTTCGGTAAACTTGATGGCATTACCCACCAGGTTATGCAGCACCTGACGCAAACGCAGAGGGTCAAGCAAATACCAACCTTTCGCTGCCGTAGCAAAATGCATTTCGAGCTTGAGCGTTTTTTGCTTCGCCTTGCCCGAAAACATATTGACTACACCTTCAATCAAAGGCTGCAAGGACGTCGGCACGAGAGTCAGCTCCAAATGCCCCGCTTCAATCTTGGCAATATCCAGAGTGTCACCAATCAGTCCGATCAGAGTCTGGGCGGACTCATGTGCCACCTGCAGAGACTCTGAGCTCGTGTGACCCTCAGCGGCGGCCTGCTCGATTTCCAGCTCCAGCAAACCGATAATTGCATTCATCGGCGTTCGTATCTCATGGCTCATGGTCGCCAGAAAATCGCTTTTTGCACGACTGGCCTGTTCGGCCTTGACTTGTGCTTGCTGCAGCTCCATTTCGAGTCGCTTACGCTCGGTAATATCGATCCACCCGCCGAGTAATCCTTGCAACTGTCCGTCGGCACTGTAGAACGGAACCGTCCATTGATAGGTAAAAATGGTTTCACCATGCAACTCCAGTTGCCGGTCGATGAATTGCTCCTCCCCCTGCTCCAGTAACCGTAGGTAGTCCGCATGTATCTGCTGAGCAGCCACAGGTGACAGAGCCTCAAGGTCAAGCACTCGCGTTCCCAATAGTTCATTTAGAGACATCGAGAGACTGGCTTCATAACTGCGATTACAACTGAGCAGGCACCCTTCCCGATCTCTCACATAAACAGGATTGGGAATCCCATCAAGCAAGGAGTGTTGAAAGGCCAGTTGATCCTGTAAACGGGACTCGACCTTGAGACGCTCTCGGATCTGGTACTGCAAGCGCCTGTTCCAAAGTATGGAGAGCAGCGCCATCAGGAGCACAAGGGCTGCTGTCTGGTACACCCACAAAGGGATTCTTTGCCAGACAGAAGACAGTATGCCGGCCTTGCTAAGCCATTTAACCTGAATGGCACGTAGTTCAGTGATCGACAATGAGTCGAGCGACTTATTCAAGATGCTCAATAACTCTTCTTCACCCTTTACAACCGCGAATTGCAAAGGGGCGGGCCTGATATCGACACTTCGCCCAACTTTAAGCTGCCCCCTGTAATAGCGATTGACAAAGAAGTACGCCGGCCCCTGCGAACTGATGACTGCATCCGCCTGGCCTCGGGCAACCATATCCATACCGTCCCGGGTGGACGGCACGGGAAGCAAGGTGATTTGCGGAAAGTGTTCGCGAATCCTCGCCTCAAGAGCATGCCCCTTTGACAACGCTACTCGCTTGCCTATCAGCTCAGCCAGGTCAACCGGGCTTTTTTCATCAGCCCTCACCACAAACATCCAACCTTGCGAGCCGAAAGAGTGACTGAAGTCCAGGTAGTTCTTACGTCCTGGCGTGGAGACAAATGTGGTCACCATCTTGGCTTTGCCTGAACGCAACTGTTCCTCACGTTGTTTGACAGACACGCCCTCAATGAAAGAAAAATGCAGCCCTGTCTTTCGCGTAATTGCATTCAATATTTCTATATGCAAGCCTACCCAGTGTCCGGCCTCATCTTTATAAGCATAGGGTGGGTGTTCTGATATTACGACCGGTACAACGGTATTGTTTTTAACCCAGGCGGACTCTCGCTGACTTAAGCTCAGCGTGTCATCCAAAAGTTTCAAGCCAACGCCCGAAGTCCATTGCCGGAGAATGTCTTGCCGGACCCTGTCGGGAATACGCTCAAGCGCACTATCGAGTAACGTCAACAAGCGCTCATCCGCGGCACGAGTGGCGAAAGCAAAACCCTGCACGGGTAAATCCGCATCCCATTTTATCTGCACATCCAGAAATGGGTTGCTGGCAATAAACAAACTGGCCGAAATCTCATCGTCGATCAGTGCATCGACTGTCCCATCGGCCAGTCGATCAAAAGCCTGGGAGACATCATCAACAACGGAAATCTCACTATGAGGATAATGAGCCTTAACCACTTCAAGGTCAGCGTAGTCATCAAGGATGACTATTTTCTTTCCATTCATATCGATGTTCAGCGTCGAATCACCAGCCCTGCCAATCATCACTGGCTGCTCTCTTACATACGGCTCGGTAAAGCGAAGATCCTTGAACTGTCGTTCGAATCCTGTGGTCGTTGCCAAGATATCTATGTTGCCCGCTTGCAATGCCTTGATGGCATCCCGCTGGTACTCAAAGCCCTTCACCACTACTTCAGATCCAAGCGCCAGACTCATGATCCCCAAATAGTCCGCCCCTATACCCTCCCACTCTCCTAGATCATTGACGTTATCGATCGGCGCATAGTCTGACCCGACCACCCCGACCCGTAGTTGACCACGCTGTTTCAGCCACGCCGAATCATCCGGACTCAGGGAAACCGTGTACTCAACATGAGGGTACGCTTGCGCCCTTAGTAGAAGCTGCGCTTCCTTGCCATGGGCGTACGGCATGAGCAATCCACTCAGGATCGATAGCAGTGTCAATACCGTTCGGACCAGGCCGCCTACCAAACGTTCCGTGTTCAACCTGCTCATTGATCCCCCTTGAATTTCACCCGAATGACCGGAAAAACAACATGAATCGCGGCTACAAGTGCTTGATATTCATACGATCGAAGTAAAGTTGAAGCCATTTACTTGCATTGGTGAGCAACACGCCGGTCATTTTTCTATTTTAACTGGCACGACGTTCAGCATGACAGATAAAGATAATCTGAAAAAAAGCCCGCCGAAGCGGGCCAAAACCTAGGAGCAAACTACTTTAGAAGTCGTAACGAACCTTTGCCTGGACAGTGTCGGCCTTGAAGTCCTGCCTGGCCTGATAGTCATAGCTCAAGCCCAAGTTGACCGCGCCCAGACGGTAGCCCACGCCCATACCCACTTCATAGCTGTTACGCGCCTGCTGGGCACCGGTGGTCACAAATGACGGACCGCCGACCACATAGGTGGAGTTGACACTGGCGGTATCGGCAGCAAAATCGTGATAGGCCATCGCGGTGACTTGCGGTTCAAGCGTACCCCGGCCCAGTGCGAAGCTCCCCAGCAGTCGAACACCGGTCCCCAGTTCCAACGCTTCGACGTTCTGGCCCCCGGTATTCAACGCCAACGGTGCACCCCTTTCCGTGAACCCCTTGAGCGCTACCCGGCTGTAGCGGCCAGCAACGCGAGGTTCGAGCGTCAGTCCGGGGGCCAGATCAAAACCGTAACCTGCCATCACATTCAAGCCAAACAGGTCACTGTCATAACTGCCCTTTGCCAGGCTGCCCACGACATGGCGCTTGGAGTCATTCGAGTTACGCCCCAAGGTCATGCTGCCATCCGCGAAAAATGCGTCCTGTTCATAACCACCATACAGGGTCAGCGCCTGACCACTGACATGGGTGGAGTTGCCATTTTCGCTTTTAACATCGGTGTTTACGCTGCTGAATGCCAGGCCAAGCGTTACCTCTTCGCCCAACTTGCCATCGACACCAACAGCAATGCCTCGGCTGTCAGCCGTGAAACCGGCAATGCCGGCACGCTGATTCTGGTCAGCCTTGCTGCCGAGCGCTTGTACCCAAACGCCGGTTCCACCCATACCCTCGCCCGAAGACAGACCACGGCGCAGACCACTGCTACGGGCACCAATCGCACCGCTGGTGAGTTTTTGCACCGACATCGCCGCCAGAGCTGCTGCACCATTCACTTCTGGCAACAGCTCCTTGGCGATAGCCGTCATCTCGGCGGAGGTTTTACCTTCCAGCTGTAGTCCAAACGCGTCAGCCACCTCATCGTTAGTTTCGGCCACGTGGGCCAATGCGCGCACAGCGGCCCCGATATTGGTGCCTTTATTTTCAGCCAGGAACTGACTTAGCTCGCTATTGATATTGTCTGTAACCGGCTCTGCTGGTACTACCAGGTCTACTGCAGCTACAGGATCTAGTGAAACCACCGGAACCACTGGAGCTACTGGAATCTGTATATCCTGCTTCAACTCAGCGTGCTCACGCTTTGCGTTTTCAAGAAATCTTATTTTGTCTACAATGTTATTGCGCTGAACTTCAGTTAATGCTTTTGCCCGGAGCAGCTCCTTAGCTTGTAACGATCCAAGCAGGCTATTACCGATGTCTTTATTCAGCTTTTTAATGTGTTGATCCAGCTCGAATTTATGCTTACGAAACTGCGCCAACTCAACATGGCTATATTGTGTCCACACTTTAGCATCCGGGGTTATCGAGCCAGTAGAAGCAGCAAGAGCAGGCATCGAAATCGTAACAATGGAAAGTGCGATCAGTGTTTTACGGAACTTCAAAGTATTTCCCTCTAATTAGCCAAGACAAAATAACTGATGGCCGAATCATAGGGAAAAGCTGGCAGCATGAACTTAAGACAAGTCCGAATGCGAATAACTTTATGAACAAAAAAAGGGGCAGGCATTTTATATCCCCACCCCTAAACCCGATCCCTTACTCCGACACTGATCGCTTCGATATCAACGGATAAACCAGCCAGGGCTTGCCATCGACCTCCTGCCACGACGCACCTTTCGCCTCCAGAACACTGGCAAGCCGCTCACGAACCCGATTGAGCTCCGGGTTCGCTACGCTCTCAATGAACATCCCTCGGACCGCGTGCAGTTGCTGGACGTTGCGCTCGATCCGGTGAATCAAATGGACGAACTGAGCGACCGCTCCACTCGTCCCTTGAGCCCCCTCTTTGGCGGTGAAATCGCAAACGATCAACGTATCCTCTTCAAGCCGGTAGACCAGTTCCAGATCACCCAGGCAAACCCGCCAGCCGATGACGAAGTCGCTGCTTTCAAAATAGGCGACTTCTGGTTGCAAGCCTTGTGACCTTAGAAACTGCGTGACGGGATCAACAGATTTAAGTGCCTGCATGTCACCTCGCCCTCATTTGCACTGCGTTCGCCATGCGCTCATAGAGCCCGACCAGCTCGCGCGTTGCATCGCGCAACTGACGTGAAGCCTCGGCAGCACGGTCAGCGGTGGCCGCAAGGGTTTTCGCGAAATTATCCGCGGCATTGGCCTGAAACTCACCCAACAGCTGTGCCTGCTGAGCCTCACGGCTAGTGCCCGCAGCCGCAACTGCGCCAGCCCCTTCAGTAGCTTTACCCAATCCGGTGGTGGCCGAGGAGGCCAATTGGCTACCCGTCAGAGCACCGCCAAAACTGACGACCCCAGACACAATCTGACTGACTGCGTTTGTCATCGCCGCGTTGTAAGTGAGCTCGATCGCCTCTTGCTTGGTCTCCATCGAGGTCATTTGTTTCGCGAATGCAGTTTGCTGCATATCGTCGTGAAACCCGCGCAGGGTATCGCGCATCTCGATATTCATTTTCTTCATCAGCAAGATGATTTCGTTGATCCGCGAGAAAGCACCATCACCCGTGTCAGAAGTCCGAGTGATCCCCATGTCCTGCATCGGCGCTGACGCCACCAACGGTTTGCTATTAACTGTAGTCATCGTTTTTTTCTCCTGATGTCAAACCATTGCCGAGGCGATCTGGACCTGCACCGCTCCGGCTTGAGCCATTACCTTGCTACCCTCTTGAACCGCTTGTCCCTGACCCTCAATCAATTCGCCCATGCGCTTCATGGCGGCATCTTTCTCCTCTTTATAGAAAGCGAAAAACGACTGCAGCCATTGCTGATCGAGAATTAACTGGCTGATCTCTTTCTGTAATCTGGCGCGATCCACAGCCAGTGCTCCGGAGGTGATCTGACTGGCCCCGGCGACAGCCCCACGCGTGATATTGACCGCAGCGTAAGTCGAGGCCTTGAGCGCAACCCGCATTACTTCGCGATTGATCTCTTTGGTCACCGCCTTGGTCACTTCCTTGGCGGTCATTTCAACGCCCTTGTCGATCGCGCCGTGGCCAACCTTCTTCACTGCTTTCGTCACGAGCTGTTCGATCGCTTCCTGGGAGAATTTTTCCAGCATTCGGTTTACACCGAGCTGCTGCACGGCTTTCTGTGCCGCTTCTTTACCCGCAGTCTTGGACGCCTCCAACGTCGCCTTGCCAAGACTCTGGGCGATCTGTCCCGAAACCTGCGACGCCACTTCCTTGCCGACCATCTTCGCCGTCTGATCGACCGCGCCCTTGCTACCGGCCTTGATCCCGGCGACCAGCGCTTGCTCGGCACCCTCCTTCATTACAGTGCCCGCCACTTTAGGGATCACCTTGGTCACCAACATATTGCGCGCAGCGCTCGTCACGTCGACGACGGCACCGGCGATCTCAAAACTCAGCTGGACGGTTCCCGCCACATCGGCGACCGCCTTGTATTTCTCGGCGTTGTCGGGGTCAATCAGCGCCAGGGTATTGGCTGTCGCCTTGACGACACCGGCAACCCCTGCCAACAGATCCATGGCGCCGCCGGCAACCTGCATGACATTGCCTGTCAGTGCGCCCCCGACGATTTTTGCAATGCCCGAAACGACTTCGACGGCGGCAATGATCCAATCAAAGATCACCCCGAATATGCCGGCCTTCTTGGCTTTATCTTGTTGCTCGATGGCTTTGTCCATCTGCTCGCGAAAATCGACAATTTCTTGCTGGCGAATTTTTTCCTGCTTGTCGGTCATGATCGCCATGGCTTTGGACTTCGCCACGGCGGTACTTCCCAGGATCTCGCTGGAAAGCAGCGTCGACGCCAGCATGATCGAATCCATAGGGATTTTTTCGATGTCTTTCAGGCTGACCGAAGCGCCGTTTTCACCCTTCACTTCGACGTTCGCAAAGATCCGGTCCAGGGCCTTCATTGCTTCAAGTTGCGAGACCAGCAGCTTCGCTGCGGGCGGTGTGTTCACCCGCGAATGCTGCTGACTCAAAGCATCGCCGAACACATTCGAGGTACCACGCAAAACACTGGCGCTACCGCGTACCTCACTGGCAGATCTTTTTGGGTCCAGCGCGAGCAATGATTCGGTTTGTGTCGCGGCCTGTGGGCGCATATTCAACGTAACGGTCATGCTGACACCTCCACCGCGCAATGCGCGAGCAGCTGTGCCGCACTGCGTTGAATCGTCTCGTGCTCAGGATTCTGATTGCACCATTTGATCGCCGCATTGAAGGCTTTGCGGGCAAACTCGGTATTGCCGATCACGCTATGACTGATCCCTGCGAAATACGCTGAACGGGGATCGTCGACCTTGATCATGCCTGCACGACCAAAGCTTACGACAGCCTCCTCGTGCAGCCCCAGACGCTGATGGCACAAGCCCAAAGCCAACCAGCAGTCAAAGTTCCAGTGATCAATACGGACCAGCATGTAATAAACATTACGTGCGCCCTCTATTTCACCGGCATCGAACAGCTGTGTCGCATAGGCATACAGCTGATCGATGTCGTTTTGTTTGATATCCGCCAACATGCGAATGGAACCACCGCGTGCGAAGAAGTGCTGTAGCACCTCGTGGTCGTCCTGACCGACGCTGGAAACAGGTTGTGTCATGATGACTCCTTGCAATAACTGCCGATTTACCTGCCCTCCCCGGTCCAGTACTACCGCTACAGATACCGGTGGAAAGCTCATCAGTCGTTGCTGGCCGGAACACTGCAACCTGTCCGGCCAGCGCAGTATCCGATCAGCGGATGGCCGAAGCGGTACCCTTGGTCATTTCCGCCAGCATGCTCTGCATGCTTTGCGTCAATTGGTTGGAGGTGCTGTAGTTCTGCATCACTTGCTGCAACTTCAGCTGGCTCTGTTGGTTGAAGTCCGTCGCACGACCTGCCACCGTTTCAAGCGAAGACTTGACCATCATCAAGTCGCCTTTATCGAGTGTTTTGCCCTTCGCGCTCATGAACTCATCAATGGTCTTGCCATCGACCAGAATGTTGTTGGCTTTCATATACTCAATGGCCCCGGCCGGCAGTTCCTTCTTGTCTTCCGGTTTTGTCAGATTGGCCATGACGCCTTCGACCAGGTTGGCCTTGTCTTGCGCATCACGGGCGATTTCGGACTTCTTGTTCATCTGCACGAACAGTTCGTTGCCCGACTGAGTGAGCTGCAACATGATGTTCTGCATGGTCTGCAGACCGTTACTGAACATCGATTGCGAATTCACCACGGTCTGCGGTGTTGGGCGCGCAGCCTCAAGAGGGCTGATCGAAGCGGACGGGGCGACAGAAATACTCATAATTGACTCTCCAGAGGGTTCAGACAAAGGCGCGGTTGAACTTTTTCACCGCATTTTTTTTTGGCGTGGGTACGCCGTTTCCTGCTACTTCGTTATGGGCAAGGGACAGCGAACGCAGTTGTTCCCCAACCTTTTTCAAACTCATTTCAGATATCGCAAACTTCTCGACGATTTGACGTTGCGCTTGGTTGCCATCACGGGCCATAAAATCATTGAGCTTCTGTAACTTCTTTTTTGCCACCGAATCAAAGTCCGCACTTTGTTCAAGCACAGAGATCTCAGACTGCAACATCTCAAACTCCTTCGCCTGGTGCGTAAACACTGCTTTACTTTTATTAAGTTCGACAAGCATGCTTTTCAGCTTCTCAAGCTCTCCCACAGACTCCTCCTTTCTACAGGGCAAGGTGATAATAATCAGCCACTCTCATTGATGCTTACTAAAGCCAGCGGTGCTTTACTTTTTCGCCTCCACCGCCCAGCTATAACTGCCCCCCCGCACACACTATTAGCGGATGGCAGAAGCAGTACCTTTGGTCATTTCAGCCAACATGCTCTGCATGCTTTGTGTCAATTGATTGGAGGTACTGTAGTTCTGCATCACTTGTTGTAACTTCAGCTGGCTCTGCTGATTGAAATCTGTTGCACGACCCGCTACCGTTTCAAGTGAAGACTTCACCATCATCAGATCGCCTTTATCAAAGTTCATCGAATCCGCAAGCGCCTGGCGAAGCGTATTCATATGCTCGACACTGACCTTCTGACCGCTGGTATTACCCACTTCCGGTAAACTCCAGACATAGTCGGTGGCCTTCTGCCCCTCGACTTTTATGTCGTTATCGTCCATGTATTGCAGTACTTCTTGCCAGGAGCCAGTCTGCATTCCATCAGACCCAACAGCAGCGATCTTGCCGGCCAACGTATCCAGACTCGCCTGCGCCCCGGCCTTCGCGGCAACAAACTCATCAATGGTCTTGCCGTCGACCAGAATATTGTTGGCCCGCATATACACGACCGCACTTTCAGGCAACGCCAGCGTGTCCGTTGGTTTCTTCAGATTGGCCATAACGCCTTCGATCAGGTTGGCCTTGTCTTGCGCATCACGGGCGATTTCGGACTTCTTGTTCATCTGCACGAACAGTTCGTTGCCCGACTGAGTGAGCTGCAACATAATGTTCTGCATGGTCTGAAGTCCGTTACTGAACATCGATTGCGAATTCACCACGGTCTGCGGTGTTGGGCGCGCAGCCTCAAGAGGACTGATTGAAGCGGACGGTGTTACAGACATATTCATATATGGACTCTCCATGGGTATCAAACACAGGTATGGCTGAAGACATCGGCGCCGTATCCATTAATGAAAAACAGCATCTATATCGCTAGGCCAAACCTGACTCATCGCCACGAATAGAGTACTTCTTAACTACAACTTCTTTACGCGGCGACCATCCAATAGTACGGAACCGCCCAGCCCACCCTTCTGAAATCCTGCCAAACATTCCAGTTTTGACTGAACACTCACTGCTCACTCGCACCTTACATATTTACTCAATGCCTATCGAAATCCGCCCAGCACCCTCATCTTTCAGGTGAACACCGGATGCATATTTCTCGGGCGACGCGTAACCATGGGCGCAACTAAAGCAGTTACTGATAACCAGGGAGGACCGATGCAAGCAGTGCGACTTTTATTCGGTAAGTACGGTGGCAAGGTGCATGTTGACGGCAAAGTACAGGTCATTGCGCCTAACTCTGTCGTCGTGGCACACAGCGACGCTGTCCCCTGCAACACGGGCAGCGATATTCAATACTTCGACTTCTACCCCGCCGATTTCCAACGGTTATATGCCGATGTTGTGGACCTGCTTGGCACACCCCACCGCGCGTTATTCTGGCGCGACCCCATCAGAATGGTGAAGGCACAAGCCGAGGTCATCAGTGTGCTTGAGCTGCTCGCCAGGGGCGCGCCCGACACGCTCTTGCGCTTTGCCTACATCTATTGCCTGGGGGTCGATCGGCGCTACTTCTCGGCACTGCTCCAGCACATCATGACCGGCGATGAGCCCTTCTTTGAATTTATCGAAACGCACTCGCTGAATCAGTGGTCGGTCGCCCGGTATGCGCAGGAGTTCGACATGCCGCTGCGCAAGTTCAATCTTCTGTTCCAGGAAAAATACGGCCTTTCCGCGAAACGCTGGCTGCTTGAGCGGCGGCTGACCCATGCCCGCGAACTGCTGCTGTCGACGCCCATGCGCATACTCGATATCGCCCTCGAATGCGGCTTTTCCAATCACGGGCACTTCACTGAAAGTTTTCGCAAGCGTTTTCTCTGCAACCCCACCCAATTCCGCATCCAGACAAATCTCATCAGCACAACCAGCGACGCAGGGTAATCGGCCATGGATATCGAAACCGTCAATAACCAGCTCTCACAGATGGTCGAGAAAGCCGGCAATGACGTTCAGTCAAAGATGACTGCTGCCGACATGAACGATCCGGTGCGCATGCTCCAGGCGCAATTTGCGATTCAGCAGTACTCCACCTTCGTCACCTATCAAAGTGCCGTGATGAAAGCCGTCAAGGACATGCTGTCGGGGATCATTCAGAAAATATGAACACGCTTGACACCGATATTTGTCGCCTGATCAGTGAGACCAGCCTGGCGGCGGTCAACCACGGTTTTATCGAGCAGGTCGAGACTATCCGTACAGCGCTCCCCTACCTGATCAAAGATTCAGGAGATCGGCAGATTCTCGAAGCCGCCTTATTGATCGGGCTCAAACAAGTGGATGACGCACTGAAACTGCTGGCCAACAACTCGTCAGACGAAGCAAACACGCTGCGTCGTTTGATCGAAAGCGATCCCGTTCGCCGCTGCCCGTCGCCTGTACAGGCTTACACGCACCCATTACTTGGATAAAAAATCAAATGGAAATCGAAGCCACCCGCATGACTGCAATGCAAGCATCCGCCGATTCCGTGCCTCCCGTCGTCGCTCCGGCTGACATCGAGGCCTTCACCCAAGCGCTATTCGGCCATACAGCAAAAACCCCTGAGGCGTTTGCGCTAACCAACCTGCAAGAAAAATCTCAAGACGTGGATAGCAGCATCGCCAATGCGCGCGAAAGCGTGCTTGATAGCCCGTTAAAGATGCTCTCCGCACAATCGAACATGCTGCACTCCATCGTTGAGGTCGACCTGATCGCAAAGACCGCCGGAGCCCTTGCCCAAGGCGTCAATAAGCTGGTGAGCATGCAATGACCAAACGCCTGTTACGTTTTGGCTGCATCTGTATGTTCGCGTTGATGTTGGCCGGTTGCAAAATCGATCTGTATAGCGAGCTGTCCGAAGCCGAAGCCAATCAGATGCTGGCCATGCTGCTGCTACGCAATATCGATGCGCAAAAGGAGGTCGCAAAAGGTGGACTTGTCACGATCAAGGTCGACAAGGGGCAGTTCGTCAATGCGGTCGAGCTTTTGCGACAAAATGGCTTGCCACGAAAAAAAGTGGCAACGATGGAGGATTTGTTTCCCTCTGGTCAATTGGTGACCTCACCGGCCCAGGAGCACGCGAAGATCACCTACCTGAAAGAACAACAGTTGGAAAAAATGTTGCGGGCAATGGACGGCGTCATCATTGCACAGGTATCGATTGGCGAAGGCATCAGTCAGAACCCGCGCGAAACACCTAAACCCTCGGCCTCGGTGTTCATCAAATACAGCCCCGAACGCAACTTGCTCAACCGCGAAACGGACATAAAAAGCCTGATCTACAACAGCGTGCCGAACTTGCGGGCCGAGAACATCAGCATCGTGCTGCAGGCTGCCGACTATCGCTATCAATCCCTTTCCGAACCGGACATGGCGGTTGGGGATCAGAGCGACAGGTGGGCGTGGCTCGCACAAAACCGTCTGTTGCTCGCTTTGTCCTTGGGCGCTTTGGCCGTACTTGCCGCAATGATGTTATACGGTCGACTGCTCAGGTCTGACCAGCGATGACAGTGACATCAATATCCAATTCCGTGCAGCGCTTGCACCAACTCGGCTGGCAACCCGGGGCGTGGATGCACGACGATTGGTGGACTCAGCGTGAGCTCGCCCAATGGCAGACCAGCTATCAACGCTACCCGGCTTGTCGGCCGGGCATCGACAAGTTGATTCTCCAACACCATGGCTTCGAATTGGCAGCGCTACCCGGCGCCCTCAATACGCAGCAACAAGTCCTGCTCTCGCTGGAACCACGCTTTACCCAACTGATCATCGCGCTCGGGGTGATTGCACTGAACTGCCCCGACCACTTACTGATGAAAGCCTGCCGTCAGGCACTTATGCCGCATATTGACGAACGCGATTGCGACCAACTGCTGGCGTTGCACCACGGCTGGAGTCGCAGCGAACACGCCGTGCCGGCCGATACGCTAACCAACACCGCACTCGGCATCGGCACGCGCTGGTGGCTTCGAGACGCCAGCGATTGCCCGGTGAGTCGCATGCTGGCCATGCAGTTACCTCGTATCACTGATAAAGCCATCGCAATACCTGAAAACGCAGTCAACGGGTTGATCAGAATAGGACGATTCCTATGAGCGCCCTGAATATCCCATGCGTTTATCTTTCCGGTGCCACACCCCATAGCGCGATCATTCCTGCCGTTGAACTGGCGGACTACTTCAACACCACCTCAATGCTTGTCAAAGCCCGCGAAGAGGCCGAGGCAATACGGCAACAAGCCCGTGCAAGCCTGGCCGACGCTCAGCGCGATGCTCAACAGATCCGCGACGAAGCACATCATCAAGGCCTTGCCGATGCCGCCAGCGAACTCGCTTCGCTGCGTACGACACTCATCGATGAAACGCTGGAATGGCTTGTCGCAGAAACTGAACTCGAAACCACGATAGCCCAGCACCTCGATACACGTCTGCGTGTTCTTGTCGGTGCGGTACTGGAGGAGTTCATCGGTGAACAAGACGCCACCGAGCTGATTATTCGTCGGGTGCAACAACGGCTCATGCATTTTCTCAGCGATGAGGCCATCACATTACGCGTTTCAACGTCGAGTGAAACGACAGCGAAAGATACCTTTTCCTCTTACAGCCAGGTTCGTGTGATCACTGACAGCGCTCTGAAAAACACTCAAGCGCTGCTGGAGACGCACCTTTTCACTCTGCAAATTGATCTGGATCTCCATCTTCAATCACTCCTGTCGCGCTTAAGGCAGGCCAGCCGCGAGGAACTCACTGATGATCAACAAGACCGACTCCGCAAGTCTCAAGCCAGCGCTGGCGATTCAAAATACGCCACAACGGCCACCGACCAGCGCAACGCAAATTTTCCCCTCGCAATCAGCCATTGAACTAGCGCGCGACGAACTCGACATGCAGACGGGTGGCTTCGAGTTCTTGCCCGTCGACAGGGTAGAAGACGCACTGGCCGAAACCCTGGAGAATATGGGCTTTGCGCTGGGCTCACGACAGCGCGCTGCCGGACGTGGGACGAGCGACGGAAAAGCCGAACGCCCACGCTCACGCTCGATGCTGCAACAATTGGTCAAACACATCACGGCAACGGCCTCGACCCAACTTGACGATCTACATAAGCGCGCCTCAGGCATCGATGAGGCATCCGATCTCATGGAGGCCATGCGCGAAGGCGGTCTCGATGCCGGTGAAATGGCCTTGCTGCTGGCCCATCTGCTGGCGGGCAAGAACCTCTCCGGCGCACGTCGCAAGCGCCTGGACGACGCCTTGTCGGCAGTGATGGCCGATGATGAATGGACGTTACAACTCTTCTCCCGGCTGGAGTTTGGCGCAACCGGCAAAAGCAGTTTCGCCGAGCTCAAACACCTGTACCAGCGTGCGACGTCGCGGCGTACTCGTCTGGTGCAATGGTTCGAGGAATTTCGCCATCTGCAGGATCGCAAACGCAAGCTGAAAACACTGATTCGCGCATTAGCCTTCGAACTTTCGGCTGAAGGACCGGCGATGGACACCCAGCTTGCGGCCGTCATTACCGACCTGAAACGGATCATGATGTTTCTCGGGATGGAGGATCATTGTCAGCGCGTCGCACAAACGCTACACATCGATGGCCTGGACGGCGACGCTGTCATCGAAACCTTGCTGGAGATCGCCCAGCAGTCCTGGATGCAAGCCGACTGGATCGAGCAGCGAACCGCCCGGCAGGTTCCCGACGAGACGTTGCACTACGCGTATGTGCGGCAAATGGGGGAGTTGGTCAAATTAATGACCGATGACTGTTTCGAGGATGACGAGCAGCGGAAAATGATTTCGAACGCGTTTGCCGAGTACCAGGAAAAGCTCTCGGACCAAGGCGTATGACAAACAGCGGACTTACCACGGGTAAGTCCGTAACACGTTGCCATATGAGGTTTCAATCGGGCATGGCAACGATGATAGGTGAAGGGCATCTGGTTTCTCGGTAAACGCTGTCAGACGCGCTTGAAGTTATTTTTAAAGTTCTCCTTCTCATCGGTGAAAGAAGAACGAACGACATCGGCAAGTCCTCCCTCCCACAGTGGATTCAATGGCACGTGATAACCACTGTCCTTCGCCTGCTGAATAAACTTGAGCATTTGTTCTTGGTTTTCGATGACTGTGATTTCATTGTAGATGCCGAGTTTGGTCGGCAATGCAAAAGTGGCTGGGTAGTTTGCCGCATCTTCGGTGACTGGGTTACTGGTATCCGTAGCATGATGCACCACCGCCGGTGCGCCCTCACCGACCATGGCTTTGTTAAGTATCGGGATCATCTTTTCATCGCGCCGCGAAGCGTTGCCAATTTTTTTATCCGCGTTGTCATAAAAACCCACTTCACTTGTATAGTCGCCTTTTACCTCGCCCTTATCGTTCTCATATTTCATTTCACTCAACAGCTTTTCCTTGCTGGAGTCACTATAATCCGCGGTGCGCTTCGTAAACTCGCCGTGGGTCACATCCGGAATGGGGTAAACATCCTCCGGTCCCATATCACTGATGTGAGGGGCAATGACATATAAGTCATAGTCAGCCGTGATGGCTTTGCCACCGGGTTCGGCCGCGAGAACCTGAATCGGTTTGCCATGACTGCTGATAGCAAACTTGCCATCTTCCTGCCGTGTTGCTTCGAAGTTATAAATGGTGCCACTGGGGCTGGGCGCATTGAATTTGATCACCCCAGAAATATTTTCGAGCGTACGATCCGTGAGTTTTTCAGACGCCAGCAGGTAATCCAGACGCGCCATCGAAATAGTCAGCGGCACTGAAAATATAGTTTTATTATCGATGCACCCTTCGGTTTTTTTACTGAACGCCTTAACCCGCTCTGTCTGACCTTCCAGTTTGCTGTAAGTCTGATCGACACAAATCGTACCCGCCTGCGGCCCCCAGGAAGCACTCTTGCCTTTGATACTCATGTCTTTGGTCGAGTGCCCTTCTTCGATCAACCCGGTGGCGAGCGGATCGACTGGACGAATTCCGATAATACAGTTGTATTCTTTTGCAACGCCCTGCAAGGGTTCCAGGTGTTTGGTGACAATACCGGTTTTTTCTTTGACGCTCTCGACGACTTCTTTGAGTGTCATGGACGTTTTA
This sequence comes from Pseudomonas sp. 6D_7.1_Bac1, assembly GCF_025465945.1. Classification (GTDB taxonomy): domain Bacteria; phylum Pseudomonadota; class Gammaproteobacteria; order Pseudomonadales; family Pseudomonadaceae; genus Aquipseudomonas. The sequence continues at coordinate 46,878 of NZ_JANLNW010000019.1, read as the reverse complement.
TTAGTCAGGACCGCAGCGCTGCTATTGTCGCGTTCCGTCTTGGCTAAGGACTCGAGACTTACAGCACAGGGATTAATATTAGCCCGTGATAATTCGATCATATGTAACCTTCTGCACGTTAGTTTATTGAGTCTTTTCAGGTGATTGCAAGTTATCTATTACGATCCAGCGGATCGTTGAACACCTTGGGCGGGCGTTCAGGCGCGATTGAACAGCGCCAGTGCGTTGCTAAAATCGGCACGTTTGATACCGGTAACTTCCGGCTCCCACAGTGGATTCAACGGGATGTGGTATCCGCCGTTTTTCGCTTCCTGGATCAACTCGGCCATCTCTTGTTTGTTTTCGATCACGCAGACTTCAGGGAATTTACCGAGCTTGATCGGCAACACAAACGTGGCCGGATAGTTGGCAGTGACATCAGCCGCCGGGCTACCCGAGTCTGCATTGTGATGTACCACTGGCTCACCATCACCGACCAGGGCCTGGTTGATAACCGGGATCATGGCGGTTATGCGGGCCGTAGCATTTCCGAGATGCTTATCCTCCTTATTATAAAAAACGCCGGGCTTATCGTAACTTTCGCGCAATGCTGGATTCAGGTTAGCCTTGGTCTTATCGCTATAGCCATCGATGCGTTCTTTGAACACACTGTGTGCAACATCCGGAACCGGAAGATTGTCTTGTGGACCCAGGTCACTCAGGTGCGGCCCAATCAGATGCAAGTCATAGTCGGCGGTCAACGCCTTGCCCCCCTCTTCTTTCGCCAGGACTTCAAGCGGTTTACCACCCTGAGTAATCACATACGTATCTCTGGCCACCTCTGGCTGGCGTGTGGCTTCAAATGTGTACACTTCACCGCTGGGTCCTTTCGCACTGAACTTGATCACACCCTGCTTGTCTTCAGGCTGCATATCGGTGATTTTATTACCCGCCAGTAACGTACCCATGCGCTCTCGCGTAATAGCCAGCGGCACGGCAACGGCATAGCCATCCTTGATGCACTGGCTGGTTTGCCCGCTAAATTTTTCGACCCGCCCCGGGTCGGACTTTATGCAATTTTCAAGTTTGCTGAAGGCCTGATCAACACAGATCATCCCCGCCTGCGGCCCCCAGTTGGAACTCTTGCCTTTAATATGAAAGTCCTTGGTCGGATGCCCATCTTCGATCAGACCGGTGGCGACTGTTTCAACTGGTCGAATTCCAATAATACAATTGTGCTCTTTCGCCACCCCCTGCAAGGGTTTCAAATGAGCGGCGACAATACCGGTCTTACCTTCGACTTCCGAAACAGCCACATCGACAGTCGACCGAACTTCATTCGCAGCGGCCACAGTTTCGACGTTGCCAAGAGTCGTCTTATCCAAAGAACCGACGTTGGGGCTCATTGACGAGCTGATCATATGTAATCTTCCATAAGGTAGTTAATCCAGACTTGCCAGACAACGTGGGGACGATGAACTGTCGCCGCTGGTGCCAAGACGTGATGCACTACGTCAGTGGCTCCCCACAGCTTCGCAAGTTTCAGCGTTAACGGCTTACGACTTTACCGGTTTTATAATGAATTCAATGACAGACGAAGATCGTCTCAGATGCGGAGAATTTATAATCGGATTAGTTCGCCACACCTCCAATGACAACCAGACAGCCTGTATTCAACGGGGGTGGTACCGACACCATAACGTTTCGATAACCTCTGCCGCACTGGCGCAGGCGCTCGCACACTGCTCCAGTGCCTGGTATTGGGCGGGTGCTTGCGGTAAACGCAATTGTTCGCGCAGTTGCTGTTCGGCCTGTCGCAGTTTATTCAGCGAGTTGTCGCGCAGCCTGCCCTGCGTATCGGCATGCAGCGCATCTTCCAGGTAGGTGATACGGGCCATTCGAGTTCCTATTTCAATCCTGCGGATTACAGATCGAGCGGCAGCGAGACCAGCTCCTGCCCTTTAAGTAAAGCAATCGCTGAGCGATTCAATGCATGAATCAGGTAGCCACTGGGCAATACACTGCCTTTTTGCAAACGCATACCGTTGGCCAGTTGAACGTAGGTAGAGTCAGCATTACCACCAATACTGACGATTGCCGAAGGTAAGAACTGACTGGCTGAGGGAGCCCCGGGTATGTTCTGGAAAGCAGCCAACAATCGTGGCGGGCCATCTTGATTGAAGGTTTTGATGACCTCTGCCACCGCCTGAATACGCTGGGGGTCGAGTTGTCCGCTCACCCGCAGGGTTTTATCTGAAGTAATGATGCTGAGGCCGTCCAGAAGATGGCGGGTGGTCAGCCTGGCGAGCAGACCATTGAACATTTCCGAGTGATCATTGACCACAGTCCAACCGCCCAACGCCGATATCGTCTGTAATTGCGCGCTGGCCTGTTGCCAGGCACGGTCGGCAACGATGGCACCGAGGATCACCACGTGATCCAGCATCTCGCCACTCCTTACCTCAACATCCCGATAACCGTTCAACGTCAGCACTGCAAGCACGCTTTGACGCAGGGTGTCGGCACACACACTTTCGTCGTGCACGTACAGCCCTTTTTCCCGCAAACGCAACCTCAACCCGTCGACACTCGGGGAAGACCGACACATGCCTTTAAGAACCAGCCCCCCTTGTGCGTCACGTATGACACTCAAGCCGGACAGTTCGGGGTTTTCCAGTTGCAGAGCAAGCCAGGCATCCAGATTGAACGTCGAAGCGGCTGGTGCCGGCTGCCAAAACACTAGCGCTACAGCGAACACAGCGACCACACCAATACCGCCCGCGCACCAGAGCGACCAACGAGACCTACGCTCAGCGCTTGGCGCCAAACGCACGGGCACTACTAAAGTCGGTAACTCATCGGTAGATGTGCCCAGGACAAAGGCCTGTCCGGCGACATCGATGACGCCCCCCAACGGCAGCGCTTGTTCCAAATCCCAGAAGCGACCCGCCACCCACACTGGCGTTGCCGATACCAACGTGATACCCGTGTCATCAATCGACAGGATCGCCTGAATGTCTTGTTCAAGGGACAGCGCAATATCCGGGTCCGTGCCCCCCAAGCGCAACTCTCCGGCCGGCAAGGCCAGCTCGCGACCACTTAACGGCCCATTCAGCCACTTTAACTTGTAAGTGCATTCCATCATCGGCCCATCAAGATTGATGCCAAGGATCGGCTTTGATCAAAAACAAGCGCACTGTCTGGCGATTAGTCTTCTGCGTCGTTCTAAACAGTCTGCCGAGCAGCGGAATATCACCCAGCAGGGGAATTTTGCGCACACTCTCACTTTCTTCGTCTTGAACGAAACCACCGAGCAGTAGGGCTTGTCCGGCTTTGAGTAACGCATGAGTCGATATTTCTGAATTCAGCGTTTGCGGCAAAGGTTCTGCCTGGCTGATAGGACTGGTCTGCCGACCATCCTGAATAATCAGTGTCAGCATGACCTCCTGTTGAGCCCCCTCACCGACCACCCGCGGTGTCACGCGCAGCAGAGAACCCGCCGATATGGACTCAAGTTTGGCGACGTTTTCAGCGACAAGCTTGGTGTAGAAAGTAATATTGCGGTCAAGCACCGCCTGCATATTGTTTAGCGTGACGACCGATGGACGCGACAATATCCGTGCTTTGGCATTTTGCTCCAGCGCACTGAGACGAACCATGAAGTTGCCAGTATTGGATATCACCGTGGAAAAGTTACCGGAGTCGAGCTCCCCGCCACTGTTGAAGCTGACCCCCGCACCACCAATGCGCGTTGATGCGGACCAGTCGACTCCCAGCGCACTCAGGTCTTGCGAGTTGACATCGATGATTGCCACCGAAATCTCGACCAGTTTTGGCTTGTGATCGAGCTGGGCAATCAAGTCCGAATAGAGCGGCAGGTTGATCTTCCGATCCCGCACGAGCACCGCATTTTGCCGAGGATCTGCGGAGAACATTGGCAGCGAACGATCACTCGACGGTTGCTCGCCCTGATTCTCCTTGAGCGGCAAGGTTCGCCCCTGAGCCATATCTTTCAACACTGAAACAATGCCCGGAATCACCACCTGCTGAGTACGGTAGGTGTACTGCGTATCGGCGGCGGCGGCGTATTTCAATGGAAAGAGCTCGACCACCTCCTGGTTCTGCTCGTGATTGAGTTTCTGTTGGTCGATACGTTCGGCCAGGCGCGCGACTCGCTCCAAACAGATCGGCACACCATGAACTTCCAGTGCGTTCGACGTCGGCACAGCACGCACCCGGCAATAACGACGATCCAGCACACCGGTGGCGCGTAACTGAGCAATCAGCGTTTGAACCGATAGATAAGCCGGTGTCAGCAGCTGGCTGCCAACCTCCTGCGCTTTGTAGACATAGATCGTTTGCCCGTCGTAGTACCAGGCGAGTTGATAAAGTTGCGCCAGATGTTCGAGTGCTTGCTCAGGCTCCATATCGCTCAGACTGCCGATGAAGGCTTCACCCACTAGCGGACTGACGACCACCGGCACCCGATAATTGGCCCCCAGATCGCGCAGTACGTCGGCAAGCTTAGTGCCGCGCGTGGTCAGGAAAAACGCGGGGCTCCCGTTAGTCGGGATTGCCCCTATTGTGCTGGTGGCAACTCCAAGCGCAATCAGGCCCACCATGCAACACCTGAGTACGCACGAGCTACGCGCCCTCACACCCAACGCCCCGCAACAGCGGTGTCTGTCGAGTCCTGTTGCTCCTCGCCCTGGGCTGCAAGCCAACGTGCAATCGTCAGTTGCTGATTGATCTGGGCTTGCAACTCAACAGATGCCAGATCGGACTCATAACGCCGCACCAGGAGCAACCGTTCACCTTCCAGCAGCAGGCTGTCGTCCAGACTGCCTGGCACTGATGCAAGCCACAGACTTAACTGAGCCAGCCATTGGTCATCAATCAACGGACGCTCAATGACGAGGGCAACGCAGAGTCCCTGCGGGTATTCCCAGCACCAGCCCGGCACACCGGACAGTGTGATCAGCCAACGCCCGCCCGAGCGCTCAAGGGTAGAAATCGATTCAAGAGCAGCCAGAGCAGTAGGAAATTTCATACGATCATCAGCAAAAAAGAATTACTCAATTCTGTCATCTATCGTACAAATCTGAATCCGGTAATGACCTGAACCCTATAAGCTTTTGCTACTCACCTCATACAAAAAAGCAGGCTTTCGACCATGTTTTTACACTCGCAGACAGCTCTAAGCCCTCAACGCATTTTGATCGTCGAAGATCATTATTTGTTGAGCTACGGCATCAAAAATCTATTGTCGGCGATGCCCGAGTATGAAGTAGTCGGTGAAATTGATGACGGTTTACAGGTCTATACAGCCTGCCAGCAACTGAGCCCCGACGTTGTTCTGATCGACCTGGGTTTACCCGGGATGGATGGGATCGACATTATCCGCCAGCTGAAACGGCGCAGGCCCGAACTGGTGATTGTGGTGATTACTGCGGATACTTCCGAACACCGCGCCCGCGATGCACTGGCTGCGGGTGCGCTCGGCTATATCCTGAAAAAGAGTTCGCAACAGATATTACTTGCCGGGTTGCAAACAGCACTGGCAGGCAAGATATTTCTCGACCCCGCATTAAACGAAGCACAGGTCAGGTCTGAACCGAGTGTCGGTGGTCAGACCAAGTTGACCACGCGCGAACGCCAGATACTCAAGCTGATCGCCGAAGGCGGGCGCAACCGCGATATAGCCGAAAAACTGACGATCACGATCAAGACCGTAGAAACTCATCGTCTGAACCTGATGCGCAAGCTCGATGCGCACAACATCGCGGAACTGGTCAATTGGGCAAGCCGCCTGGGTATCCACTAATGCCCTGCACATCACTTATTTAGTCTGCTGGATCAGCCAGCCGAGGTCGCTTATATCCTTGCTGCTCGGCCAGTTGCCCTGATGGATCTGTATTTCTTGCTGCTCCACCAGTTCGCACACCAAGTCCAGGCCGCCCTGCCCGGCACAGCCTTTGAGGGTATGTAACAAGTCCAGCAACTGCGCTCGCTCATTCGCCTGCGTGGACTCGACAATAGCGTTGTGAAGGGTCTCAAGCGTCTCATAAAGCTTGCTGCGCAAGGCTGCGTCAGCGAGATTGAAGAGTGGCTGTTGCAGTCCCTGGTTCGGTGCAAGATCGATATCACGCGCGAGTTGCAGCGATACGGCCTGCCCGACCCCGACCGCGAGTTGCTCAAGGCTGACGGGCTTTGCCAGGTATCCATTCATACCGGCCGCCCTGGCCCTGTCGCGCTCGGCAGGTAACGCATTGGCCGTTAGCGCCATGATCGGCACATCCTGATCGAGCATCCCGCTCGCCACGTCACGCCAATGCCTTGTGACCTGCAAACCATCCATCTCAGGCATACGGATATCCATCAAGACCAGGTCGAAAACCTGCTCACGCCCCAGTTGCAATGCCTCCTCACCCGTTGCAGCCGTTTGCGTCTGATGTCCAAGCTCGCGAAGCATCTTGCCGACGATGTCGCGATTGATCGGCATGTCGTCGACAATCAACACCTTGAGCGTCCACGGACAGGGAGCAATCGACACGACTTCCTCACCTGGCATTTTTTCTTCGAAGACAATGGCGCTCACCTTTTGCCGCAGTCTGCCAGGCAAATAGCCCAGCTCCGGCATATCAAGCAATGGAGAATCGCCCGTTTCGACCTGAAGCCCCCAGATGCGCAACTGCTGATGCAACGTCGCCGGTGCGACGAGGCTCGCTGTGAATGCCAAGGGTGGCAAGGAGGGCTCGTGCAGGGGTAGTAACAACATAAAGCACGATCCAACACCCACCTGACTGTCGAGTAAAATTTCCCCCCCCATCAAATTGGCAAGCCGCGAAGCGATCGCCAACCCAAGCCCACTGCCGTTGTCGTGCGCCCGGACTTGGATGAACGGCATGAAAATGTCCAGCTGGCTTTCTTCCGGGATACCTTTACCCGTATCCCGGACCGTAATCACCAGCATGTCCGCACGCCGTTCCACCCGTACGTAAATCCCTCCGGATGAGGTGAACTTCACCGCATTGCCCAACAGGTTAATCAGAATCTGTTGCACGCGCAGGCCATCGAGCAACAACGACTGTGGCACGTCGGCCGCCACCAGCGTCTGCAACTCCAGGCGTTTTTCCTGGGCACGCAAATTGATCGTCAATAGCACTTGATCGAGCATGGGCAAAATTGCCGTCTGCTCATACGACAGCTCCAACTGCCCCGCTTCGATACGGGAGAAATCCAGGAGATTATTGACAATACTTAGCAAAAAACCGGACGACTGCCGCGCGGTACTGACCAGTTCCTGTTGATGCACGGATAATGAACTGAGCTCAAGCAAACTGAGCGCGCCGACGATGCCGTTCAATGGCGTGCGTATCTCATGGCTAATACTCGTCAGATGCTCGCTTTTGCGATCATTGGCTCGCTCTGCAATACGTTTGGCTACATCAAGTTCGCGGGTCCGCTCACCAACTTTATCTTCGAGCGTCTGATAGTAAGCATTGAGGGTTTTGAGCAGAGTATTGTAGGCACTGGCAATCCGTCCGAGCTCGTCCTTGCGGCCTTCCGGCAGCCGATAGCTCAAGTCAGTCACTTTTTTCTGGCGATTGATGATCTCAACAATATGACGCAACGGTCGCCCAAGCCACCGCTGTAAAATGAATGCTATGACGATCAATAACAGCACCTGCGCCAAAAGCGTCCACGGCAGCGTAGAGCCCAACAATGAAAGTACCCGGCTCATCACCGCATCACTTGGAGCGACTGCCGTCAATTGCCACCCAGGCCCCTTGAGCGGAGTGCACTCTACGAAAAAACCCGCGACACGGGTGGACCACGACTGATGACAGTCCGGCAGCCGCCCCTTCAATGCAAGTAACGCGGGGGTTTTGCCAAAGTCGCTCCACAGTTGAGCGCCTGAACTGTCACGCAAAATGTAAAAAAACTCGTACTTACGCAGGTTCAGGTCATCGATACGCAGCAATTGACCTGCCTGTACATTTGAGCGGGAGTTTCCTGCGATAACGGCGCTGCGTAAAAAGCCACTGGCATCCTTGAATGCGGCTCCCCAGCGATAGCCATCGGTCATTGAAGCGTATTGGAGCGATGAAAGTGCCTGCATTCTGATTCTCATATCGGCGGGAGATGAGATATCCGGTGTGTAAAAAAATACCCCCTTGCCTGGCAACAACAGAAAGGTATCGATCCGATTCACAGGATCAGAATTGCCAAATATTTCAATGACCTCTCCTTCTGCCGCAATACTCGCCATGTCCACCGTCACGCCTTCGAACGGGACAAATACCGTGTGCTTGAGCGTGACGGCCTTATCGCTTGGCATACACGTACGCGTACACAGTTCCCCCAAAAGCCGGAGCAACGTGTTGACTCTGATTTGGGCGAACTCATAGCGCCGGCTTTCTTCCTCGGAAACCGATTTCAACTCCCAGGCCAAGTCGTTACGGATCTCGGCCTCCGTTTTGGTATAGCGGTAATAAAAACTGATCCCCTCGGACAATAACCAGAAGGCACTCATCGCGCAGGCAAGTGTGACGATGACCCGCCTGGTCAGTGAAGCCTCCCAAAGTTTGTGCATGCAGATGACGACCTCGACAGTCTGCGCCACGAATAGCGCCAAAAGGGCTGCGCCAGAGATGGCGCTTTGTGATTCAGGTATTTACCGGATGGCTCGAAGGCCTGCCAATCGTAGATGATCGGCTCTAGCTTAGCGTAACCACGACAGGCCCTTGCCATATGGATACATGGGTGCGCCTGAATGGTGACACTCTTAAATAGAACGAGGATGCGGATGGACCTACAAACGGAACGCCGGCTTGAACAGTTCCTGCGCCTGTCGGACGTTCCTGCCGATCGCATCGAGCCGCGCATGGAGTTCTCGTTACCGCCTTTTCGGCTGTATATCGAGTATACCAATGGCCGCCTACTGTTATCGCTGGCCCGCAAAGTCGAAGCCTGCCGCCGCACCCATACACTGAAAACCCTGTTGGGACGCTGCCAGCCGGCATGCACCCAAGGCGTACCGCTACGGGCCTATGCACTGGGCGATCATCAGGTGCTCAGCTGCGGACTCGTACCAGGCAGTGATGTCAATCAGTGGATAATGTGCCTGCAAACCATGCGCCGCCTGCTCGCAACCCATGCAGGAGAATCCTAATGAAGCGGCTCAGCTCTTGGCTCTCGATCGCGGCCGGCCGCCAGGATATTGTGCTTGCAGTGTTGTTGCTGCTCGCCGTGTTCATGATGATCGTCCCGTTACCGACCGGACTCGTCGATCTGCTGATCGCAATCAACCTGACCATCTCGATCGTTCTGTTGATGATGGCACTGTACATCCGCGAGCCGTTGGAGTTCTCGACCTTCCCGGCCGTATTGCTGATCACCACCCTCTTTCGCCTTGCACTGACCATCAGCACGACCCGCCTGATTCTTCTGCAAGCCGACGCGGGTGAAATCGTCTACACCTTCGGCAGTTTCGCCGTCGGCGGCAGCCTGGGGGTCGGCCTGATCGTCTTCATGATCATCACGATCGTACAGTTCATCGTCATTACCAAAGGCTCGGAGCGTGTCGCGGAAGTCGGTGCGCGCTTTTCCCTAGATGCCATGCCGGGCAAGCAGATGAGTATCGACGGCGATATGCGCGCCGGGATCATCGATGCAAACGAAGCCCGTCGTCAGCGTGGACTCGTACAAAAAGAAAGTCAGCTGTACGGCGCGATGGACGGCGCGATGAAGTTCGTCAAAGGCGATGCAATAGCCGGCATCATCATTATCCTCGTCAACATCCTGGGGGGTACCGCTGTTGGCGTGTTCGTTCACGAAATGAGCGCCAGTACAGCGATGTCGACCTACGCCATCCTGTCCATCGGTGATGGTTTGATCAGCCAGATTCCCGCGCTACTGATCTCGATCACCGCCGGTATTATCGTCACCCGTGTGCCTGGCGAACAACGCAAGAACCTGGCCAGCGATCTGAGCGAGCAAATAGCCAGACAACCGCAAGCCTTGAGTCTCGCCGCCGGGGTGTTGCTGGTATTTGCGCTGATACCGGGCTTTCCGGTCATTTACTTCGCCGCACTTGCCGCCGCTATCTACGGAGGCTCCTGGTGGATCAAAAAACGCCTGCGCCGCAGCGGTGTGCAATCAGGGACCGCACCGCTTCATTCGCAAGCGGGTTCGGATGCGGGGGCTTTACAAAGTTCGATGACACCGGGGGCCATACCTCTGATGGTACGGGTTGCCAGTGATCTGGCGCGCTCAGGGTCATTCGATGAAGCGTTCGGCCAATTGCGCCAGAAGAAATTCGAACAACTGGGCATCCCCCTGCCCGACATCCATCTACAGACTGACAACACACTTGAACCCGGCACGTTACAGGTTCTGCTCTATCAGGAGCCGGTCCTCACCGTCACGGTACCAGAGCAGATGTTGCTCGCCGATGCGCACTCGACGACGCTCGCGCAAGCAGTGCACACGAACAAACTGCCCTTCGGCGGCCAGGTCCTGCAATGGATCGATCCCGTGCAAGGTGAAGCATTGGCAGCGCTGGGTATCACCCTCTACCGTGACAAAGCACGCATCGTGCACTGTTTATCGCTTGTCATAGACCGCTATGCCGCCGATTTTGTCGGCGTGCAAGAAACGCGTTTTCTCATGGACTCCATGGAGAACAACTACGCCGAGCTGGTCAAGGAAGTGCAACGGCAAATGCCTATCGGGCGGATTGCCGATGTCCTGCAGCGACTGGTTGGCGAGGGTGTATCGATCCGCGACCTGCGAAGCATTCTCGAGGCGCTGATCGAGTGGGCGCCACGGGAAAAAGACCCGATCATGCTCGCCGAATACGTACGCGTTGCATTGCGCCGCCATATTGCCACCCGATACCGCGGCAACCAGCCCTGGATAAGCGGCTGGATGCTCGGTGACCGTATTGAAAACATGGTACGTGAATCGATCCGGCAAACGGCTGCCGGGTCTTACTCGACATTGGATGCGCAACAGAACCGGGCAATCATCGACGGCATTCGCGAAAGGATCAGCGACGGCGACACACGTCGCGCCGTACTGATGACCGCGATCGATGTACGGCGCTTTGTCCGCAAGATTGTTGAGCGCGAGTACTCAAGCCTGCACGTCCTGTCATTCCAGGAACTGGGCGATGAAGTTGAGTTGCGCGTGATCGGCAATATCGACCTGATCGCAGAGGCTTGATATGCGCGCTCCCAATCTTGCCGTCATCCAGGCACTGCTAAATGACCGGCCCGCACACACGGCTGCCAGCGCCACAACAACCGAAGTGGGCGAAAGCCTCTGCGGACGCATTACCGAAGTCGGTCCAACGCTTCTGCGTGCATCTCTCCCAGGTGTCGGGCTCAGCGAACTGTGCCGGCTGGAGCCCTCCGATATTGAAGCGGAAGTGGTTGCCGTCGAAGGTGATTTCGCGCTGCTGTCGCCGTTCGCCGAACCGCTTGGCGTGACGACCGGCAGCAACGTGCGAGCACTGGGCAGACCACACGAAATCGCCTTGGGGGAGTTTTTGCTCGGCACCGTTGTCGATGGCCTGGGCCGCTCACTCGACGGTACGGATGCGCCGCAGAATTGCCTGTGGCGTGGCATTGAACGCACCGCACCGCCAGCCCTCACCCGACCGATTATCGATACACCCCTGCCACTGGGTGTACGGGCTATCGACGGTATTCTGACCTGCGGCGTTGGCCAGAGGATCGGCATTTTCGCCGCCGCTGGCGGCGGAAAAAGCACATTACTGGGGATGATTTGCGATGGCAGCCTGGCCGATGTGATTGTGTTGGCGCTGATCGGTGAGCGCGGCCGTGAGGTTCGTGAGTTTCTTGAGCACACGCTGTCTGCAGCTGCGCGTAAACGCACCATTGTGGTGGTCTCGACCTCGGATCGCCCTGCGCTGGAACGGCTGAAGGCTGCTTATACCGCGACCACCATCGCCGAATATTTCCGCGATCAAGGCAAGAACGTGCTGCTGATGATGGACTCACTCACGCGTTTTGCCCGCGCTTCCCGGGAAATCGGCCTGGCCGCCGGAGAGCCGTCCGCGGCCGGTAGTTATCCACCCAGCTTTTTCGCCCGGCTACCGCGCCTGCTTGAACGTGCCGGACCCGCGGCCATCGGTAGCATCACGGGTATCTACACCGTGCTCGTCGAGGGCGACAACCTGAACGAACCGGTGGCCGACGAAGTCCGCTCGATCCTCGATGGTCATATTGTGCTATCGCGCAAGCTCGCCGAAGCCAATCACTATCCGGCAATTGATATCGGCGCCAGTGTGAGCCGGGTCATGGGGCAGATCGTCAATGCCGAACATCGCAACCTGGCCGGCCGGTTACGTCGCCTGATGGCCGCCTACAAGGAGATCGAGCTACTGGTCAGAGTCGGAGAATACCAAGAGGGTCAAGACAACGAAGCTGATGAGGCGCTCGCCCGTCGGCAGGCCATCAAGGAATTTTTGTGTCAGTCGACCACGGAAAAAAACAGCTTCGAAGAAACGAGCCAACAACTATGCCGAACACTGAAAGCATGACGCTGAGCAGGCTACTCGCACTCAAGCTGCGGCGCGAGCAGAGCCAGCGTGCTGCGCTGGCAACACTCGTGCAGCACGAAGCCGAGCTGCTGCAGAACAAAACCCGATTGCTCGATGAGCGCCGCCATCTCTGGGATGAATGGCGCAGCTGCAGCGCGGCCTCACATGTACTGGACCACAGAACACTGCGGGACCTGAAGATCGAACTCGCCAACTACAGTCAGCATGACCACGCCATCGCAGACCGGCTCGATACCATGCAGACCGAGTGGAGCCGAATGCAGCTCGAGAAAGCTGAGCGTCAGGCACTGCTGCGCAAGCTGATGGTCGAGCAAGAAAAACTGAAAATGCTTCTGGAGTAAATGATGACCTACCTCAAGGCTGTACCTGGCGTCATAAAGCGTTATACGGGCCAACATTCATCAAGCGAGGATGCCGACGACAATCAACAGCGCTATTTCAGTGAGCTGTTGCGAAAGCCTGTAACCCTGTATGAGACCGTGGCCCGAAATACATTCGAACCAAAGGACCGGCAACGGTCCCGGCCAGATCTGGCGCCAGCATTCGCACCTCAGGTCGCGACTCTCTCTCGACTCGGCCGGTTTAACCCCGACACACTCAATCTACGTCTGACCAACGGCCCACTGGCTGGCCTGGAGATCGAAGCAAGCGCACATGGGAGTCTTCTGGCGCTGCGGATAACGGTCACTGATCTCAGGTACTTCGAGCGTATCGCCGGACCTCGAAAAATACTCGAGAGCGAACTCGCCGCGCTGTTCAATCGCCCCGTGACACTGGAGGTCTGCAGTGCAACTGCCGAGTCTGAGTGAATCTGCCGGTCAACTACTGCGCAAGATCGGCGCCGGCCGACGCCTGGAGCAGGTCGATGGCACATTGACGATGACCTACAGCATGGCGGGTGGTGATGGCCTGATTCTGAGCGCTGAGGTCCTGGGTCAACCTGTACGCCTGTGGTTAATGCCCGACCACTGGTGCCGCTGGATCAGCCCTGTGCTCAGCGTACCGGCCTGGCCAGCAGTCCCTGTCGAGTTGCATAGCCTGTTGGCCGCCTGGACGCTGGCCTCGGCGGGGGCCGTCCTGTGCGACAGCAATATGGCCTGGCCTATAGGCGCTACCATAGAACCCGGTCATGTCGAAACGACCCCGTACTGGTGCCTGCGAATCGAACGCGAGGGCTGTCGACTCGACGCCTGGATACTCGATGCCCCCCTGGTTTGGCTCGATACGCTTGCCGAGGCTTTCACACCGCTTCAAACAACCGAGGAAACCGGCGTGCGGCGCATCCCCGTTCCGCTAGTGGCCGGCTGGAGCCGTATTGATGAGCAGGCGCTCAAGCGCTTGAGCCCAGGTGATGGGTTACTGCTGCAACATGGCTACCTGATCGCCGACGGCGAACTGGGTTTATTCATGAACCGCCCACTCGCCACCCTGGCAGGTGGCGACACCGGCATTCATACCCTTAAGGATGTAATGAACGACTTCAACGATTGGCTCGACATGACCCCCATAGCACCCGAAGCAGGCTCCAGCTTGCGCCCTGATGTACTGGTCACCGTGGTTGCCCAGGTGGCCTCGATCGAGGTTCCACTGGATACGCTGGTCAATCTCAGGGCCGGCGACATCCTGGAGGGGCCTGTGCGCACCGAGGACTTCATCACCTTGAAAGTGGCCGGAAGAACGATTGCCCATGGCCTGCTGCTGGATATCAATGGCCGACTGGTAGTGAGGATCGAGCGCCTCGTCTGAAAACTCAGGTTTGTGCCTGATAGGCGGGTTGTGGCGCGAGCTCGATAATAGAGGGCAAGACGAGCCTCCCGGAGTTTACAGATGGGCCTGCTGGACCAACCTCTACAACTGATCGCTCTGCTGTCCGCTGTCTCGATTTTGCCCCTCCTGCTCATACTGGGGACGTCATTTCTGAAACTGGCGGTGGTCTTTTCGCTACTGCGCAACGCCCTCGGCATCCAGCAGATCCCGCCTAATATCGCGTTGTATGGCCTGGCGCTGATCCTGACAATGTTCATCATGGCGCCGGTCGGCCTCGAAATTCAGGACAACCTGGCGGCCAACCCCATTCAAATCGAATCCAAGGACTTCATCCAGCAGGTCGAAGCCGGAGTATTCGCACCGTATCGCGAGTTTCTCGAGCGCAACACGGCGCCGGATCAGGCGCATTTTTTTTCAAACATCGGACATGAAATATGGCCAGAAAAATACCGCGATCGTATCCCTGACAATTCGCTTCTGGTGCTGATGCCGGCCTTTACCGTCAGCCAGTTGATTGAAGCCTTCAAGATTGGTCTGTTGCTGTATTTGCCCTTCGTCGCGATCGATCTCATTGTCTCCAACGTGCTGCTGGCCATGGGCATGATGATGGTCTCGCCGATGACGATATCGATGCCGCTCAAGCTGCTGGTTTTCGTTTTGATGAACGGCTGGGAAAAGTTGCTCGGCCAGTTGATGCTTTCGTTTACCTGACGGTGATAGTGCAATGAGTGAAGCCCTGATCACCCAACTGGCCATGCAAATGATGTGGCTGGTCCTGCTTCTATCGCTCCCGGTCGTGGTCGTCGCTTCCGTGGTCGGGGTACTGGTCAGCCTGATCCAGGCCTTGACCCAGGTGCAGGATCAAACTATTCAGTTCCTGATCAAACTGGTGGCCGTCGCTGTCACGCTCGCGATGACCTTTAACTGGATGGGCGACATCCTGCTCAACTACGCCAATCGATCATTCGATCTGATCAATCAGATGAGAGTCTGAGCGTGGAATCACTCACCCAATGGCTACCTATGCTCGGGCTCTGCATGCTGCGCCCGTTGGGTGTCATGCTGATGGTGCCACTGTTCAATCAGGCTACGCTTGGCGGCACACTGGTACGCAATGCCCTGGTGTTGATGATTGCCCTGCCGCTGATCCCGCTCCACGACACGTGGCCCACGCTACAGGCGGCACGCGAGAACGTCACTGCTTGGCACTACCTGCTGATTATCTGCGGTGAACTGAGCATCGGTTTGCTGATCGGTTTTTGCGCGGCCATTCCTTTCTGGGCACTCGACATGGCCGGCTTTCTGATCGATACCCTGCGTGGCGCATCGATGGCCAGCGTGCTCAATCCGCTTCTGGGTCAGCAATCTTCGCTGTTCGGCATTCTGTTTACCCAAGTCTTCAGCCTACTGTTTCTGGTGACTGGCGGCTTCAACGAACTGATCGCCGCGATCTATCACTCCTACGCAACACTGCCTCCGGGCGAGGTCTTTCGCTTTGGTCCTGGCTTTCTCGCTTTTTTGTCGCGGGAATGGCAACTGATGTATGAGTTATGCCTACGCTTCTCGATGCCCGCGATCGTCGCCATTCTCCTGGTCGACATGGCGCTTGGATTCGTCAATCGCTCGGCGCAGCAACTGAATGTGTTTTTCCTGTCGATGCCGATCAAGAGCGCATTCGCCCTGCTGATGCTGGTCATGGGGCTGGGTTTTGCGTTTCAGGCCCCCCTTGAACGCAGTACACAATTCGTGCAGTACACGCTCACGCTTCTGGATCATTTGCGATGAGTGAGAAAACCGAAAAACCCACCGCGAAAAAACTCCGCGAGGCCCGCGCCAAAGGACAGGTCGCCAAGAGCGTTGAAATTACAAGCGGCGTACAACTCGCGGTACTGCTCGGTTACTTTACGTTCGAAGGCGAACCTCTGCTCGAAAGTTTCGAAGCATTGCTCGACGCAACGATCAACGCCATCAATCTTGAGCTGGCCTCGGCAATCGATCAGTTGAGTGGCCTGTTCGCCAGCATCGTTCTGCGCTTTGTGGGCGGTATCGCCGCTCTTGTGATCGTCATGACCATCGTCGCTGTCATTGCACAGATAGGTCCACTGCTGGCACCCGAGGCAATAAAACCCTCGTTGGAGAAGGTCAATCCGCTAGCGAATGCCAAGCAAATGTTTTCCATGCGTAGTCTATTCGAGTTCGCTAAATCACTCACCAAGGTCGCATTATTGTCGCTCATATTCTTCTACCTCATTCGTCAATATGCCCCCTCGATCCAGTTCCTGCCCTTGTGTGGAGTTGCTTGCGGCCTGGCGGTCAGCACGCAACTACTTTACTGGATGTGGGCTGCCTTGATCGGCTTCTACGTGATTTTCGGCATCGCCGACTTCGCGTTCCAACGTTACAACACCCAACAGCAATTGATGATGTCACTGGAAGATATCAAGCAGGAATTCAAGAACTCCGAAGGCAACCCGGAAATGAAACAAAAGCGCAAAGAAGTTCACCGAGAAGTACAAAGCGGTAGCCTCGCAGCGAATGTTGCGAAGTCCACAGCCGTGGTGCGCAACCCCACTCATATCGCGGTCTGTCTTTACTTCCGGCCGGGTGAAACCCCCTTACCGCAAGTGATCGAAATCGGCCACGATGAAGTCGCATTACACATAGTCGCACTCGCCGAGAAAGCCGGTATTCCGGTTGTCGAGAACATCGGTGTCGCCCGCGCCCTCGCCGCCCGGACAGAGGTAGGTCGCTACATTCCAGCGGAATTGTTCGAGCCCGTCGCTCATATTCTGCGTATCGCAATGAAATTGGATTATGACAATGAAGAGCAATGATCGCGTCGCAGGATTGGCGCTGAAAATGCTACAGCGATCCAGCATTATCACCGGCCTTTGCGTACTGTTCGCCAGTGCTCTGTTCAAATCTGCATTCGCACAAGACCCGCTGTTAAATGCCCCTCTAGTCTGGACACGTGGTGATCCAGGCATTGACATGCCCTCGGCCCCGGTTCAAGCGTCACAAGCAACACCTGCGGCGGTGCCGATCCCCCCTCAATCTATTGGCGTCTCCCCGAAACAGTTCACCGACACTCGCTACGACCGGATCATTGACACAGTGGCCAACGAACTCCAGCTGGATGCGCGACTGCTGCATGCAATGGTCCACGTAGAGTCACACTATAATTCGAACGCCGTTTCACCTAAGGGGGCGCTCGGTTTAATGCAGGTGATGCCCGCCACAGGTAAGCGATTCGGCTGTTCAGATCTGCAAAACTCGCACAGCAATGTTCGCGCTGGCGCAACCTATTTAAAATGGCTGCTCGATCACTTCGATCATAACCTCGAACTTGCGGTGGCCGCGTACAACGCCGGAGAAGGCGCGGTCGAAAAATACGGCCGCCAGATACCGCCCTACCCCGAGACCCGCAATTACGTCAAGAAAGTACTGGCCCGCTATCGGTATGATCCGGCAGCGTTGTCCGTCAATCGCCCGGTGATCTTACAGCCTCCAGCACCGACATCAGCGCCCCGAACATTTGCACTTCTGGCTAAACTGACTGGTCTGCTCTTGTCCGCTCCTAATTCGTCGCCATTGAGATAAACCAAGCATCGGTGTAACCGTTTTCCCTGGAGAACATTCTGCATTTCAACACTCGGTGAGCCCCTGGGGAGCAGGCACGCAATGGGCTGGCAAGGATATTTTCATATAGAAATCAATGCTAGGGTCTGTACGAAAACTCGCCGAGCGGCGATCAGGCAAGGCAAAAACAGGCGAGGAACGGCTGGGGTCGCATCCGACTTTAGGGGCCTAAATGAGCAGTATCCGCTGCGCGGCCCCTTCGGGCCGTCCTTCGGACGCTCTCACTCCGTTCGTCCGAGCCTGTTTTTAACGCAGTCTGGTCGACACGCAGGCAGTTTCCGTACAGAGCCTAGTGTGCACAGCACCTAATCATTAATAGACTTTGAAGTCATGCTGTATACGTGCGCCAACGGTTTCAATCGTAGGGATAGGCTCTGCCTCCACGATCATGTTTACAGTGGGCATGACCCTTTAAGGATGCACCATGACTCTCCTAGACTGAACACCTAAGCCCATCGTCTCAGGTGCCGAACTCCGGATATCGAACGCTGCCGCGTAAGCAAGCTTTTCACGCAAAGTCGAAGCGCTGCCGGCAGCCGCAGTATCATGTCCATGGTGCAGGAAGATGGCGAGCAGATCGGATGGTTCAAAGTGTGCAGCACTGATGCGGGAGCTGAGGCTAATCAGTAAACAACCGGGTTCGCATGCCTACAAACAAGCTACGGTTAAGCGGCCAATCGCGAGAAAAATTTACTACAGCTTTAAAAAACGTCCTTTTGAATCAGCCTCCTTTACTCGTTTCAGGTCAACAAAAAAACAAGCCATAGAAAAAAATAGGACTAGTCCTATATCTTCAACATTTAAGACAAGCACAATCATCCCTGCATCAAGATGCTGCTAAAGAACCAACTATGCAAAAGCCAGGAAGACTTAAATGCGGAGGGTCTGCGCAGAGGTCTTAGCTATGAAATGCCATCGGAAAGCCAATAAAATTTTTCGGCATCGATATCGGTTTGCGTGAAGCAAAATATCTTACTTACAAATAATTCTCCTCATCGAGAGGTGACCCGCTCAATGGGCATGAACAGCCGGGTTGTTATGCGCGGGTCAATGTCCAATTCACCTTCCGCAGTCAGACGTTTAACCACTCAGGCTTCCTGGAAGGCAGGAGTTATTACAAAAAACAAGGGAGTCACCAATGTTAGTGCTTAGCTGCAACATCAATAAATCCATACGCATCAACGATGATATAACCATAACGGTACTAGCCGTTGATCTAGAGCACGTAAAACTTAAAATATCGACCCCAAGCGGGGTATCAATACTTCGTCGCGAAGTCTATCTGCAAATCAAAAATGGCGATAATCAAAAGAGCGGAAAACTCGCCCCCCCAAAAATAAATCGGCTCGCGGACTGAACTTTATTCAAAAATAAAACCTTACCGCTCGGCTAACTGGCCCAGCTCTACTCATTCTGCTAGAGACACATATTCACAGAGCGAAGCGATACCTCTAATAATACCCGGCTCAATGGAGAGGTCTGCGGTCTCTCCCGTTGCCTGCACGCTTGATGCAGCTGAGCCGATTTTCCCACGCGTATCCAGCGTCAGTGGCAGCCTCGTCACACACCTTGATGTTTGCGGCGTTTTAAATTGAAGCTTCTAGATCTAGTAGTGCACCAGACGAACCGGGCTGACCATCATTAATGGAAATCAATATTTCTTCAGTATGAAAGTGCGCATCGCGTCGATACCGAATCTGACCTAGTCCATACGGATAACCCGACCCACCGAGTCCTCTGCTTGCTACAGGCTCACCGCGGCACACGCTCTTTCAGTGCCTCAACATGCAGCCAAGGATCAATCCGCCCAGCGCTTCTGAGCCGTGAATGAAATCGACAGCCACCTATCTGGCGATGCCTCTCCAATCTGTATGGCGATCACCTCACGCCAGGAGTCGAGAGTGTCGATAGCCCCCACATCGAACCCTGACGGCAGTATGACGTGGATTTCGATGACTGAAGATCGCCCTACTTCCTGCACATAAGAAGTAAAATCAACGAAGCCATGTTTCTTGACGAATTCACCGACTACTCCCGTCACCGCAGCATCCAAAGAGCGCGGCGAAACCCCAAGAAATTGCTTAACCGCAGGCATTACCCTCCCCAATACACTGAACACCACCAGCGTCGCCGCCAGCAGGAGCGCAACCCCGTCCATATACAGCGAGAGCCAGTCGAATTGGGTTCCCTGTGCCAGCCAAGCGAGACCAAAACCTAGCGCGATAGCCAGCGACATGCAGGAATCGGAGAACCAACCGAGTCCATCCATACGTACCAGTTCCGACCCGACGTCTCGATTCGCTGCACGCAGGTATAAGAAGTAACCGAACTCAAACAGAGCGAAGAATAGCTCAATGAAAAAGACCAACCCGACCGGTATATGGTTGCCTCCATGCACCAAGAGATCAATACCCCGATAGAACGCAAAGGTGGCAGCGAGCAGTAAAAAACCGCACTCGAGAAGGATGATCAGTGGCTCAAAATGCCAATAACCGAACTGGAAACGGGAGCTATTCTGCTTGGCAATCAAGGACGCGACCAGGAACATGACGCTGGAAATCAGGGTCGCCACCATAGTCGAGACGCCATCGAAGAACAGCGAGTTGGACCCGATCACCCCACCGAGGGACATGCAGGCCACTGCGATAATGCCCATCACCCCTGTGGAAATCAGCAGTAGCCATTGTTCACGGTTTAAATTTAACTTCATGGTATTCACTTGTTCATACTACGCCGAGGCGAAGCCAATTATTCTCGTACATAGACGAGCTCAAGGTAAGGAAGATCAACTTCAAGAAACTCAGTCACGGGACTCCACACTAAAGTCATATCAAAAAGCACACAACTTCACATAGAGATCGCCAAAATCGCCACGTCAAATTCAGGCTTGTCCATCCATAAAAACCCTTAAAAAGATCTCCCTATCAGGTGAAGCGCACCTGCCACACAAACTGAACGGTTTAGCTTCAATGAAACTGTAGTGGTCAACTAAGCTCGGCCGCCTATTCTAACTGGACCGGCTGGTCCCCAGCAGTGCTTACACTCCCACGCGGTCGTCGTCGATGCTGTTCGGGTACTGGTTGATAGGCATAGACGGATCGAGATATGCACAACAGACGTCCAATCAACAATGGGCGGCGTAACCTTATAGAGTCCCGAGTTACTTACGTCGAACGAACGAACGAACGAGCACTGCCACACACCGAATACCCATGACACTCCACTGCATGGACAATAAATTCTTTTATTCAAGCGCCCTATATTTAGTTATAAAACGACTTGGTGTAGCTGCACCCAGCACCTCAGGCTATACGGGCGAGGCGGGCTGCTGCTGAGTCATGCAATGAATCCCGCCCCCTCCATGTGCAAGGTTGTTGATCGACACTTGCACCAACGTGCGATCCGGAAAAACCCGCCGCACGGTTCGGCTGCCAACTGATCGGACACCACCCCATAGCTTGGCATCACCACGCCACCTTTGGTGATATAGAAGTTACTGTAAGACGTGCAGAATATGTCACTGCACGCTTCCACCCCCTCAGCCTCATATAAAGAAATCAATTCAAACTTTCGGCCCCGTGCATCTCGCGCCAGTTCGAGGGCGCGGCGATTCTCACGAAACACTTCGGCGTAGGGAGTCGCCTGTTGGCGAGTGGACTCAAGCAACACCCCCCCGGATGGGCAAAGGCGCAAATGCCATCGACATGACCATCTGTGATGTCATCGGTGGCGTCATTCGGATCGCCCGGTAACCAGATCGTCTTCTCGATCCCCAAACACAGTCGGAAGTATTCCTCGACCTCAAGCTTATCCATGCCGTGATTGCGGTTAGCATTCGGCAAGACCGACTCAGTGGTGATCAACGTACCCTCACCGTCGACATGAATAGCACCACCCTCGTTTATCAGCGGCACGACAAGACATTCCAGGCCCTGATTCTCGAGGATGCGCCGTCCCAGGGTTGCATCCAACTCATGCTTGGCCTTGCCACCCCAACCATTGATACCCCAATTGATTCCAGCCACACCATGCTTGGTATGACAGATAAAAGCAGGGCCAGTGTCACGACACCAACTGTCGTTCACCGACAGTGGTATTAGCTTGATAGTCGGCTCACAAAATCTCTCGGCACAAAACATATCATCGGGATGAACGACCATAGCCACCGATGATGGACCGTAGACCGCATATGAGGCATTGACCTTGGCCGTACTGGCAGAAAAATCATGGCAAGTCATCGCGGCGGCATACTGGGCCCAAAGGTGCACACTCCACTGCATCGCCTCACGAGGCTCGCGCCGGAGGACCTCCTTCCTTTTTTGAGTGCTGAGAGTGCAAGGCCGGCCACTTCGAGGCAGGTCGCTCACCCCTTCAAGCCCCTTCTCCTAGAGAGCGCACTACCGACGCCGAGCTCTGTCGCTGATTGCGGAGGTCTTTGGACGTTAATCCATCAGCCAGCAGCAGATACAACATCGGTCATGGTTGCTCAGATGTTGAACGTTACGAACTATAGGTATACTTCTGTTCAATCTGACGCTTTTTCAGTGCATAGGCTTTCATGTCGATTTCCCCGAGACGCAGTTGGCTATCCAGTGCACCCAGCTCTCGCTCCATCAAACGAGCGACATGAGCCTTGGTCGCTTGAAAGTTGATGGATTCAGCCGCCCGATAACCGCTAACCGGATCCCACATCATCGACAGAGGCCAACTCAGTAGATTGACAACCCCCGTACCGTACGAACGACCATAGAAAGAGCCGCCACCAGGCAGCAAGCCGAGAGCAGCCCCCGCACCAGGGCTCTTCTCCTCCAGGACAAGGTTGTTTGCGCGATAATGATTCAACTCATTTTCTTGAAAAGAGTTCAGCCCGCTGGCACAACCAGCGGTAAGAGTGAGCAACGAAGCCACTGTCAAAGTGCGCAGAAAAGACATAACAATTATTCCTCAGGTTACAGATTTGACACTGGGACGATGACCGTACCACCCCAACATATAAAGACTCGGCTAACGCCGAGTCCGAGTATAAGGAGCATGCGGTAACGGACATTACTGCGCTGCCCCTATTACCCTTAGCATGAAGAATCTGATAACTGGTGATAATTGGACTTGTCTGATTATGCTGAGCAAACCACATCGCTCGGTCACGGTGAAGCCATGACATTCAGGACGACCATGAGCGGCAAATCTGCCTTTGAAAACAGTCGTAGTGAATTCCATTACACTTGAGGCCAGCAACCACATGACTTATTCGGCGGGAGTGACCGAATGGCCGCGAAGCGATTGTGAACAGCCCATACTCCGTACCGCCTTGCGATCCTCTGTCAAGTTTCCTCCGCGAGCTTGCAAATAATGTGAGCCGTAATTAGCGTTGATTGAGAGCTCGGCCGCTTCACCGCGAGCCGTTACAGGTAAGGGAATGTAAGCCGGAACCCCAGAAATTTCCGTCCCCCCAACTCCAAACCCGCCACGAGCGCATCCAGGTCGATGAGTTGCCCGTCGCTATGGAACGTGTAGTGTCCGTTCAGGAGGATGTGTCGCCACGCTGCCCGGACCAGTGCAGGATAGCGAAGTTAGTCTTGTTGGCGCCGTGCATGTCGCCAGTAATCGCGGTTGGCACGCTGTCCGACGCGTTGCGGTACCCAATGTCGAACAGCAGCAAACGCCCGACTTCTGGTGTTCCCAGCTGGCGGCTTACTTGCTCGACGACAAAGGACTTGTTCGCGCGCGCTTTGCTCTCATCCTCAAGTTTTTTCATGTGGTAACCCAGAGCGTCGACCAGATTATCGGTGATCTGCCGGTAGCGCTGCCAGGCATAGCACAGTAGGTAAAGATGGGTTTGCTCAGCCTTGAGGTGGCGCAAATCGTGAACGGTGTAGAGGTTCGCCAGGCTCGCGTAAAAACGCAAATGCTGCTGCGAGATTGCAAGCCTGGGCAGCAGCGACTTGGCGATCCGGTACAGTGGCTTGGTGCGCTTCTCGCGCTCGTGCACCACCTGCCGCCAGCCGTAGTCTTTGGCTTCCTGCCTTAGAGCGGCCAACTCGGACGGCGTGTCATCGCGCACTAGGAGCCGAGCCAGGCGATTAATTCCGCAACGACGAAGCCGGGCGTCACATCGCGTCGAACGATCTCCTTTCTCGCCGCAATGCCGGGCACATAATTGCTATCATCCTATCCAAAATACGTAAATCTCCGATTTACCAATCCACTCATTACTGGTATTTGGAGCAAAAATTCAGCCTCAAGCGAAAAAATAACCCAGAGAAAACAGAAACTCACCCAATAACTCCTTGATTCGCTTTATCCTTGATCCAATTCCATTTGAAAAGCCTGCCCTGCACGCGGCCGCTTACTGTTTCCCCATGCGCAAACTTCTTTATATGACCGTCTCCATGGCGTTGATCGCCGTCATCGCGGCGTACGCGATGTGGACCACTGATCGCCCGGCCGGCCACTACCTCTCGGACCTGCGCATCAAACTCGCGGTTGACCAGGGCGTTCCGTCCGACCGTGGCAACCTGCTGGGTATTCAGCCCGAGCTGTTCCCCACTGACTATCAAAGCCCCGAGCACCTGCATCGCAAGCTCGCGGCCTATTTGCAGCAGGCTCGCGAACGGGGCCTGCTGAACGAAAAAACCATCGTCGTGCTGCCGGAACACATCGGTACCTGGTTAATGGTCAGCGGCGAAAAAGACGAGCTGTATCAGGCCGACACGCTTGATGACGCCATGAACTGGCTGGCAGTGAGTAATCCCCTGTCGTTTTTTCGTGCATTGATCAGCGCCAAGGGCGATAACCGTCTGGATGACGCGCACCTGCGGATGAAAGCCAAAAGCATGGCCAAGCAGTATCAGACGCTGTTCGGTGGGCTGGCCAAAGAGTTCGGCGTCACCCTGGTGGCAGGCAGCATCGTGTTGCCCGAACCCAGCGTCAGCGACGGTACGCTGAACATCGGCCGTGGCGCGCTGTACAACAGCAGCCTGGTGTTCGGTCGCGATGGCTTGCCGATCGGCCAGCCACAGCGTCAACTGAGCCCGGCCTTCGATGAACAGGGCTTAACCCAGCCAAGCGCCGATCAAGTGATCAACGTCATCGACACGCCGGCCGGACGTCTGGGCGTTTTGATCGGTAACGACAGCTGGTATCCGGACAATTACCGCAAGCTCAATGACCAGGGCGCTCAGCTGATTGCCGTGCCGGCCTTTGTCAAAGGCCGCGGGGCCTGGGACAAACCCTGGCGTGGTTACAAAGGGCCATTGACGCCCAGCGAAATCCGTCTCAAACCCGGCGAGCTCAGCGAAGGCCAAGCCTGGCATCGCCTGACGCTGACCAGCCAGCGGCCGATCAGTCAGGCCAACGCCGGGGTCAGCGTGTTCCTGCGTGGACAATTCTGGGATCAGGGCAGCGCCGGCCAGAGCTTTCTCAGCAGCAACGGCCAACACTTCGCCGACCGCGAAGCCCACGGTGCTCGTTTGCTGAACATCTGGTTGTAAGTGATGAAACCACAGCCAATGCGCCTCGGGGATTTGTCGGTCGGCTTCGTCCATAGTCTGGCTGACGCCGTACGCAGCCACGGTCTGGACCCGCAACCGTTGCTTGAACAATACGGCCTCGACTCGGCGCGGTTAGCTGAAGCCGGCGCCCGGTTGTCGATTCCGCGCTACATGCGCCTGGGCCACGCGGCGATTCAACTGACTGGCGACCCGGCGTTGGGTCTGCGCATGGGTCAACTCAGCCGCCTCAGCCAGGCCGGGCTGGCCGGCGTTACTGCCGCTCAGGCGCCGACCGTGCGCGAGGCGGCACGCTGCCTGACTCGCTTTGAAGCCTTGTACGGCTCCAACTACCGCGGCCAGTCGAGTTTCCATGAAGATGTCCAGGGTGCGTGGCTGCGGTTCTATTCCATCAGCCCCTACAACGTCTATAACCGTTTTGTGGTGGACTCTATCATCGCCGGCTGGTTACGGCAGTTGTCCAGTCTGAGCCCTGAGCCGCTACGCGCTGAACGCATCGACATCGAGTTCGCCGAGCCGGATTACCGCGAGCGCTACGCGGTGCTGGGCGACTGCCCGATCCAGTTTGGCGCCGAACACAACCAGCTCAGATTGAGTCAGGCCAGCCTGGCCCTGCGCAACCCCGAGCACTGCCCAAGTACCTGGCGACACCTGGTGCAAGTGTGTGAACGGGAACTGGAGCAATTGACCCGCACCCGCAGCCTGCGTGAACGCATCACTCAGTTGCTGGGGCCTTTGCTCAATGGTGGTCGCGAACCCGACCTGGAAGAAGTGGCGGCACGCCTGAAGCTGCCAACCTGGACCTTGCGTCGCAAGCTCGCCGAAGAAGGTACGCAATTTCGCGCCATTCTCAACGACACCCGCCGCGATCTGGCCATGACGTACATCCGTGACACGGAGTTGGCCTTTGGTGAAATCGCCTACCTGTTGGGTTTTGCCTCAGCCGAAGCCTTTCAGCGCGCCTTCAAGCGCTGGAACAACCAGACACCTGGTGAGTTTCGCCGCAGTCACAGGCAATCCGCCTGACGCGGCAGGCCTGTAGCTGCTGCCTTACAACTCCGTGGCGTCTTCGGCGGGTTCCAGTGGATCCAGTTCAAACGCCTGATATTCGAGCAGCTCTTCTTGATAATCGTCCATTGAGATGTCCTTTTGAGTCGAATTAAAACCGCTGTACCAATGACCTTCGCCATCAGCATAAAGTGCCCGCATGAAAGAAAAATGACGCGGGCACGCGGAAGCGATCCTGCTCATAAAACGTAGCAGGCACTCAAGAATTTATCACGGGAGACTTTGAATAAACGTCGAATAAAAGCTGAAGGAAATCAGCCTTCGGTAGCGTAGATGCGTCCGAAGAAACGCTGCGGGATCGGGCTTCGACCCCGCAGCGCTCGAACTCAGATTACTGGCCGGACGATGGCAATGCCGGAATCGGCTCGGTCGGTGCCGGCAACGAGCTCGGATTCGCCGGTGGCGTGATGACTTCAGGCGCCGGTGTCGGTGCGACAGTCACCGCAGGCGCAATCGACGCCGCCTCGGGCGCTGACGCAACAGGCACCGATGCGGCAGATACCGGCTCTATCGGCGCACTGACCGCTGGTGCTGGCGCAGCCGGCACCGGCTCGGCCGCCGCAGGTACGACAGGCGCGGGAGTTGGCGCTGGCGTCGCTGCGGGCGCTGGAGCCGGAGCTGCGGGGGCTGCCTTGGGTTCAGGCACACCCAGATCGGTCTTTGGCTTCTCGATGATATGCGCCTCTTTCTTCGCATCAGGCGGCAGGAACAGCTCTACCAGCGTGAAAAACCGCTCGTAGAACTTCCCGGACGATACGGTTTCACTGGCAACCTTGACCATCGAGTCATCGGAAGAACCAATCGGCATCGACACCGAGCCCAACACACCGACGCCGAGGCTGGCGGAGTTGTTGGTTTTCTTCAACGCATAGCGGTCCTGCAAAGCATTGGCAAACATCGTCGCGTGATGCTTGCTGTCTTCGGCGCAGACCACATTGAAGCTGATCTCCATATGCGTGTCGCCGGTCTGCTGAAAGCTCTTGTGACCGCTGACCAGCTTCGGGTCAGTGCTGGTGATGATGTAACCCTGGCTCAGCAATGCCCGACGGGCGGCTTCGCAAGAAGCAACATCGGTAACCGGGTATTTGCGTGAAAACGTCCCGGAATCATCGAAATTTTCATGCTCATAGATGGCCTGGTCCTTGGTGCAACCGGCTGCGGCTGCCAGTACCAACGCCAGCCCGGCGGCACGCACGTGGAATGATTTGAACATTGAACATCCTGAAGAAAACGATCCGGGGCGTATTGTGCAACAGATCACCCCGTAACGGCGCATGGATTAATGTCTTGTAAGCGTTACAAGTCTACTGACCATCGTTTACCGGAAAAAGTCGCACACACAGATGATCGATGAACATCCGCAATTTGGCCGCCGCGTGACGGCTGGATGGCCAAAAAATCCGGCCCGCCCTTGAACCGCACAAAACAAAAGACCCCGGCCTTTCGGCCGGGGTCTTTGTTTACAACCCGCAGAGTCAGTCAGGCATCAGTAACGCTTGATGTCTGCCTGGCTTTCCAGCTGCTTGCGATAGGCCGCAAAGTCTTGCTGGCCAATGCGCGACGCGAGGAAGCGACGATACTGAGCCTTCTCTTCTTCAGAAGGCGCTGCGGCTTCGTTCACACCGTTCAGGCGTACGATCACCAGACTGCCATCGGTCAGGGTCACGCTGCTGAACGTCGGCTTGTCCTTGGCGGCAGGCTTTGGCATACGGAACAACGCTTGCAGCACGGTTGGGTCAACCCCTTCCTGAGCACGAGTCGCCGCGTTGGTGGCTTTCCAGTTCTGGCTGTCGAGCGGCGTTTTACCATCGCGCAGACTGGCGATCAGCTCATCAGCCTTGGTCTTGGCAGCAGCACTCGCGTGTTCCTTGGTCAACAGCAGGCGGATGCTCGCAGCGACGCTTTCCAGTGGCAGTTGTTCAGGCTTGCGATGCTCTTTGGCACGCAGCACCACGACCGTTTCCGGATCCAGCTCGATGCCGATGCTGTTGGCACCCTCATCCAGTACTTCCGGGCTGAATGCTGCAGTGACCACGGCACGGTTGGCCGCGATACCTTCGCCACCTTCACGGCCAAACGGCGCAGAAGTGTGAACGGTCAGCTTAAGATCCTGAGCCGGCTGAGCCAGATCGGAGGCTTCGAACGACGCATCCTCCAGTTGCTTGGTCGCTTCGACGAAACGCTGCTCGACCTGCTGGGTTTTCAGTTCTTTGGTCAGCTTGTCTTTCAGGCTGGCAAAGCTCGGCACAGCCGGTGCTTCAACACCCAACAGCTTGATCAAATGGAAACCGAAGTCAGTGCGTACCGGCGCCGAGACTTGATCCTTGTTCAACGCATACAGCGCTTTCTCAAAGACCGGATCGTAAACGCCTGGACCTGCATAACCGAGGTCACCGCCATTGGCTGCCGAACCCGGGTCCTGCGAGAACTCCTTGGCCAGGGCCTCGAAGCTTTCGCCTTTGGCCAGACGCGCCTGAATCTCTTCGATCTTCGTCTTGGCTTGCGCCTCGTTCACCTTGTCATTCACTTCGATCAGAATGTGCGCAGCCCGGCGTTGTTCCGCCAGGTTCGTGGTTTCCTTCTGATACAGCGCCTGCAGGTCTTCGTCCTTGGCAGAAACCTGATCGAAGAAGGCAGCCTTCTTCAACTCGAGGTAATCGATGACCACCTGATCAGGCGTCATGAACTCTTTGGCGTGTTCGTCGTAGTAAGCCTTGACCTCTTCGTCGGTCAGCTTTACCGCCGCAGGATCCGCCTTGACGCTCAGGATTGCGAAGTCGCGGGTCTGTTTTTCCAGACGGGCGAAAGCCTGCACCTGTGCATCAGTGACGAAACCGCTACCTGCCAGACCGGCGCGCAGTTGGCCGATCAGCATTTCCTGAGCCAGCATCTGGCGGAACTGCATACGGCTGTAGCCCAACTGACGAATCACCTGGTCGAAACGCTCAGGACTGAACTTGCCGTCGACCTGAAATTCAGGCGTTTGCAGGATCACTTGGTCCAGTGCAGCTTCGGAGAAAGCGAATTTCGATTTTTCTGCGCCTTGCAGCAACAGTTTGCGGTCGATCAGCCCTTTCAGAGCCGCCTCGCGCAGCATTTTTTCATCAAGCAAGGAAGCATCGAAGTCCTTGCCCAGCTGTTGCATGAGTTGACGGCGTTGCATATCAACCGCCTGACTCAGCTCGTTCTGGCTGATTTCTTCACCATTCACCTTGGCCGCATCATTGCGGTGGGTGGTGGCCTTGAAGATGGCGTCGAAACCGGTCAAAGCCATCAGTGCAACGATGACCCCAATGATGGTCTTGGCAATCCAGCCTTGTGAATTGTCCCTGATATTCTGCAGCATGCGTCCCCCAGAAACGGTTGAACTTCAATTTAGGCAACCGTGGAGCGTGGGTAGAATCCGGATAGAAGAAAGGCGCATCCGAGGATGCGCCTTCTCGTAACTGGCGGAGCGGACGGGGCTCGAACCCGCGACCCCCGGCGTGACAGGCCGGTATTCTAACCGACTGAACTACCGCTCCGCTGCCAAGTCAGGAATGACCCCGACCCGGATAGGCAAAAAACCGAGTGAGGCTTAGTTAACAGCTTCTTTCAGTGCTTTACCGGCTTTGAAACCTGGTTTTTTGGCTGCTGCGATTTCCAGCGTCTTACCGGTCTGTGGGTTACGACCAATGCGAGCTGGACGATCGGTGACGGAGAAAGTACCGAAACCAACCAGAACAACAGAGTCGCCAGCCTTGAGAGCGCCAGTGACGGATTCGATTACTGCGTCCAGCGCACGGCCAGCAGCGGCTTTCGGGATATCAGCGGATGCAGCGATAGCATCAATCAGTTCCGACTTGTTCACTCTAAGTCCCCTTATATCTATTTGAGATGATTCTAAGTTTTTTGGTGAAAGCAAAAACGAGTGCTGAATGGCCTACAGACACTTAAGAGCCGCTTTATAACAAGGGCTCTAAAAAACTGTCAAGGAAGCCCCCCAGGCTAATACGTACTAGTGCGTGCTAATTCTTTCCTTAGAGTCAGACTCGCGCTTCTCATCCTTTGCAACTATCTCGGGAGCCACATCCGGCAAGGGCTCCGGCGCGTATTGCAGCGCAATTTGCAGGACCTCGTCAATCCATTTAACCGGTTTAATCTGAAGATCTTGCTTGATATTGTCAGGAATTTCCTTCAGATCGCGAACGTTCTCTTCAGGAATGATCACCGTCTTGATACCGCCACGGTGTGCCGCCAGCAGTTTTTCTTTAAGACCACCGATCGCCAGAACCTGACCGCGCAAGGTGATTTCGCCGGTCATGGCAACATCGGCGCGCACGGGAATCCCGGTCAACGCTGACACCAGTGCCGTGCACATGCCTACACCCGCACTAGGACCGTCTTTGGGCGTCGCCCCTTCCGGCATGTGGATGTGGGTGTCGCGCTTCTCATGGAAGTCCAGCGGGATCCCCAGGCTTTTCGCGCGACTGCGAACAACCGTCAGCGCAGCGGTGATCGATTCGACCATGACATCGCCCAGCGAGCCGGTCTTGATCAACTGACCTTTACCCGGCACGACTGCGGCTTCGATGGTCAGCAACTCGCCACCCACCTGAGTCCAGGCCAGGCCCGTCACTTGACCGATCTGATCTTGCTGCTCGGCCAGACCGTAGCGGAATTTGCGCACGCCCAGGAAGTGTTCCAACAGCTCGGCTGTGACCTTCACCGAGAAGCGTTTTTCCATCGAGTGTTCTTTGACCGCCTTGCGGCAAACCTTGGCAATCTGGCGCTCAAGCCCACGTACACCGGCTTCACGGGTGTAGTAACGAATGATGTCGCGAATCGCCTCGGCATCGAATTCCAGCTCGCCTTTTTTCAAGCCGTTGGCCTGAATCTGCTTGGGCGAAAGGTATTTGACGGCAATGTTGATCTTCTCGTCTTCGGTGTAACCCGGCAGACGAATCACTTCCATCCGGTCGAGCAGCGCCGGAGGAATGTTCATCGAGTTCGAGGTGCAAAGGAACATCACATCGGACAGGTCGTAGTCGACTTCCAGATAGTGATCGTTGAAATTGTGGTTTTGCTCAGGATCGAGCACTTCCAGCAAAGCCGACGCCGGATCACCACGCATGTCGCTGCCCATCTTGTCGATTTCGTCGAGCAAGAAAAGTGGGTTGCGCACGCCAACCTTTGTCATCTTTTGAATCAATCTTCCTGGCATCGAACCGATATAAGTCCGGCGATGACCACGAATTTCCGCCTCATCGCGTACGCCGCCGAGGGCCATGCGTACGAATTTACGATTTGTCGCATGGGCAATCGACTCCGCCAGAGAAGTTTTACCCACCCCCGGAGGACCGACCAGGCACAACACCGGGCCGCGAATTTTCTTCACGCGTTTTTGCACGGCGAGGTATTCGAGAATCCGTTCTTTGACTTCTTCCAGGCCATAGTGGTCGGCGTCGAGAATGTCTTCTGCGCGCGCAAGATCCAGGCGAACCTTGCTTTGAGCCTTCCACGGCACCTGAACCAGCCAGTCGAGGTAGGAGCGCACAACGGTTGCTTCGGCGGACATCGGTGACATTTGCTTGAGCTTGTTCAGCTCGGCCTGAGCCTTGGTCAGCGCGTCCTTTGGCAAGCCAGCGGCATCGATGCGCTTTTTCAGCTCTTCGATTTCGTTATGGCCTTCCTCGCTATCGCCCAGCTCTTTCTGAATGGCCTTCATCTGCTCATTCAGGTAGTACTCGCGCTGGCTGCGCTCCATTTGCTTTTTGACGCGGCCACGAATGCGTTTTTCGACTTGCAGCAGATCGATTTCGGCGTCCAGCAATGCCAGAACGTGCTCGACCCGGGCCGACAGATCGATGATTTCGAGGATTTCCTGCTTCTGCTCGATCTTCAGCGCCATGTGCGCGGCCATGGTATCGACCAGGCGGCTTGGCTCATCGATGCTGTTGAGCGAAGACAGCACTTCAGCCGGGACCTTCTTGCCCAACTGAACGTATTGTTCAAATTGCGACAGCAAGCTGCGGACAAATACTTCCGACTCGCGCTCGGGAGCCTCGACTTCGTCAATCAGCGAAACCTCGGCACGGCAGTGACCGTCCACTTCGCTGAAACGCTCGACCGCGCCACGCTGCTCGCCTTCAACCAGCACTTTGACCGTGCCGTCAGGTAGCTTGAGCAGCTGCAGAACCGTTGCGATGGTGCCTACACGATAAAGTGCGTCTTCACCGGGATCGTCGTCAGCAGGGTTTCTCTGAGCCAGCAGAAGGATCTGCTTGTCGCCCGTCATCGCGGCCTCGAGGGCTTCGATAGATTTCTCGCGCCCCACGAACAGCGGGATAACCATGTGCGGATAAACCACAACATCACGCAATGGCAGGAGAGGCAATTCGATGGTTGTCTTCATGATTTCGCCTCTACGGCGGCCATAAGGCCGGAAACAGATGGAAGTAAGCTTGAAACCAAGATGGGGGCTGCCTTGAAAAAAAACAAGCTTAAAGAAGGTACTTAAACCCGCTAAAAGCAAAGGGGCCCGAAGGCCCCTTCTTTAATCCAGCAGTGCGACGCTTACGCGTCTGGCGCTGCCTTGGCAGCCGGCTCACTGTTTTCGTAGATATACAGTGGCTTGGACTTGCCTTCTATAACGCTTTCATCGATCACTACTTTGCTCACCTCGGACTGCGAGGGGATTTCATACATAGTGTCGAGCAGCACACCTTCGAGGATCGACCGCAATCCACGAGCACCGGTTTTGCGTTCCAGTGCGCGCTTGGCGACCGATTTGAGTGCATCGGCCCGGAACTCCAGGTCAACACCTTCCATCTCGAACAGCTTGGCATACTGTTTGGTCAGAGCATTTTTCGGCTCGGTGAGGATCTGCATCAGCGCAGCCTCGTCGAGCTCGTCCAGCGTCGCAAGAACCGGCAGACGACCGACGAATTCCGGGATCAGACCGAACTTGACCAGATCGTCAGGCTCGACTTCACGCAAGGACTCACCCACCTTCTTGCCTTCTTCCTTGCTGCGAACTTCTGCGTTGAAACCAATGCCGCCACGGGTGGAACGGTTTTGAATAACCTTTTCCAGACCGGAGAACGCACCGCCGCAGATGAACAGGATGTTACGGGTGTCGACCTGAAGGAATTCCTGCTGCGGATGCTTGCGACCACCTTGAGGCGGAACGGAAGCGACCGTACCTTCGATCAACTTGAGCAGAGCCTGCTGCACGCCTTCACCGGAAACGTCCCGGGTAATGGACGGGTTGTCAGACTTGCGCGAAATCTTGTCGATTTCATCGATGTAGACGATGCCCATTTGAGCTTTTTCTACGTCGTAATCACACTTCTGCAACAGCTTCTGAATGATGTTTTCAACATCTTCACCCACGTAACCCGCCTCGGTGAGGGTGGTTGCGTCAGCGATGGTGAAAGGCACATTCAGCAAACGGGCCAGAGTTTCAGCAAGCAGGGTTTTACCCGAGCCTGTAGGGCCGATCAGCAAGATGTTGCTTTTGCCGAGTTCGACATCGTCATTCTTTTTGTCACGCTGGTTGAGGCGCTTGTAGTGGTTGTACACCGCTACGGCCAAAACCTTTTTCGCACGCTCCTGACCAATCACATACTGATCAAGGATGCCGCTGATTTCTTTAGGCGAAGGCAATTTATGCGCACTGCTTTCGGCCTGTGCTTCCTGCACCTCCTCGCGGATGATGTCATTGCACAGGTCGACGCACTCGTCGCAGATAAAGACCGAGGGGCCGGCAATCAATTTGCGCACTTCATGCTGGCTTTTGCCACAGAAGGAGCAATAGAGCAGCTTGCCGTTGTCCTCGCCGTTGCGGGTGTCAGTCATTCGATCGATCCAAATCCGATAGGCTTGCAACACAAGATGAAGGCAATTGCGGGCTTTTTCAAGCCCGCTGGTGGCCAGTTAAACCAACCACCTGCATTTGAGCTGCTTAGGCGGGCATTTTACGCTTGTCGATCACGGAGTCGATCAGGCCGTATTCAGCCGCACGCTCTGCGCTCATGAAGTTGTCACGCTCGGTGTCGCGCTCAATGGTCTCGAGGCTTTGACCGGTGTGATGAGCCAACAACGAGTTCAGGCGCGAACGGATATGGAGGATTTCCTTGGCATGGATGTCGATGTCCGACGCCTGACCCTGGAAACCGCCCAACGGCTGGTGAATCATCATGCGCGAGTTCGGCAGGCAGTAACGCTTGCCCGCAGCACCACCGGCAAGCAGGAAAGCACCCATGCTGCAGGCCTGACCGATGCAGGTGGTGGAAACGTCAGGCTTGATGAACTGCATGGTGTCGTAGATCGACATGCCCGCAGTCACCGAACCGCCTGGTGAGTTGATGTAAAGATGGATGTCCTTGTCCGGGTTTTCCGCTTCAAGGAACAGCAGTTGCGCCGCGACCAGGTTGGCCATGTAGTCTTCTACCGGGCCGACAAGGAAGATCACTCGCTCCTTGAGGAGACGCGAGTAGATGTCATAGGCACGTTCGCCACGGGCGGACTGCTCGATAACCATCGGGACCAGACCACCTGCGGCCTGGATGTCAGAGCTCTGCTGATAATAAGAATTGCGGGACATGTCTCGCAGTCACTCCCAAATAGTTATGTCTTGAATACGCATAAGCCAGCTCGAAAGCTGGCTTATGGTGTGTGCTTCTAACGCAAAAACAATCAGTCGGCTTGTGGAGCTTCTACCGGCTTGACCGCTTCTTCGTAAGAGACCGATTTGTCGGTCACGCTAGCTTTCTGCAGAACAGTATCCACAACTTGCTCTTCCAGCACAACCGAACGGACTTCGTTCAGCTGCTCGTCGTTCTTGTAGTACCAGGACACGACTTGCTCAGGCTCCTGATAAGCCGAAGCCATTTCCTGAATCAGCTCGCGAACGCGGGTTTCGTCAGGCTTGAGGTCGTATTGCTTGACCACTTCAGCCACCACCAGACCCAGCACAACGCGACGCTTGGCTTGTTCTTCGAACAGCTCGGCCGGCAGCTGATCAGGCTTGATGTTGCCACCGAACTGCTGAACAGCCTGAACGCGCAGTCGGTTCACTTCGTTTTCGAGCAGAGCCTTTGGCACTTCGATCGGGTTGGCGGCCAGCAGACCGTCCATTACCTGATTCTTGACCTTGGATTTGATCGCCTGACGCAGTTCGCGCTCCATGTTCTTACGAACTTCGGTACGGAAACCGTCGATGCCAGACTCTTTGATACCGAACTGAGCGAAGAATTCTTCAGTCAATTCAGGCAGTTTCGGCTCGGAAACAGTGTTAACGGTTACGGTGAACTCGGCGGCCTTGTTAGCCAGGTCCAGGTTCTGATAGTTCTCAGGGAAGGTCAGGTTCAGAACGCGCTCTTCGCCCGCTTTGGCGCCAACCAGGCCTTCTTCAAAGCCCGGGATCATGCGGCCGGAACCCAGAACCAGCTGGGTGCCCTTGGCGGAACCACCGGCGAACACTTCACCGTCAACCTTGCCAACGAAATCGATGTTCAACTGGTCTTCGTTCTGAGCTGCACGATCGGCAATTTCAAAACGAACGTTCTGCTTGCGCAGGATGTCCAGCATTTTGTCCAGATCGGCGTCCGCCACGTCAGCGCTCAGGCGCTCGACAGCGATGGATTCGAAACCGGCAACGGTGAACTCGGGGAACACTTCGAACGTTGCAACGAATTCCAGATCCTTGCCCTTCTCCAGGACTTTAGGCTCTACCGAAGGAGCGCCAGCCGGGTTCAGCTTTTGCTCGACAATAGCTTCGTAGAAAGAAGCCTGGATTACATCGCCTACAGCTTCCTGACGCGCATCAGCTTCATAACGCTGACGGATCACGCTCATTGGCACTTTGCCAGGACGGAAGCCTGCAATTTTGGCCTTTTGGGCAGTCTGCTGCAGACGCTTGTTGACTTGAGTCTCAATGCGCTCAGCTGGCACGGTGATGCTCATGCGGCGCTCAAGAGCAGAAGTATTTTCAACAGAAACTTGCATGGATATTCCTCGTTGCACAGACGTTAGCCGGCCGTTTCCGACCCCAGAATCAAGGGCATGCATTCTAGTGGGTCAAACTCAAGAAGTCACCCTACTGAAAACGGGTAAAAAAGCAGCAGGCAATTTATCGGCGGGGACAAGCGGTCGAGCCTCGCCATGGGAGCAAATACAGCGAATCACGCCAGGGCTCTGCGCCAACCCTTCTGCCTTCTATATATAAGCAGGAAGGAACCAGCAGTCGCATCCCTGGCTGCCGATCTCACAAGGAGACCGACGGGCGTATCGGGCATCATCGAGAAACACATTGTCGAGAGAAACACGCTGTCGACGAGCCGAGCACCCTACCAGCACAAAATCTGCAGCCGCACTGGAAACCACGGCCGACTGAAACAAAAACGGCGCAGACCCTTTCAGGTTCTGCGCCGTTTTCTGCTATTAAATAGCTACTTAACTGGTGCGGACGGAGAGACTCGAACTCTCACACCTTGCGGCGCTGGAACCTAAATCCAGTGTGTCTACCAATTCCACCACATCCGCGTATCAAGCTTTTAAAGCAAAGGCGCCAGATTATTAATCTGGCGCCTTTCTAAATATGGGGTGGACGAAGGGGATCGAACCCTCGACAACGGGAGTCACAATCCCGTGCTCTACCAACTGAGCTACGCCCACCATATTGCCATGTTGCGTTACTTGTGCCAAAGCTGCCTAATGGCGCACCCGGCAGGACTCGAACCTGCGACCATCCGCTTAGAAGGCGGATGCTCTATCCAGCTGAGCTACGGGCGCCTTGTTAATCTGTATTCTTGGACGATTACAAACTAAGTGCTTTCAGTCTCACCGAATCAACCATCAATTCTGCTCGACCTTCTTAACCAGTGCTAGGCTGTGCCCGACAAGTGCGACGAATGTTATAGGTGAGCCTGAAGGTCGTCAACTCTTTTTTGAAAAAAATTCATTTAATTAAAGGGCTTAGGGGAATTTGCAGACCAAGCGCCTTTGCCCTCACGTTCTGACATGCGAGAATGCGTTCTCTTTTCTTCCCCCTCTCGATGGTTAATCACGCGCAATGACTGCACAACTAATCGACGGCAAATCGATCGCCGCCAGCCTGCGCCAGCAGATCGCCAAACGTGTCGCCGAGCGTCGCCAGCAAGGTCTGCGCACGCCAGGCCTCGCGGTGATTCTGGTCGGCAGCGATCCCGCCTCTCAGGTTTATGTCTCGCACAAGCGTAAAGACTGTGAAGAGGTCGGCTTCCTCTCCCAAGCCTATGACCTGCCCTCCGATACTACCCAGCAAGCCCTGACCGATCTGATCGACCGTCTCAATGACGACCCGAACATCGACGGCGTACTGCTGCAGCTACCTCTGCCTGAACACCTGGACGCTTCCAAACTGCTGGAGCGCATTCGTCCGGATAAAGACGTGGATGGTTTCCATCCTTATAACGTCGGTCGCCTGGCACAACGCATCCCTCTGCTGCGCCCGTGCACCCCTAAAGGCATCATGACCTTGCTGGAAAGCACCGGTGCTGATCTTTACGGAATGGACGCAGTGGTCGTCGGCGCTTCCAATATCGTCGGTCGCCCGATGGCCATGGAACTGCTCCTGGCCGGCTGCACCGTGACCGTCACCCACCGCTTCACCAAGGATCTGGCCGGTCACGTCGGTCGCGCCGATCTGGTCGTAGTCGCCGCTGGCAAACCAGGCCTGGTTAAAGGTGAATGGATCAAGGAAGGCGCCATCGTTATCGACGTCGGCATCAACCGCCAGGAAGATGGCAAGCTGGTGGGTGATGTGATCTACGAAACCGCCCTGCCCCGCGCTGGCTGGATTACTCCAGTACCCGGCGGCGTCGGCCCGATGACGCGTGCCTGCCTGCTGGAAAACACGCTGTACGCAGCGGAAACCCTGCACGGCTGAGTCAAGGCTTGTTCTGCAGCGTAAACAAGAACCCCGCCAATTGGCGGGGTTCCTGGTTTTATGTCACCTTGAAATAAAGGAATTCACACTAACAACTTCATTTAGGTCAAGGCACCTCTTCACACATTACTTAACTATCAGGAACGGATCGAAGGTCATCTGCTTCCCGTCCATTGAAAGCACCACCGAGTACTGCAGATTCCCTTTATAACCTTGCGCTTCGACCTGCCCCTTCCAATAATTACCTGATGGATCGACCACTAACTTAGGAAGGCAAATTTTATCATTGACCATCTGACCAGTAAAACCATCTATCTGCACATCACTGGAAGGAGAAACAGGCGCCACAGTCCAATTAATGTATTGCCCTTCAGTACATGCCGTATAGAGCTCCGCCTGACCTTCACTACCCGAACCGCAGTGCTTGTTACTGTCTATCAGGTACACATTATTCTGGAGGTCGCCTGATGCCAGCGCGTTCTCGACATCGACAACAATCAAAACATCTACTGATTTCATCACACTATTCCTTTTGTGTAAGTTGTCTTTAGCGTTGTCAAGCCGCTTGAACCATCAGCCTCTGGGCGCGTGCTCGCTTAGGGGGGAAGCATGAGGTGTCCGGACAGCGCACATTCACGCCTTTCCATAGGCTTTAGCAGAAGGCATGAATGGCATTCAATGCCCGATCACAAACTACCCAGCCATGCACTTGGATCAAAAAAACCAACTCGCAACATTTCACTGAGTCGACAGCGTTAGCGACAATCGGCCGTATACAGTCTTTCCGTGATAGGGCCTGATGACGCTGTATAACATTGTCGTTCAATGCGAGGGTGAGATTAGCACCGCCGAATTAAAAGTAAAGGCACGGCCTTCCAGCTATAAAAATAAAAAACCCTACATTACCGTCATATTTTTGGCGAAACCATTCTTCAGTAACAACAAGCACCACAAACCGATATGCAAACGCCTTGTATTCAAGACTGAATAACTAGCCTTTCACGCGACAGAATTTTGAACTGCTCTCCCGACGACCACAAACCGTTGTGATCATTGATAATCCCGGACACCCCTCTGAAATGTAACATTCCCACAATTATTTCAATGGTTACAAGCGCTTTATAGAGCGTTTATCTATATCCATTTTAAAGTTAAATTCGCTATTAATAGACCTTACACCACGACAGTTCGAAATAACCCGCCGACGTCATCAGCCCCCTCACCTGACCGCACGAAGCCGCATCGTCATACGCCAAAGCAATCGCGTTACGTGCTACCCGAGCATCGGTGAAGCCCGAAAATCAGACTGTTACAGAGTCGATACACCCTAAAATATTTTTCATTTCAAGCATCGCTACAGCAGGCGTATAGCGCTTTCCTGTCGCATACTCATAAAATGTAACGTTTTATCTAGAGAAGCCCGTTGCAGAACGGCATATCCATACCTTAGCGAGTCCGCACGCGTGAAAATTCGTCTTTCGATCCTGAGCCTTCTTTTTGCATTTACAGGCCCTCTTGTCACGTCAAACGTCTACGCACGTGAAACCACCGCGGCGCCCCGAGACACCTCACATCTGCGCATCGCTTCCGGCAGTGCGATGCTGATTGATCTGCAAACCGACAAAGTCATCTATGCCAGCAACCCGGACGTGATCGTGCCTATCGCCTCGGTGACCAAATTGATGACCGGGCTGATCGTGCTGGACGCCAAGCAGAATATGGACGAGTACATTTCTGTGTCGATCAAAGACACCCCGGAAATGAAAGGTGTGTTTTCCCGAGTCAAACTCAATAGCGAACTGTCGCGTCGGGAAATGCTGCAGATTGCACTCATGTCCTCGGAAAATCGCGCCGCCGCGAGCCTGGCCCACCACTACCCTGGCGGTTACGCGGCCTTTATCGCCGCAATGAACGCCAAGGCCAAGGCGCTGGGCATGACCAGCACCCATTACGTCGAGCCGACCGGCCTGTCGGTCCACAACGTTTCCACAGCCCGCGACCTGAGCAAATTGCTCCAGGCGGCACGCAAGTACCCGATGCTGAGCCAGTTGAGCACGACCAAGGAAAAAACCGTGACGTTCCGCAAGCCCAGCTACTCCTTGGGTTTTCACAACACCGACCACCTGATCAACAAAGCCAACTGGGACATCAAGCTGACCAAGACCGGCTTTACCAACCAGGCCGGCCACTGCCTGGTATTGGTGACCAGCATGGGCAATCGCCCTGTCTCCCTGGTGATTCTCGATGCCTTCGGCAAATACACCCACTTCGCGGACGCCGGACGGATTCGTCAATGGGTTGAAACCGGCAAGAGCACTTCCGTGCCGGATGTTGCCCTGCACTACAAAGCCGAGAAAAACCTGAAACATCGTCAAGGTAGCGGCATGGCGCAGACCGAAAAATAAGCGCACTAAAAAAGGCCCGCGACGTGAGTCGGGGCCTTTATCGATGACGGCGCCTCAAGGCGCCGTTTTTATTCGGCTCGATTAATGGGCCGCCAGTGCTTTGGTCGCCTTGGCTGCCGCCTGTTCCTGTCCAGCCCGGGCCAGGTCGTCAGCGGCTTTAAGCCAGCGCTGCGGGTCAACCTTGGCCGGAATTTGGGTCGGCCCCTGAATCAGCACTGCCCAACCGCCAGCGTTCTGGAAGGCAGATTCAAATGACTTGAAGTCCATCAGCAAGCGGCGGTCCATTCCGGAGCGCAGCAGCACCGTCTGCTTGTGACGGTTGTAGCCAGCGAGAATGGCGTACCTCGGTTCTTTCCAGAATGCCGAGCCCTCACTGAAGCGCAGCAACACCGGGTAACCCGCCGCGACCTGGGTCAACAACGCCGGCAGGTTGCTGTCCAGCGGATACACGACCATCCCGTATTCACGCGCCAGGTTCTGCATGTTCTGCTGCAACTGCGCCTCGGCGCCCGGCAGATGCAACGGCTTGTCGAGTAACCCCGGAGTCATCACGATACCTTGCTGGGAAAGCATGCTGGCCAGGGTTTGCGGCCCACTCTGGTAGGCTTCGCCACGGTAAAACGGTACGCCGTTGAGCTCGACACGCTCGGGCAGACGCTGGATTTCAGGTTGCACGCTCCCGGCACAACCGGCCAGGCTCAAGACGCAGGCCGCTGCCAGCAAGGCGAAGCGGAATCGGGAAAATACCGGCGACATCATCACTCACTTGTTCAGGCGCCAGGTAATCGGTCTCCCGGCTTCGCCCATGATCATAGCAGCGGTATAGCCTTTAACGGCAGTCGTCTGCGGCTGATAGAGCGAACTGGTTGGTGGCCCACGACTATTGGTCAATTGTCTGCAACACATCAACGACTAGACTGACCCATACAAAGAGTGTGTGCTCGAAGCAGGACAAAGAGGAGGCACGGATGAGCCTGACGATGATAATCCTGATGCTGATCGGTGGCTGGCTGGCCGTTGCGGCCGCGATGCTGTGGGGTGTATTGCGCATTACCCGCAGGCACTATCAGGCACCTGTTCAACCTGCGCCCCCCGCCAACGCCGAGAAACCTGCCCGACACCACGCCACGGCGCACTGATCGGTTCGTGTTTAACCCCTCCACAAAGCAAAACGGCCGTCTGCACGCTTTCGAGCGCAGACGACCGTCCAGTTATCGCGTTACCTCTTAAGCTTCAGCTTCAGCAGCGATCCGCTTCTCCCGAGCCCGCCGCGACAACATGTTCAGACCTTCAATCGTTGCGGAGAACGCCATGGCCGCATAGATGTAGCCTTTCGGTACATGGGCGCCGAAACCTTCGGCAATCAGGGTCATGCCGATCATGATCAGGAAGCCCAGAGCCAGCATCACCACCGTCGGGTTGTCGTTGATGAACTTGGCCAAAGGCTCGGCCGCCACCAACATCACCAGCACCGACACCAGCACCGCGATGATCATGATCGGCAAATGTTCGGTCATACCGACAGCGGTGATGATGCTGTCGATAGAGAACACCAGGTCGAGCATCAGGATCTGACCGATTGCCGCAGCAAAACCCAATGTCACGCCAGACGTTGGCGACTTCGGATCCTCCGGCGACGGGTCCATGCTGTGATGGATTTCGCTGGTCGCCTTCCACAACAGGAACAGACCACCCGCGATCAGGATCATGTCTTTCCACGAGAACGCCTGGTTAAACAGTTCGATCACCGGCTCAGTCAGCTGCACGATGAACGCAATGGTGCTCAGCAAGCCCAGACGCAGAACCAGGGCCATGCTGATACCGATGCGACGTGCTTTGGCACGGTGTTGCACGGGCAGTTTGTTCGTCAGGATCGAGATGAAGATCAGGTTGTCGATGCCAAGCACGATTTCCATCACGATCAGCGTAGCCAGGGCGACCCAGACGGTGGGGCTTGCAGCAAGTTGTAAAAGGTATTCCATGGGTCAGTCCTGATTCGGTGTTAGGCGGATTAGATTTCCTGCGACGAGCCTTCTTTTTTCTCGCTGTCGTCGGCTGGTTTTTCCTTGTTACTGATGATCTTTCCGGTGGCGTCGCTCAGCGCTTGCTCTGCCGCCTTGTGGGTATCGTCGATCGCCTGCTTGGCGGTTTCGGCGGCTTTTCCCATCAATTGCTGGGCGCTTTTCTCGGCCTGGTCACAGCCGGTCAGCAGCAGCGCAGAAACGGCCAGCAGCGAGACGGCGGTCAGGGATTTGAGCTTCATCATGCTTTCCTCAATAAAACTGACAGGGCCAAGGTGGTGACCCGTCGATAGCGAGGCATTCTAAGGAGGCAAATACTTCAGGAAAATTCGTATTTTCAGCAGCTATACTTCGGTTTTTACGAATCGGCGATTCGCATGCTCAATTACCGGCAATTGCATTACTTCTGGGTCGTGGCCAAAACCGGCAGTATTGTCCGGGCTTGCGAGCAACTGAACCTGACCCCGCAGACCATCAGCGGGCAGATCAGCCTGCTCGAACAAACCTACGGGATAGAACTGTTCCGACGTGTCGGCCGGCAACTTGAACTGACCGAGGCCGGGCGCCAGACGCTGCCTTACGCCGAGCAGATGTTTCAGCTGGGCGGCGAACTGGAGGCCATGCTGCGGGCGCAACCCAATGAACAGCAGATTCTGTTTCGGGTCGGGGTCGCCGACGTGGTGCCCAAATCCATCGTCTATCGGCTCATTGCACCGACCATGGAACTGAGTGAACCGCTGCGCATTACCTGTCGCGAGGACAAACTGGAACGCTTGCTGGCTGACCTGGCCATTCAGCGGCTGGACCTGGTGATCTCCGACAGCCCGATGCCTTCACACCTGGACATCAAGGGCTACAGCCAGAAACTAGGTGAATGCGGCATCAGTTTTTTCGCCACCCGCGAATTGGCACAACACTATGGCAAAGACTTCCCACGCTGCCTGCACGGCGCCCCCCTGCTGATTCCCGGGCAGGAAACCGTGGTGCGCAGCCGCTTGCAGCGCTGGTTCGCCGAACAGCAGATTCAGCCGCGCATTGTCGGCGAGTTCGATGACAGTGCCTTGATGCAGGCGTTCGGCCAATCCGGCAGCGGGATTTTCATCGGCCCAAGCGTGATTGCCGATGAGGTGAAACGCCAGTGCGGCGTCGAGTTGATCGGGCAGACCGATGCGGTAACCGAGTCGTTCTACGCCATCTCGGTGGAGCGCAAGGTCAAGCACCCCGGCATTGTCGCGATTACCGAAGGTGCCCGACGCGAACTGTTTACCGCTCTTTAAGGGCTCAGGCGCAGACGGCCGGGGGTTTGACCTTCATCAGCAACAACGCCAACACAATCGACACCAGGATGAAACCGGCCGCCGCAAACCCCAGGCTACCGAGCCCCAGGGTATCGATCACGTGCCCACCGACCATCGCCCCCAGGCCGATCCCCAGATTGGCCCCGGCGATGTTCAGCGACGCGGCAAAGGCCGGCGCCTGCGGGGCGGCTTTCATCAAGCGCACGTGACTGACCAGGAACAATGCGGCCTGGGTCACGCCCCAGATGCCCATCGCCGCCGCCAATCCCAACGTCGAATGGATACTCGGCACCAGCGCCACCATGCCGCTGATCATGAAGCCACAAAACACCATCGACGCGATCAACGGATGGCGGTCAACCATGCGCCCGCCCAGCGAGTTGCCGATCAGCCCGACCGCGCCAAAGCCCATCAGGCACCAGCCAACCACGGTGCCGTTGAAACCGGCCAGACGCTCAAGGATATCGGCCAGGTAGGTGTACGCGGTAAACATCCCGCAGAAAACCAGAATCGACAACAGCACGTGTCCTTGCATCAGCGGGCTGCGCAGAATCTTGAACTGCGAACGAAAGCTCACCTGCTGGTTGTGCAGGTTGGTTTTCGGCAAATAGATAAACAGCAGCAACGCCTTGGCAAAGGCAATCACCGCCAGAATCCCGAAGGCGCTGCGCCAGCCGAATGCATCGGAAATCAGCGTACCGACGGGAATTCCGAATACGGTCGCGCAGACGATCC
Organism: Pseudomonas sp. 6D_7.1_Bac1; assembly: GCF_025465945.1. Classification (GTDB taxonomy): domain Bacteria; phylum Pseudomonadota; class Gammaproteobacteria; order Pseudomonadales; family Pseudomonadaceae; genus Aquipseudomonas. Next base: position 1,955 of record NZ_JANLNW010000019.1, on the reverse strand, counting down.
CGAAACCGATCTTGGCGATCGCCCGTCCTGCGTAATCCGGCCCGACAATGTCCACTGCCGTTTCACTGGCCAGCGCCCAGAACACCGGCAAGCCCAGCGCTGGAATCAGCCGCGCCACCGCCATCACGCCGATGTTCGGCGCCATGGCCGCCAGGGTATTGGCCAGCCCGAACATGATCAGCACGCTGATAAACAGACGCCGACGCTCAAAACGCGCGAAGTACGCGGTCAGAAACGGGCCGAAAGCGGCGACGGTAAACGCGAACAAGGTCACCAGCAGTCCCGCCTGGGAAACGCTGACGTCGAGGTCGCGAGCAATCGACGGTAACAGACCGACAATGATGAATTCTGTGGTCAGCACGGTGAAACCGGCCGCTGACAACAACAGGATGGGCAACAGCATGGATAACTCCAGAAAACGACAACGCCAGCGACAGCCCAAGGGCTCACTGAGGGGGATGTAAACGAGGATGGCGAAGCTTAACAGAGTGTGTCCGACAGCGCTGGCACGAACCTGACCTGTCCCGGTGGCAGATCGTCACAGGCCTCAAGGATCGGGCCTGCGCTGTGATAAAGTCCGCGCCCGCAAAAAAAAACAACCTTGCACACCCGCCGATGCCGATGACGCAATGCGCTCTTACTCAGTCAGCCTGCCCGTTTGTTGCTGACCGAGTTTCTGGACTCACAGCACTTTAAAAAATCAGAGATACCGCTATGACTGCTGCCCCGCCCTCTCTTTTGCAAAGACTCAAACGCACCAGCCTGGTCACGCAAATCATTATTGGCCTGATCGCCGGTATTGCCCTGGCGCTGTTCGCACCTGACGTGGCGAAGTCCACCGCGCTCATTGGCAAAGTGTTTGTCTCGGCACTGAAAGCCGTCGCGCCGATTCTGGTGTTCGTGCTGGTGATGGCCTCGATTGCCAACCACAAACACGGCCAGGAAACCCATATCCGGCCGATTCTGTTCCTGTATCTGCTGGGCACCTTTGCCGCAGCGGTGGTCGCGGTGGTGGCCAGCAGCCTGTTCCCTTCGAGTTTGGTGCTGGTCACCCACGATGTGGCAATCAGCGCACCCGGCGGGATCAGTGAAGTCCTGCAAAGCCTGCTGCTGAGTGTGGTCGACAACCCGGTCAGCGCGCTGATGAATGCCAATTTCATTGGCATTCTGGCCTGGGCGATCGGCATGGGCGTCGCCATCCGCCATGCCGGCGAAACGACCCGCACCGTGCTGGGCGACCTGTCCAACGGCGTCACCATGATCGTGCGCCTGGTGATTCGTTTTGCTCCACTGGGGATCTTCGGCCTGGTCGCTTCCACACTGGCCACCTCAGGCTTCGGCGCGCTGATCGGCTACCTGCACCTGCTGGCGGTGCTGCTGGGCTGCATGCTGTTCGTGGCGTTGGTGATGAACCCGGCTATCGTGTTCTGGAAGCTGCGTCGCAACCCTTACCCGCTGGCGCTGACCTGCTTGCGGGAAAGCGGAATCACCGCGTTTTTCACCCGCAGTTCGGCGGCGAACATTCCGGTCAATCTGGAACTGAGCAAGCGCTTGGGCCTGCATGAAGACACCTACTCGGTATCGATCCCGCTGGGCGCGACCATCAACATGGCCGGTGCGGCGATCACCATTACCGTGCTGACTCTGGCGGCCGTGCACACCTTGGGGATTGCCGTGGACATCCCGACCGCCGTGCTGCTCAGCGTGGTAGCGGCAGTCTGCGCCTGCGGCGCATCGGGCGTGGCCGGTGGTTCGCTGCTGTTGATTCCGCTGGCGTGCAGCCTGTTCGGCATACCGAGCGAGATCGCCATGCAAGTGGTGGCCGTCGGTTTCATCATCGGTGTGCTGCAGGACTCGGCAGAAACCGCGCTGAACTCCTCCACCGACGTGCTGTTCACCGCTGCGGCGTGTCTGGCCCAGGAAGAGAAAGCCGAACAAACCGCGTAAAAACTTCG
>NZ_JANLNW010000051.1 GCF_025465945.1 Pseudomonas sp. 6D_7.1_Bac1 | reverse complement strand
CATCTGGCCGGAACTGCTCAGCGTGTTTCCGGATCACCAGCCGATCGAGCGCACCTCGATGAACTCCTGGGAAGATAAAAAACTGGTGGAAGCGGTGAAGGCCACCGGCCGCAAGAAACTGATCATGGCGGCACTGTGGACTGAAGTGTGCTTGAACTTCCCGGCACTGGAAGCGCTGGCCGAGGGCTACGAGGTGTACATCGTCACCGACGCATCGGGCGGCACGAGCAAAGAAGCGCACGACATGTCGGTGCAGCGGATGATCCAGGCCGGTGCGGTGCCGGTGACCTGGCAGCAAGTGTTGCTCGAATACCAGCGTGACTGGGCGCACAAAGCGACTTACGACGCCGTCATGGGTCTGGTGCTGGAACACAGCGGCGCCTACGGCATGGGCGTGGATTACGCCTACACCATGGTGCACAAGGCGCCGCAACGTCAGGTCAAGTGAGTCGCGAGAAAATACCGCTGCACAACGGCGCAGTTCGCTGCGCCGTCATTGCCAGGGGCTATCGTGACAGGGGCATCCACACCACGGATTTTCCAGAGAGTCAGACCATGAACTCCGTTCCCACGTATTCCAGTAACACACCGGCCGATTGGGCCTTGCTCTGGCTGCGGATCACCGGCGCAGCTTTGCTGCTCTGCGTCCATGGCCTGCCCAAACTGCTGAACTTTCAGCATGAACTGGGCCTGATCGAAGACCCCTTCGGGCTCGGGGCGCAGCTGACGTTGATGCTGGCGATATTCGCCGAAGTGCTTTGCCCAGTGCTGATTGCGCTTGGGCTGTTCACCCGACTGGCCAGTTTGCCGATCCTTTTCCTGCTGCTGGTCTCACTGGTGCTGGTGCACCCGGAGTGGAGCCTGGGCGAAGGGCAGTTTGCCTGGTTGCTGGTGATTGTATTTGGCGCGCTGTTGATCGGCGGTGCAGGCCGACTCGCCTTGGGCGTACGTTTGGCGCGTCGCCATCCATTGTTCAAACCACTATAGAAACCCACACGGTCGGGAGAGTCAGTCATGAACATCGAACTGTCGGAAGGCGTGGTCACGCTGCTGGTGCGCCACCGCGTCAAGAAGGGCGGGGACGAGGCGTATGAAAACTGGTTGCGTCGCACCATCGCCAAGGCGCGTACCTACCCTGGGCATCTGGGCATTGATGTTGTGCGCGGACAAAGCCAGGGGCTGGCCCAGTTCACCAGTGTGCTGCGCTTCGCCACGACCGAACAATTGCAGTACTGGCTCGACTCCGAGGATCGCCGCACGCTGGTGGAAGAGGCGCAGCCATTGCTCGCCGATGGCGACCAGACCGAGGTCAATGCCGACCGTGAGTTCTGGTTTACCCCGATCGATGCGGCTGCGTCGCCCCCACCACGCTGGAAGCAGGCCTGCGTGACCTTCCTGGTCATCCTGCCCCTGAGCTTTCTGGTGCCGATGCTGTTCAAGCCGCTGTTTGGCTGGATGCCCTGGCTGGGTGGCTACGTGCAAGGCAATGTGCTGATCACGGCAAGCATCGTGCTGCTGGTGGTCTATGTGTTCATGCCGCGGGTGACCCGCTTGTTCGGGAAATGGCTGCAGCCGAGAGCCGTCTCATGAATGAGGTCATCGACCGAGCGGTAGAGATGTTTCTGCTCGGTGCCGCTCCGTGCGCATGTTCTCGTTTTGTGTGGCGTTTTCAACACTAAGCCAGGTACCGCCGGAACCAATCCAGCGTCCTGCTCCATGCAAGCCTGGCAGCGGCTTCATCGTATCGAGGCGTGGAGTCGTTATGGAAACCATGGTTAACCCCAGGGTAGATGTAGGCTTCATAAGTCTTGCCAGCAGCTTTCAATGCCTGCTCATAGGCGGGCCACCCTTCATTGATGCGCGTATCCAGTTCGGCGTAGTGGAGCTGCAGAGGCGCCTGAATCCGGCTGACCTCTTCAGCCTTTGGCTGACGGCCATAAAACGACACTGCAGCACCCAACTCTGGATAGGCCACGGCCGCCGCATTGGCGACGCCACCGCCATAACAGAACCCGATAATGCCGACTTTTCCAGTGGTCGAGTCATGCTTCATCAGCCACTCAATGGCGGTGAAAAAGTCATTCATGAGTTTTTCAGGATCGACGGTCTGCTGTAGCTCCTGACCTTTTTCATCGTTGCCGGGATAGCCTCCGACCGACGTCAGGCCATCGGGAGCCAGGGCGATGAATCCCGCCTTGGCCAGCCGCCGTGCGACATCCTCGATGTAAGGGTTGAGCCCACGATTTTCATGCACGACCACCACCGCCGGCACCTTGCCGGTAGCTTTCGCCGGACGCACCCGATAGCCACGGACTTGCCCGTGTCCCTTGGGTGAGGGATAGGTGATGTACTCGGCGATGATGTCCGGGTCGGTAAACTCCACTTGCTCGGCGAGCGCATAATTCGGACTCAGGGCAGCGAGGAGTGCGCTGGCCGTCAAACCGCCTAACGTGAACAACGCCGCACGATCCAGAAACTCTCGCCTGTTGATCTTGCCATGGGCGTAGTAGTCGTAGAGCTCCAGCAGTTCAGGGGCAAAATCTTTCGCAGTGAGACGGTCCATCTGTGCGCTCCTTTTGAATCATCCGGATTGCCCTGTCGGCACTGAACGGCAAGGGCTGAAGTTGAATCATTAAAGCAGTCTTTGGCACCCCGCAAAGCGGATCCTCCCGAGCGGCAGTGCAGTGGCCGATAGCTGCTTTTTACACTGCGCGTTCGCTCAAGCACTGCCCATTGTCCATTCACATCATCTGCGGATAGTCTTGTTGATTATGCTGAACAAACGCTGAACGGAGTTTAAGTTAGCGGGTTTGGAACGGAGAGAGACTGACGTTTTTCCGGCCTGAGAAATGCTTTTATTGGTGCGTTGGATAGATGCTGATACGGCAATTGTACAGTTGCTGTTACCCAATGGCGCGATTGAAACCGAGCTCAATGAGCACCGATTGTTTTTATTTGTTGAGCCTGCAGGGCCGCCACAGGTGCGCCTTGTCACTGTGTTATTTCATTTTCGATACAAATGCGGGTACTGACATTATTGGCCGTACTGGCTGAAAGTAAGCTTTTCGGGCCGGAAAACAACGCTTTTGGGTGGAGGTGATAGGTGCTAGCCTTTAATGGCTCTTTGATATCTATCTTGGCTAAATATCAAGTTTTGAATGGCTGATAAGTCGCGATTTTAGCGGCAGCGCTTTTTGAATGTAGTTGTCTGCTCATGGTTGGTTCGGCGCGCTTGATAGAGGCCCGACGTGCTTTCATCTTTCGTTAATGCCGTTGAGTTGACATGCCTGACCGTAATTCAAGGACCAGCGTTTCGCCCGAAACGTTAAAACACAGTGGAAGTGAAGACAGCGGCATTGCATCACTCGTTGTCATTGCCCAGCTCTCGGGTGTCGCCGTCAGCGCCGAACGCCTCAAACACATGTCAGGGCTGTCGCGGCCTATCGATGCATTGACACTGGTGCGTCTGGCACGGCAGGTCGCGCTCAAGGCCCGTTCGACCACGAGCCAGATCAGCCGCATTGCCCAGACGCCGCTCCCCGCTATCGCCGAACTTCGGGATGGGCGCTTTCTGGTCGTGGCAAAGTGTGCGAACGACAACGTCTTGCTGCACGATGAAGTGCAACAGCGCACCTTTCAAATCACCTTGGCCGAGTTCGAACAGATCTGGTCCGGTCGTTTAATCCTGATTACCTCGCGCGCCATCCTGGCTCAAGGCGGCGGCAAATTTGATATGTCGTGGTTCATTCCGTCGATTGTCAAATACCGCAAGCAATTTCTGGAAGTGTTGGCCGGTTCGTTTTTCCTGCAATTATTTGGCCTGGTCTCGCCCTTATTCATGCAGGTCGTGATTGATAAAGTGCTGGTGCACAAGTCAATGTCGACCCTGGATGTATTGGTCTTCGGGTTGATTACTATCTCGGTGTTCGAAGCGTTGATACCACTCGGTACGCATGTGATTGTGGCCGATGGCAAGAGTATTCAGTTGGAATCGGGCATGTCGAGTTCGGTAGAGATCAAGACCGAGCAGCGACGGATTATTGAGTATTTGTTGACGCCATTGTTGAGGTATCAGAGTGAGGCGTTGAGGGAGCGGTGACGAGTAGTCTGAAAAACATATGAAAATTCTAGCCAAGCGCGGTCTTCATCGCAGCTGGCGACCGGTTGATTGTTGTAATTTTTAAATTAAGGGAAATAGATTGAAAATTAATGAGATGGCAGTTTTTGCAGTCGCTGCAGCTTTGTGCACAACGGCATTCGCCGGAACAGACGATATAAAAGCCTCGAATAATCAGCTTGAAGTCCAGGCCATTTCCACGAAAGTCGACTATAAGGAAACCAACGATGGGAGATTAGGCTCCCGTGCCGGAAAGTTTTATACGGAAACCGGCAATGTCCCCGGTTTTGCATTATCTTTTTCCATGATGAATGACGTGTTGCTGGATAACGACTATCTTCAATTCCAGTACAGCAAGAACGACGGCCATATCAGATCTAAGGGCGTACTCCGGCCAGGCGGAAGTTTCGGTTCTGCGGTTGGACAGCCTGGCGAAACCATTTCTGACTACAGTCTGCGGTGGGGAAAAGGTTTTGCCGTTGACGGGGCGTTCATGATCACCCCTTACGGTGAACTTGGCCATCATGAACGGCAGAGCAGCTACGGCGTTACAAGCACTACCTATACCCACAGCTGGTATGGCGCCGGCGCGCTTGTCCAATACTCGCCAATTTCCCGTTTGGTGTTTGGCGCCAATGCCTTGGTTGGACGCACGTTCGCAGCAGACGTTGATTTGAGTGGCCCTCGTGGCTTTTCTGGTTCGCTCGGAGATTCCAATCTCTATAAAGCCGGCTTGTCTACTGATTATGCATTCACGAAAAACTTTCATGGAAATGTGGGTGTCGATTACACGTCCTTTAAATATGGCGACAGTGCTACGCACAGAACGTCAAACGGAGGTCTGTCATGGATGCCAGACAGTCAGACCAATGACACGACTTTAAAGATTGGGGTCGGTTACGCTTTTTGAGTATGTAGCACAGGCATGTCAAGTGTTCTCCATTTTTAACTAAGGAGAAACAGTGAATAGGGGGCAGGCCACGTTTAACTAGCTCAACCGAACTGGACTGTTCCAGTTGTAGAGAGCTCGAAAAAGCGTGGTCTGTCCCCTTTTTCCTGCTTTTTCCTTATCAGGCGTTCGATGCCGCGCAGGCGCGCTATGCGAAGGGCGTGACCGGTATCCTTGAGGTCATCACGACCCAGACGGCATTGGCGAACGCACAGCAACAACAGATCAGCGCGCTGGCCGGATGGCAGAATGCACGCATTCAACTGGCGTCGAGCCTGGGGAGCCTGGATGTGAGGAGTCTATCCCCGACACCTTGAAGTCCGCTTGGTGTATCCATTCAGGTCCTGGAATATAAATGTTCCCCCTTTTCAGTCAAAAGCTAGCGGGAACGGCTTTACCAACTATGGTGAACAACACCTCTATACGGTCATCCTGATGGCTGACAAGGGGCTCCGGCGCTATCGGGCCGGCGCCCTCGGGCCGCTACTACATGGGCCTGTGTTTCTGACCTCCTGAGCGCAGACTTAATGCGCTGTCAGTAACGGTGTCACGAGTTTATCCAGTAAAGGCAGATCGATTTTCGGCTCGCCCACGCTGCCATCCTTGCGCACCACACCTTGCCGGTCGATGACGTAAGTCATTGGCATGCGCCAGATTCGGCCAAACCCCTTGAAGTCGGCATCACGCTGGAACGCTGCGGGATAGCTGTAGTGGGTCATGACCTTGTGCACCATGGCGTCGTCTTCCGGTTCATCCATGCTGATCGCAATAATCTTCAGTCCTTCGCCTTTGTGTTGCTGGTAATAGGTTTCCATGGCGGGCATTTCTTCACGACACGGCTCGCACCACGAGGCCCAGAAATTCACGATCACCACTTGGCCAGCCTGTTTCTGTAAATCAAATGCTTCGCCATTCAGCGTTTGTGCCGTCAGGTTCGGAGCATGCTCGCCTACATCAATCGCCCAGGCGGGCAGACAAACCAGGCTGCAACAGAACGCAAACAATGGCAGTAGTCTTTTTGCTGACATCAGCTTTCCCTCGGTTTCCGATCATCAAAATACCGCGACAAGGCGTCGGTGAGTGTCACCGACGCCCGATATCATCAGTCAGTGAACTAGAACGCGTAGCGAGCCCCTATGGTTGCGGTATAGCGCGGAGCAAGCTGCACACCATTGACGTTCTGGTACACCGGCAATTGCACGAAGCTGTACAGCGAGGTCTTTTTGCTGACCGGCACTGTCACACCTGGGCTGAGGTAGGCCAGCGTTCCGCCGGTACTGATGGTGTCGGCATTGGCGCCGTCATCGTGCTCGACGTGTCGCACGTTCAGCTGAATTTGCGGCATGACGTAGGCGTTGCCCATGTAACGCAGGCCCACATTCAGATTGACGCCATCGCCAGGGCGATAGTGATCGCTGGAATTCAGCGCTTTCTGCACCATCGCCTGGCTGAAGTAGTCCCAGTTCTTGTTGAGCGTATCCATGTAGTAGACACCCAGGATGCCATCGGTGGTCCCGGTGCCAGGTTGCAGACCGCGATCAATGACCACCGGGTCAGGGGAGGTGGGATCGCTCGACACAGCGGTGTCGTCATGGGCGCCGGTGGGCAGTTTCAAGCCAAACATCACGCCCAAATTATGTTGCGGCGTAAACCCCTGGTAGCGGCCGATAACCTTGACGTCCCCCAGGCTGGAGGTCTTGGAGTCGTATTGACCGCCGCCATCACCCGGCGTGGTGCCGTCCGATGCGGTGCCCAGCGTGCTGTGGCTTCGAAAGATATAAGGCACTTGCAGATCCACGCCCCAACTCGAATTGAAGCTGTAATCCAGGCCCAGTGTCAGATAATCATTGCGCGTGTACTTCTCCACTTCCTGCGGATTGCCGTTGTTGGAGACTTGGCTCGCGGCGCTTGGGGAAATGGTATTGGTACCGCTGCGCAACTGGTTCTGATTCAGGTAGTCGTAGCGCAGATCCAGCTTCAGTCCAGCCGAATTGCTGATACCGAGGTTGTCCCAATCGGAGCTCAGGGTGCAGCCGCAACTGGCACAAGCCAAGGCAAGGTGTGGGAATAATGCGGTGAGAGACAACGCCGCGAACGGCAAAACGCTACGCCGGGTAAGGCGGCGTGATGGCATGACCATGGAGATGGCATTCCTTGATTAAGTTGCAACGCATAGGGGCAAACCTCCCAAGAAGGCAGGGGAGGGTTTGTCATCGCAAAAGAAATCAGGAAAAAGCAGGTGGGCCGCGCGGCTCTGAGATCAGCCAGACTGCGCTGACGTAGGGTTCATAGTTTGTTTGCGCAAGGACTACGTCTGTCCGACCGGATAGCTGCCACTGAACGATGCTGGGCGGCAAACCGATGTCTACCGCATGCACGACGCACAGCAGGCAATGGCATTCGTGATACTGGTCCGGCGCGGCAGGGTTGCCGCTAGCTGGGGCATGGACGTGTCCAGCCATGTTGCAATGTTCGCCCATCTCCATCGGCTGCCCATGTGCAGCCGGCAGCCACAGCATCACGCTCGGCAGCAACGCTGCAAGCATGGCCAGGCACATGGCAAGCTGACGCAATGAGTGGGGAACCCGGGACATGGACACGAAAGGAACGTCGCTAATTATTATTAGGCCGAAATGGCAAAATCGAAATACGGGTATTGCCTTGGGAGCACTTCAATCCAGGTGCCCGATACTGCGACGTTCGTCCGCGACGTTCGTCCACGACGTTCGTCCTTCGTCGGCGCCAAGGGTGGCAAACAATGGTCGCGAGTACAACGCGTCAATAATGCCTGCGGCGTTGTGCCGCAACCTATGACAGAGGGCACTGATGGCGCGCAAACATCCGCCACCAAGTCCAAACAATCAACTCATGGATCCTGCAGCCCTGTTGGTTGGATCCCCCTCGGGAAGCATCTGTTTGAGATGGGGGATCCGAATGCGTGTCGCCTGTCGAGCGTGAGGGGCACTGTCATAGGGTGAAGGTTGGTCGCTTATCGGGACGTCTCGCTGAAAGTTTGGATTAACCACGCATCTGCTCAATGAGCAGCACTAGCGCGATGATGATCATGGCCACTCCGGAGAAACGGCTGACTAAGTGAGCAGCGGCAGGGCGTGCCCGAAGAACGACTTGTGAGCCAAATCCGACCAAGAGATAGATCACGCCACAACTGAAGGTGTGGACGAGTCCGAGCGCAATCATCTGCATCGGCACGGGCCAGGGAGCGGTGGTGTCGGCAAATTGAGGCAAGAGTGCCAGGAACAGCAGGAACACTTTCGGATTCAGCCCGCTCACGCAAAGCCCCTTGAGCGCCCAGCGCTTCCATGAGCCTGATGTCTGAATCTCATCCGCGTGGGGTGCGCAAGGGCGGGCAAGCATGTTGGCGCCCAACCACAGCAGATAACCCGCCCCGGCAACTGTAAGCACCGACAAGGCCACAGGGTGGTTGGCGACCAGCGTGCCAACACCACCGGCAACAATCATTGTGGCAATCAAATGGCCGGATAACAGTCCGCCCACGGCGGGTATGACGACTCGATGCTTCAAGCCCGCAGATATCGCGTAGGCCCAATCTGCTCCGGGCGTGATGATGAACAGAATCGACACTGCCCAGAATGCAACGACAACACTGAAGGTCATGGTGCTACCCGCTCCTTGAATCAAAGGCCGCCCCTGCATCGGTTTTGAGCGGAGGGCGGCAATTAATGATTGAAGGAAGAATAATGAAATCTTGTTAGAATTTACTTTCAAAGATAATCATCATGATGCATCAGATTGGGAGATTCTTCTTTATGGACAGAATTGATCGAAAGATTCTTTCTGAGCTGCAAAAGGATGGTCGTCTTTCGGTCACCGAACTTGCTGAGCGCGTGGGCCTGAGCCTTTCCCCCTGCCATCGGCGAGTGCGGGCATTGGAGGAGTCTGGTGTGTTGCTGGGCTATCGTGCACAGCTGGATCCCGGAGCACTCGGCTTGAACTTTTCTGCCATGGTGTTTGCCACGCTTCGAGAAGGGGACAGGCAAGCTGTCGAAGCTTTCGAGACGGCGCTCATCGAAATACCTCAGGTAGTCGATGCCCAGCGTTTGTTTGGAGAGCCGGACTACCTGCTGCACGTGATCACCCAGGATCTGCCGGCCTTCCAGAGGCTTTACGATGAGAGCCTTTCAACGTTACCCAACGTGCAACGGCTGACCTCAACCCTTGTCATGAAACGGGTCGTCCAGGACAGACCGCTTCCTTTGTGATGGCAGGCGCAAGCCTCTGGCTTCATGCGGTGTTTTTGTGTTGCATCGACCGGTTGAATCCACAGCCAAAACCAGTCATTCGAAAGGGGCTTTAGTGAACGAACAGACATTATCCATACGCCTGGAGCGCGTGGCGGCGCATGTGCCGGCAGGTGCGCACCTGGCCGATATCGGCTCGGATCACGGCTACCTGCCGGTGGCGTTGATGCGCCGTGGCGCCATCGCGGCGGCGGTGGCCGGCGAGGTGGCATTGACGCCGTTCCGCTCGGCCGAACGCACCGTGCGCGAGAGCGGCCTGGACCAGCGGATCACCGTGCGCCTGGCCAATGGCCTGGCGGCGATCGAGCCGGGAGACGGGATCACGGCGATCAGCATCTGCGGCATGGGCGGCGAGACGATCCGCGACATCCTCGACAGCGGCAAGGCGCGCCTGAGCGGTCAGGAGCGCCTGATCCTGCAGCCCAACGGCGGCGAGCAGCCACTGCGCCAATGGCTGATGGAAAATGGCTACCGCATCCTCTGCGAGGAAGTGCTGCGGGAAAACCGCTTCGACTACGAAATCATCGTCGCCGAGCGCGCCGGGCCGGTGATGTACACCGCCGAGGAGCTGTACTTCGGCCCGCTGCAGATGCAGGCACGCAGCCCGGCGTTCCTGGTCAAGTGGCAGCGCATGCTGCGCCACAAGCAACAGACCCTGACCCACTTCGCCAGGGCGCAGCAGGCCGTGCCCGAGGAGAAGGTGCAGGACATCGCCCGGCAGGCCCGGTGGATCACCGAGCTGCTGGCTTGAGCCCGGGCAAAACAGGTGTCTGAATGTTTGGACTGCTACACAAATTATGGAGATGCCGGGATGGTCGAAAAGGTTTTGAAGTGGAAGCTGGTCAATTTTCTGGTGACCGATGCCGAGGTGGATTACAGCACCGTGAGCGATTTATACACCGTAGCCGAGAGTGGCGATGTGGATGCGTTGGCCGACGTTCTGGAGGTCTTCAAGAAAGCATACGGAGGGCTGTGGGTTGGTGGGGGGCTTGTGGTTACCCAACATGTGGTCCGCTTGAGCGCCAATGCCCTGAACCGCCTCGTTCAGGATGGAACCCTGGATATTGAACTCCCACTGGCATTGGTCCGGAAGGTCAGCGTTGAAGGTGGGTTTATCACGAAAATCGTCCGTCTGGATACCGACGCTGGCAGCGTTAAATTCCGGTGTTTTGGTGCGAAGGACGTCGCCTCGCTGATAGAGAAGTTGACCACCTCGCCGACCTTGATACCCGCCCTGTAAGCGGGTTTTGTCGACCAGTTGGCTTGCTCGATCGAAACATTTTTCTAGATCGAAAGGATGAATTGACATTCGTCCTTCGTTTTGTCTATCCAGGATTTATGTTCAACTAAGAATCCGCACCGATTAAGTACTTTTCTTGAGCCAATATTATCCTTGTATACATGGGCAAGCAGTTGCGTAAGATTCCAGTGCATCTGTGCCTCTTGGATGAGATGCTTCAGTGCCAGTGTTGCCAGTCCCTGCCCGCAAAAGCGTTGATCAATCCGATAGCCTACTTCTGCGGAACCCGTCGGTGAGTTGATGTTTTTCAAATTTGCTCGACCCACTATTCCCTCACTGGCATCTTCGATAACAAATGGGTGCCAGGTCCCGATGGCAAAACCGGACAAATAGCTCTCAATATGAGCGGCAACCCCCTGCAATGAGTAGAAGGAAGGGTCGCGCGCATCAATGTGAGATTCGAACCATTCACGGTTATGGGTTTCGAATGCCAGCAGCGCTTCAGTATCAGTATTTTCTAGCATGCGAACTCTGAATGTTTTCATTGGGTCGCATCTCCTCGCTTAAACGATCCTGGTTTTGAGTTTCTGCTTGCCGAGTCTTATCAGGCTAACTTAGATAATCAATGCTTTTTTTGGAAGTCAATGGTTACCAACACAACGTTTCTCCGGATTTTCATGTCACGTTGGATCAGGTCGGCTTTTGGCAGAGAGTAGCCGGTCATGAAGGGTTGCTTTCGACTGTGGATTCAACCGGTTGGCTTCACTGCCTGGAGACGTTCGGTGTCTCCTCCCTTCAGTCTATGGCCAGCCAGCCGTTATAAGATGCGGCTCACAAGTAGCGGGAAGCTGCGGTGTCAACTTCTCCTACGTACATCGGTGCGGTCTGCAGTTTCGACGACGGCAACCAGCCGAGTGATATTTTGATCTGCGACGACACGCTTGTCGGGAAACTTACTATTAAAGCCTGGGGTTTCGCAGAATCGGAACTCGAGGTGTTGAGCTTCACGAAAGCGAACTGCCCGGCAGGCGGGTGAAGGAGCCAACAGCTTTACGTTTGTGCTCTGGCGCAATGGTCAGCTTAGGGGGGGTTACCACTCCCATCGGAGAGCTGATGGCAATGACCGGTTGAATCCACAGCCGATAGCAGTCATTCAGGATAGCCACGCTGGTTTACCGACCCAGCCTGATGTGAAAAAGCCCAGTCTAGTGCTGGGCTTTGTTGTTTCTTGGGTTCGTACAGCCAACGGCACTGAAGCCGGACTCAATACCCAGTCTTAAATCCAGCGCCGGAACAGCACGCTGGCGTTGACCCCGCCGAAACCGAAGCCATTGGACAGCGCATATTCCATGGGCAGGTGTTGGGCCCGGCCGCGAATCAGGTTAAGGCCTTCGGCGGCGGTATCCGGGGTTTCCAGATTGAGTGTCGCCGGGGCCACCTGATCGCGCAGCGCAAGTATGGTGAAGATCGCCTCGATCCCCCCCGCGGCACCCAACAGGTGGCCAGTGGCGGATTTGGTCGAACTGATCGCAAGGCCGCTGTCTGTGCCGAACAGGGCTTTGATTGCCGCCAGCTCGCCTTTATCGCCCACCGGGGTCGAAGTGGCGTGGGCATTCAGGTGCTGAACCTGGGATGCCTCCACGCCGGCCTGGCGCAGCGCCTGTTGCATGGCCCGGCGGGCGCCGTCGCCATCTTCCGGCCCGGAGGTCATATGGTATGCGTCGGCGCTGGTGCCATAACCCACCAGTTCGGCGATGGGCCTGGCGCCGCGCGCCAAGGCGTGTTGCAACTCTTCGATGACCAGCAGGCCGGCGCCTTCGCCCATGACGAAACCGTCGCGGGCCTGATCGAAGGGGCGCGAGGCGCGCTCCGGGGTGTCGTTGTAATCGCTCGACAGGGCGCGTGCGGCAGCGAAGCCAGCCAGGCTGACCCGGTGAATGGCCGCTTCCGCCCCGCCACAGAGCGCTACGTCAATTTCCCCCGCGCGAATCATCCGCGCAGCGTCGCCGATGGCCTGGACACCCGCCGCACACGCCGTCACTGGAGCCCCCAGCGGCCCCTTGAAACCATGTCTGATTGAGACATGACCGGCGGCCATATTGCTAAGAAATGACGGAATGGTGAAGGGTGACAAGCGCCGCGGCCCCTTGCTGTCAGTAGTCCGCACAGCTTCGGCTATCGCCGGAAATCCGCCCACGCCCGAAGCGATGATGGTGGCGGTGCGCTCCTGCGCTTCTGGGGTTTGGGGCGCCCAGCCGGCCTGTGTCAACGCTTCATGGGCCGCTGCCAGGGCGAACAGAATGAAGCGGTCCATCTTGCGTTGGTCTTTTGGTGCCAGCAGTAGATCTGGATCGAAGCCGGCCTCAGGGTCTTGGTTGCGGTCGGGGACTTGGCCGCCGATGCTGATCGACAGATCGCCGATTAGCTCCGGCGGCAACTGGCGGATCCCCGACTGCCCGGCCAGAAGGCGTTGCCATATCTGCTCGACTCCGCAACCAAGTGGAGTCAGTGCGCCCATGCCTGTGACGACGATACGTTTGTTCATGATGGTTCCGCTCCTTCTGTTTACGGGGGGATAGCGACATATGGACGTTACTATCATTATGAAAGTAACATGTTAGACCAACAAATGTTTGAACCCCCGTAAGGAACTGCCATGCAGCGCAAGACCCTCATCCATGCCGAATGCCCGATAGCCCGCAGTCTGGAAAGGGTTGGCGAGTGGTGGAGCATTTTGATCATGCGCGATGCACTGCATGGCCTGAGACGCTTTGAGGAGTTTTCCCGCAGCCTGGATATTGCCCCGAACATGCTCACCAGACGCTTGAACTCGCTGGTGGAGGCGGGTCTGCTCGAGCGTCAGCCTTACAGTCAGCGCCCGCTGCGCTACCAATACGTGCCGACTGCCGAGGGCGAAGATTTCCGCGTGGTGCTCATGGCCTTTGTGGCCTGGGGCAATCGCCATTACGCGCCAGAAGGGGAAAGTGTGCAGATTGTCGAGCGGGAGACTGGGCGGCCGGTGCGGCCGATGATGGCGGATATCGCCGATGGCCATCTAGTGCCCTTGGACCAGTGCAGCGTGCAGGCCGGGCCAGCCGCCAGCGCGGGCATGCGTCAGCGGCTGGGGTCCATGGCTGATCCGGATTGAGCCTTGCCAGGTCGATCGAGGAGCAGTGCTGCGGCAGTTGACGCTCTGTCATGGCGTCCCGTTTCTTCCGTGGAGCAGGTAGCCAGGTCGATGACTTAACCGTTCGTAATAGGCACTCACGGCTGGTAAGTCTGGATGATCGAGCGGTGTTTCAAACCACCGATTTACAGACAAGCCAATGGGTATGTCAGCCAGAGAAAACTCGTCGCCGCTGACGTAAGCCCCTGTTGATTCGAGCTGTCGATTCAGGATCTCCATATGCCTGGACCACTGATTGCAAGCGACCGCCAATGCCTTGCTGTCTTGATGCTCGGGCGAGTGCCTGACCAATGACATAAAGGCATAAGTCCACGATTTGTTGAGGTCCGATGCTTGCCAATCTATCCATTGGTCGACCCGTGCTCTTGCTCTGGGTTGAACTGGGTAAAGATGAATGCCGTTGTAGCGAGACGCCAAGTAGCGAATGATCGCATTGGACTCCCATAGCACGAAGTCGTCGTCCTTGATCACCGGAACCATTGCATTGGGATTCAGCGAAATGAACTCTGGAGAGTGCGTCGACTTGAAGCCAGAACCCCAATCCTCCCGCTCGAAGGGTATTTCGAGCTCGGCGCATGCCCAGAGTACCTTTCGTACATTGATCGACGATGCTTTACCCAGTATGTGCAGCATTCCATGTCCTTAAAGTTCGGCGCAGTTGACCTGAATGAGCCCAGTGGATCAGCTTAGTTAGTCGCAGGAATGCTCGGACGAATATAGTAATTGTCGAACTCACCGCTTTCGACGAATTGGAAGCCATGACGGATGTAAAACCGATTCGACGCGCTTTCTTTGAGGGTTCCAACCCTGATAGGGAGCGCAGCCGCATCCGCCTCTTTGAAAATCTGGGTGAGAACAGCAGAACCTACACCTGACCCTTGGGCATTCGGTCTCACATACAAGTGATCGAGCAGTAGTTCTTTCAGGTGATGCTTGACCACAATAAAACCAATCCGCTCACCGGACATCTCAATGTGGCGTGTGTTGCGGGCTTCAAAACCGTTGAGAAAGCGCTCACGTGCGCGCACGGGATCAAATCGTCCAATACGTTCCAGACTTTCGCGCATGGCCTCAATTCGAATAGCCACAAGATTGTCCAAGTCGCTTTGATGAGCCGCGACCAAAATGACTGGAGGAGTTTGATCAGGTGTGATGGACATCATCTGCGCTCTAACTATTTCATTCATCAAAGGTAACTTCCTCCGGCGGTGGGGTTAAGCCACGGCGAACAACCAATCGAGAAAGACGGTGAGTTCCCGATTGTCCGGCGCATCCCGATACAGGCAATGAAACGGTGGACCTTCCAGCACGACCTCGGGGAAAAGCGCGACAAGCCGGCCACTCTCGATATCGGCCCGGACCACGGCATGTGGCGCAAGACCAATGCCCAAACCGCTTGCAGCCGCCTGAAGCAGCAAGGAGAACTGTTCGAAGTAAGGCCCGTGCAGCGTTTCACCGACGGGCACACCCGCGTTATGGAACCACCATTGCCAAGCGTCGGGG
Source organism: Pseudomonas sp. 6D_7.1_Bac1 (assembly GCF_025465945.1). Taxonomy (GTDB): domain Bacteria; phylum Pseudomonadota; class Gammaproteobacteria; order Pseudomonadales; family Pseudomonadaceae; genus Aquipseudomonas. The sequence continues at coordinate 294,542 of NZ_JANLNW010000051.1, read as the reverse complement.
ATACCTGAGTAGTGGAGTAATCGCGCATTGGCCAGGTCTGCCGGCTCGCGCAGTTGCGACCGGTCACGCAGGTCGGGAGCACACACCGGCACCGCCCTGTTCGCGAGCAAACGCCGCGACACGAATCCGGAACGCCGTAGATCAGGATGATTACGTCGGATGATCGCATCGTGGGATTCATCCATTTCTTCCACGCCCATGTCCGGCGTAGTCACTATCTGTACATCGATACCGGCGTGTTGCGCATGAAAATCCGCCAGGCGCGGAATCAGCCAGCCATGCGCGAACGACGCCGACGTGTTGATCTGGATCTTGCGGGTCACGCTGTCATCGCACATTTGTGCCGTGGCTTCAGTGAGCCGGGTGAGGCAACTGGCAACGTCGATGAGGTAATGCCGCGCGCGAGGCGTCATCTCCAGCGCGCGGCCCTTGCGTTCGAAGAGCTTCTGGCCGAGATACTCCTCCAGCACGCGGATCTGCTGAGTGATGGCGCTGTGCGTCACGCAAAGTTCATCGGCGGCTTTGGTGAGGCTCTTCAGACGCCCGGCGGCTTCGAAACTGCGCAGAGCATTCAGCGGCGGTAGACGGCGCATGAGGTCCTTTCATATCCAAGAATTTCTTGCAGTTCCTGCAAAATCTTTCAATTGAAGAAAGCATTGTGCGCTAACTAGGATAGCGCTTGCCCTCACTAGCGAATAGTACGCCTTCAGCATGACATATCGCGCCGGAACCCGCTTATCCCACCGTCTTCAGATAACCGCTTGCTGCACGATGCGCGGCGTGGTCGCTTCGCTTCTGCTATCGCTCGCGGCTTGCAGCACACCCAATCCGCAGGAACGCGTCACGGGTTCAGGGGGAACTGTCGTCAAATACAGCTCGCGTCAGACAACCGTGGATCTCACCGCCGGCGAACGAAGCACCTTCGCAGCGATCCGCGATCGCGACTTCCCGAACGCGTCGGTGGCACAGACGCTGCGTGCAGTTGAAACTACGCTGACGGCGAGCGGCTACGGGCCGCTCACGACGGAAAACGACACAGGCCTGGTCCAGGGAGGACGCAGCGAGGTACTCATCCCCAAGTGGCGCGCGGTCCTGCGCGGGGTGTTGAAGACGCGCGTTGGCCTGTTGCCCGCGAAGCCGGATCACCAATACACGACAGCACTTGTCACCGTGAGAGCGTCCGCGATGGGACCGGGCGTTGCCGTTCGCGTGCGATTCGACAACACCCTATGGGACAGCGGCGGTGACTCGCAAACCAAGATCGTTCTGGCGAAGGATGCGTACGACCATTTTTTTGCTCGGGTTAAACATGATCTCGATGCACTGGCGGTTCCGGCGCCAAAGGGTGGCGACGCTTTATCGAAGTAGCCGGTTACACGGTGCTCAAGCGACTTGCCCGTGAACGGGTCGGCGTAAAGAGGCTCACGCTCAACTTGTCTGGATGGCCGCGCGGCTCGCCAAACCAGCGCCGGTGTTGCAGGCGGATTGATCCCATGGCTTCGCACTAGCGACGATAGTAGCGGTGATCGTCCTCGTAGCGGTCCCGCATGGCCCGATCATGGTGGCGCTCCCAATCACGATGGCGTTCGGCTTCTCGGCGGGCTTGCTCTCTACGCCAGTCGTCTCGGCGCCAATCGTCTCTACGATCGTGCCAACGGCCGTCATGCCAGTATCGGTCGTCATGGGCAAGCAACGGCCCTGGCTGCTTGCCGGCCATACTGGCCAAGGTCGGCCAAGGGTTGCCGGCAGCCTGGACCGGAGCCTGAACGGCTGCGACTTCAGTTGCGAAAACAGGGGTTGAGGTCTTCATCTGTGTTGCTGATGCCGAGCCCACTGCCGCGAACGCGAACAGGCCGAAGAGCACGATCCGTGGGGCATGGAATTTCATGAGCGAAGACAACCTCTGATTGACAATTGGACGTGTGGCCATCTGGCTGCGGGAAACCTGAGGGTTCGCGCTTGCCGAGCGGATGTGCCTATCCAGATAGACCGATAAATAGGGAAAAGTTCTAGGGAGCTGCTACTTAAATAGCCAACGGCCTCAGTGTTCAGCCCCTTTGAGGTTTGCTATCTCGATGTCCCTTCTGGCCGATTGCTGCTTGCTGCGAATGACTGCTTTCGACCCAAAGCTGCCCTTGATGACTGTCAAAGAATGTTAGCTGCACGACTGACTTTTTGGCTGCCGGTTCGAGCCAACGGCGTAGGTGCATAAACGTATGTCACGCACGTCAGGACTTCTACGAATAGGCGGAGTGGGGAATAGACGAGACCTTCCATTTCTGTGCTGACGCCGCTGGTTATCTCAATCGCTCAATCGCTCAATCGGATCGGGAACGGAAGTTGCGCCATCATCCCGACGATTGTAGCGGCGAACCGTCCATCGGGATCAAGATCAGGGTCAAAGACCGTGACCGTCATCCCCCGGCATCGGTGATCAGCAACGAATGGAGACATGATCTTCACCAAATCGTCAGGAGCGATACCAGGAGACCCAGGGCAATCGACAGCAGGCATGACCAGTTGGTCCAGCACATCGACGTCAAGGTGTATCCAGAAGCCTTGATCAGGTACCTGATTGAGCGTGTCGCTGATACGTTTGACAACAGCAGCCGGACCGATCGTCAGTGCATCGAAAACGTCGATCCGGTTGATGGAAGTGTGATTTACGTCGGGCCATGCGAAATCTTCGTCACGGTTTTCGCGTTCGCCAAGTTGGACAACGTGAGTATCGGCAACGAGCGGGCCGGGTATACCGGGCCATTCGGTCGCTAGCGATTCGCCACGGCCGGTCGCTAGCGCAAGGTCCATTCCCGCCACGGCGCCCAAACTTTGCTCAGGGTCATAATTGCCGGGATGGCGAAAGTCGCTGTGCCCATCAATATGAATGAGCGAAAGCGGACCTGCGTAGCGCGCACCTGCAAGTGCACCCAGAAGAATCGAGCAATCCCCTCCAATGACGAGCGCGAAGTCGCCTTGCCGATAAGCTTCACGTACCAAATCCGCAAGCGCGAGATTGAACGAACGCATGGCATAGCCATTGCGCAGACGTGTTCCCGGTTGCGCCTCTGGAGAATAGGTCGGGCGCGGTAATTCTTTAAATGCGCGAGCGCTGATCGCATGAAGCAGGCCCGCAGCAACCAATGCCGCTGGGGCGCGCCATGTACCGGGTTCGTGGTTTGGCCGCAGGGGGCTGAGCCCGAGGTTCGAGGGCGCAGCGATTACTTGCATGGGACAGAGGTCTGCATTCGCCATTCACCTATCAGGATTCGCCCTAGGTTTTGGGCGGCTGCTTATCAGAGTAGCATTCGTTATTTCGAAGGATCTGGAGACGGATTGGCTGCTTCTGGCCGATTTCTGCCAGTCGTCAATAGCGGCTGCATATGGTCAATTGCATCAACCCAAGCCGGCCGATCACGGCGTCGAAGAGGTTCGACGTGGTGCTGGCGACGTGGTGCGCGTCGACCTTATTCTCCAAGAAGGAACAGGGTCTTGGCGTCTGGCTCGCCGGCGAAGAACTGATCGAGGGCCGGCTGGAAAAGAGGGTGTTCGGGTTTAATGCTGGCGAACAGCGTGAGGCAGGAGCGCAATTTCAGGTCATCAGGGTGGCCAAGGATTTCCAGCGCACTCTTGTCGCTGTGTTGCAGGAGGGTACTTACGCTTTCCTCCAGTCGTGGCCCCAGCAAATCATGCAGCAGATAGGCCCGGGCTTCGGCAGCACCAGAGATGGCAAAGCGTTTGGCTATCTCGCTACGCCCGAGGCCATGCAGTTGCGGGAAGATGAACCACATCCAGTGACTGGTCTTGTGCCCGGCACGCAACTCTTCCATGGCTCGGGTAAAAACCGGGCGCTGGGCCTCGACGAAACGAAGAAGATTGAAGGGGTCGTGCACGCTTGTACTCCCTAGAGTGTCGGAAACAACTCGTGCTCCATAGGAACATCGGGCGCCAGAGTATCCCGAAGCCCAGGAAAATCAGGAGAGGTGGCCCAGGGTCTGGGCGCATGCCGTACGTCATCGCCTATGACCCTCACTGAAAACGCGCGACGGCGATTTTGCCCGCCCACCCCGGCAGAGGCATGCAGGGTCAACATGTTGAAGCACACCATGTCCCCTGGCGACAATGCCCATCCCAGGATGGGAAAGTCCTCGCGGTGGCTTTCGATGTCCGGTAGCTCGTCCAGGGTTCCCTCGGAAAACCATTTGGCCTGGCTGTCCATGAACGACCGAGGCATCAACCAGGGTCCCTTGTGTGAGCCGGCGATAAACTCGAGGGTCGACTCCCTCGGCACTGGATCGACAGGAATCCAGAAGCTCACGGTGTCCGAGCCACTGATGTTGTAGTAAGGCTGATCCTGATGCCAAGGTGTGCGTTGGCGCGTATTGGGCTCTTTCACGAGCAAGTGGTCATGGTGCAGGCGCACGTGTTGGCTGTTCAACAGGGCGGCAGCGATGGGCGCGATGGCGGAGTTGAAGATAAGGTTCCGGTAGTGCGGGTTTTCTTGCCAGTTACAAAAATCCTCGAAGAACCATCCCGGGTCGGTGGCACTGCTCGCCACTTTTGCGCGAGGGCTGGGACGGGCAAGGTTCAATTCGATGCCTTGGGTCAGTTCGCTGATTTGCTGCGCAGAAAACGCATTGCGGATACACACTGCGCCCTGAGTCTGAAAGTCGCGCACAGTCTGGTCGCTGACGGGGAAGGCAAGACGAGGCTCAGCGCATTGTGTCATTTCGTTCATGGGGATGACCTCACTTGCCGTAAATATCGAAGTTGAAGTACTGCTTCGCGATCTGGTCGTATTGGCCTGATTGGCGAATGCCGGCAATGGCCGTATTCAGTTGCTCCCTCAGATCAGGTTCGTTTTTTCTGACACCGATTGCGACGCCATCGCCAATGATGCGTTTGTCGGTGATGGGTTCACCCGCGAAGGCAAACCCCTGACCCTGAGGTTTTTGCAACAACCCGATATCGGCCTGTACCGAGGCCTGGAACGCAGCATCCAGGCGCCCGTTGATGAGGTCTGAAAACACTTGGTCCTGGGTTTGGTAGGAAAGGATCTCGATTCCTTTGCTGCCCCATTCCGATTTGGCAAAGCTTTCTTGCAGCGACCCTTGAACAACCCCTACGGACTTCCCTTTCAATGACTCGGCCGTCGGCAGTAAGCCGGCGTTTTTCCTGGCGACGAGAGAAGACGGAGCGGTGTAGAGCTTATGGCTGAAATCGACCTGCTGGCGACGCGCTTCGGTGGCGCTGAATGCAGACAGGATCGCGTCGAACTTCTTCGCTTTTAACGCCGGGACCATACCGTCGAAACTCTGCTCGACCCAAATGCACTTGACGCGTAACTCGGTACACAGGGCGTTGCCCAGATCGATATCAAAACCACTCAATGAACCGTCTGGCTGCTTTTGCTCGAACGGTGGGTAGCTGGGGTCGACGCCGAATTTGATCACCGGTTCCGCCTGCGATAGCGGGGTGATGATCAGCCCGAACAGCATGACGGTGTACTGAAGTTTGCGTAGCTGCATGATGACCTCATTTTTTATTGGTTTTCACGGTTTGCAGGTCTTTGTTCAAGCGTTAAGCGGTAAAAAGGCTTCGGTCAACTTGACCCAATAGCCAGCGCCACGGATCAGGATGTCGTCATTGAAGTCATAGCGTGGATCGTGAGCCATGCAGCTCTGTTCACCGTCGCCATTGCCGATGATCAGGTAACAGCCAGGGCATTGCTGCAGGAAATAAGCGAAATCCTCGCTGCCATTGAAGGGCACGATGTCTCTCATGACCTCGTCTTCACCGAGCCAGTCGGTGGCGACCTGACTGGCGAACCGGGTCATTGCTTCGTCATTCACCAGCAAGGGGTAGTCGGCACTGTAGTGAATCTCGGCTGTTGCGCCGAATACCTCCGCCTGGGCGTGAATGAGGCGTTTTATCTGGCTCTCCAGGCGGTCTCGAACGGCGTTGTTCAACGACCGGACCGACATCAGCATGTGTGCGCTGTCCGGGATCACATTGGACGCCTTACCTGCGTTAATGGCCCCGACGGTGATAACGCTCATGTCCTGAGGTGAAACGTTGCGCGAGACGATTGTCTGCAAGGCCATGATGATGCTTGCGCAGACCACCACAGGATCGACACTCAGATGCGGCATCGCGCCGTGACCACCTTTCCCGTGAATCGTGACATTGACCTGGTCGGCGGAGGCCATGAAGGGCCCGGCCCGGAACCCGAGTTTTCCGACTGGGTAGCCAGGCATGTTGTGTGCGGCGAACACGGCATCACAGGGGAACTGTTGCAGCACACCTTCCTGAATCATTCTTCGGGCGCCGGCCAGGCCTTCTTCAGCCGGCTGGAAAATCAGGTGTACGGTGCCATCGAACGGGTGACCATGGGCAAGGGCGTAGGCAGCGGCGAGGAGCATGACCGTATGCCCGTCATGGCCACACGCATGCATTTTGCCGGGTATCCGGCTTGCATAGGGGAGACCGGTTTTCTCTAGGATGGGCAGCGCGTCCATGTCAGCCCGTATGCCGAGCACGCGGGGGCTGGAGCCTTTTTTCAGCGTGGCGATGACCGCGGTTTCGGCGTAGCCATGCGTGACTTCATACCCCCATTTGGTTAATCGCTCGGAGACCAGTTTGCTAGTCTCGACCTCCTGATAACCGAGTTCGGGGTTGGCATGGATATGTTGGCGGAGTTCGCGCATTTCATGCTCGATCTCTTTGAGTAGCGTCAGGAACTGGGTCATTGGCAGCGTTTTTCCTTTGTGACCAGGAGGAGAAACAGATCTGTCACCGCGCCACTTCCCACGCTATGGCTCACGGCATCATACGTTTCATCAAAATGCCTACGCTTTTTCTGATACGGTCTTTTGGTGATGCTGGAAGCCCAGGCGGCGTTGGTTTGAGCTTAGAGGGCAAAGGGAAGGGCCAATAGGCAATCGAAAGTGAACAAGGCAACCCAGGGTTAACACCGGCGGATACTATGAAGTTCTATCAACTCAATGCACTGGTGGCGGTAGCCGACGCAGGCAGCATTCGCGGCGCTGCAAAACGGCTCGACACCTCGCCAGCCGCAGTCACCAAAGCGATACAGAAACTGGAGGCAGACACAGCAACACAATTGCTGATACGCAATACCTCCGGGATTGTGTTTACCGAACTCGGCAAGAAGCTGTTGATTCAGTCACGCTTGCTGGTGGCGCAGATGGTCAGTGCCCGTCAAGTGTTGGCTGATTGCAACGGGGAACTGGTTGGACGCTTGTCGGTAGCGGTCACACCCTGGTTGGCGATGACGCTCATGCCCAAGGCAGTCGTGCGTTTTCGCCAGCTGTTTCCAAACGTGCAACTTGAGTTGCATGAAGGTCTTTCGTCCGTCGCCTGTCCGCGGCTGCGGGATGCGAGCGTCGATCTTTTTATCGGACGGCTTGATACCCAGTGTTCCAGCGCAGACCTGACCTATCTACCTCTGTTCACGGCCGATTGTGCGGTGGTGGCCCGTCAGCAACACCCTTTGTCGAATTGTCGATCCATGGAAGAACTGGCGTCGGCCGACTGGATTCTGGCCTCGCAGCAAGACGGGACGATGACGACGCAGGGGCATGTGCATTTCGCCCATTCGCTGTCGATCATCTTGAGCTTGCTGCGTGAAACCGACATGTTGAGCATCTTTCCATGGCCGCTGGTGGAGATTTGCGCCCAGAGAGAAGGCTTGTGCGCCTTGCCGTTGCGCGAGCCGGTCAGCAGCGCTTCAGTGGGAGCCATCAGCCGCAGCGGGCAACCCTTGCGGCCGGCGGCCGAGCGGTTTCTGGAGTGTTTGATCGAAACCATTCACTTCGAGATGGGGCATCCGGCCTCGCCTTATCGGCGTATGTTGCAGACCGTCGAACTCCTTGTCTGAGCACGGTTATCGACACCGGTTGAATCCGCAGTCTCCTTTTTTCCATTGCGCATAAGCCTGCGGTAAACACACTGCACAGGGTCGATAACCGGCGGCGCGGGCCGTGGCCTCATCGGCAAAAAACACCCGATGAGCGACATAGCCGCCACGAGCAATGGCATGCAGCGCAGCAGGGCAGTTCAGGCGACCGAAGATTCGCGAGCGTCGATGGCCACCCAATTGCCCGGGCTCGACGCTGTCGACCGGCTCGCCCTGAGCATTGAGCAACACAAAGCGTTTCATGGCTTCGGCACCCGCCACAAATACCAGGCCGCCACGGTTCTATAGGGGCTCCATGCCTGACCGATGTCGACCATCTGCTGACGGCTCGGCTGTTGCTCCAGACCTTTGAGACGGCGGTAGCCGTCGCGCACGCCAAAGTCGTCGGCGGGCAGGATGTCCATGCGTTCGAGGGTGTAGATCAGCAGCATCTCGACGGTCCAGCGGCCGACACCGCGTAGCTGAGTCAGGCGCTCGATCAGCGCTTCGTCGTCCATCGCCTGTGCACTGGAATAATCCGGAACGATCCCGTCCAGCCGGGCCCGGGCGATGCCTTGTATCGTCGCGACCTTGCTCGCGGAAAAGCCGCAGCTGCGCAGTACGTCGGTCTCACTGCTCAGAAGCTGTTCGGCACTGGGGAAGGTCTGCTCAGGAAACAACGCCAGCAGTCGACCGAGAATTGCGTCGCCGGCTTTCACGTGCAGTTGCTGGTAAGCGATAGCGCGCACCAACCCTTCGTACGGATCGCGAGCCGGTTTGGGTTGATGCAGGCAAGGGCCGATTGTTGCGATGTGCCGCGCCCAGTCCGGGTCGATGGCGGACAGGAATTGGCTGGCGTGGTGATAGGGCATGGGGGTTCCGGACAGAGGTTTGGGCGCTACGGGCAGATTAAGGGGCTGCCCGCAGAATCGCACCCGGTCTCTTGCGCTGAAACTTCACAGAGGTTGTGGTGCCATCAAGGCATTCAATCGTCGGAGCCGACAAAGATCTGTGTCAGGTTGCCTGAACGCACCTCAATGCCGGTGCCGGTGATGAATGTCCGGGAAGTGCGGATGGCTGTGACGGATCGCCAGATGCTGGTGAACGTGGCTGTGAGGTTCAGTGCCATCCCATTCGAAATCGTGTTCGTGCTGGTGATGTTCATCGTGAACATGCCGATGACCATGGGTGAGCGGGTCATGCTGGTGGTCGTGTGCATGGCTTTCTGTGAGATGAATCCAGACGCCAATGCCCATCAGCAGGGCAGCGATCCAGAACGTCAGTGACACAGGCTCGCCAAGGATCAGGATCGCAATCGCCGCGCCGAGGAACGGCGCGGTCGAGAAGTACGCCCCGGTACGGGCCGTGCCCAATCCGCGTAGGGCGAGCACGAACAGCACCAGACTGATGCCGTAACCCAGAAAGCCGACCAGCAGTGTCGGCGCAAGCGTGGTGATGTTCGGAAGTTTGGCCCCCAACAGAAGCGCAAGGCTACAGTTGACCGCCCCCGCGACCAGCCCCTTGATACCGGCGATGAACAACGCATCGGATGCCGAGATCTTGCGGGTCAGATTGTTATCGATGGCCCAGCAGGCACAGGCCAGGGCGACCGCCAACGGTCCGATCCAGCCTTGTGCCTGCGTCGAGTCGTGTGGCCAGGCGAGGAGTACACCGCCCGCGACGATGGCCAGCATCCCCGCAACGATGCGCCGATCAGCGTTCTCCTTGAACACCAGCCAGGCCAGCAGCGCCGTCAGCACCGATTCCAGATTGAGCATCAGCGAGGCCGTCGCCCCCGACGTCAGGGTCAAGCCGAACATCAAGGCCACCGGACCGAGCACCCCGCCGAAGGCGATGGCACCGATCAACCATGGCCACTCGCCGGCCGTCAGGCCGGTTGCCTGCCAACCACGGTCACGGATAAACCTGACGATGGTCAAACCGAGGCCACTGCCCAGGTACAGCAACCCGGCCAGTAAAACCGGTGAGACGTCCACGCCCAACAGCTTGGCCAGCGGTGTGCTGGCGCCAAACAGTGCGGCCGCGCTCAGGGCGTAGAAAATGCTCAGGTTCATTAGTGTTCAGTTCCACCGACGCGCATTAGCGCAATAGATGCACAGCCAAACCCGCGACAGCGCAGGCAATTAATACTTCAATAACACCGCGCTTGAAGCGGAACAAGGCAATCGCCGCGGCCATTGCGATCAGCGCGGACGGCCAATCGAGGCTGCCGCTGAACCCCTTGGGCCAGAGCACGTGGTAGCCAAAGAAACAGGCCAGATTGAGGATCACCCCCACCACAGCGGCAGTAATACCGGTGAGCGGCGCAGTGAACTTGAGTTCATTGTGGGTCGATTCTACCAGCGGACCGCCTGCGAGGATGAACAAAAACGAAGGCAGGAAGGTGAACCAGGTCACCAGCGTGGCCGCGACGGCACCCGCCAGAAACACCTGGTTGGCGCCGAACACCTGCAAGACATAAGCGCCGACAAACCCGACGAAAGCCACCACCATAATCAGCGGCCCCGGCGTGGTTTCCCCCAATGCCAGCCCGTCGATCATCTGTGTCGGGGTCAACCAGCCATAGTGCCCGACCGCGCCCTGGTAGACATACGGAAGCACCGCATAGGCGCCGCCAAAGGTCAGCAACGCGGCCTTGGTAAAGAACCAGCCCATCTGCGTCAAGGTGCCTTCCCAGCCAAACAGCGTGGTCAGGATCCCCATCGGCAACGCCCACAGGGCGGCGCCGATGAGTGCCAGCAGCGCCAGTTTCAACCCGCTGAACCGGGCATGCTCGGGGGATGGGGTGTCATCATCGATCAAGGCCGGGCCGAAGGATTTTCTGGCGGCGCTGTGGCCGCCGGTTCTGAACTTCTCGGGTGCCAGGCGGCCGCCGACATAGCCGATCAACGCAGCCCCCAGCACGATCAGCGGGAACGGCACATTGAACGCGAAAATCGCGGTGAACGACGCCGCCGCCATGGCCCACAGCCAGTTGTTTTTCAGCGCCCGCGAGCCAATCCGATGCGCCGCCTGCACCACGATCGCCGTCACTGCGGGTTTGATGCCATAGAACAGACCGGCGACCACCGGCACTTCGCCAAAGGCGATGTACATCCAGGACAACGCGATCAAGATAAACAGCGACGGCAGCACAAACAGCCCCCCGGCAATCACGCCGCCCCAGGTGCGATGCATCAGCCAGCCGATGTAGGTTGCCAACTGCTGCGCCTCTGGCCCTGGCAGCAACATGCAGTAATTGAGGGCATGCAGGAATCGCCGTTCGGAAATCCAGCGCCGCCGCTCGACCAACTCCTGATGCATGATCGAAATCTGCCCCGCAGGCCCGCCGAAGCTGATGAAACCCAACTTCAGCCAGAACCAGAACGCCTCCCGCAAACTGATCGCCCCCGGCCTCGGCAGATTCTCTTCAACGGTTGATGCGCACACCTTACTCATGGCACTCGTCCTTTATCACACACACACTGCCATCGCTGCTTCAAGCGCTGATTGTGCCCTGAAAATGCTACGAATTCAGGCTCGCCGCGCCATCAGCAACACCGACGCCGCCGCCGATAACAGCCCGGCGCAGCAACGATTGAAAATCCGCTTGCCGCGTGGCTCGGCAAACCAGCGACGCATGTGCAACCCCATGTAGGCGTAGGCGCTGATGGCGATCCATTCGAGACACAAAAACAACGCGCCCAACACCGCAAACTGCGGCGTCACGGCCTGCGTTGGGTCGACGAACTGCGGGAGGATGCGGTGAAAATCAGAATGGTTTTCGGGTTGCTTGGGCCCAGCTTGATTTCACCGCAGCCTGGTGGGTGGAACCGGCCTGGGAGGCCGCTTTCGACCCGTTGCAGGCGGTCGCGAGCGGCTGCTTTTGGGAAGCCCTGTCTTCAACTGCGGGTGCTGGTAGGGAGTGAACAGCGTGCCGGTTTGAGTTGGTCACCCTTGCCGGTTGGTGCTGTCAGGCGGCACCTTCGATCGAGCAGGAAAAGCCTGACGTGGGGGCATCACCGGGCGTGCCGTCAAAGCGGGCGCGTGCGGCATGGATGTCGCCATAGCAACGATCCGCCCAATCGATGAGGCTCGCCATCGGTTCCAGAAGCGATTGGCCCAGCGGGGCCAACCGATATTCAACGCCCGGCGGCTTGGTCGGAAAGACATGACGGGTGATCAGTCCATCGCGCTCCAAATCACGCAAGGTCTGGGTGAGCATGCGCTTGGAAATGTCATGGACAGCGCGGTGAAGCTCGCTGAAGCGGTGCGGTCGCATCGCGAGAGCCATGATCATGAGCATGCTCCATTTGTCGCCGATACGGTCGAGCACGTCTCGAACCGGGCAGTGCACGGATTGGGACTCGCCCAATGGATATTGGCTGAATCTTTCGATCGCCCTCAATGCGTTGCTCATGCGGAATTCCTCGAAATCTGCTGGTTACAAAAAACTGCCTCCTTACGGCACGCGGCAGCGGTCTCTATAGTAGACCCACCCCAAGTAATAAGTCCCCCGCTCACGGAGTCTCCATGTCCCCATCTGTTCCCGCCCGCTTTCTCGTCACTGGCTCCGGCATACGGGCGGATCACGCTTGGAGCGGCTTCGCCGTCTGACGATTGAGCGGGGCGATGGTTTGGAATCACTTACTCCAACTAAAGCGTATCGGTAGGAATTCCTGCCTGTTAGTTGGCCTTTACGTACAAAAATCCTAAAGATCAGGAGAACGCTCATGTTTTTAGTCATGGGAATTACGGGAAAAGTTGGCGGCGCAACGGCAAAACATCTGTTAGCGCAAGGCAAAGAAGTACGCGCGCTCGTCCGGAATCGTGGAAAGGCGGCGAAGTGGGCCGACGAAGGCGTGCAACTGGTAGACGGCGACTGGAATGATTCGGCAGCCATTGAGATGGCGCTTAGAGATGTCGAAGGCGCGTTTGTCATGTTGCCAGCTGAATGGGCGCCTTCGCCTGATTACAAAGAAGCGAAGGCTGTGATTGCAAACTACGTCGGTGCGCTTGCCCAGGCAGCACCGCCGCGGGTGGTAGCACTCTCATCAATGGGTGCGAACAGAACCAGCGTGCTGGGGATGATCACGGCCCTGTCGCTTCTGGAGCAAGGATTTCGCGACCTGAAATTGCCGATTGCCTATGTGCGCGCCGGCGGGTTTTTCGAAAGCTTCCTCTACGGCTTACATGTTGCCCAGGGTGGCACGCTCCCCGTCTACTACAACCCGACAGATCGGAAATCGACCATGGTCGCGACCAATGATATCGGCGCCGAGATCGCAGCGCTTCTGACCGGGCCGGCATGGTTGGAGCATCGTGTCATCGAGCTCGGTTCGATGGTCAGCGCGGATGAAGTAGCGACACAATTGGGTGAGGTCTTGAAGGTCGACGTCAAAGCTTTTGCTATCCCGCGGGCCGGGTGGCCGGCGGCGTTCGAGCAGTTCGGCATTCCGAAGGGCCAGACGGGACCGGCCGAAGCGATGTTTGACGCCGTCAACTCAGGCTGGATGGACCTCGGGGTCGAGGGTACGGAGCACGTCCCGGGCGCGACGTCCGCCCGCGATGTCTTCGCGGCGGCCCAGAAGGCCGCTACAGCGTAGGTCCGCGGATCAGCGGTGGAATGAGACTTTCGGAACCTACTCCGGAAATTCGCATCCCCATCGCGATTCTGGCAGAGAGGCCGAAACAGCCCGTTTCCCTGTGAACTGCGGCGTTCATACCAACAAAGATCGAGGTCGAATATGAAGGTTCTTGTTTTGGGTGCAACTGGCGGAACCGGACGGCTGATCGTTCACGACGCCTTGGAGAAGGGACATTCCGTAGTGGCGCTGATTCGCTCGAAGGCGCGCGCGCCCGATCTCCCGGGAGCAGGCATCATCGAGGGCGATGCTCGCGACGAAGGCGCCCTCATGCGCGCCTTGGACGGCTGCGATGCTGTCGTCAGCTTGCTGGGGACCGGCCTTAGCCCTTTCAGCGAGGTCAGCCTGCTGACCGAAGCGACACACGCGCTGGTCTCGGCGATGAGGCGCAGTGGTGTCCGCCGTCTGGTCTGCATCTCCGCCCTGGGGGTCGGAGACAGCCGCGGTCACGGCGGCTTCGTATTCGACCGGCTCTTCATGCCCTTGCTGCTTCGCCATGCCTACAAGGACAAGGGGCGTCAGGAAGCCGCGATCCGCGCCAGCTCACTAGATTGGGTCATAGTTCGGCCCGCCATGCTCACCAACGACTCAGCTCGCGGAAGTTTCAGGGCCGTTACCGACCTCGCCGGCGTCAACGGCGGGAAAATAGCACGCGCGGATGTCGCTCGGTTCGTGGTGGAGCAACTGGCGACTAACACCTGGTTGAAGCGGACACCCGTCCTCCTGTGATGAGGACGGGTCTCGTAGATCACCTTTTCCAGCCGCGGCATTCGTCGGAAATCAGCCAGCTTGTCGGTCAGGCAGTCACACCATTCCTCGGCAGCAAACTCATCATCTAAGGTCGGACAAATGTCTAAAATCTCCTGGCGCCAAGTCTTACCCTTAGCTCTTGCCGCTTTCTTCGTCGTGGGCTCACTCAGCAACATCTTCGCCCCGGGATCTATCTACGAGGAATACCTGAAATGGGGGTACCCGCGCTGGTTCCATTTCGTGACCGGATCGCTGGAACTCACTGCTGCCATTCTGCTTTTCCGGGCGCCGAGTCGCCTGTTAGGTTCGGCGCTCGGCTGTACTGTCATGTTTGCCGCCCTCGCGACCGTCATCATCCACGGCGAATACGGGCACGCTGTGCCACCACTCGTCGTGGCGACATTGTCACTTGTAGTCGGCTGGATAAGCTGGCGCAAGCGGATGGCGTTAGCCGAACCGAGCTGACGCAGGGATCTGCCTTTCGCGCGCTGTCGCCAGCACCCACAAAGCAAGCCTCCAACGGCCGCTATCGGGCAACTTGATGGACATTCCGACCGGCAGGTTTTGGCCGAAAGCAGTCAGTCGTGAACGCCCGTTATCGGCCAGAAGCTGCCATCTAGCAATTTCTCAGATAACTGCCGTTCGAGTTCTTCCAAATGCAGATTTGTTGCTGATGATGCAATCTTCACATACACCGTCGCGACATGGACTGGCGCCAAAGGTGTCTGTCTTACTCGGATTTTTATGTTTCCTGTTAAATCGGCCGATCTCCCGCACGCTAAGCCCCAAGCGGCTTGTCATCCGATCAGCGATCCGTGCATGATGGACAGGTCAAGCCTGTGAAATGTACAGTTAAATTTCAATATGCCGCTCTACACAGACATCGTCGCTTTTAAAGGCTCAACGTATGCTGCGCAGGGTAGCTACAGCAATTTCAAAGGGTTGTTTCGAGTTGGTCTGGAAATTTACCGCCAAATGCCTTGTCAGGTCTTACTCCGGCATTAAAAGGTGAACTGTCACAGAAAGCATATCGAGGCGAGTTTTCAGAAGTGCCGAATCGAAAGCACGTGTGGAAAAAGACTATCGACTTGAGTGGAGAAGAATTCGTCGTCTATGCAGTTCAGACCCCAATTTAACTTGTCACTCGACGCCGTCACGAAGCGTGCCGGTCAGCTCGGCGTTAGACCTCAGAAACGAACCATAGGCCGCATACATGTCAACCGAACACCATCACGCAACTTCTGTGTCGCTTCCTCCGGAGTCGGCGATTGCTAAAGCCTACGCATCGATGAATCTCGCCGACGCTTACTCGATCGAGCTTCCCACCGGAGCGTCAACCAATCCCGAATTGTTGGCGAGGTTCATCTTCGCTCACCAAGCGCCTTGGGTCAGCAGCCTCCTGACGGTTCGAGACGCGCTCGTAGCCGGTTTCGGCCTCAAGACAGCTAAGCATCTCGCATCACTGGATGCGGAGAGCGGAGCGGGCCGACTCGGCATCTTTAAGATCTACAGCACAAGTCCAACTGAAGTTGTTCTTGGAGAAGACGACAAGCACCTGGACTTCAGGCTCTCTGTTCTGTGTTCCGGTCAGTCGTCGCCGGGAGCTAAACGTCACTTGATTCTGTCGACCGTTGTTCATTGCCACAATCGCTTAGGTCGTCTCTATATTTTTCTCATTGCCCCGTTTCATCGCTTAGTCGTTCAGTCCAATCTTCGTAGTGCGGCACGGGTCGGCTGGCCGTCGGCGACGGAGGCGTAAGCCAAAGTCCAAATCATCATGCGCGGCCAACTGAGGTCTAACCCTTCCCTCAACCCGGACCGCAACCGAAGACTGCCGCTGCGCGGCATAGGTTGCGGCCTGTTAGCTCGGCGTTGAACGACAGCTTCCGGGAAGCATGACCGACGGCAAAGGGTCGATTTCTGCCAGTCGCCAAGGGCTGCAGTCGACCCATAGCGGTCAGCCGATTTAGAATCAAAGTTGCAGTGTCATCAGTGGTCTCCAGTCAGTGCCAGGCAATCAATGTGATGGCCTGGCGGTTTGAAAGTCGCCGTTATGGCTGAGCTAGTTCAGATATGGCAGCGGTGGGATCTTGTGCCGTTGTTGTGTTGCCCGGATTTAAAGTTTTGTTTTGCGTGTCGTCGGTTTTCTGCTGAGCCAGTTCCAGCTGGCCATTTGCTTGTTCCTGGCGCTGGGCAAACTTTGCATGCCACTCTTTCAACCGATCCGCACCACCTTCGGCAAATGCGGTGGCAGACATAAGACAGAAGAGAGGAATCAAGGCAAGTTTACGAATAGTCATCATAGAGCCCTTAAGTAGTGATCAGAATGGCAGCGCACCTTGCGTCAGCCGTTAGTCCTGCCAGTCATTCTGGTGGCCACTGATTAACCAAAAGTTAATTGCGTATTGCCTCACGGGCTCGCTGTATCTTGTTCAAGATATCCTCTCCTTTACCGCTCCATACGTAGCGAGCCGGCGCTGTTGGAAAGTTAATTTTTTAGAAAACAGTCGTGGCAGTTACGTGTGGTAGGGATTTAGCTATGACAGGTTGTCATATGCGCTGTGCGCTGCGGCAGAAGAGCCGGCTATCGGGGGGGAGGCGTCCATACCATCTGAAAAAGACTTACGTCTGCGATGAAATACCTATCTCACACGAATCGAACGGTTGGAACATGATCCCGGGAAAATGAAAGTCCGCCGGCAGACCGTCGAGCATCCTTTTGGGACACTCAAATACTGGATGGACACCACCCTTTCTGACCAAAACCCTGCTGAGGGTGAGCACTGAAATGAGCCTTCATGTGCTGGCCTATAACCTCAAGCGAATGATGTGCATCTTCGGTATCCAGGGATCATTTGGGTACGCTTAACGACACGTACCTTTCGAAACAATTGGGCGTTTTTCATGGCTTGACGGTCAGTGGTAATGAAATTACGGTATGCGTAATCTGATTACGAAAATTAACACTGGTAGTGTCAGAATTTCTGGAAAAGAGCCGTGAGCCACTGCCTACTCTCTATTTTGGAGGTGCCATGAACCTCGATTCAGGGGCACTGGTCCGGGCTCATCAGTCAGGTTTCTGGAGCAAACTCAGCAGCTAAGCCCCGGCGTACTTGGATATACGGCGAATCATTAGGTGTGAGTCAAGCGGGAACGGTAATTAGCCGGAGGTCCGCTGGATGAAGTAACGCCCAATCGCTCCAAGGAGCGAGGGTTCTTCATTGTCGATAGCAAGTGATGGCTGAAGTCGAAGCTGGGACGATTGCGCCTCTCCACTGAACTCTGCGCAGTCGCACGGTTTGAGAGTGCAGCGAATGCGAAATGCTCGTCGGAATGATGGGCGCCGTTGTTGCTGCACATAACCATAAAAACAATACAGGTACCTTGAATGCACAATCAGCTTGCCAGCTTCCGAGCTGCACTCGACGCCCGTCCGGTATCGCGTTATCAGTGGCTGCTCCTTTTGCTTCTGGCGTTATTGCTGGTGACCGACGGCTATGACGCACAAGTTTTGGGTTATGTAGTGCCCGCGTTGGCGCAGGACTGGGGCTTGGAAAAAGCCGCGTTCGGTCCAGTATTCAGCGCCAACCTGTTGGGCCTGACCCTCGGCTCGCTGGCGGTCACACCGTTGGCTGATCGGTTTGGCGTGCGACGGATTCTGCTGGGCTGCGTGTTGATCTACGCCAGTCTGACGGTGCTGATGGTATTTGCGGACTCCCTAAACACCCTGATGGTCGCACGGTTCATATGCGGCATCGGCATGGGCGGAGCGATGCCCAGTGCGATGGCACTGATGTCCGAGTATTCGCCACCGAGGCTGCGCACGTTGATGGTGACCCTCGCCGCTTGCGGTTTCTCGTTTGGCGGCGCCGCAGGTGGCTTTGTGGCGGCTGGCTTCATCGACAGTTTTGGCTGGCAAGCGGTGTTCCTCGCGGGTGGTATCACTCCATTGCTGCTGTTCCCATTTCTGGCCTGGCTCCTCCCCGAATCCCTGCCGCGCTTGCTACGCGATCAACCCCCTTATGCACGGCTGCTCAAAGTCACTGCGCACATGCTGCCGGACTGGCAGCCACCGGCGGCTTCGGTTCAACAGAATGAACAGGAACAGGGCAGCAAGCTGACAGTCGTCGAGTTGTTTCGCAACGGTTATGCACGGCCTACGCTACTGATCTGGTCGACCTTTTTCGTCAGTCTGATCCTGTTGTATTTCATGATTAGCTGGCTGCCAACGCTTTTGCTGGAAAGTGGCTTGACGCTCAATGAAGCCAACCTTGTGACCTCGATGTTCCTGTTCGCTGGCACCCTCGGAGCGATCGGCATGGCGTGGTTCGCCGACCGTCTCAAGCGCAAGGTTCGCCTGCTGTCAGCGGTGCTGGCGGCGGCAGCGGTCTGCACCATTCTGCTGGGCCTGAACCACGACAATCCGCGTTACTTGGTGGCGTTTGTGTTCGCTGCCGGGTTTTGTATTATCGGCGGGCAGCTGACCCTCAACGCCTTTGCCAGTAACTTTTACCCGGCTCATGTTCGTGCCACCGGCACGGGTTGGGCGTTGGGCGTTGGACGGTTCGGTTCGATTCTCGGCCCGTTGTTCGGCAGTATGCTATTGGCTATGCACATCCCGGTGCAGCAGATCTTTTTCCTCTGCGCAATTCCGGCGGTAATTGCCGCATTGCTGATCATTCAGGTGCGCTCGCCGTCCGAAGTACCGCCAGTGGATTCAGATGCACTAAGGCCTGTTGACGTTCCAAATGGGTAACCAGAGAAAGCCACAAGCTATGGCCACCGCACTCTCGTAATCTCTCTTCAGCTTGTCGTCTCGAAACGCCAATGCGCGGTAAAGGCGTTGAGGTGCAGTCGTTCACCAGTGGGGTTCAGGCACTGGCATCAGTCTCATGTTCGTCTGCGAAAGCCATGAGCACGTCCAGGTCGAGCACATCCAGCTTGATCTGGGCGATAAAGGTGGAGAAGGCCAGGTTGGCGGCGAGTCGACGCATATCGGCGGCCCAGGCCGGAAGATGGACCGGCTTGTGCAACCAGCCGGACTCGAACAGCGGCGCCAGGCGTACGGTATCCCCCAGACTGAGGCGCCCGGCGAACAGATGGCCCACCAGTTCCGGCCGGTTGTCGCGGATTGCGATGCGCAACAGGGTATGGACACCGAGCAAACCGGTCAGGTAGGCCGCATCCTTGGTGAACGCCGAACCGCCGCGCAGGTCGGCGCCGCGGAATACCCGTTGGGTCGAGCGGAAGGACTCCTCCTGCGACTGACCGGCAGCGAGAAAACCTTCGAATACCTGGATGAAATCGGCGCCATCCAGCGCTTGCTGGACCGCGAGCACGCGCAAGGCGAGGCGGCGCAGGCGGTTGATGTCCATGCTGCCGGTGAACAGCTCGGCCAGAGTGGCGATGCCCTCCTGAGTCTGGGTCGTGCGTGGCGCACCCAGGCCCAGGCTTTTCAGGTTGGGTTGGAGCGCGCCGTTTTGTGCCGTAGCAACATGCACGAAGGCCTCATGCTGCAATAGCTGGCCCTTGTCCAGTTCGGAGAACAGGGCGCTGGCACGCAGGCGGATGCGGCTCGCGCCGGCGATGGCCTTGGCGGCCAGGGTCGGATCGAGCTCCACCGTGATCCGTCCCGGGCCGAAGAAGCAGTCCAGTTCCGGCTGCATCCAGGCGGCAAAAGCCTCGGCCGGGATCTCGGCCAGGCTCGGTGGAATTCGGGCTCCGCCCAGAAGGGCGTCGGTGGTCTTGAGGAAAAAATGCGCCGCGTCCAGCATGCTCAGTTTCTGGCTTGGGTAGTAAAAATCCGGGCGCCGGTACAGCGCTGACGAGTACTGGGTGAAGGCCGGTGTGCCAATGGCGCCCAGCATGCGCCCGGCCGTGGCATAGCTGCGTGCCGTCATGGCGAGGTAGCGCCCGGCCGGATGCCCCTCGTCGCAACGGCCGGTAAATGTTTCCAGGGCGGCGATATCGGCGCTGTGTTCGCGCGGACGTAGCTCGACCTTGGGCAGTTCTGCTCGCCCGGCGCGCCAACGTGCCAGGAATACTTCCTCGACGCCATCCGGCCAGGACAGGGCTTCCAGCACGCGGATCTTGCGGGCCAGGCCGGGCAGAGCGGCATCGAGTTCGGACAGGGAAGCGGTGCTCACAGAGATCTCCTTGGGAGGCGAGGGGCAATCTCAAGAGCTTAGTCGTTGTCGAAGTACCGCATATATCCGGTTTTCCTCCAGCGATGCCTTCCTCTCGAAGCCTCTCCCGCAGGTGTCTGCCGATCACATCCATCACGTCGCAGGCATCGCACAACGGAATGGCCAGCGGCTTGGCGAAGTCGGCCAACACCATCGTGTCGCCCTCGATAGTCTTGCACCGGTCAGCGGTGATCGAAGCTCACAACGCCCGATCACTGCCCGGTATCTTGCATGCGCGCTGTACTCAACTATCGTTATAAATCCGCATACCTGACGGCGATAGCGACCCGAACGCCAGGATCATCCCAGTGTCTGTTGAATCGCCTTCCGTCCATGGGGCTCGCCGCGCAGCGGTAGTGTCATTGAGGCGGGTCAGGAGCGAAACATGGCAACGTCAAGTCGGCCCATCCGAGTCTTCACACTGGCATTGGCATTGTTTGCCATCCAGCCGATCCGCGCTGCGACACTGGACCCCGGTTGGCCGCGTGAAGTTGTCCGGGACGGTACGACCCTTACCTATTACCAGCCACAGATCGACGACTGGACGGATTTCAAGCAACTGACCGGTCGTATGGCGATCAGCATCATCCCGCCTGGAGGCAAGCCACAGGTAGGCGTGGTCACGTTGCAAACGCATACCGATGTGGATATAGACAGTCGCAACGCATTGTTAAGCAACCCGCAGATTGTCAGTACCGCGTTCCCCGGTGCGGACCAGGCAACGAGCCAAAAGCTGGATCAGCTTGTGCGCAATTTTCTCAATCCGCAGGCTTCGCTGACCCTGTCAGTCGACCGCCTGGTCGCGAGCGTGGAGAGCAAAAAAACGCCTCCGGTTGCAGAGGTCAAGAACGATCCGCCGGCGATCTTCGTGAGTTACGGGCCGGCGATCCTGCTGTTTGTGGACGGCGAACCGACACTCGCGCCGATTCAGAATTCAGACCTTTCATTCGTGGTCAATGCCAACTGGCCGCTGTTTGCCGACAACCCCAGCCACCAGTACTACCTGTTCACCGGGCAGTCATGGATGACATCGACCGATCTGAAAAGCGGATGGGCAGAAACGAAAGCGCTTCCCGCCACGATGTCCAAGGTTCCTGCCGATCCCACTTGGGCAGACTTGAAGCCTTACATTCCGCCACCTAAAGGGCAAAAAACCAAGGCGTCAGGAGTGTTCTTCAGCAGTGCCCCCGCTGAGCTGATTGCCTTCGACGGGCAGCCGGTCTATGCACCGATTCCCGGGACCGGGCTGGTCTTCGCCAAGAATACCGAGAGTGATGTGTTTGTCTTTTCACCGACCAGGACTTTCTACTATCTGACGGGCGGCCGGTGGTTTTCTGCGCCCGCACTTGGCGGACCGTGGACGTTCGCGACGAATCAGTTACCGCCTGATTTCGCTAAGATTCCGCGTGACAGCGCGGCCGCCTGGGTCCTCGGTTCCGTACCCGGGACACCGGAAGCCGCAGATGCTGTTCTGCTCGCACAGATCCCGACAACCGTTGAGGTGGACCCCGCTGCGGCGGCGGGCGAGGTCAAGGTTGCGTACAACGGCGAACCCGAGTTCCAGCCGATTGAAGGCACTGCGCTCTCGTACGCAACGAACACGCCTGACAAAGTGATCAAGGCGGACAATCGTTACTATGTCTGCACGAAAGGCGTGTGGTTCGATGCTTCGTCACCCGCCGGCCCCTGGCAAACTACCACGACTGTACCCCCGGTCATCTATACGATCCCGCCCAGTTCACCCGTCTATAACGTGACCTATGTCACGCAACAGGTCACCCCCAGCGGCAGCGTGCAGGCAAGCTACACGGCGGGGTATGTCGGCGCATTTATCGCCGGTGCGGTGGTTGGCGCGATCATTGCGAACGGCAACGGGTATTACTATCCGCCCTATATCGGTCGGGGACCAGGACGTTATCCGGTTTACTATCCACGCCCGGTGCCCTACGGCTATCACACGTACAACCCTTATACGGGCGCCAGTGGTGTGAGAAGAGGCGCTTACGGACCGAACGGCAGCGCGCAATGGGGCGCATCGTACAACCCGAACACCGGTACCTATGCACGCGGCGCGACAGCTTCCGGGCGGTACGGCAGCGCCAGTGTGGCGCAGGCCTACAATCCCTATACCGGCGCCTATGCGGCGACGCGCCAAGGCTCGAACGCGTACGGCCAGTGGGGAAGTTCTGTCGTCACGAAGGGCAACCAGTGGGCGGCGACGCAGCATACGACGACGGCCACGGGGTCGATCGGTACGTATCAGAATTCGGCAGGCGGCAAAGCCATTGCCAGCACGAGCGTCAACGGCCGCGCGGCGGCGGGCAAAACCGCGAATGGCGACATGTACGCCGGGCGTGACGGCAGTGTTTACAAGAACACCAATGGTAGTTGGCAGAAATACGACAATGGCTCATGGTCATCGATCAACAAGCCCACGCCAAAGGGCACGCAACCGACAGCGCAGAGTGTTCAACAATCGCGCCCGACCGGAAGTCAGACGGCCAGCTCCACCACCGCCCAACAAAGAGCACAGAGCCCTCAACAACTACGACCCACCACTACCCAGACCGGTAATGCTGCGACCGCTCAGCAAAGAACGCAGAGCAGTCAACAGCAGCGTCCGACGCCATCGACTCCGAACAGACCCAGTGCGGGCAATCCACAAAATCCTGCGGGCGGCTATAACAGACCCAGCGGACAGGTGCCAGTGAGTGAGTTGAACAAGGACATGCAGAATCGACAGCGAGGCGCAGCCCAGAGCCGACGCCACACCCAGACCGAGCGTGGTGGTGGTGGTGGTGGTGGTGGTGGTGGTGGTGGTGGTAGTTTTCGTCGATAGAGACCTTGCAGTGCAGTCGCGGGTTTGTGTTGGTGGTAGCGGTCTAGATACTTGCGACGCTTCTTGTCAACTCGGTCAGCCGTATCGACACCGCCAGCCCAGCTCAGGCCAACGCAATCATCCCGGCGAACGCCAGCAAACGCCCAAGCCCGGCCACACAGGACGTGCGGTAGCCATATCGGGTCCATGGCGGGCTCCAGAAGCAGGGACGGTATTTTTATCACAGGTGACGAGCGGGTTAGCTGATTTCAAAGGTGATACCAATTTGCCATCTCGTCCGTTAAAGTGTGCGCCGCTCGAGAGATGGATCCCGGGCTTTTCTCATGGAGTTACATCAGTGAAACACCTCAGCAAAGTGGTTGCCGTTGCCCTGTTCGGCCTGGTTTTGGCGGGTTGCACCGGCACCTCGATGAAGACCCAGCAGTATGACAGCAGCCAGTACACCGTTCTGGGTCACAGTGAAGCGAGCGCCACTGGCCTCCTGCTGTTTGGCTGCATCCCGATTCAGCAGAACAACCGTTTTATTCGTGCTCAAGACGCGGCGATCAAGGCCAAGGGTGGCGATGCAATGATCAACACCCAGGTGCAGGAAAACTGGTTCTGGGCGTGGGTCCTGACCGGTTACACCACCAAGATCTCCGGTGATGTGGTCAAGCTGAAAAACGTTCAGTAAGCGCAGTGCTCAGCCTGTTGGCGAGTGCGCTCTGACGTGAAAAAGCCCGGTTTAGCCGGGCTTTTTCGTAGGTGCTGTAGAAGGGCAGGTGTTTGCCCATGATCCGGCCCAGTGCTTAGCCCGTGGAGTTGCGCCAGTCACCTTGCAGGATCGGCACCCACCGCGACCCAGGTCATGGGGCCACGCACATCTGCCAAGCAAACATACAAAACTTGCGACAGCGATAGTGTCGTGAGATCAATCGAGGGGCGCGCTATTTGATCTGCACAATGACCGGACCTTCCGTTACGATCGGCGGGTTTGTGTGGATATTCGAGGCATTTTTCTGAATCCAGTCGCGCGCGACTTTCAAGCTCGCATCGGTGCCGACCTTGTCCGTGCAAACAGTCACCGCCGTACCGCCATCACCCGTATTGAGCAGTGTGTAGCTTACGAGGCCAGGCACTTTCCGCAGGGTAGCTTCGACGTCGGCATTGCGCTCTTCTAGAAGCTTGAAAAGCTGCTTTGCTCCAGTACCCAAGTAGGTTCTTATAACTGCATACATAGTCGTCTCCTTTGGGAGTACCGTCTTGACGCCAAGCCAGATCCGCTGATGACCGCTATCACTCAGGTTCCGGTTCACCCTGATTTATTCAGCTTAGCTAAACGTCGGTGACAAGCGAAAGGCAACGACCACCGGCCGCTACCCCGAAGCGGCATGCAACTCGACACCGTCGAAACCGGCCTCTATGGCCAGGCGCGCGGCCTGCCGGTATCCTTTGATGACAGCGGCAATCTCAACCACGCTCAAGCATCTAAGCGCTTGACCCAAACTCAATATCCAAGGCTCAGGTTGTCGATTGCTTGATTTCTGCATCCATCGCATGAGCCGCTCGAATAGGGTCAAAGTACTCGCGGATAAATGTGAGTTTTCCATTTTCCACCCGCGCGAACAAAACGTAGTCCTGCTTGTAGATTCGACCTGTCGTCTTGATCCGAGCTTCAGCTTTCACTTCAGCGACAGCCATGGACGAATCTGCAAAAGCGCTGATATGGAGATCAAAATAGCGAAAATCCTCAACGGCCCCGATAAACCAGTCGACATGACGTAGTACCTCATCACGCCCTGTCAATTTGGCTGGGTGTCCGAGCCCGGGTGCGTAGGGTAGTTCCCAAACAAGCTCGTCCGAGATGATCGATTTCCATTTTCCATGGTCGACGACAAAGGTGTCGAAATGCGCCATCAGCAGTTCCTGGGCGTTGTTCATCTTTTACCTCCATGGTTTGGCAGCCGGTTTGCACCGGCTGCCGTTAACGGCTTAGTCGAAAAGTTTAGCCGCTGTTTTCGCAATCAATTCACCCTGGTGGCGAGCACCGGCCAAGTCGATTTCACTCGGCTGGCGTGAACCATCGCCCCCGGCGATCGTCGTTGCGCCGTAGGGTGCACCGCCAACAATTTCCGTCATGTTCATTTGCCCTTGGTGGCTGTAGGGCAGGCCAACGACGATCATGCCGAAATGGAAGAGGTTGGTAATGATCGAGAACAGCGTGGTTTCCTGGCCGCCATGTTGAGTGGCGGAGGACGTGAACGCGCCACCCACTTTTCCATGCAATGCACCACGGAGCCAGAGTCCACCGGCCTGGTCCAGGAAGGCGGCCATTTGGCTGCTCATCCGACCAAATCGGGTACCTGTACCGACAATGATTGCATCGTAGTTTTCCAGGTCGGCGATGCTGGCAACAGGTGCTGCCTGATCCAGTTTGAAATACGCCCCTTTGGCAACTTCTTCCGGAACGGTTTCTGGAACACGTTTTACATCGACGTGTGCCCCAGTTTGGCGGGCGCCTTCTGCCACGGCCTGTGCCATGGTCTCAATGTGGCCATAGGATGAGTAATAGAGAACGAGAACTTTAGCCATGGGAGAAATTCCTTCGTCATGTCACGGCTGTATGCCGCGATTAATGAGAATCTCCCATAGATTTCTGTTCAGAAAAACCAGGTTAAAATCGAAGTCCAGGTTCTAAAAAATAGAAAAGATGGAAGATCTACGGTCAGTGATGCAAATGCTCCTCGTGCTTTCGAAGCGCTGGCGCATCGACCTCTGAGCTTTGTTGAACGAACCGATCAATCAACCACCTTGCGGCGGGTCCTGGCGGCAGATCAGTGCGATAGATAGCGTCGAAAGTATAGATCCCGCTTTTGTATTCCGGCATTTGCAGGTGTACGAGTCGGCCAGTATCCAAATCTTCCCGGACCATCGAGATCGGCATGTTCCCCCAGCCAATGCCTTCACGTAGCAACATGTGTTTAGCCCCCAGATCCGCCAGCCGCCACGTGCGGGTACTGAGGACTGCGAAATCCTTGTCTTTTGTCAGGCGCGAGCGGTCGGACAGCACAAGCTGGATGAACTCACGCCCAGCACCTGGCGTATTCGACGCGCTTGAAGCCAGTGGATGATTCGGGGCTGCAACCGGAATCAGCTCAACACTGCCGACCCCAATTCTTTCAATACCATCAATCCCCTCATTCATCGGGCCACTGACGCCGACTGACGCGCCGCCGTTGATCACCAGTTCAGTGACTGCGCCGAGAGCCTCCATATGCAAGTGGAGTGCAACCGTAGGAAAGGCCTCTCGAAATGATTTGAGTGCGTCCACCACGCGCTCAGCTGGAAGCATGACATCAAGTACGACATGAACTTCGGCTTCGAGACCCTGAAGCAGGCCTTTTACTTTGGCGCGTAATCCATGAATACCATTGGCGATGGTTCTGGCTTCGGCCAGAACGGTGCGGCCGGCATCGGTGAGCTGGGGTTTACGAGTCGTTTGTCGGTCAAAAAGCGCCACGCCGAGTTGCATCTCAAGATTTGCAATCGAATAGCTGATGACTGAAGTGGCTCGGTGCAGTTTTCTTGCGGCGGCCGCAAAACTGCCGACCTCGACCACTGTCAGGAATACACGCAGTTGATCGAGAGTGGGGGTGCCTGGGTCTGAGATCATTTCGATTTCCTTGAACGCTTGCGGGGCATTTATGTTGATTTCACGTGCAGTAGTGCCGCAAGAACCCGATGAGTAGGACGTGAACCCATTTCGAAAAACTAGAACGTAATCGTCGAAATTAGTCGGCTATTACGATTGTAGAGTCGGTGGCAGAGTTTCTTCCATGCGGCGCTCCATGGTGGATGTGCCCTATTTGATGGAAGAACATCTCATGTCTCAATCTACCGCTACTACCTCCCGCGACACCCATGAACTGTCCAGCTCTGTCGCTACCACCGACACGGCGGCTCTGGTCGGTCGTGTGTTTCTCAGCGCCATTTTCGTCCTCTCGGGCATCTCCAAACTGAGCGCCCCGGCGATGATGATCGGCTACATCGGTTCGGTTGGTTTGCCGTTCCCGCAACTCGCTCTAGCGTTGGCTATCATCATCGAAATCGGTGGCGGCGTTGCGCTGATCGCTGGCTACCGCACCCGTACCGTGGCGCTGGTGCTGGCCCTGTTCAGCGTGGTCACCGCGCTGGCATTCCATAACAGTCTGGGCGACCAGAACCAGTTCATCCACTTCTTCAAGAACATCGCCATGGCGGGTGGCCTGTTGCAGATCGTCGCGTTCGGCGCCGGTCGCTTCAGCCTCGATGCCCGTCGTCGCTGAGCCAATGGCGCCGCAGTGGATGAACGTTTGCGGCGCCTCCTGGTTTCATCTTTTGAAATAATCCGAGGATTCCCCATGAAAACCATACGTGTGCATGAATACGGCAGCCCAGATGTGCTGCGCCTGGAAGACGTCGCCGACCCGCTTGCGGGCGAGGGCGAGGTGCTGATCGACGTGGAGGGTGCAGCGGTCAACCCGATCGACTGGAAGATTCTTTCGGGTTCCATGAAAGCCTTCATCCCGTTGCCGTTGCCCTACACGCCGGGCGTCGAAGTGGCCGGCACGATTGCCGCGATCGGCAAGGGGGTGAGTGGTTTTGCTGTCGGCGATAAGGTATTTGGATTTATTGGCCTCGTCGGTGGCTATGCCACAAAGGCTGTGGTATCAGCTGATCGCCTGGCGCACCGGCCGCGCAGCCTTTCTGCCCTGCAGGCCAGCGGTGTGGCAGTGGCGGCACTGACGGCCTGGCAAGCGTTGCATGAGCATGCGGGCATCAAGGCGGGTCAGCGAGTACTGATTCACGGTGCCGCCGGCGGAGTCGGCAGCATGGCCGTGCAGATAGCCAGACATGCCGGCGCCACGGTCATTGCCACCGCTTCGATCGGCAACCATGGCTACCTGAAAAAAATCGGCTCGAATCAGGTGATCGACTACCGTAGCCAGGCCTTCGAGGATGTGGTGGCGGATGCGGATATCGTGCTTGACCTGATTGGCGGCGAAACCCAGCTACGCTCCTGGAAGGTATTGAAGCGGGGCGGGGTCCTGGTGTCGCCGGTCAGCGCGCCGGACGCGGCGTTGGCGACGGTGCACGGCGTTTCAGCGAAAAATTTCGCCACTCGGCCGGATGGCAGGCAACTCACGGCCATCGCCGAGATGTTCGATGCCGGTCAACTCTCTGTAGAGGTCGAAGTGTTTCCGATCTCGCAGGTGAAGCAGGCCGTAGAAAAAAGTATGGCCGGGCATACACGTGGCAAAGTCGTGCTCAATCTTGGCCAATGAGGCTCGCACGTGAAAATATTAGGTCAGACGTAATGTCTGACCGGCTTCTTTTTGATTTTTATACCGACTTCTTTCGCTGCCTGACCAGATGCTTGAACCCTTCAAACACCAGCACCAGTACCGCCAACCAGATCGGGATGTAGGTCAGCCATTCTCCGGCCTTGATGCTTTCTCCCAGCAGCAATGCAACGCCTAGCAGCAGTACCGGTTCGACATAGCTCAACAGCCCGAACAGGCTGAATGGCAACAACCGGCTGGCGATGATGTACACCACCAGGGCCGAAGCACTGATCACCCCAAGCAGCGGGGTCAATAGCGACAACCATGGATGCTGATCGAATACGGCGAAGCCCTGTTCACCGCTGTGCACGAACCAGTAGGCCACCGGCAGCAGCAGCGCCATGTCCAGCCACAAACCACCGAGGTTGTCCGCCGCCAGACGTCGGCGCAGCACGAAATAGGTCGGATAACCGATGGCCACCAGCAGGGTCGCCCAGGAAAAACTGCCCACCTGATACAGCTCATTGAGCACACCGAGGGTGGCGAAAAACGCGGCGATCTTTTGCAGGTATGAGAGCTGTTCGCCGTAGGCGATGCGTCCGGTCAGCACCATGGTCAGCGGCAGCAGGAAGTAGCCCAGCGAAACGTCGAGGCTGTGGCCGTTCAGCGGTGCCCACATGAACAACCACAGTTGCACGCCCAGCAATGCCGAAGACAACAGCAGACCGCCCAACAATGCCGGTTTACTACCGACCCGACGGAGGAGTTCGACCACGCGCTTCCATTCGCCGGAAACCAGCATGAACACGGTCATGCACGGTACGGTCAGGAGCATCCGCCAGCCGAAGATTTCCACGCCGCTCAGGGGCGACAGCAACGAGGTGTAGAAATACATGACGGCGAACAGCACCGAGGCTGACACC
Source organism: Pseudomonas sp. 6D_7.1_Bac1 (assembly GCF_025465945.1). Lineage (GTDB taxonomy): Bacteria > Pseudomonadota > Gammaproteobacteria > Pseudomonadales > Pseudomonadaceae > Aquipseudomonas. The sequence goes on along the minus strand of NZ_JANLNW010000051.1, from coordinate 264,982 downwards.
GATAGAGCAATACCTTTAGACAAACTGTCCTCGCGAGACTTGATGTGAGCGTGAAGCGGGTGCAGAGGATACGTGGTATTGGAGCTAAATATTGTCCGACCTATCAACATATGCCTACTGTGGGAGCGAGCCTGCTCGCGATGGCGCCTTCACATGCAACATTGATGTTGGCTGGAAGACCGCTATCGCGAGCAGGCTCGCTCCCACATGAGTATGTGTTTATTTAGTTGGAACGTGGTTTACGCCCCGAGACGAAATGGCTCACGTCATTGAACCCGGGCGTCGATGAGTGCCCCGGCGTCACCAGCGAATCAATGAACGCTTCGTCTTCAGCGGTGATCTTCACCGACTGGGCCTTGGTGTAGGCGTCCCATTGTTCTTCGGTGCGGGGGCCGACGATGGCCGAGCTGACCGCTGAGTTGTTCAAGACCCAGGCGATGGCGAACTCGACGATGCCGACGCCGCGCGCCTGGGTGTACGTCTGAATCTGCTGGGCAATGCGCAGTGACTCGACCCGCCATTCGGTTTCCAGAATGCGCTTGTCTTGCCGCCCGGCGCGGCTGTTGGCATCCGGGGTAACGTCCGGCGCGTATTTTCCGCTCAACACACCACGGGCCAACGGGCTGTAAGGCACCACGCCGAGGCCGTAAGCGCTGGCCGCAGTGATTTGTTCGGTTTCGGCCTGGCGGTTGACGATGTTGTACAGCGGCTGGCTGATCACCGGTTTGTCGACACCGAGTCGCTCGGCAACGCGGATTACCTCAGCGATGCGCCAGCCACGGTAGTTGGATAGGCCCCAGTAACGGATCTTGCCTTGGCGAATCAGGTCGCCGATGGCCGACACCGTGACTTCCAGCGGCGTGTTGTGGTCTTCGCGGTGCAGGTAATAGATGTCCAGATAGTCGGTGCCCAAGCGGGCCAGGCTGGCATCGATACCATTGAAGAGATGCTTGCGGCTCAGCCCGCTGCGATTAGGCACACCGTCGACCGGACCGAAACCGACCTTGGACGCCACCACCCATTCATGGCGGTGACTGGCAATGGCTTCACCGACGATTTCCTCGGAGCGACCGCCTGTGTATACATCCGCCGTGTCGATGAAGTTGACGCCCTGATCCCAGGCCTTTTCGATGATCCGCAGCGAATCTTCGGTGCGGGTCTGTTCGCCAAACATCATGGTGCCCAGGGTCAACGTGGACACTTGCAGTCCGGAGTGGCCCAGTGTGCGGTAGGTCATGTGCGAAATCCTTTTGCCGGTGGGAAAGGCTCAATCAAATACCAGAACAACCGTACGGGGCAAACGGAATTATCCGGTCAATACTGAAATCAGTGTGGGAGCGAGCCTGCTCGCGATAGCTGCTTTACATTCAACATCAATGTTGACTGTCATGCCGCCATCGCGAGCAGGCTCGCTCCCACATTGGAAGATTGGCAGTGATCAAGTCCGCAGTGTGCGGGTCATCCGCAGCGCCAGCAAACTACCGCTGACAATCACACCCGCCAGCAGGTACAACGCCGCATCGGTCGAGCCGGTGCTGTCCTTGACCCAACCCACCAGGTACGGGCTGAGGAAACCGGCCATCTGCCCCATGGAGTTGATCAATGCCAGGCCACCGGCGGCAGCGCCGGCGCTGAGCATCGCGGTCGGTACCGGCCAGAACATCGGCAGGCCGGTAAGGGCGCCCATGGTGGCGATGGTCAGGCCAAGAATCGCAATAGCCGGGTTGGCGGCAAAGTTCACGGCGATCAACAGACCTGCCGCGCCCATCAACATCGGTACCACCAAATGCCAGCGGCGTTCTTTATGCAGATCGGCCGAGCGACCCACCATCAACATGAACACTGCCGCCAGCAAGTACGGAATTGCACTGAGCCAACCGATCACCAGATTATCGGCGAAACCGAGGTTCTTGATGATCGATGGCAGCCAGAAGTTGATCGCGTAAACGCCGCTTTGAATACAGAAGTAGATCAGCCCGAACGCCCAGATCGCCGGGTTTTTGAATACCGCCAGCAGTGAGTCGGTGGTGGTTTTCGGTTTGTTGGCCCAATCAATGGCTTGATCGGCTTCAAGCACAGCACGCTCTTGCGGCTTGAGCCATTTGGCACTGGCGAAGTTGTCGCTGAGCAGGAAGAACGCCAGGGCGCCGAGGGTGATGGTCGGAATGCCTTGCAGCAGGAACATCCACTGCCAGCCGGCGAGGCCACCTTGACCGGCGGCGAAGTGGTTGAGGATCCAGCCAGAGAACGGGCTGCCGAGCAGGCCTGACACCGGGATCGCCGACATGAACAACGCCATGATGCGGCCACGGCGGAACGTCGGGAACCACTGCGAAAGGTACAGCACCACGCCTGGGAAGAACCCGGCTTCGGCGGCGCCAGTGAACAGGCGCAGGGTGTAGAACCCGGTCGGTGTAGTGACGAACAGCAGGCAGGTCGACAGCGCGCCCCAGGTGACCATCATCACCGCGATCCAGCGCCGTGGGCCGAATCGGGTCAGCGCCAGGTTGCTCGGAACGCCGCACAGCACGTAGCCGATAAAGAATATTCCGGCCCCGAGGCCATACACGGTTTCGCTGAATTTCAGCGCGTCGAGCATCTGCAGTTTGGCAAATCCAACGTTGACCCGGTCGAGGTAGTTGAACAGGTAGCAGATGAAGATGAAGGGGATCAGGCGCAGGGTAACGCGCTTGTAGACGGCGTTTTTATCGTCATCGGTGGCCAGGGTGGCAGCGGCGCTCTGTGACATGGCGGGTCTCTCTTTATTATGATTTTTTGCGAGGCAAGGGTAACGTTGGTCGCCTGAAGAGTCTCGGTCACCCCTGAGCGGATGTCTTTGTGCCTGAGCACAGGGTTTGCGCCAACAGCCTGTGCGGGTGAACAATCAATCACCGCACGTTTTCAAGGATTACCCCGCATGTTCGAACTTGATCACGACCTGGCGCAGGATATCGTCGACCGGGCGATGGCCATCCTGCCGTACAACGTCAACGTCATGGACAGCCAGGGGCTGATCCTCGGCAGTGGTGAGCCGGAACGGATCAACACCCGGCACGAAGGTGCGCAGCTGGTGCTGGCGAATGGGCGGGTGGTGGAAATCGACGCGCAGACCGCCGCGCACCTCAAAGGTGTGCAGCCGGGGATCAATTTGCCGCTGCTGCTCGATCAGCGTTTGATTGGCGTGCTGGGCATTACCGGTGAGCCCGAGCAGCTGCGTACCTATGCGGAACTGGTGCGCATGACTGCCGAGATGCTGGTCGGCCAGCGCAACCAACAGGCCGAACAGCAATGGCGTCGTCAGCGTTGCGATGATCTGCTGGCGTTGCTGCTCAGCGAGGCGGGAGATTCGCCACGGCTGATCGACGAAGCACAGCAAATGGGCCTCAAACCGCAACTGTCGCGTACCCCTTATTTGTTTGAACTGAGTCTGGAGCATGGCGCCGGGCAAACCGCCGAGGCCTTGAGTGCCTGGTTGATCTCACGCTATCCCGACAGTTGGTGCGTGAGTTCCGCCAAATCATCGCTGCTGTGGTGCCGTCCGACCACGCAAGCAGTGGACAACGAACGCTTGCTGGAAAAACTCGAAGGCCAGGGCTGGAACATTCTGCGGATCGCTGTTGGCGGTCAGGCGGATGGATTACAGGGCTTGCGCCGTTGCTATCGGCGGGTCGGCGACTTGCTGGCCTATGGGCGTGACGTGCTGCCCAACAGCCGTTTGCTGACGCTGAACCGCTATCGACTGCCGGTCATGCTCTGGCGTCATCGCAATGACGATGCGCTGGACGAATTGCTCACTCCTCTGCGCAAAGTCATCGCCAAGGACGGTAACGGCCAACTGTTGGCGACATTGCGCAGTTGGTGCGAACACGACGGTCAAAGCCAGGCGTGTGCCGATGCGTTGGGCATCCACCGCAATAGCTTGCGTTACCGCATGGAGCGCATCGCCGAACTCAGCGGCGTTGACCCGCTACGCCTCGACGGCATGCTCGCGTTGTACCTGGGTGTGCAACTGCTGCCGCAGACCGAACAGTCACACACTAATCCGTAGCAGCTATTTGTAGAAATGAACAATAAACCCATGCTGCACTTGTGCAGCGGACCGGCGTCATTGTTCAGTTCAACTGGCAGCATGGGCTCCATTGGAACTGGAGAATTCACATGAAAATCGTCATCGCCCCCGATTCGTTCAAGGACAGCCTGAGTGCCGAAGCCGTGGCCGACGCCATCGCGTTGGGCCTGGCTGAGGTCTGGCCCGACGCGACGCTGGTCAAGTGCCCGATGGCGGACGGTGGGGAAGGGACGGTCGAGTCGATTCTCGCCGCCTGTGAGGGTGAGCTGCACAGCGCCACCGTGCAGGGGCCGCTCGGTATCAAGGTCAACGCGCATTGGGGCTGGTTGCCCCACAGCCACACCGCGATCATCGAAATGGCCGAGGCCAGCGGTTTGCAGTTGGTACCGGTGGGCCAGCGCGATGCGTGCATCAGCAGCACCTTCGGCACCGGCGAACTGATCCGCGCGGCACTCGATGCGGGTGCGCAGCGGATCATCCTGGCCATCGGCGGCAGTGCCACCAACGACGCGGGTGCCGGTGCATTACAGGCGCTGGGTGTGCGATTGCTCGATGCCCAGGGCCAGACATTGAAACCCGGTGGCCTGGCATTGGCGCAACTGACGCAGATCGATCTGAGTGACATGGACTCGCGTCTGGCCAACGTACGCTTTGAGATCGCCGCCGACGTCAACAACCCGCTGTGCGGCCCTCACGGTGCCTCAGCGATTTTCGGTCCGCAGAAAGGTGCTTCAGCCGAACAGGTCCAACAGCTGGATCAGGCCCTCGGGCATTTTGCCGGGCTCTGCGCCCAAGCCCTGGAAAAAGATCTGCGTGACGAGCCGGGCAGTGGCGCGGCGGGCGGTCTGGGGTTTGCGGCCAAGGCGTTTCTTGGCGCGCAATTTCGTGCTGGCGTGGAAGTGGTCGCCGAACTGGTCGGCCTGGCCGATGCAGTCACGAATGCTGACCTGGTGATCACCGGTGAGGGCCGTTTCGACGCCCAGACCTTGCGCGGCAAAACGCCGTTTGGCGTGGCGCGTATCGCCCGGCAGCAGGGCGTACCGGTGATCGTCATCGCCGGCACCCTCGGCGACGGCTACCAGCAGATGTACCAACATGGCGTGGACGCCGCATTCGCGCTCGCGTCCGGACCGATGACGCTGGAGCAAGCCTGTGCCGACGCCCCGCGCCTGCTGCGTGAGCGAGCGCGGGACATCGCCCGGGTCTGGCGCATTGCAGCTAAGGGCTGATAACCCTCATCGCCTGACAAGTGTTTCACCCTTGAAACACTTGTCACACCAAGAAATATATTTTTCTCAAGCCTGCATAAAAGCTAAAGCCCGGCCGATACAGGGTATAGGCGCACACCCCTTCAAACAAAGTCGCCTACCTGCACGCCGGGAGCGATTTCCTGCCTGCCAGCGTTCACTGCATGGATGCTCGAAGACATCACTACTCCGAGACTCATCCTATGTCCTTGCGTAACATGAATATCGCGCCTCGAGCTTTCCTGGGTTTTGCTTTCATTGCGTTGCTGGTGGTCGTGCTCGGCGTATTTGCCGTGAACCGCATGTCGATCATCCGCCAGGCCTCCATCGACATGGAAAGCAATCAACTACCCAGCGTAGCCTTCCTTGGGAATATCACAGAAGACGTCCTGCGCTTGCGCCTTCTGTCGTTCCGCGTACTGATCAACCGTGAAGCCGCCGGGTTGCAGGAAGCAGAAGGCCGCATCAACGTACTGGTCGACAAGACCCGAAAAGCACAGGCGAGTTATGAAGCCTTGCCAGCCGGCCCGGAAGAAACGGCGCTGACTAAAGCCTTTGCTGCCACCCTGGACAGTTATCTGCAAGCCCAAAGCCAGATGATGGAGCTGTCGCGGCAGAACAAAATCGAAGACATGCGCAACCTGATCAATACGCGTATCAAGGACGGTACCGATCTGATGGGTGAGCAGTTGAACAAGCTGATCGCGATTAACCAGGCGGGCGCAACCGAGGCCGACGCTGTCGCTGGCGACCAATACGCTTACGCCACCAACGGGATCATCGCGGTTTCGGTGATCGCCGCGTTGGTGACAGTGTTGCTGGCCTGGTTGCTGACCCGCAGCATCGTCACACCGCTGAACCGTGCCTTGGCTGCCGCCGAATCCATCGCTGGCGGTAACCTGACCAAACCCATCGAAGTCGACGGCAAGGACGAGCCGGCGCGTTTGCTCGGTGCCTTGTCGACCATGCAAGCCAACCTGCGCAAAACCATCGAGCAGATCGCCGGCTCCGCCAATCAGTTGGGTGCCGCCGCAGAAGAACTCAGTGCCGTGACCGAGGAAGCGTCGCGCGGTCTGCAACAGCAAAACAACGAAATCGAACAGGCCGCGACAGCCGTCAACGAAATGACCGCCGCCGTGGAAGAGGTCGCACGCAATGCGGTGTCCACCTCCGAGGCATCGAATCAATCGACCCAGGCCGCCCGTGAGGGTCGCGACCGCGTGGTGGAAACCGTCAACGCCATCCAGACCATGACCCATGACGTGCAAACCACGTCGCTGATGATCGAAGGTCTGGCCACTCAGGGCCGTGATATCGGCAAGGTGCTGGACGTGATTCGGGCGATTGCCGAGCAGACCAACCTGTTGGCGCTCAACGCCGCCATCGAAGCGGCGCGGGCCGGTGAAGCCGGGCGTGGTTTTGCGGTAGTGGCGGACGAGGTCCGCGCCTTGGCGCATCGCACCGCACAATCGACCCAGGAAATCGAAAAAATGGTCGCCGGTATTCAGAACGGCACCGGCCAAGCGGTCGATTCCATGCAGCAAAGCAACCAGCGCACCCACTCCACCCTGGAACTGGCCCGTGCGGCCGGCGTGGCGCTGGAGCAGATCACTCAGTCGATCCATCAGATCAACGAGCGCAATCTGGTGATCGCCAGCGCCTCGGAAGAACAGGCGCAGGTGTCGCGCGAAGTGGACCGCAACCTGGTGAACATCCGCGACCTGGCCACTCAATCGGCCGCCGGTGCCAACCAGACCAGCGCCGCCAGCCATGAGCTGTCGCGCCTGGCGGTCGATTTGAATGCCATGGTGGCGCGTTTCGTGATTTGAGATAGGGTTGAGGCTGGAGCCCGCGCGACAGGAGAGAGACATGCGCTATTCAGCCTTGACCCAACGAATTGCCGGCGACGGAGCCGATGCCTGGCAGATTCACTACCGAGCGCTGGAGTTGCGCGAGCAAGGTGTCGATGTGTTGCTGTTGTCGGTCGGCGATCCGGATTTCGATACACCGAAGCCGATCGTCCAGGCCGCCATCGACAGCTTGCTGGCCGGCGATACCCACTATTCGGAAGTGCGCGGCACGCGGTCGCTGCGTACCAGCATCGCCCGTCGTCACACCCGGCGCAGCGGTCAAGCGGTCGATGCCGACCACGTGCAGGTGCTGCCGGGTGCGCAGTGTGCGGTGTACTCGGTGGTGCAATGCCTACTCGACCCGGGTGACGAGGTGCTGGTCGCAGAACCCATGTACGTGACCTACGAAGGCGTGTTCGGCACCTGCGGGGCGAAGGTGGTGCCGGTGCCGGTGCGGCCGGAAAACGGTTTTCGCGTTGACCCGGCGGACGTCGCCGCACGAATCACCCCGCAAACCCGAGCGATCCTGCTCAATAGCCCGAACAACCCCTCGGGGGCAAGCCTGTCGCTACCGATCTGGCAGGCCCTGGCGCGCCTGTGCATCCAGCATGACCTGTGGCTGATCAGCGACGAGGTCTACAGCGATCTGTTGTATGAAGGCCAGCACATCAGTCCGGCCAGCCTGCCGGGGATGGCTGAACGTACGGCGACCGTCAACAGCCTGTCGAAATCCCACGCCATGAGTGGCTGGCGAATCGGTTGGGTGATCGGTCCAAAACCGTTGACTGAACACTTGGAGCATTTGTCGTTGTGCATGCTCTTCGGTATTCCGGACTTCGTTCAGACCGCCGCGCGAGTGGCACTGGAGACGGATCTGCCGGAGCTTGAACGGATGCGTAACGAGTACCGGGCGCGCCGTGATCTGGTGTGCGCGCGCTTGAGTGACTGCCCGGGTATCAAGCCGGTGATCCCGGATGGCGGGATGTTCGTGATGGTCGATGTGCGCCACACCGGGGTGGGCGCGCAGGCGTTCGCTGAAAGGCTTCTGGAAGGCTATGCCGTGTCGGTGCTGGCCGGTGAAGCGTTCGGACCCAGTGCGGCGGGGCATATCCGCATTGGACTGGTGCTGGATCAACAGCGCCTGGCCGAAGCCTGCCGCCGGATTGTGCGGTGTGCTACAGAGCTGCTGGAAGCCCGACGGGTATGATCAGTCTGAAGTTGTGTGCTGAGTTTGATGACCCCATCGCGAGCAGGCTCGCTCCCACACTGGATTGAATGCACACACAGATCCCCTGTGGGAGCGAGCCTGCTCGCGATAGCTATCTGACAGGCGCCAAAACCATCAAGCTTTCCACACCTGGCCATTCACCAGGTTCGCCGGGCGTTCACCGGCCAGCGCCGCCAGCAGGTTATCGACGGCACAGCGGGCCATGGCCTCGCGGGTTTCATGAGTGGCAGAGCCCATGTGCGGGGTCGCTACCACGTTGTTCAATTGCAACAACGGCGAGTCGTGGGCCAGTGGCTCGCGCTCGAACACATCCAGTCCTGCCCCGCGAATTTGTCCTTGGCGTAACGCTTCGATCAACGCCGCTTCATCGACCACCTTGCCTCGGGAAATATTGATAAAAAAGCTCTCAGGGCGCATCAGCGCAAACTGCTCGGCGCCCATCAATCCTGCGGTTTCAGCGGTCAACGGCAACGTCAGGCAGACAAAATCAGCCTGCTGCAGCAAGTCCGCCAAGCTGCGGTACTGCGCGTTGAAGCGTTGCTCCACCGCAGGTTTGGCGCTGTGGCTGTGATAGAGAATCGGCATGCCAAAACCAAAATGTCCACGCTGGGCCAACGCTTCGCCGATGCGGCCCATGCCAATGATGCCCAGGGTTTTGCCGTGCACATCGCTGCCAAAATGCGCCGGGCCGATGTTGCGGTTCCATTGACCGGAACGCACCAGGTTGACCAGTTCAACCACGCGCCGGGCAGTCGCCAGAATCAGCGCAAAACCGGTGTCGGCGGTGGTTTCGGTCAACACGTCCGGCGTATTGCTGAGCAGGATCTGCCGACGGTTCAGGTAGTCGATGTCATAGTTGTCGACGCCGACCGAGACGCTGGCAATGGCCTTCAAGTGTGGCGCCAGGTCGAGCAGTTCGGCGTCCAGCTTCAGACTGGCGCCAAGCAGGCCATGTGCACTGGGCAGCGCTTCGCGCAACAGTTTCAGACCCTCGGCGTTGAGGTTGTCGATCAGCGTCACCTGAGCCTGTTCATGCAAGCGGGCCATGAGTGGCGCAGAAAGTTTTTTGTACAGCACGACCTGCTTTTTCATCGGATCAGTCTCTTGTTCAATTCAGGAATGCGCCGCTATGGGCCGGGTGGGCGCACGCGTGGGCTGGGCCCGGTCACTGGCGCCGGGCTTGAGGAACATCGTCAGGACCACCGAGAGCATCAAGGCCGCGCTCATCAACAGGTAAGAAGCGCCGGGCGAGCCGGTGGAGCTGTTCAAATAGCCGACCAGATATGACCCGCCGAACGAGCCGAGGGCGCCCATGCTGTTGATCAGCGCCATGGCACCGCCGGCAACGTTGGCCGGCAGGATCTCCGGGACGATGGCGAAAAACGGCCCGTAAGGGGCGTACATGCAGGCGCCGGCAACCACCAGCAGCGCGTAGGACCACCAGAAGTGCTCGGCGCCGAGGGCATAGGAGGCGTAAAACGCGATCGAGGCGATCAACAGCGGCGGCCAGACAAAGCGTTTGCGTCGCTGAATCCGGTCCGAGCCCCAGGACACCCCGAGCATCGCAATCACCGCCGCCAGATAAGGCAACGCCGACAGCCAGCCGGCTTCGATCATGTTCATCTGTGCGCCGTGTTTGAGGATCGAGGGTAGCCACAGCACAAAACCGTAAACGCCAATGCTCCAGCAGAAAAACTGCAAGGCCAGGATGATCACTTTGGGTGAACGGAACGCTTCGGCGTAGTTCTTCACCGCTTTGATCCCAACCTGTTCAGCGGCCAGGGCGCTTTGCAGGTCTTGCTTTTCCTGGTCACTGAGCCATTTGGCGTCGGCCGGCCGGTCATCGGCCAGGCGCCACCAGATGAACGCCCAGAGCACTGCCGGCAGCCCTTCGATGATGAACATCCAGCGCCAGCTGAAATGCTGCACCAGATACCCCGACACCACCGACATCCAGAGCATGGTCACCGGGTTGCCGAGGATCAGAAAGGTGTTGGCCCGCGAGCGTTCGGCGCGGGTGAACCAGTGGCACAGGTACACCAGCATCGCTGGCATTACCGCAGCTTCGACCACGCCGAGCATGAAGCGAATCACGATCAACCAGTAGGCGTTCGAGACGATCCCGGTCATGGTCGCCAGGCCGCCCCAGAGGATCAGGCTGACGAAAATCAGCTGCTTCACACTGTGCTTTTGCGCGTAGATCGCTCCCGGGACCTGAAAGAAAAAGTACCCGAGAAAGAACAGCGCACCGAGCAGCGAGGACAGGCCCGGCGTGATCATCAGGTCGGCGGCCATGCCTGAGGCAGCGGCAAAACCGTAATTGGCGCGGTCCAGATACGCCAGGCTGTAGGTGATAAACACAATCGGCATGATGTACCACCAGCGGCGGGTGGCGAGGTTTAGCGTTTGCATGGTGGTGCTCCTGAGCTTGTTGTTTTTGTCGCAACAGGTAACGGTTCAAAAAATCAGTGACAGTGCGGCCCTCATCGCGAGCAGGCTCGCTCCCACATTGGATTGCATGCACCCACAGATCCCGTGTGGGAGCGAGCCTGCTCGCGATTGGCGGCCTCAAACCCTGTCGATAATTCGGCCCGGGTCGGCAAACCCTCCATATCGCCGCGGCTCTGCACCGCGCGGCTGCCAATCCAGTTGGCCCGCTGCACGGCGTCGGGCACGCTGAAGTTCTCCAGCAGAGCGCTGATCATGCCCACCGCAAAACCATCCCCGGCGCCCACCGTGTCCACCACCCTGGCCACCGGCACACCGGGTACAAAGCCCTGATCGCGTTGGGTGCGGTAATAGGCGCCGTCGGGGCCGAGCTTGATCGCCACGGCCTCGGCACCCTGATCCAGATAAAACGCGGCAATGTCGGCCGGGTCATCGAAACCGCTGAGCAAGCGCCCCTCACTCAACCCCGGCAGCACCCAATGGGCCAGAGCCGCGAGCCGATTGATCTCGCGGATCATCTGCTGTTGGCTGGCCCACAGCGTCGGGCGCAGGTTGGGGTCGAACGAGACGCTGCGCCCGGCCTGGCGCATGCGGGTCATCAACTCGAAAGACATCTCCCGAGCGGAGGTGGACAGCGCCGGCACAATGCCGGTGGCATGCAAATGCCGGGCTTCGAGCAGTTCAGGCGCGATCGACTGCACGGACAGAAGACTGGCCGCCGAACCGCGACGGAAGTATTCGACCTGAGGATCGCTGCCATCGTCAGCACGCGACTTGAGCTGAAAACCGGTCGGGTGCGTGTGATCGGTCTCGACGAAGCGACAATCCAGACCTTCCTGTTGCAGGGTGTCGACCACAAACCGGCCCAGTGAGTCGGCGCCGACCCGGCTCAGCCATGACACCTTGAACCCCAGTCGCGACAAGCCGATTGCCACATTGCTGTCGGCACCGGCGATGCGTTTGTGGAACTGCCCGACGTCGACCAGATCACCACTCTGTTCGGCAACAAACATCGCCATGGTTTCACCAAACGACAGAACATCGATTTCAGACATGAGCGCTCTCCAGCCGTGATTGACCGAGGCGGGCGAGGGTGGCGACATGCTCGGCGGTCAACTGCAGCAGGTCTTCGCCTTGCAGTGGAAATTCCACCGCTCGCATCACCCCGTGGGCCATGTGCTGCAGCTGCTGTTCCCATTCCTGCAAATCACCGGGCGAGGGCGGTACGGCGACCTGTTTGCCGTCAGCGCGACGGCGTACCGCTTTGCAATGCACATAGCCGACATGCCGGCCGAGCAGGCGTGCGGCGCTGGCGGCGGACTGGTCCTGCCAGTGCCAGTTGCCGATATCGAAGGTCATCTGCACCGGCAGCGCATGCTCTTCAATGGCGCTGAAAAAACGTTGCAACGGCTCGATGCGTCCGCCGTGCAGGGTTTGATCGTTTTCCACCAGCAACTGCACCGGGCTCTGGCTCAGTTGACGGGAAAGGGCCAGCAGGTCGTTGTTGTCGGTGAAATAGCCCAGGGACACTTTCAGCCAGCGGGCGCCGAAAGCCTGAGCCCGTAGCAAGGTACTCGCCAGCTCAGGATTGGGTTCGGCCTGATCGGCCAGCCACAGTTCCAGTGGTGAGGAATACACACAGCCCAAGCCGCTTTGTTCGATGGCCGAGGCCACGTCACCAGGGACTTCATGAGCGAGCAGCTCTTCACGCAGCTCAATGCAGTCAGCCCCGGCAGCGGCCAGTAACGCGACAAAACTCAACTGCCCACGCTGGCGAACCAGATCGGCGCCGTAGCTGGAAAGACTGATGGAAACGGGGGATTTATTCATTGTTATTGATCTCTGAAACCGGTTTCATTTTTGTTCAAAAAAATAGTCAGTCGTTGATTTGTGTTGTGATTTTGAGGGCCTCATCGCGAGCAGGCTCGCTCCCACAGGGAATCTGTGTGTGCATGCAATCCAGTGTGGGAGCGAGCCTGCTCGCGATAGCGCCAGAACAATCAACCCAAATGCCCACGTGTAGACCCACGCTCAATCAACCGCGCCGCAAAATCCAGGGTTCGCGCCGGCCCGTCATCGCCACGCAAGCGCTTGAGCAAACACTCGAACGCGCTTGCGCCAATTTCCGCCGTTGGCTGAGCGAGGGCGGTAATGCCGCTGCCCACCAGCGGGTACCAGTCCAGATCGTCCAGGGCGATCAGACCGATGTCTTCAAACAGCGTGCAACCCAGTTCGCGCAAGGCGCGGGTGCCGGCCAACGCGGCAATGCCGTTGGCGCAAAACAGCGCTTTCGGACCGGGACCGGGTATGGCCAGAAAGGATTTCAGGCGCGCGTTCAGGTCGTTGCCGATCTCGACCACCGCACCGCTCAGATGAGGGCGCTGATCGACCTGAGCCTTGAAGCTGTTCACCCGCTCTATCCGCGAGCTGGTGCCGTCAAACGGTTCGCTGAGCAACAGGATGTCGCGATAGCCGCGTTCTTCAAGGTGGGCGACGGCCAACTCGACCGCAGCCGGGTTATTCAGCCCGACCAGGTCGCTCTCCAGCAAATCGACCTTGCGATCCACCAGCACCATGGGCAGTTCACGGTGCAACTCGCGCAGCTCATCAAGGTGATGACCAAGGGTGTTCACGATCAAGCCTTCGATGTTGTACGAGCGCAACGCCGCCAAATGCTGACGCTCTTGCTCGTCATCGCGATCGGTGTTGCACACCACCAGGCTGTAACCGTGCTGACGGCACGCGGTTTCCACGCCATGCGTCACGGCAATCGAATACGGGTTACGGATATCGGCCACCAGCATGCCGATCAGGCGAGTGCGCCCACGTTTCAGGCCGCGAGCCATCTGGTTCGGCCGATAACCCAGCTCGGCAATCGCCTGCTCGATGCGCAAGGCAATGGCCTCGGAGAGCAGGGCGCGGTCCTCGCCAATAAAGCGCGACACGCTGGCCTTGGAGACCTTTGCGCGCTCGGCAACGTCAAGCATCGTCACGCGGCTGCGCTGGGCGGTGGAGAAATCGTTCACGGTTGGGCGACCTTGTTATTGGAATTACGGGTTCAGTCGAGATCGCTGAAACCGGTTTCAGAAGACATCAAAAACAAATCGTTCGTCAAGGGCAACGCAGGCCATTAATCAGAGGAAATACCGCCGTGCCCGACGAACGGTCGAAATACCTGTCAGATCTGACAGTAGGCAGGGTAAATGTTTGGGTATCTAATCATTTCAACGCGGCCCCGTTGCTATCCGAAACATAAACGGCGCACTGATCGATCAAAGCGGTACTCGCTGAGGAAGGTCCCTGAAAATGCCAACCCCCAAAGATGTCGACCACCTTCTGCGCGATGGTGCTGCAGCCAGGGCAACAGTGGGGATATTGGCGGTGATCATCACCGTAGACGGCGTCGATCCCAATGATCCGGAGGGCAATATCCCACTCGATAAGCTGCTTAACGGCACGATAGCCAGGGTACCGCGCTGGGAAAACTATTCCTCCGACCCTGCGAATCCCGACCATTTGCGTGTCTACTGGGAACAGAACGGGGTCAAAAGTCTGATTCATGACGGGTTCTACACGCCGGTCGACGTGCTTGAGATTGAGGTACCGATTAGCGCCGCGCAAATGAGTACAGACGGTATCGCCTGGCTTTCCTATGAGGTCAACGATGCAGATGTGAACCCTGATCCCGCGCCGCCCAGGAAACTCACTATTGATCACACCCAAGTGCCGGTTCAGGAACTCAAAGAGGCGCAATTCCCACACGCCACGTTATGGGGCTATCTCAACTGTGCTACCCGTCCACCATTGAGTTCAGGTGTCACAGTGAAGATTCCAGCGCAAACCTTCGGCAGGCCCGACGACCTATGCCTTATGGAATGGCAAGGGTATGAAGCTCTGAACGCTAAAGTGCCGATTGGCGGTACGTTCGGTGAATTTCAAAAGCTATTGAACACTGAAGATATTCTCAACGGCTTCGAGTTGGTCGTTCCCTTCGCCAAATATGTCAAAGATATAAAGTTTTTTGATGATGAACGCAAAAAGGATGTTTTTACCGGCTCGGCCTTAGTTATTTATCGGTATTACCGGGGTGGCAGGCTTGTGGGCGAGTCAACGCCGGCGTTGGTGAAGATCGACAGAGTGCTTTCTGGAGAAGTCCTGCCTTGTTATTTCGCTGATTGAACACTCGAGTACTCGGGTGGTTATGACACCTGGGAACAGATGTTCGCTGCAGTTGGCCCCGGTGACGAAGAGGGCACAGCGTATGGGTTATCAGTAAATGGGTCTTGCTGGAGCGCAGTAGGGATATCTTCGCCTGGGCAGTCGGTGGTGAAGTGATTTCGATCCTGGATCTTTCGGCAAGTAATTGTGAAGCAATAGTGTGTTTATCTCTCATGGAGTGTATGAAATGACTATTAAAGAAGAAGGTTTTGTTGCCTCTGGTTTGGCGACCTTGAAGAGCGGTTCTGGCGTACTGTCCGACCCGCCAATACTTGAGGCCGGCGTTCAGATTGACGATGGTCGGATTCTTAAAACCGCACTGGCGGCACCGAACCTGACCGTGTATTTGCCTGCGCTGACTAACGAAGGAGGCGGCGGCACTGCAGAGTTGTGGTTATACAGAACCCAAGCAGACAGGCAACTGGTGCAGGTAAAACCCCTGGCGGGGCTGACGCCTGCGGACTTCCCACTGCCTTTCGATCTGCCAACCGCTTTGCTTCCTGAGGCGCCAACACCAGAGACGCCGACAGAGTATTTTGCCGAATTCAAGATTGTTGACGCAGACGGGAACGAAGACCACTCGACCAGTCCGCTTCCCATCATTAGCGACAGAACCCCCCCACGGCAAACCAAATCACCTTTTGCTCGAAGCCGTCCGCCCAAAGTGGACTATCTAAATGGTCCTGCTGACGGAGTTATCAATCGTGCGTGGCTTACAGCCAATCCAGGAGGGCTGAGATGCACCGTTGATGTCGACTACCCTATGCGTGATGGTTTGGACACCATCAAGTTTTACTTGCTACGACAAAGCAATATCAGCGCTGCTGACACCCCTATATATGAAGGGGTAGTAGGTGCCACAGGTGACTTTACGGTACCTGCCGATAAACTGGCCTTGCTGCCAGCCAATGTTCAGCTCTATCAGGTGGTTACCCAACTTGACCGGGTCGGTAACGAAAGCCTGCCCTCCGTAGCGGTAAGAGACCTTGAAACCCGCTTTCCGCCAGCTCCGACACTTTATCCGTTAACAGTCCCGGTGACCGGGCCAGATGGCGCCATTGCGATCACACTGGCTACCTACAATCCACCGGGCACCGAGATCTATGCAGTATTCAAGCGTCCGCTCAATGGTGACCCTGCCGATGACATTACTGTCACTCTTGGCGGTCTTGTGCTGGCGACCTTTACATTGGGTGAGGGCACTGCGGATATCCGTGTACTAGTGCCGTACGATACCTGCGAAGCGATTTTTAATAACGCTGCCAATGAGGTTCCGACACTAGCCCATTACACGCTGACGCGCGATGGCGTCGATATTCCAAGCCCGGACACTAATGTAATCCTCAACTTTACCTATCCCGGGCCTGATCTTTTACCACCGCCGGATCTGGACAGCGAAAATCTTCCTCCGGTGGAAGTGCGCGGGATAACCAACACGCTTAACCATCTTG
Source organism: Pseudomonas sp. 6D_7.1_Bac1 (assembly GCF_025465945.1). Classification (GTDB taxonomy): domain Bacteria; phylum Pseudomonadota; class Gammaproteobacteria; order Pseudomonadales; family Pseudomonadaceae; genus Aquipseudomonas. The sequence goes on along the minus strand of NZ_JANLNW010000051.1, from coordinate 248,471 downwards.
TTCCGGGCGATTTTGGTGGGCTGGTTACATTTCTATTTGTCAAATGGGGGCTGGATCTTGGCGACGATCTGACTGAACAAGCGATCGTGACGTACTACTATAATGGAAAAGCCATGGGCGATCAGACCCTGGACCCAGGTCAGGACTCTGCGGAGATCAAGGTTGCTTTCAATCTTATCGCCTTTGAAGGGATCGGACGTAAAGAAGCCTATGTAACGCTTGAGTATCCGGGGAACCCGAATATCGTCAGGCAAAAAGTAAAAACCCAGGTGGTGTTTGAGTCGCAACAAATCAATCTGCTGCAACACACCGCAAGAACCTACAACACCGACCGTGTCGTCAGTTGCCCAAGTTTCGATGTGGTCGCCGGTGAACGGCTGTGGCGAGTGTCGGTGCCCGGCGGCCAGCCCTCCCTTCCGGTAGGCATGCAAGTGACAATGAACGCAGTCGGTTATGAAGATATCGCGAAAACAAAACCACTGGCCCTTGCGCCGTTCAAGGAGACAAAACCGGTAACAAACGCCGCCGCTGCACTGGTTTTTGATGTGCCGTTTGCACTGATAAGACCCATGCAAGGCCCGGTGACACCTCCTGGTACCGATCCGATTTATCACTATCTTGCCGTCTCGTACGAAATTAACGTCGGAGGGGCAACCATTAAATCGCCAGAGTTTGTTCATCGGATAAACGTACGTAATACCAGCAGTCTGTTTTGTGACGGATTAGCCGTCTAGTTTCGAGCAATAACCGTTGTTTGTCCCGACCAATATGGAGGTCAGTCCTTCATGTTGGTCGAGATTGGTGTTGACCTGCACTTGAAGTGCGGATGACTGTGCGCGTGAGACTATTCGTACGAATAGGGAGATTATTCCTACAGATCATTAGACTGTCGGTCTGTAGCCTATCGACCCTTCATACGTACTATCTTCCGCATGGCTGCGCGAAGAAAAAGTTGCGAAGTGCCACTTAAAGGGTCATCTATCAATATGATAACGCCATTCTTGTCGCCAAAAACTTCAGTCAAAGGCCGAAGCGAGGCGTCACTCTTACTGCTGATGTTCATCGGCAACTTTGCGCAGGCCGCCACACTTCCCGTCGGTGGCAGTCAGACCATCGACAACACGTATCCCACGATTGAAAGCTGGTTTCTCAATCCCGGTTCCACGCTGATTTCGAATGGCGCCCACACGCTGGACATCTCTGCCAACACCGGCACCCTGGTCGCGAATGGGGGCAGTACCCAACAGCTTTCCGGTCGGATCGGCTCCACATTCACCCTGACAGGTGTAACCGTCGGGAATGCAGGTCCCGGGGCCGCCCTATTGCTGAGTAACAGTACGGCGAGCGTCAACGCCAGCCAACTGACCAGCAACGACATTGGACTGCAACTCATCAGAAGCAATGCCACTCAGACAGGGTCCACGGCAAGCCTGACTAACAGTTCTGTGATGGCATTGAACGGTGGCGCATTTCTCACTGGCTTCAGCCAACTGAATTTAACCAACTCCTCTGTACAGGCCTCGGACGCCGCCAGCTATGGTATTCGACTGACCAATGCCGGGCTCAATGCGACGGGCAGCACGATTATCGGTGGGCACAATGGTGTGCAGGTCGGCACCGAGGCAGCGCTCGCCCAGGCGTCGAACGTGACGCTCGACAACTCCAGTGTCGAGGGCAAGACGGGCTCCGCAATCATTGTCGGTTACCAGGGGCGACCGGGGATCAACGTCGCCATTGATGTCCTCAATGGTTCGAACCTGATAGGTGGCAATGGCAACGTGCTGGAGGTCAATGATGGATCAACGGTCGGCCTGACGGTTGATCGCAGTGCGCTGACCGGCAATGTGGTCGTCGATGCCACCAGCAATGTCCAGGCGCGTTTCCAGAACGGTGCTTCGTTGAACGGTAATCTGCAAAACGTTGCCCAGGTCATTCTCGACACCCAAAGCACCCTGACCGGCGATGTACTGGCTCAGGCGGGTAGCGGAGCGACAGTACGGATCGACAATGCGTCGGCACTCAAGGGTAACGTCAACAACGTCATCAACCTCACTCTGGACCATGGAAGCACCCTGACCGGTGACGTACTGGCCGACACCGGTGGTGCCGTGCTGTTGGACAATGGTTCCACCCTGACCGGCCGGATAGACAACTCGACAAACCTGGGCATCAACAACTCGGCGCAATGGGTGATGACCGGTAATAGTTCGGTGCAGAACCTGGCACTCAAGGATGGTGTGGTGCGCATGGGCGCAAATGACGGGTTTCAGCAACTGGATGTGGTCAATCTGTCGGGTAACGGCACCTTTGTCATGGGCACGGACTTGAGTAACGGTCACACCGACTTCCTGAACGTCACCGGCAATGCGAGTGGTCAACATCAACTGCAGGTCTCGGCGACCGGCAACGAGCCGGTCAGCGCCGCGCCCGTCAAGATCGGCAATGTCGCGTCCGGGGACGCGAGTTTTGCCTTGCAAAATGGCCTGGTCGATGCAGGTGCCTTCACCTACAAGTTATCGAAAGACGGCGAAGGCTTATTCCTGCAACCGGACAAAACAGTCAGTGCCTCTACCAACACGGTGCTGGCCATTGCTGGCAACGGGCCGAGCATTCTTTACGCAGGACTGACCACGCTCAACAGCCGGCTGGGTGATCGTCGTCTGAACAGCAGTGGTGGGGATACTTCGTCCCAGGCAATGAGCGACACGGCGGTGAAAAACCTGAGCAACAGCGTGTGGATGCGCACCTATGGCAACCAGTACAACGTGTCCAACGCTTATGGCGGCGGTTATACCCAGAACCAGTCCGGCTTTTCCCTGGGGGCCGACACACAGACGCAACTGGGCGGTCAGCAATGGCTGCTAGGGGCATTCGTGGGCTCCAGTCGTACCGACATGGACCTCAAGAATAACTCTACAGCGACGGTGGACAGTCTCAATGCGGGTATCTACGGTACGCTGCTCGACACCCAAAGCGGTATGTATGTGGATGTCGTGAGCCAGGTCAACCAGTTCAACAACAAGGCCAACGTCACGATGAGCGACGGGACTCGAACCAAGGGCGATTACAAGAGCCTGGGGCTGAGCGCATCGGTGGAGGTGGGCAAACACATCCGCTTTGACCAGGGTTATTTCGTGGAGCCTTACGTTCAGGTGGCGGCTGCCGCGATCGAGGGCAAGCACTACCAACTGGACAATGGTTTGCAGGTGGATGCTGAGGCCACGCGCTCACTGCTGGGCAAAGTGGGCATGTCCGTTGGCCGGGAAATCGTTTTGGATAATGGCAGCAAGCTGCAACCTCGAGTGCGTGTAGCGGTCGGCCATGAGTTTGTCAAAAACAACGCAGTTCGGGTCAACGATAACGACTTCAATAATAATCTCTCGACCACCAGCGCTGAGTACGGCGCCGGGCTCAATTGGGCTCCTGCGCAGAAGAACTGGCAGGTCTACGCTGAACTGGGCGCCAGCAAAGGCAAGACAATTGATCAGGAGTGGAATGCCAGTGCAGGGATCAGCTACAACTTCTGAACCTCGCGACTAAATGAGTGCATAGAGATGCCCCGACTGAAATCGGGGCATTTTTGTAGCCATCAGCTAAAGAGCCCCGCCGCAATATTGATCGAGAACCCGAGAATCGCTGTGTTGAACACAAACCCGATCAACGACTGTGCCAGCACGATCTTGCGCAAACTGCGGCTCGCTACCCCGACGTCCGAGGTCTGCACCGCCACGCCGATGGTGAACGAGAAGTACAGGAAGTCCCAGTAATTGGGCGTCAGCAGGCCCTCGGCAAAACGCAGTGCCGGGTCCTTGCCGTTCCAGGTGTAAAAAAGCCTTGCGTAATGCACGCTGAAAATCACCCCGACCAATAACCACGAACCGATCACCGTCATTCCGGTGAAGGCGTAGTGCAGTAGTCTGCGGCTGGTTTCCAGGTCTTTGCTGCCGGCCAGTTCCAGGGTAATGGCGGCGAGGCTGGCAATCGCTGCGATACAGACGATGAACAGCACCACCCCGGCGTTTTCATCCTCGACTTCGGCAATGCGTTTTACGTCATCGGCCTGTGCGCGGATGGTCAGCCAGAGCATCAGCACCAGGTAAATCCAGACGCCGGCATTCCAGCCGATGAGGATTTTGCTGATGAGCGAGTCGGCGGGAGCCAGGATGCCGACCGCTACCCCCAGCAGGGTGGCGGCGGTCAGGCGAGGGTGGGTGCGCAGGAGGTGTGGCATGGAGGCTCGATGGGTCAGGGTTTTGCAACACCTTAGCCCGGCGAGGTCCTTTGTGACCACAGTCAGCAGGCAGACGAAAACCCCTGTGGGAGCGAGCCGGCTCCGGGCGGCGTTCCGACGATGAGGCCGTAACATCCAACAAAGATGTTGACTGACAGACCGCCTTCGCGAGCAGGCTCGCTCCCACAGGTGATAGGTGTTGTTTGTTAGATGTTCTTGTGTCGCTTGCGCACCAGTCTCATCACCACCACAAAAAACACCGGCACAAACACCACCGCCAGCGTGGCGGTGATCATCCCGCCGATCACCCCGGTGCCGATGGCTTGCTGGCTCGCGGAACTGGCGCCGGTGGCGATGGCCAACGGCACCACGCCGAGGATGAACGCCAGCGAGGTCATGATGATCGGTCGCAGACGCAAGCGCGCGGCTTGCACTGTGGCGTCGATCAGGTCATGGCCTTCGTCGTACAGGCTCTTGGCGAACTCGATGATCAGGATCGCGTTTTTCGCCGACAGACCGATGATGGTGATCAGCCCGACCTTGAAGAATACGTCGTTGGGCATTCCGCGCAGGGTCACGGCCAGCACGGCGCCGAGCACACCCAGCGGCACCACCAGCAGCACCGAGGTCGGGATCGACCAGCTCTCGTACAGCGCCGCGAGACACAGAAACACGATCAACAACGACAAGCCGAGCAGAATCGGTGCCTGACTGCCGGACAGCCGTTCCTGCAACGACAACCCGGTCCATTCCTGACCCAGGCCCGCCGGGCCTTGGGCGACCAGGCGCTCGATTTCCGCCATCGCTTCACCGGTGCTGTGACCGGGGCTCGGTTCACCGGAAATGCTGATGGCCGGGTAACCGTTATAGCGCGTCAGCTGCGCCGGCCCCTGGGTCCATTTGGCCTGGACGAACGCCGACAACGGCACCATTTTTCCGGTGTTGTTGCGCACGTGGATCTTCAGCAGGTCATCAACCTGACTGCGTTGATCACCTTCGGCCTGAACCACGACCCGTTGCATCCGCCCCTGGTTGGGGAAGTCGTTGATATAGGCCGAACCCACGGAGGTGGACAGCACGTTGCCGATATCGGCAAACGAAACGCCCAAGGCATTGGCCTGCTTGCGGTCGACCTCCAGTTGCACTTGCGGTGCTTCAGCCAAGGCGCTTTCGCGCACATTCATCAGGATCGGGCTCTTCTCGGCGGCCGCCAGCAACGCAGTGCGTGCTTGCATCAGCGCGGCATGGCCAAGGCCACCCCGGTCTTGCAGACGGAACTCGAAACCGCTGGACGTACCCAAACCATTCACGGGCGGAGGCAGCACGGCGAAGGCCACGGCGTCCTTGATCTGGCTCAGAGCAATGTTGGCGCGGTCGGCAATCGAGGCCGCCGAGTCAGCGCTACCGCGCTCAGACCAATCCTTGAGTGTGGTGAACGCCAAGGCGGCGTTCTGGCCGCTCCCGGAAAAACTGAAGCCGAGAATCACCGTGCTGTCGCCGACGCCTGGTTCAGTAGCGTTGTGCGCTTCGATCTGCTCCACCACCTGCACCGTGCGGTTCTTGCTGGCGCCCGGCGGCAGTTGAATGTCGGTGATGGTGTAACCCTGGTCTTCGACCGGCAGGAATGAAGAGGGCAGGCGGCTGAAGCAAAACACCAGGCCGATCAACAGCACACCATAAATCAGCAGATAACGGCCGCTGCGTTTGAGTGCATACACAACCCAGCCTTCATAGCGCTCGGTCAGTTGTTCAAAGCGCCGGTTGAACCAGCCAAAAAAACCACCCTTGGCGTGATGTTCACCCTTGGCGATCGGTTTGAGCAGCGTGGCGCAGAGTGCCGGGGTCAAGGTCAGGGCCAGGAACGCCGAGAACAGGATCGAAGTGGCCATCGACAGCGAGAACTGCTGGTAAATCACCCCGACCGAGCCCTGCATGAACGCCATCGGGATAAACACCGCCACCAGCACCAAGGTGATGCCAATGATCGCCCCGGTGATCTGGCTCATCGCCTTGCGCGTGGCTTCTTTGGGCGACAGGCCTTCGTTGGCCATGATCCGCTCGACGTTTTCCACGACCACGATGGCGTCGTCCACCAGAATGCCGATCGCCAGCACCATGCCGAACATGGTCAACACGTTGATCGAAAAGCCCAGCGCCAACATGGTCGCAAAGGTGCCCATCAGCGCCACCGGCACCACCAGGGTCGGGATCAGCGTGTAGCGGATGTTTTGCAGGAACAGGAACATCACCGCAAACACCAGCACCATGGCCTCAAAGAGGGTGACGAGCACTTTGGTGATCGAGACTTTGACGAACGGCGAAGTGTCGTACGGGATCTTGTACTCCACGCCGGCCGGGAAGTAGCGCGCCAGTTCGTCCATCTTCTCGCGCACCAGGGTGGCGGTGCTCAAGGCGTTGGCACCGGGCGACAGCTGCACGCTGACAGCGGTCGACGGTTTGCCATTGAGGCGGGTGGAGAACTGGTATTCCTGGCTGCCGATTTCGACCCGCGCCACATCGCCCACACGCACCGTGGAGCCGTCGGGGTTGGCCCGCAGCACAATGTCGGCGAACTCTTCCGGGGTCGAGAGCTGACCTTTCACCAGCACCGTCGCGGTGATTTCCTGAGTGGTGCGGGTCGGCAAGTCACCGATGCTACCGGCCGAGACCTGAGCGTTTTGCGCGACAATCGCGGCGTTGACGTCGGCCGGGGTCAGGTTGAAGCCAATCAGTTTCTGCGGGTCGATCCAGATCCGCATGGCCCGTTCGGCGCCATACAACTGGGCCTTGCCGACGCCGTCCAGACGCTTGATTTCGTTCATCACGTTGCGCGCCAGATAGTCGCTGAGCGCGACGTCATTGAGCTTGCCGTCGCTGGAGGTGAGGGTGATCAACAGCAGGAAGCCGGACGAGACTTTTTCGACCTGCAAGCCTTGCTGAATCACCGCTTGCGGCAGGCGCGACTCGACCACTTTGAGGCGGTTTTGCACATCGACCTGAGCCATTTCCGGATCAGTGCCAGGCTGAAAGGTTGCGGTGATGGTGGCGGTACCGAGGCTGCTCTGGGATTCGAAATACAGCAGGTGGTTGGCGCCGTTGAGTTCGCCCTCGATCAGGCTGACCACGCTTTCATCGACGGTTTGCGCCGAGGCACCGGGGTACACCGCGTAGATTTCGACCTTCGGCGGCGCCACGTCGGGGTACTGCGCGACCGGCAGCAGTGGGATGGCCAAGCTACCTGCCAACAGGATAAACAGCGCGACCACCCAGGCGAACACCGGGCGGTCGATAAAGAATTGCGGCATAAAGTCTGTGTCCTGCCTACTGCCCGGTTACCTGGGCAAGTGGAAGAGGGGTGTTGTCGATCTGCACTTTTTCGCCGGGACGGGCGTGCTGCAGGCCTTCGATGACAATGCGGTCGCCGGGTTTGAGGCCGCCGGTAACGATCCAGCGATCCTTCTGCACCTGGCCAAGCTGCACCGGTTGCTGACTGACGCGGGCTTCGGCGTCGAGCAACAGCACTTGAGCAACGCCGGCGCTGTCCCGCAGGATCGCCCGTTGCGGCACGCTGATACCTTGCTGGTTTACCGCTTGCTCCAGGCGCACGCGGATGAAACTGCCTGGCAGCAGGTCGAGGTCCGGGTTGGGGAACTCGCTGCGCAGGATGATCTGGCCGGTGCTCGGGTCGACGCTGATGTCGGCGAACAGCAGCTTGCCCGGTAATGGATAGAGGCTGCCGTCGTCCTGAATCAGCGTGGCTTTGGCCTGATCCTGACCGACCTGCTGCAACTGCCCGGCACGGAAGGCCCGGCGCAAATCGTTGAGTTCGCGGGTCGACTGGGTCAGGTCAGCGTGGATCGGGTCCAGTTGCTGGATCAGCGCCAAGGGCGTGCTTTCGTTCTGCCCGACCAGTGCGCCTTCGGTGACCAGCGCGCGACCGATGCGCCCGGAAATCGGTGCAGTGACGGTGGCGTAACCCAGGTTCAGTTTCGCCCGTTGCACCGCTGCCTGATTGGCCGCGACATCGGCGGCGGTCTGCCGGACACTGGCGCGGGCGTTGTCGTAATCCTGGCCGCTGATGGCATTGCCTTCGATCAACTGGGCGTAACGCTGTTCCTGCAATCGCGCTTGAAAGGCATTGGCCTCGGCCTTGCGCAGCGCCGCCTGAGCGCTGTCCAGATCGGCCTTGAACGGTGCCGGATCGATGCGAAACAGCACGTCGCCTTGTTTGACGTCGCCGCCTTCGTGGAAGGTCCGTTGCAAGACGACGCCGGCCACCCGGGCGCGGACTTCAGCGATCCGTGGTGCGGCGATCCGCCCACTCAGTTCGCTGCTGATCGACAGTGGCCGGGCTTCGATGGTTTCGATCCGGACCGTGGCCAGCGGCGCCGCGTTTTCGGCGGTGGAGGACTTGTCACACGCGCTCAGCGTCATTGCCAAGGCAATCAGGCCGAGCTTCGCAAACAGGTTCTTTGACATGTGAATACCCCAATAATGACCCCCAGCATCCTACGGGGAGGGGACGAGCGTAGCGGTGAAGCTTTGTAGGTGCTGTGTGAAATTGTGTAAGGGTTTTACTCACGCACGCGTGAGGGCGTATATCCTTTGCGCCTTGAATTTTTTTGCGTCTGATAGATTGCTATCGCGAGCAGGCTCGCTCCCACAGTGGTTTGGTGGTGTTCACAACATCTGTGTGCACAACAGATCCCTTGTGGGAGCGAGCCTGCTCGCGATAGCGGTTTAACAGAAGCCACTGCACTTTCTGGAAACACCCATGCCCAACATCCTCCTGGTCGAAGACGACTCCGCGCTCTCTGAACTGATCGCCAGCTACCTTGAACGCAATGGCTATCAGGTCAGTGTGATCAGCCGGGGCGACCAGGTGCGCGAACGGGCGCGGGTCAATCCGCCGGATCTGGTGATCCTCGACCTGATGCTGCCGGGCCTTGATGGTCTGCAGGTCTGTCGTTTGCTGCGCGCCGATTCGGCGACCTTGCCGATTCTCATGCTGACGGCCCGCGACGACAGTCACGACCAGGTGTTGGGGCTGGAGATGGGCGCTGACGATTACGTGACTAAACCCTGTGAGCCGCGAGTGTTGCTGGCCCGGGTGCGCACCTTGTTGCGGCGCAGCAGCCTGAACGAGCCACAGACCGCCAGCGACCGGATCCTCATGGGCAACCTGTGCATTGACCTGTCGGAGCGCACCGTGACCTGGCGCGAACAGTTGGTCGAACTGTCCAGCGGCGAATACAACCTGCTGGTGGTGCTGGCTCGCCACGCCGGTGAAGTGCTCAGCCGCGACCAGATCCTGCAGCGCCTGCGCGGCATTGAATTCAACGGCACCGACCGTTCGGTGGATGTGGCGATTTCCAAGCTGCGGCGCAAGTTCGACGACCACGCCGGCGAAGCGCGCAAGATCAAGACCGTGTGGGGCAAGGGCTATCTGTTCAGTCGTTCCGAGTGGGAATGCTGACACCATGCTGCGCATTCTGATCCGCCTCTACCTGATCACCATCGTCACCTTCAGTGCCGCGATCTATTTCATTCCGGATCTGGTGATCAAGGCTTTTCACGAGCGTTTCCAGAACTACAACCTTGATCAGTCCCGGGGTTTGCAGAACCTGATCGTCAAGCAGTTTCACGCGGTGCCGAGCGAGCAATGGACGCGCCTGGCGACGCAACTGGACAAAGACTTCAGCCCGCTGCATGTGGTGCTGGTGCGCAATGACGACGCGGACTTCACACCCTACGAACGTGAACGTCTGGAGCGCGGTGAAAAGGTCATCCGCATGGGCGACTGGGGTTGGCGCACCCTGGCGGTGTCACCGCTGGATGAACAGCTGTCGGTGAAACTGGTGGTGCCGCCGGATCCGCTGGACGTCAATTTGCTGTACTGGAGCATCAACGTGCTGATCGGTGCCGCGCTGCTGGCTTGCCTGCTGATCTGGCTGCGGCCGCACTGGCGCGACCTGGAGCGCCTGAAACATACCGCCGAGCGCTTCGGCAAGGGCCACTTGAGCGAGCGCACGCAGATTGCGCCGAGCTCGAACATCGGCAGCCTGGCCCATGTCTTCGACACCATGGCCGGCGACATCGAAAACCTCTTGAACCAGCAGCGTGACTTGCTCAATGCGGTGTCCCACGAACTGCGCACGCCGCTGACCCGACTGGATTTCGGCCTGGCGCTGGCGCTGTCCGACGACTTGCCGGCCGCCAGCCGCGAGCGTTTGCAAGGGTTGGTTGCACACATTCGTGAACTGGATGAACTGGTGCTGGAATTGCTTTCCTACAGCCGCCTGCAAAATCCGGCGCGAATGCCTGAGCAGGTGGACGTGTCGCTGGATGAGTTCATCGACAGCATTCTGGGCAGCGTCGATGAGGAACTTGAGTCACCGGATATCGTCATCGACGTGTTGCTGCACGGTCAACTCGAACGCTTCAGCCTCGACCCGCGCCTGGCTGCCCGAGCGATCCAGAACCTGCTGCGCAATGCCATGCGTTACTGCGAAAAACGTATTCAGATCGGCGTGCAGGTGTGCCCCAAAGGCTGCGAAATCTGGGTTGACGACGACGGCATCGGCATCCCGGAAGACGAACGTGAGCGGATCTTCGAGCCGTTCTATCGGCTGGACCGCAGCCGCGACCGCGCCACGGGCGGGTTTGGCCTGGGCCTGGCCATCAGCCGTAGGGCGCTGGAAGCCCAGGGCGGCACGCTGACGGCCGAAACCTCGCCGCTGGGCGGGGCGAGGTTCCGGTTGTGGTTGCCGACACCGGTCTGATCTCTCTTGGTGTGATGCTGTAACGCGATCCGTAGCAGCTGCCGAGCCCGGGAGGCTGCGTTCGAGGACGAAGTCCTCGCAAATCCTCTGCACTCGGTTTGCTTGGGAGAACGTGTTGTTCGACTTTACGACTTTACGACTGCTGCGCAGCCGAACGCAGCCTCGCGGGCTCGGCAGCTGCTACGGGGCCCCTCGCTCAAACGGACACTTCAGCAGCGGTGATCAACCCTACGCCAGCCTGGTCCATCCGCTCCATTGCCGTGGCCAGCGAGCCGTTCAAGTCGATCGCCCGGCAGGCATCCAGCACCACCGTGGCATTGAACCCGGCTGCGCGGGCATCCAGCGCTGAAAACATCACGCAGAAATCCAGCGCCAGTCCGACCATAAAAACCGTGTCGATCCCGCGTTCCTTCAGGTACCCGGCCAAGCCGGTGGGAGTCGTGCGATCGGCTTCCAGAAACGCCGAATAGCTGTCGATGTCGGGGTTACAGCCTTTGCGGATGATCAATTGGGCGTGGGGCAGGTTCAGCTCGGCGTGCAGTGCGGCGCCGCCAGTGGCTTGCACACAGTGCTCCGGCCACAGGGTCTGGGCGCCGTAGGGCAGTTGAATGACGTCATAGGGTTCGCGTTCGGGGTGGCTGGAAGCGAACGAAGCATGCCCGGCCGGGTGCCAGTCCTGGGCGATGATCACCTGGGTGAATTGACCGGCAAGGCGATTGATCAAGGGAATGATCTGATCGCCCTCGGGTACTGCCAAACGGCCGCCGGGGGTGAAGTCGTTTTGTACATCAATGACCAGCAGGGCGCAGTGTGTTTGAGCAGATGTGGACGCCATGGCCGGTTACCTCCCTGGAAGTGAAGCCTGAAGCATAGCGTCTGGTTCAGCTCACGGAGCTCAAACACTTTTATTCATTGGCGATTACCACCACACCCTGTGGTGAGGGGAGCTTACCCTAATGCCGGTAAGTCATGGGATTTCAGGCACGGCACATTCCCCGTAGCAGCTGGCGTAGCCTGCGTTCGGCTGCGCAGCAGTCGTAAAATCAGGCACTGCGGTCTTTCAGATTAACCGTGGTGCCGGGAATACGACCGCTACGCCCCGGACCGGCTGAACGCAGGCTACGCCAGCTGCTACGGAGAGTGTGCAGCGCTTACTCAAGGGATGAGCGACGCCTTCCCACCCGGCAACCTTGAAAACCTGTAGGACATTTCCCCCAATGCAGCGCATTAATCCGCGGGCAGCAAACGCTGGCGGCAATCGAGTGTCAGTCGGGCGCCGCCGAGTTCGCTGCTGCCGACGTCAAGGTTGAACCCGTGCAGGTTGACGATGGCCGCGACAATCGACAAGCCCAGGCCGAAACCACCCTTTATAGCGTTGTCGTCAACGCGATAGAAACGTTGAAATACCGCTGTGCGTTTGTCCGCAGGAATGCCGGGGCCGGAGTCGAGTACTTCGATGCGTGTGCTGCCGGCGTTGTCGCTTGCCCGCACAATGACCTGACCGCCCGCCGGGGTGAACTTGATCGAGTTGCTCAGCAAGTTTGACAGCGCTTCGAACAACAACGCCCGGTCGCCGTTCAGCGCTGGCAAGGTTGGCGGGGTTTGCAGGCTCAAGTTCAACTGACCTTCTTCGGCCAGTGGCAGGTAAAAATCGTGCAGTTCCTGCAGCAACGGCAACGGATCGAACAGCACGAAGCCCGAACGCCGTTGTTGATCCTCCAGCTCGGAAATTCGCAGCAATCCACGGAAACGCGCCATCAGGGTGTCGGTTTCGGCGATCACCTGATCCAGCTGCGTCGCTTCGGCGGACCCTTCGGCGGCCTGCTGTTGAATGCGGTAAAGCTGTGCGCGCAGCCGGGTGAGCGGAGTGCGCAGGTCGTGGGCGATGTTGTCGCAAACCCCTTTGACCTCGTTCACCAGACGCTCGATGCGTTCGAGCATGGCGTTGACGATGGCCGCGAGCATGTCCAGCTCATCGCGGCGGCTGGACAGCGGCAAACGGTGGTTCAGGTTACCGGCGACGATGGCTTCGGCGCTCGCTTGCAGGGCCCGGATACGCCGCAGTGGCCGACGGCGCAGCAGGTGCCAACCGGCGATGCCGGGGATGATGGTCAGCGAGACGCCCCAGAACAGGGCATACAGGATGATCCGCGTGACGGCGAATAACGAACCGTTGTCACGCACCAGGACCAGCCAGCGGTTATCCAGGGTGCGAGTCGCCACGGCGTCGCAACTGTCGGACGGCATGCTGGCGTCATCCGGGTCGGCGCAGTCGGCCAGTTCATGGATCTTGCCGTCCAGCGGCAGGCCGGCAGGGATCTTGCGGATCAACCCGTGCAGAGGCCGATGCTGGTCGTCGAACAGCCCGTAAGCGTCGATGCCGCGCTGGTCGAAGGTGATACTGGCGATCAACGCCTCATCCAGTTGCTCGCCGTGGAAGCGTGAAAACAGGTGCTGGCGTTGCATCAGCGAATGTTTGGCGAGGTTCTCCAGGTAGCTGGAAACCTCGTAATACATCACCCCCATGAGCAGGCCGCTCCAGACCACGAACAGCGAACTGTAGAGCGCCAGCAAACGGCTGCTGGAGGAGCGCCAGCCTTTAGACGGGTTCAGCAATGACATAACCCGAGCCTCGCACAGTCCGTATCAGCGGCAGTTGGCCCGGTGGGTCGATCTTTTTGCGCAGACGTCCGATGTGCACATCGATCAGATTGGTGCCTGGGTCGAAGTGATAGCCCCAGACTTCTTCGAAAATCATCATCCGCGAGAGGATCTGCCCGGTATTGCGCAGCAGAAACTCCAGCAGTTTGTATTCGGTGGGCAACAGGCTCAGCAACTGCCCGGCGCGGCTGGCTTCACGGCTGATCAGGTTGAGTTCAAGGTCGGCCACGCGCAGGGTCGTTGTGTAGTCCTTGACGGTGTTCTGGCGTCGCAGCAGGACTTCGACCCGGGCGGCCATTTCGTCGGTGGCGAAGGGCTTGGTCAGGTAATCGTCACCGCCGGCACGCAGGCCGCGAACGCGCTCGTCGACGTCGGACAGGGCGCTGATCATCAGAATCGGCGTCGATACGCCCATGGTCCGCAAGGTGGTGACAATCGCCAGGCCATCGAGCTCCGGCAGCATGCGGTCCAGGGTGATCAGGTCGTAGTCGCCGCTGACTGCACGCGCCAGGCCCTCTCGACCATTGGCGACCCAGTCCACCTGCAAGCCATGGCTGCTCAGCTCGGCAACGATCTCTCGTGCGGTGACCGCATCGTCTTCAATGGTCAGGATTCGAGTCATGGGGCTTGCCTGAGAGTAAATGAAATACACGGGGCGGCAGTGTGCCAAGAAATGCCCGCGAGGTTTCTAAAAAAACTTTTATATAGGCAATCATTGATATCATCAGGCCATGCCTGCCTGGAGGCGCTACAGCTATAAACGAAAGTAGCCGATGCTGGAAACACAGGGCAAGGTGACACGATTTTTGTTTTTTACCTTGATAGACGTGGCCACTTTCAGGTGCTGGCCACGGATGGACAAGATGCCGGCGCTCTACTAGCGTTGGCCGATAACGACTGTGCCTGAATCCACGAAGGGGAAGTGTTTTGGACAAAAAGGAAATCAAGCGACAACTGGAGGCGATGCTTGAAGCAGGCCGCTCCAGGACGGAGACCTTCAAAGCGTTTTCCGGTGGAGGGGTCGGGGACCGGGTGCTCGCCTACTGGATCGCCGCCTATCCGGATCGGGATCTGTACGAAGCGCATTACCGAAAAATCAATACGCTGGTGACCATCAGCTTTATTCAGGCATTTCTGGGCGCAGCGCTGGGGTATTTTATTGGGGCGACCATAGGGCCCAGCGCGAGCTTTATCCTGGCGGCGATTGCCGGCGTGGTCCCGCTGCTGTTTGCTTATGGTTTCTACAAGAACTCGGCACAGGCCTACAACATCTACATCGTTCTGGCGATTACCCAACTGCCGCGATTGTTCTCGGGGGCCGCCGAGGCACCACTGGTGGCCACTGTGGGGGCGTTGTTCACGTTGGGTATTTTGTTTTTTGTCATGCGTCTGAGGTCGTTGCTGTTTCCGGACTTCGCCTTTTTCGGTCCGAAAAAGGTCAAGGGGCAGTACGTTTTCTCCAACTGATGCGCCCTGCGCGCATCATCTCGTTCTGCAAAAATGGATGAGTCCAGGCTTTCACTGGCCTGGATCAATATTGTCCCGTGAAATAACTCCTAACGTATGCGCTCCAGGCCTGTCGCATGGCATCGGCTACATTGCCGTGGCGCGCGCATGTTGCGTTTCGAGTTACCGGTACAGGTCGGCGCATTTTTTGCGGATCAGCCGACTTGCAAGGTGTAGGGTCTGTACGAAAACTCGCCGAGCGGCGATCAGGCAAGGCAAAAACAGGCGAGGAACGGCTGGGGTCGCACCCGACTTTAGGCCCCTAAATGAGCATTATCCGCTGCGCGGCCCCTTCGGGCCGTCCTTCGGACGTTCTCACTCCGTTCGTCCGAGCCTGTTTTTAACGCAGCCTGGTCGACGCGCAGGCAGTTTTCGTACAGAGCCTAGTGCAGCATGGAGCTGGCAACCTTTACCCAACCCCTTCACGGATGAACTATGCAATGCAACGCCTAGATCGAACCTTTGATATTCAGCCGCTGCAACAGGCGGATATGACCATCGAACTCAATGGCCAGCCGGTCAGCGCCGCGATTGGCGAAACCGTGCTGACGGTCATTCAATCCCTCGGCGTGCGCCAGGTCGCACGCAACGATCACGATCAGATCAGCGGGGCCTATTGCGGCATGGGCGTGTGCCAATGCTGCCTGGTGAAAATCAACGGCCGACACAAGCGCCGCGCCTGCCAGACCCTGGTGCAGCCGGGAATGCAGGTCGAAACCGTGGTCAACCGTATTGCCGAGCAGGAGGCACTATGAGCCTGCATCCGGTAATCGTCGGCGGCGGCCCGGCCGGCATGGCGGCGGCCATTGAACTGGCCGAGCACGGCGTGCACTGCACGTTGCTCGAAGAGGCTTCTCGACTGGGCGGCGTGGTGTATCGCGGGCCGTTGCGTGACGGCGTACAGCTTGATTATCTGGGGCCGCGTTACGCCGAGGATCTGGCCAGGCTGCATGGCGACTTCCAGGACCGTTGTGCGCTGATCGATGTGTGTTTGAACACTCGGGTCATTGGTGCGCAAGGGACTCGGGCGTTGGTCATGCTGGACGCTGACGAACACGTGCAGGAAATCACCTACCCGCAATTGTTGCTCGCCGCCGGATGCCATGAACGCAGCGTACCGTTCCCTGGCTGGACCTTGCCGGGCGTGATACTGCTGGGCGGTTTGCAGCTGCAAATCAAGAGTGGTGTGGTCAAGCCGCAAAGCCCGGTGGTGATCGCTGGCACCGGTCCGTTGTTGCCGCTGGTTGCCTGTCAATTGCATGCATCCGGGGTGAAGGTCGCCGGTGTATTCGAGGCCTGTGCGTTCGGCAAGATCGCCAAGGAAAGCCTGGCACTGCTGAACAAGCCGCAATTGTTCCTCGACGGGTTGAGCATGCTCGCCTATCTGAAGTTGCACCGGATCCCGATGCGCTACGGTTGGGGCGTGGTCGAGGCGCAAGGCGAGGGTGAGTTGCGCAGTGTGACGGTCGCACCCTATTCCAGCAGTTGGCAGCCAGACCTGAGTCGCGCCGAGCAGGTGGCGGCGCAGACCCTGGCGGTGGGCTATGGCTTTATTCCGCGCACTCAGCTCAGTCAGCAAATGGGACTGGAGCATGGCTTCAGCGATGACGGTTATCTGCGAGCCACGGCCAATATCTGGCAGCAAAGCAGCGAACCGCACATTCATCTGGCCGGCGACATGGGCGGGATTCGTGGCGGTGAAGCAGCGATGCTCAGCGGTCGAATCGCAGCGCTGTCGATCCTCGTGCAGCGCGATGTGCTGAGCACCGAGCTAGCGTTGCATTTGCGCAATGGCTACCTGGCGAAGCTCAAGTCCATCGTGCGTTTTCGCGCGGCGGTGGATCGCTACACCGAGCGCGGTGCCGGGCAAACGGCGTTGCCGGCTGCCGATACAGTGATCTGCCGCTGCGAAAAAGCCACCCGTGCCGACATTGACCGGGCGCTGTCCCAAGGCGTTCAAGACATGGCCAGCCTGAAAATGCGCACGCGGGTGAGCATGGGCGATTGTCAGGGGCGGATGTGTGTCGGCTATTGCAGCGATCGCCTGCGAGAAGCCACCGGACGCCCGGATGTGGGCTGGTTGCGACCGCGTTTCCCGATTGATCCGATTCCTTTTTCAGCTTTCCAGAACCTTGGCACGGATGCGTTGAATCATGAGTAAGTTCTACGATGTGGTGATTGCCGGTGGCGGTGTGATTGGGGCTTCGTGTGCCTATCAACTGTCGAAACGCAAAAATCTGAAAATCGCGCTGATCGACGCCAAGCGCCCAGGCAACGCAACCCGCGCATCAGCCGGCGGCCTCTGGGCGATTGGCGAGTCGGTGGGGTTGGGCTGCGGGGTGATCTTCTTTCGTATGATGTCGGCCAACCGCAAGCGCGAAACCCAGGGCGCAGCGGTGGCGGTCGACTCCAGTACACCGCACATCCTGCCGGATTCGTTCTTTGATTTTGCCCTGCAATCGAATGCGATGTACCCGGACCTGCACCGCGAGTTGCAGGAGAATCACGGCATGGATTTCAAGTTCGAAAAAACCGGGCTGAAGTTCGTGATCTACGACGATGAGGACCGTTTGTACGCCGAGCACATTGTTGCCTGCATTCCACACCTGGCCGATCAGGTGCGCTGGCTGGATCAGGCCGCGCTGCGCGAGGCCGAGCCGAGCGTCAGCCATGAAGCACGCGGAGCGCTGGAGTTTCTCTGCGACCATCAGGTCAGCCCGTTTCGTCTGGCGGATGCCTACACCGAAGGTGCCCGGCAGAATGGCGTCGACATGTACTTCAACACCAACGTCACTGACGTGTTGCGCCAGGGTTCACGGGTCATCGGCGTGCAGACGGCCGAGGCCGGAGCGTTCCGTTGTGACACCTTGATCAACGCCGCAGGTGCCTGGGCCGCGGAGCTCAGCCTGAAAGCCACGGGCATCAGCATTCCGGTGAAGCCGGTCAAAGGCCAGATTTTGCTGACCGAGCGCATGCCCAAGGTCTTGCGCGGCTGCCTGACCACCAGTGATTGCTACCTGGCGCAGAAAGATAACGGCGAAATCCTGATCGGCAGCACCACCGAAGACAAAGGTTTCGACGTGACCACCACCCTCCCAGAAATCAATGGCCTGGTGCAAGGCGCGATCCGCTGCATTCCCGAGCTTGAACACATCAACCTCAAGCGCTGCTGGGCGGGGTTGCGTCCAGGTTCACCGGATGAATTGCCGATTCTGGGGCCGATGAAGGGGGTTCAGGGCTATCTCAACGCTTGCGGGCATTTCCGCACCGGCATCCTGACGTCGGCGATCACCGGGGTGTTGCTGGACAAATTAGTGAATAACGAACCGTTGCCACTGGACATCACACCGTTCCTGGCGGATCGGTTTGAGGCGCAGAAAACGGCTGTGATCAAACAGGCAGAAATGGCCTGACAGGGCTCAGGCGTTCTGCCAACAGCGGTAACAGCTGTTCGCAGGACGCCTCGATCTTCATGTCCAGCAAATCATCGGCGCGGGTCTTGCCCAGATTGATGGCGATCAGCGGTTTGCCACGGTCGGTGATTGCGCGACACAGGCGAAACGCCGAGAACGCCATCAACGACGAGCCCACCACCAGTAACCCCGCGGCCTGTTCAGCAGCAGCCATGGCCTTGGCGGCAGTGGCTTGCGCAACGTTCTCGCCGAAAAATACCACGTCCGGTTTCATTCGCTCGCCTTCGCAGTGAGGGCAACGGGGGACTTGAAAGTGCGACACGAAAGCCGGGGCGAGCAGGGTGTCGCCATCGGGTGCCTGAACTGCGTCGACGCCCGCCAGATACGGGTTTTGCGTTTCCATGATGCGCTGGATCGAGTCCCGGTCACTGCGCTGGCCGCAATCCAGGCACAGCACCCGGTGCAGGCTGCCATGCAACTCGATCACGTCCGGGCTGCCGGCCTGATCGTGCAAGGTGTCGACGTTCTGGGTGATCAACCCGGCAATCAACTGCTGCGCCTGCAACGTGGCCAAGGCTTCGTGAGCTTGGTTCGGCCGTGCTTGCCGAACCCGTGGCCAACCGAGCATCGCCCGCGCCCAGTAACGCTGGCGTGACTCGGGGGCTTTCAGAAATTCCTGATACATCATTGGTTGCCGACCGCGCCGCACCCCATCGGTGTCGCGGTAATCGGGGATGCCCGACGGCGTGCTGATGCCGGCGCCCGTGAGCACCAGCAACGGCTGGTCAGCCATCAGGTTCTGAAGGTGGTCGAGCTGTTCACGGATGGGGCTGTCGAACATGGTCAGCGCTCCGGTTGCCGGGATTCACAACACGATGCAGGATAGTTGTTATTCGGTCTAGCGCGTGGCGTTGGGCGTTGAGCGCAAAACTGTGCTCTGACGCGTGCGCGTGGCGTCTAGCGTCTGTGTCCCCGCAGTGGTACGGGGCGTGAATTCGGAACCCGGCATGCAAGCGTTGTTGAACGAAATCCTTGAGACGGTGCGCCCCCTGATCGGACAGGGCAAGGTGGCTGATTACATTCCTGCGCTAAGCAGTGTGCCGGCCGATCAGTTGGGCATTGCGGTGTATGGCAATGACGGCGAGTTGTATTGCGCGGGCGATGCGTACACGCCGTTTTCGGTACAGAGCATTTCCAAGGTGTTCAGCCTGGTGCAGGCCATCGAGCATTCCGGCGAGGCGATCTGGGAGCGACTCGGTCACGAGCCCTCCGGCCAACCGTTCAACTCGCTGGTGCAACTGGAGTTCGAACGCGGTCGGCCGCGCAATCCGTTCATCAATGCCGGAGCGTTGGTGATCTGCGACATCAACCAGTCACGATTTGCTGCGCCGGCGTTGTCGATGCGTGATTTTGTGCGGCGGTTGTCCGGTAACCCACAGGTGATGGTGGACGGTAAAGTCGCCGAGTCGGAGTACCAGCACCGCGCGCGCAACGCGGCCATGGCGTATCTGATGCAGTCGTTCGGCAACTTTCATAACGATGTGGAAGCAGTCCTGCGCAGCTATTTCAGCCATTGCGCGTTGCGCATGAATTGTGTCGACCTGGCCCGGGCGTTCTGTTTCCTGGCCAATGACGGGTTCTGCAAGCACAGCGGCGAGCAGATTCTCACTGCGCGCCAGACCCAGCAGGTCAATTCGATTATGGCCACCAGCGGTCTGTATGACGAAGCCGGCAACTTTGCCTATCGCGTCGGTCTACCGGGCAAGAGTGGCGTGGGCGGCGGCATCGTGGCCGTAGTGCCGGGCCGGTTCACCGTGTGCGTCTGGTCGCCGGAGCTGAACGCGGCGGGTAATTCGCTGGTGGGCATGGCGGCGCTGGAGCTGCTGAGCCAGCGCATTGGCTGGTCGGTGTTCTAGTGCTCGGGCTTGTGACCCAATGCCGGTAAGTTAAGCCGCTACACGATCCGGTGGTCGCGTGATGTCAGGGCGCGGGGCCCAGGCAGCGAAGTTTTCGTAACTCTCTTACATAGATGTAAAGACTCTTTTGGTCGGTGGGCAAACGGTAAAATGTCAAAGGTGTATCGTTTTGAGAGTAATAAGCTCTGTTGAACTTGATCTCATGATCATCATTCTGCGATTGATGGCTGATTTGAGAATGCATTTCGGAAATCGAACTCAGCGTAATAACGGGGTAAGGTGGCCATGATTCGCCGTCGGAGTCTTGGGTTTCTACAGCGGTGGCAAGAAGCGTCGAGTTGAACACGTAACCACGCCGGGGAATCGTCTGGATTATTTGTTTGCTTTTTTCATCTCCCAGCAGTTCCCGGAGTCGTGAATTTTCCTGATTGGGGCTGTTCTGAGTCATTACTCTATCCGGCCAGGCGAACGCCAGGATTCCCTCGCGAGTCACGAGGATGTCTGCTTTTCGAAATTTACCAGTTCTGTTAGTCAATAGCGGGTTGCACGGTGATCATACGGGTATCGGTTTGAACATCCCCAGTCTCGGTCCACCGCTGTTAGGTCCTGAGCGATAACCCCACTTCTAGACACACCATGATCTTTCGGGCGTAGGGGGAATCATGGCTGATGGCGCTCCTGACGGTCCGGTCGCTTGAGGATAAGGTGATATGGGCTGTCGGGTGAAACCACCGACGAAGTTGTGTCTGGACGGGTGGAGCGTGATCCGTGCTGGCGATTTTACTGAATTAATAAAGTTAGAGCTTAATTGTAGTGAATTAATAAGTATTGATTTCTCGTTAGTGCGAGTGTGCTCGATAGTTGTCCGCGGTCACTCTACGGGTAGCTGAACTTGAAATCTCGCACGCCTCTTCAGATCAAAAAATCAGCCATCTTTGCGCTTGTATTGCGTGAGGCTCGTGCCCGTTTTGGTGACCGGCGCTTGGGCGCTTTATGGGTTTTGCTTGAGCCGATTTGTCACCTGCTACTCTTTAGTCTGTTATTTACACTGACACGTGGCGATAAAGTTTTCGGTATCGATTTCCCCATTTTTGTGCTGGTAGGCTTGGCGCCTTTTTTGTTGTTTCGCAATGTCGCGCTGCGATTGATGGACAGTCCAAAGGCCAATCGGGAGTTGTTTGCTTACAAGCAAATCAAACCGCTTGACACCTTTATTGCCCGTACCATAGTTGAAGTATGTATTGTGGCGGCGGTGTACATCATTCTGATCGCGGGATTTGCCTGGTACGGCTTTGATATGTCGATCAAGGCACCTGTCGAATGGTTGTTGACTCTCGTGCTGGGCTTATTGTTTGCATTTGGGCTTGGTGTGTTTCTGGCATTGATTGCGCATGCCATCCCGGGAAGTAATGTCTTTATTCGGATGATTTTTTTTCCGCTGTATTTTATTTCGGGCGTTCTTGTTCCAGCAGCGCTTCTTCCTCACGCGCTGTTACCCCTGCTGCTGCTTAATCCATTTTTACATTTGCTGGAGCTGATTCGTTCGCAGGTATTTGCGCATTATGTGCCCGTAGAAGGGGTGTCTATTTATTACGTAATAGCGACCACGTTGGCTCTGCTATTTATCTCGTTGGGTGCCTATCGCGTTCGTCGATTGCATTTGATTTCCACGAAAAATGGTTAACGGCAGTTCTTATGTTTGAACTCATAAAAGTGAACAAGTCATACCTGACCCGCAAAGGGCGACGCCATATATTTCGTAATCTTTGTCTGACCCTGCCGGCAGAGAAGAATATTGGTTTGATCGGCCGTAACGGGGCAGGCAAGTCTACGTTAATGCGTTTGCTGGGCGGTGCGGACATTCCCGACTCCGGACGTATTGTCACTGACCGGTCAGTTTCTTGGCCGGTGGGTTTGTCGGGAGGGTTTCAGGGCAGCATGACCGGTCGCCAAAATATCAAGTTCGTCAGCCGTGTGCATGGTGCCGTGGGCGACGCGATGCGTGAAAAAGTGCGCTATGTGCAGGACTTCGCGGAGATCGGTGACTGGATCGACGAACCGGTCAAAACCTACTCATCAGGGATGCGTTCACGCTTGGCGTTTGGGCTGAGTATGGCGTTTGATTTTGATTATTACCTCATCGACGAAGTGATGTCGGTGGGTGATGCGCATTTCAAGCGCAAGTGCAATGCGGAATTTGAACAAAAATTACAAAAAACCAACGTCATCCTGGTCTCTCATTCCATGAATGAAATACAGAGACTCTGTGATGTCGTGCTGCTGGTGAGCGACGGTGGCGTTCAGATCTTTGAGGATGTAGCGCAAGGTATTCATGCCTACAACACTTGAGCGCCTGGTGGCGTCACGGGTTCATTTAATAA
This sequence comes from Pseudomonas sp. 6D_7.1_Bac1, assembly GCF_025465945.1. GTDB lineage: Bacteria > Pseudomonadota > Gammaproteobacteria > Pseudomonadales > Pseudomonadaceae > Aquipseudomonas. The sequence goes on along the minus strand of NZ_JANLNW010000051.1, from coordinate 225,581 downwards.
ATAGGTTCTTACATGAGCAGTACTCATAAACTCCAAGATCGGCGGTTAATCATTGCGATGGTGTTAGTACCATTCGTTTTGGCCGTCGTTTATTACGTGTTTTTGTCTGCGGATCGATTTGTCAGCTTCGCACAGGTTGTGGTTCGTCAGGAGGGCCGCAATCCTGAGGCACAGCTGCCTGGTTTGAGCATGTTGTTGACCGGTACAAATCCTGCTTCCCGCGAAGAAACGTTGTACCTGCGTGAGTACATTGTCTCGATGGACATGATGGATTTGCTTGAAAAGCGCTTGCAGTGGGTCGAGCGCTATAGCCAGCAACGTAAGGACGTCTTTTTCTGGTTGAGCAAGGACGCGCCTCGTGAGGATTTGCTGGCCTATTACCAGCGCATGGTGTCCGCGCACTATGACGAAACGACCGGCCTGCTCAGGGTCGAAGTTCAGGCGTTCACGCCTGAGCTGGCGAAACAAATGGTTAAAGTCATTCTGCAAGCCAGCGAGCAATTTGTGAACGAGGTGTCGCACAGCATGGCGCGTGAACAGATGCGCTTTGCTGTTAACGAGTTGGAAAGTGCCAGGAACATCTATACCCAGCACCAAGACGCGCTATTGCAATTTCAGCATGCCCACAAAGTACTGGACGGAAAAAGCTCGGCTGACAGTCGCGCGGCCCTCATTAGTGCAATAGAAGCCGAGTATTCCAGGGCGCAGGTCGTGACGATCGAAATGCTTTACAAACTTCATCCGGATTCACCGCAGGTCAAGCATCAGCAGCAACGGGTGAAGGCCCTACGCGAACAACTGGATGCGGAAAAGCGGGTACTGGTTTCAGCCCCGGACGGTGATCAGCTCAACGTGCAAGCCTCCCACTTTCAGCAGTTGACGCTGGATGCCGGTATTGCCGAACAGATTTACAAGGCTGCGGTGACGGCCGTTGAAAACGCACGGGTCGAGGCCAGCAAAAAGATCCGAACGTTGGTGACGGTGGTGAGTGCCAATACGCCGCAAATAGCCCTTTACCCTCAACGGGTTTACAACGTGCTGACCATTCTGATGGTGCTGTTTATCGTTTATGGCATTACCCGCTTCGTCATTGCATCAATCGAGGATCACCGTGAATAAATCTATTGTTGGTTCGGCTCCTCATTTCATGAGTGTCGGTCGGCGCAGTAGCATCGCCGCGGGTATGTGTCTGATAGCTTTTATAGTGTCGGGATGCAGCCATGGTCTCTCCGGTGCCGGCCCGGCCAGGGATGATATTGAAGGCAAGAACACGGCCTATGATCTGGTAGATATCAATGCCGATACCATCGCCCCCTTTATGCGTCCGGCACCTCAGGCTCCGTTGAGGGTGTATGCCCCCCCAAAAATGAAGACACTGCGCCTGATGTCCGGTGACCAGATCAATGTCCTGATTACCGACAACGCGCCGCAGGGCACCGGTCTGTTCGCGCCTTTAGCGACCGGAGGAACGCGGTTGACTGTCCGTATCGACGCTCAGGGCATGATTTCACTGCCTTACGTCGGGCATCAGTCTGTCAAGGGGATGACACCGACCGAAGTCGAAACGATGATCTGTCAGCGCCTCAAAGGTGTGACATCGGATGTACAGGCCCATGTTGAACTGGTGGGTGAGCGTTCCGGTTCCGTTTTGGTGGCGGGCGCAGTGAAATCCCCAGGACGGTTCTCCACTTTGCAGGGGCCTTTGACCCTGCTCGATGCCATCAACCAGGCGGGTGGGCCGCTCGTTGAGCCGCATTTGGTCAACGTTACCCTGCGTGCTGGTGGTCAGGTGACCACTCTCAACTATGAAGACGTGCTGACAGGCAGCGATCAGCCACTTGAAGCGGACTCACAGGTAATCGTCGAGCGTGCCCGCCAACGGTTCGTGGCCATGGGCGCCGTGGGAACGCCAGGACTTCATGACCTTCCTGCCCAGAATACAAGCTTGCTGGATGCGTTGGGGGTCGTTGGCGGGTTGAAGGAAGGCAATGCCAATCCGTCCGGGGTTTTTGTTTTCCGTATGGGCAATCTCGATAACGCCAGACCGACGGTGATGCGCATTGATATGCGGGAGCCTGCAGCCATTTTCTATGCCCAGCAGGTCATCTTAAAACCGGACGACACGATTTACGTCACTAACGCTGCGGTCTATGAGTGGCAAAAAATTATTGGGCCGTTGGTACAGACGTTGGTACTTGGACGCGCGGTAGGAGTCGGTCCTTAGCCGTTTTCATGTATGCCTCGTCCAAGTGATAAGGCGTCGTGATTGTTTTTTATATGAATATTGGTTTCAGGCACTGGTTGTTGCGTAGCGCTGACTCGTTAAAGCAAGACGTGTTCCTGCAGAAAACACTTCAGAATATTCAAAGGTATTGAAATGAACGTCTTTTTCTATTTGGACCCCTCCATTGAGTTAGGTAATCCTGAGTTTCGTTACGCCACCCTGCGCAACTCCATCGTTCCGCAAGTTGTCGCTTTGCGCCGTGCAGGTGTGAATATTCATACCATTATCAGTGAGGTCGTCGCGCAACGAGCACTACGAGATGGGCATCTTGCCGCACTGGGTTCTGTTTCTGTGATTGACCCATTGGCCTGGACCGAGGGCGAAAACACTCTTGAACGTTCGCTCAGGCATCAGGCGGGCGTCTATAAGGATGGAGAGCACGTACGCTTGGGAGGCTTGCTCAAGGCGGGCGTTCCTTCCGACATGGAACCCGACATCATCATTGTTTGGGAGTCGCCGTCGTCGTATTTGCAAGATATATATCCCAACGCACGCATCATTTATCAAATGCCCGGTTTCTTCTCTCGCGCCCCTTTTGCTTCGATGGTTGCATTTGATACCGGTCTGCTGGGCAATTGTTCCATTGCGCCGTTGCAGTCTGTCAGTGTTGCGGAAATCGAGGCGCTTGATGTTCTGAGAAGTCAAGAAGTCCGATTTCTGGGCTCTATTACACCCACACAAGCATCAATCAATGAGCTGAAGCAACGCTTCCGACGGGTGATTCTCTTGCCGTTGCAGATCGACGGTTACTTTATGATCGACGCCGTACTGGCACGGCGCAGCCAGTTTGATGTATTGCTCGATACCTTGAATCACATGCCGTCTGACCATGCACTGGTGGTGACCAATTACTGGTCCGGGCAGACGCGCAGTACTGTATTGACTGAGCACAATATTCGCTACCTGCGTTCGCGGTTTCCGAATTTTGCCTACTTTGAACATTTCAATAAAACACCTTCAGTCTCGCAGCTGCTGGTTCCGGACATGGACGGTGTGATCACTATCTCATCTTCCGTTGGCTATCAAGCAGCCTTCTGGCAAAAGCCCCTGCTTGTGATGGGTAAAAGTCATATCAGTTCGTTTGCTACTGCCACCGGTTGGGCAGAGTTTTTTGGGCAGGTTAACGAAGGACTTACTATTGCACGCGACAAACGTATCATCACGACTCTGCGCTCGCGCCATCTGCCAGCGAAAATGTTGGCAGATGAGGGCTGCGCTTATGCGACCTGGCTGGGAAAAGTCCTTGCGTCCCCCGCTGGCGATTTCCCATGCTGGACCAATGACAAACCTATAGCAGAGACATTGATGGAGCTGCGCAGGGAAGCGGAGTACCTGAAGCAATTGGGTTATTTTGATCAAGTGCGAGAAGAGTCTTCCATTGATCATTGCCGTGAACTGTCACAGCAGATTCTGCGTCATCCGATCATTTCTTTTGATGTGTTCGATACGTTGTTGTATCGACCGTTCAAATCGCCGTCCGACCTGTTTGAGTTCATGGCCGAAGAAGCTCGTCAGATTTGCCGGCTTCCCTCCCTGGATTTTCGTGCAGCACGATGCGCGGCAGAAAAAGCGGCTTTCGAGGCCGCTATCGCAAGAGGTGACGGTGAGGTCCGGATAGAGGAAATCTACCAGGAATTTGCCACCCAAACCGGCTTGGATCAGGATTTGGCGACGCGTGTTCAGGCGTTGGAGATGCAGATGGAAATGGATCTGCTCTACCCACGCTCTTCTGGTTTCAAGGCGTTCAACGAGGCCCGCAGCCTGGGTAAACGCATCATTCTCATTTCCGATATGTACTTGCCTCGCGAGTTCCTCGTCGCTGTCCTGAAAAAGAATGGCTATGAAGGCTACGAGTGTTTCTATGTTTCTTGTGAGGTGCGCGTCAAAAAACATAATGGCCGACTGTTTGATCATGTTCTTGCCGATCTGCGCGTGGATGCCAAGACAATTTTGCACGTCGGGGACAATGTCGCGGCTGACGTAGTACGGGCCAAAGAGCGGGGTATCAAACCGTTTCATTTGATCAAGGCGTCAGAGGTTTTTGCCAAATGCGAGAGCTATACGGCTCCCTGGTCCCGAGATGAGGCGCGGCACTCGCTTGACTGGAAGATGCTGATGGCGGTGGTGGGTAACCGTATGCATGACAATCCGTATCTGCCCCATCGTCGCGGGACGCTGTTCTCTGGTGATACTTGGCGTTTGGGCTATTACGGCCAAGGGCCGATGTTGCTGGGATACACCAAGTGGCTGATGGAGAAAGCCATTCGGGACGGAGTAAAGCGTCTTTATTTTCTCGCTCGCGATGGCTTGATCATGAAGCAGGCCTACGACTGCATCGCCCGACATTATCCTGACGCGCCCAGCAGTCATTACCTACTGTGTTCGCGCAGAGCGGTGAACCTGGCCAAGGTGCGCGATGAGCAGGGTGTGATGGACTTGCTGCATGTCGAATATGCGAGGAACACTCTTCAGCATTTGCTGTTCTCACGGTTTGGTCTGAGTCCGACCAGTGTTCCAGGCGACATTCTTGCCAAACATGGCATGACGCTTGAAACGATCGTGACCATTGATCAACGGGGTTTACTCAAACTGCTGTTGATGGACCTTCTTCCATTGATTGTCGACGTGGCCAGCGTCGAGCGCGCCAATTACCTCGAGTATCTGCAAGGTACCGGGCTGCTGGACGAGGGCGACGTGGCGCTGGTGGACATCGGTTATGCCGGCACGATGCAGGAGTCCTTGTACCTGTTGACTGATCGTCGCAAGGTGTTCGGTGGCTATTACCTGATGACTTTTCGTCAGGCCTTGAAGCGTGTAGATGCCTATGGCATGCCCATCAAGGGTTATCTGGGGGAGTTCGTGGATCGTCACGATACCCATCATCCGTTCTGCCGCAATGTGCCTCTTTATGAAACGTTGTTCAGCAGTGTCGACACTTCTTTTGTTCGTATGGATCGCGACTGGAATGGTTGTCTGACACCTGTCTTCATGGATCGTTTTGCTGGTGAAGAAAAGCGCGAGGCAATGGTTCGGCGCATTCACGAGGGAGCGCTAAGTTTTATCGACGAGACGGTACGCATTTTGGGTCGTCATCTTCGTGTTCTGGATATTGAACCCGTTAAATCATTACGGGTGCTGGAAAGTTTCTTCAGGGCGCCACATCCAGTCGATGCCCGAATGTTTTGTGACCTGGTGTTCGAGGACACCTATGGGGGCGCAGGCTTGAAGACAATTCTCTCGGTGGATGTGAACCTGAAGGCTGAGTGTGTCTGGAAAGTCGGAGCTGAGGTGCTAAAACGCGCAGCACAAAATAACCAGCCTCCAAAGACAGAGAGCAAACCTGTCAGGAGTTCGGAGGTGGGCTTGTCAGACTCTGCTGAAGGGAAAAGCCGTCCCGTAGAGTGCAGGGTTATTCGTTGGCTGGTGAAAGCCACTTCTAACGATAAGAAATTCAAAAAATTCGAGGTCTCGCCGGATAAATTTTTTGCAGACTCCAAATCACGTGTAGTGAGAGGCCTTGGGAGTCTTTATGCGCTACGTACAAACGGTCAGATACTTATCGGGCGCTGAGAAATATTTACAGTCTGCGTTGGGCATCGCCACTTAAGCGAGCCTATTGCGTCCTTTAATCCTGTGTGCGAGCGCAATAGATGAATAAGGCAAATAAAAATATGGCGACAACGATGACCCACGTCATAGAAGGACTGGTAAAGGAATTGCTGTTAGCTGGCAAGCTTGAAGGCGCTATTGAGCTCTATGAGCGATATATGGAAACGCCAACGATGTTGAATGCCTTTACTCGCATGGCCTTTTTCAATCGGTCGCGTAATGCATTAGTGCCATTTATGCTGAAAAGGGCAGACCAATTGAATCGCGCGATCGCGCCAGTGATCTTGCGAAATCAAGTCACGCTGGCTGAAATGTCGGGTAGCGTTTTACGCATGGCGCAGGGGCTGCATGCCTTTGAGGCCGCGCTCAGTGATGAGGCGCTGCTCGCTATGCAAGCCGAGGGGGATGCCGTTCTGATGGACGCGGCCCGGTCGGCCTTGGGCGTGTTCAATATCAACCTGGCTCAACGGGTTGCGAGCCTGATCAATGAGGCTTCATTGCGTGCAGAGCTTGCGACCACTATGGACAATTATCTTGAGGTTTGTCGTGCCTCGGGATCTGACCCTGAAGAGTTGCCTCAAGCGGCCAGTGCCATCCAGACAAAAGCGCGACTGTTGATTGACCAACCAACTGTTATTGTTCGTATTTCTCCAAACGTATGGGGTGCTCTGGCGAGCGGGGAAATCATCAATCCTGAACGTCTGCCCGATGGCTTTCTGTTCGCCCGCGAGCTGCGGCACAAAGGACATCACGTCCGGTTGGCACCACAACTGTCAGTTCCCGGTCCATCGTTGTATACACCGTTCTCCCGGCATCAGCGTTATCCCATGGCCATTGTGGATTGTCACAAGTACAGCAAAATTGGGTGCTTTGTTCATTACAAAGCTATTGGCAATGGATACGTTCAGGTCGAGCGAGGTGGATACTCGGGGTGGTCGGAAATACAAGCTTATCCACGGCGGCATGCTTTTGAGTCATTGGGTCGTGATGAGGCCAGAAAGTTTTGCGATGCAGCACGGATTCGGACCTTTGGGGAAACACCCGAACGATGCTCGAGGTTTGGTGAATATGGACGCTTTGCGGTGGTGCCGCTGCAAATTCCGGGAGACTCCGTACAGCGACTGTCGCCCTTCAGTTTTCAGGAAATGGTCGACAGTTGCATTCGTTATTTCAGATCCAAGGGGTTGAACATCGTCCTGCGCCGTCATCCCCAGTGCAAGGATCGGGAAGTTACGGATTATTTAAGTCGTCTTCCGAAGGCGGCTGACGTTTTTATTTCCGATGAATCAACCCGTGAACTTATCTGGCACTCTGAAGTGGTGGCGCTTTGTAATTCTTCCGTGGGCTGGGACGCTATTCTGGCGCACAAGCCGCTCTTTTGTTTTGGTCTGGCAGAATACAGCCGTGTGGCTCACCAAGTGGAGGAGCTTTCTGATCTGGAAGAAATCGAGTCGATCTCTGACATTCTCAAACCGGAAATGAACGACTTGTTGTACTTCTATTTCTGGGGGAGTTTTGTCTCCCAGGGATTTGGTGATGCGAAAAAAAGAGTGTTGGTACTGGTGGAGGAAATTTTAGGTGGGCCTGTTCAAGTAGTCTCTATGGGGCTGAGTTCCGGTCGGTAACGTTTTCCGATGATGAGTCTCTGAGCCGTCTATCGATAATGAAATGCGGTGATCGTTTGATTTGTGAAGCAATAAGGATGACGGACTTGGCAGTACCGAAAAGAGTAGCAGTCATAGGCACATCGTTGCGTTTTCCAGGCTCAACCGCAGCGACCTTCTGGTTACGGTTGTTGGCCGGAGACAACCTGGTCACCGAGGTGGATTTTTCTCGTTGGTCGAAAGACGAATTTCTCCATCCAGACAAAGCTAACCCTGCCACGGCCTATACGTTTGCATCCGGCTCGTTGGGTGACGTTTGTGGGTTCGACGCTGACTTTTTCAATATTTCCCCTCGGGAAGCCGCCGTCATGGACCCGCAGCAACGCATGCTGTTGGAGTTGAGCTGGGAGGTACTGGAAAGTGCCGGAATCAAGCCGTCGGCTATGCGTGGTAGTGATTGTGGTGTTTTTCTGGGGATCGCCAGTACTGATTACGCGTATCGTCTCGCCCATGATTTGGGGGCGATCGAGGCTTGCACCGCCACCGGCAATACAGTCAGCATCGCGGCGAATCGCTTGTCGTATTTTTACGATTTGCGTGGTCCCAGCATGGCTATCGATACTGCCTGTTCCTCGTCCCTGGTGGCTTTCCATCAGGCTTGTCAGGCCATTCAAACCGGCGAGATCGAGCAGGCCATTACCGGGGGTATCAGCCTGCATCTACACCCGTTCGGCTTCCTGATTTTCTCCAAGGCGTCAATGCTGTCGCGCACTGGGCAATGCCATGTGTTCGACGAGTCGGCTGATGGTTATGTCCGTTCCGAAGGGGGCGGCCTGTTCTTTTTGAAGGATTACGACAAGGCGATTGCGGACGGAAACCGGATTCTGGCAGTGGTAGCGGGCAGCGCAGTCAATTCGGATGGTCATAAGTCGAGTCTGACGGTTCCAAGTGTTGAAGCGCAGACCGCGCTGATGGTCCAGGCTTACGCGACGGCGGGCGTTGACCCGCTCGACATAGATTACATTGAAGCCCATGGAACGGGGACGCCCGTAGGCGATCCGATTGAAAGCCAGGCCATCGGGTTGGCATTGGGGCAGCGGCGACCGGCGGATCGGCCTCTGCCGATTGGCTCGGTCAAGAGCAACATCGGCCACCTCGAGGCAGCCTCTGGTGTGGTCGGGTTGATGAAAGCATTGCACTGCGTGATAGAACGCAAGGTGCCCGCCACAATCGGTATCAAAAAGCTCAATCCGGCTATTCCTTTTACTGATCTCAATCTTCAGGTCGTCACCGAGACTCAAGCGCTCAAGCCAGAGGGCAAGCTGGTGGTGGGGGTCAATTCTTTCGGTTTTGGCGGTGCCAATGCTCATGTCATTCTCGAAAGCCCGATGCCCGAGGTCGTCTCGCTGGAAACAGGTGTTTTCGGTCGTTCGGTACCGCTGTTGATCAGCGCCAAGCGTGCCGAGGGGCTGTCCACCATGGCTGAACAAATGGCCGTGTTTCTATCCGAAAACGCTGAAAACAATCTTTACGATGTGGCCTATCAGACGATGTTTCATCGGGAGCGGCATGCGCAGCGATTGATCGTCAGCAGCGCGACCCTTCAAGACTGTGCCCAGGCCTTGCTGGATTTTGTCGCGGATCCGACGCTTGTGCCCCCGTCGTCGGTGGTGGTGGAAAGCGGCCGTGCCATTGAATCGGCCAAAGGCCCCGTGTTTGTCTATTCCGGTAATGGCTCACAGTGGCAAGGTATGGGCAAAACATTGCTCGACGACAGGATTTTCTATGAGGCGATTGTTGAGGTAGACCGGTTTTTTCAACCACTGTCAGGCTATTCATTACTGGCTGAGCTGGCGGGTGGTAATGGCGAGGATCGTTATCAGTTGACGGAAATTGCCCAGCCAGCCTTGTTCGCGCTACAGGTAGGTGTTACCCGAATGCTGGCAGCTAGAGGTGTCGTTCCGATGGCTGTTGTCGGCCATAGCGTTGGTGAGGTAGCGGCGGCCTGGGCCAGTGGAGCATTGACGCTCAATGATGCGACCCGAGTGATATACCATCGCAGCTGCCTGCAGGGGCTGACCAAAGGTAACGGGCAGATGTCGGCGGTGGGTTTGTCTGGTATCGAGCTGGACGGCGTGCTGCATTCACAAGGGCTGGCCGATCAACTGGTTGTCGCGGGTGAGAACAGTGCTAAAGGCTCGACCGTGGCCGGTTCAATCGCGGGACTTGAGCGCCTGGAGCAATCATTGCTCGCGCGTGATGTGTTCGTACGCCGACTGGATCTGGACTACGCGTTTCACTCGCCGGCGATGGACGTGATTGGTGATCAGGTGGTCAAGGCCCTGAATGATCTCAGGCCGGAGCCCGAACGCGTGCCGTTTTATTCAACGGTAACGGGGGGCGTACTGGGTGGGGAGCTTCTGGACGCTGATTACTGGTGGCGCAACATTCGTTACCCGGTGCAGTTTCAGGCAGCCTGTGACGGTTTGGTCGGGCAGGGCTACAACGTATTTGTAGAGGTCGGTCCGCACCCGATCCTGCGTAGTTATGTCGCCGACGCGTTGACTTCCCGACATTCGGACGGCGTGGTGGTGGCGACGGGGCTGCGGCACAAGGAGACCGTGCAGCTCATCGACACAACCGTAGCAAAAATCATGATTGCCGGCGTCGAAATCGATAGGCAGTGCCTGTTCCCTGAACGCGGTCGTTTCGTGGACTTGCCGCATTACGCCTGGCAGCGCGAGCATCACTGGCTCGAACCGACAGCGCAGAGTTCCGGCAGGCTTTATCGGGATCGTGCGCACCCGCTATTGGGGTACCCGATGTCGGGGCAAGCGCTGATCTGGGAAAACCGATTGGATACACAGCTATTCCCCACGCTGGCCGATCATCAGGTCGGTGACGCCGTGGTGTTCCCCGGTGCGGGGTTCATTGAGCTGGTCATGGCGGCCGCGCTGCACTACCAGCCCGGTGAATTTGTGGACATCGAAGAGCTGGAAATTCATAACCCGCTCTTGCTTCACGAGGACTCGAGCAAGAAGGTGCGCGTGCTGATCGACAGTGCAGATGGCGCTGTGGCGATTCGTTCACGCGGTATCGCACAGACCGAACCCTGGGCGCAGCATGTCGTCGCCAGACTCCCGGGAGAGGCCCGGGGCGAGCTGCTGGATCGCAAGGCTCCCATATTGCCAACCCGGCCTCCTGATTTCACCTTGTCCGAGCATTTGGCCCTGACGCGGTCCGTCGGACTCCATTACGGCCCGGCCTATCAGGCCATTGACGGGGGATGGATCAATGGCAGCCAGGTGTTGGCACGTCTGAGCATGCCGGTTTCGATCGAAGCCGAGTCAGAGTTTTTGCATTTGCATCCGGCGTTGCTGGACAGTGCCTTTCAGTTGATCACACCGTTACTGAGCCAGGAGATCAGTCGCCGAAAGGGATGGGCCTTCGTACCTGTCAAACTGGGGCGGATCAGTTTTGCCGCCGGCCGCCAGACTCCTTGTCTGGCCGAAGTTCGCCTGGTACGGCGTTCAGAGCACTCACTGCTGGCTGACTTCACGTTGTTTGACACCCAGGGACAAGCGGTGATCTGTATCCAGGAAGCTCGTTTCCGGGCGGTGCGCCTGATCCGCGATCCTGGCGACGATATCAACCTTGTGAGTGTCTGCGGCGTCGCCAAACCCTATCCCACCATGGGTCGTCCTTCACCGCTGCCGGATTCTGCGCTTGAGGCAATACTCAAGGAGCAGATGGCTATCGCACGGCGTGATCCGGCACTTGCCCGGTATGCCAATGAAATCGATCCACTGCTGGATAGCCTCTGCGGCACGTTCCTGTTAGAGGCCATCGATGCCTTGGGCGGTGAACTGACGTTACAGCAACGTTCGGTTTGGGAGGCAGAGAGTCGGCCTCTGACCGGCTATGTCGACCGACTGCTGGGGTTGGCGCTGAAGGAGGGTAGCCTGGTGACGGCCGATGATGGCGACTTGCACGTTGCCGACCTCGGAGAAAGACTATCCGCACAAGCGATTTGGCAGGAGTTGTTGCGCAGTTACCCAGAACACTTTCAATTGATTCATTCGGCGGGACGAGTCGGCCTGCATTTGTTGGCGCTGTTGAACGGTGAAGTGCAGCTGTCAACCCTGTTGCCCAGAGAGACGACTCCGGCTTACCTGGCGCGCCAGGTACTGGGCGTCTCGGGGCATCAGGCATTGCTAGCTACGGTCAAAGGCTATGTCGCGCAACGATTGAGTGTGCTGCCCAGCGGTCAGCGCCTGAGAATTATCGAACTCGGTTTTGGCGGGGCGCCGCTGGCGATCGATTTGTGTGCCTGGCTGGATTTCGACCGTGTGGATTATCAGTATTGTGCGCAGGATATTGAACCGGCGTTGATGGCTCAGGCACAGTATCCGGACCTTCAACTATGGTCATTGGCAGAGGCTGCCCAGCGACCTGTCGAGCCCGCCGATCGTTTCGATCTGGTGTTGCTGTTGACTGATCTGGCGCCGCTGCAGGATATCAGCCAGGGTTTGCGTTATGCGGTTCAACGTCTTGCTCACAAGGCTGAAGTATTGTTGTTGGCGCAGCATCCCGCTCGGTGGGGCGATTTTATCTTTGGTGGCGCATCTTCCTGGTGGTTGGACACGTCGGAGCAACAAAAGGCCTTGTCGTTGCAGCAGTCCCCTGGTTTCTGGCAACGGGAATTGCAGCGTCAGGGTTTGAAGATCTCGGAACCTCTGGAGCTCACTCCTCAAGCGGCTACCGGAAGCTATGTGCTGTTGGCCAGCAATGACACTGCTGATTCAATGGCCGCCGCGTCGCTTCCTGAACGCCAGCACTGGCTGCTGCTCGCCACCGAGGGGGAGGGACCGGATGCCCTGTTCGCTCAAGCGCTATATTGTGCATTGGAGCAGCAAGGGCAAAGGGTCGGATTCCTGACGCCAGGCACGACCGATCAATTGTCTGGGCAACTCCTTCAACAGGCGACGCCACCTCAACATGTTCTGTTATTGGCCGGTCTCTTTTCCCCCAAAGGGCTGGCCGGGCAGGCGGATCGCTGCATGCAGGCGGCGGCGTTGACCCTGGCTTGCGAGTCGGCCGGTATAACAGCTGATTGCTGGTTGCTGACCTGTGGCGCCGCAAGCCTCCTCTTGCCGCCTGACCAACAGAAAGAAGGGACATTACAGTCTCTCGCGGACTCGGCGTTATGGGGCTTCGGGCAGACCCTGGCCAATGAAGCGGTGGGTTGCCGAATCCGTCTGCTGGATATGGCAGAAGGAACGAGCGTCGAGGCACTATTGCCGGCGTTGCTCGATGCCGATCACGAGACCGAATTTGCCGTCAGTACAGCGGGTGAGCGCTATGTCGCCCGTTTTCGAGTCCAGGAGAAGTCGCCAGTGACAGCAACACCCGAGCACACCGAGACCCGGATTACGCTCGGATTTGAGTTGCCCGGTCAGTTACGGCATCTACGCTGGGAAGCCCGTCAGCCATTGACGCCGGCAGTGGACCAGCTCGACATCGAAGTCCAGGCCACGGGTTTGAATTTTCGGGATGTCATGTATGCCTTGGGTCTGTTGTCCGATGAGGCGATTGAAAACGGTTTCTCCGGGCCTACATTGGGTTTCGAATTTGCCGGTGTGATTCGCGGTAAAGGTGCACAGGTCGAGGGTGTCTTTAAAGCGGGTGATCGGGTAGTCGGTTTTGGGCCGGCCAGTTTTTCCAACCGGCTGGTGACGCAGGCCAACGCGGTCGCCCGAATCCCCGAAGGCATGTCCTTTGAGGCCGCCGCGACGATTCCGAGCACGTTCTTCACGGTCTATTACGCGTTACATCATCTCGCGCGGCTGGAGTCCGGTGAGAAAATTTTGATTCATGGTGCTGCCGGTGGCGTGGGCATCGCGGCGATTCAGATCGCCAAATGGTGCGGTGCCGAAATTTACGCCACGGCCGGCAGCGATGAAAAACGCGATTTCCTTCGTTTGCTGGGCGTCGACAAGGTGTTCGATTCACGCTCGCTGGCGTTTGCCGATGACATCCTGGCAGTCACTGACGGTCGGGGGGTCGATGTGGTGCTTAATTCCCTGGCGGGTGAGGCAATCAATCGCAATTTACGGGTGCTCAAGCCGTTCGGCCGTTTTCTCGAACTGGGCAAGCGTGACTTCTATCAGAACACCAAAATTGGCTTGCGCCCGTTTCGCAACAACATCAGCTACTTTGGCATTGATGCCGATCAGTTGATGAGTGAGCGCCCCGCGCTGACCCGACGATTGTTTGGCGAGATGATGCGCCTGTTTCACGACGGGATTTTGAGCCCGTTACCCTATCGAGCCTTTGATGCCAATCAGGTGGTCGAGGCGTTCCGTTATATGCAGCAGGCGCGGCAAATCGGCAAGATCGTCGTGACGTATCGTACGCCGATACAGCACGTATTGAGCGCACCTGCGGCACAACCGACTGTTTTGCAACTGGCCGCCGAGGGGACGTACCTGGTCACGGGCGGGCTCAGTGGCTTTGGCCTGCGCACCGCGCAATGGTTGTTGGAAAAGGGCGCTCGTCATTTAGTGTTGCTCGGACGTAGAGGGGCTTTGACTGAGGAGGCACAGCCATGGTTGTCGGCCTGGCACGCACAAGGCATTGATGTACAGGCGCTGACCTGTGACATCACGGATGTCGCTCAACTGACAGCCATCATGGCTGGCATCAAGGCCAGCGCTTATCCGTTGCGCGGGCTGGTACATGCGGCGACAGTGTTCGAGGACGGTCTGATTCGTCATCTGACCACGCAGCAACTGCAGCGGGTTCTGGAGCCCAAGGCCAAAGGCGCCCAGCACTTGCACGAGTTGACGGCTGATCTGTCTCTGGATTTCTTCGTGCTGTTTTCCTCGGCCACTACCCTGTTTGGCAATCCAGGACAGGCCAGTTATGTGGCGGCTAATCATTGGCTGGAAGCGTTGGCACGCCATCGTCTGGCCTTGGGGCTGCCGGCGACCAGCGTATTGTGGGGCGCTATCGAGGATGTTGGCTTCCTGGCGCGAAACCAGGTGACCAAGGATGCGCTTCAACATCGCATGGGGGGCGCAGCGTTGTCGTCTAGAACCGCATTGGACACGCTCGAAACACTGCTGCTGCAAGGGCGTTCGGGGTTGGGTGTGCTGGAGCTGGATTGGCGAGCGCTCTCGCGTTTTCTGCCAACGGCGAAGACACCGAAGTTCCAGGAGCTGGCAAGGCTTCAGGGGAGTGAGCAGGGCGAGGAGGGCGCAGATGAGAACATCCAGCGGTGGTTGGTTGAAATGGATGATCAGACGTTGATCGAACACTTCACTGAAATGCTCAAACAAGAGATCAGTGAAATTTTGCGCCTGCCAACCAGCAAAATGGATATAAACCGACCGCTTCAAGAGTTGGGACTGGATTCCTTGATGAGTGTTGAATTGGTGGTAGCCGTCGAAGCTCGATTTGGTATTCGTCTGCCGGTAATGGCGCTCGGTGAAACCGCCAGCATTTCTAAAGTTACCGAGCATATTCTTGAACTGTTGAGAGGCCGCCAGCATCACGAGCCCCTACCGGATAACGCAAGTCATCTGCAGGTGTTGACCGCCGATATGCTTGCTCGCCATGGTGGAGCGCTTGGGGAGGACGACATTGTGCAATTGAACGATGGACTGAGTTGCCCTGAGTCCAGTCTTTTTCGCTTGATTAAATGAGTCCTGACCATGTCTTCTGAAGGAATTTCGACCCTGGCGCCGACGATGAAAGAGAAGCTGATCAGACAGGCGCTGGAAAGGCGTCTGCTACAGGCTGACGTTTGTCCCTCTGATTCGTCGCAGGTGCTGAGTCTGGCGGCCAGAGTCCCGGAGCAGTTTTACCGCTTCGATCAACATTCTGGCTATCAGCAGTTGCGCATCATGCAGCAGGGGGCAGCACGTTTTGGTTTGAGCAATCCGTTCTTCAAGCTGCACGAAGGACTGGCCGGGGCTGAAACCGTTATCGACGGAAGCCACTATGTGAATTTTGCGAGCTACAACTACCTGGGGTATTCAGGGCACCCGCAGGTTGCGAAGGCCGCCAAGGAAGCTATTGACCGCTACGGAACATCGGTGTCGGCCAGTCGTCCCGTCTCCGGTGACCGCCCGGTTCATCGTGAGCTGGAGCGAGAACTCGCCCAACTCTATGACGTTGAGGAGGCCATCACCTTCGTCAGTGGTCATGCCACAAACGTGACAACACTGGGCTACTTGTTTGGGCCGCGGGACCTGATCGTGCACGACGAGTTGATCCATAACAGCGTCTTGCAGGGGATTCAGCTGTCCGGGGCGCGGCGATTGAGCTTTGCTCACAACGACTGGATGGCTTTGGATCGCGTGTTGAGCAATCAACGTCAACACTTCGAGCGAGTGCTGGTGGTGGTTGAAGGCATCTATGGCATGGATGGCGATTACCCGGATTTGCCGCGTTTTGTCGAGCTCAGGCAAAAGCATCAAGTTTTTCTGATGGTTGATGAAGCACACTCACTGGGTGTCATGGGGCGTTCCGGTAAAGGTATTCGCGAGCATTTCGGTCTGGCTGGCAGTGATGTCGATATCTGGATGGGCACATTGAGCAAAACCCTGGCCAGTTGCGGTGGTTATATCGCCGGGGAAGCCGCGTTGGTCGAACACCTGAAATTCCTGGCGCCAGGTTTTCTATACAGTGTCGGGATGCCGGCTCCGGTGGCTGCGGCCGCGCTGGCAGCCTTGCGTTGTTTGCGTGAGGAGGGTGGAGGGCGCGTGGCGAAGTTGCAGGCTCGAGGTCGGCAGTTCTTGCGGTTGGCTCAGGAAGCGGAACTCGATACCGGGAGCAGCACCGGTCTGGCGGTGATTCCGGTGATCACCGGCAGTTCGCTCAAGGCCGCGCAACTCTCGGCCGCGCTGTCTCGTCGTGGTATCAATGCACAACCCATCCTGTATCCAGCGGTACCGGAACAATCGGCTCGAGTGCGTTTTTTTGTCTCATGCGAGCATACACCGGAGCAGATCGCGCAGACGGTAGTGGCGGTGTCCGAGGAGCTGAAGCGATTGTGAGTGAGGCAGGGGCTAATGGTGTTGACGATGACCGAGATGGAGCAGCCGTTTTATGTAGCTGGCGAGTTGTCGATAGCGGATTGTGTTGTTGTTCGCAATCGCCAGTCGGGCCCAGGCTTCTGTCCGGTGATCGATGATGACCGTGGTGGGCGCGCAGTCGGTCATGTCTGTCGTGGACAAACGCCAGACGGTGAGACCCGCCGCCTCGGCGCGCGCCTCGAAGTCTTTCGACGCGTTCGCCCCCCACACCAACAGTTTCCCGCCACGCTCTTTGACCTGTGCCATGAGCGTGGGGCTGTCGTTGGCAAAGGTTAGACGTCCCCAGCGGCTGGCAACGAGTTGATGAACTCGCTGCCGGTCACGACGAGCGACGCCGATGACGGTCAATGTTCCGGAAAACCGTGTGTCCTGTGCCTTTTGACGGGCCAGTTGTCGGGCAACCGTCATCACGTTGCAGGGCCGGTCGATCATGGGGTCAACGTAGCGGCAATAGCGAATGTAGGCCGCGGCAACCAGTTGTTCCAAGCTGGGTCGGGCTTGCCTGCGGGGAATGGCGAGTCGGTCATCGGTCAAGCCCCAGCCCGTGTAAAAGGGGGCGCCGAAACACGTGACCGCGACACCTTGAATCAACGCCTCCAGTCCCGCTTGACTGGTCGCGACGTATACCCGCCGGGCTCGGCGCGCCAATGAGGCCCACGAAAGGTTACGACTTTCCAGCGTGACTCCGCGTGCGGTAGCCGCCTCCAGGAGGCAGCTTTTTTTGTGACCGGCCAGGCAATCCGGGTGGATACGTACCCGGACATCCGCCCCCGGGTTTTCAGCGATTGCTGCATCGAGCATCCTGACAAAGTCCGCCTCGCACAAGCCGCCCCCGGCAATGGAAAAGTCGCCGTAAGTCTGGTCCACCACCCATACCAATGCAGACGTGCGACCCAATGGGTCGTTTGGGTCCAGATCGGGTGCATTGTTGTATTTGCCAATGCCGCTTTGGCGCATCAGCGTGATCAAGGCGCCGGCTGTCATCAGCTCCTGGACGGTCAATTGTTCGGGCTTTTGGAGGATGTTTTCCAGCAGTGACGGGCGATCCGATAAATAGTGGATACCGATGGGATCTACCACCATGGAAAGGGGGGGGGCACCTTCGACGCCAAGCGACGAGGATCGCAAGAACCCGTCCTCTAGCGCGATATAAGGAATTCCCCAGCGCTGGCAGAGCACCCGGGCGTGATCGGAGGAGCGCTTGTAACCTATTCCGGCGATTGCCTTGAGCCCTGATGGTTTTCGGGAGCCTCGTTGCCATAACCAGAAAGGTGCGCCTTCCGGGGCCAGGAACTCGTCCAGATGCAACACGCGCCACAGCGCCCACTGCGACAGGATTCCGATCCAGCCCGGACCGTCTATCAGTGATTGGGGCTCAAGTGCAGGTGTATTCAGCGCAGGTATGTTCATTTGAATTGATCGACAAAGTGACTGGCCAGTTGCTCAACGGCCATCGGCGTGGGTAAGCAGGATGTGCGTGCGGTATTGGACCAGATGAAGTAATCGGTATCGCCATTCGGCTCACCCAATGCGATATACACCTCGGGGAGGATCGGCACGTGATCGCCGAAGAAACACAAGCCGGCCGGCGTTGAGGTTGCCAGCAGCTGTTTGCGCAATTGCCCAAGCATTTGATCGGCGTTGCTCAAGTGCCGCACATAGGCTGCGAGATCTCGCAGGCCGTCGAGGGCCGGTCGGTCGAACCAGACTGGCCACTGATCGTCGGGGACCTGTTCGAGGTGCAGGGGGCCATGGTTTTCCATGGTCACGGCGTGGATGTACAAGGGCTGATGGCGAGCGTTATCGGTGAGCAGTTCGATGATCTTCTCTCCCACGCTCAGGTCCCCGATGAATGGTCCGGATTTTTGTGAATCATTGAAACTGCGAATATCAATGAATACATCGAAACCCAACATCGGCAGTACACGATTCCGGCCGTAAAAGCTGCCTGAGTAAGGGTGAATGCATACCGTGCGATACCCCTTGCTCTTCATATGTGCCGCGATGCTGGGCAGCCCTTGGCGCGCAAGATGGCGATAAGGGTTGAAACGGTGAACGCCCAGTTTGTCGCCGGCAATGCCGGTGAGGAAGGCGAATTCCGTACGTACGGTATTGGCGCCCCAGGCAGCGACCTGCAAGCGGCCATGGACCTGGGCTTCCGAGCATAGGTGATCGTAGTGAGTAAGTACCTGCTGGCGAATGCCAGGCCATAGCCGACGAACATCAAAGAACGATTCACTCTGAACCGAAATCAGGTCCGGCAGGACATCAGGAAGTTGTTCGCTGCAATCATTTGTATGAGCTGCAAATGGCGAGTTCAGTTCGTCAATGTTCACCTTGCGCCGGGCAGATAAAAAGTAAGTCCACAGGCTGGCGGCCAAGCCCCAGCGAGACAAATCTTCATGCGCATCAAACGTGGGTCGCAAGGGCTTCCAACTGCCGAGGGCCAGAAGCCCGGTCGCCCCCATCAGCAGCATCATGCCCAAAGGTATCGCATGGGCCGTTGCAGGTTCGAAATAGAGGCCGCAAGCCAGATACGTCATAAAGGCCAGCGTCAAAGCAATCGCTTTACCGATGCCAAAGAAGGGCAGGTACAGCCGGGGATAGCGTATGGCATCGCTGAAGTACTCGAAGTCTGCGCAGACAAAGGGTTCGCGTAGCGAGTGGTACTTGGCGTTACTCACCAACACAATCAGCAGCCACAAGGCCAGTACATTCAAGGCACTGAAAACAGGACGCCCGGTCAGGGTATAAAGTGCTGCCACCAGGAAAAGCCATACCCCTGCGTGTAAAAGCCAGCTGCGCAAGGGCCGTCGTAGCGAGGGGCGGGGAATCAGCATGGCCTCTATCGCGTAAGTCAGGATAACCCCGGCGGCAATCACCCAAAAGAGTCCGCTGTTCAAGACTTCAAGCACTGTAACCGAGCCTGCGTAGAATCATTGATGACATCCAATGAGGCATCAGTCCCAAAGCCCAACACCCGAGGTTCAAGGGGAACGGGAAGCTGATCCGGGCCTGATTGGCGGCAAGGCCTCGACGAATTCGAAGCGCGGCTTTGTCCGCTGACCATAACAGCGGTTTGGGGCCGGGCATCTCAAAACACATTTTGGATTCGACATAACCCGGCATGATGACATTGACCTTCACATCGTCAGGAGCCAGCCAGTCGCGCAGGCTCTCACCGTAGGCCTTGATGGCGGCTTTACTGGCGCTGTAGGTCGGGGTCGCGGGCAGGCCGCGCCAGGCGGCGAGGGAGCTGAGGAGGGCAATCTGACCGTGTTTGCGCAAGCGCATACCGGGGAGCGCCGCCTGTACGGTGGCAATGGTCGCCAGTACGTTCACGTCAATGACGGCTTGAGATTGCTCCCACACCTCACCCTCGGCCGTTGGCCCGGTTGAGGTGTTAAGCCCGGCAGCGACGATGATAAGGTCCGGTTGCAGGGTGTGGCAAACCAGCGTGACCCAATTGTGCAGGGCCTCAAGGTCCCTGATGTCGAGGGTTTGGCAAACGACGCTGGCCCCAGCGGCTTGACACCGTTTAGCCAGCCCTTCCAGGCGTTCCGCCCGTCGACCTTGCAAAATCAGGGTGACACCGACCCCGGCGTAGACCTCGGCCAGCGCACCGCCGATTCCTCCTGTAGCACCCGTGATGAGAATGCAGTTTGGGGTGCGGCGAGAGGTCATAAGTACTGCTCGATCCGGGAGGTTTCGGCCATGAGCACGCGCATCGCGTTACTCACTGCCATACCGATACCGTCCTGAGTGTAAAATCCCCCGTTGACTTGGGTCGTATGAATTACCGTATTGCGAAACAGTTGGAAAAGCGTCGCATCGGGTGGCTGTGGCATACGCCAGAAACTCTCCAGGTTACCCGAGTGAGTCAAGCCTTTGAGCGCATAAATTGGATTGCCCAGGGCGAGGGTGGGCAGGTTGTGCATCAGCGAAGAACCTCCAACCGTGCTATTGACAGTGACCACGCCTGCACTATGGGATAACAGGGTCGGCATGTGACCACTTTCCAGAAAATCAACCCTGTCGGCGATTGCGTACTTCCTGGCGATCTCACGGGTGACTTTATGGTAGTTCACAAGGCCGGGACTCAACGGATGGTTCTTTATCAGCAATCGGGTATCGCTCAGTGCGTGGGTAGCGAATGAGCGCAGAGTGCGCTCCAGCACTTCACTCATGTCCTTGAACGACGAGTGATCGCGAATCTGCGCGTCGCTATCCAGTTGCAATGGCAACAGGAATGTCCGGGGACGCTGGTGCACCAAGTGACTGATCACGGCGCTGTCCCTTGTCGTGGCCAACACCTGGCGAATCCTCTGGCGAATGAAGCTGGCATATTCGACGGCTGCATTGTACGGGGCGTGCGTGCGATACCGTGGGAAGCCGACAGGGTTCAATGCACCACTGGCGTGATACATCACATCGTGGAACGCTTGAGCGGCAAACGACAGACGAAACGACTGACCGTTACGGTATGTGGGTATGGATTTGCCAACGTCTCGATACCACGTCGGATCACGTGGCAACAAGGAGTTGGCGTTGACCCCGTCACGTTCAAGCGTGATCCAGTAGGGGCGAAAGTAGCCTTCTTCAAAAACATGCACTCGCAGTCCAAGGCGTTTGGCCAACTGTATGGCTGGCTGATGCACCGGGCGTTGGTCACCGAACAACACAACGTCCGTGATGCTGTGGCTGGCGAAGCACTGACGGTAGAAGTCTTCCAGTTGCTCCGGAGCAGAGGTGCAAAGGACCCGTGAGCCCGAACCGTAGAGCATGTCGCCCATCGTGAAGCTGACCGATGTGACGTACTGACCTTCGGCGCGCAAAGCCTGGCCCAACTGTGCGAAGAACGGGGAGCTGACACTTTGCAGGAACAGGAAGGAGTGCCGGGAGCCGCATGACCCGGGATCTCCAGTCATGCGCTTAACCAGCACTTGCTCCTGGGTTATAGGTTCGCGGTGGTAGGGAGCCAGCGCCGAATTACTTCTCGCCATGTCAGCCATCCTCTTTGAATAGGGTCGTGATGCCAGCTCTGTAGTTCTATCAAGGTCCGTTCAGGGGTGGTGAAGACCCGGGTCTTACGGCTGACATAGACGGGGTAGCGAATCAGAGTTGCGGCCACCAGCTCATCGAGACTGATCCGATGGGTACGGCGCGCTTGAACATCCGGGTGAATATCCTCATCGGTCGTCAGTCCCCATCCTGCATAAAAGGGCTGACCATAGGTCGTCACTGGCACCCCGCGCAGCAGGGCTTCGAAGCCGGAGAGGGACGTCAGGACATGGACCTCGTCAACGTCCAGTAATAATTGATGAAAGGGCACGTTACCAATGACCTGATTGCACCACAGTGAGGCCTGGCTCTCGTCCTTGCCGGGTGGACGCGTACCGGCGATGGCTTCCGGATGCGGTTTGTAAAGAAGCCAGGCATTAGGATGGCGCTTGCGTACGGCTTGCAATAAATCAAGATTGTGACGCAGGCTGCGAGCACCATATTGAATCGAGGCGTCGGACTCGATTTGTCCAGGCACCAAAATGACTTTGTTCACGCCGGCGGGCCTTTTCCAGGGCGTGCCGGCGAGGTTGTATTTGGTCGTCCCGATCCTGCAAATTGATTCACGTAGCACCTTGGCGCGGGTCAGCAACTCAGGCGTACACGCGTCATTTTGCAGCATGTGTTCCAGCCGCGAAGGGCGGCTGGCATCGTAATAGATACCCAGATCGTCCACGACCCAGGACAGGGGCCGAACCTTATTGGCACCCAGCCCTACCGAGCGCAGGAAGCCGTCTTCGACTCGAGCGCAATGGTTGTAGTGGTTGTCTTGAGCCAATGCTTCATCGTGCTGAGCGCCCCAGGTTATGATCGGCGCCGTTTTTTTCAAGCGAGCGCTAGAGCGTGCGAAACGAAGTGACGACCCATTGAAAAAGTCAGTTGCGACCGGCCTTTTCCATTTGCTGAAGTCCAGCATCTGCAGGTTTCGCGGCCAACGGCTGCGCATGCGGCGCTGCAGGCCCAGCCAGGCAATCAGGACTTCAGGCGTGCAGGGTTGGCCGGATTCGGGGTCAATGTAGCGTGGATACTCAATGAGTACCGCGTGCAGCAGTTGCTCGCGACTGACCGGATGGCGGCGTGAAGGGGCGGGGCGGGAATCCCGGGTCAGGCCCCAGCCGGCATAAAACGGCATGCCGAACGTGTGCACCGGGACATTCCACAGCAGGGCATCCAGACCCAGCTGCGAAGTCATTACATAGACGGACTGGACCTGTGGGAGCAGCTCGGCAGGGTGAACATCTTGAGTGATCACATAGACTCGGGGTCTTTTGCACAGTGCAGCCAGGTCAAAGTGGCCTTGCTTTCTCCCCGTCACGACATCCGGGTGCACCTTGACCACCACCGTGCAACCCGGATGTTGGTCCAGCGCGGCTTGCAACATGCGTTCGAAATCAGCCTCGCTCGCCCCTTGTAACGAGGCATCCCCCTTGGTCTGGTCAGCCAGCAGGACACAAGGCTGGGGCAGTTGAAGGGGCTCGATGCGAGCATTGTTGTATTTGGAAACCCGCTCGTTCTGCCAAAGCGTCTGTAACGCTCGAGTTCGAAATATCTGGGCTTCATTCAAAAGAGATGGAATCAACGTTTCCAGACGCGAAGGCACGCTCGCGTCATGATAAATGCCAAGATCGTCGACAATCACGCTCAGTGGCGGCTCATTAAAACCAAGCCCCATGGACCGCACAAAACCATCTTCAACGGTCAATAACGGCAGGCCGGCTTTGTGCGCTTCGCGTTGTGCAAGGAGGGCACTGGGTTTACGCCCCCACGCCAACAGTGCATCGGCCGAGGTGATCTCGCATATTGAGCCCGGTATGATGCTGTACTCCGGCAGAAGCGCGGCAAGCGTGGACAGTTGTTGGGCGCCTTTGGACAGCACCAGCAAACGGGGGCGATAAGGAGAAATATTTCTCATGTGAGTACGGGTGATCCTATGAGAGAAGTAGTTGCACCTGCGCGCAAGCAGGGCGAGCTAATCAAAGATCTCTACCACACCCACTACTTCATGGCTCTCGTCGGCCATGACTACCAGGGCGCGAATCTTGTGCTCTCGCATATACGCCTCAGCGGTAGACAGTTGCACTGATGCTTTAACCGTATGCGGGCTCGCAGTCATAAAAGTCGAGACCGGCTTGTCGACCACCGCCGGGTTATTCAGCAGTGCGCGGCGCACGTCGCCATCGGTGACAATGCCCACGAGCCTGTCCTCTTGCATCACCAGTGCAAGGCCCAGGCGACTTGAGGTCATCGTCAGAAGGCAGTCATGGAAACTTGTGGTTTTTGACACGTGGGGCAGACGGGTTTGCATGACATCGGTTACACGCGTCAGCAATTGTCGGCCGAGGCTGCCGCCTGGGTGATAGCGGGCAAAGTCCATGGCCTTGAAGTCCAGCGCATCAATCAACGCGACGGCCAGCGCGTCGCCCATGGCCATGGTTGCCAAGGTAGAGGTGGTCGGCGCCAGATTATTCGGGCAGACCTCTCGCTCGACGTTGATGTCTAGCCAGATATCTGCATGTTTGGCCAGCGTAGACTGGCCATTACCGGTCATGGCGATGATCTTGTTGCCAAAAGATTTCAGGCTGGGAATCAGCTTGATGACTTCTTCCGTTTCCCCGCTGTAGGAGATCAGGATCAGAACATCGCTGGGCATCAGCATGCCCAGGTCGCCATGAAAAGCTTCAGCGGGATGCAGAAAAAGACTCGGCGTACCGGTGGAGGCAAAGGTGGCCACCATTTTTTTGCCAATGAGTCCGGACTTACCCATGCCGCAGACCGCTGCACGACCTTCGCACGCCAAAATGAGTTCGACAGCTTGTTGGAACTCGCCATTGAGCCGTTCAGCCAATTGACCGATGGCATGGGCCTGGGCTGTGAGTGAGTTCTTAGCGATGGGAAGATGATTCATCGAGAGTGATCGCTCTTTGGAATAGGTGGAAAGTCCTGCAACGCAGCCCGATGCAAACCTGAGAAGCGTGCCGTCGTAACTGAATGTTCCTGCCAAGTATCCTGCGGAGGTGTTTCATTGCGAAATTAAGAGCGCTCTATTCACCTTTATTCATAGCGGGAGATATCACCCGGCTAGCCTTTCGAGAGGGGGCGTGACTGAAAGCGATATCGGTTCGGGTCCACTTCGTTGGTGCGCAAAAAAACGCACCGCCTGGAGACGGTACGGGCAAAGGCTTTTACCTGATGATAATAAGCCCACCGATCTGTTGACCAACCCAATGGGCTTCGAGCCGGTCGATGAGTTCCTGAACCGTCTGGAATATGGGGTGTATCAGTGATCCCGGCCCCCGAGCGACCAGGTGGAATTGACTACGTTTTTAATCTGATGGAAAACGGCCAACCCACACCGGAATTGAGTGGGTTGACCGATTAATTTATAACTTCATGATTGTGGGAGTTCTTTACAAAAATGCGTCCACCCTTTGACCCGAATCCTTAGTTCCTATGTGCGGAGCTCCTCATAGAATTTCAAAAAAGCTGAAAAAAAATCAGATCAAAATGGAAAACTACGCCTGCATTAGGGTTTTGCCGCTCGTCGGGTGGAGGGTGCGGCTTTGCGTTTGGTGGTTTTACGTTTGTTCTTCCAGGGTGCCGCACCCTTGCCGGCCGGGCTCGCGGGGCCACTGATGGTCAGGCGCAGGCCGGTGCAGCGGCCAACCTGTTTGCTCATCCAGGCAGCCTGTTTGGCGACGAACTCCTCAAGGCTCATTTCGCCGCTTTGCACCATGTCCAGGGCTTGTTCCCAGATCGCCGTGGTGCCGGGGTCGGCGATGGCCCGGGGCACGGCGTCGATCAGGCTGAAGGCTGGCGGTGTGGCGGCCAGCGCTTTACCGTTCTTGACCAGATAACCCCGGTCCAGCAACCCCTGAATGATCCCGGCGCGGGTCGCCTCGGTGCCGATGCCGGTGGTGTCCTTGAGCTTTTGCTTGAGCAGCGGATCTTCCACCAGTTTGGCGACATTCTTCATCGCCTTGATCAGGTCACCTTCGGTAAACGGCTTGGGCGGCTGGGTCCAGAGATCCTTCAGCGTCACGTTGGCAACGGTGTATTCGCATCCTTCAGCCAGTGCCGGAAGCATCTGCGGTGCCGGCGCTTCCCGCCCTTTAGCCGGGGCCAACGCTTCGGGCAGCGCGCGCTTCCAGCCCGGTTCGACAATCAGTTTGCCGACGGCACGCAGCGCTTGCCCGGCGCAGTCGAAGTCAGCCTGGGTGCGGTCGTATTCGTGATTGGGCAGGAACTGCGCCAGATATCGCGCCCGGATCAAGGTGTAGACCGCACGGTGCTTGCCGGTCAGGCGTTCGAAGTTTTTCGCCGCAGCAGTGGGAATGATCCCGTGGTGGGCGCTGACTTTGGCATCATTCCAGGCACGCGAGCGGCGCTGCGGCTCAAGGTGCTTGAGCAGTTCGCCAAGGCCCGGATCGGCACGCCCAAGGGCGGCAAGAATCGCCGGCGCTTCACTGTGCTGGCTCAGCGGCAGGTAGCCGCAGTCGCTGCGCGGGTAGGTGATGACTTTATGGGTTTCGTACAGTGCCTGGGCAACGTCCAGGGTTTCCTGAGCACCGAGGCCGAGTTTTTTCGAGCAGATTTCTTGCAGTGTGCCGAGGTCGAAGGGCAGCGGTGCGGCTTCGCGGACCCGCTCGGTGCGCAGTTTGACCAGCCGCGCACGGGCGGCGTTGCGCATCGCAGTCGCTGCTTGCTGGGCCAGCGCCTGATTCAGGCAGCGGTCATGCTCGTCGCAGACGTCCGGTGCCGCACGCCATTGGGCGGTGAACGGGATGTTGTCGTGCAGCAGCTGCACGTCGATGGCCCAATACGGCACCGGCACGAAGTCGGCAATGCTGCGGTCGCGATCCACCACCAGACGCAAGGTCGGGGTTTGCACGCGGCCTACCGGCAGCACGCCTTGATAGCCGGACTGTCGACCAAGCAGGGTGAACAGGCGGCTCATGTTCATGCCGATCAGCCAGTCGGCGCGCGAGCGGCCGAGTGCCGAGTGATAGAGGCTGAAGGTCTCGGCGCCGGGTTTGAGTGCCGCCAGGGCCTTGCGAATCGAGGCGTCGTCCAGTGCCGACAGCCACAGGCGCTGGATTGGCCCGCGATAACGGCAATGTTCCACCAACTCACGGGCAATCATCTCGCCTTCACGATCGGCGTCGGTGGCAATCACCAGCTCATGAGCCTCGCCGAGTAGCCGCTTGACGGCTTTGAACTGGCTGGCGGTCTTGGGTTTGACCAGCATCTTCCACTTCTCGGGAATGATCGGCAGGTCTTCCAGTACCCAGCGTTTATAGCGTGCGTCGTAGGCATCCGGCGGCGCGGTTTCCAGCAGGTGGCCGATGCACCAGGTCACTGTGACGTCCGTTCCCAGCCAGCAACCGTCGCCGCGTCGGCTGGCACCGAGTACCGCTGCAATGTCTTTGGCCTGGGAAGGTTTTTCACAGAGAAACAGCCGCATAACCACCATCAGTCATCAGGGTTGGAAAGGGTGACAGCATGCGGGGTACGGCGAAGTGGAGCAACCTTTATCTGTATGGATGTACAGCCTTGGCGTTGCCATTTATTGCGCTGCCGCCAGCGCAATAAGGGCAAAGGATGTGCGAGCAGGGCTTAGGCTCTGTACGAAAACTGCCTGCGCGTCGACCAGGCTGCGTTAAAAACAGGCTCGGAATGCTCATTTAGAGGCCTAAACTCCGCTTCCTCGCCTGTTTTTGCCTTGCCTGATCGCCGCTCGGCGAGTTTTCGTACAGACCCTAGAACCTCAACGTCACCCCGGTGGTCAGCCACTGATCCCGATCTTCGGTCAGGTTGCGTCCGATTACGAGGTCCACGTCGATATGCTCGCCAATGTGCAGCCGTGGTCCGGCTTGCCATGCCTGTTGACCCCCTTGCTGGCCGAAGCGCTCGGCGATCAGGGTCAGGGAATCGATCAGGTCGTATTCAACGCCTGTGCCCCAGGTCCAACGGCGATTCTGTTCGCCGTTGTCATAGGCTTGTGTCCAGCCGGCGTTGAAGTTCAGGCGCAAGGCCTGAATGGGGGTGAAGGTCAGGGGCAGGCTAAGGTCGACACCGTCGAAGGAATGCGCCCGATTGATGACAAAGTGCGCGGAGGCTGATGCCGCCAGTTGCAGACCGAGGTCTTCGCGGTTCCAGAGTTGTGCCTTGAGCTGCGGGCTCAGTTGGGTTTCAGACTCCCCGTCGTCGCGGCTGTACTCCACCTCGGCGCCGAGTTGAACCATTGGCAGGCTTTTGAAGGTGCAGGCCGGGGAAACTACCAGGTCATTGGAGGAGCTGTCGTGCCGGACGCTCTTGTTCCAGAGGTCGACGTTGCATTCACCGGGGGCATTGATCGCGCCGTCGTCGACTACATAGGAGCCTCCGGCGGCGTTGGCTTTGGAGATCAGGCTCAGGCAGGCGATGACGGTCAGCGTGATGCCGACGAACATCAGGTTGCGGTGCAGTATCCGGCGCTTGGAGGGCGGCAGGTTACGGGTAAATGAGGTGGCGCGGTGATCAGGAGAGTGCTTTGGCATGGGTGACCTCAGTTTTTCCTTGGCGAAAAGCCCCCTCGCGCAAGCACGAAGAAGTCTTTCCTTGTCTCGGTTTTTACGCAGAGAAACTGCGTATTAAATAGGGGCGAACTAGCCCCGTTCGTTCACCGACAGCGTTTGAATGCCGGCGGTTCTGGCTTGTGCAACCAGCTCTTCAGTGTCTTCCCCACCGGGTAGCGCAATGACGATGTCGGGTCGGCTGTCCTGCAGCATGAAGCTGTTGCGCAGGCGCTCCGCCAGCTTGCCGTGCAGTTGCCAGTTGGCGGGATAGCGCACGATGTCGGCACCCAGTTCCCGGGCCCAGTCTTCGATTTCGCCGCCCAAAAACTGATTGCCTCCGTGAATCAGCACACGCACTTCGTGCAGGCGCTGGAAGGCTTCCAGTACGCGGCGGCAGGTACGGGTATCGGCGTAATAGCGCCCGGAACAAATCAGGACGCGCATTGCAGTTCATCCTTGTCGTCAGAGGGTTGCGGATGAATTTCTGCCGGGTAGCTGCGCTCGATATCGCGTTCTCCGGCGCGTTCGAGTACGGGGTAGGCCAACGCGGCGATGTGGTGATGCACGCGTCGGTAATCGCGCAGCAGCCGTTGAAAGATGTCGCCGGATTCGGCCCAGGCGCTTTTGTCTTCGCGCAACGTGCGGAAATGTTCCCGGCTGGCCGCGGCTTCCAGTCTTCTTACCGACTCCTTGCGATTGACCAGGTGATGGGCGGTTGGCAGGTCTTCGCGAAGAAACACGGTAATCGCCAGGCTCAGGCTTTCCAGCAACTCGTTGTGCAGCGGATAGAGCGTGCCGAGTTCGAAGGCCGAGAAGGTCTCGCCACGCCGCAGCCGCCGCGCCGCCAACTGCGCAAGGCTGGTGGAAAGGATGTCGGCGGCGTGCTCCAGGTTGATCACGAACATCAGGATTTCCTGCGAGCGATCAGCATCGCTGTCACTGATGCCTTCTTTGCCGATGTCCGCCAGATAAGCGCGGATCGCCGCACTCAGCAGGTCCAGGGATTGATCGATCTGCCGGACCTCATCGGCATTGGTCTGGTCCGAGGTCTGGAACAGTTGCAACACGCGGTTGAGCATGACCGACAGCATGTCGGCGAGTCGCAGGGCTTCGCGTGCCGCGTTGGACAGCCCGATGTTGGCCACCTCAAGGCCGGCTTCGTCCAGATACAGCGGCATGCCAGGGTCGATGTCCTGCACCGGTTGCGGCAGCAGGCGGGTCAGCAGTTTGGCCAGCAGTTCTGTCAGGCCGATGAACACCAGCGCCAGTACCAGATTGAACAGGCTGTGCAGGTAGACCACCAGCAGCGCCGGTGCCAGTTCGGTGATCTGGCGGGTTTCGCCGAGCATCGGCACGAAGGGCAACAGCACCAGCGCGCCGGTCACGCGTACCAGCAGATTGCCGACCGGCAAACGTCGGGCCACGCTGGAACTGGCATTGAGCACCGAGGGCAGGGCGCCACCGATGTTCACCCCCAGCACCAGTGCCATGGCGGTCACGGGCGACAGCAGACCTGTCCCGGCCAGCGAGGCAATCAGCAACACCACGGCCACGCTGGAATGGCAGATCCACGTCAGCAGCATGGCCACCAGCAAGGCAATGACAATGTCGCCGTCCAGGCTTTGCATGATGGCGTGGAAGATCGGCGTGCTTTCTACGTCTCCCAGTGTCGCCCCGAGCATGCGCAGCGCCAGCAGCATCAAACCCAGGCCAATCAGCGCACAACCGACGCTCTCGTAGCGTGAGTCATCGCGTAGCCGAAACACGATGAACCCGACCAACAGCACAATCGGCGTGACGATCGAAATGTCGAAACTGAGCAGTTGCACCACTAAGGTGGAGCCGATGTTGGCCCCCAGCATCACCGCCAGTGCAGGCGCAAGGCCCAGGGTCCCGGCGGCCGTGAAGGAGGTAGCCATCAGGCTGACGGCGGTGCTGCTTTGCAAAATGCCGGTGATACCGATGCCCGACAGCAGGGCCATCCAGCGGTTATTAAGGTTTTGTCCCAGCCAGTGACGCAGTTGCGTGCCGAAGCCGCGCAACAGCGCCGAAGAAATCATGTGGGTGCCCCAGAGCAGTAGTGCGATGGAGCCTGCGAGGTTGATCAATAGAGTAGTTCCCGACATGAGGACTCTCCTTTTGCTGTTTCATTTTCTAGCGGACCGCGAGCCGCAGAGCGGTGCGATGTATGGCACTGGAGAACCCCAGCAGGAATCTGATTTCAATGCCGCTCAACCAGCCTCTGACATACAGCCTGACGCTGGCGCAGGTGAGCAGTGTTGCGATTCGGCTCAGGCCGATCACCAGCAGCGACACCAGTGCGCGTTTTGCCAGGGCGTAAAGGTGTTGTTGTGCGACAGGTTTCATGTCTGTGCTCCCTGAAAACCCACAGCGTCCTGGGCGCCGTTGAGTGAGGGTGCGGCCGGCGTCACTCGCCGGCCGCGCCTGGGTCAGGCCCTTAGAACCATTGCTTGAAGCGGCGGATGTAGAAGGTCTTCATCAGCTGAGCGAACACGCAGTAGCTGAGCAGGGTGCCCACCAGCCATGGGAAGTACTGCCATGGCAGCGGTTGCAGGCCGACCAGAGTGCCGAGTGGCGAGAACGGGATGTAGATGCCCAGCACCATCACCAGTCCGGTCATCAGGATCACCGGCAATGCCGCGGTGCTTTGGAAGAACGGGATCTTCTGGGTACGCAGCATGTGCACCACCAGCGTCTGCGACAGCAACCCTTCGATGAACCAGCCGGACTGGAACAGGGTCTGCATTTCCACGCTGTTGGCCGAGAACACGTACCACATCAGGGCGAAGGTGGTCATGTCGAAGATCGACGAGGTCGGCCCGATCCACAGCATGAAGCGCCCGATGTTCTTGGCATCCCACTTGCGCGGTTTGCTCAGGTATTCCTTGTCCATCTTGTCCCACGGCAGCGCCAGCTGAGAGATGTCGTACATCAGGTTTTGCAGCAGCAGATGAATCGACAGCATCGGCAGGAACGGGATGAAGGCACTGGCCACCAACACCGAAAAGACGTTGCCGAAGTTCGAGCTGGCGGTCATGTTCAGGTACTTCATGATGTTGCCGAAGGTCTCGCGCCCTTTGAGCACGCCTTCTTCGAGCACCATCAGGCTCTTTTCCAGCAGGATGATATCGGCCGATTCCTTGGCAATATCGGTGCCGCTGTCGACCGAAATACCGACGTCGGCGTCACGCAGGGCAGGGGCGTCGTTGATGCCGTCGCCGAGGAAGCCCACGGTGTGACCGTTCGACTGCAAGGCCTTGAGCACCCGGGACTTCTGCAGCGGCGTGAGCTTGGCAAACACCGTGCGCTCTTCGACCCGCAGCTTGAGGGTCGACTCGTCCATCTTCTCGATGTCTTGCCCGAGCAGCGGCGTGCCTGGCTCCAGCCCGACTTCGCGGCAGATCTTGCAGGTCACCACGGCGTTGTCGCCGGTCAGTACCTTGACGCTGACTCCCATGTCGCGCAGCGCGGCAATCGCCGGGCCAGCGGTTTCCTTCGGTGGATCGAGGAAGGTCAGGAAGCCACGGATCACCAGTTCGCGTTCGTCGCTCGTCTTGTACTGGCTTTTGCTCTGGGCTTTCGGGATCTCGCGAGTCGCCACCACCAGCACCCGGAAACCGTCTTCGTTGTACTCGTTGGCCATCGCCAGCAGCTCTTTGCGACGCTGCTCATCGAGTGCAACGACCACACCATTTTCGTGGATGTGGCTGGAAATGCTCAGCATCTCCTCCACTGCACCCTTGCACACCATCAGATGATCGTCGCGGCTGTCCTTGACGATGATCGACAGACGACGACGGATGAAGTCGAACGGCAGCTCATCGATCTTGCTGTAGGCGAACGGTATCTTGAACTTCGGGTTGCGTTCGGCGAACTGCACCACCGCCTGGTCCATCAGGTTTCTCATACCGCTCTGGTGATGGCTGTTGAGCCACGCCAGTTCAAGGATCGAATCGTCGCGCTTGCCACTGATGTCGACGTGGTGTTCCAGGATGATCTTGTCCTGAGTCAGGGTGCCGGTCTTGTCGGTGCAGAGCACGTCCATCGAGCCGAAGTTCTGAATCGCATTGAGGCGTTTGACCACGACTTTGCGTTTAGCCATCGCCATCGCGCCCTTGGCGAGGTTGGCGCTGACAATCATCGGCAGCATTTCCGGGGTCAGGCCTACCGCCACCGCGAGGGCAAACATGAATGCGTCGGTCCAGTCGCCTTTGGAGAAACCGTTGAGCAGGAAGACGATCGGCACCATGACCAGCATGAAACGGATCAACAGCCAACTGACGCTGTTCACCCCGCGGTCGAAGGCAGTTTGCACGCGGGAGCCGACGATGGCTTTGGCCAGTGAGCCGAAGTACGTGCGTGAACCGGTCGCGACCACCACCGCTTTGGCGGTGCCGCTGACCACGTTGGTGCCCATGAAGCAGATGTTCGGCAGATCCAGCAGGTTGGACTGATCAGCCGGCGTCGCTGAAGCGGACTTCTGTGCGACGTTGCCCAAGGTGTCGTACTTCTCGACCGGCAAGGCTTCGCCGGTCAGCACCGCCTGGCTGATGAACAGGTCGCGGGATTCGATCAAACGAATGTCGGCCGGAATCATGTCGCCAGCGGACAGCTGAACGATGTCGCCTGTCACCAGTTCACGCATAGGTACTTCGCGCAGCTTGGGCTTCATGCCCATCTGCTCGCGCCGCAGCACGGTGGCGGTGGTGCGGACCATGGCCTTGAGGGCTTCGGCGGACTTGGCTGAACGGTGTTCTTGCCAGAAGCGCATCAGGCCGCTTGCCAACACCATCACCAGCACGATGATTACGCCAGTGAGGTCGGTTTCTTCGCCGGCTTGAAGGGGCAGCCAGAATTCTGTGACGAAACTGATGACGGTCAGTGTCATCAGGACGTAGATGAAGGGGTTGTTGAAGGCCAGCAGCAACTGCACCAGCGCATGAGGCGGCTTGTCATGGGCCACTTCGTTAAAGCCTTCGCGTTGCAGACGGCCTTCTGCATCGAGTTCGGTCAGGCCGTCGCTGGAGGCTTTCACGTTGGCGAGGGTGACTGCGAGGCCGTGTTGTGCCTCACGGGCTGCGCGCATCGACAGCTTGGTGTCGTCGCTCGTGGCGCCTTGGGTAAATGTGTTTCGATTTTTTACAGCGGTCATTGTGTGTACTCCTGCCGCAGGCTTGCGGCACGACACACAGACAACTCAGCTAATTAAAGGCGAGCGAAAGTATGTCGAAGCGCAAGTAAGCGATCGATTCAGGGCGTTGTGTTTTTTATGTTTTAACGTTCGCTGCATACCCAATAACAAACGGTATACAGCGAACCTACAACTGGCTTCGTCCATAACGGTTTCCAATAAATGTGTGTTTAAGCGGGCAATAGAAAGTTGCCGAATTCCTTATTAAGGAAAACGCTGGTTCACGGCGTGGAAGTACTTTCAGATCAGCTGAAAGTGCGCGCTCCGAGGTACAGGCCCAGCATCAGGCTGGCCTGCTGCAGCAGGTGCGCAAAGCACCGACTCGGTGGTTCCTGGCTTTCGTCGACGCTCCAGCGTTGCTGGAGTTGGCCGGTCGACGGGCAGACGCGCCAATTGGCACGCAGGTGAGCCTGAGTGTGCGAAGAGGGGGAGAATGGAGAGCGAGTCGCCACAGGGCGCTCACGGCAGAGTTTTACGCGCATCGTCGAGGCGAAGGCGCGTACACCTGGCATTACAGCAGATTTGAAGTTCATAACATGCCTCGCAACCGGACTGACGCCGGAGAGGCAAGTTACGATGGAGCGTCAAGCCCTAGCGCAGCTCACCCGACCGAAGAGTCGAGTCCCGTCATTTTCTGGGTTAAGTGCCCAGCTCTGCGAATTCGCATCAGCCAGACAGCGTCTAGATACTGTGTCCATTGGATTCTTTTGTGAGTTGAAAAAAGGCCTGAGTTACCGGCCCGCGCAATGTACTGAGGCAGGCCGCTGAAGTCAACATCAAAACCACTCTGTTTAGGTATTAGACAGGTAAGGACTGGAGTTGATGAGCATAGTAGAAAATATCAGAATAGTTATATTCGATAGTTATCGATGTTTAAACGAAAGTGCTCACGACATTACGGCTGAATGTCATGAGCACGAGGGTTGGTGCGCAATTTTAATGGCTCACGTGTCGGGATATATCCCGATACGTGTCGCTGTCAGTTGCCGCCAACAGCTTGCTGCCATCCTTGAAGGTGGCGATGAACGTGATCTCAGTCTCCCTGCCGGCCATCAGGTAGCCTGCGATTGCCCCGACGGGGCCAAGCAGCAAGGCGCCCGCGATGCCGTAGCCAATGGCACCCTTGTTGGTAGAATCCTGGGACGCAACCTCCACGGTTCTGAACGCCGAAGCCTGTACTTTGGTTCCTTGGTTAGGTTTGAAAGGGGTTTTCAGCCGGAACGCCCCTTCACGGTATTCACTATCGCCTTGTAGAAAATCTCCTGCCAAAACGGTGACTTTTGCCATGTTGAACCACCCTTGTCCGAACATTGCCGGACTCATTATCTGGCGCTTGCCGGGAGAGGACGTCAATGGGCTGACGATAAAGGGGCGTACCGTCAGTCAGGCCAATCGGGGCGTGGCGCTTTGCCCTTGAGCGGGCCGCTATCTAAAAATTCAATAGCCCCGTCACTTCAACCTGTGTCAGTTTTGTTACGCCTTCAACAGGGCGAGTGATAGGACGATCTCGCGAAGGGGTCGCCGTGGTCTATCGGAACCGATTATTTGAAACAAGGACGTAGTGATGTCACAAGCCAAAGCAAAAGCCGTCATTCCTGCAGGGCAGGTCAGTTCGGCCTACAGCCAGGTCGATGCCTTCAGCCATTTGTATGATCGCGGTGGCACTGAGTTGATCAACGGCAAGCCGTCATTCACAGCGGATCAAGCGGCCGATCAGATTCTGCGTAAAAACCTGTCCTGGCACGATAATGATGGCAACGGCAAAGTCGAACTGAGCTTCAGTTTCATGTCCTCGGCGCCTGCGAACTACAACACGAAGCTGGGCCATTTCAGCGAGTTCAGCGATCTGCAGAAAGCCCAGGCGAAACTCTCTCTGCAATCCTGGTCGGACGTCGCCAACGTGACGTTCAAGGAAGGGGCGACGGGCGGCGACGGGCACCTGAGTTTCGGTAACTACGATGTCAGCACCGGCGGTGCGGCGTTCGCCTACTTGCCTTCGGGTGGCAGCTACGATGGCCAGTCCTGGTACCTGATCAACGATCAGTATCGGGTCAATGAGACGCCGGGCACCAACAACTACGGTCGTCAGACCTTGACCCACGAAATCGGCCACAGCCTGGGCCTGTCCCATCCTGGCGTCTATAACGCAGGCAACGGCAACCCGACCTATAACGACGTGACCTATGCTCAGGACACCCGTGGCTACAGCCTCATGAGCTACTGGAGTGAGAGCAACACCGGTCAGAACTTCAGCAAGGACGGCAGTGGTGCTTATGCGTCAGCTCCGTTGATGGACGACATTGTCGCGGTGCAAAAGCTCTACGGTGCCAACCTCGGCACCCGTGCCGATGATACGGTCTACGGCTTCCACTCCAACGCCGGTCGCGACTTCTACAGTGCCACCTCGTCTGATTCCAAAGTGGTGTTCTCGGTGTGGGACGGTGGCGGCAACGACACCCTGGATTTTTCCGGCTTCAATCAGAATCAGAAGATCAACCTCAATGAAGGTTCGTTCTCTGATGTCGGCGGTCTGGTCGGCAACGTGTCCATCGCCCACGGCGTGACCGTGGAAAACGCCATCGGTGGTTCGGGCAATGACCTGCTGATCGGCAACGCGGTGGCCAACCTGATCATGGGCGGTGCCGGTAACGACATCATCTACGGTGGCGGTGGCGGCGATACCTTGTGGGGCGGAGCCGGGGCGGACACCTTCGTCTACGGTACGGCGTCCGACTCGACCATGACCGCGCCAGACTGGATCATGGATTTCACCAGCGGTGAGGACAAAATCGACCTGTCGGGCATCGCGCAGTTCTCCTCTGGCGCTGCCACGCTGAACTTCGTCAGCGGCTTCACCGGCCATGCCGGCGATGCAATCCTGACTTACTTCGCCCAGACCAACCAGACCAGCCTGTATGTCGACCTGACCGGCCACGGTGCGGTGGATTTTGCACTGGGTGTGGTGGGCCAGGCGGCAACCACGGACATTGTGGCCTAAACTCTGATGACAAGAACCGCAGACGCGGTTCTGTGAAGTAGAAGTCCGCCCAGGGCCAACATGGGCGGACTTTTTTATGCCGTCAGTTTTTGTTCAGGTCCACGTTTTTCGTCTCACGCAGGCAGATCATGCCCACCACCAGGCTCACGCCGGTGATCAGCACCGGGTACCACAAGCCATAGAAAATATCCCCGGTGTACACCACCAGCGCGAACGACACGGTCGGCAGGAACCCCCCAAACCAGCCGTTGCCGATGTGATAGGGCAGGGACATCGAGGTGTAGCGGATGCGCGTCGGGAACAGTTCGACCATCAGCGCTGCCAACGGACCGTAGCACATCGCGGAGATGATGATCAGCGCGACGATCAGCGCCACGATCATGGGTTTGTTGATGAGCTGCGTGTCTGCCTGTTGCGGGTAGCCGGCGAGGGTTACGGCACCGCGCAGGGCCGCCTCGTCGTAACCATCGATCTTCACGTCGCCAACGCTCACTTGCACCGCGCTGCCCGCAGGGGCGGCTTCGCTGCTGTAAGGCAGGCCTTGCTTGACCAGGAAGGTTTTGACCTTGTCGCAAGGGCTGTCAAAACGCGCCTTGCCCACCGGGTCGAACTGGAAGGTGCAGGTGGCCGGATCGGCCAGTACGGTGATCGGTGCCTGTTGGCTGGCCCGGTCGATGGCCGGGTTGGCGTAGTGGGCCAGGGTTTTGAAAATCGGAAAGTACAGCGCGGTCGCCAGCAGCAGGCCCAGCATCAGGACCGGTTTGCGCCCGACCCGGTCAGACAGCCAGCCGAAGAAAATGAAGAACGGCGCGCCGATTACCACGCTGATGATTAGCAAGGTATTGGCCAGGGCCGGGTCCATCTTCAGGAACTGGGTGAGGAAGAACAACACGTAGAACTGCGCGGCGTAGAAGGTCACTGCTTGCCCGGCGTTGATGCTGAACAGCGCGATCAGCACCACTCTCAGGTTTTCCCAGTTGCCGAAGGATTCGCGGATCGGCGCTTTGCAGCCCTTGCCTTCCTCTTTCATTTTCAAGAAGGCCGGCGACTCGTGCAGGCTCAGGCGAATCCAGGTTGAAATGCCCAGTAGAACGATCGACAGCAGGAACGGAATGCGCCAGCCCCAGACTTCGAACTGATCCCCCGTGAAGTAGCGGCAACCGAGCACTACCAGTAACGACAGCAGTAAACCGAGGGTGGCGGTGGACTGAATCCAGCTGGTGTGGAAGCCGCGTTTACCGAGCGGCGCGTGCTCGGCGACGTAGGTTGCCGCGCCACCGTATTCACCGCCCAGTGCCAGACCCTGGAGCATGCGCAGCACCACCAGAATGATCGGCGCGGCAATCCCGATGCTGGCGTAGGTCGGCAACAGACCGACGCAGAACGTTGCCAGGCCCATCAGGATGATCGTCGCGAGGAACGTATATTTGCGCCCGATCATGTCTCCCAGGCGACCAAACACCAGCGCGCCGAACGGCCGCACGATGAAGCCGGCGGCGAAGGCCATCAGCGCAAAGATGAACGCCGTGGTGTCGTTGACCCCGGCGAAAAACTGTTTACTGATCACCGCCGCGAGGGCGCCGTAGAGGAAGAAGTCATACCACTCGAACACCGTCCCGAGGGACGAGGCGAAGATGACTTTCTGGGTGTCCTTGCTGGTGCCGGCGCTGAGCGTCGCGGCGATGGTTTGAGCCTGTTCTGACATGTCGGTATCCCTCACAGTGTTTACTTATTGTTGTTCCACTGTCAGCGCCGGCCTTGTGGGCTGGCGCTGCTATTCCATTGCATCTACACATCTTTCTGTCCCACCCCCCGTAGCAGCTGCCGAGCCCGCGAGGCTGCGTTCGGCGGCGAAGCCGTCGTCGAGTCAGGTAACGCACTCTTCCTGGCAAATCGTGGGCTCAGGATTTGCGAGGACTTCGTCCTCGAACGCAGCCTCGCGGGCTCGGCAGCTGCTACGGACATAGTTGTTCACCTATTTCAACGTTGTGCAGATACCTGAGGGTCGATGCGGCGAGAATCAGCTGCGCCGCTTTCTCGGCAATCATCAGTGTAGGCGAGCAGGTATTGCCCGAGGTGATGTGCGGCATGATCGACGCATCGGCAACGCGCAGGCCGGGAATGCCGTGGACCCGCAACTGGGCGTCGACCACCGCGTCTGCGTCGTTGCCCATGCGGCAGGTGCCCACGGGATGGAAGATCGTCGTGCCGATGCGCGCGGCGGCTTCGTGCAGTTGTTCTTCGCTTTGCAAGGCATCGCCCGGCAGGTATTCGACCGGTTTGAACGGTTGCAAGGCCGGCGCGGCAACGATACGTCGGGTCAGGCGAATGGCATCGGCGGCCACGCGCAGGTCCTCGGGATGGCTCAGGTAATTGGGCTGAATCAGCGGCGCCTGCTGCGGGTCGGCCGAACCAATTTCCACCCGGCCACGGCTTTGCGGGCGCAGGTCGCACACCGACGCGGTGAATGCCGGGAACGCATGCAGAGGTTCGCCGAAGCGTTCGAGCGACAGCGGCTGGACGTGGTATTCGAGGTTGGCTGAGGTCTGTTCCGGCCCGGAGCGGGCGAACGCGCCGAGCTGACTCGGCGCCATTGATAACGGGCCGCTGCGGTCGTACAAATAACGCAGGCCCATGCCCATCTTGCCCCACAGGCTGCCCGCGATCTGGTTCAGGGTCCGGGCGTTTTCAAGCTTATAGATCAACCGCAACTGCAAGTGATCCTGCAGGTTGCCGCCGACCCCATTGAGTTCGTGGACAACGCCGATCCCCAGGCGTTTGAGCAGGCTGCCGGGGCCGATTCCGGAGCGCTGCAGGATACTCGGCGAGCCGACGGAGCCAGCGCTGAGGATAATTTCCCGTTGTGCGCGAAAGGTCCTGGTCTGACCTTTCCAGCGAGCACTGATTACCGATGCCCGGCCGTTTTCCAGCAGCACGCGGTCGACTTCAACGTCGGTCAGCACCGTGAGGTTCGGTCGATGGCGAATCGGTTTGAGAAAGGCCTTGGCGGCGTTCCAGCGTACGCCGGCCTTCTGGTTGACCTGGAAGTAGCCGCAACCTTCGTTGTCGCCCTGGTTGAAGTCATCGATGCTGGCGATGCCGGTTTGTTCGGCAGCGCTGCGGAAGGCGTCAAGAATAGGCCACGACAGGCGCTGACGTTCGACGCGCCATTCCCCGGCAGCGCCGTGAAACGCCGAGTCGCCGGCAAAATGGTTTTCGCTCTGTTTGAACAGCGGCAGTACGTCGTTCCAGCTCCAGCCGGGGTTGCCCTCGGCAGCCCAGCGGTCGTAGTCGCCGGCCTGGCCGCGCATGTAGATCATGCCGTTGATCGAAGAGCTACCGCCCAGCACCTTGCCGCGCGGGTAGCTCAGGCTGCGGCCTTGCAGGCCGGTTTGCGCTTGGGTCTTGAAGCACCAGTCGGTGCGCGGGTTGCCGATGCAGAACAGGTAACCGACCGGGATGTGAATCCATGGGTAGTTATCGCGCCCGCCGGCTTCGAGCAGCAGCACCCGGTGTTGCGGGTTGGCGGAGAGTCGATTGGCCAGCAGGCAACCGGCCGGCCCGGCGCCGACCACGATGTAATCGTATGCATCAACGGCAGGTTGCATCCATGACCTCGCAGCGTGTTGTTCTTATTGGGATCCATCCTAGTTGTTAGTTTTCGGCAAAAGAATGTTAGTTTTTGCTCAGCTGCTGTGCGTTTTTAAACAGCAAAGTTCATTCAA
This sequence comes from Pseudomonas sp. 6D_7.1_Bac1, assembly GCF_025465945.1. Taxonomy (GTDB): domain Bacteria; phylum Pseudomonadota; class Gammaproteobacteria; order Pseudomonadales; family Pseudomonadaceae; genus Aquipseudomonas. Next base: position 185,433 of record NZ_JANLNW010000051.1, on the reverse strand, counting down.
GCATTCAAGGAAGGCTGATGTTCGACTGGAATGACCTGCGGTTCTTTCTCGAATTGCAACGCAGCGGTCGCTTGTTGACTGCCGCCCGGCGCTTGAAAACCACTCATGCCACGGTGGCACGGCACATCGAGGCGATCGAAAAGAGTCTCGGCACCGCACTGTTTGTCCAGCAAGCCCAGGGCTACGAACTGACCCCGGCCGGCGAAGCATTGCTCAAACACGCCGAGGCCATGGAAAACGTTGCCTTGCTGGCTCAGGAAGAAATCACCCAGTCCAGCGCGCCGCTGGGCAAGATCCGCGTCGGTGTGACCGAAGGCTTGGGCATCATGTTCCTCGCCAGTCGCATGCAGGGCTTGTTTGATCGCTATCCGGGGCTGGAAGTGGAGCTGGTGGCGGTACCGCGTTTTGTCAGCATCCTCAACCGCGAAGCCGAGATCAGCATTCACCTGGAACGCCCGGCCGCCGACATGCTGGTCACTCGCAAACTCACCGATTACCGCCTGGCGCTCTACGCCACTCAGGCCTACCTCGACCGCTCGCCACCCTTGCGCAGCCGCGAAGACCTGGTGCGGCATGCCTGGATCGGTTACGTCGACGATCTGTTGTTCAGTCAGGAGTTGATGTTCCTCAACAGCTTCTGCCGCAGCCCTCACGTGGTGTTTCACAGCACCAGCGTCATTGCCCAGCAACAGGCGGCGCGTTCAGGCTTGGGGATCGCCGTGCTGCCGTGTTACATGGCCAGCGGCGACCCGGAACTGGTACCGCTGCTACCGGCCGAAAGCATCCAGCGCAGCTACTGGATCAGCACCCGCCGCGAATTGCACAAGTCAGTGCGGCTGCGAGTGCTGTGGGATTACGTGGTGGGGTTGTGTGATCGCGAGCAGGCGCTGCTGCTCGGGACGAATCCTACGGGGTGATGTCGAACGCGGTGCTTCCCAGTCGCTCGCCATTGATCATGATGTGCACCGCATGCGTGCCCGCATAGTGTTTACGGGTGGTCAGTTCGCGGATCTGCTGGGTGCGGCTGAGGGTTTGGCGGGCGTGGGCGGGTAGGGTGAGGCCTTTGAGTTTGAAGACTTTCGTCGAGGTAGCGCCCGAGGCTTTGACGTAGTCGATGGCATAGTCGACCACTAGTCGCTGGCTGTCACGGGTGCTCGATTGCAGGTCGAACGACAGGGTGATGGTTTCGCCCAGCGAGATGACTGCCGGTTCAACCTTGAGGTTGTGGATCTGGACCTCGGGTCTACCGCCAGCGCCGATGATCGCCAGCGCTCGTTGGTTGCCCTGTTTGATCAGGCTGCGCAGGGCGTGCTTGGCGATCCACGCAGTGCGCGGGTCCTCCAGCGACCAGCCTTCGATCAGGCTCAGCGCCCACTCGGGGTGGTCCTTGGTGATGTCGTTGAGGTGATTGGCCACCGACTTGCGCACGTACAGGCTGCTGTCGGCCTTGAGGTTGTCGAGGATCGGCGCGGCGAGCGTCGGGTCGGCTTGTAAGGGTTCCAGGCGAAACGACCACGGCAGGCGCGGGCGACTGCCTTCGCTGGCCAGGCGGCGGACGTGTTCGTTGTCATCCCGCGACCAGTCGCACATCAGCGCCAGCGAGCGCTCGAAGTCGCTGCGCAGGAAATGCCGAATGGCGAATTCCGATGAACCGAACGTGGTGAAGTACTTGAGTGCGTCCATCGACAATTCGAACGCGTGGGCACCGTAGGTGGCGACGTACTGGGGCAGGAACATGCTGACGAAACTGCTGTTCAGGCGCGGAGCGAGCGGGCGCAACACCTCCAGTGTCTGCTCATAGTTCAGCGGCAACACCGCGTGCAGGCATTCTCCAACCCGCGCCATGCGCTGCATCACCGACAGCTCGGCCAGGCCTTCATTGGCCAGTTTCAGGAAGGCCTTGGCGTTGAACGCCGGGTAAACCGCGCGCAGTTCAGTGGCGATGTGTTGCAAGCGCTCGGCGTTGAAGATTTCTTTCAGAGCGGGGGAGGCTTGGTCGGCGGTGGTCATCAAGGATTCCTTTCGAAAATCGGTTACCGGATAAACCGCGATGAGCATAAGTATCTATACATCTTTGCGATCCAACTCCCGTAGCAGCTGCCGAGCCTGCGAGGCTGCGTTCGGCCGTGGAGCGGTCGTCAAATCAGACAGCGCGCTCTTCCAGGCAAACCACATATGCAGGATTTGCGAGGACTGCGTCCTCGAACGCAGCCTCGCAGGCTTGGCAGCTGCTACGGACATAGTCCTTCACCGTACTTCGACGTTGCGTAGATACCTATGCGACGATGAGGGCTTCAAGGTTTGACAGTCTCTTCCTCAAGCTGATCCGCCTCGAACAGCCGCGCCAGTTCGGTCCGGGCTTCCTGGGCGCTCTGCAAGACTTTTTCGGCATCGTCGTAGATCGCGTGCTGGGCTTCGAGCACTTGTTCGTCGTGATGCTTGAACGTTTCGATGCGGGCATCGGCTTGGGTCTGGCTCAGGCCCAGACCGAGCAGGGTCTGGCGACTCATTTCCAGGCTTGAATAATAGGTTTCCCGGATTGCTTCGGCACCGAGGTCGACCAGACGGTGCACATGCTGACGGTTACGGGCACGGGCGATGATTTTCAGGTGCGGGTAGAGCTTGCGCACCAGCTCGGCGGTCTTGATGTTGGTGTCCGGGTCATCGGTGGCAATGACAAAGAACTCCGCCTGCCCGACCTTGGCCGCGCTGAGAATTTCCGGGCGCATCGGGTCGCCGTAGAACACCGGTACGCCACCAAAACTGCGGGTCAGCTCAATGGTTTCCACCGAGGTGTCGAGGGCGACGAATTTGATTTTCTGCGCCCGCAGAATCCGCGCCACGATCTGTCCCATGCGGCCCAGGCCAGCGATCACCACGCGGGGTGCGTCGGTGTCGATTTCACGCATGTGCGGCGGCACGGCGACGGGTTGGATTTTCGACTTCACCAGTCGGCCGCACATCAGCAGCAACAGCGGTGTCACGGCCATGGACAGGGTGATGGTCAGCACCTGAAGGTCGTACAGGCGTGGTTCGAACAGGCCCTGATCGCGGCCGATCTTGAACACCACGAACGCGAACTCACCGCCCGCCGCCAGCACGATGCCCAAGCGCAGCGCACTCAGGCGATTCAAGCCTCCGGCCAGCCGACCGACGACAAACAGCAGGGGCAGCTTGAGCATGATCAGCAGCAGGGTCAGGCCCAGCACGGTCGCCGGGGCGCTGAACAGCAGGCTGATGTTGGCGCCCATGCCGACGCTGATGAAAAACAGCCCCAGCAGCAGGCCCTTGAACGGTTCGATCTGTGCTTCCAGTTCATGGCGGTATTCCGAGTCCGCCAGCAGCAAACCGGCGAGGAACGCGCCAAGCGCCATTGACACGCCGACCAGGTCCATCAGCCACGCGGTGCCGATCACCACCAGCAGCGCCGTGGCGGTCGAGACTTCCGGCAGACCGGTTTTGGCAACGACACGAAACACCGGTCGCAACAGGTAACGCCCACCGATCACCACCACCGCGATGCTACCCAGCACTCGCAGGACATGGTTCAAGTTCTCGGCCGCCGTGGTGGTGTGATCACTGCCGGCGAGCAGCGGCACCATGGCGATCAGAGGGATCGCCGCGATGTCCTGAAACAGCAGAATGGCAAATGCCAACCGACCGTGGGGGCTGGTCAGCTCCTTGCGTTCAGCCAGGCTTTGCAAACCGAACGCGGTCGATGACAACGCCAGCCCCAGACCGAGCACGATCGCGCTGTTGAGTGCTTGGCCAAACACGTAGAACGCCAGCACGCCGATCACCGAACCGGTCAGTAGCACTTGTGCCAGACCGACGCCGAACACCGCTTTGCGCATCACCCACAGCCGTCGTGGCGACAGCTCAAGGCCGATAATGAAGAGCAACAGGACCACGCCGAGTTCGGAAATATGGCTGACACTTTGCGGGTTGCCGATCAGCGCCAGCACCGAGGGCCCGATGATGACCCCGGCCAGCAGATAGCCCAATACCGCGCCCAGTTGCAGGCGTTTGGCCAAAGGCACGGTGAGCACCGCCGCGAACAGAAAGACCACAGCGGCTTGCAACAGGTTGCCTTCATGGGGCATGGCTTACTCCTGGAAATACGTAGAACGACACACATCAGAAAGGCGTCAAGGATAAAGGCTGGACCGGCATCAGTCAGTCATGAATACCGGCTATCGCGGATTAACGCGTTACAATTTGCATCAATTTGTTACATTCATAGGATAAGCTGATCAATTCGTTTGCCGGTGAGTGGGCGTCATGGCCATCAATTTCGACCTGAATGATTTGCAGGCTTTTCGCGCCGTGGTCGAGCAGGGCAGCTTTCGCAAGGCCGCCGACACGGTGCGCATCTCACAGCCGGCGCTGAGCCGACGGATTGAAAAGCTCGAAGACGCCTTGGGCGTCAAACTGTTCGAACGCACGACTCGCCGCGTTAGCCTGACCCAGTCAGGGCGCGCGTTTGCGCCCAGTGTCGATCGTTTGCTGGACGACCTGGATGTGGCGCTACTGGGGATCAGCGACGTGGCGTCGACCCGTTTGGGTTACGTCACCGTGGCTTGCGTGCCTTCGGCGGCCTACTACTTCATGCCGCGAGTGGTCGCCCAATACCATCAGCGCTTTCCACGAATCAAGGTCAAGGTTCTCGACTCCAGCGCACACGACGTGCTGAGCGCGGTGGTCAATGGCGAGGCCGATTTCGGCTTGAGTTTCATGGGCACGCTGGAGGCCGAGGTCGAGTTCGAAGCGCTGGTGCAGGAGCGTTATGTGGTTGCTTGCCGGCGCGATCATCCCTTGGCCGGTCGCGCAAGTGTGAGCTGGAACGAGCTGTACCAGCAGGATTACATCTCCCTTGACAAAACCTCGGGCAATCGTTTTTTGCTGGATCAGGCGCTGGCCGGGATCGTGCCGCAACGGCAAAGCATCTGCGAAACCCGACACGTCACCACCATGATCGGCCTGGTCGAAGCCGGGCTTGGCATTGCCGCCGTGCCATTGATGGCGATGCCCGGCAGTGAACACCCGATTCTGACCCATGTACCGCTGACCGACCCGCAAGTGATGCGCAGCGTCGGCCTGCTCAAGCGCCGCGGACGAAGCTTGACGCCGGCTGCGTTGGAGCTGGAGCGGTTGATCGTCGAAATGAAGGTCTGCCAACCACCAGAACCGGCCTCAGCGTAGATCGACTGAGACCGGCGCCAGGCTTAACGGCTGACCGAGTCGAGTCCGGTGGCCGTGACATCCGGTTGGGCCGCGGGGGAGGCGAGGTAGTCGAGCAGTGCCTTGGCCTGCGTCGGGTGTTGCGCGCCGACCGGGATGCCGGCGGCGAAACGTGTCACTGACTGCACCGGTTCCGGGATCTTGCCGACGAAAGTCACGCCGGGCACCGGGAGCAACTCACTGACCTGCTGGAAGCCCAGTTGGTAGTCGCCGCTGGCAACCACCGAGCCCACCGGGATTTTAGGCACCATGGTCGATTTGGCTTTGAGCTGCGGCTCGATGCCCAGGCGCTTGAACATCTGGTCCTGGATGTACACGCCGCTGGCGCTGTCGGAATAGGCTACGGACTTGGCGTTGAGCAACGTCGTCTTCAGCCCCTCGACCGAGCTGATGTCCGGCATCGCCGCACCCGCGCGCACCACCAGACCAATCCTCGAATCGGCCAGTTCAACCCGCGACTCGGGCAAGACTTTGCCTTGCTTGATCAGCTCATCCAGGGCGTAGCCGACCATGATCACCACATCGGCGGGTTCGCCACGGGCCAGCCGATTAGGGATCGCCTCGGGCGCCTTGCCCATCGACGGGCCGAGCGCGGTGTCGAGGGTGTTGCCGGTGGCGGCGGCAAATTTCGGGCCGAGTACTTTATAGGCCGCAGTGAAACCACCGGAGGTCATCACCCGAAGTTCTTCAGCCTGTGCCACGGCGCTCAGGGCCATGACGCCGATCAAGGTCAGCGCCACGAGGTTTAGTCGTTTTTTCATCGAGAAATCTCAGTAAACGGACGGCTTATTACACGGCAGCCTGCAACCGGCCGGTCGAGCGCCGGTACAGGTAAAGCGTTGCGCACATCGCACACAGCGCGGCGAAGCTCATCCAGTAACCGGGGGCGGCCTTGTCGCCGGAATACTCAATCAACAAGGTCGAAATCGCCGGGGTGAAGCCGCCGAACACCGCGGTCGCCAGGCTGTAGGCCAGGGAAAAACCGGCCACGCGGACTTCCACCGGCATGATTTCGGTCAGCGCGGCGACCATTGCGCCGTTGTACATACCGTAGATGAACGACAGCCACAGCAGCACCAGCAGCATGTTGATGAAGCTGGGTGCCTGGACCAGGTACGACAACGCCGGGTAGGCCGTGGCCAACGTCAACAGAGTCATGGCCAGTAACACCGGACGCCGACCGATGCGGTCCGACAGTGCGCCGCCCAGTGGCAGCCAGCAGAAGTTCGACACACCGACCAGCAAGGTCACCAGCAACGCATCGGCGGTGCTCAGGTGCAGCACGGTTTTGCCGAAGGTCGGTGCGTACACGGTGATCAGGTAAAACGCGGTGGTGGTCAGCGCCACCATCAGCATCCCGGCGATTACAATCTGCCAGTTCTGCAGCAGTGTGCCGAACACCTGACGCATACTTGGACGGTGGCGACGGGCAGTGAACTCTGCGGTTTCTTCGAGATTGCGCCGCAGCAGGAAGATGAACGGCACGATCATGCAGCCGACGAAAAACGGAATGCGCCAGCCCCAGTCGGCAATCACTGTCGCCGGCATCCATTGATTTAGCGCATAGCCCAGCGCGGCGGCAATGACGATTGCCACTTGCTGACTGGCCGACTGCCAACTGGTGAAGAAACCCTTGCGGCCCGGTGTGGCGATTTCCGCCAGGTACACCGACACGCCGCCCAGTTCCGCGCCTGCGGAAAACCCCTGAAGCAGGCGGCCGATCAACACCAGCGCCGGGGCAAGCAGGCCGATGGTCTCGTAGCCGGGCACCAGCACAATCAGAATCGTGCCGCTGGCCATGATCGACAGGGTGACGATCAAACCTTTGCGACGGCCGACGTCATCGATGTATGCACCGAGAATCACCGCACCCAACGGGCGCATCAGAAAGCCTGCACCAAACACCGCGAAGGTCATCATCAGCGAGGCGAATTCGCTGCTGGCAGGGAAGAACGCCGCCGCAATATACGTGGCGTAGAAACCGAAGAGGAAGAAGTCGAACTGTTCCAGGAAGTTGCCCGAGGTCACCCGGAAAATCGCACTGGCCTTGCTGCGAGCGGTTGTCGCTGGCGGATGGGTTGAAGTCTGCATGTTGTGTCTCCCGCGCTTTTTATGACATGCGCAACGTGGCGCATGGATCTTATTAGGGCGGGATACTGGGGTAGGTCGATCGATATGATAAGTGCATATTTAGCATCTATTGATGCGTGCTGATTATCACTGAGGTGCGGCCGATCACAGAATCATCGCTACAGTGAGGTGTGAGCGTTCGAATGATTGGATGCAATCGAGGTCCCGGAGCGAGTGCCACGAATTCACTGGAGGAATACCGATGGCTGATCAAAAACTTATGGCGATCCTGGTCCTGCTTGCCAGCTTTGGCGTTGTCAGCTCGATGGCCCTGGCCGACGATCCCGTGCAAGCCAGTATCCAGGCTTCGCCGATCAATGCCCGTAACCTGAAAGTCGGCGACCGTGCGCCGGATTCCTACACCAGCAGCAACAAGGCCCTGGCGGACTGGAAGAAGCGTGGATTGAAAACCCCGCAAAGCCAGAGCCAATGGGTGCAGGTCAACGACAAGTACATGCTGGTGCAGACCACCAACGGGCAGATTCTGGCGGTCATGCCGATAGAGCGTTGAGCCGCTGCAGGCACCAGTGTCTCCAACAGGATTGCCCTGCAAGGCGAAATCTGAGAAAACGCGGTCCGTGTTTAGGGTCATCGCTAACGAGAGAGCAGTAATGAACGAAGAATTGCAGGTCATCGACCTTGAGTTGGGCGACGGCAAAGCGGCCGTAAAAGGCGCCTTGATTACCACCCAGTACCGCGGTTTTCTTGAGGACGGTACGACCTTTGACTCGTCGTACGATCGCGGCAAACCCTTCCAATGCGTGATCGGCACAGGCCGGGTGATCAAGGGCTGGGATCAAGGCCTGATGGGCATGAAGGTCGGCGGCAAGCGCAAGTTGTGGGTACCGGCGCACCTGGCCTACGGCGAGCGTTCGATGGGTGCCATCACGCCCAATTCCAACCTTGTTTTCGAGATTGAATTGCTCGAAGTGCTGACCCGCGACGACTGATCGCTGTTACGCCTCGAATCCCGGCAACTGGACAATCCGCTCGCTCAGAAACTCCGTAAGCAATCGTGTGCGCAAGTGCCGATAACACCGCTTGGGGTAGAGTCGGAACGCTTCGTTCACGGAGGGACACCCCGAGCGACCTGGCGTGTCCTTTCCGCACTGCATCGTCATGTAATAGGCGGGTTGACTAGCTTTTGACATGATTCTTCTTTTAGTAATAACTTAAAGGATTGTTAGTTTCGTATTCTCTCATTGCTAAGTAATACTCGTTAACCAACGTTTCGCCAGCGGCTTGTACATCCTGCCATGGCGCGATCACTTTCGAGAACTCCGCGACAAATAATGTGAGGCGCAATGCATCATTGATATTAGCGAACTGTTCAGCCGATGCGTCAATTTTAGCGATTATGGTTTGCCACATCGTGTTTAAAACATTAAGTGTCGCTTCGGCACCGAGCATGCGGAGACCTACGCCACCTAAATTAGCCAGTGTGCTTTCCATGGCATTCTGTAAGTTTTCCTGGTTAGTCACTAATAGTCTCAGAGCGTCAACCTCGGCTTTTAACTTATTACGCTCTTTTCGGGCGGTTTCTGCTTTCGGGCCGTAAATGGAGGCTGAAATCCACCAAAGGAAAGGAAGCCCCGCTGAAAAACACATTTTAACGTAATAGTCGTAATCTTTATCCAATTGAGCAATTTGTGCTATTTTTGCGCTGATGGCGGCGTTATTTTCGGCGATATATTTTAGACGATTGTTTCGCTGCATCAAGGTATATTTCAAGTCTAATTCGGACTGTAGCCCAAGCACTGGGTTGCCGTTCGATAACGCTCCGCCAGAGAGGTTGACCTTGAAGTCGATAATAGAATCTTTGAGCTGTTGCGTAGACAATTGTCCCATCGTAATATCGAATTTCATCGTTTGAATAATATCTCCTATATATTGTACGACTTTAAAATCATCAGGCGTATACTTCATTCCTTCAAGTTGAATGTCGCTCAAGTTTCCCACGGTACTTCTAACTCTCTGCAGGATAGGCATATTATTGATTTGGGCAATGATCTGCTTTCCATTCCTGAGGATATCTATAGCGGTATCTCCTAAATAATAGCATTGATGAATGACTCCGCTTTCTATAGGGTACCAGTCGCAAGCATGCATTTTGATCTTGTGAAACAAGTTCAGAATATCTAAAGGTTCAAGTCCGGGAATGCCAATAGTTCTATATTTAAGAAAGGCCTCAACCTCCAGCAATCCGCTAGGTAGAAGGGTAACTGTTCTCAAATATTTCTTCATTTCTATTATATCTTCCTTGGTCATTACCCCAGGAGCGCGTGCTACTTCGTTCCCCCCCGAAATCATGAGTGACACATCCCTCGGAAGATCATTAGTGTTAGGGGGGGCGGCGTTATTGCTCATTACTGACTCTTCAAAAATAACTAACATGATTCACCTCTGTCTATTAAACGTTAAGTGTACAAGTCTGGGTCATACGTTTTCTTTGGATCTCTCCAGGGGGGCGTTGATTTACTCAAAAAAACCCGATTATTGTCCTTGGATATAAACCTCCATGGCATTCCGGGTACGAAGATCCGAAAAATCAACGTGCCCCTGGGAGACGCTGCTAGCGCCAGAGTCAGCGCAATGATGAAGGGTGAATGTAACTCGGAATCAGATCAGGTGCGGACAATCCGGCAAGATCAACCACACCTTCTCGTCAGGTGAGCATGAAGTTGTTGTAGTCGGCGCTCAGTTTTTCCAGATGCATTTTGTATCGACTGAGCAAACTGGATAAGTCAGACTGAGTGAAATCGGTATTTTTTAGCCCCGCAAGGCTCGATGAACACCCCATCCAGATGGACGCCACTAAATCGAGTTCATTAACCGCCACCATGCGCAGACCGTCGATGTCCCCAACGGCCACTACGTCGCTCAAAGCATCCTGTGCCTTCTTGAATTCGCTATTGGACTCGGTGATGGACTTAGTAAGGCTCTCAATCTCTTTGTCTAGATTGTTCCTGGCTGTTGCAAGTTCAATGTATTTAATACCGTCAGATAAAATGCCCAGGGCTTTCTTGACCAAGGCAATCGCCTGCTTGATAGCCTCTTTTTCAGGAGTGGCCAAATCCAGATTGTTCAGGTCGTCGCCGTCAGGCAGGTAAGTTTGAAAGATGTCGGCCAAGTTGGTTTTGCGAATCACATCTTGCGCTTTGACGAGCGTGTCACGCTGTTCCACGCAGGTTGCCTTGGTGAGATAGAGCTTATTTAAGTCATCCGAGATCCGGGAAATTCGGTCTTTCGCCAACTGGAGGGACGGGTTAACTCGCTCACCAATTTCAACTTTGTAAACGCTCATAGCTTGGCTTTTAACGCTCTCGGAACGAAAGGTAAATTTTGCCGACACCCCTTCCAGCATGTTTGCGAGAGCAGCTTTGATATTCACGACCTCGTCGTTGCACGCTTCTCGATCAGCGGGTGACAAGTCACCGGCCAATGCAGCTTTTAACTCGTCAAGAACAGAAAAATAGCCTTGGCCATCAGCGTTTTTCAGCGCTGTCAGCAGTATCGGAAAAGATTCCCGCAGCGTCGTATCGGTCATTTGCAAATACAATGCTACTTGCCGAGCCCTCTCCTGCAACAAGTCATTAGGCAGATAAGCTCTAAAGTTCGTGAGCTTTGAAATGTCACGAGTGGTTTGAATGATGCTCTTCACATCAATCGCAGGAATGAGGCCAGCATTGATCGGGGTTACGGGATTCATGATAATCATCCTTTTGTCAGTGGGAAATCAATTGTAGAATTTTTTGTATTCTTCCAGCGCCTCGTTAAGCACCTTGACCAAGTCTCCGGATCTATCTTTTACCGCTTCCCACGGTGCAATCACCTTTTTAAAGTTGATAACAAACGAGGTAAGTTTCTGTGCGTCATTAATTGTTTCAAATTGTGAAGCTGACTCATTAATATTCGCCAGAATGGTATCCCAGGCCAATTTCAATAAGTTCAGTGCCTGTTCAGCACCGAGCATGCGGATATTCATATCAGTAAAATCCAGGCTGAGATTTTCCAAAGCGGCCTGCAGGTTTTGTCTGTCCTTGACGCGTCCTTCCAAAGTTTTAACTTCCTCTTTAAGGGCGTTACGCTCGTTCTTTGCCTTTTCCGCTTTATCGCCGAATATCCCACCGGTAATGGCCAGGCCGATAAGCCCCCCCGCGATCCCGCTTATCGCATATTTGACATACTGGTCGTAGTCGTTATCCAACTGGACTATTCGTGCCTTTTTTTCAGCGATGGTGGCTTGATCTTCGGCAATGGATTTAATGAAATTGTTTCGTTGCATCAGTTGGAACTTACCGTATACCAGAGGCTGTAAACCTGAATCGGGTTTACCTTCTTCTCCCACCAGTCCGGTCCTGAAAGCGGTAAGCTTTTCTACAAGCAATTGCGTTGTGCTTTGCTGCTTTAGGATGTCGCCCCTCATCGACGCAATGATCTCACTTACAGCTACTGCAATCTCTCCGTCATCAGACGTATATTTAATTCCTGACAGTTCAGTACTGCCCCACCCCCCCAGAGTATTCCTCACTTTTTCCAGGATGGGCATTTGGTCAATTACGGCAACGATCTCGCCGCCCGTGATCAGGATATTTTGTGCGGCAATACCTAAATGAACGCCTTGCTGAATCATTTGGTGTTCCACCCCATCCCAACTGGAGGCGTGAAGTGAAATCCTTCTGAATAGACCCTGAATATCAACGGGTTCAAGCCCGGCAATTCCCACGGTTTTATACAGCAAATATGCCTCAACTTGATTCAAGTCACCTGGAAGCGAGAGCGCTTTTTTTACATATTGTTTGATCGCAATTATGTCTACCTTGGTTAGTATGCCTGCATCGCGTGCCGATTCAGGATTTTTGCCTGCAATCAAATCCACTGCTTCCTGCGCCAGGTTGCTATCAAGTACTGTTGCGCTTAGTGGGACAGCCATATCATTCACCTCATTATTTATTAGCGACGCATAATAGGTCCGAACCCTTTCGAACCTCATTTGCTGCTGGCTAACTCTAGAACAAACACATCGGAAGTATCAGGTCCGATTTCAGATATTCACTTCGTCTGATTGAATGAGCTTTCGTTTTACCAACAGCGGGTGTGTCGATTTGACGTTATCAGAAGTGTTTTGATCTATCACTCTGGAGTCTGATTCAGGACCTGCTATTACGCTCCCGCCGAATGTCAGGGTCGCCAATCGGCATCGGCGAAGGACATCTGTTTCATCGGGGCTCAACCATTCGGTTCGTGTTAGGCGAGTATTTCACCAGAGATGGAAGTCTTTCTCAGAGTTTCCCTAAATGTTTTTTGTATGGTTATCAACGATTGCAGCAGTTTCTACTTTTCAGGGGCTGCACACCTAGAATAGAGCTTGTTACCGTGTCAGATTCTGGTTCTTTTGACGATTCCTTATTCTCCCGCTGGAAGGCGTCCTCTCAACTATTAGGGGGATTCAGTCGTTACCTGCGTTCTTCTCAAACAGACCAGTTGACCGCTTTCCAACTACACGGTTGATCGCCACGGTTAGACCGCCCTTCCCCTAAACGGATACACCTCATTTGGTGGGTCTGAAACCAGAACCGATTACCTGAAACACCCTGACGACGGCTACGATGTCATCGAGAAAAACAAGGTCACGTAAATAGCGCAAGTAACAATCAAGTGCCGGAACACCCAATTGACCATTGAGAGATGCGGGTACCAGATAAAAGACGCGCTATCGCCTATCACCGCTTGAGGAGAGCAAGCCGCCTATGAGCCGCACGTATCCATATTTCGATGCTCCACTGGACACACGCTATGAGGCTGAAGCCAGCAGATTGCTCGGCCAAGATCACTGGCGAGTGCTTCAGCCTTTTCGGCTAATGCTCAGTGAACGGCAGTGGGTTGCCGTTCCGGCCGGGATTCTGACTGACGGTGGAACTATCCCTCGAATTGCCCAGAGCTTCGTTTCCCCTTGGGGCAAGCTTGGGCAGGCCTATGTAATGCATGACCAACTGTGTGAGTACCTGTCAATCACCGTTGATGGAGCTCCAGTCAGCATTTCGCGCACCCGGGGCGACTCACTTCTGTACGTGGCGCTCGACGTGTTGGGCGCCACTCAACAGGAAATAGCCGTGGTGGCTGGAGCAGTCGAGTTATATCGCAATGTGTCTCAGGTAAATCTGCCATCGAATAGGGCGATGAAAAGATCGCTTGAATCGAAGTGGATGTGAGTTCGCCAGAGCGCAATTGAGAAATGCACAATTGCGGGGGGACTCTTCAAGAGCTTTCGCAGGCAGGAGTCTTCGATTGACGTGCGAGTTTCATCAACGGGGTTTGATCGTACTCAATTAAATTCAAAAAGGAGGCATTGTACTCAATGCATACGACATGGATCATCATGAGCTTTACTGATGCTGTTCTCATACTGCTTCTCGCTGCTCGCATTCACGGCACGGATGAGGCTGTAAGAGCCTGCGCAAAGCGGTGCATAAAAAAAATACCGAGGAAAGATCGAAGTTTGATACATGAAATTATCAGAAGTCGGCAGCCGTTAGATATGGCGTATGTCCTTGCTGAGCAGTGGACAGCTAATGCGCCTGATTAATTGTTTCCAAGGGCGTGCAAACTGTACCCGAGATTCACAATAGGCAGACTGCTTGATGGTGAGTTTTATCGAATTCGCAGGTATATCGGTTAATTGAAGTGCGGTCTGATAGTCAATGCTCAAGTTAATCTCCAGGGCTTGAGCTTCGCCCCAGAGCATGTCGATTGCTGTGCCCGGTGACCAGTGTATTTATGAATAGATGGTCTGAAATTGCTCTTTTTCTTGCGAGGTGGCTTGCTGCTTTTGGATAATGAGTTTCGAGGGTTAATGAATAATTTTTTAGTATTAGAAGAGGAATTGATTGGGCCTTAGAAGTCATTGTGGGGTTGGGTTGCTAGCAGGCATAAGAGACGCAGGGAAGTGCAGCGGCTCATTATGAGCCCTGGTGTTCAATATATTTTTTTTGGATGGTGAACCATATGAGTGGGAGCGATCTGGCTTCTGAATTTATAAAGTCTTGGATATATATTGCCATTGCTGCGACGGGTGGTGTTCTTGGGCATATGATGCGCCGGTTGGGATCAGGCCAGAAAATACATATAGGCGAGACGATTTTACAAGGTGTCGGTGCAGCATTTTCCGGTTACTTGGTTCTTTTGGGATGTCGAGCATTAGCGGTTCCTTCGGAGATTTCAGGCGTTGTAATCGGGCTTTGTGGTTGGCTCGGGGCGGATGCCACCTTGATGCTGCTGCAGTCGTATATTTATAAAAAACTGAATATCGGGAAGTTGGAGGGGCGTAATGGTGGAAAATAGTAATAGGGCGCGATCGATTTTGGGGTATGCATTAGTAGCGTCTGCAGTTATTGCGGCAGGTATTGCATTCACCATGCAGACCAAGGTTGAGGAGGTAAAAACTCTGTACGTTGATGAGTTGCAGTCACGACTTGAAAGCGCGAAGAAGCGAGAAGCTTATATGAGGAGTCTTGAGTTTAAATTGAGAGAGATAAATTTAAGTAATGCTGTGGATATGTATTCTGCTATTGCGCATATGCGGACAGTCATGAAGGAAGCGGTTTCGTTAGCAGTTGAGCAGCAGGAGTTTATCGAGTTTCAAATCAAGGGGGCAACTAAAGATGGCAAAAATAAGTGAAAGTGAAGCTGGCGGGTGCAATGTTGTCGCATTCCTGGACATGCTTGCATGGTCAGAAGGTACCGATGATGGGAAGCAAGCGACATTGAATCATGGGTATGACGTTATCGTCGGGGGGGAACTATTCAGCAGCTATGAGGATCACCCGAGAGTAATGGTGGCATTACCAAGGCTTGGTATCAAATCTACAGCGGCTGGTCGATATCAACTGCTGGCGCGATATTGGGATGCTTATAGACTCTCTCTAAAACTCGTCGGTGGCTTCACACCGGAAAATCAAGATCGAGTAGCCATCAAGCAGATTCGAGAGCAGAGAGCGATTGAGGATATCAAAGTTGGGAGAGTTGTTGGAGCTATTTCAAAGTGTCGTAATATCTGGGCAAGCCTTCCTGGTGCCGGATATGGTCAGCACGAACGATCAATTGATCACTTGGTCTCTCGATATATTCTTGCCGGTGGCAAGGTAGGTGTTTAATTCAGTCTTAAGCTAAGGAGATCGCTTTAAATGCGGTAACATTGTCTGCTTCTATGCAGCGGCGTTCCGCTCAAGCAATTGTAATGCTTTAGTCGGTGGGGAGTATGGCTGACAGTGCTATATAGGATGGTCGAGGAGTGGTGTGATTTGTTTGGAGTGATTCTGGGTGAGGTGAGAGTGCCGCATAACCAGTTATCAGTTACTGCGGCATTCTGTTTTATCTGAATTTCAATACCCGTCAGGTAATTTTTTTATAATGTTTATGAGGTGTCCGCCGTCCATTTCGATATACCCTCCTTGTTTCAAGGATTTCATGATTGATAATGCGTGGGATCTGGAGACGCCTGTTGTATCTGTTATGAATGCAATGGCGGTAAACTTTGAGCGGATAGCCTCCGGTAAGGCGTTCATCCATTCCAGTGCTGATTTGACTTCAGTGTAGCTATCCCCCAAGCATTGCATCAGCCATTTGTTTGAGATGTCGCAAGCGCTCCAGGTCATGAAGTCAAATAGTCCTTTAAGTAGCTCTTTGTCTGATGCGGCTAGATGGATACCTTCCATGGGGAACTCATAATAAGTAGAGCAGGACACTACTTCGTATCGGCTGGAAGGGACATTATGGTATTGGGGCTGATGGTCGAGAAGCACGATTCCGCCTGGCCCGATGATGCTGATGACCTTCTGATCGCCAACCAATAATCGCCATGCGCCACTCTCAATCGAAAATATCGAATTTTCGTCAGTTTCCAGCAACTCCTCTCCGGGGTTGACAGTTTTTTTTGCTCCGTTTTTTTTAATCCAGGCATATAAGTAGCGAATGCTAGCGTTTACGGATTTTTCGTTTCCACAATTGAAGCCGGATAGATGAATGTTGTTCATTTTACGTTCCTTGTTTTGTGGGGGCGAATGTAGCTGCATCGGTATTAAAGAAAGTGTGCGTTTATTGATTTATAGTTTGTCGCGCAGGACGGTAGATTGTTGGTGAAAGTTTCTTGGTCCTTCCTGTAGAGATTAAGTGCTGTAAGGTAGAAGGGGCGTCCATTCGATTGTCTTTCTGAAAAATAAAGGGTTCAATACAAAGTCTGATTGTGGACCGATTTAGTTGTGCCGAAGTTTAGATTTGTGCGGCATATGAAAAATAGTGTTACAGAAACTTGTGAAGGCAGTGGTGGACTGCGTTTTTACTATTTGTTAGGTGGGTGTTTTGTTTTTTTTGAGGGGGGGGTAATGCTGGTTTTGTATTATTTGGGTCGCGCTGGAGTGGGGCACGCTCATCCATCAAGCTATTACCGTGCTTGAGGATTTTTGAGGGTTTTTGATATTTGATTTAAAGTTGTATTCCAGTCCCCTTGGATTACACGGTTTTGAGTTCCGCAGAGAGGTCGCCGATGCCTAGTTCGCTCTGGATACATTTCCTGGAAGCGTTGCACGCTGTACGCATGGAGATGCGGGGCTTCATATTCAAGGAGAGCTCTACGAGCTATCGTGGACGTTGGATGCGACGCACTTCGAGCGCCACGGTTTCACGCGCTGACTGCAGTAGTTGAAGGGTATCTGGAGCGTGTTGTCGTGGCTGTCGTACCGGGCTATGCCGACGGCGGTGTGGACCATGGCGACGACCACGCTAATCACTACCAAGCCTGGCGCCGATGCGATCGCATCTGGATTGAACGCCAAACACTGATTTCGACGGAGCAGGCAGGTTTTGGTAGTGAAGTATTCCCTGCTCATGAGAGTTCCCACTCTGGCGCAATTAAACCCGTCTTTAAAGTCTATTCGTGCAACGTAAGTGTTGAGTCTTTGATGCAGAAAATCGCGCTGCACGTCTAATCGAATTCTATCTTCGTTAGCATGCGGCGACCAGAGTCACGCAATTAAAAGTTGTGACAAAGGCTCTATGCGATAAGAGCCTAACCGCGGTGATATATATAGAGAGTCGGTGGTTGGCGGGTGCCATGAGGATGGATGATCCTGTCAAATAGTACCTGGCGTGACATAAACCTGACGTATAGGTATCCTTAGTGTGTCATGCTAAAACACCGCAGTTTTTGGAGTTCGTCTATATAGGCGCAAAAAATGCCTGGCTCAGTGGGGAGCTGATGAAATGTAAGTGGCATGTTTTTTTTCGAATAATAGACTTGATTGTAGGCTATTTGACTATTGATATACCCTTCTGAAACCCTGTTCAGACTTTCGTTGGTGGAGGTGGTTTTTAAGTCAAAGCTACCCAGGACGCTACTTTTTATTTCGAGAGGTAAAATGCTTGATGAACTGCCGATCTGTTGGTAGTCGTAAATCATATTCTTCTGGAACTGTAAGCGCGCACTTTGGGTTAATGATTCGCCGTTTTCGAGTAAGACTACTCCGTGAGAGAAATAAGAGCCATAGGGGCGTTGTCGCTCAAGAGCGGAATAGCCAGCGTGCAATAGAATGAGCAGGAGTGCCAATGCGTAAAGTCCTAGATCTGAGCGAATCATTTTGCACACGCCATTAGTTGATGGTCGGTGATAGTCGGTAGTTGGGATTCGTGTAGCAGTATAGAAGAAACTTTATTGTCCTTGTTGATGCAGATTACATCAAGGAAATTGTGCATGCGATTGAAGAGTAAATTGCGTGGTGGTTCGGGTAGTGATAATAATCTTGCTCGCAAGGAAGTGGTGTCAGCTTGTAGGGCTAAAAGTTGTTCTTGACTAGGGGCGGTATATAAGAAGTATTGATTATCTATTTGTAGGCTGCTGAAAATTGGCCCGGGTTGCAGGAGTAAAGTAAAATTGATACGCCAAATCAAAGTCCCGAACAAAAGGGTAATGAGCAAAAGAAGGAAAAGGCGGCGGTGCTGAATAACACCTCTTGACCGTTCTGTCACTGTACGAGGATCGGGGGAGGCGACAGTAGGCGTTGAGTCTGAGCTATCTTGCAATGCCGACCATTCTTTTAGACTAATCAGAAACCGAGAGTTGAGTTGATAGCCACGACGAGGCATCGTTTGTATGATCTCCTTGGTGAGGTCGTCACCTAAATGCTCTCGGAGGTTCGAGATAGCTTGATTCAGACTGTTTTGGGTTACAACGCGGTCTGGCCAGGCATACGCTAAAATATCTTCTCGCGCGACAATCGTATCTGCTCTGAGAATCAGCAGTTCGAGCAAGTGCGATGTGGAAAAGCTGAGTTCAACCTTGGCGGTTACCTGTTGTCCGAACAACGATGTTAACAACTGGCGAGTAGGCTCGAAATAAGCGTAGTACCCGGTCGTGGTGCAACGTATGATATAGCGGTCTTGAGTCTGCAGCATCGCGCATGAGTTTGCAGTATCAGAGTGCTGATCCTGCTCCAAGGGGCTACGAGGCTCTTTTATAATTGTGGAGCTCATGTTTTCGCCTTAAAACTTTGCAAGGTGAAAATAGCACTTGAAAAGTGGTGCTTTAACTAATAGGTGAAGATAGTGGCGAATATAGTCAGGTACGCACCCAGGCGAGCGGGAGCCTTTTTTGAAAGTTTTGTACATAACAGGAGCAAGAGGACTTATCCTGTGTGTTCCCAATTTTTCCCATGGCAGATACAAAACAGCCAATGCTGACGAAAAAAAAACAGGGACCCGTGATGCCTCTCGTTGACGTGAAGTGAAAAAAATATGCTGCATTGCCCTACCTTTGCGTTCTTTGCGTTGCTTGAGCTCCTGCTCGATCAGTCCTACCGGTAACTATCGTGCAGGAATTCTTAAATGCGAAATTAATAGCTGTCAAATCACATCAATTCACGAGTTTTTTCGGCCGTCCGCTTGCACCTTCTATTTTCTTTCGGTTCAGCACTTGGCGGTATGCGGCCTTTCGCCGGCTTAAAAGACTGGACGCCGACGAAGCACCGACAGGCTGATGCTCAACAGCATCCTGCGGGTTCTGCGCTTAGATGCCACATGGCGCGACATGACTGAACGATTCGGCTTTGGATACATGGTTTATGTACGCAGCCTGGGATAGGTCTGTGCGTTTTGAGTCGTGCGCAATTCACACCAAGGCGGTCGCTTCTGCGCCCTGCAGCCAGCGATGGCTTAACCTTATCTATTTCCGGTTTTGAGCGCAGTACCCAAGCGATTGCAGATGTTTATCAGAAAACCATGAGCTTATGGATGAAGACTGCGGGGGCGATTCTGGCTGACGCAACGCACTTTGCTCAGCTCTTTAATATAAAAGCATAACGCATTTTGATCATGCGGTAATGCGTATAGTGTCAAGGTGGTTCCTTGCTTGCTGCTGTAGGCCTTGTTAAACACAATGTCCTCATCGCTGTAGGCGGGTGCTGGAACTTCCTGTGAGGGACTGGCGGAAACAGTTTTCAGTTTTAAATTTCCTGAAACACGACTTTCTATTTTTCTAAAAAAATCATGATGCCAAGCGCCTACCTGGATAAAGTCATAAGCATTATTGTTGTCCAGTTGCATGCGAAGGTTGGCAGGCGTAGTGCTACCATCGCTCATTATAAATACGCCGGTCGAAAAATAAGTACCGTTCGGTGCGCGTTCTTGAACCAAAAATGAGTATCCTGCGTGAGTTATCCCGCCTGCTACTATCAGACCGCATAATAAAGTGTTGAGCTTGATCATTTTAGGCAGCTCAGTAGCTGTTGGTCATTTATAGTCGACAGTTGAGAATGGTGAATAGTCATGAACTTTGCTATCCCCTGGTTGATACAGATCACGTCATAGTAGTCTTGTGTTCGGTTGAATATCAGGGTTTCAGGGGAGTTTGAAAGAGATACAAGACGCTCACGTAGTTTCGATACGTCACTTTTCAGGGTTTCTAACAGTGCTGGGTTCGGCGCTGTGTATATCAGGTGCTGACCCTTTTCTTGTTGAGTATTGATGGCCAGATCAGGTTGTAATAACAGATCCCAGTCAATACGCAATACAAGGCTGCTCAACATCAATACTGTAGTGGCTACCAGGAGCAGTCTGATTGGTAATTGCCAGCCAAGCGGCAGGGAACTCCAGGTCAAGGTTGAGCTGGTTTCTTGTGCGAAAACTGTCTGTGTGCCGCGGGCATCATCATCGATGACCGGAAGTTCTTGTGTAGCGACAAGAAAACTCGCGTTGAAAAGATAACCGCGGCGAGGAACGGTTTGGATGATCTGTTTATCTTGTTCATCCCCCAGTAGTTCTCGCAGTCGTGAAATTGCTTGGTTAAGACTATTCTGCGTGACTACACGCTCTGGCCATGCGTAGTCTAGAATTTCTTTGCGGGCCACAATGCTGTTGGATTTTTTGATCAGTAATTCAAGCAGTCGGCTGGGAGAAAAGCCTAGCTCGACCTGATGCTGAGATGTTCCTTCGACCAGGGAGATTAGTTGGCGTTGGGGTAGAAAAATCGCCACTCGTCCATGCTGTGAACATTTGATGGTGTAGCTGAAAAGTGGACCGCTTTGCGTAGTGGTACCCGGCAGAATATCCATGGTGCATCCGTCAGCTGCTACGGTTCAAGTTGGTTGATTGTATTGCTTTTCCGTCATGAGCTTCTCCCTTTGATGGTGGTGATTTTACACATCCAGGTATCCCAAGGGATTTTGTATAGCACCTGGGTAACGCTGGCGATGTTCGGCATGGGGCACGGCTTCGAACATCACCTCGATCACGGTTGAGCCTCCGACAACTCGGTAAACAACGGGATGCGACCATTCAGGGAAGGGCGGTACTCCCAGGCCAGCTGATCCAGGGCGATGTTGCGCGTCAGGATTTCACCGAGCGTGGCACTGGCGATGTTCAAGGCCAGTGCCTGGCCGGGGCATTGATGGCGGTCGGCGCCGAAGGTGAAGCTGCGGCGGGTCGGGCGGTCGAGGATCAACGTGTCCGGGTTGTCGTTGAGTTGCGGGTCGCGGTTGGCCGAGGCCAGCAGCACCAGAATGGCGTCGCCGGGTTTGAGGCTGGCACCGCCGATTTCACAGGGTGCGCTGACGAAGCGACGAGTGTTCTGCACCGAAGGATCATGGCGCTGGACTTCCGCCAGCAGGTCGCTGACCCGTGCCGGGTCGCGCTGCATTTCACCCTTGAGCTGCGGGTTGCGGATCAACGCCAGCAGGGCGTTGCCGATCAATCCGGCGGTGGCCTCGTAGGTCTGGGAGAACAGGCCAATCAGGTTGGCGAGCAGGGTGTCGTGATCTGCCAAGCGTTGACGGATACCCTCAAGCAGTGGGCTTTGATTGTCTCCAGCGCTCAAGCGCTCTACGAAGTAACCGCCCAGGCGCTCCGCTGCCACATGGGCTGCATCCAGTTGGGCTTGATTGCTAAGGGGCGACAGGCACGCCACGAAATCGGCGGTCAGCTCACTGGTGGCTCGACCCTCTGTCGGTGAAAAACCGAGCAATGCGGCGACCACGCAAACGGGGCCCATGAACATGGCTTTGCGAAGCCCGTCGGCGGATGGGCTTATCAGCCGGGCCCGGACCAGTGCGCTGACCGCCTCCGCGTCGATCAGTTCCAGTCCTGGTTGTATGGCTGACCTCGGACAGCGCTGGCGCTCACCCTCGTTCATCCGCATCAACTGGCCGAACACCTTGCCGGCCGCGCCTTGCGCGATGGCCTTGGGTACCGGCTCGTGGGCCGGCCGAACCTTGCAGTCAGGATGGGCCAATATGGCGGCGACGGCCCGGGCGCTACTGGCCACCCACAGGCCTGATCCTTGATGAAATGAAAGGCCGCCGTCGGCTCGCAGGCTGGCGTAATAAGGATAAGGGTCGAGGTGTGTCGCGGCGATGATCGGGTCCATGAGGCGCAGCCTTATTCGTCGGTGGAAAGTGTTGCTACTATCTCCAGTCCGAATGGACGACGATTCGTCCGGGAGCGAAATATGAACGTAG
Source organism: Pseudomonas sp. 6D_7.1_Bac1 (assembly GCF_025465945.1). GTDB lineage: Bacteria > Pseudomonadota > Gammaproteobacteria > Pseudomonadales > Pseudomonadaceae > Aquipseudomonas. The sequence goes on along the minus strand of NZ_JANLNW010000051.1, from coordinate 163,063 downwards.
AGCAACACGACATCGGCGTCTCGCACGTGGCGGCGGCGATCGCCGAGCCGGCCCGGACGAAAATCCTTTGCTCGCTGATGGACGGCCACGCGCGCACCAGCACCGAACTGGCAGTGATCGCCGACGTCAGCGCCTCTACCGCCAGTGCTCATCTGGCGAAACTCAAGGACCTGGCGCTGGTGCGGCTGCACGTCCAGGGCCGTCATCGTTATTACAGCCTGGCGGATCAACGGGTCGCCCAGGCCCTGGAAGCGCTGATGGTGATCGGCCAGAACGCTGCGCCAACCTTCACTCCCCGCACCCCTGATCGCCTGCAATTCGCCCGCACTTGCTACGACCACATGGCCGGCACCTTGGCGGTGCTGCTGCATGACCGGATGCTGGAAGCGGGTTGGTTAGTGATATCGGAGCAGGGCGATCAGCACTATGTGCTGAGTGAAACCGGTGAGCGGTTTTTCGAAGGGCTGGGCATCGACGTGAAAACCCTGAGCACTCTGCGCCGACGCTTTGCCTGTTCCTGCCTGGACTGGAGCATGCGCCGCCCGCATCTCGGCGGCTCATTGGGCGCGGCTTTGTTGCAAACGGCGATCAAGCGCAAATGGCTGACGCAGGATCTGGACAGCCGGGCGCTGGCATTGACAGCGACCGGACGCAAAGAACTCTCGACCAGGTTCGCGGTTGAACTGCCGGCTCAGTCGCCAATAGAGCGAAGCAAGTCCACCGAGACAAGCCCTCGCTCAGTCACCAGCCCTTCGCCATAGCAGCAGGTGTTCGCTATCGGCTGGCGGTGGCCATGAGTACGCCGAAGCCTGTGAATGTGACGCCTGATACCTTCGCCGCCAGCCAGGAACCTTTTTGGCTCGACAGCCAGCCTTTGGCCGCATTGGCGAGCAAGGCATAGCTGCCATGGATCACGATCACCAGCACGCTGTAGGAACTGACCAGGGTGAAAAACTGGCTGTAGTAATGCGCCGAGGTGTCGATGAACTGCGGAAACACGGCCAGAAAAAAGAACACGGCCTTGGGGTTCAACAGCTGGAGCGATGCCGCCTCGACGAAGCGATAGCCGGGGCTGGATGATTTCGCTTCAAGCTCAGGGATGAAACGATCAGTGCGCCAGGATTTGTAACCCAGGTACAAAAGATAGGCCGCGCCTGCATATTTCAACGCGGTGAACGCGCTGGCGGAGGTGGCCAGAATCAGTCCAACACTGGTTGCACTGATGCCGGCGACGACAAAGGCTCCCAAAGCAATACCCAGAATACCCGGCAGTGCGCCAGTCCAGCCATGACGCAAGGCGTTGGTAAGCGTCAGCACCACACCCGGGCCGGGGCTGAGAATGGTCAAGGTGGCAAACAGTAAAAATAATCCGTAGCTATTCATCTCACACTCCATCAGGTGGCGCTGGTTGCGTGCCCGCAGATTGGCGTGACGAGGATGGCGTGACAAACGCTTTAATTGCGCCGCATATGTGACTAAATTAGACACATGATCAATTCACTCCCACCCTTGAATGCTGTTCGCGCTTTTGCGGCCGCTGCTCGTCATCAGAGCTTCAGCCTCGCGGCCGAGGAGTTGCATGTCAGCCACAGTGCCGTCAGCCGCCACATCAAACTGCTTGAGGAACACCTGGGCGTGCAGCTGTTCGAACGGCGCATCCGGCAATCGGTGCTGACGCCGGCAGGGCAGAGTTTCTTCGAGCAGGTCAGCGCCGGACTGTCCCAGATTGCCAACGCCGCAGCGGCGCTCAAACAACACGCCTCGCTGCGCACAGTGAAGATCAACGTCCGCCCCACCTTTGCCCTGCGCTGGTTGACGCCCAGGCTGGCGGATTTCATGGCACTGTATCCAGACATCAAACCTGCGGTGGTCACTTCTACCCTGGCGCCCGATCACGCACGAGACGGGTTCGACATTGTTATTCGACGTGGCCGAGACGGCTGGGCGCCCGACATTCACGCTCAGGTACTGTTTGAAGACGAACTGCTGCTGGTCGCGGCGCCTTCGCTGATCAAGCGTCTACCGCTCGACGACTTGAGCGCCCTGAGCCGACATACCCTGCTGACCGCCAAGACCCGTCGTGAGGACTGGCACAACTGGGCCCTGCAGTTTGGCGAAACGCAGTCAGACACTCAGACAACGCTGCAATTCGATCACATGCAACCGGTACTTGAAGCCGCCGTGGAGGGGCAGGGCATTGCCTTGTGTCCGGCCTCCTTGCTGGGCAGTGATGTGTCGAGCGGCCGACTGATTTGCCCATTGCCCGGACTGCGGATGCCGTTGCCGCGCTATTACTACGGTGTAGCGCCGGATGTGACGGCGCACGCTCAGGTTTTTCTGGAGTGGCTGTTTTCAAGAATCGAAGAGGATGCCACCCAGATCGGGCGGTTGATCGCGGGATGACCCAAACAAAAAGCCCACCCACCGCGCAAGCGATGGATGGGCTTTTGAGTGCCGCAAGCGCTGGATCAGACCTTGACGATCCAGCCCTCTGGCGCTTCGATGTCGCCGGTCTGCACACCGGTCAGCTCTTTGTAGAGCTTCTGGGTGATCGGGCCGACTTCGGTTTCGCTGTGGAACACGTGCAGTTTGCCGTTGTACTCGATGCCACCGATTGGCGTGATCACCGCAGCAGTGCCGCAGGCGCCGGCTTCCTTGAAGTCGCCGATTTTGTCGATGAACACGTCACCTTCAATGACTTCCATTCCCAGACGGGTTTTGGCCAGTTCGATCAGCGACAGACGGGTGATGCCTGGCAGCACCGAAGGGGATTTTGGCGTGACGAACGTGTTGTCGTGGGTGATACCAAAGAAGTTGGCCGAGCCGACTTCTTCGATTTTCGTGTGGGTCATCGGGTCCAGGTAGATGCAGTCGGCGAAATGCGCCTTCTTGGCCTCGGAGCCGGGCATCAGGCTGGCGGCGTAGTTGCCACCGACCTTGGCTGCGCCGGTGCCTTGTGGGGCGGCGCGGTCGTAGCTGGAAATCAGGAAGTTGTGCGGGGTCAGGCCGCCCTTGAAGTAGGCGCCGACCGGGATGCAGAAGATCGAGAACAGGAACTCGGGTGCGGTGCGCACGCCGATGTTGTCACCCACGCCGATCACGAACGGACGCAGGTACAGCGCGCCGCCAGTGCCATACGGCGGAATGAAACGCTCGTTGGCCCGTACGACTTGTTTGCAGGCTTCGATGAAGTCTTCGGTTTCGAACTGCGGCATCAGCAGGCGAGCGCAGCTGCGCTGCATGCGCAAGGCGTTCTGGTCCGGGCGGAACAGGTTGATCGAACCGTCCTTGCAGCGATAGGCCTTCATGCCTTCGAAGCATTGCTGGCCGTAGTGCAGGGCGGTCGAGCCTTCGCTGATGTGCAGCACGTTGTCGGAGGTTAAGGTGCCTTTGTCCCAGGAGCCGTTACGCCAGTACGACAAGAAACGCTTGTCTGTCTTGATGTAGTCAAAACCCAGCTTGTCCCAATTGATGCTTTCGTTACCCATGACACCCTCTATCACTTAACAATCGCCTGAACGGTTCAAGGCTTCTGGCGTTTTTCTGGATGGGGACAACAATACTTCATTCCGGGCCGAATTCGCAGCCCGGAATTTGATCCATTCGTAGCAGCTGTCGAGCCGGGCGAGGCAGCGTTCGGCGGCGAAGCCGTCGTAAAACCTGCCACCTCGTTTCGTCAGACAAACCGCATCAGCCGGATTACGACGGCTGCGCCGCCGAACGCTGCCTCGCGCAGCTCGACAGCTGCTACAGAGTTTGCGCGATCTTTACAGGTGTAGCGCGTGGCCCAACGCCCGCAGCGCCGCTTCCTGCACCGCTTCGCCCAACGTTGGGTGCGCATGGATGGTGCCGGCGATGTCTTCCAGGCGAGCGCCCATTTCCAGGGACTGGCCGAACGCCGTCGACAACTCGGACACCCCGACACCGACCGCTTGCCAGCCGACAATCAGATGATTGTCACGCCGCGCAACAACCCGCACGAAGCCGGTTTTCGACTCCAGGGTCATCGCCCGGCCATTGGCGGCGAACGGGAAGCTCGACACGATGCAATCCAGGCCTGCGGCCTTGGCTTCGTCCGGGGTCTTGCCGACTACCACCAGTTCCGGGTCGGTAAAGCACACGGCAGCGATGGCGGTGGGGTTGAACTCGCGGTGTTTGCCCGAAATCAGCTCGGCGACCATTTCACCTTGTGCCATGGCGCGGTGGGCGAGCATCGGCTCGCCGCTCAGGTCGCCGATGGCCCAGACGTTACGCATGCTGGTCGCGCAGCGGTTGTCGATCTTGATCGCCGAACCGTTCATGTCCAGGTTCAACGCTTCAAGGTTCCAGCCCTGGGTGTTGGGCTTGCGTCCGACCGCCACCAGTACCTGATCGGTGGCGAGGTTCAGGGTTTCACCGTTCGGGTCGCGAACTTGCAAGGTATTTGCTTGTGAATCAAAGCCTTCGACGCTGTGCTTCAAGTAAAGCTTCACGCCGAGTTGCTTGAGTGCTTCGTTCACCGGCTGGGTCAGTTCGGCGTCGTACGCCGGCAGAATCCGGTCCTGCGCCTCGACCACGCTGACTTCAGCGCCGAGCTTGCGGTAGGCAATGCCCAGCTCAAGCCCGATGTAGCCGCCACCGACCACGATCAGCCGTTTTGGCAGGCTTTTCGGTGCCAGGGCTTCGGTGGAGGAGATAATTGGTCCGCCAATCGGCAGCATCGGCAGGTTGACGCTTTTCGACCCGGTGGCCAGCAGCAGGTGCTCGCACTGGATGCGGGTGTCGCCGACCTCGACGGTCTTGCCGTCGATGACCTTGGCCCAGCCCTGAATGACCTGGACCTTGTGCTTTTTCAGCAGCGCCGCAACGCCGGTGGTCAGGCGATCAACAATGCCGTCCTTCCACTCGACGCTTTTGCCGATGTCCAGGGTCGGCGCCGAGACGTTGATTCCGAGGGCCGAGTGCTGGCTGTGGTGCTGAGTCTGATGGAACTGCTCGGCCACATGAATCAGCGCTTTCGACGGAATGCAGCCGATGTTCAGGCAGGTGCCGCCCAGTGCCTGGCCTTCTACCAGAATAGTGTTGATGCCCAGTTGGCCGGCGCGAATTGCTGCCACATAACCGCCAGGGCCGCCGCCGATGATCAGCAGCGTGGTGTTCAGAGTCTGTTGCATGCCTTGCTCCACAAATACTTATTCCACAAACAGCGTGGCGGGTTGTTCGAGCAAGCCACGGATGGCCTGGATGAATAGCGCCGCGTCCATGCCATCGACCACCCGGTGATCGAAGGAGCTGGAGAGGTTCATCATCTTGCGAATCACGATCTGGCCTTTGATCACCATCGGCCGTTCGACGATTTTGTTGACGCCGACGATGGCCACTTCCGGCAGGTTCAGCACCGGGGTGCTGACGATGCCGCCCAAAGCGCCGAGGCTGGTCAGGGTGATGGTCGAGCCGGACAGTTCATCGCGGCTGGACTTGCCATTGCGTGCGGCACTGGCCAGGCGGGAGATTTCCGCGGCGCTGTCCCACAGGCTGCGCGCCTCGGCGTGACGCACCACCGGCACCATCAAACCGATGTCGCTTTGGGTGGCGACGCCCACGTGCACGGCGCCGAGGCGAGTGATGACCTGGGCTTCGTCGTCGTAACGGGCGTTGATCTGCGGGAAGTCGCGCAGGGCAACGACCATGGCGCGTACCAGGAATGGCAACAGGGTCAGCTTGCCGCGAGTGGCGCCGTGTTTTTCATTCAGGTGCGCACGCAGTTCTTCCACGGCGGTGACGTCGATTTCTTCGACGTAACTGAAGTGTGCAGCGCGCTGAGTGGCGTCCTGCATGCGTTGGGCGATCTTGCGACGCATGCCGATCACCGGGATCTGCTGTTCGTCGTTGCGTTCGGCGTATGCGGTGCCGGCAGTCGATGTAACGGATGGACCGTGGGCGAGATACGCGTCGAGGTCTTCATGCAGAATCCGCCCGGCAGGGCCAGTGCCCTGAACCAGACGCAACTGAATGCCGGCGTCGAGTGCATGTTTGCGCACGGCCGGGGAGGCCAATGGGCGTTCGTCGGCCTCGCGAGCCACCGGCGCTTGCGGCGCAGGGCGAGAGATTGGCGCAGGTTTGCTGGCAACCACGGTTTCAACCTTGGGGGCAGCAACGGCGGCGGCTTTCGGCGCCTCTTCTTTGACTTCTTTCAGAGCAGCCGGCTGGGAGGACTCTTTGACGTTGCCCGCGCCTTCGACTTCGATGCTGATCAGGATGCTACCCACCGCCATGACTTCGCCGGGTACACCACCGAGGGCGATGACCTTGCCATGCACCGGCGACGGGATGTCGACCATTGCCTTGTCGGTCATGACGTCGGCCAGTACCTGATCTTCGACGACCATGTCGCCGACCTTGACGTGCCACACCGACAGTTCTACTTCTGCAATGCCTTCGCCGATGTCCGGCATTTTAATAACGTGCGTGCCCATTCTCAGACCTCCATAACCCGTTTCAAAGCCGCGCCCACACGGGACGGACCAGGGAAATACGCCCACTCCTGCGCATGCGGGTAGGGAGTGTCCCAACCGGTCACACGCTCGATCGGCGCTTCCAGGTAGTGGAAGCAGTGTTCCTGAACCAACGACACCAGTTCGGCGCCGAAACCGCAGGTGCGGGTGGCTTCGTGAACGATCACGCAGCGCCCGGTTTTCTTCACCGACTTGACGATGGTTTCCAGGTCCAATGGCCACAGGCTGCGCAGGTCGATGACTTCGGCGTCGATGCCGGCCTCGATAGCAGCGACTTGCGACACATACACGGTGGTGCCGTAGGTCAGGATGGTCACGTCCTTGCCCGGACGGGTAATGGCGGCGACGTCCAGCGGCACGGTGTAGTAACCGTCCGGCACTTGTGCGGCCGGGTGTTTCGACCACGGCGTTACCGGGCGGTCGTGGTGGCCGTCGAACGGGCCGTTGTACAGGCGTTTTGGCTCAAGGAAGATCACCGGGTCATCGTTTTCGATGGAGGCGATCAGCAGGCCTTTGGCGTCGTAGGGGTTGGACGGCATCACCGTGCGCAAGCCGCAGACCTGGGTGAACATCGCTTCAATGCTCTGGCTGTGGGTCTGGCCACCGTAGATGCCACCGCCGCAAGGCATGCGCAGGGTCATCGGGGCAGTGAACTCGCCGGCCGAGCGATAGCGCAGGCGTGCGGCTTCGGAAATGATCTGGTCCGACGCCGGGTAGACGTAATCGGCGAACTGAATCTCGGCCACCGGGCGCAGACCGTAGGCACCCATGCCCACGGCGACGCCGACGATGCCGCTTTCGGAGATCGGCGCGTCGAACACCCGCGAGGTGCCGTATTTGTTTTGCAGGCCTTCGGTGCAACGGAACACGCCGCCGAAGTAGCCGACGTCCTGGCCGAACACCACGACGTTGTCGTCTCGCTCAAGCATCACATCCATGGCCGAGCGCAGGGCCTGGATCATGGTCATGGTGGTTGTGGTCATGGCGGTTTCCAACTCGATATTATTGTTGTGATCGTTCATGTCAGATCCCCAACTCCTGACGCTGGCGCTTCAAGTGCTCCGGCATCTCTTTATAGACGTCTTCGAACATGGTCGCGGCGCTTGGAATCTGGCCACCGGCGAGGGTGCCGTACTGCTCGGCTTCTTTTTGCGCGGCGATCACTTCGGCTTCGAGTTCGGCGCTGAGGGCCACGTGTTCCTCTTCGGACCACTGACCGATTTTCACCAGATGCTGCTTGAGGCGCGCAATCGGGTCGCCGAGTGGGAAGTGGCTCCAGTCGTCGGCAGGGCGGTACTTGGATGGATCATCGGACGTCGAGTGCGGACCGGCACGGTAGGTGACCCATTCGATCATGGTCGGGCCGAGGTTGCGGCGGGCGCGCTCGGCGGCCCAGGCAGAGGCGGCGTAGACCGCGACAAAATCGTTGCCATCGACCCGCAGGGAGGCGATGCCGCAGCCGACGCCACGGCCGGCGAACGTAGTGGCTTCACCACCGGCAATCGCCTGGAAGGTGGAGATCGCCCACTGGTTGTTGACCACGTTGAGGATCACCGGCGCACGGTACACGTGGGCGAAGGTCAGGGCGGTGTGGAAGTCCGATTCAGCGGTGGCGCCGTCGCCGATCCAGGCCGAAGCGATCTTGGTATCGCCCTTGATCGCCGAAGCCATGCCCCAGCCCACACCTTGTACGAATTGGGTGGCGAGGTTGCCGGAGATGGTGAAGAAACCGTGATCGCGCACCGAGTACATGATCGGCAGCTGGCGGCCCTTCAGCGGATCGCGCTCGTTGGACAGCAACTGGCAGATCAGGTCCACCAGCGGCACTTCGCGGGCCATCAGGATGCTTTGTTGGCGATAGGTGGGGAAGCACATGTCGTCGATGTTCAGGGCCAGGGCCTGAGCGCTGCCGATGGCTTCTTCGCCGAGGCTTTGCATGTAGAACGACATCTTCTTCTGACGCTGGGCGACCACCATGCGGTTGTCGAAAATTCGCGTCTTGAGCATGGCGCGCATGCCTTTACGCAGAATCTCCATCGGCACGCCTTCCGCCCACGGACCCAAGGCATTGCCCTGGTCGTCGAGCACGCGAATCAGGCCCTTGGCCAGATCAGCGGTGTCGGCCGGCTCTACGTCGATTGGGGGTTTGCGCACCGTACCGGCGTCAGTCAGATGCAGGTAGGAAAAGTCAGTTTTACAGCCGGGACGGCCCGAGGGTTCAGGCACGTGCAGGCGCAACGGTTCGTACGGTTGGGTCATGGCTTTCTACGCTCGATCTTGTGAATTTCTTGTAGTGAGCTGACAGTCATCCTTCGGGTAGAAGGAATTTTGTCCTACAACAATCATAGGCCGGCCCCAGAAGAATATTTATCTCTGTTTCGTTGCGCTTGAGATCATTTGAGGATAAAAATTCTGCATAAACATAAAAAGCAGGTGGTTTTGTCTCATGCGCAAACTGGACCGTACGGATATCGGCATTCTCAACAGCCTTCAGGAGAACGCCCGTATCACCAACGCCGACCTCGCACGCTCGGTGAACCTGTCACCGACACCGTGCTTCAACCGGGTCAAGGCGATGGAAGAGCTGGGATTGATTCGCGAGCAGGTCACGCTGCTGGACGCCGAATTGCTGGGGCTGCACGTCAACGTGTTCATTCACGTCAGCCTGGAGAAGCAGGTGGAAGAGGCGCTGGCGCAGTTCGAGGCGGCGATTGCCAACCGTCCGGAGGTGATGGAGTGCTATCTGATGGCCGGTGACCCGGATTATCTGATCCGGGTATTGGTGCCGACCATTCAGTCGCTGGAGCGCTTCATGATGGACTTTCTGACCAAAGTCCCGGGCGTCGCCAACATCCGTTCGAGCTTTGCGCTCAAGCAGGTGCGCTACAAAACTGCGTTGCCGTTGCCGGCGAATGGGTTGACGCTAACGAGCTGACATACTCGAGTGGTACGCCTCCCATGTGGAGCCTACGATCCGTCGACCGTCTGCGACCACTCATCTCAAACCCACCCCAACCTGGTACTTCTGACAGTAGCCGCAACCTCCTTATCGGTATCTGATAACGCCCATCAGCCCTCACCGTGACAAGGGGTACAACCATGACCAGCCTGCAATCCGACCTGCTCGACATCACGGTGTTGGCCCTGTTTCCACCCAGGATCCCCGGCGCAACAGAACCAGTGGAGGGGGCTCATCTTGGCGTTTCGCTGCGCATTTATGACCTGACGCCCATGGGACTCAGAGTAGACGTAGATCCTTATCTGGATCAGGCGCCGGGCGATACCGTCTCGATCAACCTGAATGGCCAAACAGCCATCGTCAGCACGCAGACCGACACCGCGAGCAGCATCACCACGCTTTACATCCCCAAGAAAATGCTGCTGGCAGGGATCGTCAACCGCCTCACCTGCACCATAACCCGCGGCAGCCAGAACATGGGCACCTCCGAGCCGCCGCTGGAGATGTTGTACAACGCCGTCCGCCCGGGAAACGTGGACCGTTTTCCAAATGTCGAAGGCCATTCCGAGCTGGAGTTGATCCTGCCCGACGCGATCAAGAACGGTGTTGGCCCTGACTTCGTCAGTGCCCAGGTGTGCGTGTCTTACCCCTATTGCCGCGCCTACGACCGGATCTGGCTGAACTGCAACGGCTACCCGGTCTACCACACGGTCACACCGGGCGAGGCCCCCGCGCCGCCCGATCCGGGTTCGGACACCCCGACCCATGTGTGTTTTACCGTCACCCGCGCCGACCTGGAACAGGCCAGGGACAATCCGCAGTTTAATTTCTCCTACACGGTCACCGATCAGCTCGGCAACAACCCCGACCCCAACAACCCCTGGTCGGCCTCGCAAATCGTCGATGTCGACCTGGGGGGTAATCGCTTGCCGGCGCCCATCCTGCGCGAAATCCTCGACGACGCTAACGACGACCCGAACACCATCGACCTGGAAAAACTGCGCAGCAACGACCTGTCGGTGGTCATCCTGACCGGCGACGGCCGCTTCCAGAAAGGCGACAGCATCGCCATCACCTACATTGCCACGTTGCCGGGTCAGCCGGATGTGGTGGTGCAAGTCACGGGGGTTGTCGAGACCGACCCCTTCGGCCAGAAGAAACCCTGCGTACTTCTGGTGCCCAACGACAAGGTGCTCGCCAACAGTGTCGTGCGGGTCAATTATCAACTGATTCGAAATGGCGTGATCATCGCCACCTCCAGGACCGCCAACGCACGGGTGATCGGTGAAGGGCTGCCGAACCTGCTGCCACCGAGTCTGATCAAATCCGCCAACGGCGTGCTCGACCCGCTGGACCCGGCCAACCGGCAAGGTGCCACGGGCCGGGTGGAAGTGTTGGGGTTTCGCCCGGGCGACACCGTCCAGCTCATCGTCAATGGCGCCCCCGGCGCGGGCTCCCCGACCTTCCAGCCCAAGCCGCTTAACACCAACAGCCGCGCCAATTTCCCGCTGAGCAAGGCCTTTATCGCGGCCAACCTGGGCAAAGTGGTGACACTGCGTTATGTGCTGTTCCGTAACGGCACCCCGTATGACTCGCAGGAGCTGACCGTTTCCATCGGCAAGATCCCGGATAACCATCCCGCGCTGCCGACACCGGCGATTGATGGCGCGACCGGCAACGAACTGGAAGTGAGCAAACTGCAGGCCAGTGATCGACTGTGGGTGATCGAATGGCTGCTGCAGGTGATTGGGCAGTGTGTCTGGCTGCGTTATGAAGGGATCGATGCCAATGGCACAGCGGTGACTTTCGACGATCGCAAAGGTGAGCCACATACCACGTTGCCAGGGTTCAGCAGTCCTGTGCCGCTGGCCTGGTTGAAGCTGCTCAAAAATGGCAGTGTGCTGACCATCAGATTTAGCGTGAACTTTGACGGGGTGTCCGACAACGCAACGGCAACGACCTTCCCCGTACAGACTTATACCGTCAGTGTGTTGGTGGATGAGAGACCAGCGATCAACTCGGTCAACGGTGGAGGGGTTGAGATTCCGAATGGTGGCAGCACTACAGCGACCAGTATCACGCTCACAGGTACCGCCACGGCCGGGCAACAGGTGGAAATCCGGGATGGAAACAACGTCATTGCTACCGTCGATGTTGACGCTGACCGAAACTGGAGCACAACCATTACCGTGGCGGCGGGTGCACGGAGTCTGACGGCCAAAGCGCTGTATGGCGCGGGGCAGACATCCGCCCCGTGGATCTTGACCGTGCTCAGCGAGTTGATTTTTGACACCAGCACTATATCGCTCAATGGGCAGTTAATTTTGCTAAATAAAGTAATTTATGTATGGCCACAAAATACTTACATTTCACGAGTTGCAAGCGGAGGCATTCCCCCGTATGCATACTCGTCAAGTAATGCAGGCATTGCAGCAGTAGATATCTATGGAAACATTTCCTCCAGAGGCAATGGGGTGGCAATAATTACTGTCCGGGATAGTGCGAGTCAAACCAAGTCCTGTCAGGTTATTGTCTCAAATGTAATGCCGGCCTCCTTTACAGGGGTAGTACCCTATGCGGCGGCGGCAAGTAGAGGGCGAATTCTAACCAGGGATGAACTAATCCTGGTTAGGACGACGTATAACACGGTGCATCGACTAGATTCAGACTGGCAAGACGCTGGTCCAGCCGGGAATTTTTGGTCTTCTACCTCTGCGGGATCAGGAGTTGTAAGAGCAGTACACTTATTTAATGGCACTGAGGACATTGCTCATACTGCGCCGAATTACGCTCCTATTAGAGCACTTGTGGTTTAGCTTGTAATTTCAAGCACCACAAAACAATGAAAGCAACAAAGGTGACGGATTTGAATGGCACTTACTTAGCAGCTAACTAGCTGATGTGACTGAAAAAAAATGAAAAAAGGCTGGCCTTGGTCTACGGTGATAGTTGCGAACACACACCCACAGAGCAAGGACCAGCCCGAGTGAATCGTAGACGTCAAATCGTCAGGCATCAACAGCAGCGCATTCGTCAACACGCCACCCACGGTAATGCTCACGCCTTCTTCAAGCTGCTCATCGATCCAGAGCTACTGCAACGCGTTGAGTCAACGATACCCAAACATCGTCAGCGGCTGTTCCCACCAGCCGAAACACTGTCGATGTTTTTGGCCCAGGCGATGAATGCTGATCGCTCTTGCCAGAATGCTGTGAATGACTTGTCGATCAAGCGTTCCTGCGATGGTTTAAAGCCCAGCAGCGTTCATACCGGGGCTTATTGCAAAGCCCGAGCACGGTTGCCAGTAGAGATGGTTTCGACTTTGTTGCGCTCCACCGGCACATCAATGAGCAACAAGGCACCGCCGTCATGGCGCTGGATGGGACGACCTGTGCGTCTTGTGGATGGCACCACGGTCACCATGCCGGATACGCTGGCCAACCAAGAGGCGTATCCACAATCTTGTGGACAAAAAGCCGGATTGGGCTTTCCCATCTGCCGTTTGGTGGGAATCATTTGCCTCGCCAGCGGAGCAGCTTTAGACGCCTCGCTGGGGCGTTTTCGAGGCAAAGGCGGCGATGAGCAGACGCTGCTCTGAACAATGCTCGACACCTTGAATCGAGGTGACATTGTGTTGGGCGATGCCTACTACGCGACGTATTTTTTGTTGTGTGAACTGCAACGTCGTGGAGTCGATGGGGTGTTCGAGCAATATGGCGCATGACGACGTAGCACTGATTTTCAACTGGGGAAATCGTTGGGGTCGGAAGATCATTTGGTTGAATTGAAAAAGCCCAAGCAGCGGCCTTACTGGATGAGTCAGACCTATTACGACGATGCGCCAGAGACACTGACAGTACGTGAGCTGAAAACCGGTGGAAAAATCCTGGTGACGACCTTGAGCTGCCCGCAGCAAGTACCGAAAGCAGCTCTCAAATCGCTGTATAAGGGCCGATGGCATGTTGAGCTGGATCTACGCAATCTCAAGACAACATTGGGACTTGAAACGCTGAGCTGCAAGATACCTGGCATGGCCGTCAAAGAGTTATGGATCTATCTGCTGGCGCACAATCTGATTCGGATGATCATGGCCCAATCAGCGCGGTTAGCTGATTGTTTACCGCGAGAGCTGAGTTTCAAGCATAGTCTTCAGCTGTGCCTTGCATTGAGGCAGTACGGGGTTGGCGAATACGGCGATGAGTTGTTGAGCCTACTCAAGTTAAGTGCCTGCAAACGTGTCGGAAACCGGCCTGACAGGATAGAACCCCGTGCTTTAAAACGAAGACCCAAGCCTTACCCCATGCTGATGCAAACACGTCGATCGGCAAGGGCTGAGGTACGGAGGAATGGGCACCCGAAGAAGGTTAAGTAAGTGCCATTCGGGACGGATTTATTAAGTCCCACAGCAAACCTAGCGATATAATCTGCGTCACAAACTGCATAAACCAGCCCTTGAGAAGGATTGTCAAGGGCTGGTTTATGCAGTTGCCGCCCCTTGAATCCGCCGCGACGATCCTAACGACGGCGTTTATGGATGGAGTGCTACCTGATGGCCGGTGATCCGGACTACCTGATCCGCGTACTGGTACCGACCATTCAGTCGCTGGAGCGCTTCATGATGGACTTTTTGACCAAAGTCCCTGGTGTTGCCAACATCCGCTCAAGCTTTGCGCTCAAGCAGGTGCGCTACAAAACTGCGTTGCCGTTGCCGGCGAATGGCTTGACGCTGGCCAACTAAACACGATCAATCAACACGGTTGCCTATATTGGGGCAGTTGCGCAGCCCAGCGGGAGCAAGCTCCCTCGCCACAGGTTGGGTGTTGGTCCCTTGAGCAGGCGCTGCACACTTCTCGTAGCAGCTGGCGAGCCCGCGAGCCTGTGTTCGGCTGCGTAGCAGTCGTAATCCGGTTGACGCGGTCTGCCTGAAAGAAAGCGGTTGCTGGTTTTGCGACGGCTTCGCCGCCGAACGCTGCCTCGCGCTGCTCGACAGCTGCTACGGGGGATGTGTTCGGGTCAAAATTGATTCAGCGGAATCTTCAGGTAAACCACGCCATTATCTTCCGCCGGCGGCAGGTTCCCCGCCCGCACATTCACCTGAATCGCCGGCAGCATCAGCGTCGGCATGCACAAACCGGCATCGCGTCGGGTGCGCATCTCGACGAACGCCGCTTCGTCGATACCGTCATGCACATGAATATTGCTGTTGCGCTGCTCGCGAACGGTGGTCTGGCATTGCGATGTGCGGCCGGCGGGCGGGTAGTCGTGGCAGACGTAAAGGCGGGTGTCGGCAGGGAAGGCCAGCAGTTTGCGCATCGAAGCAAATAGCTGATTGGCGTTGCCACCGGGGAAGTCGCAGCGAGCGGTGCCGACGTCAGGCATGAACAGCGTGTCGCCCACCAGAATCAATTCATCGTCGATCACATAGGCCATGTCCGCCGGGGTGTGTCCTGGGACATGCAGTGCCTTGGCCTTGAGGTTGCCGATGGCAAATTCCTCATCCGGTGCGAACAAATAATCGAACTGCGAACCGTCGCTGCGAAACTCCGGCTCAAGGTTGAACAGGCGCTTGAACACATCTTGCACGTTGCTGATGGATTGGCCGATGGCGATCTTGCCGCCCAGTTCGCGGCGCAGGTAAGGCGCGGCGGACAGGTGATCGGCATGGGCGTGGGTTTCCAGCAGCCATTGGCTGTGCAGTTGGTGCTCACGGACGAACGTGATCACCCGGTCAGCCTGGGTGGTGGCGGTTCGACCGGACGCCGGGTCGTAATCGAGCACCGAGTCGACAATCGCGCACGGGCCGCCGTCGCGTTCGTAGATCACATAGGTGTAGGTCTTTGATGCGTCGTCAAGAAAGGCTTGGATCAACGCTGGCATGGAGATGGGCCCTGGCTGGATGACAGAAAGACACAAAGGGTTGCAACAGTTTATGTTTAAACATAATGTCCGCAGCTTAAATGACGACTCAGGTTATCTGCAAATGCAATCCAGTCTTAGCGAAGGTGAAGTGGCGCAACTGCGTGCCTCGGCCTCCAAGGCCTGTGCGCTGCTCAAGGCGTTGGCCAATGAAGACCGCCTGCTGATCCTCTGCCAGTTGACGCAGGGCGAGCGCAACGTCGGCGAGCTGGAAACCATGACCGGCGTGCGTCAACCGACCCTGTCCCAGCAGTTGGGCATTTTGCGCGACGAAGGGCTGGTGAGCACTCGGCGTGAAGGCAAGTACATTTTCTATGGCCTGGCCAGCCACGAAGTGATTCAGGTGATGAAAACACTCTCCGGCCTGTATTGCGGCGCGGTGATAAAAAGCTGGGCGTGAGCTTTTTTGGGCAACGACCCGAGGGCCTGTCATCAATTATTTCCTTTGCCGCGCCGGGTCTGCTGTGGTGCAGGGCAAGGCGCGAGGAGTGTGGTTTGGTCATTCCAAATAAGCTCCGAGCAACGCAGCCCTGCGCCACAGCAGACCCGGCCCTTCGGGTTGTGTCTGAAAGCGGGCCAGACAACAACGCGGCATAGGAAATAATTGATGACAGGCCCGTGCACTCACAAGGAATAACCTATGAACGATCAACACTGGGGCCAGACCATCAGTGCCGACATCGTGGTGATAGGCGGCGGTACTGCCGGTATCGGCTTCGTCGCCAGCCTGCTCAAGCGCGATCCGGGCTTGAACATCACCGTCATCGAACCCAGCGCCCAGCACTATTACCAGCCGGCCTGGACCCTGGTCGGCGGCGGCGCCCATGAACTCAAGAACACTGTGCGGCCGATGTCTGCGGTGATGCCGCGTCAGGCTCGGTGGTTACAGGCTGCGGTCAGCAACATTGACCCCGAGAGCCGCTTGCTGACCCTCGATGACGGTCGCAACGTGAGCTATCAACACCTGATCGTGTGCCCTGGACTACGACTGGCCTGGGAGAAAATCGAAGGCTTGCAAGAGACCCTCGGGCAGCACGGTGTCACGTCCAACTACAGCTATCAGCATGCGGCCTACACCTGGCAACTGGTCAAAGGCCTGCGCGGCGGCAAGGCGATCTTCACCCAGCCGGCCATCCCGATCAAATGCGCCGGGGCGCCGCAAAAGGCGCTGTACCTGTCCTGTGATCACTGGCTCAGACAAGGTGTGCTGAAGAACGTCGATGTCGAGTTCAACCTGGCCGGTGCCGCGTTGTTCGGCGTGGCGACCTTTGTCCCGCCGTTGATGAAGTACATCGAGAAATACCGTGCGCGACTGGCGTTCAGCTCGAACCTGGTGAAGGTCGACGGGCCGGCGCAAACCGCCTGGTTCGAAGTCAAGGACGCGGCTGGCGCGGTAACGTTGCAGGCGAAAAAATTCGACCTGTTGCACGTGGTGCCACCGCAGGTGTCCCCGGATTTCATCCGCCACAGTCCGCTGGCCGATGCCGCTGGCTGGTGTGAGGTGGACGTCCACAGTTTGCAGCATGTGCGTTATCCGGACGTGTTCGCCCTCGGCGATGTCTGCTCCACCAGTAATGCCAAAACTGCTGCCGCCGTGCGCAAGCAAATCGTCGTGGTCGCGCAGAATCTGTTGGCCTTGCGCAAACAGCAACCCTTGCCGCTGAAGTACGACGGCTATGGTTCCTGCCCACTGACAGTGGAGAAGGGCAAGGTGATCCTCGCCGAGTTCGGCTACGCCGGTAAGTTGCTGCCGACCTTTCCCCTCGACCCGACCGTGGCGCGGCGTTCGGCGTGGTTTCTCAAGGCGACCTTGCTGCCGTGGTTTTACTGGAACGGCATGCTCAAAGGTCGCGAGTGGCTGACCCGTGTGTCCAAGGTCGATTGAGAGAACCCTATGCTGCTGGCGACATTGTTTGGTGTGGTGATGGGCCTGGTCCTGGGGTTGACCGGGGCCGGTGGCGGTATTCTTGCGGTGCCGGCCCTGGTACTCGGGTTGGGCTGGAGCATGACCCACGCGGCGCCGGTGGCGCTGTTTGCGGTGGGCAGTGCGGCGGCGGTCGGCGCCATCGATGGCTTGCGTCATGGGCTGGTGCGCTACCGTGCGGCATTGTTGATTGCCTTATTGGGTGCGGTGTTTTCTCCGCTGGGGATCTACTTCGCCCATCAGTTGCCGGAAAAAGTCCTGATGATCCTGTTCAGTCTGCTGATGCTCATGGTGGCCTGGCGGATGCTGCGGCGAGAAAAACAGGAGCCTGGGCCGAGCGATCATGGCCACGCCAACTGGGGCCAGAAGAACTGCATGCTCGATCAACAGACCGGACGCTTTTCCTGGACCGCCAAATGCACCGCCACCCTGGCGGCGCTGGGCGCGGTGACCGGGGTGGTGTCAGGGCTGCTCGGGGTCGGTGGCGGTTTCCTGATCGTCCCGGCATTCAAGCAACTGACTGACGTACAGATGCGCGGCATCGTCGCCACGTCCCTGATGGTCATCAGTTTGATCTCGGCGATCGGGGTGGTGGGTGCCTTTCATGCCGGTGTGACCATCGATGCCTTGGGTGCGGGGTTCATTGTTGCCAGCATCGTCGGCATGCTGGTTGGCCGCCGGCTGTGTGCCCGGGTTCCGGCGCGGGCACTTCAAGTGGGTTTTGCCAGCGTTTGCCTGGTGGTGGCCGGTTACATGCTGCTCAAGGCTTGAAATCAGTGGTTGCGGTGCAGTGAACTGGCAAGAAATCTCTGGCTCAGGTTTACTGCCTTCTATACCGATGACAAGGCCACTGAATGGACCACTACGCCCCACGCAACTGGCAGCCCCACGAACGGCCAAGCCTGCCTGGCTCCCCGTCGACGCCATTGCACCCGACGCCCAAGCGCCTGGCTTATGCGTTGGTCGGGTTGCTGGTGGCGTTGACCGGTGGCCTGGGCAACGCGTTGGTGGTCGCCAATCTGCCTTACCTGCAAGGGGCGCTGGGAGCGACGACCGCCGAGATGGCCTGGCTGCCGGCGGCATACGTGATGACCAACGTATCGATGAACCTGCTGCTGGTGAAGTTTCGTCAGCAGTTCGGCCTGCGGGCGTTCACCGAAGTGTTCCTGGTGCTGTATGCGCTGGTGACCTTCGGCCATTTGTTCGTCAACGACCTGAGTTCGGCGATTGCGGTGCGCGCCGCCCACGGCATGGTCGGCGCGGCGCTGAGTTCGCTGGGTTTGTATTACATGGTTCAGGCTTTCCCGGCGAAGTGGCGGATGAAGGCGCTGGTGCTGGGCTTGGGCACTTCCCAGCTAGCCTTGCCACTGGCCCGGCTGTTCTCCGAAGACCTGTTGCAGATCGCCGAATGGCGTGGGCTCTACCTGTTTGAGTTGGGCATGGCGCTGACCTCATTGGGTTGCGTGTTCATGCTCAAGTTGCCGCCGGGCGACCGCTTCAAAACCTTCGAAAAACTCGACTTCCTGACCTTCACCTTGTTGGCGGGCGGTGTGGCGCTGCTCTGCGCCGTATTGTCGTTAGGGCGTATCGACTGGTGGCTCGAAGCACCGTGGATCGGCGTTGCCTCGGCCGGCTCGATCGTGTTGATCATGGCGGGCCTGGCCATCGAACATAACCGCAGCAACCCGATGCTGATGACTCGCTGGCTGGGCAGCGGGGTGATGATTCGCCTGGCACTGGCGGTGATCCTCATCCGCATGGTGCTCACCGAGCAGTCGACCGGGGCTGTGGGTTTGCTGCAAACCCTGAACCTGGGCAGCCAGCAGATGCACAGCCTTTACGTGGTCATGCTGTTGGGCAGCGTCGCTGGCCTTGCCACCAGCGCGCTGACCATCCATCCCTCGCACCTGCTCATGCCGTTGATCATTTCCCTGGCGCTGATGGCCACCGGTTCCGTGATGGACAGCTTCTCGACCAATCTGACACGCCCGGAGAACATGTACCTCAGTCAGTTTCTGCTGGCCTTTGGCGGGACGTTTTTCCTGGGGCCGACCATGGTGCTCGGCACCCGCAATGTGTTGACCAATCCGCGCAACCTGGTGAGTTTTTCAGTGCTGTTCGGGATCTGCCAGAACCTCGGTGGCTTGATTGGTGCCGCACTGTTGGGGACGTTCCAGATCGCCCGGGAGAAATTCCATTCCAGTCATATCGTCGAGCGCCTGACCCTGATCGACCCGCAAGTGCTCAGCCGCCTGCAAGGCAGCAGCGCGAGTTATGCGTCGACCATCGCCGACCCGTCGGCCCGTACCACCCAGGGCATGCGCACCCTGGCGGCGGCTGCGACTCGGGAGGCGAATGTCATGGCCTACAACGACGTGTTCATGCTGATCGCGGTGATCGCGATGCTGACCATGCTCTGGATCTTCATTCGCAGCCTGTGGCTGCTGAGCACGACCAAAGCTGTCGTTCCCGCGCCGGTCAGTCCGACTTCCGTTCAATCCAGCGGTGCCTCTTCTTCATGACCGAACCTATCACCACAACCACCAATGCCATTGCCTCGATGCCCGAGGGCGTGGCACCGCCTAAAACATCCGGCACCGAGCCGCGTTCGTTGCCGGTACGGATCATCTCGTCCCTGGGCTTTGCCGCGATTGCCATCATCGGGGTGTTGATCGTGCTGTATGCCTGGCAGTTGCCACCGTTCGGCAGCGCCATTGAAAGCACCGAAAACGCGCTGGTTCGCGGCCAGGTGACGATCATTGGTCCGCAACTCAGTGGCTATGTGTTTGAAGTGCCGGTGCAGGACTTCCAGTTCGTCAAGACCGGCGACCTGCTGGTGCGGCTGGATGACCGGATCTACAAGCAACGTCTGGACCAGTCGTTGGCGCAATTGGCGGTGCAGAAAGCCGCACTGGCCAATGCGGTGCAGCAGCGCAACAGTGCCGAGGCGACCATCAAACTGCGTCAGGCGGCGCTGACCGACAGCCAGGCCCAGGTGCAAAAAAGCGCGGCGGACCTGCGGCGTAACGAAGCGTTGATCAGCGACGGTTCGGTGTCAAAGCGTGAGCTGGATGTTACCCGCGCGGCCAATGCGCAAACCATCGCCGCCGTGGCGCAAGCCCAGGCCAGCCTGGAAATCGCCCGACAGGACCTGCAAACAGTGATCGTCAATCGAGGCTCTCTGGAGGCGGCGGTGGTCAGCGCCGAAGCGGCGGTTGAGCTGGCGCGGATCGATCTGTCCAACACCCGGGTAGTCGCCCCGCAGGACGGTCAGCTCGGGCAGATCGGCGTGCGCCTTGGCGCTTACGTCAACTCTGGCGCGCAGTTGATGGCACTGGTGCCGAGTCAGTTGTGGGTGATCGCCAACATGAAAGAAACCCAGATGAACAACATTCATATCGGCCAGCCGGTTACGTTCACCGTCGATGCCCTGAACCACCAGAAATTTCACGGTCGGGTACAGCGCATTTCACCGGCCACCGGTTCCGAGTTCAGCCTGCTGCAAGCCGACAACGCCACCGGCAACTTCGTCAAAATCGCCCAACGCGTGCCGGTGCGCATCACCGTCGACGCGGACCAGGCGCAGAGCGAACGCCTGCGGCCGGGGATGTCGGTGGTGGTGAGTATCGATACGTCTGGTAAGGGTGACGCCGTCGCTGACAATCCGTAGGTGCCGATGATCGTTGCCATCGGGGAACGATCAGTTACCGGTCACCATCGGCGGCAACGTACCCAGCAGGGAAACCGCCGCCACGGCCGCTACCCCCAGCAACCACTCCAGCATCACACTGATACGCAGCGTCGACAGGTGTTGTTCGCAGTCCTTGACGCTTAAGCGATTGAACAGCGCCAGGCCAAGCATGGCGCTGACCAACAGCACCTTGATCAGCAGAATCAGCGCGAACCCCGACAGCAGTGGTGTCGGCCAGAAGGCTCCGGTCAACACCCGGACGTTGATCAGGCCGGTCACCAGTAAACCCGCCACCAACCCATAACCGATCCCGCTGAAGCGTTGCAATATCGGACCGACAGCGTGGCTGGCCGGGCGCAGCAGAATCATCACCAGCAGCATCAACCCACCCAGCCAGGCACCGACGCAGGTCAGGTGAATCACTTGGTTGAGGATCAGTAACTGGCCACTGAGGCCGTCGAGCATGGCGCCGTGGCCGACCGGGGCCAGAGTGAACAGCAGCAGGCTGCTCAAGCCCAGGCGCAGGGTGAACAGATTTTTCAGCGGACTTAGCAGACAGGCCAACAACAGAACGTTGAACAGCAGGTGCCAACTCCAGACCTGGCCAAAGAAGGTATTACTCAGCACCAGCCGCAGTGACGGTCCATCGAGCGAGCCGGCCATGCTGGCAGTAATCAGCAACAGCCAGCAAACCCCGGTGAACAAGGCAAATCCGGCCAGCAGCCGACTCAGCCCGGCGAGGCGTTGATCGAGTGCCGCGAGCGCTTGGGTCAGCGGCTCATGGCGTAGCAGCAGGGGCCTGAAGACACAGGCCCCAAACAGCATCAGCACGACGGTGAAATGCAGGAAGCGGCACAGGACCAGCGCGCTCGACATCGATTACTGGCTCACCTTGAAGCTGTAGCTGCCATCGCTTTTATGGGTGTCGACCGACACCGCGTGCCATACGACCTTGTAGTTACCGGCGGTCAGAGGTGCGGCGGGGGTGACGACCAGGGTCTTTTTATCGGCGCTTTCGGTGGCGATGCTTTTCACGGCAACGGCCACACCGTCCTTGCTGATATCGACTTTGGTGAAATTGGCCTCAACCCCTTCGGAGAACACCAGGCGCAATTCGGTGGGGGCGGCAACGCTGCTGTCGGCGGCCGGAGTCGCGCTTTTCAGGTGGGCATGGGCAAACACCGAGGAGGCGGCGAACAGCGAGCCGAGCAGGGCGACGGCGGTCAGGGTTTTCTTCAATTGCATCGTTAAGTCCCTTTCAGGCAGATTGGAAGAGGCGTCAGTTTACCTTCGCCTCGCGCGCTGTACGACGTTTCGTTTCGCAGGTGGCGAATGCTAGTCTTGGTCGATGCAGTTGTCAGGGAGCCCTTATGGGCAATCACAAGATCGAGATCCGTCGCAGCAACGTCGAGAAAATCCTGCTGGCCGCCGAGAAGGTCTTCGCCGAGAAAGGTTTTGGCAGCACGGCGATGGCCGACATCGCTAAAGAAGTGCAACTGCCGCGCTCCAATCTGCATTACTACTTCAGCACCAAAAGCGAGCTGTACAGCGCGGTGCTGTTCGATTTGCTGGAGGTCTGGAAGCAGGACGCGTTGTGCTTCGAGATGTTCGATGACCCACGGGTGGTGCTTAGCAGTTACATCCGCGCCAAGATGAATCATTCCCGTAGCCGGCCTTACGGCTCGAAAGTCTGGGCTAATGAGATCATCCACGGCGCGCCGACGCTGGGTGAGGCGCTGGACGCCAGCCTGTACGACTGGGCCAAGATGAAGGAAGCGAAAATTCGCCAATGGGTGGAGGACAAACGCATCCTGCCAGTAGAGCCTTCAAGCCTGCTGTACATGATCTGGGCCTCGACCCAGCATTACGCCGACTTCGATCATCAGATCAACATCCTCAACGACCATCAAGCGCTGTCGGACATGCAGTTCGAGCGCGCGGTGCAGACTGTGACCAGCGTGATTCTGCGGGGGATAGGGTTGGAGCCGTAAGGTTGGCGGTGTGGCTACTGGCCTCATCGCGAGCATACGGAACGCCGCCCGGCTGCTCCCACAGTGGATCCCCAGTGTTCACAAAACCCATGTGGGAGCGAGCCTGCTCGCGATGGCGTCCGATCAGGCGACGCGGATCTCAACTGGCCACGTGATACGGATTCCTCGGATCATGGTTCCAGTCCAGAAACGGTTTCCCGTTATCGACAGGCACCATCTCGATGCAGTCCTGCACGGGGCAGGTGATCTGGCACAGGTTGCAGCCCACGCATTCGTCGTCGATCACCTCATATTTGTGGGTGCCGTCCGGCTGTTTCAGGCTGGCGATGGCCTGGTGTGAGGTGTCTTCGCAGGCGATGTGGCAACGGCCGCAGCCGATGCAGGCCTGCTGGTCGATTTTGGCGATCACTTGATAGTTGATGTCCAGGTACTTCCAGTCCGTGGTATTGCCCACCGCACGCCCGGAAAAATCCTGCACGCTTGAATAGCCTTGGCTGTCCATCCAACGCGACAGTCCGTCTTTCATCTCCTCGACAATCCGAAAGCCATGCAGCATCGCCGCCGTGCAGACCTGCACCGCGCCACTGCCCAGTGCCATGAATTCCGCCGCGTCACGCCAACTGCCGATACCGCCGATGCCACAGATGGGCAAACCTTGGGTCTGCGGGTCGCGGGCGATTTCGGCGACCATGTTCAGTGCAATCGGTTTGACCGCTGAACCGCAGTAGCCGCCGTGGGTGCTTTGGCTGCCAACCATGGGCAGGGCAACCATGCGGTTGAGGTCGACGCTGGTAATCGAATTGATGGTGTTGATCAGCGACACCGCATCGGCGCCGCCACGGTGGGCTGCCCGAGCGGCGAGGCGGATGTCGGTGATGTTCGGCGTGAGTTTGACGATCACCGGCAGCGAACAGTAGGTCTTGCACCAGCGGGTGACTTGCTCGACGTATTCCGGCACCTGGCCCACCGCGGCACCCATGCCCCGTTCCGGCATGCCGTGGGGGCAGCCGAAGTTCAGCTCGATGCCATCGGCGCCGGTGGCTTCTACCAGCGGCAGGATATTTTTCCAGGATTCCTCGACGCAGGGCACCATCAGCGAAACGATCATGGCGCGGTCCGGCCAGTCCTTTTTGACCTGGGTGATTTCCCGCAGGTTGATTTCCAGCGAGCGGTCGGTAATCAGCTCGATGTTGTTGATGCCCATGACTTCGCGGTTAGCGCCAAAGTGTGCGGAGTAGCGTGACGAGACGTTGACCGCTGCCGGGTCTTCGCCGAGGGTTTTCCAGACCACCCCACCCCAGCCGGCCTCGAAGGCGCGGACCACGTTGTAGGCCTTGTCGGTGGGCGGCGCGGACGCCAGCCAGAATGGATTGGGGGCTTTGATGCCAGCGAAGACAATCGAGAGATCGGCCATTTACGCAGCCTCCACATTGAGCATGAGTTGGGTATGGATCGCTTCAGCCGCCAGCTTGCCGTGCTGCACGGCCTGCACGGTGAGGTCCTGATCGAGGCTGGTGCAATCGCCACCGGCATACACGCCGGGGATGCTGGTACGCATCTGCTCGTCTACCTGAATTCGCTCGCCCTGGCGTTTCAGCTCGCGGGCCAGCGGGTCACTCAGCGCGCGGTCGTCGAAGCGCTGGCCGATGGCTTTGAAGATTGCATCGGCGACCAGTTCGAAGGTTTCCCCGGTGCTGATCAGTCGACCGCTTTCCATGCGCGTACGGGCGAAACGCATGCCGCGCACCTGGCCTTTATCGTCGAGTAAAACTTCCTGTGGCTGGGCCCAGGTCATCAGCCGTACCTGATTGGCCTTGGCGATGTCTTGCTCATGACCGGTCGCGCCCATGTCCTCAAGACCCCGGCGGTACACCAGATTGACGTCGCGCGCACCGAGGCGGGCCATTTGCACGGCCATGTCGATCGCGGTGTTGCCGGCGCCGAGGACAATGCAATGCTCGGCCAGCGGCAGTTGTGTCAGGTCGTCGGCCTGGCGCAGTTCACGGATGTAATCGGTGGCGGCCAGCAGCCCAGGGGCGTCTTCGTCGGTCAGCCCCAGCTGTTTGCTGGCGGCCAGACCGAGGCCGAGAAACACCGCATCGAACTGCTGGTGCAGTTCGCTGAGGCTCAGGTTCTCGCCCAGTTTTTGCCCATGGCGGATTTCGATGCCGCCGATTTCCAGCAGGAAATCCAGCTCATGCTGGGCAAAGTCATCCACCAGTTTGTACTTGGCTATTCCGTACTCGTTAAGGCCACCGGCCTTTTCCCGAGCTTCGAAAATCACCACGTCGTGACCATGCATGGCGCTGCGATGAGCGCAGGACAATCCGGCTGGCCCGGCGCCGACCACGGCGATCCGTTTACCAGAAGCCGCTGCGCGTTTGAACGGGTGCTCCGTGAAGTGCGCGTTGTCGATGGCGTAGCGCTGCAACAGCCCGATCAACACGGGCGCGCATTCCTCGGCGTTGTTGCGCACGCAGGCATGCTGGCAGAGGATTTCTGTCGGACAGACCCGGGCGCAACTGCCGCCGAGAATGTTCGCCGAGAGAATCTTTTGTGCCGCGCCCTGGACGTTTTCTTGATGGATGTTGCGAATGAACGACGGGATGTCGATCTCGCTCGGGCACGCGTTGACGCACGGCGCGTCGTAGCAATACAGGCACCGCGAGGCTTCCAGATGCGCCTGACGGTCGTTGAGCGGCGGTGCCAGATCGGTGAAATGGCCGGCGAGAGTAGCCGCATCCTCAACGGGACGGGGCAAGTGGTTCAGCGTCTTGATCACGGTGTTGGCCTCACGGTTATTTGAGGTACTGCCTCTGATGGGCATTGTTTTTTTGTTGTCAGTGACGACGCTATCGCGAGCAGGCTCGCTCCCACACGGGAACGCATTTCAAATGTGGGAGCGAGCCTGCTCGCGATAGGCCGATGGCCGCTTTCAGCGTTTCACAGCTGTCGGCTTGTGCAACTCGGCCCGCTTGCTCAACAAATCGAACACCGCCGGGTAGGCCGGGCGTTCGATGTAGCGTCCGGCACCCCGTTCGGCGCGCAGGTCGCCGTCGGCCCAGACCAGTCGACCCTGGCTGATGGTGTGGCTGGGCACGCCGCGTACGGTCTTGCCTTCAAAGATATTGAAGTCGACGTTTTGGTGATGGGTCTTGGCAGAGATGGTGCGCGTACCTTGCGGGTCCCAGAGCACCAGGTCGGCATCGGCGCCGACGCGGATCGAGCCTTTGCGCGGGTAGAGGTTGAAGATTTTTGCGGTGTTGGTGGAGGTCAGCGCGACGAAATCCTGCATCGACAGGCGCCCGGTGTTGACCCCTTCATCCCAGAGCACCGCCATGCGGTCTTCGATGCCGGCGGTGCCGTTGGGGATCTTGCTGAAGTCGTCACGGCCAGCGGCTTTTTGTTCCGCGCAGAAACAGCAGTGGTCAGTGGCGGTGGTGTGCAGGTTGCCTGATTGCAATCCACGCCAAAGTGCTTCCTGATGGCCGCGCGGACGGAAGGGCGGGCTCATCACGTAACCGGCAGCGGTTTGCCAGTCCGGGTGCTGGTAGACGCTGTCATCCAGCAGCAAGTGCCCGGCCAGCACTTCGCCGTAGACCGGTTGGCCCTTGCTGCGGGCGTAAGTAATTTCGTCGAGTGCTTCCTTGGTCGAGACGTGAACCAGGTACAGCGGCGTGCCAAGAGTCTCAGCGATCCGAATCGCCCGGCTCGCGGCTTCGCCTTCCACCTGGGAGGGTCGCGACAGTGGGTGCGCTTCAGGGCCGGTGATACCTTGAGCCATCAGCTTGCGTTGCAGGTGATAGACCAGCTCGCCGTTTTCCGCATGCACGGTTGGTACTGCGCCGAGTTCCAGGCAGCGTTCGAAACTTGCCACGAGGGTATCGTCGGCGGCCATGATCGCATTCTTGTAAGCCATGAAATGCTTGAAACTGTTGACCCCGTGCAGGCGTACCAGCTCGGCCATTTCCTCGCGAACCTGTTCGCTCCACCAGGTGATGGCGACGTGAAAACCGTAATCGGACGCTGACTTTTCGGCCCAGCCGCGCCACTGATGAAAGGCCTCCAGCAGCGACTGCTGTGGATTGGGAATCACGAAGTCGATGATCGAGGTGGTACCGCCGGCCAGACCTGCCGCCGTGCCGCTGAAAAAGTCTTCGCTGGCCACGGTGCCCATGAAGGGCAGTTGCATGTGCGTGTGCGGGTCGATGCCGCCGGGCATCAGGTACTGACCGCTGCCGTCGAGTACTTCACAGCCTGCGGGTGTATCGAGGTTATTGCCGATGGCTTTGATCACGCCGTCGGCGCACAGGACATCAGCGCGATAACTTTCATCATGGGTAACAACGGTGGCGCCACGGATCAACAGAGACATTCCGAGTTCCTCGCAGGCTTGACCGGCTTTTGCCGGTTCTAAAGTTTTTATATGTAGCAGGCTAAGGAAGTTGTATTCCTGTCAGCGCTGTCAGGAATAAACGCTAGCTGGAGATATCGGATTGGGCAAGAATATTTTTTATAAGCTTATATCGATATTAACTAATTGAAATTAAACGAATAAAAGTAGAAAACGGCAAGGCGGTGAGGCCTCTCGTCATTTTGACGAGCTTGACAGGATCGAAATATGGTCAAGATTTCCTATGTGAAATCAGCTATTTGAGGTGCGCCTGTGGCTGATAGAAAAAATACAAAATAATTGCCGCCGCTGACACCTTGGCTGGTCGGTAAAAGTCGTAAGTTCTCCGGCCATCGCCGGCTCGCGGTCCAACTGCTGGCCAGCCCGATGAGCAAAATAATCAAAAGAACAGTGGAGCGGCCATGCAGCAGAACAGATCGCACGTCACCGAGCGCGAAGGGTTGTACGAACTGGACGCCGGCAGCGACGTCCTCGACAGTCCCCGGTACAACCACGACATTGCGCCGACCAAGGTGCACGAACGAACCTGGAACAAATGGCACATCACTGCGCTGTGGATCGGCATGTCGGTTTGCGTGCCGACCTATACCCTCGGCGGCGTGCTCACCGCGTACTTTGGCTTGACGGTGGGTGAGGCGCTGCTGGCGATTTTGCTGGCCAACGTCATTGTGCTGATTCCGCTGACCCTCAACGCCTTTGCCGGTACCAAGTACGGGATTCCGTTTCCGGTATTGCTGCGTTCATCCTTCGGGGTGATCGGCTCCAACGTGCCGTGTCTGATCCGTGCGCTGGTAGCGTGCGGCTGGTTTGGCATTCAAACAATGTTTGGCGGGCTGGCGATTCACCTGTTTCTTGGCTCGATCTTCGAGGGCTGGAAATCCCTCGGTGGCACTGGCGAAGTTATTGGCTTCATGGTGTTCTGGACGCTGAACCTGTGGGTGGTGCTGCGTGGAGCCGAGTCGATCAAATGGCTGGAAACGCTCTCTGCGCCGCTGCTGGTTCTGGTGGGGTTGGGCTTGCTGGTCTGGGCGATGCCGAATGTGTCGCTGACCGAGTTGCTGGCTCAACCACCGAAACGCCCTGAAGGCGCCAGTGTGACCAGTTACTTCCTCGCCGGGTTGACCGCGATGGTCGGTTTCTGGGCGACTTTGTCGCTGAACATTCCGGACTTCAGCCGCTACGCGAAAAGCCAGAAGGACCAGATCCTCGGGCAGATTTTCGGCTTGCCGCTGACCATGTTCCTGTTCGCCTCGCTGGGTGTGGTGATGACCGCTGCGTCGGCGAAACTGGTGGGCGTGACCGTCTCGGATCCGGTCAGTCTGATCGGGCATATCCAGAGCCCGGTCTGGGTGGCGGTCGCCATGGCGTTGATCATCATCGCCACGCTGTCGACCAACACTGCGGCCAATATCGTTTCGCCGACCAATGACTTTCAGAACCTCGCCCCCAAAGTCATCAACCGCACCAAAGCGGTGATGCTGACCGGTCTGGTAGGGCTGGCGCTGATGGGCCACGAACTGCTGAAAAAACTTGGCTTGATCGTCTCCAATGTCAGCCTGGAAACGGTCTATTCCAACTGGTTGCTCGGCTATTCGAGCCTGCTCGGGCCAATTGCCGGGATCATGGTGGTGGACTATTTCCTGATCAAGAAACAACAACTGGATCTGGCGGGGCTGTACCGCGATGACGTGTACCCGGCGTGGAACTGGAACGGCTTCATCGCCTTCGGCGTGCCGGTGGTGTTGACCTTGCTGTCGCTGGGCAGCGATGCCTTCAGCTGGTTCTACAGCTACGGTTGGTTTACTGGCTCGGCGCTTGGCGGCCTGATGTATTACGGGTTGTGCACGATGCGAACAAGTCCGTCTGTTGCTAAATCTGCGGTGTGACGGATGGCCTCATCGCGAGCAGGCTCGCTCCCACAGTAGATATCCAGTGCTCACAAAACCCATGTGGGAGCGAGCTTGCTCGCGATGATGCCTCAAAAGCACCAAGGAAATGCCTGAAGAAACCCATAAAAATAGCCTGAGGAGATCACCATGAACGCAGCCGTAGACGTTCTGCAGTCCAGCCATCAGCACATCAACCGCGACCGACTCTGGCAGTCGCTCATGGAACTCGCCAAACTCGGCGCCACGGTCAAGGGCGGCGTTTGTCGCCTGGCCCTGACCGACCTCGACCGCCAAGCCCGCGACCTGTTCGTGCAGTGGTGCAAGGAGGCCGGGTGCAGCGTGACGATCGATGCGGTCGGCAACATCTTCGCCCGCCGCGCCGGGCGCAATCCGCAGCTGCCACCGGTGATGACCGGCAGCCATATCGACACCCAACCCACCGGCGGCAAGTTCGACGGCTGCTTCGGTGTGCTGGCCGGCGTCGAAGTGCTGCGCACCCTCAACGACCTTGGCGTGGAAACCGAAGCGCCGCTGGAAGTGGTGGTCTGGACCAACGAAGAAGGCTCGCGCTTCGCCCCGTGCATGATGGGTTCCGGGGTGTTTGCCGAAAAATTCACCTTGGAAGAAACCCTGGCCAAGACCGACGCTGACGGTGTGACCGTGGGTGATGCGCTGAACGCCATCGGTTATGCCGGCCCACGCAAGGTCAGTGGCCACGCGGTCGGTGCCTACTTTGAAGCGCACATCGAGCAAGGGCCGATTCTAGAAGACGAGCGCAAAACCGTTGGCGTGGTGATGGGCGCGCTGGGGCAGAAATGGTTCGACCTGAAACTACGCGGCGTCGAGGCCCACGCGGGGCCAACACCGATGCATTTGCGCAAGGACGCGTTGGTCGGCGCCGCCGCTGTCGTCGCAGCGGTGAACCGCACCGCCCTTGCTCATCAACCTCACGCCTGTGGCACCGTCGGTTGCCTGCAAGCCTATCCGGGTTCGCGCAACGTGATCCCTGGCGAAGTACGCATGACCCTGGACTTCCGTCATCTGGAACCGGCACGGCTGGACTCAATGATCGCTGAGGTGCGGCAGGTGATCGATACCACGTGCGATGAGCACGGCCTGACCTTCGAACTGACCCCGACTGCCGACTTCCCGCCGCTGTATTTCGACAAGGGTTGCATCGAGGCAGTGCGTGGCGCGGCGCAAGGTCTTGGGCTGTCGCACATGGACATCGTCAGCGGGGCAGGGCATGACGCGATTTTCCTCGCCGAACTGGGGCCGGCCGGGATGATCTTCGTCCCCTGCGAGGGCGGCATCAGCCACAACGAAATCGAAAACGCCGCGCCGGATGATCTGGCGGCCGGTTGTGCGGTGTTGTTGCGGGCGATGCTAGCGGCCTCGGCGGCGATTGCCAGTGGTCAGTTGGCGGCCTGAGGTCTCGCCGAGTGTGGGGGGAGGGGCATAAAGCCTCTCCATCCGAACAGGCACTTCAATACCCCTATCGTTTCGTCACATTTTCGTCATGTCTCTGTGAGATTTTGCGCCGCCTGAAGTATCAGGTAACAACTGCAGCAGGGTGGACGCCCTGTTACGTAATGTGGATATGGATGTTAAGGACATGTGATGTCGATTTACCGTTTCGCGCACGCCCCGGGCTTGCCTTGCCCAAGTGAGCGGCACCACAGGCTGGCGGTAGACCTGTCATGAGGGTGGTGACCTCCGGTTCGGCCTATCTGGATATCGATGCTTATGCGTGCTGTATCGCTTATGCCGAATGGCTGAATCTCACCGGTGTCGATGCCCGGGCCGTGAGCAGTGCGCGGCCCAACGCCAGTGTTTCGGCAACGGTGTTGGGGTGGAACAAACACTTTGATGATTACACCCCGCGACCCGATGACGAATTTGTGGTGATGGACGTGTCTGACTATCACCACTTCGACCCGGTGGTGAAGCTCGATCGTGTGGTGGAGGTGATTGATCATCATCCTGGCTTCGAGGCCTATTGGGCCGAAACCTTGGGGCCGAATGCTGACATTCGGCAGATCGGTGCGGCAGCGACTCAGGTTTTCAAGCGCTGGGAAAACTCGGGCCTGCTGCCTCACATCTGCGCGCAGAGTGCGGCGCTGCTGGCCACGGCGATTCTGGATAACACCCTGTGTTTCACCGGGCTGTACAGCACTGATGAGGATCTCAGGGCCTTTGAGGTTCTGAGGTCGCTCGCAGGGTTGGCGTCGGACTGGCCTGAACGTTACTTTCTCGAATGTCAGGCGGCGATTGAAGCTGACCTGCCCATGGCCCTGGCCGCGGACCTGAAAATAATGCGGCCGCAGAGCAATCTGCCCCAGGTGTTCGCGCAGATGGCGGTTTGGAACGCTGAGGCCCTTGTACAACAGCACCGACTGGCGATGAGCCGATGGCTCGATGCACAAGGGGATGACTGGATACTCAACGTCATCAGCATCGGTGAGGCAAAGAGCTACTTTCTGGTCGAACCTGTGGTCAGCCAACACAAGCTTAGCTGTCTATTGCAGGTCGACTGTCAGACAGGGCTGGTCGCTGTCGAGCCTCCACTGCTCAGAAAAGAGCTACTGTCGATGGGACTCGCGCTCAACCGCTGAAAGAAAGCGTCTCGGGTCAAGGCCGATCCTGACGGCTTGAGTCGCCTTACCAGAACGCCCGGACATAATTGAACGGCGCATGGTCAGCCAGGCGCCGGTTTATGACGTTGCCGTTTCCTGGCGGTGTCTTGTAGTGGGCGTTGTAATACTGCTCGCCCAGTTGCTGGTCCTGATCCATGAACGGCTGGCCGGGCGTCGGGTGAACAAGACCATTGAAGTCAATGTAGTGCAGTTGTCCAGTGTGCTGATAGCCGAGAAAATCAGGCGGTACGGTGGTTACCAGGTCGCAGCAGTCAACGATCCGGATGCTTTGCAGTTCGGTGAAACTGGCAACGAAGGTCGTGTCACCGACCTTGGGGGAACCGAGGGTCACCAGCAGGTCGGCATTCGCCGGTTTGGCCAGCAGCGTGGCGATTGCCGCGCCCAGGCTGTGGCCGCAAATGATCAGGCGGCTGCGGGAGCTGGCTGGTCCGGCAAGCCATGTCGATACCGGCTCCCAGAGACCTAATGCGGTCATCTTGAATCCATGGTGGACGTGACCGCGACCGTTGCACAGATCCCAGCGTTCAAGGAGAAACTGAATATTGGTAACCAGATCCAGCAAGTGATCCGGTTGAGTGCCCCGAAACACCACCAATGCGGTGCCCTTGGGATCGCTCATGACGCCGTAGCCGGCACCGTCGGTGGGGACATCGATAAAGTGCTCAAGTCCATGACTGAACCCGGCCAGCGCCAGTGCGTTCGACAGCCTTGCGCGCGCTGCCGTCGATTGCTCGAAACGCACGTACGCCAATCGGGAGGCTTCGGTGCACAGTTGCAGGTCATCTACGGCGGGCGAAGTAAAAATGCTTGCTCGCTCTTCGGGTTTGTAGAGCGCTCTGCGGCCTGGATCATAGGGCAGTGTCATGACGACAACCTTTTTTGATCGTCTACGTTGTTTGAGTAAAGGCCTGACCCTGCCAGTGTAGACGCCAGCGTGGACTGCGAACGTTCAGTCCCGCTTTTGGCCGATGCACTGCCTTACAGCCACGCGTGATGACTTGTTATAGTTCTGGCCTCATTTACAGCGCCAGCAAGGATCACTGCCATGTCCGAATACCAAGCCTTTCGTGTCGAACTGACCGACAACATCGCCCATGTGCAGATCAACCGCCCGGAAAAGATCAATGCGATGAACGCGGTGTTCTGGACTGAAATCATCGAAATCTTCCAGTGGATCGACGATACCGATGAAGTTCGCGCAGTGGTGATCAGCGGTGCCGGCAAGCATTTCTCTTCGGGCATCGATTTGATGATGCTGGCTTCGGTGGCCAATGAAATGGGCAAGGACGTGGGCCGCAATGCGCGTCTGCTACGGCGCAAGATCCTGGCGTTGCAAGCTTCGTTCAACGCGGTCGACAACTGTCGCAAACCGGTGCTGGCGGCGATTCAGGGCTATTGCCTGGGCGGCGCCATCGACCTGATTTCCGCCTGCGACATGCGTTATGCCGCTGAAGACGCGCAATTCTCGATCAAGGAAATCGACATGGGCATGGCCGCCGACGTTGGCACCTTACAGCGCTTGCCGCGGATCATCGGTGACGGCATGCTGCGCGAACTGGCATACACTGGTCGCACCTTTGGCGCCGAGGAAGCGCGTAGCATTGGCCTGGTCAACCGTATCTATCCGGACACGGCCAGCCTGCTGGATGGGGTGATGGGCATTGCCCGTGAAATTGCGGCAAAATCGCCGATCGCGATTGCCGGGACCAAAGAGATGATCAGCTACATGCGCGATCACAGCATCAACGATGGCCTGGAATACATCGCAACCTGGAACGCCGCGATGCTGCAATCCACCGACCTGCGGGTCGCCATGGCGGCATCGATGAGCAAGCAGAAACCCGAATTTCTGGACTGAGCACACATGAACTCACGCTGGACCACTGCAGTACTCGACACCGACCTGACGGGTGGCTGGGCCGTGGCCCGCAGCCCTGAAGGTTTTTTGTTTGACGACAATGGCGCGCTGTTTCCACGGGAATGGTTGAAACGTCAGGACCTGTCGATTCTCGCTGAGCACGGCATCGGTTACCTGGATGGCGAGCCGGTGTATTTGCTGGAGCTCAAGGCGTCCAGCGAGGTGTCGGGCTGCAACTGGAAAGGCCTGCGAGCGTTCATGCTCGAGGGCGATCACACGCTCTACAAGGTGCTGGGGTATGCCGCGCAAATCGGCACCTGGGCGCGCGAACACCGGTTTTGTGGCAACTGTGGCCAGCGCATGACGCAGCTGCCGCGTGAGCGGGCGATGTACTGCGAACCTTGTGATTTGCGCAGCTACCCACGGATTTCGCCGAGCATGATCGTGTTGATCACCCGTGGCGACGAAGTCCTGCTGGCACGCTCGCCGCGCTTTGTCGCCGGTGTCTACAGCACCCTGGCAGGCTTTGCCGAGCCCGGCGAGTCGGCCGAGGATTGCCTGATTCGTGAAGTGCGCGAAGAGGTGCAGATCGAGGTCAGGAACATCCAGTACCTGGGCAGCCAGTGCTGGCCGTTCCCGCATTCAATGATGCTCGGCTTTCATGCCGAGTACGCCGGCGGCGAGATCGTGCCGCAAGTCGATGAGATTGAAGACGCCCAGTGGTTCAACATCCATGCGCTGCCGCCGTTGCCGGCGTCGCGCTCGATTGCCCGCTACCTGATCGACGTCTATGTAGCGCGGCGCTTAGGCCACGCTGAACCAGTGTTGCCAGGCTAGACGCACAGTCAAGCCCAGCACCACGGTGATGAACACCGGGCGAATGAACTTCGCCCCACCGCTGATGGCGGTGCGTGCACCAAAGAACGCGCCGACCATCACCGACAGGCCCATGCTCAGGCCGATGATCCAGTCCACTTGCCCGGAAAACATGAACACCGACAGCGCTGCGATGTTGCTGACGAAGTTCATGCTGCGCGCAACGCCGCTGGCCTTGACCAGATCGATGGGGTAGAGCAGCAGGCTGCTGACGGTCCAGAACGCCCCAGTGCCGGGACCGGCCACGCCGTCGTAGAAGCCCAGACTGAAACCCTGACTCGACTGCCACTTCTTCTTGATCGGTGCGTCGCTGTCCAGCGGTGCTTTCGGTGTGCCGCCAAACAGCAGATACACGCCACAGGCGAAGACGATCACCGGGAGCATCTTGTTCAGCCATTCAGCCGGCAGGTAGTGCGCAACGATCGCGCCGGTGAGTGCACCCACCAGGGTCCCGATAATCGCGTGCATCCACTGCTTGGGGTGGAACAGCTTGCGTCGGTAGAAGGTGAAACTGGCGGTGGCAGAGCCGAAGGTCGAGCTGAGCTTGTTAGTGCCCAGCACCAGATGCGGCGGCAGGCCGGCGGTGAGCAGCGCCGGGGTGGTCAGCAGACCGCCACCGCCGGCAATGGCATCGATGAAACCGGCAATGAACGCGACGATGGCCAAAATGGCCAGAGTGGTGAGGTCTACGCTGAGTTCGAAAGGCATGAGGTCGACTTATTCGGCGGGGCAGAGAGGTTAAGGCAGGGCGCCATCTTACCCATAACCGCCGCCCCCTGCGACCGCTCTAATACCTGACATGATCGTTCCCACGCGCATGGGAACGATCAGCGCGTTGGTCCGCTACTGCGGCGAGTCCGGCCCGTAGCAGCTGCCGAGCCCGCGAGGCTGCGTTCGGCCGCGAAGCGGTCGTAAATTCAGGCAGCGCGTTCTTTCAGGTAAACCGCGTGCACAGGATTGGCGAGGACTGCGTCCTCGAACGCAGCCTCGCTGGCTCGACGGCTGCTACGGGGGGCCTGGCGCTTGTCTGCTACTCCGGCGAGTCCGGTGGGTCGAGGTGATCCAGTGCGCGATTCACCGCCAGTTCAGCCAGCGAGATCATCTGCTGAATCGCCAGTGCGGTATTGCGCTTGGGGCCTTCGAGGTCGAAAGCCAGATCGCTGGCCATGACATTGGCCGAGGCGAGGGTTTCGCAGGCGTGGGCCAGCAGGGTTTCGCTGTCGACGTCGGGGGCGATGACGAAAATGCAGCCGGGGCGTCGGTCGGCTAGCAATGCCTTGGTCTCAGGTAGCACCAGGTAGTGATCGAGCGCACGGTGCGCGGCGGCGTGGAGTTCTTTTGAATCGAGGGAGGCGTAGGGGGAAACCGGATCGGTTTCGGGGGGATTGGGGGTGGCTTTGAACATGGTGAACCTCGCTTTGTCATTGTGAGTTACCACCGTCTGCCGCCAAGCAGATTGGGTGGCGGGTTACACAAGTTTGGCGGACCGGCTCAAAGCGTAAAAATGCCGGCATCCCCGAAGGGATCCTTGGGCAACCCGCCATGACACAGGAGAGCAGGCACCCAAAAGTGCCGTCAATCATGTTGTGGGGCGTTGTTGCACGCATTCAATACCGGGCCGCCAAGCCCGTGCCGCTGAAGTGACAGCGACACGGAAACAATAGGGGTCAGGCCCAAGACGCACAAGCCGGCGGATTCTGGCGCAAGTGTAGGCCGCAACGCAAGGCGCTGTAGCCCGCGACTGAGGTTGTGACGTCAAGCATAAACACCCGTAGCAGCTGCCGAGCCCGCGAGGCCGCGTTCGGCCGTGAAGCGGGTCCAAAAGAATAGTGAGCGGTAAATCAGAAACCACATTCTCGGCATTTTCGGCAGCTATGCAGTCCACGGGGGGCAAGCCCCCTCGCCACACATGGTGTAAGCTCTCGGGTTCTTCGGATTCGACCCTTTTGCGAGCCCTATGCCGTCGCTTTTCAAACGCTCTCTACTGCCCAAGCTGCGCAGTTTTCCGCTGACCGCCGATGCGGTCTCCATCCTTTCTGGCGCCGCCGAGTTTCGTCGTTGCCTGTTGGAGAAGATCGCTCAGGCGACCCAGCGCATCTATATCGTCGCGCTCTATCTGCAACACGACGAAGCGGGCCAGGAAATCCTCGATGCCTTGCACGCCGCTAAAGCGGCGCGCCCGGAACTGGACGTGGTGGTCGTGGTTGACTGGCTGCGGGCGCAGCGCGGTTTGATCGGCGCCGGCAAGCAGCCTGGCAACTCGGCGTGGTATCAGCAACAGACCCGCGAACACGCCAGCGAAGTGCCGGTGTATGGCGTGCCGGTGCAGACTCGCGAGCTGTTCGGTGTGTTGCACTTGAAAGGCTTCGTGATCGATGACAGTGTGATTTACAGCGGCGCCAGCCTGAACAACGTCTATCTGCACAAATTCGACAAATACCGTTTCGATCGTTATCACCTGCTGCACAACCGCGCACTGGCCGACTCCATGCAACACCTGGTGCAGCACGGGTTGATCGCTTCCAAAGCCGTGCACCGTCTCGACACACCGAACCTGCCGACCACGCGCAGCCTGCGCAACGATATCGGCGACCTGCGCAGCCGCCTCAAGCACGCGACGTACGACACTACGGCGGGAACGCTGGTCAAGGGCGGTCTGTCAGTGAGCCCGCTGCTCGGGGTCGGTAAAAATAATGTGTTGAGCCGGGTCATCTGTGAACTGATTGCCAGCGCTCACCATCAGCTGACCATCTGCACGCCGTATTTCAACCTGCCATTGCCGGTAACCCGTGAGATCAACCGTGCACTGGCACGCGGGGTGAGGATCGACATCATTGTCGGCGACAAGACCGCCAACGACTTCTATATCCCGCCGAGCGAGCCGTTCAAGGTGATCGCAGCGTTACCGTATCTCTACGAAATCAGCCTGCGACGCTTTGCCAAGCGCCACCAGCGGGTGATCGACAGCGGTCAGTTGAACCTGCATCTGTGGCGCGACGGTGACAACACCTATCACCTCAAAGGCATGTGGATCGACGAGCGCTACACCTTGTTGACCGGCAACAACCTCAACCCGCGTGCGTTCCGCCTGGACCTGGAGAACGCTTTGCTGATCGATGATCCCAAAGGTGAATTGCAGGAACCCCGGCGCAGCGAATTGGCGCAGATCATGCGCAACACCAGCCGCATTGAGCGCTATCAGCAACTGGAAACCTTGCTGGAGTACCCACCGGCGGTGAGCAAGTTTCTGCGTCGGGTCAGTCGGGTGCGGATCGAGAGTTTGCTCTATCGCATCTTGTAACCGAAAACGCAAAAGCCCCGTCACATGGACGGGGCTTTTACTTGGAGCATGCAGCTGAAAGCTTAAGGCTGCTTTTAGAACACTACGCCCTGGCTACGCAGGTAGTCATCGTAGGTGCCGCTGAAGTCGATCACGCCGCTTGGGCTCAGCTCGATGATTCGAGTAGCCAGGGACGATACGAACTCACGGTCGTGGCTGACGAAGATCAGCGTTCCCGGGTAGTTTTCCAGCGCCAGGTTCAGCGCTTCGATGGATTCCATGTCCAAGTGGTTGGTCGGTTCGTCCATGATCAGCACGTTCGGCTTTTGCAGGATCAGCTTGCCGAACAACATACGGCCTTGCTCACCACCGGAGATCACCTTGACCGACTTGAGGATCTCGTCGTTGGAGAACAGCATGCGGCCCAGGGTGCCGCGAACCACTTGCTCGCCTTCCTTGGTCCAGCGGCCCATCCAGTCGAACAGGTTGGATTCGTCTTCGAAGTCCGACGCGTGATCCTGGGCGTAGTAGCCCAGTTCGGCCGCTTCGGTCCACTTGACGGTACCTGCGTCCGGAGTCAGTTCGTTGACCAGGGTGCGCAACAGGGTGGTCTTGCCGATCCCGTTCGGACCGATGATCGCCACGCGCTCGCCGGCTTCAACGGTGAAGCTGAAGTCCTTGAACAGGGTCTTGCCGTCAAAGCCCTTGGCCATACGCTCGACAATCACTGCCTGGCGATGGAGCTTTTTGGTCTGGTCGAAGCGGATGAACGGGCTGACGCGGCTCGACGGCTTGACTTCGGCCAGCTGGATCTTGTCGATCTGCTTGGCGCGGGAAGTGGCCTGCTTGGCTTTCGAGGCGTTGGCCGAGAAGCGGCTGACGAAGGATTGCAGCTCGGAGATCTGCGCTTTCTTCTTGGCGTTGTCCGACAGCAACTGCTCGCGGGACTGGGTCGCCACGGTCATGTACTCGTCATAGTTGCCCGGGAACAGGCGCAGCTCGCCGTAGTCCAGGTCCGCCATGTGGGTGCAGACGCTGTTCAGGAAGTGACGGTCGTGGGAGATGATGATCATCAGGCTGGAGCGCTGGGTCAGGATGTTTTCCAGCCAGCGGATGGTGTTGATGTCCAGGTGGTTCGTCGGTTCGTCGAGCAGCAGGACTTCCGGATCGGAGAACAGTGCCTGAGCCAGCAGGACGCGGAGTTTCCAGCCGGGCGAGACTTCGCTCATCGGGCCATTGTGTTGCTCGATGCCGATACCCAGGCCCAGCAGCAATTCACCGGCGCGGGATTCGGCGGTGTAGCCGTCCATCTCGGCGAAATCGGTTTCCAGCTCCGCGACCGCCATGCCGTCTTCTTCGGTCATTTCCGGCAGCGAGTAGATGCGGTCACGCTCGGCCTTGACCTTCCACAGCTCTTCGTGACCCATGATCACGGTGTCGAGCACGCTGAATTCTTCGTAGGCGAACTGGTCCTGGCGCAGTTTACCCAGACGCACGTTCGGCTCGAGCATGACCTGGCCGCCGGACGGATCGAGGTCGCCGCCGAGGATTTTCATGAAGGTCGACTTGCCGCAACCGTTGGCGCCGATCAGGCCATAGCGGTTACCAGCACCAAATTTGACCGAAACGTTCTCGAACAACGGCTTGGCGCCGAACTGCATCGTGATATTTGCTGTGGAGATCAAAGAGCTTACCTATCAATAACTTAGCTGAGGCTGGGTTCTGCTGATACCGATTTGATACCAATTTTCAGTTTTTCCAGCTCGCTCCAATCGGAGCTTGAGTTTATCCAGCGGGCATAGGTCGACAGCAACATCTGCACGCTATGGCCGAGCTGCTGTGATATGAATGCGGGGTTCATGCCAGACATTATGCATATTGTCGCATACGTATGACGACAGTTATATGGCGGACGGTAGCGGATACTCAGCTTTTCCAGGGCTGGTCGCCACTGATGGTGCAGGTCTGAGGTTTGCTTGATGTGCTCGCTCATCTTAGATGGCGGAAAGACATAAGGTAGCTCTTTCAGTGCTCCAGCACCTTTCAGCCGGCGAAGCGCCACTTCAACGTTATGTCAGAGCCGCATACCAGTTGCTCGGCGGCATGCTCTAGCCATTCGTGCTCTTCTTCGGTGTCGCATACCCCAGGAGGCAACTGCGCATCGTGAAAAGCCTGACAAATTTTCAATGCTGCGTTCATGATCGCCTCCAGATCGGCGGTGTGCGTTAGGCGATATACCCGCCCGGCATAGTGGTAACGACTTTCCTGGCTGCAGGGTCATGCATCCGCCCCTTCGCGCAATCGTGGACGTCGGGACGGGGCTTATGGGCATTTTGGATTGGTGCGGTTTTCATGATTGCCTCCAACTGTTTGGTTGCTGAAAACACTCGGCTGCCCTTGTCATCCCGATATTTGCCGTTGGGCGAGGGGAAGGGCATGCGACTGGTTTCGACAATGAAAAGCCCGGCGAACCGGGCTTACCTTCCTACGTGACGCGCCCGCCGTGTTCATGAGGAACAGTTCGGGTGAGGTGTTTATTCCATGGTCGTATCCTCTGAGTTGAGTTGAACAACCGAGCATTTCTCGGTGGTTGGTGATGGCCAGGTCCTTGAACATCTTCTCGACGTTGGCGTCGATGATCTCGCGCAGCCGGTCGCTGGCTGCAAAGGTTGAGATGCGCTCAGCCAGCATTACCTGCTGCCATACTTCCGGGCTTTCGTCCTTGCGCCTGGATACGACAATGGCTTGTTCCTCCTGGACGCTGGGCGCCGCAATTAGTTGCTGGATGCGTCGACCGACAAGCTCATAAGAATTTCTGGGTTTACTTGCCGCGGATGTAGACAAATGCAATGTGCGCTTCGCGCTTTTACTGTATGCATATACAGTATTTGTATCCTGCCATATTTTGGCAAGGGCGGAAGGAAGTGGGGGATTCGAATCTGTATTAAATTCCTAAAGAACTTTTGCCGTGATCGAATCCTTTGGTCAGGAAATGCTGAACATCTCTTTGCAGACAGAGTTCTAAATAGGTATGGGAGCTCAGCAGGAGAAGCATCATGGTTCAGCGCCGCCAATACCATATCTCACAGATATCTCTTCGATTAGAGGGGTTGCGCGCCAGCCTATCGCAGTTCAAGCGGGACGAGCTTGAGATTCAAGAGACGCTGCGTGGTACGCCAGTGCTTGCTATTGAGCAGGCTCTCGACGAGGCATTTGATGAAATTCGCGAGTCAATAAACCACACCGAAGAATTGCTAGAAGCTCTGGTTCAAGTAGCCGGAAGCGCTCCTGAAAAACTGTCTCATCGTGATATTGCTCACTGAGGCAGGTCGAGAGGTAGCGAGCTCTGTGGCTCGAGTGGGTTGCCTCAGTCGGGGAGGGGTATTGATCAGGCATGGGTCGGTTTCATTCGAAGAATCGAAAACGTAGCAGCTGGGGAGGGCAGGCAACAAAAAGCCCACACATGGCGGGCTCTCTGCATCGCACGAGAGCATGGAAACGCTCGTACGTCAGTAAGGGTTGGGCTTACTGATCTTGTTTGGTGCTGGAAGTAGTCGCTTTACTCAGGCCCTTTGAGTTGTGATCTCCTGGTGTGGTCGTTGAGATCGCAGTGGCCTTTGTAAGTCCGTGCGTTGTTTTGGAGTGGGCAATCCCGGAAGTAGCCACGCCATGGCCTTTGCTGTCATTACGAGTGCGGCCAGTGTGATGGCCACTGATGCCGTGATCCCTGACGGCTCTACCGTCATGATCGACTTCTTGGCCTTCGCTACGGCCATTGCTGTCAGCATCGGCAGAATGACCTACTCCCTCTCCGCTGCTACTGCTGCCGTGACCTGCGCTGTTACCACCGCCACCACTTTTTGCATAGGCAGAGGACATTGGGAGTAAAGGCGCTGCGGCCAGCATCATTACGCATGTCATCACAGCTAACGAGATTCGTCTTCTTCAAAAGCATGATTGCTTCCACCGATTGGGGGAGGGTTTGCATGAATTAGGACGCATAGCCTTGTCTATAGTTCTCAGACTTCCGACAGAAGGCGTCACCGTGAGGGCACGCAGACGACTACTAACAAAAAGCCCGCAGGTGGCGGGCTCTCTGTCGAAGGGGCGCTGATCCGTCAGCTGATCTCAGTGTAGATCAGGTTGGTGGCGGCCAAGGCGGGGCGACGAAACGCTGGAATGAAAAAGCCCGCAGTTGGCGGGCTCTCTATAGATGGAGCCAAATCCCTTTGGCTGACCGCATTGTGCTTGGTGGATGTGACGAAGGTATGACAGAGCAGAAACAGAAGGTTTGGTATAGGGCCGGGGTTTGATTGGCGTCTTAGTTCAAAAACTATACTGGCTTGCCCCGCACAATCTTTCCCGCCTTCACCTCATCAGCAAGCGCAGCAAGCCGATCCGCATCCTCATACAGCTTTGCAATAAGCTTCAGGACGGCTGTCACCTCTTCGCCCTGGCAGCCCTTGGTGAGGCTGAGCACTTCACTTGCGGCTTGCTCAAGACTAGACGCCACGTCCTTGAGCTCACGGCGCAGCTCTTGATTGGGTTTGGTGAAGGGCATGGAACCTCCTGCAAATCTACGTCGCGCCGACTGACTCGTAAGCTTTAATGAAGGGTCGCAACCCTGCGACTCTCTCCAATCCTGATTCGATCGAGGGCCCGGTTTAATGCATCCAAGGCATCGAGGAGGGCTTTGGCCTCAGATTCCCGGCCATCACCCCAAAGGCGTTCAGCCATTTTGTTCAGGGCCTGGATAGAGTGCTCAATTTCAGCAGCGGTCGCTGCTACTTTACCTTCCGGCAGTTTCTTCGGCATTTCAGTAACCCTTCTGCAGGGCATTGCTTTGTCTTTCAAATTTTAGCGGGTAAACATTCCCCACCAGAACACATGTCCCAAAATCGCGATGTGCTGATCCTGAATCTCAGCGAAGGTGTAGTCCTCGTCCGGATGCTCGTCACGGTTGAAGCTGCGCAGACGGATGCCACTAGGGAGGCGGTAGAGCTGCTTTACGCGGAGCTGGCCGTGGTGGGCGATCGCGTACATGTCGCCATCGACGATATCGCCCAGCGAGCTCTTGCCGACGTGGATGCCCACGGTCGCGCCATCGCGCAGCACCGGCAGCATGCTGTTACCGCTGACGACCACGCACTTTGCGTTGCTGAATTGCACGTTGTTGTGCCGGAGGTCTTTCTTGAAGAAGCGCAGCCTGGCGCTGTCGCTTTCTTCGATCACGAACCGGCCTGAGCCGGCGGCCAGTTCCACTTCGCGCAGGAAAGGAACGTAGACCTCGTCGTCATCGAGAGGAGTGTTGTCGTCCCAAGGGCAGATGTCTGACATCGACACGCTTGGCTGGATACGCCCGTCTGGGGTGGCATTGAGCATGTCGCCGACTCCTTCAGCGAGCCACATCGGCGAAACGCCGCACACAGAGGCGATCTGGGCAGCAAAGGCTGTCGCCTTCGATTTCCCACGCTCGAGGTCGGAGATTGAGGTCGGAGATTGAGGTCTGCGTGAGGCCTGCGCGTTCGGCGAGCTCAGTCTGATTGAGCTTGGCGTGTCGACGGGCGGCTTTGAGTCGTTCTTTAAATTCCATCCGCGAAGTATTACGGGCGCTCCCGTACTCCTGCAAATCGGCATTCCCATAACCATATCATATGGGTATTCCCGTATGGAGAGGCAGCATGAAAAGTATTTATAAGGACCTTGTTGCCTTCTTCGGCACCCAGGAGGCCGCTGAAAAGCTCAAGGTTGATCAAAGCACCGTTTCCGGTTGGGCTACTTCCGATCTACGGCTGTCAGTCCTTATCGACGCAGCGGATTCAGCCGGTAGTTGCGCAGTGCCAACCGCTACCGGCGCCGGCGGCGTGGTTCATGGAGGAGCGCGCGCCCGACTTGACCCAGCACATGCTCAACGAATTATCGGGATCACCGACTCCGGCGACCAGGGACTGATCGCGCTGCAGGCTTGCCAGTCCTTCGTTAAAGAATTGTCTACGTCCAAGTAGCTGGGGCTGCATGAATACATCAGTAAATGCCGCACTCCTTGCTCACGAAATTTTGTGGGCGTGGCATCTGCTTACTGGTGTGGCTATTGTAATTGATGATTTAATTACAATAGCCACATTGTTATAGTTCGGATGTTATCCAGCTCCTTATTTCTGTGTCGCTTACTTTGTCCAGTGGTATATGGACTCGGCAGCATGTCCAATGGATTTTTATTTCTTCGTTGATGAAGTATGCTTGGAGGCCTTTAATTAAGCTTGATAATTTGAAGTGGGATCTTGTTTCTTTAGGGTTTAGCGTGCCCACAAAGTAATATTTGCTTGGGTCTACTGTGCTTCTGTAAAGGGTTCCGGTGTTTT
The DNA here is from genome assembly GCF_025465945.1 of Pseudomonas sp. 6D_7.1_Bac1. Lineage (GTDB taxonomy): Bacteria > Pseudomonadota > Gammaproteobacteria > Pseudomonadales > Pseudomonadaceae > Aquipseudomonas. The sequence continues at coordinate 118,752 of NZ_JANLNW010000051.1, read as the reverse complement.
CTGTTGTCAGTGAAATGTACGCTTCTGACTTTTGATCATTTGCGGATGGGCCAAATGTTTCCGAGAACTTGTCTTTGTATGTGTCTATTGTTGTGACTCCGTACATCTCGTTCATGGCATGACCCGGAGGGTATTTATAGAACATCATTGCCTCTGATCCAAAAGAGGCGGCCCCTTCTGGATTAACCCCGCCAGCTACGGTCTTTGCTCTCGACGCTAACTCTGTATCTGGGGAGGAGGTATCGCTGTTCATCAATGCATCATAACCACCGTCAATTATTTTTTTGTTATTCCGCCCGTCATGCATAAAACCGGACGGGACAAATTTATAAACTGTACAGCGCTCCGTGTTTATTTGCTTTCCTGTATGCTCAAATCCATGTCCAATTGTATATACTGAAATCATTTTTATTCATCCTTGTGGGCGTTTTTGGGTTCTACGAATCTTTATCAGTTTTCTCGCCTTATTAGCTCTGCTCCTTGATTTAGTACATTACCTACCTTAAGTCCGACTCTGAACCACTCAAACACATCGGCAGATTCGCCTTGGTCCAGCACCATCTGCTCGGCGCGCTCCTTTGGCGTGACCAGGACCAGCCACTCCCGCGCCAGCTCCGGTGCAAGCACCACTGGCCGGCGGTGATGATCACAAACCCGTCATGCTCTCCAGGGCCTTCATCGCTGTCGGGAAATTGGCCGATGGAGGCACAGAAGGCAGGGGCACCATCTCGGCGCCGGATAAGGTAGGGCTGTTTCTTGGGGCCACCTTCATCTACCCACTCATACCACCCGTCGATTGGCGTAATGGCGCGGTTTGGCAAAGTCCTCCAGTGGAGATTTCAGCATAGCTGAGTGCGGGGCTGCTCATCTCCGTACAAAACCAATACCGGCGGCGGAAGCGTGGATCATGGCGGAGCGCGCCCATGACTTGCCCCGGCGCATGCTCAACGAGTTATTGGCATCACCGACGCCGGTGACCAGGGACTGATTGCGCTGGCGGCGTGTCAGGCGTACGTCAAAGAAGTGGTCCGGTGAACAATTGCTTTGTTGATGTGGGGGCGAAGCAAAACTGACATGATGCAAAAACTAGTCTGAAATAACTGTTCTGTTTCTCCCGCTCGATTTGGCGATGTACAGCGCTTTATCCGCAGTGTCTACCAAGCTTTTGGGAGTATCAATTTCCGCTCCAGAAAGCGCGCTAACTCCAATGCTGATAGTGACCACCCCTAGCGGCGATTTAGTATGTTGTATTTTGCTTTGCTCTAAATCGAGTCGGATCTTTTCGGCTAGCAGGAAAGCCCCGACATAATCTGTATTTGGAAGCACAATGGCAAATTCTTCGCCGCCGTATCTGGCGGCAAGATCGCCGATTCGATTTGCGTGCTTTTTAATTATGGCACTCACGGCCTTCAGGCACTCGTCACCTTGTGTGTGGCCGTAGTGATCGTTGTAATTCTTGAAAAGGTCAACGTCGATCATGATGAGTGCTGTGCCGTCTAGCCTGCGCTTTATTCGAGTAATTTCAGTCTCTATGAAAAAATCAAATTGACGTCGGTTGGCAAGCCCTGTGAGCCCATCTTCGAAGGCCATTAATCCGAGGGTTTTATTGACTTCGATGTAGTTTCTTTGGGATGCCTGCAATTCTCTTTGCACTTGAATCTGCTGGCTCATGAGTTTGATAAGTCGGTAACCTATGAAGCTAAGAATTGTTAGCAATGTTGAAGATATGATTAAACTGGCAAGGGATTCGCTTCGCCAATCAGCAAGTATTTCGTTTCTGTCAAATGCCGCGATGACTATAAGCGGGTATCCATTAATGCGGCGAAAACCGATGACCCGCTCTACTCCGTCTATAAATGAGTTTATGGTTGCAGTGCCTGAACTCATGTCCGGTTTTAGTATGGGGAAGATTGATCCATTTGATATGTTAAGTCCGACGTCTGAATCGCGGAATGGTTTACGTACTATAATACTTCCGCTTGATGTTGCCAGGTTGATGAGGCCGTTTGCCCCCATATCTACACCATCGTAAAGGCCGAGAAAATAGTTAAGGTAGATCGTAGCTATCGTTACCCCGGCGAAACTCCCGTCAGGATGATTGATTCGGCGTGATATAGTCATGATCCATTCATTTGTTGAGCGACTACGTATCGAAGGGCCAATATAAGGAACGAGGTCGGCATGGTCGCGATGGTAAATAAAATAATCGCGATCTGAGTTGTTTGCGCCAGCTGGGATTATATCGTTCGAGTTCAGTAACCAGCGCCCTTGTTCATCATAGATAAAAAAACCGTGTATTTGAGGTAGGCGTTTTTGTTGAATTTTAAGTAACTCATCTAGTTTTTTTAAATTTTCCGCATCGCTACCTTCAGACTCCAGGCGCTCTTTCACTCCTAAAAGCACTGAATCAGCCTGGGTGAGAGCCGCCTCGATATTGGATGACAAAGTCTTGGAGAGATTTGACATCTCGGTCTCTTTGTCGTGCAGGTGATATTCCAGAGAGTTGAAGACTCCCCAGGTGCTGATCGCTATTAATGAAATGCACACCACCGAAACGAATAGGACTACATGACCGACCTTGAGCTTGGCATCGGTCCATTCGGCGGCAAAAATTGAGGCTTTTTTTGTGAGCATTGCGTCCTGTCCTTAGACTCGAGGGCGCGCGTTCGCGAGCGTCGAGTTACTGCCCAAGTATTGATTTGTGAGCATGAGGCGAAAAAATGGTGGCTAGCGGGTATGGGTATGGGGTGACCAGAGCGCTTCGGGTTTTTGGCGCGAGCTGATGAGCGAATAGATAGCTTCACAGGAGCGATCGGAGTTTCGCTCAATAGTCGATAATTGACGCCTTAGAGACGTTGACATCGGTGATTCGAGGCAACTGATCTGCTCAATCAATGCTGTCAGGTCTTCAAGGGCTGAACCAATAGCAAGCTGCGTTAGATTTAAATGATAGAGAGCGGAGTAGAGCTGATCCTGATCCTTGTTTTTCATGGCTTGGCTCCTGTTGAGAGATTGAGCCTAGTCGAACAGTGACTATGCTGCTGATGGTTTTCACTCAGGAGAAGATCGGGCGACGAGCTGTAGGATATTGGGTGGTGTACGGTCGGCAGGACGCCGGAGGAGGGCTCACCAGCTGATACCAATTTTGATACCAACTGGAGTGTTTTGCTGTGTCTTGGAGGGGGATAGCCCCCCGTATTTGCTACTCATGACCTACCAGAAAACCCCGATGCATACTGCATCCGACGTTCGGCCTGCTCTTTGGCGAACTCCAGGGCATGGGAAGCGTTCCTCGTCGATGGCATGAGGGTAGGGCAACGACTTACTGAACCTCTCCATACAACAAGGCGATTTCGTATCCATCCATTCCGAGATTACCCTGGTGAATGGCAACACCGCCGTCAGTACGGGGAACCCTGCGCTGCAAAATCCGAAAATATGCCGCGTTGCGCACACCATTCAGGTGCCCACCGTTGCTGGCGTAGTAAGGGAAGGTTTCCGGATGCAAGGTCCAGCCCGCTGCCCTTGCATAGGCCAAGGCAAGTTGCTGGCCAGCGTTGCTCGCATAAACGTTGAAACCCTCATTGCGCAAGACTTCCGCCGCCAGTGTCGTGGGCAGCAACGTATAGTGTGTATACGCAAGGCCGTTTACCCCTTTATCGGGTCCGCCACACCAATCCGTTGTGTTGCTCCGACAGATTTCAGCCGCCATTGATCCATCTGACGACACTTGACTGAGCATCAGGGCGCGCCAGCGACTTATTGCCTGCTCCATGAGGCGGCGGTCATTGAGATAGGCGGCACTGCTTGCTTCAAGCAGCACCCCCCAATTGCCAAAGTTGTTTGATCGCGATGCTACCGAAAGGGGCAGCACTCGTTCGCGCAGGAAGCTCTTGAACGTAGCGTCATGCCACTGACTGTCGGCACGAAGCATCGCCGCGGCCAACACATACTCGGGAAATGTGAAGTTGAAATCGGCGGCACCTTGCCCGCGGTCTATGTGTTGCACGCCTGCCGCCCACGCATCGAGTATGCGCTCACTCGTTTGCGCGTATCGCCGATCGCCGCTCAGCGCGAAACACAGCGCCTCACGATAGGCGGTGTGGCCGTCGTCTCCCAGTGACTTGGCGATGCGTTGCTCGCCTGCCCGATCGACATAGTGCGGTGGCGGTGTGAAATCAGCGACTGGATGAGGGGTGTAGTCAAGGTTCCGATCGCACGTCGCACGTAGTGCGGACCATCGCTCTGGTGACGCGCGTAGCGAATCAACCAGCTCAGCACTTGGCCATGCCACCTGCTTGCCGGGAGTCACTGCCTTAGAAGTTGCGGCATGGCTGGCTTCCTGGACAGCGCAGCCCGTGCAGACCAGGAGCCAGAGGACGGTGGCAGCCAAGTTTCGAACCCGGGTGGAAGGCCGTTTTGGTGCGAGTTTACGAAGAGTCATACAGTTAACGTCCGTTCGCGTTTACCAACGCATGGAATATTTGCGGGTGTGCCTCGGCCAAGCCCCCAAGGGAACTGAAACCTGCGGGCCGGAACCAATGAGGTAAAAGCAGCTCCGCTGCCGCTCTGCATTGGCAAGCGACGGTGGGGTGGGGCAATCATCATGATTACCGAACCTTTATGACCGCCCCTGTAGGGATGGAGCAGATGTGATTATCCTTCGTTCGAGCCGGCCGCGCACAGAAGCCAGGTAGTCCGCACGGTACTGGCGCAAAATGTAGTCTTGGAAATTCCTCTGCTCTAACTCTCGCCACGCAAGTCCCTTGGCATCATTTGAGCGTTCAGTGGCGGTCACCAGCATGTGGGAGTCAAATGCAAAATCAGCGTCCGTCATCAGCTCATATCCATATCGCAACATGAACTCCTTTGCCAAGGTCTCGATAATTTCGATTTCATGAGTTTTCAGTTGTACTTTAAATTTGTCGATGTTCGCAGCAATAGGTGGAAAGCAGTTTGATGACCAAAGCGCCGATATCTGTGAGATCTGTCTTGCCTCCTGTGATTCGGAAATCTCCAGCATTTTGTCCAAAAAATGAATGCCGAAGAAATGGCATATCCGTTTAAGCGTAGCCTCTTGATCAAGAAGAAAATCCTCATAACGTATTGTCAGCACGCGCTCCGGGTATCGCTCGATCAAGGACTGGGCTGCACGATGCGCAGCAACCCATGTCTGCGTGTTAATCAACGTGTCGAAGTCATGAATGATTGCGCGGTTCATCGACGCAACTTGAGCGCGTGGATCTCGCACGACATTGAGAAGTAGCATATGTGGAAACGTTTGCATCAGTTCATGAGCGTAGTGCACATTGTCGAGAGACTTGTCCATTACTACTTGCGCTTGATGCTGTTCTGCGGAGCGTAGCAGCAGCTCCCAAACGATTCGATGCACACTTCGTGGTTCCTCGTAGCGGACCCTCTCGAAGATATCGATCGGATCGAAGGAGGCGCCTGGCCATTTGACTATGCTTGCCGCCTGCAGGCCGACGACATCGACCACCATGCGAAAGTAGGCATTGTCATCTGCAAGGTCACCGTACAGGGGAACAACCGGCATGAAATCAGCGATGTGTACTGGATAAGGTGAATGGAACTGTGGATTAAGATTGAGGCGTAGCCGCAACGCGTGACTACCGCACCGACGTAATGGAATCATCAATATGGGCCTTGGACGTGCGTTGCCGTCGGACACCTGTTTATTAGTGATGTTCACATCCTTCTCCTCAGGGTTCATGAGTGGTGGGGGAGATAGCCCAGCTTGATCAGGCTGGAAATAATCAACTCCACCGACTGGTTCACACTTAAACATGCGGTATCAATCTGCAAGTCGGGACAAAGAGGCGGTTCGTAGGGAGCATCAATACCGGTCATACCCTTTAATTCCCCGGCCCGCGCTTTGGCATACAAGCCCTTGCGATCACGCTGCTCGCAGACCTCCAAATTCGTAGCCAGGTAGATCTCAAAAAAGGCCGTCTTATGATCCATGGCCAACTCTCGGCATACCTGGCGTGTGCTTGCGTAGGGTGAAATGCACGCGCACAGCGCGACACCACCGGCCCGAGCGATCTCTACCGCCACAAAGCCAATACGTTCGACATTGGTCTCACGGTCTGCTTTTGAAAAGCCCAGGCCCTTGGAGAGTTTTTGTCTGACAACATCGCCATCCAGCAAGCTGACGACGCGTCCTCCTCCTTCGCGCAGTCGCACGGCAACGCCATTGGCGATCGTCGATTTGCCAGCGCCAGACAGTCCTGTAAAGAAGAGGACAAATCCTTGCTGCTGTTTCGGACGATAAGACTGACGTAGTTCTGCCACGATATCGGGTGCACTGAACCAATTTGGAATCTCGGCACCGCTGGCCAGCTTTTCCCTGATGGCTGTTCCCGACAAGCTCAGCACATCTGCGCCAGGCGGCACCTGCGAGGCAGGGACATAACGCTGCTCTTGCGCGAGATACAACATTTCCTCGAAGGCAAGAATATGAAGGCCGATTTCTTGCGCATGCTCCAATGCCATCTCTTGGGCGGCATAGGGGGCGTAAAACGCTTTGCCGTGCATATCATTGCCAGGTCCGGCGTGATCACGGCCCACGATAAAATGCGTCGCCCCAAAATTCTTGCGAATCAGGGCGTGCCAAATTGCTTCGCGGGGGCCGCCCATACGCATGGCCAGCGGCAGCAGTGACAGCAAAACGACGTCGGGGGCGTAAGACTTGAGTGCATGCTTGTAGCACCTGACACGGGTGTAATAATCAATGTCGTCAGGCTTGGTCAGTCCCACTACTGGCTGTAGCAACAAGGCAGCATTGACCTGTTTCATGGCTCGCTGCGTTAACTCCACATGGGCACGGTGCATTGGATTACGTGTCTGAAAGGCGACGACTGTCTCCCAGCCGCGACGTGCTATCTCGTCTCTGACTTGAATGGGCGACAAACGCAAGTCAGTAAAATCATAATGTGTAATGGGTTCAACTTTTTTAAGGCGGCCGCCGACATTGAAACGATGCTGGCGATACAACGCCGCTACGCCGGGGTGGCCCCTGTCGAGGGTACCCAGTACCTCTAGCGCTTCGATGTCATGGTCGGGTTGGTAGATTGAATCAACGGTCAGTACGGCAAGCGTAACGCCTTCCGGGTCACGCAGAGCCAGCTCCGCGCCCAGCGTCAGCTCGAGGGCCAGAGTTTGCGGGATATCCAATGTAATGGGAATTGGCCAAAGGGCGCCAGAAGTCAATCTCATATGGCGAACAACGCAGGCATAGTCGTCTTCGCCCAAAAAGCCCGTCAACGGGGAGAAGGCCCCGTTAAGGATCAACTCCAGATCGCAAAGCTGCCGTGCAGAGAGTATCCAGAAAGGAAGGGACGACACCCGTAATTTCTCTATAGGTTTTATCATGGTGTCTCCTTTTTATAATCTAATGGAGAGGCTTCAGTACGTCGCTATAACGTGGGTACACAAACGTTAAAATCATCATAAAAACATAGTGTTGGTATAGCGTGGAGCATGAGCGGTAATCACGGGTCAATTTCTTGTCTGCCGCTTACAAAGGTGTGGCAGTCCTTCCTCTTAAAGTAGTCGGCCTGTCGCGATGTGCAATGTTGTTTAATGCTGAATTGAATGTGTGAATGCAATGTTTCTTCATAAATGCACTTGCAATTCAATCGCTTTGGTCATGAGGTTGATTCCGTTCGGCGTAAAGATAGTTATCTTGAATTTCCGTATCGATTATTTCGAGAGCGGCACGCCAGGGCAGAGCTCAATGAGCAAGCCCCCCGTTTTTCGAGACCGCACAGCTGACCCTGTATGCCCATCCGGATTAATTGCAAAAAATTCTACCCCAGCGAAATATGAGCTACGCTTGTCCTGATCCTCTGTCTTAGGGATGAGACTCAATGCTGACAAAGAAAGCCTCGTTTTTTGCCGCCGAGTGGACTGATACCAAACTCAAGGTCGGCCATGTAGTCCTCTTCGTTGCAGTAGTGTGTTTCTCACTAATCGCGATAAGCACCTGGGGGGTCTTCAACTCCCTGGAATACCATTTGCGCGACAAAGAAACCGAGATGTCAAGTCTCTCCAAGACCTTATCGTCCAATATCGAGGCAACTATAACTCAGGCGGACACGGTGCTGTTAGGCGTGAAGGAACGTCTGGAGTCTGAAGGCAGTGACGCGGAAATCTTAAAAAGACTCGATGGGTTACTTAAAGCCCAACAAAAGCGCCTGCCTCAAATACATGGCTTTTCTATATATGATGAACAGGGGCGCCGGCTACTTAACTCAAATGACAAGATTCCAGCCGGCGCAAACAACTCGGATCGCGATTACTTTATTTACCATCGTGACCATGCCGACCTCGGTCCTTATCTTGGCCCTTCGATCCTTAGTCGCTCAACAAATGAATGGATCATGCCGGTATCGCGCCGAGTCAACCATCCTGACGGGAGTTTTGCCGGGGTAGCGATCGCTACAATTTATCTTAACTATTTTCTCAGCCTGTACGACGGCGTAGACATGGGGAAAAATGGCCTCATCAACTTGGTGGGCTCAAGCGGTAATATTGTTGTGCGCAAACCATTTCGCGACTTGGACGTTGGCACCAACATATCAAAGGGTCAAATATTCGCACTATTGAAACCTGATGTAAGCTCAGGCACTGCAACCATAAGGTCATTTATAGACAACGTAGAGCGGGTAATTAGTTTTCGACGTATCAATGGGTACCCTCTTGTCGTTATTGCTGCATTTGATAAAAATGAAATACTTTCTGACTGGCGGAGGGAATCCTTTGCCAGCTTAATCATATCCTCCATATTACTGGCAATCCTTGGGTTTATAGGTTATCGACTTGTCAGGCTTATGAGCCAACAACTTCAAGCGCAAAGAGAATTGCAGGCATCCCAAAAGAAATATATTGAAGCGAATAAGGTTCTTGGGTTAATGGCTCTGGAAGATGGACTTACAGGGCTTGCCAATCGACGTCAATTTGACTTTTTTATAGAGGCTGAAATTGCTCGAATAAAGCGCAGGCTGGATGGCACAGCACTCATCATGATCGACGTTGATCTCTTCAAGAGTTACAACGACCACTACGGCCACGTTCAGGGCGACGAATGCCTGAAGGCCGTGGGTTCAATAATTAAAAAACATGCCAATCGTATCGGCGACCTTGCCGCCAGATACGGCGGCGAGGAGTTCGCCATTGTACTTCCAAACACAGATTATGTTGGGGCTTTTCTGCTCGCTGAAAAGATCCGACTCGATTTGGAACAAAACAAAATACAACATAATGAGTCCCCATTAGGGGTGGTCACTATTAGCATTGGCATTAGCGCGCTTTCTGGAGCGGAAGTTGATACTCTCGAAAGCCTTGTCGGTACAGCCGATAAAGCGCTATACATTGCCAAGTCCAGCGGGAGAAACAGGACAGTTATTTCAGATTAGTCTCGGCAGCTCATCAACTCCTCAAGGCTGCTTGATCAGATACTGGGCCAGCGCGTCGAAGGCCGGCAACGTGACCGGATCGTTGGCTGCGTTGCCCGCTACCGGATGTGAAGCGAAGCGCACGATCACCATTTCTGCCTTCGGATCGATGTAGATGCTTTGCCCGTGAACGCCGCGAGCCATGAACGCGCCATCCGGGTTGTGGCTGACCCACCACATGTTGCGATAACTCCAGCCTTGCAGCAGCCCATACCCGGCTTTGGCAAAAGCGGCCTTGTCGCCACCGTGGCGTATGTCATCGACCACGGCTTTGGGCAGGATTTGCTGACCATTGAATTGGCCGTCGTTGCGCAGCATCTCGCCAAAGCGTGCCATGTCACGCAGGCCGGTGTTCAGGCCGCCGCCAGCAAACGGTGTACCGATCGAATCCACGGTGAAGTAGGCATCCTGTTCGGCGCCCAGGCGACCCCAGATACGCTCCGAGAGAAACTGCGCAACGTTTTGACCGGTTGCCCGGGCGATCACCCAGCCCAGTACATCGGTGTTGATGGTCTTGTAGGCGAAGGCGACACCGTGCTGGCCTTGCAGCTGTACAGTCTGCAAAAACTCATAGTAGCTGCGTGGCCCCTGGTAATCCTTCGGCTTGGGCAGCGGGCTGCCGGCGTTGGCGTGAGCCCAGACTTCAGCGTTCGGGTTGGCATAGTCTTCGCTGTATTTGAGACCCGTGGTCATGTCCAGCACCTGGCGCACGGTAGCCTCGCCAAAGGCTGATTTTGCCAACTCGGGTACGTAATCGGCGACATGCTTGTCAGGGTCGATACGACCTTCTGCCACCAGTGTCGCGCCCAGGGTGCCGATCACCGACTTGGTGACGGACATTGCGGCATGCTGGCCTTGAGGTTTCAGCACGCCGAAATAGCGCTCGTAGACCACGTTGCCACGATGCAGAACAATAATCCCGTCGGTATAGGTGGCCGCCAGCGATTGCTCCCAGGTCAGCGACTGTTTTGAATCGAGGGTTTTGAACGTCAGCGCATTGATGTGTTCATCCAGCGCCTCTGGCAGCGCCGTGGGGGACCCCAGCCCTCGCGAGACGTTGAGCGTGGGCATCAACTGACGGAAATTCGAGACGCTCCAGCGCAGGGCCGGAAACTTGAAGTAGCTGCCATCTTCGAAGCGAACGATGCGATCGGCGGGCGGTGGCGTGCCGACCATCCAGCCCAGTGTTGCCGGGTCGCTGGCGGCGGCATCGGGAAACTCGCTCGCGAAGGTCGTCGAGGCGGCCAAAATGGCGAGCAACGCCGCGGTGCGTGTATGAAGGTGTCTGGAAAGTGCGGCTAAGATCATCAAGCATTCATCCATGAATAGGGGGTGCGCCCGGCTGGCAGGCATCGGCAGCTACCCATGGTGCCCTGTGTTTGTTGAGCTGAACAGGTGTTTTTCTGGCTCGAATTCCCCACAGATTTTCACAAATGTAAGTTAACCCTTGGTTACAAAGTGTGACTAGAATACGAACCAGTGGCCAAGAGCTAGCTTTTTGCTCAAACTCCCATGCTTTACCGATTTACTTGATAGTTGAATCTCGGACGCTGCGTTCATATCAGCCTTGTGGCGCGCGGCATGTACTCTTCTGAACTGTGATGAATTCCCGTGAAGCTGATCATTGTCTCCCTCTACGTTTTATCCATCGCGTATGTACATTTGCGTGGCCGTATCCGACACAAACTGAGTCGCCAGTTGAGTGATCATTCGACCTTTCTGGCCCCGATCAACTGCTTCCTCTACCTGTTTTCGAAAATCCCCAACAAGCCTTACCTCGATCCGGCCGACTTCCCGGACCTGAGCCCGTTGCAGGCCAATTGGCAGGAAATCCGCGCCGAAGGCCAGAACCTGCTCAGGGCAGGGGAGATCAAGCGCTCGGACCAATACGACGATGTGGGTTTCAACTCGTTCTTCAAAACCGGCTGGAAGCGCTTTTACCTGAAGTGGTATGGCGACAGCCACCCGTCGGCCACCAAGCTCTGCCCGCGTACGACAGAGCTGGTGCAAAGCATCGGTTCGATCAAGGCGGCGATGTTCGCTGAATTGCCGCCGGGCTCGAAGCTGGTCCGTCACCGCGACCCGTATGCCGGCTCGTACCGTTACCACCTGGGCCTGGAAACGCCTAACGATGAGGGGTGCTACATCGACGTCGACGGCGAGCGTTATCACTGGCGTGACGGCGAGGCGGTGATGTTTGACGAGACGTACATCCACTACGCCGAGAACACCACCCAGCAGAACCGCATCATCCTGTTCTGCGACATCGAGCGTCCGATGAAGTACCGCTGGGCAACAGCATTCAATCGCTGGTTCAGCCGCAACGTGATGTCCGCTGCCGGCGCGCCTAACGACGCCGGCGATAAAACCGGTGGCTTGAACCGGTTCTTCGGCAAGATCTACAAAGTCCGCCTGCGTGGTAAAGAACTGAAAAAACGTAACCGGACGCGCTACTACCTGGAAAAGTGGGCGATTTTCGGCGGTTTGCTGGCCATTATTGTTTTGATATAAGCACGATCAACGGCGTCAGCAGTCCTTGCTGACGCTGTGTTGAGGTTTCCCCGCCGGTCTATAGTGCGGTCAATCGGTGTTACATCTGCACTGGAGTATTTTCTTCACAGGGGCGAACCCTGCGCGTAGCGTGTAAGCGAAGACCCAATCTGCATGTATGGGAGGAACTCCACCATGAACAGGTTTGTGCTTGGGACCACCGCGCTGGCGTTGAGTGGCTTGCTTGGCACTCTGGCCCAGGCCGGCGCAGATATCGGCATGCTGGCTGCAGTGGTGGGGGAGCCGGTCGTTCTCGCCCAGAATCTTCCTGACAACACCGATAACCCCTACAACAGTCCGATTCGCCGGGCCAACCCTAACAGTATGCAAGGCACCCAGCCCAACGCGCCGGCCGTTCGCGGATCGACTACCGTACCGGTTCCCCGTCCGCCAACCCTTGAAAACGGCGGGATCGGCAACGGCTATCCGCGCAGCGGCACTGCGCCGGGTTCGGTCAAACCGTATATCCCGTCCAACCCACCGCCCCGAGACCCGGACACCAGCAATTACTGAGTGGCATTGATGTGTTGTGGCGCTGGCGTGCCAGCGATCGACTGCAAAACAGTCGCACGGCCATGCCATACTTCGCACTTTCCGCTGCGAAACAGACCGGTATGACCTTCGATTCGCCTCTCAGCGCTTACCACCATGCCCTCTTGCAAAAAGGCTTCGTCCCGGATGCAGCGCAGCAGCACGCCGTTCTGGCGTTGCAGCATTGTCACGAAGCCTTGCATCAGGGCCGGACGCCGATCACCGGGGTTTACCTCTGGGGGCCGGTCGGGCGCGGCAAGACCTGGTTGATGGATCAGTTCTACCAAAGCCTGCGGGTCCCGGCCCGGCGTCAACACTTTCACCATTTCATGGGCTGGGTGCACCAGCGCTCGTTTCAACTCACTGGCACCGCTGACCCGTTGCGGGCACTGGCCCGTGAGCTGAGCCGGGATGTGCGGGTGCTGTGTTTTGACGAGTTGTTCGTGAACGACATCGGCGACGCACTCATTCTCGGGCGGCTGTTCCAGGTGATGTTCGACGAAGGTGTGGTGATGGTCTGCACCTCCAATCAACCACCGGAGCAGTTGTACGCGGACGGTTTCAACCGTGACCGGTTCTTGCCGGCGATTGCTGCGATCAAGGGCCACATGCAGGTGGTGGCAGTGGACGGTGGCGAAGATCACCGCTTGCATCCAGGAAAGGGCCTGCAACGTTATTGGGTCAGCGCACCCGGTCAGCCCAGCCCGATGAGCGAAGTGTTCAAGAAACTGACTGAAGGACAGCCAGTGTCCAGCGATCCCGTGACCATCGGCTATCGCTCGGTGATTGCGGTGCAAGCCAGTGAAACCGTGCTCTGGTGCCGTTACGCGGACCTGTGCGAGCAACCTTTCGCGGCGATGGACTTCATGGCGCTGTGTGATCGCTTCAGCACTATTCTGTTAAGCGAAGTGCCCAATCTCAGTGCTCACCAACGGCCCGGACGCATCGCCAGGGGCACCGAGGATGGCGCCGAACGCGTCGAGGCCGGCGACCGTGAATTGCCGCAATTGTCGGTACACGACGACAGCGTGCGGCGCTTTATCGCGCTGGTCGATGAGTGCTACGACCGTAAAGTGCCGTTGTACGTCGAAGCGCAGGTGTCGATGGATGAGCTGTACACCGAGGGCTACCTGGAATTCCCGTTTCGCCGGACCCATAGCCGGCTGAAGGAAATGCAACTGCAGCGCTTTGCCGAGGCCTGAAACACCGCAGGCTACGCCACAGCCTTAGCGCAGCCTGCGATCCTCAACGCCGTATTACCAGAGCTTGATGTTGTAACTGATGATCAAGCGGTTTTCGTTGGTGTCGCGCTGGTAGTTGCTCTTGCTCAAACCGTTACGCCAGCGGGCGCTGACGTTCTTCAGCGGACCGCTCTGAATGGTGTAGCCCAGATCGATGTCACGTTCCCATTCCCGACCTTCGCCGACAAACTTCCTGATCTGTGCCTGATCGCCCTTGGCATAGCGTGTAGAGAACAGCAGCCCCGGAATGCCCGCTGCAGCGAAGTCAAAATCGTAGCGGGCGTGCCAGGCGCGTTCCTTGGTTTGCGAGAAGTTGCTCAGTTGGTACTCGGTGAACAGGTAGGTGTTGCTGCCGTCGACGTAGGCAAACGGTGTTTCACCGTACTGCTGCTGGAAGCCACCACCAATGGAATGCCCGGCAATCGTGTACATGAAGCGTGTGCTCAACGCGCGGTTGTCGACGGTGCCGGCCAGACCTGCACCTGCCTCGTCGGCGCTGAAGTAGCGAATATCGCTTTTCAGGGTGCCACCGCCCAGCGCCAGGCTGTGTTTGAGGCCGACGTAGTGCTGCTGATAAATGTCCTCAAGCTGCGCATAGTAATAGCTGCCAGTCAGCGTTGGGTTGAACTGGTAATCAGCGCCGCCGAAACTGAACTCGTCACTTTTTGCCGAACTCTTGTAAGCGCCGCTCTGGCTGGTCAGGCCCATCTTTTCGTAGTGTGTCGATTCCCGTTGTTTGACTTGATCGATCTGCCCGCCGCGCAGGGTCAGGCCCTTGATGTCGTTGGAGCTGAGCAGGGCGCCTTCGAAGGTCTGCGGGAGCACCCGGCTGGTGTTGGGTTGCAGCAGCGGCAGGTCGGGCAGCAAATGGCCGATGCGTAGCTCGCTCTTGGCAATGCGGGCCTTGGCGGTCAGACCGAGCTTGGAATAACTGTCGTGGGCACGCCTGGCGTAGCTCGGTTTGCCGGGTTCGGCCTGGCTTTCCCGGGACAACAAGCCGCTACCGGAGCGGTCCGGGCTGGAGTCGAGTTTCAGCCCGAGCATACCGAGTGCGTCCAGGCCAAAGCCGACTGTGCCTTCGGTGTAGCCCGATTGCAGGTTCAGTAGAAATCCCTGGGCCCATTCGTCGCGCTTGGACTGACCATCGCCTTCGCGGTAATCACGGTTGAAGTAGTAGTTTTTCAGGTCCAGAGCGGCTTTGCTGTCCTTGAGAAACTCCGCCTCGGCTGCCATCGGCAGCAGGCTGGTGCCGCCGATCAAGGTCAAGTGCTGCATGAGTCGTGCGTTCATGGTGTTGGCTCCTGTGAGGGCTCTTTGTTGTTTTTCGGGCATGGCTTCGCCATGGGCGTCTTCAGCGGTATCTGAAGGCGCCTGCGGTGAAGTCAGTGATTAACTAAGGCGTGGGTTGCAGGCTTGCGGGTTTTGGTCGTAGGCGGTAACCGCCACCCGCAAGTTGTTCCAGTGGGCTCGCGGCCGCCAGCAATTGCCGGGTGTAGGGATGCAGGGGCTTATCGAAGACCGCGTCACGGCTGCCGATTTCCACGATATGACCCTGATGCATGACCGCCACCCGATGGGCGATGCGTTCGACGGCCGCCAGGTCATGGGAAATGAACAGGCAAGCAAAGCCGTATTGCGCCTGCAAGCGCTCGAACAGTTCGAGGATTTGCTTCTGGATGGTCATGTCCAGCGCCGAGATCGGTTCGTCGGCGATCACCAGTTGCGGGTGCCGAACCAGCGCTCGGCCGATGGCCACTCGCTGGCGTTGACCGCCCGACAATTGATGGGGAAACCGCTCCATGAAGTCTGGCGACAAACCGATGTCCACCAGTGTGGTGGCGACGCGTTGACGTTTTTGTTCTGCGCTGAGCGCCGGCAGGTGGCGCAGCGGTTCGGCGAGGGTTTCGCCAATGCGCATCCGTGGGTCGAGGGACGAGTAGGGGTCTTGAAAGATCATCTGGCATTGCAGCCGATGCTCACGCTGACCGGCCTTGAGAATATCAATGCCCTTGAAGCGAATCTCGCCGGCGCAGGGGGTGACCAGCCCCACCAGCGCACGTCCCAGCGTGGTTTTGCCCGACCCGCTGCCGCCCACCAGTGCCAGGGTTTCACCGGGGGCGATGCACAGGTTGGCGTTGTGCACGGCGCGCTTGGGCTGCGATTTACCCCAGAACCGCGCATGACCCGGATGCTCGATGCTGACACCCGTAATTTCCACCAAGGGTTTGTCGGCCGCAGGCAACGCAGTCAGTTCGCCGCGCTTGGGCAGTGCTTCGAGCAATTGGCGGGTGTAGGCGTGTTGCGGGGCCAGCAGAATATGACTGATCGAGCCTTGCTCCACTGCCTTGCCGTGACGCATGACCACGACCTTGTGGGCATAACGCGCCACCAGTGACAAATCGTGGCTGATGAACAAGATCGCCGTGCCTTGTTCGCGGGTGAGCTCCAGCATCAGTTCAATCACGTCCAGTTGCGCCAGGCAATCGAGCGCGGTGGTGGGTTCGTCGGCAATCAGCAGCGCCGGACGCAGTAGCATCACCGAGGCGAGCATGATCCGCTGACGCATGCCGCCCGAGAACTCATGGGGATAGGCGCTCAGACAGCGTTCGGGGTCGGCAATGCCGATGCGCGTCAGCATGTCCACGCAGCGTTCGCGAATCTGTGCCGTGTTCAGGTCGGTGTGCAGGCGCAGGCCTTCGGCCATTTGCTCGCCGATGCGGATGGCCGGGTTGAGCGACACCATCGGTTCCTGGAACACCATGCCGATCCGTGCGCCGCGGATGTCACGCAATGGCGCGCCACTGAGCTGATTGAGGTCCTGGCCTTCAAAGCGGATCGCGCCGCCACAGACCTCCATCGGCAGGGGCAGCAGGCCAATCGCTGCACGTGCGGCCATGGTCTTGCCGCTCCCGGACTCACCCACCAGCGCGACAATCTCGCCGGGAGCGACAGTGAAACTCAGATCGTTGACCGCCAGCGGGCCTTGGGCGCCAGCGCGGATCAGCAAATGGTCGACTTCAAGCAACGGTGTTTGACTGGGCATGATCAACGGCTCATTCGAGGGTCGAGGCGGTCGCGCAAGGCGTCGCCGAACAGGTTGATGGCGACCAGCGCCAGGGCGATGAACAGCCCCGGGAACAGGCCGAGCCAGGTGGCGTTGGCAATGTACGGGCGGCTGGCGGCGAGCATGTTGCCCCAGGTCGCCGCAGGTGGCGGAACACCCAGGCCGAGGAAGCTCAAGGCGCTTTCCGAGAGCAGCGTCCAGCCGAACATGCTGGTGGCGAGCACGCACAGCGGCGCGACACAGTTGGGTGCGACGTGCCGGTACAGCGTGTAGAACTCTGAATTTCCGATCACCCGTGAAGCTTCGATGAACTCGCGTTCACGCAGCGACAGCACACTGCCACGCACCACCCGAACCACCGACGGTGTGTAGGCGATGCTCAAGGCCAGCACAATTCCGTACTGGCTGGCACCGATGATCGCCATCAACCCCAGCGCCATCAGAATGCCGGGGAAGGCCAGCAGCGCATCGTTGATCATCATCAGCACGCGATCGGTCCAACCTCGCAGGTAGCCGGCGAGCATGCCGATCAGGCTGCCGAAAAACAGCGCCAGGCACACGGTCAGCAGGCTGATCCACAAACTGGTGCGCGCACCGATGATCAGCCGGCTGAGCACGTCACGACCAAACTCGTCGGTGCCCAGCCAATGCAGCGCCGAGGGTGCCTTGAGGCGAGTCAGCAAGTCGATTTTCAGCGGGTCGTAAGGTGTCCAGAACACGCCGAGCAAGGCCATGCTGATCAGCAGTGCCAACAGCGTGCCGCCAATCAAGGCGTTTGCCGGTGGCCAACGCAGCGGGCGACGCGTAGGCGTGGGGCTGACAGATACAGGAGGCAGGGAGACGGTCATAACTTCACCCTCGGGTCGAAGAGTGGATAGAGCAGGTCCACCAGCAGGTTGACCGCCACGTAGATGAAGGTGATCAACAGCAGGCAGCCTTGCAGCACGGGGTAATCGCGAGCGTAGATGGCGTCGACCATCAAACGGCCGATGCCGGGCAGGGTGAACACCGTTTCCAGTACCGCGATACCGCCCAGCAAATTGCCGAGGATCAAGCCGATCAAGGTCCAGGTCGGCGCGAAGGCATTTGGCAGCGCGTGACGCCACAGCACCGCGCGTTCCGATAAACCTTTGGCTCTGGCGTGGGCGATGTATTCCAGGCGCAGCACCTCGATGGTGCTGGCCCGGGCCATCCGGGTAATCGCCCCCAACTCCACCAGCGTCAGGGTGACAATCGGCAGTACCAGATAGGTCACGGCTTCACCGGGGTTCTGCGCGAACGGCACATAACCCACCACGGGCAGCCAGTTGAGCTTGATCCCGAACGCGTAGAGCAACAGCAGGCCGAGCCAGAAGCTGGGAATCGACAGCAGCAGGGTCGCGCCGGTGACCAGCCCCAGGTCCAGCGCACTGTCCTGTTTCCAGGCAGCGAACAGGCCGGCTGGTACGGCAATCAGCGCCGCCAGCAGAACCGCTACCAGCACGATGCTGGCGCTGACCGAGAAACGGTCGAGGATCAGTTCCAGCACCGGTTGTTTGCTGGTGATCGACACACCGAGGTCACCGCTGAGCACTGACTGCAGCCAATAGGCGAACTGCACGCCTATCGAGTGATCCAGCCCCAGTGCCGCACGTGTGGTGGCCAGGCTTTTTGGGTCGGCCATATCGCCGAGCATTAGCAGCGCCGGATCGCCGGGGATGAAGCGGATCAGCGCGAACACCACTACGGAGATCAGCAACAGGGTCGGCACGGAGAGTGCCAGGCGTTGAGCGATAAATCGCAGCATGATCGATCTCCTACTCGGCCAGTTTCACGCCCCACAGGCGCGGTTTGGCGATGGGCCAGGAGCGGTAACCGTCGACCCGATCCTGAAAGGCGCCGACAGTGCTGCCGTTGTACATCACCACCATGGGCACATCGGCGAGCATCTGCCGGTGCAACTGGTCGAACAGCGCCTGACGTTTGAGTGGCGCGGTTTCGCGCATGGATTCAAGCATCCAGCCTTGCGCCTGGGGGTTGTCCCAGACCTTGCGCGGTTGCTGATTTTTGTCGCCCATCACCGACTCGAAGTTCAGCGCCGCGTCGAACCGCGCCGAATAGGGAAATGCCATGACCTGGTACGCACCGCTCTGGTAGCGCTCCAGTTGCGTGCCCCATTCGAGGGTTTCGATATCGATGTTCAACCCGGCGGCCTGGGCCATGGCCTGGCTCAGCACCGCCATGTCGAATACGCTCTGGTAGCGCTTGTTGGTGATGATCTTCAACGGCTGGCCGTTATAACCGGCTTCCTTGAGCAGGCGTTTGGCTTCTTCGATGTTGGCTGTGTAGCCTTGCTTCTGAACGTCTTTGTAGTAGGGGCTGGTGTCTGGCACTACCGAGTTGTTGGCGTGGGAGGTGCCTTCGGTCAATGCCTGGACCATTTGCTCGCTGTCCAGCGACAGCGCGATGGCACGCCGGATGCGCACGTCCTTGAGCAGCGGGTCGCGGGTCTGGAACAGCAGCGCGTTGAGCGACATGTTGGAACTGCTGGAGGTCTTGATGCCCGGCAAGGCGCTGAGTTCGCGAGCGTCCATCACCGTGACATCGGGCAGTACGTCGACGCCTTTGGATTGCAGTGCGGCTTTGGCTGAGGCGGCATCGGGAATCACCATGAAGCGCAGATCGTCGATGAAGGCCTGTTTGTTGCCGGTGTAGCCATCGAGAGCCGTCTCCGGGCGGGCGCTGTAGTCGGCAAAGCGTTGCAGATCGACGTATTGCCCCGGTTTCCATTCGGCGAATTTGAACGGTCCGGTACCGATCGGCGCTTGCCATTTGCCGCTGGCATCCACGGAAGACGGATGCAGGATGCCGGTGCCGCCGCAATCGGAACGAGCCATTTGCGCGAGGAACAAGCCATTGGGTTTGTCCAGGGTGAAGACCACGGTCAATGGATCGGGCGCGCTGATGTCGGCGATTTTCGCCACGCCTCGGCCGTCGAAATCTGCCAGACAGCGCCACTGGGTCTGCGGATCGAGATAACGTTTCCAGGTCCACAGTACGTCGCTGGAAGTCAGGGTGGCGCCGTTATGAAACTTCACACCGTCGCGCAGGGTGAAACGGTATTCCAGGCCATCGGCCGACACTTCGACCTTGCTGGCCAGCAGCGGGCCGACCGAAGCGTCTTCGCGGTAGGCCACCAGGCCTTCGACAATGTGCAGAACCACCGCGTCGGTGTTTTCGTCGCGGTTGACGCCGGGGTCGGTGCTGCGAATGTCTGCGTTGAGGGCCACGCGCAGAGTGCTGGCGGCTTCGGCGCTCACACTACCAAGGGCGAGACTGCTGAACCCTAGCGTCAGGGCAATACGAGTGAATGTATGCACGGGAGTGATGCTCCATGGGCGGTGTGCGACGGTTGGAATCGGCAGCCGTCGCACACCGTTGGTTGTTTATTGTTCTTGTTGTGCTGCCCAGAGGGCGTGGGTGTCGCGTGAGTTACTTGAGGTAGCGGTTGATGTCGCCCTCCATTGCCAGCGAGTAGGTAGTGAACTCGCGATTGACGGCCGGTAATGGTGCGACGTCCATCAAACCCTTGGCCGGCCGCATTACCACCATGGCGACCGTGGCCGACAGGTTGCCGGCCATGTTGGAAAGCGGTGGGCGGCACACGGCCCAAGGCGTGCCGAAGTCATCGAAGAAGGCTTTTTTCATGTGCTCTGCGGTCAATTGTCCGGGCGTTTCGCTGAGGATCTGCCGCACGCGCACATCGCGGTAGAGACTTTCCGGCACGCTGCACAATCCGGCTTCACGCAGCTTGCCCAGTGCCACCGGGCTCTGCCAGTGATTGGCATGGACTAGCAATCCCTGTTCGGCCTGAATCGGGAAGACTTCGTCGGGGGCGCATTCAAAGTTGATGGCATACCCGCCGGCGTGGCTGAGCATCATGTTGTTGGAGGTGGATTTGGCCGTGGTGGCGACCACCTTGATCGACAGCGCGAAGTGCGCGGCCTCCAGTGCCTTGCGCCGAATGAACGGCAGTGGCACGCCGACCTGGGTGTAGTCGCGTTCGGATTCCAGGTAGTTGGCGGTGATCGCGGTGCCGATCGAGTTCAACCCGTTGCGGGCCAGGCCACCGGCCTCGGTGAAGGTCAGTACATCCGGGCCGTCTTCGCGGCGGACTTTCAACACAATGGCGCTTTCGGCACATTCCGCGCGCCAGTCCCAGTTTTGTCCGTGAATCACTTCGTTTGCCGCCGAAGCCATCGGCAGAATCACCGCCCCGGTGCAGCCGTCCGGATCGGGCAGACGCGCCTTGCGCCGGCCCAGTTGAATGATTTCGGTACGGGCGTTGATCAGCACAATGGCTTCGAAATCGCAGCCCGCACCCTCGGCGATACCGCGCATTTCCTGGGCGTACTCCGGCTCGAACGCTTCGATGCTCGGCACAAACTCGTTGGCGAAGCCACGGATGTCGGCCCAGGTGTAACCCATCTTCAGCAGTTGGACAGAGTAGATTTCGATGCTTTTGTGAATCCGCTGGCTGACGGTTTGGCCGTATTGAACGCCGCGTTCAAAGGGGGGACCGCTGATTTCGACGAGAGGGAACGGGGAGTGGCTCATGGTTGGCAGTCTCATGTTTTTTGTTTTCGTTGGATACAAGAGTTGCCGGATCCAATTCCGCTGTCAATGCTTTTGGTTGACTAATAAAACCTTGTTGTAGGCGTCCTACAACGGGTCAGACATCGAGCCATGCTCGCAAAGCCCCTGTTTATCTGTGGTTCAGCGGTGTTTATGGCGCATCGTCCTGCCTGTTGTGTTTATTTCGTGTATTTAGCTTTCATAAAAATCGGAAAACTCCTGCTTTTTGTGCCAGGGAGGGGCGAAGGGGGTAGTCCCGTAAAGTTGCCGAAAAAAACACTGGGCTGTGGTGATTGGCAGTTGTCCGCAGTGTTCCCGGCACGCTAAGGTCGGCTAACCCAGCGCTGACAAGCGATGCACGCAGGAATGCACACTCACTGTTCGATCGAGGATGGAAATGGAATCCGCAGAAATCCTGGTACTCCAGGCCAGCTACACCAATCCGATACATGCCGAAGCGATCAGTCTGGTTCTGAACCACTACGCTGAAGACCCGATGGGCGGTGGCACGCCGTTATCGGCTGATGTCTTGCAGCAACTGCCCGGCGAACTGGCCAAGCGACCCCATGCGTTCAGTGTTCTCGCGTTTGTTCACGGGGAACCGGCGGGGCTGGTGAATTGCTTCGAAGGTTTCTCGACGTTCGCCTGCCGGCCACTGGTCAACGTCCACGATCTGGCGGTGGTCGGAAAATTCCGCGGGTTGGGGCTGAGCCAGAAAATGCTGCAAAAGGTCGAGGACATCGCCCGTCAGCGCGGCTGCTGCAAAATTACTCTGGAAGTGCTGGAGGGCAACGCCGTCGCGCAGGGTTCCTACAGCAAGTTCGGGTTTTCAGCGGGGATGTTCGACCCGGCGCATGGCCGTATGCTGTTCTGGACCAAGGCGCTTTGAACAAGAGAGGGCAACCTTGGGGATGAATGCCAGTCAGTTAATGTAAATCTTTAGTCTGGCGGACATTTGTGGCGAGGGGGCTTGCCCCCGTTGGGTCGCGAAGCGGCCCTAAAATCGATGGTCGCATTGCTTCAGGAAGAATGCATTTGCCGGTTTACGACTGCTTCGCAGCCGAACGGGGGCAAGCCCCCTCGCCACAGGTTTTGCGTTCGGCGCGCTTTTCTCTAACTGACTGGCATTACCCTTGGGGATGCCCTTTTTCATTGGCGCCTAGCGCCAATTTTGGTTTTTATCTGTCATTGAGGGAACTTTTTCATTTTTCGTTGTCCCTGTGTCTTCGCCAATGTTTTGGACGTTATCCCTATAGCTCGGGAAAATCGCCCGGAAACTATGTTGCAGCGCTCTGGGCTAACCTTAATCAGGCTCATTGCGCTATAACCTTTGGCACACCTTTATTTGTAGTAAGGAGCATCAGCACATGCAACTGGGGATTATCGGACTGGGCCGCATGGGCGGCAACATTGCGCGGCGCCTGATGCTCAACGGGCACACCACTGTGGTCTATGACCGCAACACCGCGTTCGTTGACACCCTGAGTCAAGAGGGCGCCACTGGCGTTGCGGACTTACCCAAGCTGGTCGCGGCACTGGATAAACCCCGAGCGGTCTGGGTCATGCTGCCAGCCGGCGCGCCGACCGAAGAAACCATCGACACCTTGAGCCAGTTGCTGGACGCCGGCGATGTGATCATCGATGGCGGCAACACCTTCTATAAGGACGACATTCGCCGCGCGAAGACCTTGGCGGAAAAAGGCCTGAAGTACATCGACGTGGGCACCTCCGGCGGCGTCTGGGGGCTGGAGCGCGGCTACTGCATGATGATTGGTGGCGACGCTGATGTGGTCAATCGCCTCGATCCATTGTTCGCTGCACTGGCGCCAGGCCTGGGCGACATTCCGCGGACCAAGGACCGGGTTGCCGAAGATAATCGCGCCGAACATGGCTACATTCACGCCGGCCCCGCAGGTTCCGGTCATTTTGTGAAGATGATTCACAACGGCATCGAATACGGGATGATGCAGGCGTTCGCCGAAGGCTTCGACATCCTCAAGACCAAGGCCTCGGAGATCCTGCCGGAAGATCAGCGTTTTGACCTGAACGTGGCCGATATTGCCGAAGTCTGGCGTCGTGGCAGCGTGGTCTCGTCCTGGTTATTGGACCTGACGGCCGATGCGCTGGCCAGCGATCCGAAGCTCGACGGTTACTCCGGTTCCGTCGCCGACAGCGGCGAAGGTCGCTGGACCATCGAAGCGGCCATGGAGCAAGCGGTGCCGGTACCGGTGCTGTCCAGCTCACTGTTTTCCCGTTACCGCTCGCGCCAGCAAGGCGCCTATGGTGACAAAATCCTTTCGGCCATGCGCTTCGGCTTTGGCGGCCATGTCGAGACGCCGAAAAAATGACTTCGATCCGCAAGAAATCCAAAGCACACCCCGCACCGCCAACCACGCTGTTCCTGTTCGGTGCTCACGGCGACCTGGTCAAGCGTTTGTTGATGCCGGCGCTGTACAACCTCAGTCGTGACGGTTTGCTCGGTGATGGACTGCGGATCATCGGTGTCGACCACAACGCGATCAGCGACGTGGACTTCGCCAAAAAGCTCGAAAACTTCATTCGCACCGAGGCGGCCAATAAAGTCGGCAACGGCCATGACACCCTGGACCCGGTGCTCTGGGCCAAACTGGCCAAGGGCATCAGCTACGTCCAGGGCGATTTTCTCGACGACAGCACCTATCAGGCGCTGGCCGCAAAAATCGCCGAGAGTGGGACCGGCAATGCGGTTTTCTATCTGGCAACCGCGCCGCGCTTCTTCAGTGAAGTGGTTCGCCGACTGGGCTCGTCAAGGCTGCTGGAGGAGGGCGACGACGCCTTCCGCCGGGTCGTGATCGAAAAGCCCTTTGGCTCCGACCTGCACACCGCCGAAGCCTTGAACGCTTGCTTGCTCAAGGTCATGACAGAAAAGCAGATCTACCGGATCGACCATTACCTGGGCAAGGAGACCGTGCAGAACATTCTGGTCAGCCGGTTCTCCAACAGCCTGTTCGAAGCGTTCTGGAACAACCATTACATCGATCACGTACAAATCACCGCCGCAGAAACCGTGGGTGTCGAAACCCGTGGCAGTTTCTATGAGCACACGGGCGCGCTGCGGGACATGGTTCCCAATCACCTGTTTCAGTTGCTGGCGATGGTGGCGATGGAACCACCGGCGGCATTCGGTGCCGATGCGGTCCGAGGTGAAAAAGCCAAGGTGGTCGGGGCGATTCGTCCCTGGTCTACCGAAGAGGCGCAGGCCAACTCGGTGCGCGGCCAATATATTGCCGGCGAAATTTCCGGCAAACCGTTGGCCGGTTATCGCGAAGAGCCTAACGTCGCCCCCGGCAGCACAACGGAAACCTATGTTGCGCTCAAGGTGATGATCGACAACTGGCGTTGGGTCGGCGTGCCGTTCTACTTGCGTACCGGCAAACGGATGAGCGTACGCGACACTGAAATCGCCATCTGCTTCAAGCCTGCGCCCTACGCGCAGTTTCGCGATACCGAAGTCGATGAGCTGCAACCGACTTACCTGAGGATCCAGATTCAACCCAATGAAGGCATGTGGTTCGACCTGCTGGCCAAGCGTCCTGGGCCGGCGCTGAACATGGCCAACATCGAGTTGGGGTTTGCCTACAAAGACTTCTTCGAAATGCAGCCTTCCACTGGTTATGAAACCTTGATCTACGACTGCCTGACCGGCGATCAGACGCTGTTCCAGCGTGCTGACAATATTGAAAACGGCTGGCGCGCGGTTCAGCCGTTCCTTGATGCCTGGAAGGAGGACGCCAGCGTGCAAACCTACGCTGCCGGCGATAATGGGCCGGATGCCGCTGATGAGTTACTGGCTCGTGATGGTCGTGTCTGGCACAGCCTCGGCTGAGCCAGGTAATAATTCACACAAAACCCTGTGGGAGCGAGCTTGCTCGCGATGACGGTGTGTCAGGCAACATCTAAGTTGACTGACAGTCCGCTATCGCGAGCAAGCTCGCTCCCACAGGGTAGGTGTTACAACCAGTAGCTCACTGCATACCAGCCCAATACGCCCATCACCACGGTGTAGGGCAAGGCCATCCAGACCATGCGCCCGTAAGACAACCGAATCAGCGGGGCAATCGCCGAGGTCAGCAAAAACAGAAACGCCGCCTGCCCGTTGGGTGTTGCCACGCTCGGCAGGTTGGTGCCGGTGTTGATGGCAATCGCCAGGGTTTCGAAATGCTCGCGGCTCATATGACCGGAAATGAACGCCTGCTTGACCTCCGTGATGTAGATCGTCGCCACGAACACGTTATCGCTGATCGCCGACAACACGCCATTGGCGATAAACAACATGCCCGGTTGCTGGTCTGCCGGCAGGGTCAGCACCCACTGGATCAACGGCGTGAACAGCTGCTGATCGTGAATCACTGCCACGACGGCGAAGAACACCACCAGCAAGGCGGTAAACGGCATCGCATCCTTGAAGGCGTTACCAATCCGGTGTTCTTCTGTGATGCCGGTGAACGCCGTGATCAAGACGATCACCATCAGGCCGATCAGCCCGACCTCGGCGATGTGAAGCGCCAACCCGACAATCAGTATCAGTGCCGCCAGGCCTTGAACCCACAGCGCCGCGCGTTGGCGGTCGGTGCGCTCAGTGTTGTCCTGTGCCGCATAGTTGGCCAGCACCACGCGGACGTTGTCCGGTAGCAAAGTGCCGTAACCGAACCAGCGCAATTTCTCCAGCAACACACAAGTCACCAGGCCCGCCACCAGCACCGGTAGCGAGACTGGGGCGACTTTTTGGAAAAACGCTGCAAAGTGCCAACTCATCTCGTGGCCGATCAGCAGGTTCTGCGGCTCGCCCACCAGGGTGCAAACACCGCCGAGCGCCGTACCCACGGCGCCGTGCATCAACAAACTGCGCAGGAATGAGCGGAACTGCTCAAGGTCTTCGTGATGCAGGACAGGCAGCGTGTGGTCGTCGCTGAATTCGCTGTCCTGCCGAGGGTCATTGCCCGAAGCCACGCGGTGATAGACCGAGTAAAACCCCACGGCCGCACTGATGATCACGGCGGTCACCGTCAACGCATCGAGAAATGCCGAAAGAAACGCCGACAGAAAACAGAACATCAGCCCCAACAATGCCTTGGAACGAACCCCAAGCAACAGTCGGGAGAACAGAAACAGCAGCAGGTCCTTCATGAAGTAGATGCCCGCCACCATGAACATCAGCAGCAGGATCACCGGGAAGTTGTGTAGCAGTTCGTCATACAGGGCTTCAGGTGTGGTCATGCGCAACAGCAGCGCTTCGACCATCAGCAGGCCACCGGGCATCAGCGGGTAGCACTTGAGTGCCATGGCCAGGGTGAAAATGAACTCCGCCACCAGCAACCAGCCTGCCGCCACCGGACCTGCTGTCCAGAGCACCAGTGGATTGAGAATCAGGAAGGCGAGAATGCTTGCTTTGTACCAGCGCGGTGAATGCCCTAGGAAATTGTGCGTAAACGCCTGGGCCATTGAACCGGACATCAGTTGCTCCTTCTATCAAGAAGCGCGCAACTTGCCGTAACAGCCCGGGAAGATCAAGTTCTTGAGTTTTCTTGAGGTGCTTCGATAAAAAAGTGCGGATCACTTCGCTGTGATCCGCACTTCATTTCATTTATCGCGGCATTGTCCAGGATTGCAACTGATAGCCTTCCTCGCTCAATTCGGCGCGAGCCTGTTTCAGCAAGTCTTCAAGTTGGGCCGGATCGGTGTAGGCGCTGCTCGGGATCTGTGTACGGCTGATAGGCGTGTTGGTGCGGTCGATGATGGTCAGGCTGAGCTCGCCAGTGCCTTCCTGTGGGGCCCAGGCCACGCATTGGAAGGGTGTAAATGCGCGGTCGGCAATCAAAAGAGCTTCGTTGATACGGAGCGGGGCGTTCATGGGGTCTTCTCTCGTCTGTGCCCAATCAAGTGATGTGCCGTCGGTTGGGCTTACCGTTCGGCTGGTTACTTGTACTGATGCGCGCAATAGGGGGGCGGGTCACACACAATCAAAAGAAATTTCAACTTTCTTTTATAGGTTCAACATCAAGGGGCGCGTTGAAAGCTGGATGAAAGGTTCAAACTCGTTAGGTGACTCATTAAAGTCTGTTTTATAACGAAAATGATGTGAACCTTATAGTTAAACGATACAAGGTAGCGTCAAGATCTTGCTAACGTTACATTTAGGACCGCCAAACGACTGTTTCTAATAACTTTTCTAATTTTTGGCGCCAAGGAACAGTCATGATCGAAACGCCTGCATTGCGACGTTTGCTAGTGGTTGATCCGTGTGACGACTGCCATCGTCTATTACCCGGCCTGCGCACGGTCGGCTGGGATGTCGACAGCTGTATGCTGGAGAACGCCGCCGATCGTTCCTGCGATGTTGGTTTGCTGCGCCTTCAACCTTTTCATCTTGAACGCCCGGAAGCCGTCAAAGATCTGATCAGCCGCAGCGGCACTGAATGGATCGCTGTTCTCAACCAGGAACTCCTGCGGTTGCAGAATGCCGGCGATTTTGTCTGCGAATGGTTTTTCGATTTCCATACCTTACCGTTCGACGTCTCCAGGGTTCAAGTGACCATTGGGCGAGCATTCGGCATGGCGCGTTTGCGCGGTCAGGGCACAATTCACGTCAACCAGCCCGAGCATGAACTGCTGGGCGACAGCCGGCCGATCCGCGAATTACGCAAACTGCTGAGCAAATTGGCGCCTACCGAGTCGCCGGTATTGATTCGAGGGGAAAGCGGCACCGGTAAAGAGCTGGTCGCCAGAACCCTGCACCGTCAGTCGCAACGCCGCAGCAAACCGTTTGTCGCGATCAATTGCGGTGCGATTCCCGAGCATCTGATTCAGTCCGAGCTGTTTGGTCACGAAAAGGGCGCTTTTACCGGTGCGCATCAACGTAAAGTCGGACGCATTGAAGCGGCCAACGGTGGCACCCTGTTTCTGGATGAAATAGGCGATCTGCCCCTTGAACTGCAAGCGAATCTGTTGCGTTTCCTGCAGGAAAAACACATCGAACGGGTGGGCGGCAGTCAACTTATTCCGGTGGATGTTCGGGTCTTGGCAGCCACCCACGTGGATCTGGAATCCGCGATCGAAGCCAAACGCTTCCGCGAGGATTTGTACTACCGGCTCAACGTCCTGCAGGTGGTCACCGCACCGCTACGCGAACGTCACGGCGATCTGTCGATGCTGGCTAACCATTTTTCCCACTTCTACAGCCAGGAAACCGGACGTCGGCCGCGCAGCTTCAGTGAAGATGCGCTGGTCGCCATGGGCAAGCACGACTGGCCGGGCAATGTCCGTGAGCTGGCCAACCGGGTGCGTCGAGGGTTGGTACTGGCGGAAGGCCGACAGATCGAGGCGCGGGATCTGGGGCTGATCGGCCACCAGGCGATCACCGCGCCGATGGGTACCCTCGAAGATTACAAGACCCGCGCCGAACGCCAGGCATTGTGCGATGTATTGAACCGCCACAGTGACAACCTCAGCGTAGCCGCTCGAGTACTGGGCGTTTCACGGCCGACTTTTTACCGATTGCTGCACAAGCACCAGATCCGCTAGGGCGCGGAGAAACGAAAGGGCCCGCTGCGATTTACGTCGCAGCGGGCCTTTTCCTTGTGTGGCGTTTAGAAGTAGTACGGGAATTTCAGGCTGAAGGAGAAGGCCGGTGCGTCCTGGGTTATGCCGATGGCGAGGTTGGGGACTATCGTCAGTTTGTCGGTTGCCGCCAGGGTCAGGCCGATGTTGAAGTTGGCAGCGTTGTAGTTGCTGTCTGGGACTGATTGCCAGTCCTGGCCGCTTGGTTTGATTTTGCTTTTGCCGGCGAATTGGTCGGAAAACGAAAACGACATACTCATCTTCTCGTTCAAGGCAAACGCAATGCCGGCGCCGACCTGCCAGGAATCGGCCAGTTTCACGTCTCCCGGGACCGTGGAATTTATAGTGGGGCTGATATCGCTGAAGGAATCCTGCTTGTTGTAGGTATAGGACAGGCTGCCGAATAGCACGGCAGGGTCGAAGGTCTTGACCAGCGAGATACCCGGGGTAATCGACCAGACACCGTTGCCGGTAGGGAGTGACTGAGGTACCGACAAATTGTTGTTGTTCGGGTCATTGACCAGCTTGATTCCGTACGGATTATCACCTGTCGGCGCCTTGACTCGCAGAGTGAAGACCGCGTCGGGCAGATTGTCCGATTCATCCAGGAACTTGTAGGCAACACCAAAGTTGACATCGCCTATGGTCGGATCGCGGGTAACGGTGGCGTCGGATGAGATCGGGGCTGCGCCTCCTGCACCACCAGAGGAGTACGTCGAATCTCGATAAACGACCGGGACGTTGACGTCGAATTGCCAGCGTTGCGCCAGGTTGTAGCGGCCTGTCAGGTCCAGGGTCCAGCTGTCGGCCTTGATGCGGTCAATGTTGATGTTACCGAGAAAAATCGAGTCAAGAGCCAGAAAACCATTGAGCACCAATGCACGGGTATCATAGTGGGTATAGGTCAGGCCCGTCTCGAGACTGAACTTGCCACCACCGAAGAAGCCGCTGGCTTCGTCATACAGGTTGGACACGCTTTGCGCCGGTGCCGAGTCGTCCTTGAGCGACTGCCCATACGAACTGGTCCCAGGGGCACCCGTGGCCACGGTCTTGGCGCCTGTGGTCTGTTCGGCAGGGGAGCGGGTCAGGCGCTTGGGAGCAGGCGTTGCAGGTGTTTCTTCGACTTGTTTAACGCGCTGCTCAAGTACCATCAGCGCGTTCTGTTGTGCTTCGTAGCGTTTTTTCAACTCCGTGAGTTCTTGTTTTAGGGCTTCTACCTCGGGGTCCGGTGCTGCTTGCAGCAAAGTGGCCGGGACCAGGGTACTCAAACAAACGACAGCTCTGAACGCGAACGATCGGTACATGGGTTAGTCGTCCCTTCTGACTACATTTGATGAGACTGAGCGTAGATCAGTATCCGAGAGTGCGTAGGCCTTTTAGTTGGTCCAGACTGCAGTCCAGCGCCCCGACGGTCGGCAGGTTGTTGCGCAGGACAACATTGAGGGCCGTCAGGTTGTTCACCTGGTTTCCTCCGCCGAGCAAGGTCGTGTTCTGCATCAGGCCGCCCTGGGCAAGGCTTTGCACGGTACTGCCCTGATTGTTGTTGGCCTGGATGCTCAACTGCACGCCAGCGCCACTCGACGCCATACTGAAGGTCCCGGCACCGTTGGAAGCGGACAGGGTCGTGCCGGCGGCCAATGGCTGGCCCTGGGTATCCATTTGTGGTGCCTGGTTGGCAGCTTTGACGTTGATGTCGACATTGTTGTACGCGCTGTTGTAGTCGCCAGCGGCGCGCACGACCTGGGTTACACCCTGGGTGGTGCTGAGGCCGCCGCCGCCGCTGACATTGCCGGAACCCTGGGAGACCGGCGAACCATTACCTTTCTGGTTGATCATCGACACATAGAACTGTGGCTTGATGGTCGATTCCTGAATTTGCATCGAGGAGGTTGCCCCGATCACGTCACCACGGGCATTTTGCCAGGTACTGGTCATGACAACCCCGAAACTGATGATCCGGCCCGGCATGACAAACCGGCCGCGAAGGGTCGCCAACTCCTGATCCTTGAGTTCAATCGGTTTGAACGTGAGTGCTTGTGTTGGCAGGCTGGCGGCCAGGCAAACGACGGCCAGCCAGTATGGAGTCTTCATTGGATGCTCCCGGAGCTTCGTGCTCCCTTGTCATTAGAAGAAGTCGCTCTGGATGAATCCGAAATCCAACAACTCTGTGTCCGGCACCGGGCTGAAGGTGTTGATGCGGTTCTTGGCGGTCAGTGGCAAAGGTGGTTCGCGCAAGACGTTGGTCTTGTCGTAGCCCTGGCCTATGACGGCGAAGACTATGCCGTTCCAGCCTTTGACAAAGTCGTCGAACTTGAAGCGTTTGTGACCGAGTACCGGATCACCGATATACACCCAGTCTTTCTCCGCTTTTTGCATGACCACGAAGTGCTTGTAGCCGCGGATGTCCATGAGCACGATGACCGGAATGGCGACACTGGTCAGAGTTTCCGGCGATACCCGGTAACCACGGGCCCGCATGCCGATACTTTCCACGTAATGCTTCATGTCGAGCATGGAGAAGCCCTGGACGCGAACCAGATCCTTGTCGGAGTGAGCCAACATGCCTTCGATGATTTGTGCCTCGGTTACGTCCAGCCAATAGGCCTGGCGCAATATGGTCGCCAGGGAAGCTGCACCGCAACTGAAGTCGGTTTTCTGTTGGACCAGGTCGGCAAATTTGCGCTCACGCATGCTCTGGATCGGTTTGAAAACGACCGCTCCACCTGGCAAGACGGAAAGCGGCATTTGTCCCGCTTCGCTCAGGCCAGCCAGAAAAACCAGGAACACCAGGGCGAAAATGCGCATGGTTGGAAGCCTTCGTGCAAGAGTGAAAAAAAGCCCCCCGAAGGGGGCTCTCCAGACTCTGGAGCTTAGTTTACAGGCAGGTTTTGCAACCGGATGCAATGGACAGCGAGTTGCTTTGTTGGTTGCCAGCACCGGCAGCCACGTTGACGCCCAGGTTGCCACTGCCGCCATTAACCGAACCGTTCAGGTTAGCAGTGTTGGTCACAGGGTTTGCCCAGCCAGTTGGGGTCAGCACTTGCCAGGTCACGGTGTTGCTCAAGTCAAAAGAACTGGACTCGCTGAAGCTACGCGATTTGTCTTTCGATTCGCTGCCAGCTGCGCCGTAAGACTCGCTGCCCGATGCGCTGCTCGATGCGCTGCTCGATTTGCTGTTCGATTTGCTGTGCGATTTGTCGATCGATGCTTGGAGCGATGCGTCGATCGATGCGTTGAGATCCGCACTGCTGCTGCTGTGGTGCCAGCCATTATTCTTGCTAGCGCTAAAGTCCACGTCCACGTTCGCATCCAGATTAGCGCTAACAGCAGCGTGCGAAGCAGAGTCGCTGGCAGATTTCGAAGCAGATTTCGAAGCAGATTGCTCAGCAAAGGCCGAAGCAGAGTACTTGGCAAAGTCCGAAGCAGAGTGCGATGCGGAGGACTTGCTGAAAGACTCATCGCCGCTGGCTGTGGTGGTACGCGACAGCGTATCGAGGCGGTACGTCCGATCGGCGTCGTTATACACCTTCAGGCCTGGGCCTGTTTGATCGGCACTCGCGGTTGCGGTAGCGTGCTTACCGCCAGACACAGCGATCGCCATGGTGTTTTTCTGTTGGTTAAGGTCGCCAGCAGCCATGTTGATGCCCATGTTGCCGCTGCCGCCGTTGGCCGAACCGCTCATGTTGGCGTTGTTGTTGGTGGAGGCGTTGTCGACCTCGTTGTTGTTTTGGGTTTGCGTGACCTTGGCGGTTGCCACCACAGACCCAAAGACAAACGAGCCATCGCCGCTGGCAATGGCGGCAGCATTGTCTTGTTGGTTGCCGTCGCCTGCTGCAACGTTGACGCCCACGTTACCGGAGGCGCCCGTGGCCGAGTTGGTCATGTTGGCAGTGTTTTTAGTCCCTTCATTGCTGATGTAGTTGTAAGTGCTGCTTTGAGTATCTGTGGCGTTGGCAGTGGCGCCAGCATTGGTGGTGTCTTTTGGATTGACTACTGGGTGATGGTGGTGGTGATTGTCGTCACCACCCTGGCCAGCTTGCACAGCAATAGCCATTACCGCAGCAATTGCGAAAACCAGAGGCTTGAGTGCCATTGAAGGTTTCATGCTGATTCTCCGTACTTTATTTTAGGTTAAGTGTTGTTTTTTACCTTTTGGGTCAATCCGCGACCCGTACGCTCAGGGTGTTGGCCGTTCGGTTTCCCACCCCGGCGCTCTGATTCAACTGGATCACCCCAAGGCTACCGGTGAAGGCCTGGTCGCTGGTCGCGACCTGGCGATGGCCAGGAGTAAGATCCGTTGAATCGGAGCTGTTGAGCAGCGCCACGTTCTGTTGCTTGAGGACGCTGTCGTCGATACTTTGCGGCGTAGCACTGATGCTTATCCGCAGGGCGTTGGCTTGCTGGTTGCTGGTGCCCGAGCTCTGGTTGACCCCCAGTACGCCATTGCCGTTACTGAAGGCGTTGCCTTTGATGGTTGATTGGGCATCGATCCTGGGATCGACTTGAGTACGCAACCGTTGGCGAATCTGCGTGGTGGCGCTGGCGTTGGTGTCAATGGCGATGGCTCGGGCGTTGGCCTGTTGTTGCTGATCGCCGGCAGCCTGGTTGACCGAGAAGTTGCCCTGGTACTGCATGCCGGAGTTGTCGATGGTGGCCGTATCGATGACAGGAGGTTGGGCAAAGGTCGGCGCACTGCAAAACATGGCCAGAATCAGCAGAGTGCGATTCATTTCATTGTCCCCCCGATAACATTTTCAGACCGCCCAGACCTAGCTGAATGGTGCTGTTGATCCTATTGGCAACACCGTTGCCGGAGCCTGCGGAATGTCCAGCGGACAAGCCGGGTAGTTGTGACTGACCGTTGATGTTGCCGCTCAGCGCGCCGGTGCCTTGAGCGACGATGCCGGCGATGCTTGCACCGCTGCTGATGCCGGAAATGTCACTGTCCGTCAGTTCGTTGGTTGCACTGATGACTTGCTTGGACGGGTTGGCATTGACGGTCAGGGGGTTAGGGTCGGGAACCAGGGGGCGGCGAGTCGCGTTACGCGGTTGGACGTCCCGCTGGATGATGATGATCCCATCGGCGGCCTGGACAGGCAGACTGCTAACAGAGCTGAACGCACATCCGATCAGCAGGAGGAGGGTAAAGCCTTTATTGATTGTCTCCACGTCGGCACTCCATCTTCTTGTGCGCGCTGGCTCTGGTCAGCGTTGTGAAGGAGAGAGCAGAAGCTGTGCCGCTTTTTATTTTTTGATTGAATTCAATACGTTGAGGGGCAGGTCGGGAAGGGCGATGTTCGGGCTGTATCAACGGTGAGACGGTGCATGCCGCCTCCCGTCGGTCATGCTGATCGAAAAGCTCTAGATCAAGAGTTTGCGAGGGGGTGTATCAATGACTTAACAGTCAGCATGACAAGAGGATGAAGACCTTTGATATGGGCAGTTGCGCCGCATTGGAGTGTTTCAGAAACGGACACATGGCTCTAAAAACAGGGGGAAACCGGGGGAAGTTCTGAACGGGGATGCCGTCACGACGTTAGCAATTGCTCCACGGCAGCAAAGGCCTGACGACGGCGCTCGGCCCAATCGCCGTTGATGACCTGCAGTCTTTGCTGGTGCTGTTCCAGCCAGGTTTTGGTCGCGTTGAAGAACGCCAGGCGCTGACTTGGGTCCGGTTGGCAGCGCTGGCCGTCGTCCGTCCAGTCAATCGATTCGGGAGAAAGCAGCAGGTGCAGGTCGTAATGCCTGGCCAGCAGCGCTTCTTCGATCCACGCGGGGCATTCGCCAAACAGGGTTTGGCTCCACAGCACATTGCTCAACAGGTGTGTGTCGAGAATCAGTAACTCAGGGCATTTGGCCCGAGCGCTGTCCTCCCAGGCCATTTGACCGCGGGCAATCTCCGGGATATCGGCAAGGCAGGTATCACGGGGGTTCTGCTCGATGAAGTAACGTACGTATTCCCCCACCAGTAGCCCGCCAAAATGGCGTTGGAGCTCTGCCGATAACCAGCTTTTGCCACTGGATTCCGGGCCGGTGAGTACCAATACTTTCATGCGCGCAACGCCGGATCGGCCCGCCATTCACGCCAGCCTTGCACGGCGATCAGCGTAAACAGGCCGTAGAGTGCAGCGGTCAGGTACAAGCCCTTGTAGATAAACAACCCGACGAAAATCACATCGACGGCAATCCATAGCGGCCAGCATTGCAGGCGTTTTTGCGCCATCCACCCTTGCGCCACCAGGCTGAAGCCGGTCAATGCCGCATCCAGCCAGGGCTGAGCGGCGTCGGTCCAGTGGGCCATGGCCGCGCCCAGCAGCAAGCTGCCGAGGGCGCCGACGGCCAACCCCGTCCACATCGAGCGGCCGTCCAGTTGCGTGACCTGCCGTCCATCCTGCGCTTCACCGGCGCGGGTCCACTGCCACCAGCCGTAGAGCTGCAAGCCGGCGTAGATCACCTGCAACAGCATGTCCGAATACAGCTTCACTTCGAAGAAGATCCAGCTATAGAGCAGCACCATGACCAGCCCGATCGGCCAGCACCAGGGGTTCTGTTTGACCGTCAACCAGACGGCAATCACGCCGAGTGCGGCGGCAAACAGTTCAAGCCCGGACATGAAGGTTCCTTGGTCAAGTTGAAAAGGGCGCCGATTGTAACGTAGGTGGGGATTGTGGCGAGGGGGCTCAGGCTAGGCACATTCCTCGTAGCAGCTGGCGAAGCCTGCGTTCGGCTGCGCAGCGGCCGTAAATCCTGCCTCCACGGTTGACCTGAAAAACATCGTGTCTGATTTTTACGACTGCTTCGCAGCCGAACGCAGCCTCGCGGGCTCGGCAGCTGCTACGAGTCGTGTAACCGCAGGGGCAGCGTTTCACCGCAAAATGTGTCTACACCCGAAACTGCTTGAGCAGGTCATTCAACTGCTCGCTGAGCTCTTTCAAATGCACGCTCGCGACGCTCGACTGTTCAGCAGCCAATGCCGTGCTGTGAGACAAACCCGCCGCCTGGGTGACGTTTTGATTGATGTCCTCGACCACATGCGCCTGCTGCAGAGTTGCACTGGCAATCGAGGCGTTCAGACCGTTGAGGTTGTGCAGGGCCTGGCCAATCGCATTGAGGCTGGCACCGGCCAACCCGGCCTGTTCAATCGTCAGCTGCGAGGCACGACTGCTGTCACCGATCACTTTGACCGCGGCCTCGGAATGGTTTTGCAAGCGCTCGATCATTGACTGGATTTCAGCCGTGGACTTTTGCGTGCGCTGCGCCAGCAGCCGGACTTCATCGGCCACCACCGCAAAACCCCGCCCTTGCTCTCCGGCGCGGGCCGCTTCTATGGCCGCATTGAGCGCCAGCAGATTGGTTTGTTCGGCGATCGAGCGAATCACTTCGAGCACGCTGCCGATCTGGGTGCTTTCAGCGGCCAGGGTGCGGATGACCTCGACGGCTTGATCGATCGTGCTCGACAGCTGATCGATCTGCTGCAAGCTCCCATCAATGTTCACTTGCCCCTGTTGTGCCTGCGCTTGGGCGTCGCGCATTTCACTGGCGGCGTGCTCGGCATTCCTGGCCACGTCCTGCACGCCATAGGTCACTTCATTGATGGCGGTCGCCACCAGCTCCATTTGTTGGGACTGTTGCTGGCTGCGTGCCTGGGCCTGGGCGGCATCGTTGCCCAGGTCGCTGGAGGACTGCCCCAACGCACTGGCGGACAGTTGCAGCTGGCTGATGACCTGGCGCAATTTAGCCGTGAAGGCGTTGAAATGCCGCGCCAATTCGGTCACTTCGTCCTGCCCGTGGGTATCGAGGCTACGGGTCAGATCGCTTTCACCACTGGCGATGTTAGCCATGGCGTTCACGGTTTCCTGGAGCGGTCGCACAATGCTGCGGGCAATCACGGTCACCAACAACGCCATCAGCACGGCGATGGCGAGCCCGACAAACGAGGTTTGCCATGCCTGAGCGTAGAACTCGGCCTGCATGTCATCGATGTACACACCAGAACCAATGACCCAACCCCAGGGTTCGAAGAGTTTCACGTAGGAGGTCTTCTGGACCGGCGTGCTGGCGCCGGGTTTTGGCCAGCGATAGTCAACCATGCCGGCGCCTTTGGCCTTGGCGATGACCGCCATTTCGTTGAACAGCGCGAAGCCGTCCGGATCCTTGATCGAGGAAAGGTTCTGGCCTTCGAGTTTCGGATTGGTGGGGTGCATGACCATCACGGGCGTCAGGTCGGTGATCCAGAAATAGTCGTTCTGGTCGTAGCGCAGTCCGCGAACCACGCTCAATGCCTGTTTCTGCGCCGCTTCACGGGTCAGGGTGCCGGCGGTTTCCAGGTCGTGGTAATAGGCCAGAATGCCGCTGGCGGTCTGCACCACGTGCTGGGTTTTTTGTGCCTTGGCTTGATAAAGGTCATCGTGGATCTGCTTGAGCATCAGCACACCCAACGTCAACAGCATCAGCACAGCCACAATCAAGATGAGCCACAAACGACGGCTGATCGACACACTGCGCAAGCTATTCATGACTGTGTTACTCCAGGTTTCTGTTCTTGTTCTTGTCATAAACGACCGCCAGCATTCAGGCACGCTTTTGCAGGCGAGCCAACCCTACTCAAGTCTAATAACGGCGCAGCGTTGTTCAGGCATGTCTGATAGGATTTCGGCCGCGTCAGCAAAAACCTGAAAGTGCGCTGATTTTTCAGCAGATTTTTAACGTTTCGCACAGGGATTGTGCGCGATGTCATTCAATGGCGGCTGATCGCCATGGACGCTTAAATATTATTAACGAGGCATGCCTTGGAGGCATCGCTTCATTGGGGGATTAATGGATTTTTGGACCGCCGCTCAGGCATTGATTCTTGGCGTTGTAGAGGGCTTGACGGAGTTTCTGCCCATCTCCAGTACCGGGCACCAGATTATCGTCGCCGATTTGCTCAATTTCGGTGGCGAGCGCGCGATGGCGTTCAATATCATCATCCAGCTCGGCGCGATCCTGGCCGTGGTCTGGGAATTTCGCCGCAAGATTCTCGACGTGGTGACAGGGTTGCCCACTCAGCGCAGTGCCCAACGGTTTACCGTTAACCTGTTGATCGCTTTCATGCCGGCAGTGGTGCTGGGGGTGATCTTCGCCAATGTGATCCACCAATACCTGTTCAACCCGATCACTGTGGCGACGGCGCTGGTGGTGGGCGGGATCATCATGTTGTGGGCTGAGCGTCGCGAGCACACCGTGCACGCTGAAACCGTTGACGATATCACCTGGAAAGACGCCCTGAAGGTCGGTTTTGCCCAGTGCCTGGCGATGATTCCCGGCACTTCGCGCTCTGGTTCGACGATCATTGGCGGCTTGTTGTTTGGCCTGTCGCGTAAAACCGCCACCGAGTTTTCGTTCTTTCTGGCCATGCCGACCATGGTCGGTGCCGCGGTGTACTCCGGCTACAAGTATCGCGACCTGTTCCAGGCCGCTGATCTCCCGGTGTTCGCCATCGGCTTCATCACGGCGTTTGTATTCGCGATGATCGCGGTCAAGGGCTTGCTCAAGTTCATTGCCAGCCACAGCTACGCAGCGTTTGCCTGGTACCGGATCGCGTTCGGCTTGCTGATCCTCGCAACCTGGCAGTTCGGTTGGGTCGACTGGGCAGCCGCCGAGTCATGATCGAGCCACGCAATGGGCGCGGGATTCAAAACCCGCGCCTCAAAGGTCTGGTGTTCCTGGGGCTGTGCGCCTTACCGGCTGTTGGTTCGACGCTGCTAGGGTTGCGCGGGATCTCGCTGATTCCGCTCGCGGCCTATGCGATTGTCAGCCTGCTGGCATTTTTCCTGTACTGGAACGACAAGCGCAAGGCTCGGACAGACCGCTGGCGGACACCGGAAAACATACTGCATGCAGTCGAACTGGCCGGTGGCTGGCCGGGCGCCTTGCTTGCCCAGCAAGCGTTTCGGCACAAGACGCGCAAAGTGTCCTATCAACTGGTGTTCTGGATCATCGTGCTGCTGCATCAGGTGTTCTGGATCGACCAGCTATTCCTCGGCACTGGCCTCTTTAGCCTGTTCTAAAGTAACAACCCGACCTGCACGCGCTTGGGCAACTTGCTCACCACCAGTTGGTGAGAACGTTGCAGCAAGTCTTGCAGTTCTTCGGCACCCAGCGGGTAGGGCGTTTGCATGATGATCCACTGCGCCCTTGCCAGATAGGGTGCTGGCCCAATGCCCGGGCGGTCGACATGCCCCAGAAACAGCTCTTTGTCGACCTTGAACGCCAATGACTCTCCTCGCAGGTTTTGCAGGGCGAACATCTTGTTCCCGGCGACTGAAAACACCCGCACGCCACCCCATTTGTAATCCTCTTGCGCGCCGGGCAGTGCCAGGCAGAAACGCGCCACGTCTTCCTCGGTCATGGGTTTAGCCTTCATAACAGTCGATCCCCGCAGGCGTTGAATGATTCGGTCAAATGATCAATCCAGGCGCGCACCGCCGGCAGCACGCCGCGCCGATGAGGGTAGACCGCTTGCAGCCAGCCGCCAGGCAGCGACCATTCGGGCAGCAACTGCACCAGCGTGCCGTTTTCCAGTTCCTGTTCGCAATTCATCATTGGTAGCAAGGTAAAGCCAAGGCCGGCAAGGGCGCAGGTCTTGCGGACAATGAAGTCATCGATCCCCAGCCGTGCTTCCAGCGTCACGTCACAGGTTTTGCCTTGGGCATCGAGCATGCGTATATGCACCATGCGATCGGCCTCCAGCGCGCCAAGCACGGGAACCTGCTTCAAGTCTTCCAGGTTGTTGATGGCGTGATCGCGTAAAAAGGCCGGGCTGGCGACCATCATCATTTGCGCCTGACGCAAGCGGCGGGTGACCAGCAACGGATCTTCATCACCCAACTCACGCACCCGTAGTGCAACATCGATGCCTTCGTTGACCAGATCGACCCGGCGATTGAGCAACTGCATCTCAAGCTGCACCTGGGGAAACTTCTCCAGAAAGGTGCTGATCACCACCGGGAGAAACTCGTGAGCCAGGCCCACCGGGCTGGACACCCGCAACCGCCCTCGGGGTTCGCTGGACATGCTGGCGACGGCCTCGTCAGCCATCTCGGCCTCCAGCAGCATCGCCTGGCAATGGCGCAAATAACGCTCGCCGACAGCCGTCAGCTTGAGCTGGCGGGTGGTGCGCTGGAGGAGGCGGGCGCCCAGGCGCTCTTCAAGTTCGGCGATGCGCCGCGACAGCCGCGACTTGGGAATGCCCAACAAGCGTCCGGCGGCGGCGAAACCGCCGGCTTCGACCACTTTGGCGAAGTAGTAGAGGTCATTGAGGTCTTGCATGGCTGCACTCGATTGTCCTGTCAGTGGGACGAACTATCGCATTGTTGCTGGCTAATCAGCTATTGGTTTCATCTGTAGGATTGTCCCCACTAGATCGCCCGGTGGCGGTCCTCACTTGGAGATCCCACATGAAACTCTTGCACATCGATTCGAGCATCCTTGGCGACAACTCGGCTTCCCGTCAGCTGAGCCACAGTGTCGTCCAGGCCTGGAAAGGCGCCGAGCCTGCTGCCGTGGTTACCTACCGCGACCTGGCCAGCGATGCGATCAGCCACTTTTCTGCGGCCACTCTGGTCGCTGCCGGCACCACCGCGGATCTGCGTAACGCCGCGCAACAGCATGAAGCCGAACTGAGCGCTTCGACCCTGGCCGAATTCCTCGCTGCCGATGCGGTCGTGATCGCAGCACCGATGTACAACTTCACTATCCCGACCCAACTCAAGGCCTGGATCGACCGCATTGCCGTTGCCGGCCAGACGTTCCGCTACACCGAAGCCGGCCCTGAAGGCCTGTGCGGCAACAAGAAAGTCGTGGTGGTGTCGACTTCCGGTGGTATGCACGTGGGTCAACCGACCGGCGTAGCGCACGAAGAGTACTTGAAAGTCATGCTGGGCTTCATGGGCATCACCGACATCGAGTTCGTCCGCGCCCATGGCCTGGCTTACGGTGATGACGTTCGCAGCAAAGCCATGAGCGACGCTCAGGCGCAGATCAGCGAGCAATTATTCGCTGCTGCGTAAGGCTTTCGTAAAGAGTTAAGAAGCCCAGGCAATACCCACTAGACTCTGTACCCTGATCGTCGTAAAACGATCGGGGTACGGAGTTTTCTGTTTCTGAATAAAATGTACGGGTGTTTCAGGTGTTGGCCCAGGTTATGCAGCGTCGGGTTATCGGCTCCGTTCTGCATGGATCGTGAAAGCGGTAAACGCTGGCGCAAGGCTTTAAATCCAAGGGATTGGAAAAAAAACGGGTATTCCAATCAGGTAACAAGGTGGGGCATCCCATGGTGCGACTTAGTGCAATGTTACTGATCTGCCTGCTCAGCAGCCTGAACACAGTGCAAGCCGCGCCTGCGCCGCACCCTAACTGGAGCGTTGGCTACCATCAGCTGACGTTTCTCGACCCGCTGGATTTGCAACCGATGCGGGCCATCGCCTTTTACCCGTCGACCGGCATCGAGCATTCAAGCAAGGTCGAAGGCTATCAAATCCAGGCGACCGAAGACGCGAGAGTCGCCATCGGGCGCTTTCCGATGCTGATGCTGTCCCACGGCAACATCGGTACTCCATTGGCTTTGCATGACCTTGCTACATCGCTGGCACGTAAAGGCTTTGTGGTGGTGGCGGTGATTCATCCCGGTGACAACTCCAAGGACCACAGCCGCCTCGGTACGTTGAGCAACCTCTATGGGCGGCCGATCCAGATTTCCGAAGCCATTACTGCAACCCTCGCTGACCCCATGCTGTCGCCGTTCGTCAATCCTGACGAGGTTGGGGTGATCGGCTACTCGGCCGGTGGTGAAACCGCCTTGATTCTTTCGGGGGCCACACCGGACCTGAACCGTTTGCGGCGTTACTGCAAGGAGCGTCCTGACGACGGAGACGCCTGCAGCACCAACGGTGAACTGATCGTCGACCGCGATGACCTGCAGCCAGTCGCTGACCCGCGGGTTCACGCCCTGTTGCTGATGGCGCCGCTGAGCCTGAAGTTCGGTCGCCATACCTTGGCCGGCGTGCATGTGCCGGTGCTGCTCTATAGCGGCGATGGCGACAAACTGGTCGCGCTCGATAAAAACGCCGCCGCGCTCGCTCGCAAACTACCCATTGCCCCGGATTTCAAACTGCTGGCCGGGGCCGGGCACTTCGTGTTCATGGCGCCGTGTACCAAAGAGCAGCTCGCGGCGATGCCGGCCTTGTGCACCGATGCCGACGGTGTTGACCGTGAGGACATTCACCGCAACCTGATCTCCGAAGCCGGGCGTTTCTTTTCTCACACACTGGCCAAGCCAAGCCGGGCCGGGATGCAGACCGCCGACGAGACAACCCCGTAGGCTGGCATAATCTGCGTCTACAGTGGGCTGAGTGCTGCGCGACGTTTCAGGAGCAGGGTCAGCCCCAGTCCGGTGATCGACAGCAGCGCTGCGCAGAAGAAAATCCACGAGTAACCCAGATTCAGCGCCACCGCGCCCATCAATGGCCCGGCAATCGCCAGCGCCAGATCGAAAAATACCGCGTAGGCACTCAAACCCGCGCCACGACTGGTACTCGGCACCTGCTTGATCGCCTCGACACCCAACGCCGGATAAACCAGCGACAGACCGAACCCGGTGAGCCCCGCGCCAATCAACGCCACCGCCGTTGTCGGTGCCAACCACAGCAGGCCCA
The DNA here is from genome assembly GCF_025465945.1 of Pseudomonas sp. 6D_7.1_Bac1. GTDB lineage: Bacteria > Pseudomonadota > Gammaproteobacteria > Pseudomonadales > Pseudomonadaceae > Aquipseudomonas. The sequence goes on along the minus strand of NZ_JANLNW010000051.1, from coordinate 75,983 downwards.
GCCCCAGGGTTTCGATGCTCATGCAGGCGATGGCCGAGCTGAACCCGCCAAAACGATTGACGCTGGAGATAAACAGCAGGCGCGCGAGGATGAAGCAGATGCCGAAAACCGTCAGGCACCAGGCCGCACCGGTCCAGCCGCGGCTGATATAAAACAGGGTAATAAAGGTCGTCAGTGTGCCGTAGCCGATCGAAGCCAGGCTCAGGCTCGCACCAAAGGGCGCGATGCGCCCGAACACCGCCCAAAACGGCAGCCGCTCACCGCGAATCACCGGTACCGAGGGTTTGTTGCGGATCAGCAGCAGCGCAGCCAGCGCCAACACAGAAAGCGCAATCCCAAGGCTCGTGAACCCCAACGCACCGACCATCACCACACCCAGTGGTGCGCCAATGGCAATCGCGCCATACGAGGCAATGCCGTTCCAGGAAATCGAGCGGGCAGTGTGCTCGGCACCCACCTGGCCCATGCACCAACTGATGGTGCCGACACCGATCAACCCTTGGGCGATCCCCAGCAACAATCGACCGCCGATCAAAATCATCAGGCTCAGCAACGGCAGGCTCTGCAACAAAGTCGATAGCAACGTCAGCACACCACTGAGCACAATGCCCAGCAAGCCATACACAATCGCCCGTTTGGTGCCGATGCTGTCAGACATGCGACCCGCCATGGGCCGGCTGAGCAGGGTGGCCAGGTACTGCGAGCCGATGGTCAGGCCGGCGACGATAGCGCTGAACCCCAACTGCTCATGGACATACCCCGGCAACACCGCAATCGGCAGGCCGATGCAGAGGAAGGCAACAAAGGTATAAAAAACGATGGAGACGATCTGCAAGGTGATCGCCATGGAGCTGACGGGGGGCGTTTGTTGTGCGGACATGAGGGCTCGTTCGCGGGCAGGCGGTTAGAGAACGGCATCATGGCGTGGGCAAGAAACAAAAGGAAGCAGGCTAACGGTTAATTCCCACGCGGGAGCTGACGCAGCCTGATAAGAACACGGTGCCTGCGCTAAGATGGCCGACAAACAAAAAAGGGTTCACCACGCTCAATGTCGGAAAAAGACACCATCTCCATTCATTTGGTGCGCGAAGCACTGCTGCAAAGCTGCGAGCCGGGCGCGGACAGCGAAGAGGTATTGCTCAAGGTCGGGATTGAGCCGCGCTTGCTTGACGTGGCTGACGCTCGTGTTCCGGCCACCGCTTATGCAAGGTTGTGGCGACTATTGGCGCGGCGCATGGACGACGAGTTCTTTGGCATGGACCCGCGCCAGCTGAAATCCGGCAGCCTGGAGTTTCTCTGCCGTTGTGCCATGGCCCAACCGACGCTGGCGGCGGGATTGACGTCCGGGCTGGGTTTTTTGTCGTTGATGCTGGAGCGCATGCCGGCGCAGTTGGTTCATCAGCAAAGCCTGGCGGAAATCGTCCTGCTCGAAGACGACCAGGACCCGCGTCGCGCCTTCACTTATTTCACCTATTGGATGATCGTGCATGGCGTTGCCTGCTGGCTGGCCGGGCGCCGGATACCGATTCTGGCCATCGAACTGCGCTGCGCGGAACCGGACTTCTGTGATGACTATAAGGTGATGTTTTCGCAGAATCTGCGCTTCGACCGACCGCGCACACGGATGATTTTCTCGGCCGACTGCCTGGATCTACCGATTAAACGCAGCAGCGACGAACTCAAGCGCTTTTTGGCCCATGCGCCGGCCAATATCCTGGTCAAGTACCGCGATCCGCAAAGCCTCGCCAGCCGGATCAAACACGATTTGCGGCAACTGCCCGCCGAACAGTGGCCGGAAACCGACAGCCTGGCGCAACAATTGTGTATGTCCGCTTCGACACTGCGTCGTCGGCTGGCCGAAGAAGGGCAGACCTATCAGGGATTGAAGGACAGCGTGCGCAAGGAACTGGCGATTGTCTGGCTGGCGGAACCTTCGATCAGCTTCGCCGAAATCGCCACCCGGCTTGGGTTTGCCGATGCCAGTTCGTTCTACAAGGCGTTTCGCAAGTGGTCGGGGTCCAATCCCGGGCATTACCGCAGTTTGATCCTCAACGAAGCCAACTGATCCAGACTTTGTATTGATGCAGCCGGCCTCTTCGCGAGCAGGCTCGCTCCCACATTTGGAATGCGTTCCCCTGTGGGAGCGAGCCTGCTCGCGAAAGCGCCAGACCAGACGCCGCATCTCTTGAGTCTTGGCCAAACCAGTCACGCAACTTGATAGCTTTGACCATTGTCCCGCGTCGCCCGCGGAGCGAGTATTTCCCTGATTTTTACGGTTCCCCCAACCTAATAAAAATACAGAGGGATTCTGGCAATGCGCGATTACCTGTCTGCGACTTCACAGTTCAACTACCAGCACACCGTCGATGCTGCGCTCAAAGGCTCGTTGACAGCCCTCAACGCCTGCGTTGAATGCTGCGACCGACATGCCTTGCCCGGACGCATCGCCTTGTTCTGGGAGGGTCGCGACGGTGCCAGCGCCACATACACCTTCAGCGATCTGCAGGACAAAGCCGCGCGCTTTGCCAACTTCCTGCTGGCCCAAGGCGTGAAGAAGGGCGACAAGGTTGCCGGCCTCTTGCCACGCAATGTCGAGTTGCTGATTGTGGTCTTCGCCACCTGGCGTATCGGCGCGGTCTACCAACCGCTGTTTACCGCCTTCGGCCCGAAAGCCATCGAACACCGGCTCAACAGTTCCGGTGCCGCCGTGGTGGTGACCGATGCAGTCAATCGTCCAAAGCTCAATGAAGTCGCCGACTGCCCGAGCATCGTCACCGTGGGTGGCCCGAAAGGTCAGGGCATCGTCCGCGGCGACTTCAGTTTTTGGGCCGAACTGCCCAATTATTCCGCCCAATGCGAACCGCTGCTGCTGAGCGGCGAAGACCCGTTCCTGCTGATGTTCACCTCAGGTACTACGGGCCCGTCGAAAGCCCTGTCGGTGCCGCTCAAGGCGATTGTCGCGTTTCAGAGCTACACCCGTGACGCGGTGGACCTGCGCCCTGAAGATGCGTTCTGGAACGTCGCCGATCCGGGTTGGGCCTATGGCATCTATTTTGGGGTGACCGGACCGTTGTCCATGGGCCATCCGATCACCTTTTACGATGGCCCGTTCACCCTCGAAAGCACCTGCCGGGTGATCAACAAATACGGCATCAGCAACCTCACCGGTTCACCCACCGCCTACCGTTTGCTGATCGCTGGCGGCGATGAATTCGCCCGTTCGATCAGGGGCAAACTGCGGATCGTCAGCAGCGCCGGTGAGCCGTTGAACCCGGAAGTGATCCGCTGGTTTGCCGACAACCTCGACGTGGTGATCCACGACCATTACGGCCAGACCGAACTCGGCATGGTGCTGTGCAACCACCATGGCCTTGAGCATCCGGTGCATGTCGGTGCGGCAGGCTTTGCCTCGCCTGGGCACCGGATCGTGGTGCTGGATGAGGCCTGCAACGAATTGTCGATCGGCCAGCCGGGGATCCTCGCCATTGACCGCACGCAATCGCCGATGTGCTGGTTTGCCGGTTACGAAGGCGCACCCACCAAAGCCTTCGTCGGCAACTATTACCTGAGTGGCGATACCGTCGAATTGAACCCGGATGGCAGCATCAGCTTCGTCGGTCGCAGTGACGACGTGATCACCACCTCCGGCTATCGCGTTGGCCCGTTCGACGTTGAAAGTGCGTTGATCGAGCACCCGGCAGTTGTTGAGGCGGCCGTGATTGGCAAACCGGATCCGGAGCGCACCGAGTTGGTGAAAGCCTTCGTCGTGCTCAGTGCGCAATACCGTGCTTCACCTGAGCTCGCCGAAGAGCTGCGCCAGCATGTACGCAAGCGTCTGGCGGCGCACTCATACCCGCGTGAAATCGAATTTGTCAGCGAATTGCCGAAAACCCCAAGCGGCAAATTGCAGCGCTTTATCTTGCGCAACCAGGAAATCGCCAAGGCTCAAGAGGCCGCAGCGAAGAACGTTTCAGCTTGAATCCAAGGAAACAATGATGCAGATCGAAAACAAGGTTTTTCTCGTCACCGGCGGTGCGTCGGGCCTGGGCGCGGCCACTGCTGAAATGCTGGTGGGTGCCGGTGCCAAAGTCATGCTGGTGGACTTGAATGCCGAAGCCGTCGCCGCTCAGGCAAAACGGCTCGGCGTACACTGCGTCGTGGCAGACATCAGCCAGGAAGCGGCCGCAGAAGCAGCGGTGCAGGCAACGGTCGCAGCCTTTGGCGGCCTGCACGGGCTGGTCAACTGCGCCGGTGTGGTTCGCGGCGAGAAAATCCTCGGCAAGAACGGCCCGCATGCGCTGGCCAGTTTCAGCCAGGTGATCAACGTCAACCTGATCGGTAGCTTCAACATGCTGCGTCTGGCGGCTGCGGCGATTGCCGAAACCGAAGCCAATGAAGACGGTGAACGCGGGGTGATCATCAACACCGCCTCGGCAGCTGCCTTCGACGGCCAGATTGGCCAAGCCGCCTACGCGGCGTCCAAAGGTGCGATTGTCAGCCTGACCTTGCCCGCCGCCCGTGAACTGGCGCGCTTCGGCATCCGTGTGATGACCATCGCCCCGGGCATCTTCGAAACGCCGATGATGGCTGGCATGACCCAGGAAGTTCGCGACTCGCTGGCCGCTGGCGTGCCGTTCCCGCCGCGCCTTGGTAAACCGGTTGAGTACGCCGCTCTGGTCAGGCATATCATAGAAAACAGCATGCTCAACGGCGAGGTGATCCGTCTCGACGGTGCCTTGCGTATGGCCGCCAAATAAGGAGTATTTGTCATGACTATTTCCAACGACCCGATTGTTATTGTCAGCGCTGTCCGCACCCCGATGGGCGGTTTTCAAGGTGAACTGAAAAGCCTCACCGCGCCACAGCTGGGCGCCGCAGCGATTCGCGCTGCCGTCGAGCGCGCCGGTGTGGCTGCCGACGCGGTAGAAGAAGTGCTGTTTGGTTGCGTGCTGTCCGCCGGCCTCGGTCAGGCCCCGGCACGCCAGGCTGCACTGGGCGCCGGGTTGGACAAATCGACCCGTTGCACCACCCTGAACAAAATGTGCGGCTCGGGCATGGAAGCTGCCATTCTGGCCCACGACATGCTGCTGGCCGGCAGTGCTGATGTGGTAGTCGCCGGCGGGATGGAAAGCATGTCCAACGCGCCGTACCTGCTGGACCGCGCCCGCAGTGGCTACCGGATGGGCCACGGCAAAGTGCTCGACCACATGTTCCTCGACGGTCTGGAAGACGCCTACGACAAGGGCCGCCTGATGGGCACCTTCGCCGAGGACTGCGCCGAGGCCAATGGCTTTACGCGTGAAGCGCAAGATGAGTTCGCAGTGGCTTCGACCACCCGTGCCCAACAGGCGATCAAGGACGGCAGTTTCACTGCTGAAATCGTTCCGCTTTCAGTCATGGTCGGTAAAGAGCAAAAACTCATCAGCGATGACGAACAACCGCCTAAAGCCAAACTGGACAAGATCGCCAGCCTGAAACCGGCGTTCCGCGAAGGCGGCACGGTCACGGCGGCCAACTCCAGCTCGATTTCCGATGGCGCGGCGGCGTTGCTGCTGATGCGTCGCTCGGAAGCGGAAAAGCGCGGCCTGAAACCCCTGGCGGTGATCCACGGTCACGCAGCCTTCGCTGATACACCGGGGCTGTTCCCGGTAGCACCGGTGGGCGCGATCAAGAAACTGCTGAAGAAAACCGGCTGGTCGCTGGATGACGTCGAGCTGTTCGAAGTCAACGAAGCCTTCGCGGTGGTCAGCCTGGTAACCATGACCAAGCTGGAAATTCCTCACAGCAAGGTCAACGTCCACGGCGGCGCCTGTGCGCTGGGCCACCCGATTGGCGCTTCTGGTGCGCGGATCCTCGTGACCTTGCTCTCGGCATTGCGCCAGAAAGGCCTGAAACGCGGCGTTGCAGCCATCTGCATCGGCGGCGGTGAAGCGACGGCCATGGCCGTTGAATGCCTGTATTAAGGAATCAACATGCTACCGACTGACGAACAACTACAGATCAGCGACGCGGCCCGGCAATTCGCCCAGGAACGGCTCAAACCGTTCGCCGCCGAGTGGGATCGCGAGCATCGCTTCCCCAAGGAGGCCATCGGCGAGATGGCCGAACTGGGCTTCTTCGGCATGTTGGTGCCGGAGCAGTGGGGCGGTTGCGACACCGGTTACCTGGCGTACGCCATGGCCCTGGAAGAAATCGCCGCCGGCGATGGCGCCTGCTCGACCATCATGAGCGTGCACAACTCGGTGGGTTGCGTGCCGATCCTCAAGTTCGGCAACGATGATCAGAAAGAACGCTTCCTCAAACCGTTGGCCAGCGGCGCCATGCTTGGCGCCTTTGCGCTGACCGAACCACAGGCCGGTTCCGACGCCAGCAGCCTGAAAACCCGTGCCCGGCTGAACGGCGATCACTACGTGCTCAACGGCTGCAAGCAGTTCATCACCTCCGGGCAAAACGCCGGGGTGGTGATCGTCTTCGCGATCACCGATCCGAGTGCCGGCAAACGCGGGATCAGCGCCTTCATCGTGCCCACCGACTCACCGGGCTACAAGGTGGCGCGTATTGAAGACAAACTCGGCCAGCACGCTTCGGACACCTGCCAGATCCTCTTTGAGGACGTGAAAGTGCCGGTGGCCAATCGTCTGGGCGAGGAGGGTGAAGGTTACAAAATCGCCCTGGCCAACCTTGAAGGCGGACGCGTCGGCATTGCCTCGCAATCGGTCGGCATGGCCCGCGCCGCCTTCGAAGCCGCCCGCGATTATGCCCGCGAGCGTGAGAGCTTCGGCAAAGCGATCATCGAGCATCAGGCGGTAGCCTTTCGATTGGCCGACATGGCCACGCAAATCGCCGTCGCCCGGCAGATGGTGCATTACGCTGCGGCCTTGCGTGACAGCGGCAAACCGGCGCTGGTGGAAGCTTCGATGGCCAAGCTGTTTGCCTCGGAGATGGCCGAAAAAGTCTGCTCGATGGCGTTGCAAACCCTCGGTGGTTACGGTTACCTGAGCGACTTCCCGCTGGAGCGGATCTACCGCGACGTGCGGGTCTGTCAGATCTATGAAGGCACCAGCGATATTCAGCGCATGGTCATTTCGCGCAATCTTTGAGAAGGAACGCTTGCATGAACTACGAAACGATTTTGTTGGAAGTCCAGGGCCGCGTGGGTCTGATCACCCTCAACCGCCCGCAGGCGCTGAACGCCTTGAACGCGCAGATTGTCAGCGAGCTGAACCACGCGCTGGACGGTCTGGAAGCGAACCCGGACATCGGCTGCATCGTGCTGACCGGCTCGAAGAAGGCCTTTGCTGCCGGCGCCGACATCAAGGAAATGGCCGAGCTGACCTATCCGCAGATCTACCTCGACGACCTGTTCAGCGACAGTGATCGGGTTGCCAACCGACGTAAACCGATCATTGCCGCTGTCGCCGGTTTCGCCTTGGGCGGTGGTTGTGAGCTGGCGCTGATGTGCGATTTCATTCTGGCCGGCGACAACGCCAGGTTCGGTCAGCCGGAAATCAACCTCGGCGTGCTGCCGGGCATGGGCGGCACCCAACGCCTGACCCGCGCCGTGGGCAAGGCCAAGGCCATGGAAATGTGCCTGAGCGGGCGGTTGATCGACGCGGTGGAAGCGGAGCGCTGCGGCATCGTCGCGCGCATTGTGCCGGTGGATGAGCTGCTGGATGAGGCGCTGAAGGTTGCAGCGCTGATCGCCAAAAAATCCTTGCCGATTGCGATGATGGTCAAGGAAAGCGTTAACCGCGCCTTTGAAGTCAGCCTGTCCGAAGGCGTGCGCTTTGAACGTCGGGTATTCCATGCGGCGTTCGCCACACAGGATCAGAAAGAGGGCATGGCAGCGTTTATTGCCAAGCGTGAGGCCGAGTTCCAAGGTAAATGATGTAGCGCCCTCGCGGGCGCTTTCGCGAGCAGGCTCGCTCCCACATTGGATCTCCGGTACGCAGAGGTCATTGTGGGAGCGAGCCTGCTCGCGATGCTTTTAAGGCCTCATACCAGGTAGTTCTTGAGTTCCCGCGCAATCACCATCCGCTGAATCTCGCTCGACCCTTCGTAAATCTGCGTGATCCGCGCATCGCGGTAATAGCGCTCCACCGGATAATCTTCCAGGTAGCCGTAGCCGCCATGAATCTGCAGGGCGGACGAGCAGACTTTCTCGGCCATCTCCGAGGCAAACAGCTTGGCCTGCGAGGCTTCTGACAGGCAGGGCTTGCCGGCGCTGCGTAGCCGTGCGGCATGGAGGATCAGCAAACGTGCGGCGTTCAGTTGCATGTGCATGTCGGCCAGCATATTGGCGATGCTTTGGTGTTCGATGATCGGCTTGCCGAACTGCACCCGGTCGCGGGCGTAGGCCAGCGCCGCTTCGAAGGCTGCACGCGCGATGCCCAGCGCCTGCGCGGCGATGCCGATGCGGCCGCCTTCAAGGTTGGACAAGGCAATCGCCAAACCCTTGCCACGTTCACCCAGCAGGTTGGCTTCGGGGATGATGCAGTTGTTGAACGTCACCGCACAGGTGTCGGAGGCGCGAATGCCCATCTTGTGTTCGCTGCGGTCGACGATAAAACCCGGGTTATCGGTGGGTACCAGAAATGCGGACAAGCCTCTTTTACCCAGCTCCGGGTCGGTCACGGCAAACACAATCGCCAGTTTCGCCCGTTTGCCGTTGCTGACAAACTGCTTGGCGCCATTGATCACCCACTGGCCGTCGCGCAGTTCGGCGCGGGTCCGCAGGTTGTGCGCCTCGGAACCGGCCTGGGGTTCGGTCAGGCAGAAGCAGCCGATGGCCTGACCGCTGGCCAGATCGGCCAGCCAGGTCTGTTTCTGTTCTTCAGTGCCATAGTTGAGGACCGGCCCGCAGCCCACCGAGTTGTGGATGCTCATCAAGGCCCCCGTGGCACCGTCACCGGCGGAAATCTCTTCCACCGCCAGCGCGTAGGCCACGTAGTCGACGTAGGTGCCGCCCCATTCCTCGGGAACCACCATGCCGAGCAAACCCAACTCGCCCATTTTTGCCACCAGCGCATCATCGATCCAGCCGGCCTTTTCCCAGGCCTGGGCGTGGGGGGCGATTTCGCCGCGGGCAAAATCCCGGGCCATGTCGCGGATCATCACTTGCTCTTCGGTCAATTCGATATCGTGCATGGCTCAGCTCCCGCTCCGGTCAAAACCACTGAAGAAACTCGCAACCTGTCTGGCGTCCAGAGCCTGCACGGTTGGAGGGTTCCAGCGTGGGTTCTTGTCTTTGTCGATCAGCAAGGCCCGGACGCCTTCGATCAGGTCGCCGCGTTCGAACCACTGGCGGTCCAGGTGCAGTTCGAGGGCGAAGCAGTTTTCCAGGCTCAACTGACGACCGCGTCGCAACATCTCTAACGTTACACCCATGGCCAGCGGTGAACGACTGTCGAGCAGGTCGGCGGTGGCCGTTGCCCAGTCGTGGCTGTCGGCAACCGTAACGTTGCGCAACTGCTCAACGATACTCGGCACATCCGGCAGGGCGAAGAAGTGGTCGATGGCCGGCCGCAGTGCCTGCAACGGTGCGTCGGGCAGTTGCTGTACCGCCAGTTTGGCCAGCAGACCTTGCAGGTCCTTGAGCGGGGTGTCGTGCCACTTCAGGCTGTCGAGGCGCTGATCCAGCTCGGCGAGTTTTTCGCTTTCCAGGTACCAGTCAGCCAGCCCGCAATACAGCGCATCGGCGGCGCGAATCTGCACACCACTGACGCCAAGGTAAATGCCCAGTTCGCCGGGAACACGGGGCAGGAAGTAGCTGCCGCCGACATCCGGGAAGTAACCGATGGCCACTTCAGGCATCGCCAGGCGGCTGCGTTCGGTGACCACTCGCAGGTCTGCGCCTTGTACCAGGCCCATGCCGCCACCGAGGACAAAACCGTCCATCAGCGCCAGTACTGGTTTGCGGTAATGGTGGATCGCCAGGTCGAGGGCGTATTCCTCGACGAAGAAGTCTTCATGCAGGGTGTCGCCGCTTTTGAAACTGTCGTACAGCGAGCGAATATCGCCGCCGGCGCAGAAGGCTTTCTCGCCAGCACCGCGCAGCACCACGGCGTGGACGTGCGGGTCACGGGACCAGGCATCGAGCTGTTGGTGCAGGCTGCGGACCATGTCCAGGGTAATGGCATTGAGGCCGGCGGGGCGATTGAGGGTCAGGTGGCCAATATGGTTGCGAACCTCGGCCAGCACGTCGTTGGCGGTGGCATCAATGCCCCGTGTCGCCTGGGATGAAACCTGAGCAGTCATCACTAACTCCCTGCTTTTATTGTTCTTTATAGAAGTGTTCGCGCGCGAACGATGCCGGATCGTAACAGTGCAAATTTGCGATGTACAACCGTGATAGATGCAGGTCAGGTCTGCATTTTTGTAATGCCCACACGCTCATTCATCGCATAAATACCCCAATAGGGCGTTCACGACAGAATCGGCTGTGAAAATGCTGACATCAGCACAAGCGAGCTGTCTGCGCCAGCCCTTACGACACCTCGACACAATCGTCTGCCGGCATTCTGGCGCTCCATTCGAAGTCGTCTGCGCCAAGGGTTTCAGGGTGGGGTGTGGCCGGCCTTGCGGTGGTGCACCGAATCTGTATAAACGCTTTGGTGACAACGAAGTGCTCAAGGCCGGGTGAGGAACAGGGCGATGCAAAGATTCTCGACCAGCCGAAAAGCGAACGTTTGCAGCAATTTCTATCGGGCTGTTTGAAGTGAGGCAAGGCGTACATGGCGGACATCCGCGATCTGTCGATCGTGCTTGATCGAATCGATCAGGCAATCATTGAGGTGCTGCGCCACGAAGGGCGCATCACCTACCAGAAACTTTCCGAGCGCGTGCACCTGACGCCAAGGCCATGCCTTGAGCGGGTGCGCAAGCTCGAACAGCTCGGTGTCATTCGGGGCTATGGGGCGATTCTCGACGAGAAAAAACTGACCCCCGGCTTGTCGCTGCTGGTGCTGGTGGCGCTATCGAACCAGAGCGGACGCGCCGCACAGAAAGCCTTCGAAGCCAAGGTCCGCGCCTGTCCGCAGGTGTTGGAATGCCAGTTGATCAGCGGCGCCTTCGACTATAGCCTGCGCATGCGCTGTCGCGACATGGAACACTACCGGGTGTTGACCGAAGTCTGGTTCGACGACCCGGATTTGCACATCGACAAACTGGTCAGCCACCCTGAGCTGGCGATGGTCAAGACCTCAACCTAGAAAGGCTAAGCGCCGAAGTTCCGTAGCAGCTGGCGCAGCCTGCTGCTACGGTAATCATCGTTTTCAGATGATTTATCACACCCACTAAATCGGCTGCAAACCACTCTGGTTTCAGCCATTTCCAGCACTGCCTCCCTCCTTAACAGCCGGGTTTTTCCGGCGCCGAATCAGACAATGAGCGCCTCTGAACCCTCATTGATTCTGTGCCCATGCAAACCACCAATACCGTTTTGATGATTCGCCCGACACGTTTCTCCTTTAACCAGGACACAGCGGCCAACAACCGATTCCAGCGCCCGGCGGCCGTGGCCGAGGACGTGCAATTCAAGGCCCTGCAAGAGTTCGACGGTTACGTCGCGGTCCTGCGTGAGCACGGGGTTGAAGTCATGGTGCATAACGACAGCGAAGCCCCGCACACCCCGGATTCGATCTTTCCCAACAACTGGTGGAGCAGCCATCCCGACGGCACCCTGGTGCTGTATCCGATGCAAGGCCACAACCGGCGCCTGGAGCGGGACAAAGGCGTGCTCGACGGGCTGCGTGATGCCTACCGCGTCGAGCAATTGCTCGATTTCTCCAGCCTTGAGCAACAGGACGTGTTCCTCGAAGGCACCGGCAGCATGGTCCTCGATCGGGAGCAACGGATCTGCTACGCCGGCTATTCGACCCGCACTCACGCCAAGGCCCTGGATCAAGTGGTTGAGCACCTCGGTTATGAACTCTGCGCGTTCAATGCGATGGACCGTAACGGCGTGCCGATCTATCACACCAACGTGATGATGAGCGTCGGCACGCGCCTGGCGGTGGCGTGCTTCGACTCGGTCAATGATCGAAACGAACGTTCAGCCTTGCATTCGCGCCTGGAACGCAGCGGCAAGCAGGTCATGACCCTGAGCTTCGATCAGCTGGAATCGTTCGCCGGCAACATGCTCGAAGTGCACAACGCCGCTGGCGAGCCGTTGCTGGTGATGTCGCGCACTGCCTGGCGGTCGCTGCATGCCGACCAGCGCCGGATGGTCGAAGCACACGCCAGACCCCTGCCAGTGAAAATCGACACCATCGAGCGGATTGGCGGCGGCAGTGCGCGCTGCATGCTCGCGGAAGTCTATCTGCCTAAACGCGTGAGCCCACAGGAGCACCATTGATGATCGTCCGTCCTGCCACGATGAATGACCTGCCGGCGTTGCTGGCCCTGGCCCACAGCGCCGGCACCGGTTTGACCACCTTACCGGCTGATGCCCCGCGCTTGCGTCAGCGCCTGGAATGGGCCGAAAAAACCTTTGCCGGTGAAGCCGAACGGGCTGATGCCGACTACCTGTTTGTACTGGAGGCAGACAGCGGGGACGCGGTCGGTATCTGTGCCCTGGCCGGTGCGGTTGGGCTGCGCGAGCCCTGGTACAACTACCGGATGGGACTGTTTGTCGCCGCTTCGAAAGATCTCGGGATCAACCAGCATTTGCCGACGTTGTTTCTGGGCAATGACATGACCGGGCAATCAGAACTGTGTTCGTTGTTTCTGCATGCCGGTCATCGCAGCGGTTTGAATGGCCGTTTGTTGTCCAAGGCGCGGTTTTTGTTTCTCGCCGAGTTTCGCCAGCACTTTGGCGACAAGGTCATCGCTGAAATGCGTGGTTACTCGGACGAAGAGGGCGTCTCGCCATTTTGGGAAGGGTTGGGCCGGCATTTCTTCAAGATGGATTTCGCCGACGCCGACTACCTCACCGGGCTCGGCAACAAGACCTTCATCGCTGAACTGATGCCCAAGTTTCCGCTGCCGACCTGCTTGCTGCCCGCGGCTGCGCGGGCGACGATCGGCCGGGTTCATCCCAACACCGAACCGGCGCTGGGGATGCTCAAGGCCGAAGGGTTCGAGCACAAGGACTACATCGACATCTTTGATGGCGGCCCGTTGATCGAGTGCGCGACCGGTGATATTCGCGCCGTGCGTGACAGTCAGGTGCTGCAACTGAGCATCGGCACACCGGGCGAGCAGGCGGCGGTCTATCTGGTTCACAACCGCCAGTTCGCCGATTGCCGGATCACCGCCGCGCCAGCACGGGTCGCTGCCGGTACCTTGATTGTCGACGCACAAACCGCCAAGGCACTGGGCTTGAGTGCCGGCGCGTCGGTGCGGGCGGTGAGCCTGGCGGTGCCCGCACGGCAGTTGTCGGCGGCCTAGACCCGTTTGGCGAGCACTTCACCAATGCTGCGGCGCTTGGCGTGCAGCTCGCTGGCGTGGATCAGTTGCTCAAGGTCGTCCGGTGTGACGTCGAAGAACGCCTGCAGGTCGGCCAAGGCCAGTTTGAGGTCTTCGGCGGTGATCGCCTGTGAGTCTGCGGGCGGATGATCGGCGGGTACGACGGCGACCGGTTCGCTGTGGCCCTTGGGGTAGCGGATCCGCGTCAGGTTGTTATAGGCCAGGGCGCTGAGCAGCATGCACGTCGCGCCGAGCATCACCGGAGCGAGCGCGCGCCAGTCCATGGCGATGGTCGCCGGGTCAGCCAGTACCAGCAGCAACGCCAACGCGCCGGCCGGCGGATGCAGGCAACGCAGCCAGCACATCAGAATCAGCGCCATGCCGGCCGCCAGACAGGCGCTGCCCAAGGTTCGCCCCAGCACGTGGGCCACCAGCAGCGCCAACACGGCGGCGCACAAATAACCGCCGAGAATCGACCATGGCTGCGCCAGTGCGCCGGACGACACCGCGAACAGCAACACCGCCGATGCGCCCAACGGGCCGATCAGGTGCAAGGCCACGTCCATGCCGAACACCTGGCCACAGACCCAGACGCTCAATAGGGTGCCCAACGACATACCGATGGCAGCGCGGCTCCATTCGGTGGGACGGGTGTTGATGGCAGCGGGTATCCAGCGAGCGAGCATGATGAACACGATCCAATGACAATGAGCAGGCAAAAAGAAGGGCTCGTCTGGATCACCAGAAAGCCCTTTAAGCGTTCCAACATTTGGGGGAGGAACCGGCACAGTGTGCCGATCTATCCACTAGCTGACAAATTCATATTAATGCGGTTTAAATGCATTAATTTTGAAGTATGGCGACGCGTCGTCCGCTCAGGAAACACAGCAAACCGCCCATGGCCGTCAGTGTGCTGAGGGCATAGAACATCGTCGCCGGCGCCGTGTGGGTCAGCAAAAAGCCGCAAATCACCGGGCTTGCCGCACCGCCCAGCGCTGCCAGGTTCTGCGCGCCGTAATAGCTGCCGCGCAGTTCTTCCGGGGCCAGGGTGTCGACGAACAGGAACTCCGCCGGGTAGATGATCATTTCGCCCAAGGTGAAGACAAACATCGCCAGGCACCACTGCACCAGGTTCTGCGCGAAGCTGAAACCGATCAGCCCCACGATGAACAGACTGCTGCCAATGATGATCCAGTAACGCAACTGTTCACGCTTGAGAAAACGACCGATCTGGTACTGCAACAGGATCACGCTGATCGCGTTGCAGGCGAGGATCGCCGCCATGGTTTTCAGCGCAATATGCTCGTTTTGCGTCACCAGCAGGTATTGCGACAGGTACAGGGTGAAACGCCCGTGGACCACGGTGCTGAGCAGGCAGCCGCAGGTAAACATGATCAGCGTGCGGTCGTTTTTCAGGGTCACCAGGGTTTTAAGAAAACTTTGCGGCTGACCCACAGCCGCTTCCTTGACCGATCCGGGAATTCCTCTCATCAGGAAAGTACTGAAAAACGCGATGCCACCGGCAATCAGGAACGGTGCCAGCGGCTGAACCCCGGCGATTACCACCCCGAGCATCGGGCCGGTGGCGTAGCCGATGTTGGTCAGGGTGTAGCGCAGCGAAAACGCCTTGGCCCGTTGGCCCATCGGCAGGTTTTCACTGAGGATCGCTTTGGAACCGATCAAAAACAGTGCCGAAGCGGTTTCGGTAATCACCAGCGTCAGGGTGGTCAGGTAAAGGTTGTGGGCGAAGGTCAGCAGGACAAAACCGATGGAACTGGAGAGCATTGCCAGAATCAGCAACCGGCGCTTTTCCAGACGGTCGATGATGTAACCGCCATACAGCGCAAGCAGGGTGGCGATGAATACCGCGATGCCGAGCAACAGGCCAACGTCCTGCTGGTTCAGGCCCAGTTTGTTGCTGAGGAACAGCGTCAGCAGCGGGCTGGTGATGGCGCGACTGACGACGATGGTCAGCGAGCAGATCATCAGGCGACGAATAACGAGCGAGTAAGTGGTCACGTTGGTGCACGAGTCCTTGTTCTTGAAATACGATTCCAGCGTTTCGACCCCACCGTAGCAGCTGCCGAAGGCGGCGTTCGGCTGCGAAGCAGTCGTAAAATCAGGCAATGCGGTTTTCAGAAATACCGGGTTGTCTGAATTGCGACCGCTTCGCGCTCGAACGCAGGCTGCGCCAGCTGCTACGGGGTTGGTGTTCGCAATGAAAGTCGTTGATCCAGCGTTGCGACCGACTCCAGTTTTTCGAGTTGCCACAACCGTTCCAGCAATCCAGTCGCCTGTTCTACCGGCATCACCCGCGTCGCCAGGCGGAGAAACTTCTCCTCCAGCGCTCCATCACTCAATGGATTGCCCGGCGCCCCCAATGGCACCTCGACACACAGGCTGGCCTCACGACCATCGCGGCTGCGCATGCTCACGACCGGCTCGCCATCCTCTGACAGTTGCGGGTCCACTTCAAGGTGAACGCGCTGCAACCAATGGACGATTTCCGCTGACTGACGGCGCGCGTCGTCGTAGGCTTCCAGCCGGCAATGACCATAGACCAGCCGAGCGGCGAGGGCATACGGCAGGCTCATTTGTGCGGCTGCCAAACTGCTGACATCGCGCCCGCCACACATCTCGTTGAGAAAGCCGCACAACGACACGTGAACGTCTTCCAGTTGATCGGCTTCGATCTGTAATTGCTCAAGCAACAAACCCAAGGCATCGATGGCCGAGTGTGTGCCACGGCAGGAGGCGTAAGGTTTGATCGAGCAGCGGGCGAGTTTCCACACCACGCCAAGCTCCGCGTCCAGCGCCTCGGGCTGCGCGTGTTCAGCGGCGAGGGTCTTGAGAAAACCACCCCAGACGTCGTCGAACAACTTCGTTGGCCCACTGATCCCTTGCTCGGCAAACCGCGCAGCGAGTAGGCCACCTTCCGCCGCCCGTCCGCTATGAAGCTTTTTACTTTGCGAACCATCGTGGATAAACGCCCACAGGCCACCGCTGAAACTGCCAGCGATGCCCAATGCGGCGAGGGTCTGTGCCTGATCAAGACCGAGTATTCGCGCACTGGCCGCCGCCGCGCCAAACACGCCACAGGTGGCGGTCGAGTGCCAGCCGGCGCCGTTGTGTGCCGAGTAACCGCCACAGGCCTCAAGCACGCGACGACCGATCTCATAACCGATCACCACGGCGGTGATCAGCTCGTGACCGTTCACCGGTACGGGATTCAGGCTGACCGCCGCCATCACCGCCGGCAGCACCACGGCGCCGGAGTGATCGCAGCCGCCGGTATCGTCCAGTTCCAGCGCGTGGGCGGCGATGCCATTGAGCATTGCGGCCTGTGCGGCACCGACGCGCTGCGCGGTGCCCCAGACCAGCGTTTCGCCGCTTTCATTGGCGAAGGTTTGTCGGGTGGCGACGGCAATCTCACTGGCGGCCCCGGCCAGGGTCGCGCCGACGGTATCAAGAATGTGTCGCTTGGCTTGGGCAACCAGCGCCGGCGGCAAGTCTTCGAAACGGGTTTCGACGCAAAACTGCGCCAGACGCTGCAATCGTTCGCTCATGGCAAGTACGCTCGATAATGCCGCTCATACACGGCTGACGGATGTTCTTCGTCCATCGGCGCGGCGCGCTCGCTCCACCACTGGGCGACTTCACCCGCCGTGGCGATCCACACGTCGTCGCGTTGCCGGATACCCAGCAGCAACTCGCGCAAGACACCGATGCGCCCCGGTGTGGCAATGATCTCCGGGTGCAGGCGCAGCACGTAGCACAGGCCAAAGCGATGAAACCCGGCGAAGTCCATTTGCAGGTTGCCCAGGGTGTGGCTGTAAGAGGCGATCCGCGATTGGGCTGGCGGTACCGCCGGGCTCAGGTTGAAGGCGAAGTACGGTTCGTCTTCCAGCTCGTAATGCAACGGCAGTTCGATCACCTCGGGCGCTGTCGGATGGGCGAACGGCAGGTCATCGCCGCGCCAGCACGACGACCAGCGAATGCCTTGCTCGCGCAATGCCTCGGTAAAACCCGGCGCCCAGTTGCCGGCGGGAATCCGGAAACCGCTTGGACGCTGGCCGGTAATGGCCGCCAGTGCCTGGCAGCCGTGCTCAAGGGCGGCGGTCTGCTCGGCCAGACTCAGGGTGTCGTAGTTCTGATGCCGATAACCGGCGCAGGCAATTTCATGACCGGCCGCCTGGATAGAGCGCATATGTTCCGGGTTTTCTTCGGCCACGATGCCCGGTACGCACCAACTGCTGGACACCCCCAGTTCCTTGAACAGTGCGAGCAAACGTTCAACCCCGCGTTGGGTACCGTAGCGCCACACCGACAGGGTCTTGTCGCGGCCGGCGACTTCCGGGGCCTGGGTCAGGATGCCGTGTACGTCGTTGTAGTCGACGGTCAACACCACGGCGCAGCGGTAGCCTTTGGGCCAGACAGTCGACTCAGCCATGTTGATGCTCCTTGAGCCACCAATGGGCGACATCGCGGCAGGTGGCGAACCACACGTCTTCACGCTGGCGCATGTGCTCGAAGAGTTTCTCCAGCAGCAGAATGCGCCCCGGTTTGCCGGTGATCTTGGGGTGGAACAGGGTGGTCAGGCACAGCCCTTCATTCATCGCGCCGTCGTACTCGCGGCACCAGTTGTCGAGGGTCAGCTCGTAGCTGGCGGTACGGTCCAGTCCCGAGGGAAAGTCCGGCGCACGGGTGTAGGCGATGGAGGCGTAGTCGTCCATTTCCCAGCGGCCGGGGATTTCCACCAGCGGCGTATCAACGCCCGGCACGTTCACCAGATACGGCCGGTCATCGCCGCGCATGCTGCTGGAGTACGTGACACCGGCTTCCACCAGCATGGCCGGTGTCTCGGCCCGCCAGTCGCCGGACGGGGTGCGAAAGCCTTCTGCGCGGATGTTCAGATGCTTCCAGAACACCTCGCGGCTTTTATTCATCACGTCCTTTTGCTGCTCCAGCGTCAGTGCATAGAAGGACTCGTGTTTGTAGCCGTGGTAAGCCACTTCATGCCCGCGCTCGATGATCGACTGGCACTGTTTCGGCCAGTTTTCCACGACCCAGGCCGGGACGAAGAAAGTCGTCGGGATCTGGAACTCATCCAGCAGGTCGAGAATCCGCGGCAAGGCCCGATACGGCCCGTAACCGCCGAAACCGAAATACTCGGGCTTGTGCCAGATCGAACCATTGAGCATCGCATCGCCAGTCGGGCCGTCGAGATCGAAGGCCAAGGCGAGACAGGCTTTATGGCCCTCGGGCCAGGTCGGTTGGGGCGAGGAGGACATCGTGGCGCTCCGATAATTTATGGGTACAACTCCCGTAGCAGCTGCCGAGCCTGCGAGGCTGCGTTCGGTGGCGCAGCCGCCGTAAAATCAGGCGATGCGTTCTTTCAGACAGACCATGTGCACAGATCTGCGAGGACTGCGTCCGAACGCGGCCCGCCTCGAACGCAGCCTCGCGGGCTCGGCAGCTGCTACAGAGCAACGTATTTCAACGTTACTTCCCGGCGTTGATGGTCACGGTTTTAATCGCCCCCAACTCCAGATCCCACTTCTTCAAGATCGCCTGATAGCTGCCGTCATCGACCATGCTTTGCAACGCCACTTTCACTGCTTCACTCAGCTCAGGTTTTTTCTTGCTGACGCCCAACCCGCTGAACTGCACCGAGATCGGCTGGCCCACGGTTTTGTAGGTGTCTTTTTCCTGGGTCTTCAGGTACGACAGGGTTTCGCTGCCCTGCATGGCCGCGTCGATGCGGCTCTGGCGCAGTTGCGCACGGGCGTCGGCGGAGCCTTCGGTGCCGATCACGTTGATCGCTGGTTTACCCTTCGCTTCGCAATTGGCCTTGCTCCACTCGGCGATTTCCGCCGGGAAGGTGGTCCGTCGGCTGGTCCCGACTTTCTTGCCGCACAGGTCGGCGATTTCGTTGGTGTCCTTGTTCTTTTGCAGGGTGTAGAACTGCGGCCCGCTGGTGAAGTAGTCAACAAAGGTAACGCTCTGCTGGCGCTCGGCGGTGTCGGTCATGCCCGACAACACCACGTCTACGCGATCGGTGGTCAGGGCGTTGATCATTTGCTCGAAGCCGGTTTCCTGCCATTTGATCTTCACGCCCAAACGTTCGGCCAGGGCGTTGCCCAGGTCGTAGTCCAGGCCGGTGAGGGTGTTGGTGGCCGGGTCCTTGAAATCCATCGGCGGATAGTTGGGCATGATCGCCACGACGATTTCGCCCTTGGCCTTGATGCTCGCGGGCAATTCAGCTGCCCAGGTCACCGAAGAGGCCATCAGGCCAGCCACTACTGCGGGGATGAGGAGGTTTTTCATGGTCGTTCTCTTTTTGAGTTGTCGTTAGGTGCGAACGGCAGAAATGAAGCTTTGGGTGCGCGGGTTTTGTGGACTTATTAGTATTTCTTCGGGGCTTCCTGCCTCCACGATCTGCCCGCCGTCCATGAACACCATGCGATTGGAAACCTCGCGGGCGAAGCCCAGTTCATGGGTGACGACGATCATGGTCATGCCGGTCTGCGCCAGATCGCGCATCACCGACAGCACCTCACCGACCAGTTCCGGGTCGAGTGCCGAAGTGGGTTCATCGAACAGCATCAGCTTGGGTCGCATGGCCAGCGCTCGGGCAATGGCCACCCGTTGCTGCTGGCCGCCCGAGAGTTCGATCGGGTAGCTGTTGCGCTTGTCGGCCAGGCCGACGCGGGCCAGCAGCTCCAGCGCATCTTCGTGGGCTTCCTTGGGCGAACGCTTGAGCACTTGGCACGGGCCTTCGATGATGTTTTGCAGCACAGTCATGTGCGGGAACAGGTTGAAGCGCTGGAACACCATACCGGTGGCCAGGCGCTGGCGGGCAATCTGCGACTCGTTGAGCTCGTGCAGTTTGTTGCCAACGATGCGGTAGCCCACCAGTTCGCCATCGACCCAGAGGCCGCCCCTGTCGATCTTTTCCAGCTGATTGACGCAGCGCAGCAGGGTGCTTTTGCCCGAACCGGACGGGCCGATGATGCACAGCACTTCGCCCTGTTCGATTTCAATGTTGATGTCTTTGAGCGCGTGGTATTGGTCGTAGTACTTGTTCAGGCCAACGGCCTTGACGATGCTTCTCATGTTCAATTCTCCTGCGCGACTCACGAGCGCTTGCCGGCGCCACGAGCGAAACGACGCTCCAGACGGCTTTGACCAAAGGACAAGACGGTGACGGCGGCCAGGTACCAGATCCCGGCGACGATCAGCAGCTCCATCACACGGGCGTTGGCGTAGTAGATGTTCTGGGCGTTGTAGAGCAGTTCCGAGTACTGGATCACACTGGCCAGCGACGTCATTTTGACCATGCCGATGAATTCGTTGCCGACCGGTGGAATGATGATGCGCATGGCCTGAGGCAGGATGATCCGGCGCAGCGCTTGCAGGCGCGGCATGCCGATCGACTTGGCGGCTTCGTACTGACCGGTGTCCACCGAGAGCAGGCCGGCACGCACCACTTCAGCGGTGTAGGCACCCTGGTTGATGCTCAGGCCCAGCAGCGCCGCCACGAACGGCGTCATCAGGCTGACGGTATCGAGCTGGAACAGCCCGGGAATGCCGATAGTGGGGAAGATCAGCGCCAGGTTGAACCACAACAGCAGTTGCAGAATCAACGGCGTACCGCGGAACAGCCAGGTGTACGTCACCGCGACATAGCGCAGGATCGGGTTCGCCGACATGCGCATCACGGCAGTGATCACCCCGAAGAGGATCCCCAAGGCCATCGCCAGTACCGCCATGACGATGGTGTTGAGCAAGCCGAACAAGATCGCCTGGGAGGTCAGGAACTGGCCGATGTACGACCACTCGATCTTGCCTTCGGCGAAGGCCTTTACCAGGCCGATGAGGGCGATGACGATCAGCGTGGCGAAAAAGATCCGCCCGTAATAGCGCCGCGGCACATGTTCGTACTGGGTGATATCGAACTGGTTTTCAGCCTGTTTACGCTCCGCAAGGAGCTCTGCCTGAGTCTGGTTCATTTGGGTTCTCCGAACACCGCCCTTCCTGATGCAGACGGGTGTGTGGTTCTTCAGGTTAAACGCAACCCCTGTGGGAGCGAGCTTGCTCGCGATAGAGGCGGATCAGCCAACATCGATGTTGAATGTAATACCGCCATCGCGAGCAGGCTCGCTCCCACAGGTTGTGTTACTCGATTTACGCCCTGTGGATCAGAGACGAAAGCCCTGATAGTCCGCCGCCCATTGCTGTTGTGCAGCGAGGGCGGTTTTCAAGCGGCCGATTTGCTCGCGCACCTGTTGCGGCGCGGTACCGCCCCAGCCACTGCGAGCAGCGATGGCAGCTTCCAGGGTCAGGCTGTCACGGACTTCGGGCGTCAGGCGCACATCGATCTCGGCGAGCAGCGCCGGCGAGGCTTCCCAGAGTTCGATGTCGTGTTTTTCACAGGCTTGAACCAAAGCGCCAGTGATTTCGTGGGCTTCCTTGAACGGCACGCCGCGCACCGCCAGCCAGTCGGCGACCTCGGTGGCGAGGGTGAAGCCCAGAGGGGCCTGACGACGCAGCTCTTCGACGTTGACCTTCATGGTCGCGACCATCCCGGCCATCGCCGGCAGTACCAGCAGCAGGGTGTCGACGCTGTCGAGCACACCGTTTTTGTCTTCGCTCAAATCACGGTTGTAGGACAGTGGCAGGGATTTGAGGGTCGAGAGCAGACCGGTCAGGTTGCCGATCAAACGGCCGGCCTTGCCACGCGCCAGTTCGGCGATGTCCGGGTTTTTCTTCTGCGGCATGATCGAACTGCCGGTGGCGTAGGCATCGTCCAGCGCAACCCAACGAAATTGCCGTGAAGACCACAGGCAAAACTCTTCGGCCAGACGCGAGATGTTGACGCCGAGCATGCTCGCCACGAACAGGAATTCGGCGACGTGGTCGCGGCTGGCTACCGCGTCGATGGAGTTCTCGCAAACACCGTTGTAGCCCATTTCCTTGGCCGATTGCTGTGGCTGGCGGGCGATGGCGGAACCGGCCATGGCTGCCGCGCCCAATGGCGACAGCGAGGTGCGTACGTCCCAATCCACTAGGCGCTGCACGTCGCGCAGCATCGACTGAGCGTGGGCCAGCAAATGGTGAGCGAACACGATCGGCTGCGCTTGTTGCAGGTGAGTAAAACCTGGGCAAATGCTTTCGATGTGCTGCTCGGCCTGGTCGACCAGCGCCTGTTGCAGGGCCAGCACTTCAGTGGTCAGGGTCCGAGCGTGATCACGCAGAAACAGCCGCAGATCGTTGGCGGTCTGATCGTTGCGCGAGCGTCCGGCGCGCAGCTTGCCACCCAGTGCACCCAGGCGTTCGGTCAGCAGGCGCTCGATGAAAGTGTGAACGTCTTCGTCATCCAGCGTCGGGCTGACTTTACCTGCGCGGAAGTCTTCGCCGATGCGCTCGAGAGCGTCGAGCATGGTTTGGGTTTCCTGCGCATCGAGCAGACCGGCGCGTTGCAGTTCCCCGGCGTGAGCCTTGGAGCCGGCCAGGTCGTAAGGGGTGAGGCGGAAGTACCGCTCAGGGCAGCGGGACAGGGCCGCCAGGGCTTCGGACGGGCCGCTTTTGAAACGCGCTCCCCACAAACGATCGGTTGCTTGAGTCATTGTTGTTTTCCTCGTCGGTAACACGAACTGAATTCGTTACGCAAAGCCTTGAACACTCGCCGGGATCTTCCGGGCGTGGTTCGGCTCATGCAGTTTTCAAAAGGGCAGTTGCAAGTGGCGAGAGCTGATCGAAGTGTCAGCTTTTAATAGTTTCGAATCAGTGAGTTGGCACTGATCGGGGAGAATTATTGGTGGTTGCCAAGCGTGGTTTTCTGTGTTCATTATTATTGGCCAGCTATGTTTTTGTTGTTGGACACAGACTGTTGAATCGGGCGCCAGAGGTAAATAAGCATTATGGAAACCCCACTTTCCAATTCTGGAAACCCGCCGTTGAAAACGGCCCATCGAGCCCCTTTGGCCCTTAGCGGGCTGGACTTCAAACTGCTCAAAGTGTTCAAGGCAGTGGTCGAGGCCGGTGGTTTCAGTGCGGCTCAAAACGAGCTGAATGTGGGGCTTGCAGCCATCAGCAAACAGATCTCGGACCTTGAGATTCGCATCGGCATGCGCTTGTGTACCCGTGGTCGGGAGGGGTTTTGCCTGACCGAAGAGGGGCGTCTGGTCTACCAGGCATCGATCGATTTATTTGCCTCGGTCGACAACTTTCGAGATCGGCTTAGTTGCGCGCAAAATGAATTGATCGGCGACCTTGGCGTGGGGGTGATCGACAATACGATTTCCGATGAAAACTCACCGTTAGTTGCAGCGCTTAAACGAATCAATGAAGAGTCACCGAAGGTGAGATTTCAACTTCAGGCCTCGCAACTGGATGAAGTGGAAAGAGGTGTAGTGGAAGGTCGCTTAGTCGCCGGAATAGTACCGGTCTATCAAAAAAGAGAAGAGTTCGATTACTTCGCGCTGTATGAAGAAAGATCAGAGGCCTACTGTGCGGTCGGGCACCCGTTGTTCAGCGTTCCGGAAGAGGAAATGGGCGAGGACGTGCTCAAGCAGCACGAGTTCATCAACCATCGCTACGCCATCCACCGTGACAAGCTGGCGTTTGCCCGATACGACAGCTTCTCCGCGTCGGCCTCTCAGGTGGAAGCGGTCGCGATGCTAATCAAAACCGGGCGTTTTCTGGGTTTTCTTCCACAGCACTATGCCGCGCCACTGGTTGCACAAGGCACGTTCAGAGCCTTGCGGCCGGACCTGATCAGCTTCAATACACCGTTCAACCTGATCCTGCGGCACAACACGGTACGCAGTCCTTTGGTCAAAGCGTTCGCCCAGGCGTTAGGGGTGGATCTGAAGTCTGGCGTATGACATCGAGCGCGAAAGTCTGGTTGCTTGATAGCCGCTGATAGCACGGCGGAGTTGTCGCAGGGTTTGGCATCTATAGCGTCTGTCAGGGTGTGTCGAACACTTCCTCAAGTGGTCGGCGGACAAGTAAAACAACCCATCTGTTTGTCCGAAGTGTTGACTGATATCAATCTGAGATCTTTCAACGAAAGATGGGGTAATACGGTGAAAGTTCAGGGCGCGGGACAATTGTTCCTCGGCTGTTTACTACCGATACAGCAGCGCTTACGGTTCGATGCGATAACGCATGGCGCAGCGTCGAGCGCCCGGCAATCCGTGGGCGATTTCGGCTTCCAGCACAGCCTTCAAGCGCTGATCGAGACTGGAAAACGGTAGGGTCTCAAAACCGAAACGCCGGTAAAAAACTTCGTTCCACGGCAATTCGCGAAAGGTGGTCAGGGTCAGCGCCGTCAGCCCACTGCTGCGTGCGTGCTCCAGGGCTGTCTGCATCAACCTGCGTCCCAGTCCTTGGCCCTGAAACCCGCTGCTGACAGACACTTCCTGGATATGCAGTTCGGTGTCGACGGTATAGGCGCTGAGAAAGCCCACGATCAAACCCTCAGCCGCCTCGATGACCCAGACTTCGGCTGAATCAATATCGCGCTGATGCTGTTCGACGCCGGTGACCGGTGCATCGGCTAGCCAGCTGAGTTCGGGATCGTTACGGAAAAGGGCAGCAGCTGAACGCTCTACGGCGGGTAGCGCGCTGGCGTCAGCGAGTTGGGCACGGCGAAGGGAAAGGGTCATGGGCGCAAGCTTAAGCAAGCGCCCTGACGAAGTGCAACCGGTTCAGGGTTGCACAGGTACCAGGTGCAGCAAGACGTAGTCGTTCTTGTCGAAGTTCCCGTTCAGCACCGGTTGCAATGTCGCCAACCGAGAGCCTTTCAGGGCCTCGTAGTCGCTTTTGTCCATTACCAGCCAGGCAGGGCCTTTCAGGTTTTCCAGCTCTTGCACTGAAGAGGTGAAGACCGGGAACAGGTCGTGCTCGACATTGACCATGAACTTGATGGCCTTGGCGTCTTTGCCCATGGCGTGCAGCACCAAGGGAGCCGGGTCTTTCTGGATCAGTTCAATGGCTGCATGACTGAACGTGCGGGTGTCGAAGAGCGAACGCTCCACCGGCTCGAACACCAGAATGTAGGTCGACCACAGCGCCAGCACCGCAGCGAACGCCAGGCCCACCGCACGCACACGCGGCTTGAACAGCAGCCCCACTGCGACCGCCTGCAACACACCGAGTATCACCATCACCGCTGTCACCGAGGTGAGATGCTCCGGAAAACGTCGCTTGGCCACCACCAGTCCGATGATCAGCAGGCCGGGCATCAGCAGCCACAGACCTTGCATCAGGCCACGCAGCCACTGAAAGACCCGACCCTGCGCGCCCTGGAACGGATACGCGGCAATGATCGCCGCCATCGGCAGCATTGGCAGCATGTAACGGGCTTTTTTCGCCATCGGGATCGACAGGCCAATCATCACGATCAGCCCGGCGGCAGCGCACAAGGTCAGCAGGCGCAGGGCCGGTCCACGGTCCTTGCGGCCAGCCAGCAACACCGCAGCCAACACCATCACTGCCAAGGGAAAGGCCAGCGCATAGTTGCCCAGCGAACTGCTGAAGTAATACAGCACGCCGCTCGCACCTTCGCGGCCGTCCATGCGCCCCATGAACTGCATGCGGATCACGTCTTGCACAAAGGTCGGGCCGCCGCTGACATTCGCCAGCCACAGCAACAAGCCGACACCGGCCGCCAGTAGCACCGCTGCCAGCAAGGCGAACGTGATCATGCGGCGCCACTGGCCGTTGAGCAGGTAATAACTGCACAGCACACCGGTAGGCACCACCAGACCGATCGGCCCGCGAATGGCAAAACCGAGTACCAGCAACGCGAGTATCAGCGGCAGTCGTCGCGGAGCCTGGAAGTGGTCAGCGGCATAGCCCAGATAGAACACGGCGAAGGTCACGGCCGCGACCATCTGGTCGAGGGACACGGCGCGGGTTTCGGTGATGAAGGTATTGCTCAGCATCATCATGGCGATGCTGAGCAGAGCCCAGGTTCTGGAGTAGGGCGCTACCAGCCGGTACATCAGTGTCACGATCAACGCTGATGCAATGGCGCTGGGCAGCCAGGCCGTCAACGCGTTTACCTGGCCAAAGGGCAGCGAAAGCAGCCAGGTAAAAAACGTCGAGGTGGCCCAATAGTCCGCGTAAGGCTGGCCATAGGTGGTCGGGAAGAATCCCGGCCCATGGCGCAGCATTTCCTGGGCAAACAGTACAAACCGCGTGTCGAATCCGATCGCCGATTGCTGGTAGACCCCGGCGCAGAACAGCAGCAGCGCCAGTAGCCCCAGACCTAACGATTGTTGACGGATCCCTGTCGATGGATTGGCGTGCACGCGGGGGCCTCCTAGGCTACGACGGAAGAGGCTGGCCACTGTTGCTGAGGGATTGGCAGGTTACGCGACTCGCCACGACCCATCGGGAAGTACTTGAAGCCTTTGCGTGCCAGGCGATCAGCGTCATACAGGTTACGGCCGTCGAAGATCACCGGGGCCTTGAGACGCTCCTCGATCAATTTGAAGTCCGGCGCCTTGAACTGTTGCCATTCGGTGCACACGATCAAGGCGTCTGCGCCTACCAGCGCGGATTCCGGCGTGCCCATCAGCGACAGGTTCGGTTGATCCGGGTACAGGTGTTGGGTTTCCTGCATGGCTTCAGGGTCGAAGGCCCGTACGTGTGCACCGGCGGCCCACAACGCTTCCATCAGCACCCGGCTTGGCGCATCGCGCATGTCGTCGGTGTTGGGTTTGAATGCCAGACCCCAGAGGGCGAAGGTCTTGCCTTTCAGCTCGCCTTTGTAGAACGCGTTGATGCGCTCGAACAGCTTGTGTTTCTGCCGTTGGTTGATGGCCTCGACTGCTTCCAGCAGGTCGCTGGAGCAATTGGCTTCCTGGGCACTGTGGATCAGGGCGCGCATGTCTTTAGGGAAACACGAACCGCCATAGCCGCAGCCAGGGTAGATGAAGTGGTAGCCAATGCGCTGGTCTGCACCGATGCCCATGCGTACGGCTTCGATGTCCGCACCCAGGTGTTCGGCCAGTTCGGCGATCTGGTTGATAAAGCTGATTTTGGTCGCGAGCATGCAGTTGGCCGCGTACTTGGTGAGTTCGGCACTGCGCAGGTCCATGAACATGATGCGGTCATGGT
The DNA here is from genome assembly GCF_025465945.1 of Pseudomonas sp. 6D_7.1_Bac1. Classification (GTDB taxonomy): domain Bacteria; phylum Pseudomonadota; class Gammaproteobacteria; order Pseudomonadales; family Pseudomonadaceae; genus Aquipseudomonas. The sequence continues at coordinate 48,443 of NZ_JANLNW010000051.1, read as the reverse complement.
TGCGGTTGAAGGGGGCGTAGAGGTCGCGCATCACTTCACGCACTTCTTCACGTTCGCAACCGATGACGATGCGGTCAGGGCGGCGGCAGTCACTGACGGCCGAGCCTTCCTTGAGGAATTCCGGGTTGGAGACAATATCGAACTCCAGGGTACGCCCGGCTTTCTTCAATACTTCTTCAATGTGGGCCCGCAGGGTGTCGCCGGTGCCGACCGGGACAGTGGATTTTTCCACGAGAATCAGCGGTTCAACCCGATGGCGCGCGACAGCGTCGCCCACGGACAGGACATATTTCAGGTCGGCCGAGCCGTCCTCGTCCGACGGCGTGCCGACAGCGATGAACAACACCTGCCCGTGCTCGATCGCCATTTTCTCGTCGCTGGTGAAGTGCAGGCGCCCGCTCTCCAGGTTCTCCTTGACCATGCTCTCCAGCCCTGGTTCAAAGATAGTGACGTGGCCTTTTTGCAGCAGTTTGATCTTGTTCTGATCGACGTCCATGCATACGACATCATGACCGACTTCAGCCAGGACAGTCGCCTGCACCAGACCTACATAACCGCTACCAATTACACTGATTTTCATGAGGCATTCCTGACTTCTGGGGCGCTGGCAGTTCGAGAGTTAATAGTGATGACACCGAGGATGACCAAGGCCACCCCGAGTGTTTTGTAAAGACTGAAGTTTTCGTTGAACAGCGGCAGGCTGGCGGCCAACAGATACACCAGCGCATAGCTGATACTCAACAGCGAATACGCCCGACCCAGCGGCAGATCGCGCAGCGCGGCGAGCCAGCACAGCATGGACAGGGCGTAAGCGAAGATCGAGGCAAGCACCACGCCGACCGCGAGCAGGTCGATACTACCGTTGCTCAGGGCCTGTAGCCACTGATCGGGCAGCGGCAAATGGCTCATGCTCCAGCGCATGCCCAATTGGGCGGCACTGACCAGCGCCACACTGCCCATCGCAAAGCTGATTCCGCGACGAAGGCTCATGCGTGCCTCCCGAGCAGAACGACGCCGGCGATGATCAGCGCAACGCCGATCCAGTGACGGCGATCAATGGTTTCGTGGAAGACGAAATGGGCGGCCAGGGTGATCAGCACAAAATTGAGGCTCAACATCGGGTAGGCGATACCGACTTCCAGACGCTGCAACACCAACAACCACACCAACAGGCCAAAGCCCAGGCTGGCCAATGCCAGCCACAGCCACGGCGAGAGCAGTTTCTCGCTCCAGCCGGAGTCTTTGCCGCGCCAGCTTTCGACGGCGTACTTCTGGGCGATCTGGCCCAGGCAGGTCAGCAGGCAGGCCGACAACAGCAGAATCAGGGTCATGGTGCGCTCTGCGGGATGATCAGAATGACCATGTTACCTTGCTCGTAATGCTTACCATCCTTGGGCAGCAGTTCGAGCTCGCGGATTTCGTCGTCACCCTTGACGCGCATGACCACGCCGACCGGACCCGTCTTGCGGGCTTCGCTCATCCACTGTTGCACGTGATCGGTATCGACCCGACGCGCAGCGGCATCCGGGTAGTCCAGGCCGTATTTCACTTCGCCGTTGGTGTTGTACAACGCCACTTCAGGGCGTTGCAGGCGCCAGGCGACTGCGGACGCGGCTCCCAGGTCATTGCTCAGCAAGCTTTTGGTCTGGCTGAGTTCGTCAATGTGCTGGAGGACAAACTGATCGGGCATTTTGTTGTAGACCACCGAGTGCGGCAATGCGGCCGGCAGAATGGCAATCAGCAGCCAGCTGCCGATGGCCGGCGCAGCCCATAGGCTCAATGGACGGACCACCAGCAACAGGTTGGACAGGATCCAGCCCATGATCACGATGAACACCAGCACCAGATTGTGCATTTCATCGACATACACGGGTTTTGTCAGTTGCAGGTAAACCATCACCAGCAGGGTGGTCAGACCGATGACCAGGTTCAGCAGGCCGTTGATCTTGAACAGCCGGCTTTGGCCCTGGTTCAGTCGGTCAATCAGCGCATTCCCCATCAACAGTGCCAAGGGCAGCAGGCACGGCAGGATGTAGGTTGGCAACTTGCCTTTGCTCAGGCTGAAAAACGCCAGCGGAAGGACCAGCCACAGCAGCAGAAAACCGGTGCTGGCCTGACGCCTGGTTTGCCAGGCTTGTTTGAGGGCCGAAGGCAGGAACACCGCCCATGGCAGGCTGAACGCTACCAGCATCGGCAGATAGAACCACCACGGCGCCGCGTGTTGCGCATCGTCACCGGCAAAGCGGCGAATGTGCTCGTGCCAGAAGAAGAAACGCCAGTAATCGGGTTCCTGCGCATGCACGGCCAGGACCCACGGCAGGCTCACGACAATCGCCACCACGATAGCCATCGGGCCGTACGCCAGCAGTTCACGCCAGCGTTTTTGCCAGATCATGTAGGGCAGGGCGATCAATACCGGAAGCAGCCAGGCCAGGAAACCCTTGGTCAGGAAGCCCATGCCGCAGGCTAGACCCAGGGTTGCCCAACTCATCAGCCGCGCATTGCGACTGCTGCTGTCGAGCGCAAACCACAAGGCCACCAGGCTCAGGTCGACCCAGAAAGTGAATTGCGGGTCGAGGTTGGCGTAGCCCCCTTGACCGGCAACCACCGCAAAACTCATGTAGAGCAATGCGCTGGCAATGCTTTTGCGCGGATCGTTCCAGAGCCTGCGAGCGATCAGGTAGGTCAGCACGATGCTCAGTCCGGTCGCGAGTGCCGAAGCAACGCGCACACCGAACAGGTTTTCGCCGAACACGGCCTGACCGATGGCGATCATCCAGTAACCGGCGATCGGCTTCTCGAAATAACGCAGGCCCATGAAATGCGGCGACACCCAGTTGCCACTCAGGAGCATTTCCTGACTGACCTGGGCGTAGCGGGTTTCATCCGGAATCCACAGACCATGCGTGCCAAGCGGCAACAGATAGACCAGACCGAAAGCGATCAGCAATAACGGCAAAGCCCAGCGTTTGCTCATTCGCCTTGCACTCCCAACCATCCTTCACGGCCTTCAAGGGCGCCACGTAGCACGCGGCCCTGAGGCAGAGTTGTCGGCTGGGCGGGTAACAAATCACCCAAAGGCTGGAACTGGATGCCGCGCTGACGCGCGTCGACCAGCAGTTGGCGGAAATCGTTAGCCATCAGAATCCCTTCTACCTCCGCATGTATCGTATATACGTTCAGCTTCGAGGGGCTGAATCGGTCAAGAATGTATGAGTTGAACTCATTGGCTGCAACGACGGGACCCACCACTTCATCGAAGGTTGGCAAGTCGACCGGAATTTGTGGCGTGCCGAGGCTGCCGTCTGCCAGCCGTGGCTGGAACAGGCTTTGTCCACGACAGTCGCTGTTGTAACGAAAGCCAAAACGCTGCTTGGCTTCGATGACCCGCTCGTCGGCGCGCCAACCGGCGGCCGCCGAACAGTCCACGGCCTGCCCGAGAATATCGCTAAGGGTGTCTACGCCCCGGCGAATCTGCTCGATCAGGTCAGCGTCGCTCCAGCGCCCTGCGTTGGCTTGCCAGCCGTGGTGATCCCAGGCGTGCAAACCGACTTCATGGCCAGCCGCGAGGGTCTGGCGCATCAGGTGCCCCAGGTCACGGCCGATAGGCTTGCCTGGCCAGGCAGTGCCGGCCAGCAAGATGTCCCAGCCGTACAGGCCCGCGGCATTGGAGCGGAGCATTTTCCAGAGGAACTGCGGACGGATGAGGCGCCATAAATGGCGCCCCATGTTGTCCGGACCAACGCTGAAAAAGAACGTCGCCTTGACTTGTGCTTCATCGAGCATCTCCAACAACCGGGGTACCCCCTCACGGGTACCTCGGTAGGTGTCGACATCGATCCGAAGACCTGCCTGCATCAGCGCTTGTCCGCGATTTCGAGCATGGCTTCGCGCAGGAAGAAGTCCAGCGTGTTACCGATGGTTTCGCTCATCTCGACGGTCGGCTCCCAGTTCAGCAGGCGCTTGGCGTTTGCGATGCTTGGCTTGCGGTGTTCCACGTCCTGGTAGCCAGCGCCGTAGAACGCCTTGCTCTCTACGTCGCGGAAACCGGCGAACGGAGGGAAGTTGGCGCGCAGTGGGTGAGCTTCGAACTGACGCAGCAGCTCTTCGCCCAGCTGACGGATGCTGGCTTCGTTGTCCGGGTTACCGATGTTGATGACCTGACCGTTGCACGCGTCATTTTCGTTATCAACGATACGCGCCAGAGCTTCGATACCGTCGGCAATGTCAGTGAAGCAGCGCTTCTGCTCGCCGCCGTCGAACAGACGGATCGGGGTGCCTTCTACCAGGTTCAGGATCAGCTGGGTGATGGCGCGGGAGCTGCCGATACGGGCCGAGTCCAGACGGTCCAGACGTGGGCCCATCCAGTTGAACGGACGGAACAGGGTGAAGTTCAGGCCTTTGGCGCCGTAGGCCCAGATCACGCGGTCCAGCAGTTGCTTGGAAACCGAGTAGATCCAGCGTTGCTTGTTGATCGGACCAACGATCAGGTTCGAGGTGTCTTCGTCGAAGTTCTTGTCCTGGCACATGCCGTAGACTTCGGAAGTCGACGGGAAGATCACGCGCTTGTTGTACTTCACGCAGTAGCGAACCAGTTTCAGGTTCTCTTCGAAGTCCAGTTCGAATACGCGCAGCGGGTTGCGGGTGTATTCGATTGGGGTGGCGATGGCCACCAGCGGCAGAACCACGTCGCACTTCTTGATGTGATATTCGATCCACTCGGAGTGAATGCTGATATCGCCTTCAACGAAGTGGAAGTTTGGATGGCTGCGCAGACGCTCGATAGCGTCGGAGCCGATGTCCAGACCATAGACGTCGTACTTGTCGTCACGCAGCAGGCGCTCGGACAGGTGGTTACCGATGAAGCCGTTGACGCCGAGGATCAGTACGCGGGTGCGACGTGGGGCACGGCCCGATTCAGCGCCACGCAGTACGGAACCGTCGACCAGACCCAGTTCGTTGGCCAGTTGCGGGCCGCTCAGGTACAGGCCGTTTTCGTTACGCTGGCCGGAGGTGACGACCAGGGAGTCTTCGCCGCAAGCGATACGCAGAGGGTCGACGCTGATTACGCGGCCTGGTGCCAGACCTTCGTTGCCCTTGACGACTTCAGCGCTCCAGACAATCAGTTTGTGCTCGCCCACCGCGCAGAAAGCGCCCGGGTAAGGCTGGGTCACGGCGCGAACCAGGTTGAACAGCTCTTCAGCCGGTTTCTTCCAGACCAGTTTGCCGTCTGCAGCAGTACGACGACCGAAAACAGTGGCCTTGGACTCGTCCTGGGCGGTTTCGGTGATTTTGCCCTGTGCCAGCAGCGGCAGGGTGTCGCGCAGCAGGTTGGAAGCGGCTTCGCGCAGCTTGCCGTGCAGGGTCAGAGCGGTATCGGCACGCTCGATCGCAACGCGTTGCTGGGCGATGATCGCGCCAGCGTCGGCACGCTTGACCATGCGGTGCAGGGTCACGCCGGTTTCGGTTTCGCCGTTGACCAGTACCCAGTTCGCTGGAGCACGGCCACGGTAGGTTGGCAGCAGGGAGCCGTGCAGGTTGAACGCGCCTTTGCGGGCGGTCGCCAGCAGTTGCTCGCCCAGCAGGTTGCGGTAGTAGAACGAGAACAGGTAGTCCGGGTTCAGTTTGGCAATACGCTCGATCCACAGTGGGTGGTTGGCGTCTTCCGGTGCGTGCACAGGAATGCCTTTACGGGCGCACAGTTGCGCGACCGAGCCGTAGAAGGTGTTTTCCTTCGGATCGTCGGCGTGGGTGAACACGGCAGCAATCTCGAAACCTGCGTTGAGCAGTGCTTCGATACCTGCACAGCCAATGTCGTGATAGGCGAAAACAACAGCTTTTGAACTCATGGCGAAACCTGATCAGTAGGGGTGGAAGGCAGACCGTCGACAGTGACAACGGGAGCAGGAGCAGCGGGTTGGTTACGTAGGATTTTTTCGATAAAGAAACGTGGTCGCGCGCGGACATCGCTGTACATGCGGCCCAGGTATTCACCCAGAAGGCCCATGCCGATGAACTGGCCGCCGGTGAACACAAAGAGCACGGCGAACAGTACGAAGGTGCCGTCACCCGCCCAACTGGCGCCGAATATCAGGCGCAGGAAGATCAGCAGGAAGGCAAACAGCGTGCCCAGTGCCGCCAGGCTGAAACCAATGATGCTCAGCAGGCGCAGCGGGGTAGTGGTCATGCAGGTCAGCAGATCGAACATCAGGCTGATCAGGCGCATCGGGCTGTATTTCGACTCGCCATGCTCGCGCTCGGCGTGCTGCACCAGAATTTCGGTGGTGTGGCGGGCGAAACTGTTGGCCAGAATCGGGATGAAGGTGCTGCGCTCACGGCACGCCAGCATGGCGTCGACGATGGTGCGGCGGTAGGCGCGCAGCATGCAACCGTAGTCGCTCATGGCGACGCCGGTGGAGCGTTGCACAGCCAGGTTGATCAGTTTCGACGGCCAGCGGCGCAGGGCCGAGTCCTGGCGATTGTTGCGCACAGTGGCAACCACGTCGTAGCCCAGTTCGGCTTGTTCCACCAGACGGGGGATTTCTTCCGGCGGGTTCTGCAGGTCGGCGTCGAGGGTAATGACCACATCGCCTTTGCAGTGCTCGAAACCGGCCATGATTGCTGCGTGCTGGCCGTAGTTGCGGTTCAGGATGACCGCCACCACGGAACTGCCTTCGCGCTGGGCGGCGTCTTCGAGAATTTGTGCCGAGTTGTCGCGGCTGCCGTCATCGACCAGGACGATTTCATACTCGTGCTTGAGTTGCTTGCAGGCCGCTTCGGTACGGCGCAGCAATTCAGGCAAGCTTTCTTCTTCGTTGTAGACCGGGATAACGATCGACACGCAGTTAATTGGATATGGCTTCAAAGGCTTCAGTCCAGAATATTTTCAATGGCGCCAACGACGCGTTCGACATCATTGGTAGTCATGTCAGGGAACAGCGGGATCGAGCACAGTCGTGCCGAGTTCCATTCGGTGTTGGGCAGATGGATGCCCGGGAATCGTTGGCGGTAGTAAGTGTGCAGGTGGGTGGCCACAAAGTGAATACCTGTACCGATATTCTGTTCCTGCAAGGCTTTCATGAAAGCCTCACGGTCCATCCCGCAACGTTCAGCATCGATGCGCAGTATAAACAGATGCCAGGCATGCTGCTGCGGGTAAGTAGTCGGCACACTCAGTGGTTGTACCGGCAGGCCTTCCAGACGTTGCAGGTAGGTCTGCGCCAGCGCTGTGCGCTTGGCGTTGATTTCGTCGAGGCGCTGCAACTGTACCAGTGCAATGGCGGCGTTGATGTCGGCCAGGTTGTACTTGAAACCCGGCTCGACGACCATGGCCTGAGGTTTACGGCCATGGGTCAGGCGATCGTAGGCATCTACGCCGAGACCGTGGAACTTGAGCATGCGCACTCGATCTGCCAGCGCTTGATTGTCGCTGACAAACATTGCGCCTTCGGCGCAGGTCATGTTCTTGATCGCGTGGAACGAGAAGATCGCGGTGCCCTGAGCGCCAATGGCGCGACCGCGATAACGGGTGCCGGCAGCATGGGCGGCGTCTTCGATAACGGCGATGCCATGCTTGTCTGCCAGTGCATAGAGCGGATCGAGATCGAACGCCGCGCCAGCGTAGTGCACCGGGATGATGGCTTTGGTGCGTGGGGTAATGGCGGCTTCGATGGCCTGGACGTCGGTCATCAGGGTGTCGCGGTCGACGTCGACAAACACCGGGGTGGCGCCCAACAGGCAGATCATGTTGGCGGTCGAGACCCAGGTCTGCGACGGCGTGATCACTTCATCGCCAGGGCCGATGCCCAGCGCCAGGAGTGCAATGTGCATGCCGCCGGTGGCCGAAGACAGCGCTACGGCGTGCTGGCAACCTACGTAGTCTGCGAATTGCTGCTCGAGTTCCTGGTTCTTCGGCCCGGTGGTGATCCAGCCGGAGCGCAACACCTGCTCAACGGCGGCGATTTCTTCATCACCGATGCTCGGGCGAGAGAAGGGGAGAAAAGCCTGATTCATGTGGACCTCGGGTTTGGAAATATCAACAGCCTGGGTGGGGCGGCAAATCAGCGGTCACAACTTTCGAATCAGCTCGAAGCGGTGCTTCGAAGCGTCGTCCGTGACAGCGTAGACGAAAAAACGAAAAGTATATCAATCAGTTAACCAATCTTTTGGGAAAAGTGCACTAATTGACTTTTATTTTGTCGGTCGGCAGTTTGAGCGACCCAAAGGCATCGCTCCGGATGCGCAGAGGGTAATCTCGAAAATGTGAAAGGGACATGAAAAACCGGTGTCGAGAATGTTTAACTGTAACCTTTACAGCAAATGTTCAGGGATTTTCACACGTTAAGGCCCTTTATGACAGCTTTTGCCATTTTTTTGGCATTGTGAAGCGGGCCGCCCAATGACCCGCGCATTGCTGATCTGCTACCCTGCCTATCTCAATTTTTCATTGTTCTCAACACAAATTCCGTGAGTTGAGGGGCGTTCATTTAAGGCCGGTTCAGTTTGATTGATTTACCCGACACGGCATTGCCTCGTTGCGCCAGCGACCAGCCAGAAATGACAGCAATGAAATCGGCCAGGCCCAACCCGCTGACGTCTTATCTGGCGCGTCTTGCCCCTTCAAGTCAGCTGACCATGCGCTATGTCTTACAGGATGCCGCAGATCGCCTGGGCTTTGAAGAGCTGAACATCGAAGAAATCCCGTGGCACGAGCTCCAGCCCGAGCATGTCATCGCGCTGGTCGCGACGCTGCGCAGTGACGGTTACGCCCCCAACACTTCCTCACTGTACGTCAATGCTGTGCGTGGCGTGATGAACGAAGCCTGGCGCCTGAGCCTGATCGGTCAGGAGCACCTGCTGAAGATGCGCTCGGTCAAAGGCATCGCCGGTACCCGGTTGTCCCAGGGGCGCAACCTCAAGCGGACGCTGATTCGCGACCTGATGGCGGTGTGCACTGCCGACCCAAGGCCTCAGGGCCTGCGCGACGCCGCGATCATTGCGATTCTCTACGGTTCGGGGATGCGCAAGTCCGAGTCGGTGAACCTGGATCTGGCGCAGGTCGACTTTGCCGAACGCAGCCTGCGGGTCACGGCCAAAGGTAACAAGCAATTGATCAAATATGCGCCGAGCTGGGCTTTCGCCAAACTGCAAGCATGGCTTGAGTTGCGCCGCTCACTGTTGCCGCAAGGGCAGGACGATGATGGGTTCCTGTTCAACCGGATTCGCCGTGGCAGTCACATCACCCGCGAGCGAATTACCAAGCATGCGATCTACTACATCGCCCGGCAACGCGGTGCACAGGTCGGAGTGAAGATCATGCCCCACGACTTTCGCCGCTCGTTCATTACCCGAGTGATCGAGGAGCATGACCTGTCGATCGCCCAGAAACTGGCTCACCACAGCAATATCCAGACGACCGCCAGCTACGACGTGCGTGATGACAACGAGCGGCGCCGGGCGATTGATCGATTCGACCTCTGAATGTGACCGATCAGGGCGTCGCAACCGCCTGCCGGCGAAGGGGCTCAGTCAGTACGTGCGCATGACCCAAGGTCGAAATGTGTACCAGGCTGCCAGCCGCCGGTGCATGCACGCCAGAGCTTCGTACCAGTAACGAGCGGCTTGCTGACCGTCCGTCTATGGCTGGGGAGGGCAGCTTCAGTTCCACCGTCAACGTGCAGGTATTGCCGCCAAAGTCGCGATCGGTCACCACCCCGATGCAGCCGTCCACCTGCTCCTGGCCTGCAACCTGACTGGAAATCTGCAACTGCTCGGGCCGCAACATGATCTGCGCCGCGCCGTTTTGCGAGGTATGGCAGACATGAACCCGTCCGAGATCGCAGGTGGCCCGGCCATTTTCGACCCAGGCCGGCATGACCACGGCATCACCGAGGAACAGCGCTGTTTCTTCGTCATGAGGGCGCAGGTACAAGTCCATCGGCTGCCCGGTCTGCACCAGTCGGCCTTGGCGCATCACGGCCAGTTGATCGGCGAATGACAGCGCCTCGGACTGGTCGTGGGTCACCAGGATAGTGGTCACGCCGCTGTCCGACAGAAGCTTGGCAACCATCTTGCGCATGGATGCCCGCAGGCCAGTGTCCAGTGCAGAGAAGGGTTCATCCAGCAGCATCAGCCGAGGCCGCTGCGCCAGGGCGCGGGCCAGGGCGACCCGCTGTTGCTGGCCACCGGAAAGCTCGTGCGGCCAGCGTTGGCTCATGCGTGAGTCCAACGCCACCATGTCCATCAACTCGGCGATACGTGTTTGCTTGGAAGCGGCATCACCCGAGAGTCCAAAACCGATGTTGCCGGCCACCGTCATGTGCGGAAACAACGCACCATCCTGCGGCACATAACCAATCAGGCGCTGATGCGCGGGCACTTCGGTCGAACCGTCGACCAGCGTCTGGCCGTTGAGCGAGATGCTACCCGAATCGGGAAACTCGAACCCGGCTATCATCCGCAGCAAGGTGGTCTTGCCCGAGCCGGAAGGGCCGACGATAGCCGTGCGGCTACCCGCTGGCACCGTCAGGCTAACGTTGTCGAGGGCAGGCAGGGCGCCGAAGGTTTTGAAGATGGAGTTCAGTTCGAGAGCGTTCATCGGCCTGCCGTGCGTTTGGATTGATGATAGAGAAGGGCGGTCAACGGAAGCGAAAGCAAAATCATGATCAGCGCGTAAGGTGCCGCTGCGGCATAGTCGATTTCGCTGGTCATGGCCCAAAAGCCGGTGGCCAGGGTGCGGGTGCCACTCGGCGAGAGCAACAGGGTTGCGGTCAGTTCATTGGTGATCGCCAGGAACACCAGCGCTGCACCGGCCGCAGCACCCGGTGCTGCCAGGCGCATGGTAATCAGCCAGAGCGCCTTGCTCGGCGAGCTGCCCAGGCTGCGGGCGATGTTTTCCAGCTCTACCGGTGCCTGAGCAATGCCTGCGCGCAGGCTGACCAGCGCTCGTGGCAAGAACATCAGCAGGTAGGCCAGCAGCACGGTGATGGTGGTCTGGTAAATCGGCCGGGCAAAGTTGATGGTGACCGTCACCAACGCCAGTGCCACGACGATCCCCGGCAAGGAACTGGTGATGTAGTTGCAGCTTTCCAGGAGGCGATGCAGGCGCCCCGGCGAACGGATTGACAGCCAGGCCACCGGAACCGCCGCGCAGGTGGTGATCACTGCGCCGACGCTGGCCAGGATGAGGGTCTGCTTTAGCGCCGGCAGAATTTCCGCCATGCGCCAGACCTCTGCACCACCGGCAATCAACCATTGGGCCAGGGTAATCAGCGGCACACCGAGCGCCAGTACGCTGCTGATGATTGGCAGCAACAGCATGGCGGCCTTGGTATTTCGCGACAGACGCTGGGTACGCTGCAGGCGAGCGCTGCCGGAACCGACCCGTGCGTAACGCGCATGGCCACGGGACGCGGACTCCGCGGTCAACATCAGCAGGCAGCACAGCGCCAGAACCCCAGCCAGCATATTCGCCGCCGGACCGTTGAAGGACGATTGGAACTGGTCGAAGATGGCCGTGGTGAAGGTGTCGAAGCGAATCATCGCGTACAAGCCGTATTCGGCCAGTAAGTGCAACCCGACCAGCAACGCACCGCCACAGATGGCCAGGCGCAGTTGCGGCAGCACGACCTTGAAAAACACTGCCCAGGGCTTTAGCCCCAGCGATTCGGAGACATCTTCGATGGCCGGATCCAGGCGTCGCAGGGTGGCGGCGATCGGCAGGTAGAGGAACGGGAAGTAGGCAATGACCGAAACCAGTACCCCGGCAAACAACCCGTGAATCGGTGGAACCAGGCTGACCCAGGCATAACTGTGCACAAACGCCGGTACCGCAATCGGTGCGGTTGCCAGCACCGACCAAAGGCGTCGCCCCGGCAAGTCAGTGCGCTCGGTCAACCAGGCGAGTGCCACGCCCAGCGCGACACACAGAGGAATCGTGATCACCACCAGCAACACGGTGTTGATCAAAAGTTCGGCCACTCGAGGCCTGAAGACCAGCTCGGCGATCGTCGCCCAGCCGGTTTGAATGGAAATGCCGATGACAAACGCCAGCGGCATCAGCGCCAGCAACGACACCAGAATGGAAGTGGCAACCACCCACGTGCCGCCGCGCCTCCCGGAGGCGCGGCGCGGGTGTTGACGTGGGGAGGCTAGAGTCGTCAGGTGGACGACTTCAGCAGCTTCTGGCAGCGCGACTGGCTTGGACATCGGATTACAGCAGCCCCGCCTGAGTCATCAGCTCGACAGCTTTTTTGCTGTTGAGCTTGGAGGCGTCGACGGCAGGTGCGTCAAGTTGCGCCAGCGGCACCAGTTTCGGGTTCGACTCTGCATCCTTGCCCACCGCGTACTCAAACGACTTGCCGGTTTTCAGAATGGCCTGGCCTTCTTTGCCGGTGATCCACTTCAGGAAAGCCTGAGCTTCTTCCTGGTGTTTGCTGGATGCCAGAACAGCGCCACCGGAGAGGCTGACAAACGCGCCTGGATCTTTGTGCTTGAAGTAGTGCAGCGAGGTGTTCTTGCTGTTTTCGCCGGTTTTGCTCTGATCGACGAAGCTGTAGTAGTGGTAGATCACGCCGCCTTCGATCTGGCCGGCGTTCACTGCCTTGAGCACAGCGCTGTTGCCACGGTAGGCGGTAGCGTTGGCTTTCATCCCCTTGAGCCATTCCAGGGTGGCGGCTTCGCCTTTGAGTTCCAGTACGGCGGCGACGATGGCCTGGAAATCGGCGCCGGCAGGCGAACCGGCCCAACGACCTTTCCAGCTTGGGGACGCCAGGTCCATCAGCGACTTTGGCAGGTCGGCTTCGGCCAGTTTGCTTTTGTTGTAAACGAATACGGTCGAACGAGCCGCGATGCCTACCCATTTGCCATGGGCCGGGCGATAGGCCGAACCGATCTGTTCCAGGGTCGACGGCGCGACAGGTGCAAACAGCCCGGCGTTATCCACCAGCACCATGGCCGGGGAGTTCTCGGTCAGGAATACGTCAGCGGGGGAAGCCGCACCTTCTTGCACGAGCTGATTGCCCATTTCGCTGTCATCGCCGTTGCGCAGCGTGACCTTGATCCCTGTTTCGTGGGTAAAACCTTCGACCCAGGCTTTGGTCAGGGTCTCATGCTGAGCGTTATAGACGACGATGCCTTCAGGACTTGGCGCAGCAAAGACATGGCCGGCACCCAATAGAGCGGTGGCGAGCAGCGCGGTTTTCAGAAACGAAGGGAGACGAGGATTCATTTTTTTAGCAGCTCCTGCGGTTTTTTAAGAATCAGCTGTGCAAGCCTTTCATGGTGCTTCTGCGGTCCCTGCAGCTTGCTCAAAACAATGCGAATCATTCGCATGTCTTTCATGCGCCGGCAATTTAGTGCGGGAACTGTGAAAAAAACGTCAAATGCATCATTAATCAATGTGGTTTGTATTTAGATTGAGTGGCTCAGGGCGGAGTTTGAAGGACAGAGCTGATTGAACTCAAACACTATCGTCGACGAGGATGTGGCTGGAAGGAGGGGTGCCATTCACGATCTCCAGCACCTGATCGGTAGCGTAACGCTTGATAAAATAAAAATTATCAATAAATACAATATCTTGCAGATATTTTTAGAAGAGATACATGAAGTTAAACGGCAGTGCTTGAAAGTGATCGAGAGGCCCACTGGGCCTCTCGATGTTTTTTCAGTTGGCGGGGGCGTTGGGGATGAAGGCGATGCTGGCGTCCGAGCGCGGATGCAGCAGCCGTTCACCGTTATCTGGTTGCGTGATGACAGCCTGATGGTCGACAGTCAGGTAGTTAAGCGGCAGCTGATCGCCACGTTTGTATTGCGCCACAATGATGGTGCGCTGCGGGTCCCATTGCTGGCCGCTGGTCTTTTCCAGCCATGCCATGAACTGTGCGCTACTGCCTTCGCGGGGGAAGTCCTTGGTTTCGGACACATAGTAGAAAGGCGCACCGTCGTTTTGCAGGTACATCGGGACCTTGTTGTCGACGTCGACCATCACCATCCGCCATTGATTCCACGGCGCGATCAGGCTCGCTTGAGCCTTGACGTCGTTGCCGAACTGCACGACGCCGCCGCCACCGTTGCTCCAGGGCGAGATAATCCCGAGCACCAGCAACAGCAGGGCCGTCGTGACGCCAAAGCCGATCTTCCACCCGCGGCCTTCGACTTTGCCGGCAGCACGCCGTTGCTCCATGCGCTGGGTGACCCACCAGGCCGCCAGCAGTTGGGCAAACGGCACCAGTGGCAAAACGTAGTAGCTGCGTCGGCTACCGCTGGCGGTGAAGAACAGAAACAGCAAACCCAGGCCCCAGATCAGCCAGCGGGTATTGGGCTCGGTCGTGCGCCAGTTGCGAACCGCGACCCACAACCCAAGCACCCAGAACGGTGCCCACGGCAGGGTATAAACCGGTAAATAGATCAGGTAGGTGTAAATCGGCCCGAACTGGTCGAACGGCTGGAAAAAACGTACCACGTTTTCCCGGAAGACCAGTCCCAGGCCACTCTGGGCGGAGGTGGGTGCGCCGTAGATATTCGACAACACGAACGGCACTGCGTAGACCAGGCCGGCAACCAGCAGGGCGACGCACAGGCGCAGGTTGAGGTGACGCTTCCAGCGGCCGTCTTGCAGCAGATGGGGCAGCAGCACCAGCCCCGGCAGGATGAACCCGATCAGGCCTTTGAACAGTGATGTGACGGACAGCAGCAGGAAGAACACGCAGTAGCGACCGAGTCGCGTGTCGTCCGGGCCGCGCAAATACCACCAGACAGCCGCCAGCACGCCGCACACGGTCAGAATGTCAGCCGTCGCGACCCGGGCCCAAAAGACGAAATAGAAGGTGGTTGCCAGCATCCAGCCGGCGATCAGCCCGGTGCCTTTGCGAAACAGCTGTTCGCCGATCAGGTAGACCAGCCAGACACTCAGCCAGGCTGAAATCACTGAAGACAGGCGCAAGGACCAGTGGCCAAGGCCGCCGGTGAACCAAGTGGTAGCGGTAATCAACCAGTAAGAGGGCAGTGGCTTGTCGTAATAGGAGCCGCCCATGAGGTATGGGTCGAAGTAGTTACCGCTTTGCAGCATCTGCAACGCGATGTTCGCCCAACGGGTTTCCGGGCCCCAGAGTTCCCGTGTGCCCAATCCCAATAACAGGAGAAGCGCTGAGACCCCAAGCAGGATCAGCAGCGCGCGTGTTTCGGTGTCCCGCGATTTCATAGGTTGCTTCCTTGGGTCCGACCGCCAGCCGCCGGATTGCTCCGTGCCAATGGGCGCCGCAACCAGCGCGCCAGGGTCAGAAAATGCAGATCATCTACGTGCCGGGTGACGGTCTGTGTATCGTCACCCGGCCACCGGTGCATCAGGAATCTTCAGGGCAGTTTCGGGAAGACCAGGATCTCCAGTTCGCCTCGCTTGTAATGCTTGCCATCGATCGGCAGCAGCAAGACTTCCTGTTCTTCCAGGGCATTTTTCACCCGCATCACCACACCCACCGAACCTTTTTTACGGGCTTCGGTCATCCACTGCTGGACACTGGTCATGTCGATCTTGCGGTGTTCTGCTTCTGGGTAATCCGTGCCGTACTTCAGTTCGCCGACAGTGTTGTACAGGTCAACTTGCGGGCGTTTCAGGCGCCAGGACAATGCCGAAGCAGCGCCCAGATCGTTACTCAGCAGCGAAGAGGTCTCGCTCAATTCCTGAAGGTGTTCGGCGATGAACTGGTCAGGCATTTTGCTGTTGACGATTGCGGCGGGCATGGAGGCCGGCAACAAGGCGACCAGCAGCCAGATGCCCAGCGCCGGAGCGGCCCAATAGACCAGCGGCCTGAGGGCTTGCAGGGCGTTGGCGATGATCCAGCCGGCCAGCACGATGAAGCCCAGCGACATAGGGAACATTTCGGTGTTATCGAAGATCTGCCTGGTGATCTGCAGATAGATCAGGACAATCAGCGCAATCGTCGCGATCGCCGCGTTGAGCAAGCCGTTGATACGAATCGCCTGGCCACGGGCCTGGGTTACCAGGTCGATCAGGGTGTTGGCCATCAGCAAGGCCAGCGGCAACAGGCACGGCATGATGTAGGTTGGCAGTTTGCCCTTGCTCAAGCTGAAAAACGCCAGCGGCAGGAGCATCCACAGCAGCAGGAAGCCGATGCTGTTCTGACGCTTGTCTTTCCAGGCCTGAATCAGCGTCGATGGCAGCAGGGCCGCCCACGGCAAGCTCGATACCACCATGATCGGCAGGAAGAACCACCACGGCCGGGTGTGCTGGGCATCTTCGGCGGCGAACCGGCGAATATGCTCTTGCCAGAAGAAGTACCGCCAGAAGTCGGGTTCATGGCTATTGATCAACAGCACCCACGGCAGGCTGACAACGATAGCGATGACCATCGCCACCACGCCATAGCGCAGTAATTCACCAAAGCGTTTTTGCCAGATCATGTAAGGCAGTGCGATCAACACCGGCAACAGCCAGGCGAGGAAGCCCTTGGTCAGGAAACCCATGCCGCAGGCGAGGCCGAGCAGGGCCCAGGCACCGAGCTTGCCGCGTGGGGTTTTGTTATCCAGGGCAAACCACAGGGCAACCAGGCTCAGGTTGACCCAGAAGGTAAACTGCGGATCGAGGTTGGAGTAGCCAGCCTGGCCGGCGATCAGGCCGAAGCTCATATAGAGCAGGGCGGCAGCGAAGCTCTTGCGCGGATCGTTCCACAGGCGACGGGCAATCAGATAAGCCAGCCACACACTCAGACCGGTGCTGACTGCCGAGGCAATACGCACGCCGAACAGGTTCTCGCCAAAGATCGCCTGACCGATAGCGATCATCCAGTAACCGGCAATGGGCTTCTCGAAATAGCGAAAGCCCATGAAATGCGGAGACACCCAGTCACCGCTCAGCAACATTTCCTGGCTGATCTGCGCGTAGCGGGGTTCGTCGGGAATCCATAACCCGTGGCCTACCATCGGCAACAGGTAGAACAGGCCGAAGGCCAACAACAGGCAGGGTAAAGCCCAGCGTTTGATCATTTGACTCGTGCTCCCTGCGACTTCATGCGACGGTTCGGATTGCTGCGCGAGCAACCAGTAAAGTGATGCGTGACGAGTATGATTTTTCGCTTCATGAGACGGCCTTGATACCGGAAGACATTGCTCGGTTTTTAGTGTTTTTGGGTATGACGTTCGGCGTTGCGCAGGCCTTCCTCAACAAAGGCGCGCGCAGAGGCGCGGACATCGCTGTAGCGGCGAGCCGGCCGTATTATTCGGCAAAAGAAAAAAGTCAGTGCAATACATTAAAAAATAAAGTTGTTCAACTTGTTTCAAGTGCACGCAAGCGCTGACGAACTATCGTAGTTAAGACTTTTCGAGTTCGTTAACCGTGCCTGCGTGCACCCGCCAGAATCATTATTTGCTGGCGAATCGTTTATCCAGCACGGCTGGCCAGTCCTGGGAGTTCACAATGCCAAGGACTTTCAACTGCCCGTCAGCGGTAACCGAGACGAACAGGGCACTGGTGTACTCACTGGTGGGGGCATGCTTGAAGCCGGCCTGTTTCTCGAAGTCACTGATGCAGCCGCTGTGGGTGACCAGCACCAGATTGCGATGAGCCGTTTTGTGTGCAACCACATCGTCACGCATGGTCTTGCCACATTGAGCCAGCCAGTCCTGATGCGTCGCTTCTTTGCCGAACATGTATTGCGCGGTTTGCATCGTACGGGTCGCCGGGCTGCTGAATACATCCGCATGGTCCATGCCCAGGGCGTTGAATCCTTTGCCCACTTCTGTCGATGCCGCGCTGCCTACCTGGGTAATGCCATCGACAGGGCCCAGGCAAGGGTTTTTCGACTGATCGCAACGTTCGGCATGTCGAACCAGCACCGCCACGTCCCCAGCCTGCCAGTGTTCGAATACACCGGCAGTTGCCATGTGATTTCCTTCCGCCAGCATCGCAGGAGAGCGGGGCCACAAGGCGAAACCGGTGACCAGTGCTGCCACGATCACTGCCGAGGCTACGAGGGTCACTTTCATGAAGCGGTTTTTGATCGCCCGTTTAGGCGAGTCCTTGGGCATTGCAGAATTAACCACGCCTGTCACCTGTAAATAGTATTGGGACGAAGAATTTAGACATCGTTCAAGCAGGCAGCTTAGTCAGTACATAAAAACGCGAGCATTGAAGGTCGATTTGTGCCGGCCAATTTAGGGGCGGGCAGGTGGGGGATAAGTGAAACGAATGTGAAAATTTCGCTGGGATTCTTAACCTTCCCTTAATGAAGGCTAAATAGTTGATTTTAAGTGCATTGCCAACCATGGACGCCGCCTCGCCGGGACCGCAAATGTGGTCGTCGGGAAGGCGGCAAGTGCCCGCTCAGGCATAGTTGTTTCAAGTTGCTTCGTGGAGCGGTTTCCCCAACAGATCGATTCGGCAACCCGGGCCCGCGTCGTAAGCCGCCAGTTTCATGTCGTGCAACCGCGCCACCGCCGAGACCATGCTCAAACCCAATCCGTTGCCGGGGGTGTGGCGGCTCAACTCAGAACGGTAGAGCCGGCGAAATACCGCCTCGCGCTCGGCTTCCGGAATGCCCGGACCGTTATCGGTTACCCGAATACCGATGCCCGCTGCATCGCTAATAACGCTGAGACTGACGCTGCTATGGTCGGGAGAGAACTTGATCGCGTTGTCCAGCAGATTGCAGCACGCATCGAACAGCAATTGGGCATCGCCTGCGATCAGTGATGGCTGCGCGTTGGCATGGAACGCCAGGCTGATACCGCGTTCTTCGGCCAGCGGCTCATAGAGTTCGGCGGCATCGGCGCCAATCAGGTTCAGATCGACCGGCGCAAAGTGGCTGCGTCGCGCACTGTCCTCAATCTCCGAAATGCGCAGCAAGGCACGGAATGTCATCAGCAAGCCCTTGGCCTCGGTCAGGGCCGAGTCAATGCTGGTGGCGTACTCGTCTTCGCGCAAACCTCGGCGCTGCGCGCGCTCAAGGCCCGCGATCAGCCGGGTCAGCGGTGTGCGAAGGTCGTGGGCGATGTCGTCGCAGACACCTTTGACTTCGCTCATCAAGCGTTCCAGCTCATCCAGCATGCTGTTGACAACATGGGCCAGACGGTCGATGTCATCGTTGTTGCCCAGGGTAGGCAAGCGGCCACTCAAGTCGCCCTCGATAATGCCTTTGATCGAGTTGCTCAATTTGTCGAGCCGACGCCGCGCCGAGTAGCCGAGGCCGATTGCACCTAACAGGCCGACCACCAGCAGCAGGACCCCACCGGAAACCAGCGCATGGACCAACAGTTCATCAAACTCGCCGATGTCATGCATGTCCTGGGCGACCAGCAAGGTTTTGCCGTCTTCCAGTTTATGGACAATAAACCGCACTGGACGGGAGCGATCGTTGGTTTTTTGCCAGTCGAACTCGGCGGGTCGATCATATTTTTTGAACGCCGGCAGTTGATGGATGGCGCCGACAATGTACTGGCCGTTTTCATCGAACAAACTATGGGGCAGGCGGCCTTCTGTGTCCGAGTTCGCGTGTTTGCGGATTTCCTCTTCACGCAGCTGCGGGGTTTGCTGGCTGCGACTCTCTACCTGACGATAGAGCGCGGTGTCGGCCTCGGTCTTCAGGTAAAACGCGGTCTGCCAGTAAATGTACCCGAACAGCGCCAGAAACGAGCAACCGAACAGCCCGAGGAATATCAGGCCCGTGCGAAAACTGATGGTGCGCGGAATCTCACTCAGGTGAACGGAGAACATAACCGGCCCCCCGGATGGTGTGAATCATCTGCGCTTCGCCTTCGGCGTCGATCTTGCGACGCAGGCGACCGATATGCACTTCGATGACATTGGTGCGCTCGTCATAGCTGTAATTCCACACGGCTTCAAACAACATCGTGCGCGTCACCACCTGTTCGGCGTTGCGCATCAGGTGTTCCAACAACGCATATTCACGCGGCACCAGGTCGATGGTTCGATCGCCACGGCGCACGCTGCGTCGCAACAGATCGACGTGCAGGTTGCCGACACGCAACTGATTGTCCGGCTCGCGGGTAGCGGGTTCGGCACGGCGGCGGCTCAAGGCATCCAGCCGCGCGGTGAGTTCGATGAACTCGAAGGGCTTGGTCAGGTAGTCATCGCCACCGGCGCGCAAGCCTCGAACACGTTCATCCAGGGCACTCAGGGCACTGAGGATCAAGACCGGCGTGCTCACGCTCGCCGCACGCAAGGCAGTCAAGACGCCCAGCCCATCGATGCCGCCGGGCAGCATCCGGTCGAGGACGATCAGGTCGAAGGGCTCGCTGAGGGCTTTGAGCAAGCCGTCACGGCCGTTGTTCACGCAGGTGACCGTAAAGCCGTGATCCTGCAGTGCTGCTTCAATTTCGCGAGCGGTGGAGCTGTCGTCTTCGACGACCAGAACATGGGTCATGGCAGTTGAACCGGTCACTAGAAGGAGTGGATAGATGGCATAGTGTGTCAAATCCAGGCAGACGCCAACGTCGCCGCCGGATAAATAAAAGTTTAGGTTTCTGTTATAGAGAGAAAGCCCCTTGCGCATTCTAGTGGTTGAAGACGATGCCCAGACCGCGACCTACCTGTTACGTGGGTTGACGGAAAGCGGGCACGTGGTGGATGTCGCCGAAGAAGGCAACGATGGCCTGGCCATGGCGCTGGAAGGGATTCATGACGCGCTGATTGTCGACCGGCGCCTGCCGGGGCTCGACGGCATCGCGCTGGTGCGGGCCATCCGCAGTCGCGGCTTGCGCATTCCGGTGTTGATGCTCAGCGCTCAGTCCACCACTGCGCAAAAAGTCGAAGGCCTGCAAGCCGGTTGCGATGATTACCTGGCCAAACCCTATGCCTTCGCTGAAGTACTGGCGCGACTCGAAGCCTTGCTGCGTGGCGCCGATCAGCCGAGCGCGGCAGGGCGCAAGCTGATAGTGGGAGAACTCGAACTCGACTGCGCGACGCGTACGGCGGTGCGTCAGGGCCGCAGTATCGCCTTGCAGCAGCGCGAAGCGTTATTGCTGGAAAAGCTCATGCGTCACAGCGGCCAGGTGGTGACCCGCGACATGCTGCTCGACAGTGCCTGGGATTACGCCTTCGACCCCAATGACAATGTCATCGACAAGCATATCCATCGGCTGCGTCGAAAACTGGACGAGGGTTTCGAGTACTCCCTGATCAAGACCATTCCGGGCGCGGGTTACAGCTTCCAGCCCGGTCCTTAGGGTAATGCCAGTCAGCTAACGGAAATCTATCGCCTGGTGATCCATTGTGGCGAGGGAGCTTGCTCCCGCTCGGCCGCGAAGCGGTCGTAATCCGGCAATCGCGTTCTATCTGGGTATTTGCGGTGGCTGATTTTAGGGTCGCTTCGCGACCCAGCGGGAGCAAGCTCCCTCGCCACAGGTTTTGTGTTCGGCGTGCTTTTCCCTTAACTGACTGGCATTGGCCCCGAGCCTGATTAAACAAAAGTTTACCTACAGGCGAACGCTCTGCTAGGCGCTACAGGCTATCTTCGGCTGATTCGTGGACTAGCTCCACAAACGTTTCAGCCGGAGATCGCGTGCCAATGTCAGTTGCAACCTCACCGAGGCGTAACTTTTTATCAATATCGGTGCTTCTGGGCGTATTGATGCTCGGTGGCTGCTCGATGGTGCCCACTTACCACCAGCCGCAATTGCCGCTGGCGAAAAGCTGGAACGGCGCCGAGCAAACGTCCGCTGCGCGAGGCGGGCAGTGGTGGAGCGAATTTCACAGTGCTGAACTCAATAACCTGATCGCCCGCGGCCTCTCGGCCAATTACACCCTTAAAGCCGCGGCCAGCCGCATTGAAGAAGCCCGCGCTTCGGCTCAGGTCGTCGGCGCTGGTCAATATCCGACGCTGGCGCTGGGCGGCAATGTCCAGCGTCAGAGCAATTACGGCACCACGAAAAAAAGCAGCGTGTTCGCCGAAGCGACCTACGAACTGGACTTCTGGGGCAAACAGCGCGCCGCCGCCGATTCCGCCGACGCACTGGCCAATGCCAGCGTGTTCGATGCACAAACCTTGCGCATGAGCCTGGGGGCGAGCATCGCCGACAGCTACTTCCAGGTGTTGTCGCTGGAGGAACGGCTGCGCTTGGCCCAGTCGATCGCCGATGACGCCAAGCAGGTACTCGACCTGGTCGAAGTCCAGGCCAGTCAGGGTGCCGTGTCCAATTTGGAGGTGGCGCAGCAACGCAACGCCTTGCAAACCTTCCAGGCCGCGATGCCGCCCCTGCGGCAGCAGCGCGATCTGGCGCTCTACCAATTGGCGGTGCTGGTGGGCGAGACGCCGCAAGGTTTCCACCTGCAAAGCTCCGGCCTCGACGGTTTGCAGGTTCCGAGCCCGTCCGCCGGATTACCCATCGGCCTGCTGCGTCAGCGGCCCGATGTGCAAGCGGCTGAAGCGCGGCTGATCTCCGCCAACTTCGATGTTGGGGTCGCTCGTGCAGCGTTCTTGCCGAATCTGTCACTGGACTTGATCGGCGGCATCGACACCATTGCCGGCGGCAGTATCTGGAGCGCGGTTGGCACATTGGCCCAACCGGTGTTCACCGGCGGCCAGCTCAACGGCCAGTTGCACTTTGATCAGGCCCACGCGCAGGAACTGACCGCCAGTTACCGCGAATCGGTGATCGAGGCGCTGCAAGACGTCGAAACCCAACTGAGCGCCAATCGCGAACTGGATAAAAGCTATGCCTTGAATCAGGCCGCGGTGGACTCCGCCCGTGAGGCCGCGAGGTTAGCGCAGGTTCGTTACCGGCTGGGCTCCACCGACTTTCAGACCTTGCTGATCGTCGAGCGCACCCAGTACCAGGCCGAAGACACGCTGTTGCAGGTGCGCCTGCAACACCTGCAGGCCGCCGTCGGTTTGTTTCGCGCGCTGGGCGGTGACTTCACGCCCGACACCCTCGCTTCCCTTTCTCCTTCCCAGGCGTCTCACCCATGAATGCTAAGCCACGCGTTGTGAACCCTCGCCATCGAGCACTCTCCTGGGCGCTGCTGGTCCTCCTGCTAGGCGCCGGCGTCGGCGGCTTTCAGTGGATCAAACGGGCCCAGGCCGCGCCCACCAAGGCTGAAGCCACAGCAGTGCCGGTGCAACTGACGCAGGTGAGCCGACAGGACCTGCCGATCTGGCT
Organism: Pseudomonas sp. 6D_7.1_Bac1; assembly: GCF_025465945.1. Taxonomy (GTDB): domain Bacteria; phylum Pseudomonadota; class Gammaproteobacteria; order Pseudomonadales; family Pseudomonadaceae; genus Aquipseudomonas. The sequence goes on along the minus strand of NZ_JANLNW010000051.1, from coordinate 25,313 downwards.
CAGTGCGATTGGCAACGTCCAGCCGCTCAACAGCGTCAATGTGCGGGTTCGGGTGGACGGCGAGTTGCAGAAAGTCCTGTTCAAGGAAGGCCAGACGGTGAATGCCGGCAGTCTGCTGGCGGTGATCGATCCACGGGTCTATCAGGCGCAAGTGGCCCAGGCGCAAGCGCTGGTGGCCAAGGATCAGGCGCAGTTGGCCGACCTGCGGGTCAATCTGGACCGGGCCAGCAAACTGGCAGCGGCCAAGGCCGGCCCGACCCAGGATGTTGACACCTACCGCGCCCAATTGGCCGCGCAACAGGCCACGGTGCAGGCTGACCAGGCGGCACTGGACAACGCGCGCCTGCAACTGGAGTTCACTCAGGTCAAAGCGCCGCTGACCGGGCGTACCGGCCAGCGTTTGCTGGATGTCGGCGCCATCGCCCACGGCGCGGAAGCCACAGGTCTGGTGACCATCACCCAGATGAACCCGATTTCAGTGGCCTTCGCCGTCTCCCAGGATGAACTGCCGCAGATCCTTGCAGAAAACGCCAGGAATGCCTTGCAGGTAGTCGCCATGACCCGCGACGGCCAGCAGGAAATCGCGCGCGGTCATCTGAGCTTCATTGACAGCCAAGTCGCAGCGGCCAGCGGTCAGATCCAGTTGAAGGCCGAATTCGACAACAGTGCCAACCAGTTGTGGCCCGGCGAGTTGGTCAGCGCACGCTTGCTGGTCAATACCCGTCAGGACGTCACGGTAGTGCCGGCCAACGCCGTGCAGTTCGGCCGTCAGGGTAACTTTGTTTATGTGGTGGGCACCGATCAACGCGTGCAGCCGCGCCAGGTCGATGCCGCCGCGGTGGTCGATGGCAAACAGTGGATTCGTCAGGGGCTGACTGCCGGAGAAACGGTGGTCGTGCAAGGTCAGTCACGCATCGCGCCGGGCGTCAAAGTCACGTCGATCAAGGCTGACGAAGCCGCCGCGCTGGTGTCCGCCACGCCGGTGGAGAATGCGCAATGAACGGACTCGCCGGACTGATTCAACGACGGGTTGGCCTGAGCCTGTTGGCGCTTGGGGTCATGCTGCTGGGGGCTTTCGCTTACTTCCAATTGCCGGTGGCACCGCTGCCCACCGTTGATTTTCCGACCATTCAGGTGACCGCCAAACTCTCCGGGGCCAGCGCCGAGACCATGGCTTCATCGGTGGCGACGCCACTGGAAAGAGCCTTTGCCGCTGTTCCTCAAGTCACCTCGATGACTTCATCGAGCGCGGCCGGCAAAACCCAGATTGTCTTGCAGTTCGACCTGTCGCGGAACATCGACGGCGCTGCACAGGATGTGCAGACCGCGATCAACACCGCCACCCCGAACCTGCCGAAGACCATGACCAGCACCCCGACCTTCAACAAGGTCAACCCGGCGGAAGGGACGGTGTTGTCGCTGGCTGTGACATCGCCGACGCGCACGCTGCCGGAACTCGACCGTTACGCGGACAACTACATTGCCCAGCGTTTGTCGCAGATGCCCGGCGTCGGCCTGGTGGATTTCCATGGCGAACAGAAACCGGCGGTGCGCATTCAGATCGACCCGGATGCGCTGGCCGCACGTGGCCTGAGCCTGGAAGACGTGCGCAGCGTGATCGGTGTCAGTACCGTGGATCAGCCCAAGGGCACCCTTGACGGGCAGACCCGTTCCATCACCCTCGGCGCGACCGACCAGATGCTCGACCCGCAGCATTACCGCGATCAGGTCATTGCCTATAAAAACGGCATGCCGATCAAGCTCGGCGACCTCGGTCGGGTGATTGCCGGCGCCGAAGACACCCAGCAGGCCGCGCAGTTGGGCGGTGAGCCGACGGTGATCGTCGACATCCACAAGCAACCGGGATTCAACCTGCTGTCGACCATCGCCACGATCAAGGCCAAGCTGCCCGAACTGACCGCGTCCTTGCCGCGTGATGTACAGGTGCAGGTGGTGGGTGATCGGACTCAAACCATCGAAGCCTCGGTCAACGACATGCAGTTCACCTTGCTGTTGTCGATTGCCCTGGTGGTCGTGGTGATCTTCGTGTTTCTGCGCAAGGCCACTGCCACCCTGATCCCGAGCCTGACCATTCCGCTGTCACTGGTGTCGACCTTCGGCGTCATGTATTTGCTGGGCTACAGCCTGGACAACCTGTCGATCATGGGCCTGGCGATTGCCGTTGGCTTTGTGGTGGACGATGCCATCGTGGTGATGGAAAACATCGTGCGCCATCTGGAGATGGGCAAGTCGCGCCTGCAATCGGCGGTCGATGGCTTGCGCGAAGTGGCGTTCACCATTGTCTCGATGACGGTGTCGCTGATCGCGGTGTTTTTGCCGATCCTGTTGATGTCAGGGATCGTCGGGCGCTTGATGCGCGAGTTCGCGGTCACGGTCAGCGTGGCGATCATCATGTCCTGCATCGTCTCGCTGACCATCACGCCGATGCTCTGCGCCTGGCTGCTCAAACCCCATGCCGAGAGCGAGGAGGGGCGTTTCGCCCAGGCCTGCGAGCGGGTATTCACCGGCCTGCACGATGGCTATCGCCGCAGCCTCGACTGGGTACTCGACCATCAGCGCCTGACCCTCGGCGTGACACTGGCCACGTTGCTGGCGACGGCGGTGTTGTACGTCAGCATTCCCAAGGGCTTCTTCCCGCAGCAGGATAACGGCCTGATCCAGGGCATCGCCGAATCCGCTGCCGATATTTCGCCGTTGGCCATGCGAGACCAGGTCAATCGCGTCGCCGAGGTCATCGGTCATGACCCGGCGGTGGCCAAGGTGTATTTCTGGATTGGCCCGAACCCGACCGTCAGCCAGGGCAAGGTGATGATCAACCTCAAGCCGTTCAGCGAGCGCACCGACAGTGCCCGCGAGGTGATCAGCCGCTTGCAGCCGGCCCTCGATCAGTTGTCCGGCGTCAAGGTCTACCTGCAGGCCAACCAGGACATCCAGATCGGTGGCCGCGCCAGTAAAACCCAGTACCAGTACACCCTTCAGGACCCGGACAGTGCCGAGCTGGATCACTGGAGCGGGGTATTGCTGGAAAAACTCAAGACCTTGCCGCAACTGCAACACGTGACATCTGACCAGCAACAGGCGATTCCTCAGGCAACCCTGGTGATCGACCGGGCCACGGCGGCGCGCCTGGGCGTGACGGTGCAGTCCATTGACGACGTGCTGTACGACGCCTTCGGGCAGCGTCAGGTCGCGACGATGTTCACCCAACTCGACCAGAACCACGTGATTCTCGAACTGGACCCGCACTGGCAGACGTCCACCACCACGCTTGAGCATTTATACGTGCGCGCAAACTCGGGAACCCTGGTGCCACTGAGTCTGTTGGCGAGCATCAAGACCGAGCAGGTGCCGATCATCATCAACCACCAAGGGGTGTTTCCGGCCATTACCCTGTCGTTTGACCTGGCGTCCGGCCAGGCCCTGAGCGATGCAGTCAGCGCGATCAACCAAGCGTCCCTGGCAGTGGCGATGCCTGACTCCGTCGTGGGTAGTTTCCAGGGCACCGCCCAGGCATTCCAGGACTCGCTCAAATCCCAGCCCTGGCTGATTCTGGCGGCGATTCTGACCGTCTACATCGTGCTGGGCGTGCTGTACGAGAATGCCATTCACCCGTTGACGATCATCTCGACCCTGCCGTCTGCCGGGTTCGGTGCGCTGCTGGCACTGATGCTGTGTGGACAGGACCTGTCGGTACTTGGGATGATCGGCATTATTTTGCTGATCGGCATCGTCAAGAAGAACGCGATCATGATCGTTGACTTCACGCTGTCGGCCCAGCAACGTGGCCTGTCCGCCAGAGAGGCCGTGCGTGAAGGGTGTCTGTTACGATTGCGCCCTATCTTGATGACCTCACTGGCGGCATTGCTCGGTGCGGTGCCCTTGGCGTTCGGCCACGGTGCCGGCTCGGAGCTTCGCCAACCATTGGGCATCGCCATCGTTGGTGGCCTGGCGGTATCGCAGATCCTGACGTTGTACACCACACCGGTTGTCTACCTTTGGTTTGAGCGTCGGCGTCGCGGGCAAACGCTCGTCGCGCAGGACATCAAGGTGTGAAACCGGTCTTCGAACACTGGAAAGACATGGACTCCAAACAGAGCCTGACAAAAAGGATTGTGATTGTTTTCGCATTGATGACTGCGTTTGTCGCGGGGGTCTTTGCGGTCGGCATTGTCGTGACCGTGCATGTCGTTGAAGGAAAGCTCACCACCACCAGTCTGAGCGGTGGGCTGCAACGTTTGCTGCTGATGGACAACACCGATGACTGGACCCATCGACCGGAGAAAGACGAGTTTTTTTTCTTTGAGGGCGGGCTGGGCGAAATGGCTCCGGACGAGCAGCTCAAGGCGCTGCACCCCGGCTTTCAGGAAATTGTCTATGACGGCGAGGACTACTACGCCATGGTGCGGGTGGTCGACGGTCGCCAATACATCCTGCTCAAGGATCAGCGAAGCCACGAACAACGCGAACGGTTGTTGTACGCGGTGGTGATTGTCGGGTTCGTGTTGAGCATCCTGCTGGCGATTCTGTTGGGTTGGCTGCTGGCCCGACGCGTCATGGCGCCGGTGATCCGTCTGGCGCGCCAGGTGCGTCACCGCGACCAGTTACTGGAACTCGCACCGCCGCTGGCACCCGAGTACGCCGTCGACGAGGTTGGCGAACTGGCCGTTTCCTTTGATCAAACCCTGGGTCGACTGCGTGAGGCACTGGGCCGGGAAAAACTCTTCACCAGCGATGTGAGCCACGAGCTGCGCACCCCGTTGATGGTGCTCGCCAGTTCGTGTGAGCTGTTGCTGAGCAATCGTGCCCTGGATCAACGCTCGATGGCTCAGATCAGCCGTATTGCCAGGGCCAGCGATGAAATGCGGCAACTGGTCGACACGTTCCTGATGCTGGCGCGTGACCGGGACAACGACTCCGGCAACGGTGTCAACGCGTCGTTGAAAGAAGTCGCCGATGCGCTGGCGGAGATATGGGGCCGGCTGATCCGGGAAAAAGGCCTGGAGTTCATCTACCTCGACGAGCAGGCCTCAAACACCCACTATAATCTGACATTCCTGCAATCGGTGATGGGCAACCTGCTACGCAACGCCTGGCACTACACGGATCATGGCTTCATTCGCCTGACCCTGCGTGACCAAGGCTTCAGCGTGGAAGACAGCGGAATCGGCATTCCGGAAGAAAAACGCCATGCGATGTTCCAGCCCTTTGTCAGGGGCGACGAACACCGAGGCGAAGGGCTGGGATTGGGGCTGTCGCTGGTCCAGCGGATCTGCACCAACCAGAACTGGCGAGTGGAACTCACCACCTGCGAACCCCACGGCTGCCACTTCGCCGTAGACCTGACAGCGCGCCAGGAGCAACTCCCGCTCTGACGGGGATAGTGCATAGGTATCTGCACAACAATGAAATACGGCGGATGAACCGCCCGTAGCAGCTGTCGAGCCCGCGAGGCTGCGTTCGGCTGCGAAGCGGTCGTAAAATCGGGCAGCGCGTTCTATCAGGCAATCCGCGTATATAGGATTTACGAGGACTTCGTCCTCGAACGCAGCCTCGCGGGCTCGACAGCTGCTACGGGATAGTTCTGCACCGCATTTCAATTTATGCCCGTTGGTCGGTCTACTTGAGGTGCCTGTCGATTTGCGGTCCTGCGGATCGACTAACCGGTAAATCAGTGACGCATTTCAACGAGGAGAGTGATCATGCCCTATGTCGATGGCTTTATTGCCGCTGTACCCACCGCCAACCGTGAAAAATTCAAGCAGCACGCCGAGTTCATGGCCGCCATTTTCAAAGAGAACGGCGCATTGAGCGTCACCGAATGCTGGGGGGACGACGTGCCCGAAGGCAAGGTGACCTCGTTCCCGATGGCGGTGAAACTCAAGGAAGGCGAGACCGTGGTGTTCTCGTGGATCCTCTGGCCGGACCGCAAAACGCGTGACACCGGCATGCAACAGTTCATGGACGACCCTCGAGTCCGTTCGGAGGGCAACTCGATGCCCTTCGATGGTCAGCGGATGATCTTCGGCGGCTTCGAGACGATCGTAAACGTGTGAGGTTCGTTGCGTGACCCAAGGGCGGGGCGAGCAAGGACGCAGCCCCGTCCCTATTCCTGAACGGTGATCCTGCAACTCTTGCGATTGCGGATCTCATCATCCGTCGGCCGCTCTTTGACAAACTCAAAGCGCGGTTCGCCCTCGTTGTACGTGACCAGCCAACCCCACTCCAGTTCAGATTCATCCTGCCCCGGCTTGGGCGGTGCAGCCCACCATGGCTCTTTGCTGACAATCTGGCGCATACCCCCTCCACGCGGTTTGGATCCCTTCAACTATAACGTGGATGGCCAGGGGTGCCAGATTGTGTCGGGTGAGGGGGCAATCATGTCGATCGCCACGGCATCGCCCGTTCGGACTAGGCAAGGCTAACGATTCTGCCGGTGGCGGCGCTCGCCACACTCGATGGCCTAAGGGGTGAACACCTCGCCAGACGAGCAGAAGGCGCCGCGATGGACTTTGCATTCAGCGACGAGCAGGAAATGATTCGCGCATCGGCCGAAGGTTTTCTCGCCGATGTCTCCGACTGTGCCGCCGTGCGTGCGGCCATGGTCAGTGAGCAGGGGTATGACAGCGCGCTGTGGCAGCGCCTGTGCAGCGAAATGTATTGGCCGGCGATCCATATTCCCGAAGCCTTCGGTGGTTTGGGGCTGGGCTTTGTCGAGTTGTCGGTTTTGCTGGAACAGATGGGCCGGCGTTTGCTCTGCTCGCCATTCTTCGCCACCGCCTGCATGGCCACACCCGCGTTGTTACTGGCGGCGAGTCCTGCGCAACAACAGCGCTGGTTGCCGCAGATTGCCGATGGCCGCATCACCGCCACGCTGGCGTTCACCAGTGGTAACGGCTGGGCGGCCGAGGATGTGCAAGCCACGGTGGTGGCCGAAGGTTCGGGGTTTGTCCTCGACGGCACCCTGACTCACGTACTCGATGGCCAAAGCGCCGACCTGTTGATCATTGCCGCACGAACTCCTGGTTCGACCGGAGAAGCCGGCATCAGCCTGTTTGCCGTCGAGGCCAACCGTGTCGGGATCAACCGGCAGATGTTGCCGACTATGGACCAGACTCGCCGTCAGGCGCGGATCGAACTGAACCACCTGTACCTCGAAGCGGACTGCCTGCTCGGCACCGTCGGCGCGGGTTGGCCGGTCCTTGATCAGGTGCTGCAACTGGCCTGTATCGCCCTCGCCGCCGAGCAGACCGGTGGCGCGCAGCAGGTGCTGGACTTGAGTGTTGCCTACATGCAGGAACGTCAGCAGTTCGGTCGGCCCATCGCCAGTTTTCAAGCCCTTAAACACCGCGCCGCCGACATGATGCTGCAGGTCGAGTGCGCGCGTTCGGCCAGCTATTACGCGGCTTGCGTGGCGCAGGAAGTGCTCGACCCACACGGCGATCCGCAGGTCGCGGCGCAATTACCACTGGCCGCAGCGTTGGCCAAGGCTCAGTGCTCGGAGAGCTATTTCCACTGTGCTGCCGAGTCGATCCAGCTGCACGGTGGTGTGGGCTTCACCTGGGAATACGACCCGCATCTGTATTTCAAACGGGCCCGGGCCAGCGAAAGCTTTCTCGGCGCACCTGCCTGGCACCGTGAGCGGATTGCCATGCAGATTCTCGGAGAACAGCCATGAAGATCGGTTTCAGCGAGCAGGATGAGGGCTTCCGTCAGGAGGTCGCCGACTGGATGGCCGCCAACCTCTGCGTCGAGTTCGAGCCGTTGCGCTTTCGTGGCGGACCGGGGGATGAACACAGCTTTCCCGAGGAACGCAAAGCCTGGGAGCGCAAACTCGCCGAAGGTCGCTGGACCTGCGTTGGCTGGTCGCCTGCGCATGGCGGGCGCGGTCTGTCGATCAGTCAGCAAGTGATTTTCCACGAAGAATACGCCCGCGCTGGCGGCCCCGGCCGCATGGGCCATATCGGTGAAGGCCTGGCCGGGCCGACCATCGCCGCATTCGGCACTGAAGAACAAAAGCGTCGTTTGCTGCCGGGGATCGTCAGCGGCAAGGCGTTCTGGTGTCAGGGCTACTCCGAGCCCGGAGCCGGTTCCGACCTGGCCAACGTCAAGACCCGCGCGGTGCTGGATGAGACCACGGGCGAATGGGTGATCAACGGGCAGAAGGTCTGGACCTCGCTGGCCCATGAGTCGGACTGGTGTTTCGTGATCGCCCGCACCGAAGCCGGCAGCGTCGGCCACAAGGGGCTGTCGTTCCTTCTGGTGCCGATGGCCCAGGCCAGCATTAGCGTGCGGCCGATCGAGCAACTGACCGGTACCTCGGAATTCAACGAAGTGTTCTTCGATGACACCCGCACCGCTGCGGCGAATATTGTCGGTGAGCCCGGTGAAGGCTGGAAAATTGCCATGGCGCTGCTCGGCTTCGAACGCGGGGTCTCGACCCTCGGCCAGCAGATGCAGTTTCAAAACGAATTGAACGAAATCATTGCCATCGCCCGATCCAACGGCGCTGCCCGCGACCCGATGCTGCGCCAGCGTCTGGCCGAGGCCTGGAGCGGTTTGCGGATCATGCGCTACAACTCGCTGCGCATGCTCTCGGGTGCGCATGACGGCACGCTGCGCAAAGAAGCGACCATCTACAAACTGTTCTGGTCCACCTGGCACGCCAACCTCGGCAAGCTGGCGATGGACGTGCTCGGTGCCGAAGCCGAACTGCTTGAGGCCGCGCCGTATCGGCTCACGCGCTTGCAGTCGCTGTACCTGTTCAGCCGCGCCGACACCCTCTACGGCGGCAGCAATGAAATCCAGCGCAACATCATCGCCGAACGCGCCTTGGGCATGCCCAAAGAGCCGCGTCCGCGCACCTGATCAAAGGAGTATTTGCATATGTCAGTTCCTCAGTATGTGGCGGGCCATGGCCTGCTGCGCGGCAAGTCGGTGCTGATCACCGCCGCCGCCGGCGCCGGTATCGGTTTTTCCGCAGCCTTGCGCGCCGCCGAAGAAGGCTGCCGGGCGTTGATGCTCAGCGACATCCATGAAGGCCGATTGCGCGAGGCGGTGTTGAAGATCCGCGAAGCCACCGGTTTGACCGAAGTGTACGCAGAGGTCTGCAACGTTGCCGATGAAGCGCAGGTGCAGCATTTGATCGCCTGCGCCGAGCGTGATTTGCAGGGTGTCGATGTGCTGATCAACAACGCAGGCCTGGGCGGTTCGCGGTTGCTGGTGGAGATGCCTGACGAAGAGTGGCACCGGGTACTCGACGTGACGCTCACCGGCACCATGCGTATGACCCGCGCCATGCTGCCGAAGATGATCGAGCGCCGCGCCGGGGTCATCGTCAACAACGCCTCGGTGCTCGGCTGGCGCGCGCAGAAAGAACAGTCCCATTACGCCGCCGCCAAGGCCGGGGTCATGGCGCTGACCCGCTGCGCGGCGGTTGAAGCCGCCGAACACGGGATTCGCATCAACGCCGTGAGCCCGAGCATTGCCTTGCACGACTTCCTCCGCCGCTCGGCACCGCAGGCGGTGCTCGATCAACTGGCCGCCAACGAAGCCTTCGGGCGGGCCGCCGAAGTCTGGGAAGTGGCCAACGTGATGATGTTCCTGGCCAGCGATTACAGCTCCTACATGACCGGCGAAGTATTGTCGGTTTCCAGTCAGAGGGCTTGAACATGCCACGGATATTCAACACCCCCCACGAACTGCCCGGCGCGGTGGGCGAAGCGCTTGGCGTCAGCGACTGGCTGCTGCTGGAGCAGTCGCGCATCGATCTGTTTGCCGACGCGACCGGCGATCACCAATGGATTCACGTCGATCCGCTCAAGGCGGCCACCGGGCCGTTCGGTGCCTGCATTGCTCATGGTTACCTGAGCCTGTCGCTGGTGAACCTGTTTTTGCCGCAGATCGTCGAGGTCCGCGGGATTGCCATGGGCGTCAACTATGGCTGCGAGCGGGTGCGTTTTCCCAATGTGGTTCACGTCGGCTCGCAGGTGCGTGGCAGTGCGCAACTGATGGCGGTCGAGCAGGTCAAGGGCGGAGTCCAGGCGACCATCCGCGTCAGCGTCGAGATCGAGGGTCAGGCACGTCCAGGCTGCGTGGTCGACACCATCAGTCGCTATTACCCGGCCTGAACATTTCAGCCGCTTATTCGAGGATTCCAGCATGAAAGAAGCCGTCATCGTTTCCACTGCACGCACGCCGATAGGCAAGGCTTTTCGCGGTGCCTTCAACGACACGGAGGCGCCGCAACTGGGCGGCCACGTGGTGCGCGAAGCGGTACGCCGCGCCGGCATCGAACCGGGTGAAGTAGACGACGTGCTGATGGGCGCCGCCGCCCAGCAAGGTACCCAGTCTTACAACCTCGGGCGTCTCTGTGCGATTGCCGGCGGCTTGCCGGGTTCGGTCGCCGGAATGGCCATCGAGCGCCAGTGCGCCTCGGGGTTGATGAGCATCGCCACGGCTGCCAAGGGCATCATGTGCGATGAAATCGACATCGCCGTGGCCGGTGGCCTGGAGTCGATTTCGCTGGTACAGAACACATTCAAGAACACCTACCGCAACCAGTCCGGTGCCGTGATTGAACTGGACCCGCGGGCTTACATCCCGATGATCGAAACCGGTGAAATCGTCGCCGAGCGTTACGGCATCTCCCGCGAAGAGCAGGACGAATACAGCTACCAGAGCCAGGTGCGCACCGCGCTGGCCCAGAGTGCCGGGCTGTTCGACCGCGAACTGGCGCCGATGACCAGCCGCAAGCTGATCGTCGACAAGGCCAGCGGCGAAACCCGTTATGAAACCCTGACCTTGCTGCGCGACGAGTGCAACCGTGCTGACACCACCCGCGAAAGCCTGAGTGCACTGGAGCCGGTGTGGCAGGGCGGGGAGTGGACCGGCAAGGGCCGCTTCATCACTGCCGGCAACGCCTCGCAACTGTCCGACGGCGCCTCGGCCTCGGTGCTGATGAGCGCCAAACTCGCCGAACAGCGTGGGCTTGAGCCGCTGGGTATCTATCGCGGGATGGCGGTGGCCGGGTGCAACGCAGACGAAATGGGCATCGGCCCGGTCTACGCGATTCCCAAACTGCTCAAGCGTCACGGTTTGACGGTGGACCACATCGGTCTTTGGGAATTGAACGAGGCCTTCGCCAGTCAGGTGCTGTACTGCCGCGACACCCTGGGCATTCCCATGGAGCGGATGAACGTCAACGGCGGGGCGATTTCCATCGGCCATCCGTTCGGCATGTCCGGCGCACGGATGGTCGGCCACGCCTTGGTCGAAGGTCAGCGCCGTGGCTTGCGTTACGTGGTGGTGAGCATGTGCATCGGTGGCGGCATGGGCGCAGCGGCGCTGTTCGAAGTGGTCTAGGAGAAAACGATGATCAGTGCAGAGCGGATTCAGGCGAGCATGGCGCGGTATGTCGAACTGGTGGATGCCGGAGATATCGATGGGATTGTCGCGCTCTATGCTACGGACGCGGTGGTCGAAGACCCGGTGGGTAATCCACCGATTCACGGCCTCGCCGCCATCGAGCAGTTTTATCGGCAAGGGCTGGGCGTCAGCAGGGTGTCCGCGACCCTGACCGGCCCGGTGCGAGCGACGCTCAACGGCTGCGGCGCGATGCCGTTTCGGGTCGACATGACGTGGGGCGGGCAAGCGTGCTCGCTGCAGGTGATCGACGTGATGGAGTTCGATGCCGAAGGGCGGATTCGGTCGATGAAAGCCTATTGGAGCCCGGCCAACATCGGCCCGCAGGAAAGTTGATGGAGCGGGAGGGGAGGCTGCGTTTAACCTGGTTAAGCGCAATCCCTGTGGGAGCGAGCCTGCTCGCGATGGCGGTATTACATTCAACATCAATGCTGACTGAACCACCGCTATCGCGAGCAGGCTCGCTCCCACAGGTTGTTTTGCGTGGGGTTAGCGAAAATCCGCATTCTGCGTCTGCCCCGTCTCGTAGTAAGCCTTGAGGTTCTCGGCAATCTGCCGCACCACTTTGACGAACGCTTTCCCCAACAATCCCTCGACAATCCACCCACCCCGCAGGCTGTACTTCATGCAGGTGGTAATCCGCGTAGCATCGCCTTCAGCCTGCAAGCTGTAGTGAAACGTCGCCTCGCGAAACGGGAAAGGCGCTCCGGCATTGGCCTTGTGCAGCACCAGCACAAACCCTTGGCCTTCCTGCCACTGCACCACGCTTTCATCCAGCCACTGACCGCCTTTGCGAAACACCCGGCGGCTGGCGCCCAAGCCTTCTGTTTTGCCTGGGTGAAACTGGCAACCGGTCAGGCCCGGCACATAATGCGGGGCCAGGCTCAAGTCGCGCAGTCTGGTCCAGGTGTCTTGCGGGCTGAGTCGGAGTAAAACGCTGTGGCTGGCAACGGCGGGCATGTCCGGTGTCCTCTTATGAATGGGCTTGAGCGGCATCGAGAAAGGCCGGGCGTTCGCCACCGCCGTGTACCACCAGGTCGGCGCCGCTGACGTAACGTGCCAGTGAGGAAGCCAGGTACAGGCAGGTGTCGCCGATATCGTCCGGCGTGGCCAGCCGTTGCAATGGAATACCGGCCGCCACCCGAGCAATACCGGCCTGATCACCATAATGCAGCGCGGCCTGTTCGGTGAGGATCAGCCCGGCGGTGATTGCGTTCAGGCGCACCTTCGGCGCCCATTCCACCGCCAGCGAGCGGGTCAGGCTCAGCAACCCAGCCTTCGCCGCGCCATAGGCGGCGGTACCTGGGGAAGGGCGGGTGGCGCTGACGCTGGCGATGTTGATGATCGCGCCGCCACTGGCCTGCGCCTGCATCACCCGATTGGCTTGCTGACAGAGGTTCAACGGTGCCAGCAGGTTGAGTCGGATGATCGCTTCGCTGAAACGCGGCGAGGCGGTCGCGGCGTCGGCATTCGGTGCACCACCGGCGTTGTTGACCAGCACGTCGAGTCGGCCGAAACGCTCGACCACGCTGTCGATCAAACGCTGCGACTGCTCGACATCGCGCAGGTCGCAGGCGACGAACAGCGCCTCGCGGCCGGCGCTGGCGGGCAAGGTCTCGGGAGCTTCACGGCCACAGATCACCACCTCGGCGCCGCAGTCGAGAAAGCGCTGGCTGATGCCGCGCCCGACGCCTTTGCCACCGCCGGTGACCAGTACCACTGTGCCGCGAAAGTCCATCGGGTCGTGCATGGCTGCCTCATTTTGTCACTCAGGAATACCACGGATGCTAGGTCCGTGGCGCCCGACAGCCAACGTCCGAAGAGACTAGAGCTGCGTAGTCCTGTCGGACGATGTTGGCGCCGCAGGTGCCGGGAATACTCCCTGCACAACAACAGGCCGGGAGGACACCGCATGAGCGCATCAGCGCAGGGGCACTTCGTTACGCTGCCCAGTGGTTTGCAGCTGCATTACCAGGACACCGGTGCCGGTGAGCCGGTGGTTTTCATTCATGGCAGCGGGCCGGGCGCCAGCGGTCACAGCAACTTCAAGCAGAACTACCCGGTGTTTGCCGCCGCCGGCTACCGCAGCATCGTCCCTGACCTGCCGGGTTACGGCGCGTCGGACAAACCGGACAGTCTCTACACCCTGGACTTTTTCGTCGAAGCCCTGAGTGGTCTGCTCGATGCACTGGATATCCCGCGCTGCGCGCTGGTCGGCAACTCATTGGGCGGCGCGATTGCGCTCAAGTTGGCCCTCGATCAGCCACAGCGGGTCAGCCGACTGGTGCTGATGGCGCCCGGTGGCCTGATGGAAAAAGAACAGTACTACCTGCAAATGGAAGGCATCCAGAAGATGGGCGCGGCCTTTGCCAAGGGCGAACTCAACGACGCCGCCGGTATGCGCCGTTTGCTCAGCCTGCAACTGTTCGACCCGTCGCTGATCAGCGACGAAACGGTGAATGAACGGGTGGCGGTGGTGCAGCAGCAACCGATCTGCGTGCTGTCGACCATGCAAGTGCCGAACATGAGCGCCCGCCTGGGCGAGTTGCAGTGCCCGATCCTCGGTTTCTGGGGCATGAACGACAAATTCTGCCCGGTCTCCGGCGCGCAAACGATGATGGAGCACTGCCGGCAGATTCGCTTTGTCCTGTTCAGCGAATGCGGGCATTGGGTGATGGTCGAGCACCGTGAAGTGTTCAATCGCCAGTGCCTGGACTTTCTCGCGGAGGGCCGCGCATGAGTGCGCAATTGCGCCAGCAGTATGGCGAAGAGCTGTATCAGGCGTTGCTCGCAGGCGTAACCCTGGTGCCGCTGACCGAGCGTTGGCCGGCCATCAGCATCGAGGACGCCTACCATATTTCGCTCTACAGCATCGAGCGCCGGGTGGCGGACGGCGACCGTATTGTCGGCAAGAAAATCGGCGTGACCTCGGCAGCGGTCCAGCGAATGCTCAATGTGCATCAACCGGACTTCGGCTTCATCACCGAGCAGATGTCGTTTGCCGATGACGCGCAGATTTCCCTGTCCGCCAACAAGCTGATCCAGCCCCGCGCCGAAGGCGAGATCGCCTTCAAACTCAAACACGATTTACGCGGCCCAGGCGTGACCGAAGCCGATGTATTGGCGGCGACCGAGTACGTGATGCCGTGTTTCGAAATCGTCGACTCGCGGATTCACGACTGGCGCATCCGCATTCAGGACACCGTGGCCGACAACGCGTCGTGCGGGGTGTTCGTGCTCGGCGACTGCCAGGTCGACCCGCGTGAACTGGATTTGCCCAACCTGCGCATGCAGGTGTTCAAGAACGATCAACTGATCAGCGAAGGCCTGGGCTCGGCAGTCCAGGGCAATCCGCTGACCGCCGTGGCCTGGCTGGCCAACACCCTGGGCGCTTTCGGCATTCCGTTCAAAGCCGGGGAAATCATTCTCTCCGGCTCCCTGGTGCCGCTGGAACCGGCGGCGCCCGGCGACCGTTTTTCCCTGACCATCGATGGCCTGGGCAGTGCCCGGGTGTCCTTCTGCGCCTGACTCAAGGGGTTGTAACCGGATGAGCAAGAAACTCAAAGCGGCCATTATCGGCCCGGGCAATATCGGCACCGATCTGCTGATGAAAATGTGCCGTTCTGAATGGATCGAGCCGGTGTGGATGGTCGGTGTCGACCCGGGGTCCGAAGGTCTCAAGCGCGCTCGCGAACTGGGGCTGAAAACCACCGCAGGCGGGGTCGACGGCTTGCTGCCCCACGTGCTCGACGATGACATTCGCATCGCCTTCGACGCGACCTCGGCTTACGTGCACGCCGAAAACAGCCGCAAGCTCAATGAGCTTGGGGTGATCATGATCGACCTGACACCGGCGGCCATCGGCCCGTTCTGCGTGCCGCCGGTCAACCTCAAGGAACACGCGTTGAGCCTGGCGATGAACGTCAACATGGTCACCTGCGGTGGTCAGGCGACGATTCCGATGGTCGCGGCGGTGTCGCGGGTACAGTCGGTGAGTTACGGCGAAATCGTCGCCACCGTGTCGTCCGGTTCGGTCGGGCCGGGCACGCGGCAGAACATCGATGAATTCACTCGCACCACCGCTGGGGCGGTCGAGCAGATCGGCGGCGCCCGACGCGGCAAGGCGATCATCGTGATCAACCCGGCCGAACCGCCGCTGATGATGCGCGACACCATCCATTGCCTGACCGATGAAGAACCGAACCAGGACGCGATCCGTACCTCGGTGTTGCAGATGGTCAAGGAGGTGCAGCGGTATGTGCCGGGTTACAAGCTGATCAACGGGCCGGTGTTCGATGGGCACAAGGTGTCGATCTTCATTGAGGTCGAAGGCCTCGGCGACTTCCTGCCCAAGTCCGCCGGCAACCTGGACATCATGACCGCCGCCGGTTTGCGCACCGCCGAGATGTTCGCCGAAGAAGCCCACAAGGGCACCCTGCAACTGCCCGTTCGTTAAGTGGAGAATTGCCATGAATCTGCAAGGTAAGAGCGTTCGTCTGCATGACATGAGCCTGCGCGACGGTATGCACGCCAAGCGTCATCAGATCAGCCTGGAACAAATGGTCTCGGTCGCCACCGGACTGGATGCGGCCGGTGTGCCGCTGATTGAAATCACCCACGGCGATGGCCTGGGTGGCGCGTCGTTGAACTACGGTTTTCCGGCCCACAGCGACGAAGAGTATTTCACGGCAGTGATTCCGCAGCTCAAGCAGGCCAAGGTCTCGGCGTTGCTGCTGCCGGGGATCGGTACCCTCGATCACTTGAAAATGGCTCATGAGCACGGGGTCACCACCATCCGCGTGGCGACCCACTGCACCGAGGCCGACGTCTCCGGTCAGCACATTGGCATGTCGGCGAAAATGGGCCTGGACACCGTCGGCTTCCTGATGATGGCGCATATGCTCAGCGCCGAGAAACTGCTGGAACAGGCGCGGCTGATGGAGAGCTACGGCGCCAATTGCATCTACTGCACCGACTCGGCGGGCTACATGCTGCCGGATGAAGTCAGCGAGAAGATCGGCGCGCTGCGTCAGGGGCTCAACGCCGGCACTGAGGTGGGCTTTCACGGCCACCACAACATGGGCATGGCGATTGCCAACTCGCTGGCGGCGATCGAGGCCGGCGCGGCACGGATCGACGGCTCGGTGGCGGGGCTCGGCGCCGGTGCCGGCAACACGCCGCTGGAAGTGTTCGTCGCGGTGCTGGAACGCATGGGCGTGAACAGTGGCATTGATCTGTACCGGATCATGGACGTCGCCGAGGACCTGGTGGTGCCGATGATGGACCAGCCGATCCGTCTCGACCGCGACGCGCTGACCCTGGGTTACGCCGGGGTCTACAGCTCGTTCCTGTTGTTCGCCAAACGCGCCGAGCAGAAATACGGGATTGCCGCCCGCGAACTGCTGGTGGAGCTGGGGCGTCGCGGTACGGTGGGCGGTCAGGAAGACATGATTGAAGACCTGGCGCTGACCTTGTCACGGGCGCGCGGTGTCCTGCCGACCTGATTCTCGGATGCACGGAAAAACCACCGGCCTTGTGTGCAAGCCCGGTGGTTTTTTTGAGTTCGTTTTTTGTGGCTCAGGGCAACAGATTACGCACCAGCGGCGGGTAGCAACTGTTGGTGGCGCTGGCGCAGTTGAGCAGGGCAGTGTTCGGTCGATAGGCTTCGTTTTTGAACACTTGGCAGAGACTGGCAGTGCTGCCAGCGCAAACGAGGATGAGCAGGGCGTAAGTGGCTTTGTGCATAACGAGCCTCGACGGCGGTTTTATTGTTGTAGGCAAACCTTATGGCGATGGTTGATGCGTTGCTTCGTCCGAATGGACTAGCCGATGGTGTGCTCGATAAATGTGTTCTAGAGGTCGCTGCTTTCAAATGTGGCGAGGGAGTTTGCTCCCGCTGGGGTGCGAAGCAGCCCCAAAACCTTCCACCGCGTTCGTTCAGGCAAAACTCATCAGCGGGTTTACGACGGCTGCGCCGCCGAGCGGGAGCAAGCTCCCTCGCCACAGGGAAGTGGGGAGGCTGACACAGATGGCTGATCACGCCGGGCCAAAGCCCCGATCGCCATAAACAACGCCGCAATCGCCCGCGCTTCATGCAGGTCCCCACAGGCCACCAGTTCCGGAATCTGCGTCAGCGGTACGCGCAGGCATTCCAGCGGTTCCGGTTCGTCACCTTCCAGCAGGCACGGGCTGAGATCTTCGGCGAGCACCACCTGGTAGCGATGACACAGATGACCGGGCGCCAGGGTCAATTCGCCAAGCTCGGTCAGGCGCCCGGCGCGCAGGCCGACTTCTTCGCACAACTCGCGCTGCGCTGCTTGCAGGTAGTCCTCATCCGGTTCGGCGCCGCCCTTGGGCAGGCCGAGCACCGTGTTTTCGACGCCGACCGCGTATTCGTGCACCAGCAACACGTGCAGCGGGTCGGGCATCGCCACCAGCATCACCGAGCGATAACCGGTGCCACGCAGCCGTTCGTAAACCCGTTGCTGGCCATTGCTGAATTGCAGGTGCAAGGCTTCGATCTGGAAATGACCGCTTTCGGCCAGCAGTTCGGTCTTGAGGATGGTCGGACAAGTGCGCATGGTCTGGCCCCGCGTGGGGAGGGTGAGAGTCAAGGCACTGTGCGCTGTGCAGGCATTGCCGCCATCGTCCAAGCGGACGAGGGCGACAGGCCGCTCAGCCGAGGGTCGCCACGCTGCGCAGGATCAGGCGCACCAGCATGGTCTGGCGGGTCACGCCGGTCTTGGAGAAAGTCGAACGCAGGTGCGCTCGCGAGGTGTTGCGGCTGATGCCCAGCTCTTCGGAAGCTTCGTCGAGGGTCAGACCGTTGGCCAGCAGCATCGCCAGCTGGGTTTCAGCGGGGGTGAAATCGAACAGCGCGCGGACGATTTCCTGCGGCGCGGTGGATTGCTGTTCCGGGTCGCTGATAAAAATCACCACGGTCGGGCACTGTTTACCTTCGCTCCAGGCCGACAGTGGCACTGAACGGACGATGATCCCCAGGTCTGCACGACCAGAAGGCCGTTGCACCCGCAGCGCTTCGACCACCGACGGGTTGCTGCTTTTTTGCGACAGCAGCGACT
This sequence comes from Pseudomonas sp. 6D_7.1_Bac1, assembly GCF_025465945.1. Classification (GTDB taxonomy): domain Bacteria; phylum Pseudomonadota; class Gammaproteobacteria; order Pseudomonadales; family Pseudomonadaceae; genus Aquipseudomonas. Next base: position 6,789 of record NZ_JANLNW010000051.1, on the reverse strand, counting down.
GTTTCACCAGGCGGCGAAATTCCTGGGTGTCGCGAGCGGTGCCGACTTGCAACCCGTCGTTGACCAATTTGATGCCGTCCTTTTCCTGGATCAGCCGATCGGCCACCTGGTTGGTTTGCAGCACCTTGCCGGCTTCGTCGAGGATGATCGTGCCGACCGCCATCTGGTCCACTGCACCGGCATAGAGGTTGCGTTCGGCCTCGATGCGATTGAGCTGCATGTGGATCTTGATCGAACGTTCCAGGTGCGGAATGAACTGCGCCAGCAGCTGTTTTTCAGCGTTGCCGAAGGGCTTGTCGTCACGCCCACGGCTGATGCGCAGGCGACATTGGGCGCCGTCGCAGGTGTTGATGTCGGCACCGAGGATATGGAACACATCCACCGGTTCGAGAAAACTTTTGTAGAACTCCGAATTCTGCCAATCGTCGTTGGAGACGAATTCCGCCAGGGTCACCACTTGCCGGTTGGGCAGGTCGACGAAGGGGTCGAGGGTGAAAAAGTGCTTGTTGTACGAGGAGGTGGCTTCGGTCGAGGTGCCGGTGGTGTTGACCATCAGCCCGTCCACATGGGCGCTTGGCGGACGCAGGATGAAGGTCACGTACTTGCTTTCGAGGTACAGGTTGAGCTGATTGAGAAAGGTCGCCCACGGAATGTTTTCCAGTGGTCCCTGATAAAGGTTGCCGATCAGGTCACTGAACGTCTCAAGGCTGAGGTTCGTCTGCATAGGGAAAACCGTTCTTATTATTGGCGTTGGCGGTGGCCGAGAATAAGCGTCGGCATCGTTTGCGTGCAACGCTATCGCTGCGGGCCTGACCGGCGGCAAACCGGCAGGCCATGGAACGCGGTGGGGTGCGGGCATCAGACCGTTTCGCGTTCACGCACGTCGAAGCGTTTGTGCTCAAGCGTCGTGGCCGGTAGCGCGCTGACGTCGGTGTAGAACTGCTCGTACCACTTGCGCAGTTGATAGACCGGGCCGTCACCGTCGCACAGCAGCGGGTTGTCGACGCGGGTCTTGCTGTGCCAGATGGTCACGTCCTCGTAGAACGCTTCCTGGGCCTGCTGTACATAGGCTTTGGCCATCGCCTGGTTCTGTTCTTCGCTCAGGCCCGGAATCTTTTTCACCAGTACGCCGTAGCGCAGGGTGAAGCTGTTGAGATCGATGGGCACGTGGCAGTTGAGCAGGATCGAATGGATCGGCTGGCCGTTCATGGAACCGGTCATTTCGGTGATCTGGTAAGCCGGGCCGAAGTAGGTGGCGGTGCTGTGCAGTTCTCCGTCGCCGGACAGGCGTTCACTGCGAGAACACATGATCTGTGTGGCCATGTGGCCTTCGAAGACGTTGCTGAAGGTTTCGATTGGTGCACCGTGAACGGTGCCAAAGTGCGCCATGTCGGCGACGTTGTCGATCAGTTCGCGGCAGTTGGTCGCGATTTGCAGCTCTGCCACTTCCCACGCTGCCCATTCGTCGCTGAAGCAGGCGTCGATCCGTGGAATGCGTTGCTCAGGAATCGGCGGGTTGCCTTCCGGGTCATTCCAGACGAACAGCAACTGGTTTTCCACCATCAGTGGCCAGCTCTTGATCTTCGCTCGTGGCGGGATGCGTTTGGCGTAGGGGATGTCGTCGCACACCCCGTCGGCACCCCAGCGCCAGGCATGGAACGGGCAACGGATCGAGTTGCCTTCGACGCAACCGGCGCTCAGGTCGGCGCCCATGTGCGGGCAATAGCCGTCGAGGATATGCAGCTCGCCGTCTTCACCGGCAAACGCCACCAGCCGGGTGCCGAACACCTCCAGGCGGTGGGCCTTGCCGTCACGGTATTGCGCGGCCAGGCCCAGGCAGTGCCAGCCACGGGCGTAACGGTCCTCCAACTGCTTGGTTTCGATACGGTGCAGGGTGCTCATCTTATTGTTCTCCGGTTCATCGCGGGTTGGGCGGTTTGGGGCTCAGGCAAGTCCCGAGGCCTATCAGTCAAGTGAGATCCTTGTGGGAGCGAGCCTGCTCGCGAATAGGCCGCCACAGCCAACATCAATGTTGACTGGAGCACCGCCTTCGCGAGCAGGCTCGCTCCCACAGGTTTGTGCATTAACTGGCAAGCGCTTGTGCTGCTCCGATTCTGCCGCCCCTGTGCTGCGCGGCATCGTCTGAATGGACGATGGCCGGTGAACGGCGGGCAGCTCTACTGACGGCATTGACCGACAGCGGGAGTCTTCAGATGAGCAGTGAACACAGGCAGGTCGCGGTGATTACCGGTGCCGCCAGCGGGATTGGCCGGGGGTTGGCCGAACAGGCGGCACGGCGCGGCATGCAGCTGGTGTTGGCGGATGTCGATGCGGCGGGTTTGCAGGCGTTGTGCGCGACCTTGCAGGCGACGGGTACGCAGGCGATTGCTTGTGTCACGGATGTGGGGCAACTGGCGCAGGTCGAGCGACTGCGTGATGTTGCCGTTGAGCAGTTTGGCGGTGTCGATCTGCTGTTCAACAACGCCGGGGTGATGCAAACCGGTTACAGCTGGGAGATCAGCCAGGCGCAGTGGCAACGCATGCTCGACATCAACCTTACAGGCGTAATCAACGGCATTCGCTGTTTCGTGCCGCTGTTGTTGAGCCAGGGCCGCGCTGCTCATGTGATCAACACCGCATCGCTGGCGGGATTGCTCAGCAGCCCGTTGATGGCGCCGTACAACGTGACCAAGCAAGCGGTGGTCGCGCTCTCGGAAACCCTGCATTACGAACTGGCGCTGCTTGGCGCACCGGTCTCGGTGTCAGTGCTGTGTCCGGGCCCGGTGGCCAGCGAGATCATGGCCTCGAACCAGGTCGCTGACGCCGCCGGTTCATCCTTCAGCCAATTGCTCGACTCCAGTATTCGCCAGGGCATGACCCCGACCGAGCTGGCCGAGGTGGTGTTCAGCGCCATTGACGACAAACGCTTCTGGATCCTGCCGCACAAAGACTTCAAACCGGCGCTGGAACGTCGGGTGCAGAGCATTTTCGAGGAAACCAACCCGGTGTTTCAGATGACCGATGTCCAGGGAGATGCCCATGCCTCTCGATAGCCAGATCGCCGCCGTGCTCCAGCCGTTTCGCGACGTGCCGGAGCCCGACTACCGCCATCTCGATGCCGTGCAGTACCGGCAGTTCTCCGACAACCTGATGCCTCCGATTCCCGGCGCGCCGATGTTTGATGTGCGTGACTTGCAGGTGGCCGGTGCCGAGGGCGAGTTGGACGCACGACTTTATCGACCACTGCCCCAGGACAAATTACCGCTGTTGGTGTTCTTCCACGGTGGCGGTTTTGTGATTGGCACGTTGGATACTCACGACAACCTCTGTCGGGCACTGGCCAGCCAGACCGGCGCGGTGGTGGTGTCGGTCGCCTACCGACTGGCACCGGAAGCGAAGTTCCCGGCGGCACCGCTGGACTGCTACGCGGCCACGTGCTGGCTGGTGGAACACGCCTTTGAGCTGGGCGTCGATGGCAGTCGTCTGGCGTTGGCCGGGGACAGCGCCGGCGGCAATCTGGCGTTGGCGGTCAGCCGTCTCGCGGCGCAAAGGCAGGGACCGAAGATCCGTCATCAATGCCTGTTCTACCCGGTCACCGACGGCGGTTGCGACAGCGCGTCCTATGCCGACTTCGCCGAGGGTTATTTCCTCACACGGGCGATGATGGGCTGGTTCTGGCAGCAATACCTGCAAAACCCCGCGCAAGTCGACGATCCGCTGGCCTCGCCGTTGCGCGCCGAAGACCTTGCCGACTTACCGCCAACCACCCTGATCAGCGCCGAGTTCGACCCGCTGCGCGATGAAGGCGAGGCTTTAGCCAAACGCTTGCAGGCCGCTGGTGTGCAGGTACGTGTGCAACGCTGCGAGGGGATGATTCACGGCTTTATCAGCATGGCGCCGTTTGTCGAACGCGCCGCCGAGGCCCTGGCCGAAGCCGCCGCCGACCTGCGCGGGGCGCTCAATTGAACGGCGCGGCGAGCCCGGCGTTCGGATCGACGAAAGGATTGTCTGTAGTCGTCGATCCTTATTTATGAAGGAAAAATCCCTAAAAGATCAGGGTAAATCTGATTTTTCAGACCCCTGATCAACCCCCCATGTCGCTCATGCAGAATCGCCCGCCCTCATTCTGCAGAGACATCATGGATGCCCGCTTCTGTGCCGCAACACGGTCACATTCCGTACATCGAGCACGAACTCGACAGCTTCAAAGACACCCTCAGCCTTTACCGCGAACAGCTCAACCACTGGTTCATCCAGGCCACCGACAGGGTTAGCCACGCTGCCGACCTGCCATCGCTGATGGGCATGGATCGGCGGATCAAACTGGGTAACACGAGCAAAGTGGTGAGTACCGGCGATGACGACTTCATCTCCAGCGTGGCGCAGTGTCCGGACGGCGGCATTCTGCAGATCGAGAGCAAGTTCGAATCGGTCTACGACATTCCTCTGGGCAACATTCGGGTCGAGGTGGTACCGGCGGACGGTGGGCCAATTACACCGATTGATCTCGATGAATTCGGCAAGGGGCAGTTCAAGGGCGAGGCAGGGAAGTTCTATCGGGTGCGGGTGCATGGCGCGGTCACGCCGAAGCAACTCGACGAGCTGTTTGGCGCTTATGACGGATTGACCGGCGAGCTGGAAACCTGGCTGCGCAACGAGTGGAAAGGCTTCAAGCCGCAGTGGTCGCAACAGTCGGCCTCGGCGTCGCTGCTGGCGGTGGGCAACGGATTACTTGCCGGCAGTTGGGCGGCCATCGAAGGGGTTTGGGACAGCATTGGCCTGATTGGCGACATCCTCAAAGACCCGGCGAAGCTCAGAGAAAGAGTCGAGGGCAGCGCTGAGGCTCTGGCCAACCTGGCGCAAGCATCACCGCAGGTGATGGAAAAAGCCCTGTTGCTGGCCAGTGATGAGGCGGCGCTGTGTTTGTTGTTGCACACCGCGAGCTTGTGGCTGGAGGCGTTGCCGCCGAGCCAGATTGCCGGAGCTACGGCAGAGGCAGTTTCGAAGCTGGTGGTCGAGTTGGTGATCGATCTACTGATCGGCATCGTGCTGAGTTTTTTCGGGGTGGGCGTCGCCTACCTTTCGGTGCGGCTGATGCGCCACGGCCAATACATCGTCGATGCCGCGCTGCGCTTCGTTGCCGCCATTTACAAGATCATCGACAGCTTCATGGGCTACATCGACCACTACAAAAAAGTCGCAGCCCGAGGCGTCGCTGCGGGCCTGAAAAAGGGAACGATGCAATTGCGCTGGGACGGGCGCCGCAACACTACGCTCAAGCAAAACCAGCACCACGACAACGCCCCGGCTCAGGCGAAAAACCCCAACGGCGCCAGCGCCGACACCGCGAACAAAACCGCGACCCATGGCTGCCCGGTGTCGATGGTCACCGGTGAAGAGCTGTTGACCCTCACCGATGCCGAGTTGGACGGCGTGCTGCCGTTTGCCTTCACCCGGCTGTACCGCACCAGCGCGGTGGAACTTGACAGTGGATTGGGGTTCGGCTGGAGCCATTCGCTGGCGCATCGCCTGGAAATCGACGGCAATGACGTCGTCTGGATCGACCACGAAAACCGCCGCACACGCTTCCCCAGGCCCAGCGCCGAACGCCCGGCGATCCACAACAGCCTGTCGCGGGCGGCGATTTACCTGGGTGATGACAGAGATGAACTGATCCTCGCCCAGGCCGGTGAAACGCCACGGTTTTACCACTTTCGCGATGGCCGCCTCACGGCCATCAGCGATGCCTACGACAACCGCTTGCGCATCAGCCGCGACCGCTTCGACCGGATCAAGCGCCTGGATAACGGCGCCGGTCGCGCCTTGCTGTTGCGCTACGACCGGCGACATCTGATCGCCGTCGACTATCAGGTCTTTCTCCCGGCCGACAGCCTTGATGAAGTCTGGAAGACCGAGCAGACGCTGGTCAGTTATCGCTACGACGAACGTGATCAACTGATCGAGGCCACCAACGCCGCCGGCGAAAGCGAGCGTTACGACTACGACGATCAGCACGTGATTTTGCAGCGGCAACTGGCCGGTGGCGCGAGCTTCTTCTGGGAGTGGGAGCGCGACGGCAAGGCCGCTCGCTGCGTGCGCCACTGGGCGTCGTTTTCGCAGATGGACGCGCGTTATGTCTGGGACGATGACGGCCGCGTCACGGTGCACAACGCCGACGGCAGCGAAGAGGTTTACGTCCACGACCAGCAGGCGCGGCTGGTGCGCAAAGTCGAGGCCAATGGTGCTGAACACCTGAAGGCTTATGACGATAACGGCCGGTTGATCGCCGAGCAGGACCCGCTCGGCGCAATCACCGAATACCGCTACGACGAGGTCGGCCAACTGATCGCGCTGCTGCCGCCGGACGATGAGCCGACGGCGTACGAGTATCGCAACGGCCACCTGCATAAGCGCTATCGCGGTAAAGCGGTGTGGACCTATCGGCGCAATGCCCAGGGCGACATCAGCGAACAGGTCGACCCCGACGGGCAGGTCACCCATTACAGCCATGACGCGAAAGGCCAACTCGTTGCCATTCGTTACCCGGACAACAGCCGCCACGCTTTCACCTGGAACACTCTCGGGCAACTGACTGAGGAGCAATTGCCGGACGGTGGACGGCGGCGTTTTGCCTACGACGCGTTGGGCCGACGGATCTGCCGTCAGGACGAACATGGCGCGGCCACGCTCTATCAGTGGGATCTGGTCGGTCGGCTGATTCAAACCACCTTGCCCGATGGCGCCACTCGCGCCTTCAGCTACAACGCCTACGGCAAGGTCACCGCCGAG
>NZ_JANLNW010000044.1 GCF_025465945.1 Pseudomonas sp. 6D_7.1_Bac1 | reverse complement strand
TCTACGTCAATGTTTTTCGATGCGAAACCCAAACCGCGGGAAGTGCACATGCACCAGCCCGCCACGCTCATCTTCACGACGCAGGATCAGCTCTTCGCTTCCCGCAAACAACAACTCGCCCGCGACCGGATCAACGCCATAGTCAATCGCGGCGATCACCACGTGCTGGCCCGCCTTGAAGCCGTTTGGCTCGCTGAACTGTTCGTCCGGCAAGGCCGCTGGCGTTGAATGACGTGCAACCTCCAGCGCCTCTTCAGAGGTCATGTCGCTAAACGCGCCATGCCCGAAACCCATGACTCGCGCCAACCAGGCCGACACTGCCGGATAAACATCGACCAACGGTGCAGTCACCGGCGTGCCTTTGAGGAACCACAATGGGTGGGCCATGGCGAAGTCGGCAATCGAAGGCTCGCCAAACAGGTAGTCACCCTCCTCGCGCTGCAATTGCTGCTCCAGACGCGCCATGATCGTCGGCCATTGATGCTTGGCCTGTTCGGCTGACAACCGCGTTGCGCTGCCACCGCTGAACAGCCCGGCACGGTCAGCAACGAAAGCCTTGATCGCTTCTGGAGACAACTTGGCAAAACGCGCCGCCACCGATTCGGGCTGGAACACCAGGCTCACTGCATGTTGAAACACCACCGAATCGGCCCAGGTGGCGAAGCTCGCACTGATCATCTCCTGGCCTTCAGGGAACAACGCTGGCAAAGCCTTTTCCTGCTCCAGACGCCGGGCAATCAGTGCCGTGTCGCAGTAAATATCAGCGCCAATCTGCAACACCGGGGTCTTGCGGTAACCACCGGTCAGCGCCGTCAGATCAGGTTTTGGCATCACCGGCGAAATCTTCACGGAACGCCAGGACAAGCCTTTGAAACCAAGCAGCAGCCGGGTCTTTTCCGCGAAAGGGGAAGTCGGGTAATGGTGAAGAATCAACTCTGACATGCTGGAACCCGCTGCTGGTGTTAGAAGTCAGCAGCTTAGCGCGCAATCGATTAGCGGCCTACCCATCTGCCTGATGGGCACTTATCAGTCAGATTGATAAGCCCGCAGCGGCGCTCGCCACCAGGCATTCCTTGGCGCTTTTCTTGAGTTTTTTGATCAGTCGCTCCTGGCGCAGCGCTTCGCTCTTATCGCGGCAGGCTTCGGTGTAGACCAGCGCCACAGCCGGGCTGGAGAGGAAGAAACGCGCACCTTTGCCGCTCTGGTGAGTGGCGAAACGCCTGACGGGATCATCGCTGATCCCGCAGTACAGTGAACCGTTGGCCGCGCGAACGAGGTACACGAACCAGGGTTTGCTCTGCGCTGGAGGGGTTGCAGTTTCGCTGACGGAGACTTCGCTCAGGGTGTTCACGTGACGATCAAGGCTTGTAGGAAACAAGCCGCGATCTTATCAGCGACTGGCCTGAAATGCCTTCAGCCCCTTCAAGGCCTGCGCGCGTACAGCGTTGCCCACCAACGGTGTCCACCCCAGTAACAGACCTTTGAAACCCAAGGCCTGACGCGACCAGCGCCACAGATCGAAATGGTCGTGGTGCTCGCAGATCTTGCCGTCACGGAAAACAAAACGCGCCTGGATATCGTTGACTACCGTATTGCCGGTCTGGCTGAACAGGTAGGTCGCCACCCAATGGGCGCCGCCCGTGCGCTCGTCGGCGCGGACGTTATCGAAGGTCAGGGAAAAGTCTTTGGCACGAGTCGTGAGCATGCGCCACATGTCGCCGGCATCGCGCCCACGCAGTTCGCCGAACGCCGGATCACTGAACACCACGTCCTCGGTGTAGCAGGCGCTCATGGCCTCGGCATCCAGCCGCTGGAAAGCTTGATAGAACTCAGTGATCAATGCGCTGTTGGCATCACTCATGGACAGGCTCCCTGCATTTGCAAAAATGGTTTCGAAAGATGCCTGCACGATAGTCTGCAAACGCCGGGAAAACTACCGGCATTCGCCGCAGGAATACCGGTAGTACGTAGGCTTCAGACGCGTTCGCTTTCGACCTGCACGTACAGCGAACGACCGGCACCGAGACCGGCGATGATCGCGCCGAGGCCAATGACCCCGAAGATCCAGCCCAGTGCGGTCCAGCCGCCAGTCCAGTCATGCACCAGACCGACTGCGAACGGGCCCATGGAGGCCAACGTGTAACCGAACCCCTGGGCCATGCTCGACAGGTTGGCCGCCACGTGGGCATCGCGCGAGCGCAGCACGATCAGGGTCAGTGCCAGGCTGAACGTACCGCCCTGCCCCAGCCCGAGCAGAATCGCCCAGCCCCACAGGCCTTCGAGCGGCGCATAGAGACAACCGAACAGACCGCCGAGGGTCAGCAGCATGACGACAACGATCGCCAACCGCTGATCCTTGCCGCGAGTCGCCAGCCATGGCGCCGCCAGTGAGCTGGCCAATTGGATGATCACCGAGCCGGACAGTACCAGCCCGGCCTGGGTCGGGGTCAGGCCACGGCCGATCAGGATCGACGGCAACCAGCCGAAGACAATGTAGGCCAGCGAGGATTGCAGCCCCATGTAGAGAGTCACTTGCCAAGCCAGTGGATCACGCAGCAGACCGCGTACCCGATACGCCACGTTGTGCGCGCCGTGTTTCTGACCGACTTGCGGCAGCCAGAAGATCGCCGCGACCAGCGCTGGAATCACCCAGAACCCCAGACCGAGCGCCCAACTTTCGTCGAAATGCTGACTCAAGGGCACTGTTGCACCCGCTGCCATGGCCGCGCCCAGGCATAGGGCCATGGTGTAAACGCCCGTCATGGTGCCTGCGTGTTTGGCAAAGTCACGTTTGACGATGCCCGGCAGCAGCACGCCGATCACGCCAATGCTCGCGCCGGCCAGGATGCTGCCGGCAAACAGGCCGATATCGCCAAACGAGCTGCGCAGAACGATCCCGCCGGCCAGCATCAGAAGAATTCCCAGCACCACCCGCTCGGCACCAAAACGCCGCGCCAGCACCGGCGCCAACGGGGCGAACAGCCCCAGGCAAAGCACCGGTAACGTGGTGAGCAAACCGGCCTGTGCCGCCGACAGACCGAGACTTTTGGACACATCGCTGAGCAGTGGCGCCATGCTCGACAGCGCCGGGCGCAGATTCAGCGCCACCAGAATCAACCCCAGCAGCAGCAACCACGGGCGACGCAGAACCGGATGGCTTTGCTGGACCTGCTCGTCATCGGCCTCGGCATCGATCAACAACTCCTCGAGCTCTGCCGTGCGTTTGGTTTGGGCCGTGCTGTGGGTACTCGCCTGTTGGCTGGACATGGGGTTCTCGGTTTCAAGGTTCATTGATCAACTGCCGGGAAATGGCTTTGGCCCGTTCCGGGTCGCGCTGCTCGACGGCATCGAGCAGTTCGATATGCAGATCGAACACCTCTTGACGTCTAGGGGTGATGTTGAGGGTCTGGCGCAGTTGCGCACCGATGATGCTGGAGAAATAGCGATACAACTCGCTGAGGGTCGGGTTATGCGCGGCATCCACCAAACGGCGGTGGAACACCAGGTCGCAGGCGATGTAGCTGTCGAGGTCGCCGTGGTAGTGGCTGCCGCTGACACCCAAGGCTTCACGCAGTGCGATGAGGTCCTCATCGGTACGACGCAACGCCGCCAGGCCGATAGCCTCGACCTCCAGGATGTGTCGGGTTTCCCGGGCCTGCTCATGGGAGCAGCGGGACAAGGCTTTCATCGTGTCGAGTGGATCGACCACCGCCCGCAGGTAACTGCCGTCGCCCTGGCGAATCTCGATCAAGCCTGAAAACGCCAACACCCGCATGGCTTCGCGCACGGTGTTGCGGCTGATGCCCAGTTCGGTCGCCAGCTCAGGCTCTGTGGGCAGGCGCTGGCCAACGGTCCAGGTGCCGTTGTTGATGCGCAGGCGCAACTGCTCAAGGGCCTGATCGACCAGAGAACGCTTCACCAAAGGGGATGTGTCTGTCATGGAATTCGCCCTTTCATCCAATCATAGGATGAATTTTCTGACATGTTAGTCAGCTTCGCCTGAGAGGACAACTACCTAGGGTTAGGAGGCAGGAACGGGAGCTGGATTTTTGATTGTTAAAACTACCCTTTGAGGGTGATTTATATTTCAAGGTGCAAGGTGTCTTATGGAAAAGAACACACCTCGCCACAAGTTTCCTGGAGATTTACCTCAAGGTGACCTGCCGCCCAGGCGGTGGTCCGCCGGTAATCTCCTTCAAGGAGAGAGACACATGAAAACACAGCAATGCTTCAGCTGCGGTACCCAGGACGGGATGCAGCATTTCGACGGGCGAAGCTTCACCATCGACTTCAGACAGTTGACGCGTCAGGTGCACGATATTTCCGGATGGGAGTGCCAGGCCTGTAGTGAAATCGAATTCGATGACGGCAGTGCAGTACGTTACTCCGAGGCGAGTGATCAATTGCTCGAGGACTCCCGGCAGCTCATGGCAGCCGAGATGAAACGCATCCGCCGCAAACTGCACCTTACGCAGAAAGACGCGGTGAAGTTGCTGTCTGGCGGCGGACATAACGCCTTTTCCCGCTACGAGCGCGCAGAGATCGCACCGCCCCAACCGCTGTTCATCCTCATGGGATTGCTTGATCGCCATCCTGATCTACTGGCTGAACTGCCCGACATCGCCAATAACGTCAATATTCAACGCTTGCTCGCAGACAATAGCGTGAAGACCTTGCCCCTGTAGCCTGTTGAGAGCCGACGGCTCACAAAAATGAATTCATCCCCAAGAAAAAAACTTCATCTTTAGTAGCCAAAAAACCCTTCAAGCTGAGACTTGTCCTACGCCCCTCCCACTAATCTGCTGATATCGCCTGGGGAGCCGGCTCGCCAGAATCAAGGTTTACCGTGCGGCTAATGCTGTCCACGCCCTTGAAGCAGATGGAAAAAACATGGAAGAAGTCAACTTCGGTAATAAGCAAACCCGCTCCTTTTTCCTGGAGAAGAGTAAGAACTTGATCGCTGTGCGCAGCCATTCAGGAAAGGACCTTGCATCGGCACTGTGCTGCGAGCAAGCGCACAAGGCGATAGGCGACAGCCAGTTGGTGATGCACGTTGCCGACGCGGACGTACTGGTTTTCAAAGTACCGCAGGCGTCGTGCCTGTCCCAGCGCAAGGCGCTGCTGCGCGCACTGCCAGACGTACGTTTTGCGGGAAGCGTGCTGGTAGATCCCCTTACACAGGACGCCGTTCTCTATACAGAGAACATCTTCCTGAAATTCATCGATCAACTCACCCCGACCGAATGCGAGATAACCCTCAAAGAGCTCGGTCTTACAATCAAGCAGCAAGTGCCCTACGCCGCCAACGCATTCTTCGTTAGCCACAGAGACCATCGCGGCACCGACGTCTGCTCATTCACGCTTAAACTACTGGAACGTAATGACGTCGACTATTGTCACCCGGAAATGCTGCGCCAGGGACAACGCAGGGCCATCCATGCGAACCAGTGGCATCTGAAAAAAACCACCGTCACCTATCAAGTTCAGATCGACGCCAGCGCCAATGTCGAAGCCGCTCACGACCTTGGCCAGGGTGAAGGCATAGTTATCGCCGTCATCGACGATGCGTTCGATATCGATCATCCCGAATTCACGGGATCCGGAAAAATCGTTGCGCCGCAGAATTTCGATCGTCGCAACGCCAAGCAAGGGCCTCGACCGAAAAATACATTCGAACGACATGGAACAGCGGCCGCTGGAGTGGCTTGTGCCAATGGTCATGTCGGTGCGAGCGGGGTCGCCCCACGCGCCAGCCTGATGCCCCTAAAACTAACCAAACCCTTGGGCGCCCGCGCTGAAGCCGACGCCTTTTTCTGGGCCGCGGACAATGGCGCAGACATTATTTCCTGCAGTTGGGGGCCAGCCGAAGGACACTGGGCCGACCCCACCGATCCCAGGCATACACAAGATTTTCCGTTGGCTGCCAGTACCCGACTGGCTATTGAGTACGCAGCTACCAAAGGCCGTGATGGAAAAGGCTGCATTATTTTTTTCGGAGCCGGCAATGGCAACGAAAGCGTGGACAAAGACGGCTATTCCAGTCACCCGATGGTTATTGCCGTCGGTGCCTGTAATGACCAGAGTCGCCGTAGCGCTTACAGCGATTTCGGCAATGCTCTCTGGTGCTGTTTCCCCAGTGGCGATCAACCACATCCGGACCCGAAGTTCAAGCCTGCCACATCAATCCCGCAGACTCGGGGAATTCGCACTACGGACCTGAGTGGCAAGTTTTCCGATACAGGCAACGGCGCCTACACCGAACTATTCAGTGGCACCTCAAGCGCCTGCCCGGGCGCAGCTGGAGTCGCAGCGCTGATGCTTGGTGTTAATCCGACCCTGAACCGCGAGGCGGTGCGACAACTCCTTGCCGATTGTTGCGACAAGATCGGGCATGTCGACGACGGTCCGCTCGGCCAGTACGACCTGAACGGTCATAGTCACTACTACGGGCACGGACGGCTCAACGCCCATCGGGCCGTACGCCTGGCACTCCAGCGGTTAGAGGCAGAAGGATAAACCGGCGCAGACAAAAAACCCCACAGAAAAATCTGTGGGGAGTTGAGGCAACGCTATTATTCAACCAATCAATGCAGGATCTGGCTCAGGAACAGTTTGGTACGCTCATTCTGCGGGTTGTCGAAGAAGTCGTTCGGCGGAGCCTGTTCGACGATTTCGCCCTTGTCCATGAAGATCACGCGGTTGGCCACGGTCCGCGCAAAGCCCATTTCGTGGGTGACGCAGAGCATGGTCATGCCGTCTTCGGCCAGGCCGATCATGGTGTCCAGAACCTCTTTCACCATCTCTGGGTCGAGTGCCGAGGTCGGTTCGTCGAACAGCATGATTTTCGGTTTCATGCACAGCGCGCGGGCAATCGCCACACGCTGTTGCTGACCGCCGGACAGTTGCCCCGGAAACTTGTGCGCCTGCTCTGGAATGCGCACGCGCTCCAGGTAATGCATGGCAATTTCTTCAGCCTTGCGCTTGGGCATCTTGCGGACCCACATCGGTGCCAGCGTGCAGTTTTGCAGGATGGTCAGGTGCGGGAACAGGTTGAAGTGCTGGAACACCATGCCGACTTCGCGACGAATCGCTTCGATTTGCTTGAGGTCGTTGGTCAGCTCCACGCCATCGACCACGATGCGGCCCTGCTGGTGCTCTTCCAGACGGTTGAGGCAGCGAATGGTGGTCGACTTGCCGGAACCCGATGGCCCGCACAGAACGATACGCTCGCCCTGCTTGACGTTCAGGTTGATGTCTTTCAACACGTGGAACTGGCCGTACCACTTGTTCACGCCCTGCATCTGAATAATGCCTTCAGGGCTCACAGGCTGTTTGATCGCTTCACTCATAAACTACGCTCCTAACGCTTGTGGCCTGTGTCCAGCTTGCGTTCCAAATGCATGGAATAGCGGGACATACCAAAACAGAAAATCCAGAACACCAGGGCCGCGAACACATAGCCTTCAGTGGCCATGCCCAGCCATTTCGGGTCGGCGGCGGCTTGCTTGACGCTGTTGAGCAAGTCGAACAAGCCGATGATGATCACCAGGCTCGTGTCCTTGAACAGCGCAATGAAGGTGTTGACGATGCCCGGAATCACCAGCTTCAGGGCTTGCGGCAGAATCACCAGGCCCATGCTGCGCCAGTAACCGAGGCCCATCGCTGCTGCGGCTTCGTACTGACCTTTGGGAATCGCTTGCAGACCACCGCGCACCACTTCGGCCACGTAGGCCGACTGGAACAGGATCACCCCGATCAAGGCCCGCAGCAACTTGTCGAAGTTCATGCCTTCAGGCAGGAACAACGGCAGCATTACCGAAGACATGAACAGCACCGTGATCAACGGCACGCCGCGCCAGAACTCGATGAAGGTCACGCAGACCACGCGAATCGCCGGCATGTTCGAGCGACGACCCAATGCCAGCATGATCCCCAGCGGCAACGCGCCGACGATACCGACGGTGGCAATCACCAGGGTCAGCATCAGACCGCCCCATTGACTGGTCGCAACGTTGGTCAGGCCAAGCATGTCACCGTGCAGCAGGATGTAGGTAATGATCGGATAGAGCACCAGAAAGCTCAGGCCGTAGACCGCTTTGCGCTGAAAACGCGAGATGAACAGCGGTGCGATGCCGATCACCGCCAGACACACGCTCAGGTCGACGCGCCAGCGCAGTTCGGGCGGGTAGTACCCGTACATGAACTGGCCAAAGCGCTGCTGAATGAACACCCAGCAAGCGCCTTCCTTGGTGCAGTCGGCGCGCGTGGTGCCCACCCAGTTGGCATCAAGAATCGCCCAGTGCAGGATCGGCGGCACCACCAGGTAAATCAGGTAGAACGCGAACAGCGTGAGCAGCGTGTTGATCCAACTGGAGAACATGTGCTCGCGCATCCACGCCACGACACCGATGCGGATGCCTGGTGGTGGCAGGTCAGGTTTGAAAATATGAGTCGTCATGCGCGTTTCCTCACCGCTCGATCAGCGCAATGCGCTTGTTGTACCAGTTCATCAGCAGGGAAATGCTGATACTGATCGCCAGGTACACGCTCATGGTGATGGCAATAACTTCGATCGCCTGCCCGGTCTGGTTCAGTACTGTGCCGGCAAACAACGAAACCATTTCCGGGTAACCGATACCGGCCGCCAGCGAGGAGTTCTTCGCCAGGTTCAGGTATTGGCTGGTCAGCGGCGGAATGATCACCCGCAGGGCTTGCGGGATGATGACCTTGCGCAGGGTTGGACCGTTGCGCAGACCCAGCGAACGCGCCGCTTCGGTCTGACCGTGGCTGACCGAGTTGATCCCGGAACGCACGATCTCGGCGATGAACGCCGCGGTGTACACCGTCAGGGCCAGAGTCAAAGCCAGCAGTTCCGGGATCAGCACCCAGCCACCGACGAAGTTGAAGCCTTGCAGCTTCGGCAATTCCCAATGCAGTGGCGCACCGAAGATCAGCGTGCACAACGCTGGAATCACCAGAAACAGTGCCAAACCGGTCCAGAATTTGTGGAACGGTACACCGGTCGCCTCGAAACGCTTGTTGGCCCAGCGGCACATCAGCACGATGGCGACGATAGCCACCACGACGCTGATCACAAACGCCCAGAACCCACCGGCCATCTGCGCGGCCGGCATATTCAGGCCACGACTGCTGACGAAGAAGGTATCGGCGAAGTTATGGCTGTTGCGCGGTCCTGGCATGGTCAGGAACACCGCGAAGTACCAGAACAGAATTTGCAGCAGCGGTGGAATGTTGCGGAAAGTCTCAACGTAAACCGTCGCCAGCTTGTTGATGATCCAGTTCTTCGACAGCCGTGCCACACCAACGATGAACCCCAGAATCGTCGCCAGGATCACGCCGATAAAGGTCACCAACAGGGTATTGAGCAAGCCGATGACAAACACCCGGGCATAGCTGTCCGATTCGGTGTAGTCGATCAGGTGTTGCGCGATGCCGAATCCGGCGCTGCGCTCCAGAAAGCTGAAACC
Source organism: Pseudomonas sp. 6D_7.1_Bac1 (assembly GCF_025465945.1). Classification (GTDB taxonomy): domain Bacteria; phylum Pseudomonadota; class Gammaproteobacteria; order Pseudomonadales; family Pseudomonadaceae; genus Aquipseudomonas. The sequence continues at coordinate 119,600 of NZ_JANLNW010000044.1, read as the reverse complement.
GGAGGTAATGCCCCGGTGTTGCAGGTTGGTTTGAGTGTTGTTGAACAGGTACCAACCCATCGAGACCACCGCGACAATCGTGATGATCTGAAACAGCCACGCACGCACTCGCGGATCGCTGAGGCTGAGCCTCTGCTTTGGTGCGCCGATTGAATTTTGCATGAAGTGCCCCAGAAATAATGGAACAGAACATCACCCGGTGGTTGGCCCACCGGGTGATAGAACCATCAGCGCACTGGTGGTGCGTATTGGATGCCGCCGTTGGTCCACAGGGCGTTCAGGCCACGGTCGATTTCCAGCGGAGTGCTCTTGCCGAGGTTTTTCTCGAAGACTTCGCCGTAGTTACCGACTTGCTTGACGATTTTCACCACCCAGTCTTTCGGCAGTTTCAGGTCCTTGCCGTATTCACCGTCGGTACCCAGCAGACGGGCGACGTCCGGGTTCTTGGTCGACTTGGCTTCAGCCTCGACGTTTTTCGACGTGACACCGGCCTCTTCGGCGTTGAGCATCGCGTAGCCAACCCAACGAACGATCGCCAGCCACTCATCGTCACCGTTACGCACGACCGGCCCCAGAGGCTCTTTGGAGATGGTTTCCGGCAGAACTACATAATCTTTAGGCGAGGCCAGCTTGCTGCGCTGTGCGTACAACTGGGACTTGTCGGAAGTCAGTACGTCGCAACGACCGGATTCCAGCGACTTGGCGCTTTCATCGGAGGTGTCGAAAGTGATCGGGGTGTACTTCAGGCCATTGGCGCGGAAGTAGTCGGACACGTTCAGCTCGGTGGTGGTACCGGCTTGAATACAGATGGTCGCGCCATCCAGTTCCTTGGCACTCTTCACGCCCAGCTTACTGTTGGCCAGGAAGCCTACGCCGTCGTAGTAAGTGATGAAGCCAGGAAACTTCAGGCCCATGCCCGCGTCACGGGAACTGGTCATGGTGGAGTTACGCGACAGCATGTCGATTTCGCCGGATTGAAGCGCAGTGAAACGCTCCTTGGCATTCAACTGGCTGAATTTGACCTTGGTCGCGTCACCGAATACGGCTGCGGCCACAGCGCGGCAGTAGTCAGCATCGATACCGACGATCTTGCCGGTAGAGTCCGGAACCGAGAAGCCCGGCAAACCGTCGCTCACGCCGCACTGCACGAAGCCTTTCTTCTGCACGGCATCCAGGGTTGCACCCGCCTGAGCGAACCCGCTGACACCGAGTACTGCGGCCGCAGTCACGATTGCCAGGGTGGATTTCAACATCTTCATTCAAACCTCCAGTTTTGCTCTTGTTGTGTCGGAGCTTGAGTCCTGCCGCACCCTTATGAGGCGCTGTTGACCCGTGTTGGCTTTTTTTAGGGTCAAGCGGCGTAGGACCTAGCTATGAGTCTAGTAGGAGAAAATCCACATAATGGAAAACTCACTTCTCACCAATCGGCCGAACGGGCTGTAGCCCTTTCCTGTTTGCCAAGCCCGTAACGGCCAATGGCGAACGTCCATCACCGGATTCTTTGCTATCCCACAGCCGACAGTAGCCTGATAGTGTTACCGCCAGGCGCAGGATGACTTGCACAGGTTTTCACATAGCAAGGCCCGTACCACACCTGCTGCTTAAGCGATTCAGCGACAGGTCAATAGTAAAACTTACAACGTTGCGACATCTTCTTAACTGATCGACCCAAAATACGCTCTGACCTCGCACCCAAAGAGAGCGTACGCACACTATTGGAGCAAACATGACCCAGCCCTTGATTCTTCAGCCCAGCAAGCCTGTGGATGCCTGCGTGATCTGGCTGCACGGCCTGGGCGCCGACCGCTACGACTTTCTGCCGGTGGCCGAAGCCCTGCAGGAAAACCTGCTGACCACCCGCTTCGTCCTGCCTCAGGCACCGACCCGCGCAGTGACCATCAATGGCGGTTACGAGATGCCAAGCTGGTACGACATCAAGGCCATGAGCCCCGCCCGGAGCATCAGTCACGAAGAACTGGAGGTGTCGGCCCAAACCGTCGTAACGCTGATCGAAGAGCAGCGCGCCAGCGGAATAGACGCCTCGCGGATTTTTCTTGCGGGTTTTTCCCAGGGTGGCGCGGTGGTGTTGCATACCGCTTTCCTGAAATGGCAGGGACCGCTGGGTGGCGTACTTGCCCTCTCCACTTATGCGCCGACGTTCAGTGATGAACTGCAGCTTTCAGCCAGCCAACAACGGATTCCAGTGCTGTGTCTGCATGGGCAATACGATGATGTCGTGCAGAACGCCATGGGGCGCAGTGCGTATGAGCATTTGAAGACCCGTGGTGTCACCGTGGCATGGCAGGAATACCCAATGGGCCACGAAGTGTTACCCGAAGAGATTCGCGATATCGGCGTATGGCTGGCGGACCGCTTGCGCTAAAACAGAAACTTCCTGTAGCTGTAACTACGCCGCGCCCGTTTCTTGCATTACACTGGCCGGCGTACATTCCTTAACCAATTGATGAGATGACCGTGCTCAAAGCACTCAAGAAAATGTTCGGTAAAAGCGAGGCTGAGCAGCTCGCGCCCAGCTCCAGCGCACCTTCCCACACACCCAGCAACCGCACCGACGGTCATCAGCCTGGCCGGACCGCAGCTGTCGCGGCACCAAAACAAGAGCCTGTGAACATTCCGGCCACCGAATCCGTTGCCGAACCTGTTACACAGCAACCGCGCAGCGAGACGGCAAAACCTGCGCAACCGCGCCGTGAACGCGCGCCGAAACCGCCGCTCAAAGCCTGGAAACTCGAAGATTTCGCCGTCGAACCCCAGGAAGGCAAAACCCGCTTTCATGATTTCAAACTGGCCCCGGAACTGATGCACGCCATCCAGGACCTGGGTTTCCCGTACTGCACACCGATCCAGGCGCAGGTATTGGGTTTCACCCTGGCCGGCAAAGACGCCATCGGTCGTGCCCAGACTGGCACGGGCAAAACCGCCGCGTTCCTGATCTCGATCATCACCCAGCTGCTGCAAACCCCGCCGCCGAAAGAGCGCTACATGGGTGAGCCACGGGCGCTGATCATTGCGCCGACCCGTGAACTGGTGGTGCAGATCGCCAAGGATGCGGCAGACCTGACCAAGTACACCGGCCTCAACGTCATGACGTTCGTTGGCGGCATGGACTTCGACAAGCAGCTCAAGCACCTCGAAGCTCGCCACTGCGACATCCTCGTCGCGACCCCAGGCCGTCTGCTGGACTTCAACCAGCGCGGTGATGTGCACCTGGACATGGTCGAAGTGATGGTGCTCGACGAAGCCGACCGGATGCTCGATATGGGCTTTATCCCACAAGTGCGTCAGATCATTCGCCAGACTCCACCGAAAAACGAACGTCAGACCCTGCTGTTCTCCGCCACCTTCACCGAAGACGTGATGAACCTGGCCAAACAGTGGACCACCGACCCGTCGATCGTAGAGATTGAAGTCGCGAACGTTGCCAGCGAAAACGTCGAGCAGCACATCTACGCCGTCGCCGGTGCCGATAAATACAAGCTGCTCTACAACCTGGTGACCGACAACGGTTGGGAACGGGTGATGGTCTTCGCCAACCGCAAGGACGAAGTGCGGCGCATCGAGGAACGCCTGGTACGTGACGGCGTCAACGCTGCCCAGCTGTCGGGTGACGTTCCGCAGCACAAGCGCATCAAGACCCTGGAAGGTTTCCGCGAAGGCAAGATTCGCGTGCTGGTGGCCACCGATGTCGCCGGTCGCGGGATTCACATCGACGGCATCAGCCACGTGATCAACTTCACCCTGCCGGAAGTGCCGGACGATTACGTCCACCGCATTGGCCGTACCGGTCGCGCAGGCGCTGACGGCGTGTCCATCAGCTTCGCCGGTGAAGACGACTCCTACCAGCTACCGTCCATCGAGGCGTTGCTGGGTCGCAAGATCAGTTGCGAAACCCCGCCGACCCATCTGCTACGAGCGGTTGAACGCAAACGCCCTTAAGCTCGCGTCGCAACATCCAAAGCGCAGTCGCAAACGACTGCGCTTTTTTTACGCCTGGATATTGCCAAACAGAACAATAAGTCCACAATGGACAAATTAGTTTACTTGCGATTCCACGGAGCATCCGCATGTCCAGCACACCCTATGTGATCGCCCAACCCCAGGCCCGCGAACTGCTTGATCAAGTCGACGTGCCGAAGATCCTGCGCAAGCTGTTCCGCGATCTGGCCGCTGGTCAGGCCGTGCAACCGGCCCAGCAACTGGTGGAGTTTCCACAAGGTGCCGGTGACTTCATCAACTACCTCGGGGTGTTGGCCGAAGACGGTGTGTACGGGGTGAAAACCTCGCCCTACATCGTGCGCAAGGACGGTCCGCTGGTGACCGCCTGGACGCTGCTGATGTCGATGCAAACCGGCCAGCCGCTGCTGCTTTGCGATGCCGGTGAACTGACCACCGCCCGCACCGCCGCGACCACCGCTGTTGCCGTTGATGCCCTTGCCCTGCCACACGCCTCGCGCCTGGCGATTATTGGCAGCGGCCCGGTCGCCCAAGCGCATTTGCACTACGTGAAGAACGTGCGGGAATGGCACAGCATCAGCCTCTACTCGCCGAGCCTGGCGAGCCAGGATTCGCAACGGCTCGCACAACTGACAGCCATCGACTCGCGCCTGCAAGTGCAGGACAGCCGCGAAGAGGCCATTCTGGACGCTGACGTGATCATGCTGTGCACCTCGTCTGCAGGACCTGTGATCGATCCACGGCGTTTGAGCAAACCAGCGCTGATCACCTCCATCAGCACCAACGCCGTACGTGCCCACGAGGTACCGCCTGAAACGCTGAGTGACATGCAGGTGTATTGCGACTATCGCCTGACCACACCAGGCTCTGCCGGCGAAATGCTGATCGCCAGCGAACAGCACGGCTGGGACAAAAGCTCGATTGCGGGCGACCTGGCCGAACTGTTGAGCGAACAGACGCCACGTCCGACTTATGACCGCCATGTGTTCTTCCGCTCCATCGGTCTGGGCCTGGAAGACATCGCCCTGGCCAATGCCATTTATCAGCTGCACCGCCAGAATTGAACCCAACACTGTCCCTGTGGGAGCGAGCTTGCTCGCGATAGCGATAGGACACTCAGCACTTATGTTGTCTGATCCACCGTCATCGCGAGCAGGCTCGCTCCCACAGGGTTCAGCCAACTCGTTGGCATTGCGCCCACACTGGAGATATTCATGACCCAGGCAGATTTCATCATCATCGGCGGTGGTATCGCCGGTGCTTCCACCGGTTTTTGGCTGTCGCAACACGGCCGGGTGATCGTACTCGAACGCGAATCCCACCCGGCCTACCATTCCACCGGGCGTTCGGCCGCGTTGTACACCGCCGCTTATGGTACGCCGCAAGTGCGCGCACTGACCCAGGCCAGCCGGGACTTCTTCGATGCGCCACCGGCCGGCTTCTGTGAACACCCATTGCTGACCCCGCGCGGCGAGATGACCGTCGACTTCACCGGTGATCCGGACGAGCTGAACAAGCAATACCTGAGCGCCAAGGCAACGGTGCCGCAGATGCAACTGCTCAGCGCCGACGAAGCCTGTGCCCGCATACCGATCCTGCGTCGCGAGAAGGTTCACGGGGCGATCTACGACCCTACCGCCACGGACATCGATACCGACGCCCTGCATCAAGGCTACTTGCGCGGTATCCGCCGCAATCAGGGCGAAGTGCACACCGACAGCGAAGTCCTGGGTCTGACGCGCGATGCCGACAATCTCTGGCAAGTGAAAACCGCCCGGCAGACCTTCAGCGCGCCGATCATCATCAATGCGGCCGGCGCCTGGGCCGACCAACTCGGTGAAATGGCCGGCGCCAAGCCTCTGGGTCTGATCCCCAAGCGTCGCGCAGCCTTCATCTTCGCCGGTCCCGAAGGTGTGGACATCCACAACTGGCCGATGCTGGTCAGCCTCGACGAATCGTTCTACATGAAACCCGATGCGGGGATGTTCCTGGGTTCCCCAGCCAACACCGACCCGGTGGCGCCGCATGACGTGCAGCCCGAAGAACTGGACATCGCCATGGGCATCTACCAGATCGAAGAAGCCACCACCCTGACCATCCGCCGACCGACCCGTACCTGGGCCGGCTTGCGCAGCTTTGTCCGCGACGGCGATCTGATCAGTGGCTTCGACCCGCATGTGCCGGGGCTGTTCTGGGTGGCAGCCCAGGGTGGTTATGGCATTCAAACCTCGCCTGCCATGGGCCAGGCCAGTGCCGCGCTGGTTCGCGGTGAAGCCTTGCCCGAACCACTTAGCCACTTTGGCCTCAACGCCGCAATGCTCTCGCCTTCGCGCCTTGGCTGAACCTGCCGCTGGGTGACGTCTGACCTCGATTACGGCAAACTCCCAGCGCCCCTTTTTCTTCGGGGCGCTGATTGCCTGGAGCAACACCGATGACCCCACCTCTTCAAGATCCCGCACTGGATAACTTCCGGGCGATCGCCGACGCCATTGCCACACTGTTTTTCCCCCACGCCGAGGTGGTGCTGCACGACCTGCGCACGCAGAAAATCGACTACATCGCCAATAACATTTCCAAACGGGAAGTGGGCGACGACGCCGCGCTGGAGGACATGCTCAGCGAAGAGATCAGTGAGCGGAATATCGGCCCGTACGAAAAGCTCAATTGGGATGGGCAAAAGATCCGCAGCCTCAGCAGCGTATTGCGCGACAGCGAAGGGCATCCGATCGCGGTGCTGTGCATCAACCTGAATATTTCACTGTTTGAAAACGCCAAGGCGGCGCTGGATCTGTTTCTCTCACCGAGCAAGCTGATCCCGCAACCCGATGCGCTGTTTCGCGACGACTGGCAGGAGCGCATCAACACCTTCCTGCATAACTGGCTGCGGGAGCGGCAACTGGGCCTGAATGTGCTGACCCGTGAGCACAAACGCGAGCTGGTGCTCGCGCTGCACGCCGAAGGCGCCTTCAAAGGCAAGAGCGCCTCCAACTATGTGGCCAACGTGCTGAATATGGGGCGGGCGACGGTGTACAAGCATTTGAAAGAGCTCAAAGGCTGAATCCTGAGAGGTGTATTGGCTGACAGGACCTCATCGCGAGCAGGCTCGCTCCCACAATGGTCCTGTGTCCGCTGGACTATGTGGGAGCGAGCCTGCTCGCGATGGCGATCGATCAATCGCCGTAGATATCCGACTTGAAGTACTTGGCTTCAATCTTCTGGTATTCGCCGCTGGCGCGAATGCCATCAATGGCATTGTTCAGCTCGGCAACCAACTCGGTGTTGCCCTTGCGCACCGCAATCCCGGCGCCTTCACCGACGTATTTCGGGTCCTTGAGCTCTGGGCCGACGAAGGCATAACCGGCGCCACGCGGCATCGACAGGAAGTCATTCAGCGGAATGGTATCGGCGAAAATGCCATCCAGACGCCCGGCGGCCAGGTCCATGTAGATCTCTTCATTGTTGCCGTAACGCATCACCTTGATGCCCTTGGGCTCGAAGACTTCCGTGGCGTAACGGTCCGTGGTGGTTGCCCGTTGCACACCAATGGTCTTGCCCTTGAGGCTTGCGTATTGGTCATCAACCACCGCGCCGTCCTTCATCACCAGCCGCGATGAGGTGAAGTAATACTTATGGGTGAAGTCCACCGACTTTTTGCGATCTTCGTTAATGGTCATGGACGACAGCGCGGCGTCGATTTTCTTCACCTTAAGGGAAGGAATCAGACCGTCGAACTCGCCCTCGACCCATTCGCACTTGACCTTCATCTGCGCGCACAACGCATTGCCGATGTCATAGTCAAAACCGGTGATTTTTCCATCCGAGGTCTTGGAGGCAAACGGCGGATACGCCGCTTCGATACCGATGCGCAGGGTTTTCTCGGCGGCAAACAGACTGCTGCACGCCAACAGGCTCAGGGCCAGACCACCGATCAGGGGGAGCTTCTTCATGTTCGTTTTCTCGCGGGTTGTTGTTGGTTTGGCAAGACAGAAGAAAGTGAAACGGGAAACGCTTTTTTGTACTTATAATTCCATACTGGACTTTTATGTATTTACCGTCAATCGGGCGCGCGCAGTTCTTTCAGCCTCTGGTCGGGAGGTGAATCTGGAGGAAATTTGGTGTGGTCGATGGCCCTATCGCGAGCAGGCTCGCTCCCACAGTTGATCTCCATCAGACACAAACTTTGTGTACGACGAAGATTCACTGTGGGAGCGAGCCTGCTCGCGATGGCGTACTCAAGGGCGCTAGAGAAATTACTTCTTCCAGCGATCCGCCGCCGCGTGATCACTGTCACGCCCTTCCACCCAACGCGGGCCGTCGCGGGTGTTTTCCTTCTTCCAGAACGGTGCGCGAGTTTTCAGGTAGTCCATGACAAAAGCACAGGCGTCGAATGCCGCCTGACGGTGGGCACTCGCGGCACCGACGAAAACGATCGGCTCGCCGGGCTCCAGAGCGCCGATGCGGTGCAGCACTTCCAGCTTGAGCAGCGGCCAGCGCTGCTCAGCCTCAATGGCGATTTTGCCGAGGGCTTTTTCGGTCATGCCCGGGTAGTGTTCAAGAAACATCCCGGCCACATCGAGCCCGTCATTGAAGTCGCGCACATACCCGACAAAACTCACCACCGCGCCAACGCCGACATTCGCCGCATGCATCGCATTGACTTCAGCACCCGGATCGAACGCCGTGGACTGCACGCGAATCGCCATGGATCAGCCTCCGGTCACTGTCGGGAAAAACGCCACTTCATCGCCATCAACGAGCGGTTCGTCGAGCTGGCACAAATCTTCATTGCGCGCGCACATCAGGTTCTGTTCGCTCAGCACCTCGGCGCCCTCGCGTTGCGCCAACAGCAAACGCACATCGTCGACCGTGGCGAAATCGCCTTCGACGCTTAACGAATCAACGCCCAGCGCCTCGCGGTAACGGGCAAAAAACCTCACCGTCAGTTTCATTGATCGGCCACCTGATAATGCCCGCTCTTGCCGCCAAGTTTCTCCAGCAGGCGCACGGTTTCGATGACCATGCCACGGTCCACGGCCTTGCACATGTCGTAGATCGTCAACGCGGCAACACTGGCCGCAGTCAGCGCTTCCATTTCGACGCCGGTCTGTCCGGACAGTTTGCAGCGGGCGACGATGCGCACCGCATCGAGGCCTTCGGCACTGAGCTCGACCTTGACGCTGGTGAGCATCAGCGGATGGCACAGCGGGATCAAATCGGAGGTTTTCTTTGCCGCTTGAATGCCGGCGATGCGCGCCACGGCAAATACATCACCCTTGGGATGGCCCCCGCTGACGATCATCTGCAGGGTTTCAGGGAGCATGCGCACAAGCGCTTCGGCCGTGGCTTCACGGAACGTCACGGCTTTTTCAGTGACGTCGACCATATTGGCGCGACCTTGGGAATCGAGATGAGTCAGCACAGCCTTACTCCTGATCAGGAGCGTCGATTGTAAACCCGCAGGTCAATTTTTCGCGAGTTTGATTATGAGATCACCACAACCTTGTGGGAGCGAGCCTGCTCGCGATAGCGGTCTGGCATTCAGCATGCCATTGACTGACACACCGTCATCGCGAGCAGGCTCGCTCCCACAGAGGGTTATGTTTCGGGCATAAAAAACCGGGTGACCTGGAGGCCACCCGGTTTGGGTGAAGGTTACAGATGCGATTCGGCGTATTCGGCCAGGATCGAACGTGGCACCCCTTGCAGGGTGATGTGTACACCGTTCGGGAAATCCTTGAAGCGTTCAGTCAGGTAGGTCAGCCCGGAGCTGGTCGCGGACAGGTAAGGGGTGTCGATCTGTGCCAGGTTGCCCAGGCACACCACTTTGGAACCTGCGCCGGCACGGGTGATGATGGTTTTCATCTGGTGCGGGGTGAGGTTCTGGCATTCGTCGATCAGGATCAGGCTCTGCTGGAAGCTGCGGCCCCGGATGTAGTTGAGGGATTTGAACTGCAACGGCACTTTGCTGAGGATGTAGTCGACGCTGCCATGGGTGCTTTCGTCATCCATGTGCAAGGCTTCGAGGTTGTCGGTGATGGCGCCCAGCCAAGGCTCCATTTTTTCCGCCTCGGTACCCGGCAGGAAACCGATCTCCTGGTCCAGGCCCTGCACGCTACGGGTCGCGATAATGCGCCGATAGCGCTTGCTGACCATGGTCTGCTCGATTGCCGCCGCCAGTGCCAGAATGGTTTTACCCGAGCCCGCAGCACCCGACAGGTTGACCAGGTGAATGTCCGGATCGAGCAAGGCGAACAGCGCCAGGCTCTGATAGATGTCACGCGGTTTCAGGCCCCAGGCTTCCTGGTGCAACAGGGGCTCCTGATGCAGGTCGAGGATCAACAGTTTGTCGACATGGATCTCCTTGATCCAGCCAACAAACCCCTGTTCGTCGATGATGAACTCGTTGATATGTACAGCCGGCAGGTTGTCGATCAACTGCACCTGGTGCCAGGTGCGGCCGTGGTCCTGACGGGTTTCGACCTTGCTGACACGGTCCCAGAACGAGCCGGTCATGTTGTGATAACCGTTGGGCAGCAACGACACGTCGTCAACCAACTGGTCAGTGCTGTAGTCCTCGGCCGCGATCCCGCAAGCCCGGGCCTTGAGGCGCATGTTGATGTCTTTGGTCACCAGCACCACACGCAGATCCTTGTCATGCGTGTGCAGGTCGATCAACTGGTTGATGATGATGTTGTCGTTCAGGTGTTCGGGCAGAATGATGTTCGGCTCGGTGCGCTTGCTCATCAGAATCGACAGCAAACCCTTGGGCCCGCTCTTTCCGCGCTGGATCGGTACACCCAGCTCAACGTCTTCGGGAGAGGCGTCGCCCAGCGTCTTGTCGATCAGGCGAATGGCCTGACGGCATTCGGCCGCAACACTGTGAGGGCCGCTCTTGAGCTTGTCCAACTCCTCAAGGACGGTCATCGGGATGGCAACGTGGTGTTCTTCGAAGTTCAGAAGCGCGTTTGGATCGTGGATCAATACGTTGGTATCGAGTACATAAAGGATTGGCTGGTTGGAGGGGCTACGTCCGTGATCATCCATACTCGGTCACCTGTGTGGGAGCCAGTCGACGCAATACCATGACAGTGTTGCGCCTCGAAGTGGCCACCGAATTCACCTGCCGTACTCAGAACTGCACGACTCAGGTGAACTGCACACAAACGGGGTCTTGGAAGACGCCACCTGTGTTGCAGGTTTCGGCGGTCTGTCTTCGTAATACTCCAAAACCTGTGACAGAAAAAAGCACTTTGACGCTTTTTTGAAGTTTATTTTTCAGAGTGACGAAAAGCCCTTGGCGCGCCGCCCCGGCACCGTTAAAGTCGGAAGTCCGCCTGCATCGAAATCCCTCGTCAAATCACCCCTGCCCCAATGTTTACGGCTTTTTTTTGGGGAAAGGACGCGTTTTCAGCGAAAAGCGTCCTGACAATCTTCCCAGCCGATCCCGCTTTGCGCGGTTTGCGTCAACAGCCAGGGCATTGCCGTTTTAACCGCGTCCTGTTTGACGTTGAAGTTGATCACCCCGTGGCGCCACAACAGCATCAATGTCAGCACCCGCTGCGCGCTCTGCTCGGCCGTGAGCTGGCGACTGCTGTCCGCAGGGTCGATGTCCCACAGCGCAACCTGCAACCCCTGAGTCTTGAAGAAGCTTGCGGCATCAGCACGACGCTGGCCATTGGGCGGGCGGAACAACGGCACGAAGCTCGAAGGCAGTTTGTTCTTCACCAGTTCGACACTGCGCGTGACTGAATACTGCCAATCCTGCCAATGGCTGTGGGAGCGGAACTCCCAGCCCTGCACGCCAATGCATTGCTTTGAGTACAACGCTTGCAACTCGGCCACCGAATGTTGTGCCAGACGGTTCTGAATGTCGCTGCCCAACACAAAGAAGGTCCCGCTCAGGTTCGACTTGCGCAGGTACTCGGTCAGCCACGCGGTGTGGTCCGGTGCGACGTTGGCTGCACTGTCGAAGCTCAGCACAAACAGCCGATCGCTCAGCTCATCGCCGTTGCGCTCGTAGTCACCGAACAGTTCGACTTCGCTGCTGGTCTGCGGAAACAGCGCGGCCTTGCGCAGTTGTTCGTTCAGATAGCGCTCGTGAAAACGCCGGCTCGGCTCGGCCCAGCGGGTGTAATACGAGTCTTCGCCGAGCTCGAACTTGGCGGCCTGCTGGCGCAGGGTGTCCATGTCCTCGACCAGAAAACAGAAGGACGCATCCTGATCACAGCTCTGCTGGGCGAAGTTGTAGTTGGTGAGCAGGCGCTGCCACATGCGCGCGCGCAGTGTGTTGATCGAATCGAGGTTGATCATGCGCAAGCCCAGGCGCTGCTTTAAAGCACCTTCGTCCAGCGATTCACTGGCGAGCAAGGCTCGGGCGAAGGTGAGGATTTCCGCGCGTGAAGCGACATCGAACAGCGTCGGGCTGCCGAGTTGTTCTGGCCAGGTGCTGCGATCCAGCGTGGCGAGGTCGTTGGACGCGGCAAAAGCCCCAACGCTGAACAACCAGGCACAAAACAGTAAAGCGATACGCAAAGGGATGTCTCCATAACAAAACCCGCGCGGCACTATAGCTGATCTGATGGCCCTTCCTGCTCAATGTGGCGAGGGAGCTTGCTCCCGCTGGGGTGCGAAGCAGCCCTAAACCTGCAACCGCGTTCTTCCAGGTAATGCACATACGCCCGCCTGGCGACCGCTTCGCGCTCGAGCGGGAGCAAGCTCCCTCGCCACAAAGACCTCTTCCTGCCGCAAGATCCAGTTCCGCCGTCGATCACCTATGACCTTGATAGGTGGAGTCAAACCGTCCGACCCCCTAGAATCCCCGCACGATTAAAGGAGACGACTTCATGCTGATGGTGATTTCCCCCGCCAAGACCCTCGATTACGAAACACCGCCGGCCACCCAGCGCTTCACCCAACCGCAGTACCTGGACCACTCCCAGGAGCTGATCCTGCAACTGCGCGAGTTGAGCCCGGCACAGATCAGCGAGTTGATGCACGTTTCCGACAAGATCGGCGGCCTCAATGCCGCGCGCTTTGGCAGCTGGACCCCGGCGTTCACGCAAGCCAACGCCAAGCAGGCGCTGCTGGCGTTCAAGGGTGACGTGTACACCGGCATGAATGCCCAGACCTTCAGCGAAGCCGATTTCGACTACGCCCAGCAACACTTGCGCATGCTCTCGGGCCTCTACGGCCTGCTGCGCCCGCTGGACCTGATGCAACCGTATCGGCTGGAGATGGGCACCAAACTGGCCAACGCCCGTGGCAAGGACCTGTACGCCTTCTGGGGCACGCAAATCAGCGAATGGCTGAACGAAGCCCTGGCCGAGCAAGGCGATGACGTGCTGCTCAACCTGGCTTCCAACGAGTACTTCTCGGCGGTCAAACGCAGCGCCTTGAACGCCCGGATCATCAACACCGAGTTCAAGGACCTGAAGAACGGCCAGTACAAGATCATCAGCTTCTACGCGAAGAAAGCCCGCGGGATGATGAGCCGTTTCGTGATCCAGGAACGCATCAACGACCCGGCTGCGCTCAAGCAGTTTGACGTGCAGGGTTACCGCTACAGCGCCGAACAGTCGAAACCCGACAACCTGGTTTTCCTGCGTGACCACGCCCCCGAATAAAGCATCACGATGGCGCGCGGCATTGATCAATGGCCTTGAGAACATCGTGGTGGTTGAAACCAGGGACGCCATGATGATCGCCAAACCAAGAAGCCTCCGTCCAGCCGGCTGCGCCCCCTATCCGCAGTGGGTTGGGTGGGGGCTTTTTTAGCTGGATCTGCTTCTTCTGCGCACCGGCACTATAGGGGCATCGGCGGCAGCGCTTGACTGTTCATTTGCAGCAAATCCAACAGCCAGTAAGCGCATCGCCAGAGCACTCGGTTGGCGCGACGAAGAGTCCGAAGTGTCAAACATCGGCACTTGAGCAGGCGCTGAAGGACGCAGTGTCAATCGATCAACGATGGGTGCAGGCGGACCTTCAACCACCGCAACCCTTATGTGGGTCAGTTGCTGGTACTGCATTTGCGTCTGGGCCTCTGACACCCTCATCAGCCGCGCATAAGTCACGGCTACACTGCCTACTGCACTCAGGGCCGGGTTTCGAGAATATGAAGCCATTCTGCCGCCTATCTGTATCACGTAGGCCACCCCCTGCCGTCGAGCAGCAAGCACCTCTGGCGACCCGACCGGACTATTGAAGGCCTCCGACATCGGCCCCATGATGAGACTGGTCACGCCCTCTCCCACCGAATAGTTCAACAAACCCGACATCGCCTCGCCCGTGTGATACAACACCCCACCGGAAGGTGGATTGGTATCTGTTCGAGCCGCAGCAAACACATGGGCCTGGTGGGTGTTGGTAAAGGCTCTGTTGCCTCCAGCCCCCAACTGTTCAAGCGCAATTGGGATTTCACTCCGGTAAGCCAGCGTCGCTGGGTCCGGGCTGTCTGCGAAATAATTACGGATCGGCTGCATCCCGTATGCTTGAAGGTAGTGAACGACGCCGACTTCGGCAAGGTCGTAATAAACCGAATCTTCGCTGTTTTGATTCGGACTGGTCTCCAGCCCATCAACATCACGATAAAACAACGGATTGTTGCGCATGGCCCGGTATCGGTTCGGGCCGTCGATGGCGCCCCCCGGGTCAGGGTTGATCCAGCGCTGCAACCACCCGGCGTAATACCTTAATCCGTAATAGTGGAGCCCGGTCGCATCGCGCTCCTTGCCCGAATAGCGAAGGGTTTTATAGCTGTCTACATCCTCACTCCAGGCCGTCTCACCATAGGAATAAAAGACTTCCTGGCTGATCACGCTGCCGTCGTCGGCAAGCTCAACGGTGCAGGAATCCTGATGGTCGACAAGGCTGTAGCGGTATTGATCGTTGGCAATGCCGCCCGGCGGTACTGACACCCAATGCAGTACCCGCACGGTATTGAGTCCGGTCTGGAGGGTCATGACCTCCAGCGTTTCTCCAGTCCCCTGGTTGATGCGCGATTCCAGTCCTGGTAGATAGCGCACCTCGTAAACGACGGTGCGGGCATTGGTGTGCAGCGAGCGAACCTTGCGAACACGCTGACCGTGTCCGTCGTAGACATAGACCTCGCAATCACGCTCGACGGGGAACACGGACTGCAACTGATTGCGCCAGTCCCATGTCATGCCTGCGGCGGCACTTAACTCAAGCAAGTTCCCATTGGCATCAAAGGCTGCCGCAATCTGTTCCTGCGTCGGTGGTTGGCCGTTCGGACGAAAAGGCAGACAACGGTTGCTGTACAGCGCAGCCGTCATCTCCAGCCCAGGGCTTCGGGCACCGACATGAGTGCGCTTGAGCAGGTTACCGCCAGCATCGTATTCGTACCTCTGCTGATAATTGCCTACCGCTGCGGGATCATTCTGCGCAGGTACGAGCGGTCCTTTGTTGGGTGCACTCACCTCCCAGCCGAATGCCTGTATCAGTTGATAAAGACTGTCATACCCATACCGCCGGACGGGGTCGATGCGCTGATTGGCAAAGTAACGCACCGGCATTGCCGCATCGGTAATGCTCAACACATTGCCCATCCGGTCATAGTCATGGATCAACCATTGCAGCAGCTTGCCGTTGCGATCCTTGCGCTCCATCAGTCGACCGTCTTCGGGTCGATAGCGCAGGGTCGTGATCACGTCATTACCGGCCACCTGCCGCTCGATGTTGCCGGCAGCGTTGTACTCGATAGCACTGACAACGGTGTGCCACTCGCTTTCGCCGTTCAGTTTCAAACAGCTTTCGCGCACGCGACCGTCAAGGGTGTAACGGTGCTGTTGACGATTGCCTTTGGCATCGCGTTGCTCGCGCCAATCGTCAAGGGAGTCGAAACGCCACAGGGTTTCATAGGACTGCGACTCCAACAGCGGCTCACGGTCCTCAGGCAGTAATGGCCAGTCAGGTTGAACCGGATCAACCGCAAAACGTCGGGCCTGCCGGATGCAGTGACCGCGAATATCGAACTCAGTGGAAAAAAGCGTTCCGGCCGGGTCGTCGTGACGGATCAATTGACCGCACTGATTGCGCTCAATATTCGCGTCATCCGCTCCAGCGTATTCGAAGCGCTCAGCACACGTGTCTTGTTCAAGCACGGCCAACGGTCGCAACAGACGATCGTATAGAGTCTCCTGCCGAGTGCCGCGACCGTCCCAGCTCCGCAACAACTCATCAGCCAGACCGAACAGCTGTAAACGCATCCCGGCGTCGACACTGACCGTTTTCAATGCCTTGGCAGAAAGCGAGTAAACCGTCGTGAGATTGGCCGGTGTCCGGGGATCATCCTTGTGCAGGGCCCAGAGCCGCGGATCCCACTGTTCGATGGCGCGCCCAGCCGTATCGAACACGCTACGACTGATCCGCGCTTGCGCCGTTGCAGTGTCTTCACCACGATAATAATCCACCGTGCGTACAGACAAACCTCGCGGATCACTGACCACGAGCCGGGGCGTCTTGTAATGCATGCCGATTGTCCGAGCCTGCATGGCGCAACCTCATCCTAGTTTGTCCACAGGGTGTAACCCATTCCCGGCAATAACAGCTACTGTCAGAAGTTACAGTGCCGATCAACGGTATCCATTGCATTGCGCCGATGTCCAGAAGTGCAGGCCTTCGGTAGGATGGTAACCATGCACTCTCGGAGGGTTTGAAGCATGTTCATCGGCGTCCTGCTGGTCATCACCTGGCTGATCCTGTTGCTGCGCTATCCGGCCAAAGCCTTGCCGGTATCGCTGGCGGCGGCCATCGGGCTGGGGCTGGTGGCCACGTGGGTCATGTGGCTGGACAACCGCGAGATCAAGCAACTGGCGCGGCTGGAGTTACGCATCACCTACGCACCGGAACACTGCCCGGCCGATCGCCCGCTGCTACTGAAGCTCAATAACGGCAATGATGTACCGCTGACCGAATTACGCTGGCGGATCGCGGCCTATGCGCCGGGCGATACCGTCAACCTGGCGGACAATCAATACGCCGCGCCGCGCTACCGAGGCCCCGGCGAATTGCAGGCCGGCGCCGATTGGGAAGACTGCTTGCCGATGCCACCGCTGCGTCCTGGCTATCGCCCACAAACCCTGGAGTTTCGCGCCGAGCGTTTGCAGGGTAGTTTCTCTGACTGATCCTTCACTTCCCCCCTCTTCTTGCACAAGGACCGCGCCATGCCCATCGCGTTGATCACCGGTTGTTCCAGCGGTATCGGCCGCGCCCTGGCCGACGCTTTCAAAGGCGCCGGTTTCGAGGTCTGGGCCACGGCGCGCAAGGCTGAGGATGTGGCGATACTCGCGGCGGCCGGGTTCACCGCGGTGCAACTGGACGTCAATGACGGGCCGGCGCTGGAACACTTGGGCGAGCGGATCAACCAGCAGCACGGCGGTCTCGACGTACTGATCAACAACGCCGGTTACGGTGCCATGGGGCCGCTGCTCGACGGCGGTGTAGAAGCCATGCAACGCCAGTTCGAAACCAACGTGTTCGCCATCGTCGGCGTCACCCGTGCGATGTTTGCGGTATTGCGTCGCAGCAAAGGCCTGGTGGTGAACATCGGCAGCGTCTCCGGTGTGTTGGTCACGCCGTTCGCCGGTGCCTATTGCGCCTCGAAAGCCGCGGTGCATGCCTTGAGCGACGCGTTGCGCATGGAACTGGCGCCGTTTGGTATTCGGGTGATGGAAGTCCAGCCCGGCGCCATCGCCTCCAGTTTCGCCAGGAACGCCGGCGTTGAAGCCGAACTGCTGATCACCGAGCAGTCGCCCTGGTGGCCGCTGCGCGAAGGCATTCGCGCCCGGGCCAAGGCCTCTCAGGACAACCCGACCCCGGCGAGCCAGTTTGCCGGCGATCTGCTCAAGGCCGTGCAGCACAGCAAACCGCCGCGCTTGCTGCGTCTGGGCAATGGCAGCCGGGCGTTACCGCTGCTGGCGGGGTTGCTGCCCAAGGGCTTGCTGGAAAGCGGGTTGATGAAGCGGTTTGGCCTGACTGGCCACCTTTAAACATTCAGCACAACGGCACTTCTGCCACGCGTCCATTTCAAGGAATGAACATGACCGATTACACCCCCTACTTCAACGAAGTAACCCAGACCCTCATCGACATCGAGCAATGGTTTTCCGGCACCGCCGACAGAGACGTACTGACACAGTTACTGGCGCGCTTCTCGCCGCAGATTTCGATGATCGTACCCAACGGCAATGCGCTGGATTTTCCGGCGTTGAGTGAGCTGTTCGACAAACTCGGTGGCGCTCGTCCAGGATTACGAATCAGCCTGAGCGAACTGCGTGGGATCGACCAACACGCAGGCGGCGCCACCGTCAGCTATCGCGAACTGCAATCCGATGCGAGCGGCGTGTTGAACGATCGGCGTGCGACGGCGGTGATTGAAAAGCTGCCGTCTGGTGCGTTGCAGTGGCGGCATTTGCATGAGACGTATTGCCAAGGTTGAATGAGATCGCTCCCACTCAAGAGTGGGAGCGATCAAAAGGACGTTTATGTCGCGTAGGTTTTTGAAGGACAATGGCCCGCGCTTCTGAGGACGGTTCCGACACGTTTTGACGGTTGCGCTGGGGGATGGGGGACGGATAACCTTTTCGGGTCGCTGCCAATTCAGCGATCGGGTGTGGTAGCCCGGATTTCTCATAGACCCAGAACGCCTCAGGGCGTTTTTTTATGCTGGCTGCTTTATGGCGGCTGTGCATGGGAGGCTTCGGCCTGCCGGGTTCCTATGACCGGTCTACCACCCTGTGTACAGTCGCCTCCTTAATTTGCGTGGTAGCTAATGAGGAGGGACTTCACCCATAGGAGCATGACCATGTTCAAAGCCACTCCAAATCCCCCTGATACCGAAAGCACTTCCCCCTACGCCTCTCTCGACTCGAAAGAACTCCACGCCGCCGCGCACCGTGCGCTCGACCATTACCTGGTACTGCCCGAGACCAAGGCAATGTTGGCCGACCGACGTCCCGGCTGCATTTTCGTCATTGCCCCCGACGTCGACAGCGAAACCCTGCTGGCGCACGCCTGCGAGACGCTCGCCTCGGTGAATGTCATGGCCAGCGATCTGGCGTTTGAGCTTGAAGGGCCCAAGCGCAATACCGCGCTGGGGATTCAGCAGATGATCTCGCTGGCCGAGTTGGCGGTGAATCGGGCGCTGGATCACCTTGATCCACCGGATTCTGCGCAGTAACCAATCCGGCGTCAGTCATTGTGGCGAGGGGGCTTGCCCTAATGCCTGTCAGTCAAGCGCAATCCATGTGGGAGCGAGCCTGCTCGCGATAGCGGAGGATCAGTCAATGTTGATGTTGAATGTGATGCCGTCATCGCGAGCAGGCTCGCTCCCACAGTTGACCTCCTTCGTGCACATATCGTGTGTTCGCTGAAGATCTAGTGTGGGAGCGAGCTTGCTCGCGAAGCAGGCGACTCGGTCTAGCAGTTACTCCCCGCCCGCCTGCTTCACCACCACCGTGCACGTAATCCCCGCCGCCAGCAGCACACCGTCCGGCACTTCATCAATGTGAATCCGCACCGGCACCCGTTGGGCCAAACGCACCCAGTTGAAGGTCGGATTCACGTCGGCGATCAGCTCGCGGCTTTCCGGGTTGTCGCGGTCGTAGATGCCGCGCGAAATACTTTCAACATGCCCCTTGAGCACTTCACCGCTCATCAATTGCATGTCGGCCTTATCGCCGACCTTCACATGAGGCAGTTTGGTTTCTTCGAAGAAGCCGTAGACCCAGAACGAGTTCAGGTCGACCACGGCCATTTTCGCTTCGCCGATGCGCGCATAGTCGCCGCGATGGACGTTGAGGTTGGTGACATAACCGTCCACCGCCGCCAGCACTTTGGTGCGTTTGAGGTTCAACTCTGCCGCTTCCAGCTGAGCCTGGGCGTGTTGGTAATCGGCCAGTGCCGAGTCGGCGATGTTGCTGGCGTCGTCGCGGTTTTCCTTGGAGATCACCAGGTTGTCGAGATCGGCGCGGCGATGCGCGTTGACCTTGCGCATCTCCCAGGTGGCCTTGCGTGACGCCACCAGTGACTGCGCCTGTTTCACCGCGATCTGGTAGTGCTCGGGATCGATCTGCATCAGCAGGTCGCCCTTTTTCACCAACTGGTTGTCACGCACCGGGACGTCGATCACTTCGCCGGTGACGTCGGCGGCGACGTTGATGATGTCGGCGCGCACCCGGCCATCGCGAGTCCACGGGGTGTCCATGTAATGCACCCAGAGGGTCCGGCCGATCCACAGCGCGAGGGCCAGTACCAACAAGGTCGCGAGCAGACTGAAGAGCTTTTTCATCGAATCGGTCTCAAGGGTAAACAGTCAGCGCGAGGGCGCCGAACAAACAGGTAAAGAGGCTCAGGCGCAGCAGTGCCGGGTGCCAGAAGAAGCGGTACAGATCGAACCCGGAGAGAAACCGGTCCAGCGCCCAGGCCACTGCCGCAGCGATGAAAAACATCAGGGTCATGGTCGGCATGTACACGCCGTGGAAGGCGATTTCACGAGGCATGGTCAGGTCCTTGAGGGGCAGCGAGCGCCGCCAGCGGCGATTGCGGGTCGAGCAACGATGTGCGGATGAAATGCAGGTAGCTCTTCACCCGACGCAAGGCCGAGGTGTCGAAGTGCGGGGCGAACGGTTCGTCGGTGGCCTGGACGCGGCTGATGGCGTGGTCGACGGCGACCAGACTGCGCTCCAGATTGCTCTGGCTCGGTTGCAGAAACAGCCGCACCAGCGAGCGCCCCATGACCCGGATTGCCTGGCGCCACGGTTGGGTTTCGGCATAGGCGGGATGTACCGGAAGGATCGCCTGTTCCTTACGCAACTCGATGATCGCGTGGCCGACTTCCAGCACCACGAACATCCAGCGCAGCAGATCGCGTTGCACCTGCGGTTGCCCGGCGGCCAGGCCATACGCCTGATGCACCAGATCGCGGGTGCTGCTTTCAAAACTTGAAGCCAACCCCTTGAGTTTGCCGCTGATGGCGAACACCACTTGCCCGCGCAAGTCCTGCTCCAGACGTCGCCATAACCAGCGGCTGTTGGGCGGCAAGATGATCGCCCCGGCCGCCGCACAGACCAGCATGCCCATGACCATGGCGATGTAGTCATTGATGAAGGTGTAAGGGTTGTAGACGGTCAGGTTGTCCGGCACGGAACCGGTGCTGAAAAAAATCAACAAGCCCAGGCCGACACCGGCGTAATGCGGCCGTGACGTGAGGAACGAACCGAGCACGATTACCGGTGCGAGCATCACGCAAAGCAACGGGAAACCGTCGATCCACGGGAAGATGAAAAACATCTCGACGAAACCGATCAGCGCCCCGAGCAACGTCCCGCAGGCCATCTGGAACGCCATGCGTTTGGGGTTCGGGGTGGCCGCCGACAGGCCGACCGTGGCGGCAGCGATCAAGGTCATGGTCGCACCGCTTGGCCACGCGGTGGCGACCCAATAACTGCCCAGCACGATCAGAATGAACGACGCCCGAATGCCCGCAGCGGCCGAGGCCAGCCAGTTGGTTTTCGGGGTGTAGGGTTCATCCCATTGCTCACGTTCGTGACGGTGCTCGGCCAGTGAAGCGTGGGTCTGTGCATAACTGTGCAGCTCGTCGACGAAGCGATAGAGCAACTCGTACGCGGTGTGAAAATCCAGTTGCTCGGCGTCGCTCGGCTCGCCCTCCTGAAAGATCGCCCGCAAGCTGCGCACACGTGCTGGCAGCCCTTCTTTATAGGCCGCCAATTGCGCCGCCAGACGCGCCGCATCGGCATGGGTCAGCGCACGCCCCGAGAAGCCATCAAGCAATTCGGCCAGGTCCTGCAACCCCGGTTTGATCGCCGCCACCACATGATCGGCGCCACTGCTGCGCAAGCGTTCGAGCAATTGGTGCAAGGCATTGAAACGGGTGGTGATACCCATGAACTCGCTGTTCAGCCGACTGAGCCGACCGTTGCGTCGACGCATGTGCGGGTCTTCGAACACAGTGACGCTGCGCAAGCCCTCGAGGCCGACAGCTTCGGCGATGAAACGTACGTTGCCGGCTTCGAAAGCGTCGCGTTGGCTGCGCCCGCGCAGGCCGTCGGTGACGAACAGCGCGAACACTCCGAAGCGTTGATACAAGGCGTTGCGCATCGCCGCGCTGGCGGTTTGCGGGAGGATCGCGGCGCTGACCAGGGTCGAGCAGAGAATCCCCAGGGAGATTTCCAGCACCCGCCAGACCGCCGCCATGAAGGCGCCGTCCGCGTGTGCCAGCGCCGGCAAACCGACCATCGCGGCGGTGTAACCGGCGAGCACAAAACCATAGGCGCGAAAGTTACGATAACGCGCTGCGCCCGCCGTGCAGATGCCGACCCAGATCGCCAGCGAGCCGAGGAACAGCTCGGTGTTCTGCGCGAACAAGGCAATCAGCGCGACCATCACCGCCGAGCCAGCCAACGTGCCAAGGAAGCGATAGAAACTCTTGGCGAACACTTGACCGCTCTGCGGTTGCATGACGATGAACACGGTGATCATTGCCGTGCGTGGTTGCGGCAGTTCCAGGCGCATGGCCAGCCAGAGGGTCAGGAACGCGGCGATCAATACCTTGAAGATGTAGACCCAGGTCACGCCGTCACTGCGTGCCCAGTCGAAAAAACCCCGGCGCCACTCAAGGGAATACAGCCAGCGCAGCGGTGCAGGCAAGGGAGTCATGAAATCCTGCTCAGTGAAATTCAGTCAAGTCTCGGAACTTGTGGGAGCGAGCCTGCTCGCGAAGGCAGTGTGTCAGGCGACATGGATGCTGACTGATACTCCCTCTTCGCGAGCAAGCTCGCTCCCACAGGGTTTGCGTTCAATTCACGATGCTCTTCAGAAGGGCCGGGGTTTTCGGCGCTTCAGTCTGTTGGGCATTCGGCACGTCGTTACCCGCGCCAAGCCCGCCACCGAGGGCGGTGACCAGTTCGGCATGGGCACTCAAGCGTGCAGCCTGAACCTGTTGTTGCACTTGCTGCTGCTTGAACAACAGGCTCTGGGCGTTGAGCACGTTGAGGTAGTCGGTGAGTCCGCGCTGGTAGGCGATCATCGCGATGTCGTAGGTTTTCTGCGCTGCGGCCACCGACTCGGCGGCGAAGGTTTGCTGCTTGTCCATAGACTCGCGGCGGATCAACTGGTCGGAGATACTTTTGAGCGCATTGACCAGGGTCTGGTTGTACTTGGCCACGGCGATGTCATAGCCGGCCGAGGCTTCACCCAGCTCCGAGCGCAAACGCCCACCGTCGAAGATCGGCAAGGAGATCGCCGGTCCGACGTTGTAGTTGAGCTTCTTGCCGGTGAGGAACTCCAGCGCTCCACCGCCGGTGGCCATGTAACCGAGGCTGCCGACCAGATCGACGTTGGGGTAGAACCCGGCGTACGCCACCTCGATACCGCGCGCCTGGGCTGCCACTTGCCAGCGACTGGCGACCACATCCGGCCGTTGGCCGAGCAACTGCGCGGGCAACGCCGAAGGCAGTTTCAGTGCGGCGCCCAAAGACAGCGTCGGGCGCTGCAAACGTGCGCCCTCCCCCGGCCCCTTGCCGGCCAGTGCGGCGAGTTGGTTGCGGCTCAGGGCGATTTCTTCGTCCAGCGCGTCCAGTTGCCGGTGGGTTTCCGGTAACGGGGTTTGTGCCTGGCTGACTTCGAAATGGGTGCCGATGCCACCGTCCAGACGCTTTTGCGCGAGGTCGAGAATCTGCTGTTGCTGCTTGAGGGTCGCGGTCACGATGTCCCGCTGCGCGTAATGCAGCGACAACTGGATGTAGGCGCGGACCACGTTGTTCTGCAGTTCGAGCTGCGCCATGCGCGCTTCGGCGGCGCTCATGTGGGCCATGTCGACGGCGCGCTCGGTGGCGTTGCTTTCACGGCCCCAAAGGTCGAGGGCATAGCTGAAACCGAGGGCGGCGTTGTTGTCCCAGGTGGTGGTGTTGGCCAGCTCCCCAGGACCGTAGAACTGATCGGTGGGCCAGTTGTGGCGCTTGAGGGTGGATTGGCCATTGACCTGCAATGACTCGGCGGACTCGGCAACACCGGCCATGGCTCGGGCCTGGCGCACACGGGCGGCAGCCATGGCCATGCTCGGGCTGCCTTGCACGGCGAGGTCGATCCAGTGATTGAGTTGCGGGTCACCATAGGCCTGCCACCACTGCGCGGTGGGCCAATAAGCGTCCTTGGCGGCGCTTTGAATGGCCTCGTCGGTGGCCAATGTGTTGGCGTCGAATGCCTTGCCCTGTGGGGCAATACCTCCGGTTCCGATGCAGCCGCTGATTGCTAACGATAAAGCCCAAACACTGAGAGTCTTCAACTCTCTGCTGATGCGACGCGGCACTGCTGCAAATTCCTGGAATAGGGGGAGATACGAGATTCTGTGGACACTGACTTATCTGTGGGAGCGAGCCTGCTCGCGATGCAAACAACTCGGTGCGTCAGGTACACCGCGCCGATACCATCGCGAGCAGGCTCGCTCCCACACACCAGTAACGGCGCAATTCTAGGGGCGGCCCTGTGCGGCGATAAGCCGGGATTCCTGTGAATCTTTGTTACCGTTGGCGAGATAATCCCTTGGTCGGGGTCACAGCGTTCCGCAACTTCGTGTCACAATTTGTCATCGCACCCGAGAGCACCCCATGGACACTTTGCAAAACATGCGCGCCTTCAGCTGTGTCGCCGAAGCCGGCAGTTTCACTGCCGCTGCCGTGCAGCTGGATACCACGACGGCCAACGTCTCGCGCGCGGTCTCCAACCTGGAAGCCCATCTGCAAACCCGTTTGCTCAACCGCACCACCCGTCGCATCGCCCTGACCGAGGCCGGCAAACGTTATTTGCTGCGCTGCGAGCAGATCCTCGCCTATGTCGAGGAAGCCGAAGCCGAGGCCAGCGACGCCCATGCGCGCCCGGCCGGGCAACTGAAGGTGCACACCATGACCGGGATCGGTCAGCACTTCGTGATCGATGCCATCGCCCGCTATCGCAAATTCCATCCGGACGTGACCTTCGACCTGACCATGGCCAACCGTGTGCCGGACTTGCTGGACGAGGGCTACGACGTGTCCATCGTGCTCGCCAGCGAATTGCCGGATTCGGGTTTCGTCTCGCAACGGCTGGGCATCACCTACAGCATCGTCTGCGCGTCGCCCGCTTACGTGAAAGCCAACGGCTGCGCGCAGAAGCCCAGCGACCTGCTGAACCACGCCTGCCTGCGCCTCGTCAGCCCGGTGATTCCGCTGGAGAAATGGCTGTTCGACGGCCCGGAAGGCCAGGAAATGGTCACCATCAACAGTTCACCGTTTCTGGTGAACTCCGCCGACGCCATGAAAACCGCGATCACCAGCGGCATGGGTGTCGGCGTGCTGCCGGTCTACGCCGCCATCGAAGGCCTGCGCAACGGCAGCCTGGTGCGGGTCATGCCCAACTACCGCTCGCAAGAGCTGAACCTGTACGCCATCTACCCGTCACGCCAGTACCTGGATGCGAAGATCAAGACCTGGGTCGAATATTTGCGCGGGTCGCTGCCGGAGATATTGGCGGCGCATCAGGCGGAACTGACAGCGTATGAATTGAGTGGGAGTCTGGGTGGGGTGGGGTTGGCGAATTGATTGTAAGGATTGACGCGATCCAGTGTGGCGAGGGAGCTTGCTCCCGCTCGAGTGCGCAGCGCTCGCAATCGCGTCAATGAGCTAGAAGGCAGACGACTGCTTCGCAGCCGAGCGGGAGCAAGCTCCCTCGCCACAGGATTTGTGTTCGCCCAAAACTTGGTGGTCCTCGCAAAACCCTAACCGAGAATGTTAGCGTGCCTGGCATTCTCCTCCGCCTGACGAGCCTTCCTGCGATGAAAAAGACCGTACTTGCCTTCAGCCGTGTCTCGCCCGAAATGGTCGAATCCCTGCAACACGACTTCGATGTGATCGTGCCCAATCCCAAGCAGGGCGACATCAATGCGCAGTTCAACGAAGCCCTGCCCCACGTCCACGGTTTGATTGGCGTCGGTCGCAAGCTCGGTCGGGCCCAATTGGAGAACGCCAGCAAACTGGAAGTGGTGTCCAGCGTCTCGGTCGGCTACGACAACTACGACCTTGCCTATTTCAACGAACGCGGGATCATGCTCACCAACACCCCGGACGTGCTGACCGAAAGCACCGCCGACCTGGCCTTTGCCTTGCTGATGAGCAGCGCCCGACGCGTCGCCGAGCTGGATGCCTGGACCAAGGCCGGGCAATGGCAGGCCACTGTCGGCGCGCCGCTGTTTGGTTGCGATGTGCATGGTAAAACCCTGGGCATCGTCGGCATGGGCAACATCGGTGCGGCCATCGCCCGTCGTGGTCGTCTGGGTTTCAACATGCCGATTCTGTACAGCGGCAACAGCCGCAAGGCCCACCTTGAACAGGAGCTCGGCGCACAGTTTCGCAGCCTTGATCAGTTGCTGGCCGAAGCCGATTTCGTCTGCCTTGTAGTGCCGCTCAGCGACAAGACCCGCCACCTGATCAGCCATCGCGAACTGGCGTTGATGAAACCGAGCGCGATTCTGGTGAATATTTCCCGTGGCCCGGTGATCGATGAACCGGCGTTGGTCGACGCCTTGCAGAACCAGCGGATTCGCGGAGCGGGGCTGGACGTCTACGAGAAGGAACCCCTGGCCGAGTCGCCGCTGTTCCAGCTCAAGAACGCCGTGACCTTGCCGCACATCGGTTCGGCCACCCATGAAACCCGCGAAGCCATGGCCTACCGCGCCTTGGCCAACTTGCGCAGCGCCCTGTTGGGTGAGCGGCCGCAGGATCTGGTCAATCCACAGGTGTGGAAAGGCTGATCGAATGAGCAGGCACTCCACCGGGGTGTGCCTGCTCCTTTCCTGTCCTCATAAGTAAAACAAGCCACTCCTGATATTTTTTATCTAAACATTCAACACCCGCAAACAGCACGCCATTTATATAAACAACAAACCTCGCAATACAATTCGCAATGCAGTCTCCAGCCCCGTGCAACTTCCACGCTATAAACTCGAACGCACACACTGCCCTCGGCAGACAATGGAACTGGAGAACACGCAACATGACTCATTTCACCACGGCTTCGCTGATAAGGCGCAGCAAGCTTTGCATGGTTTTAATGGCCGGAATATTCGGCCTGCTGGTTGTATTCAGCAATGTGACCGACTACTCATCCAACTATGAATTCGTCGGACACATCCTGAGCATGGACACGACCAGGCCCAACAACGAACTGCACTATCGCGCCATCACTTCACCCATGCTGCACCATCGCATCTATTGGATGATCATTACGCTTGAAACAACTTACACCGCCTGTTGCTTATTGGGCGCCTTTCAGCTTTATAAAAAACTGAATGCCCCCCGCAAGGAGTTTCACGAAGCCAAGAAATACGCGATTGTCGGTTTGACGATGGGGATATTCGTTTATTACTTCTGCCTACAAGTGGTGGGCAATGAATGGTTTGACATGGATACCTCCACGCAGTGGAATGCCATGACCTGGACCCGAAACGTTATCGATTACATGATGACGGCGCTGATCTTTCTGGTCCTTAAAATCGACCATTGATCAACGCCATACGCTTGAACCTGATCACGCCAGCTTGCCACTTCCTGCCGCCACCAGCGCCTTGGGTTTGCGAAACACCAACACGTTACCCAGCATCACCAGCACCAGCCCGGCCAACGCGGGCGCGGTCCATTGGTAGCCTTCGGCGAAGGCCGACACGTTCAATGCCACCACCGGGAACAGCACGGTGCAATACGCCGCGCGTTCAGGGCCCATGCGCCCGACCAGGGTCAGGTAAGCGGTGAAACCAATGACCGAGCCGGGAATCGCCAGATACAACAACGAGCCGATGTAACGGGTGTTCCATTCAACGTCGAAAGGAATGCCTTTGACCAGACAGTACGTCGACAGCATCGCAGCGCCATAGGCCATGCCCCAGGCGTTGGTGGTCAGCGGCTTGAGGCCGGCTTTCTGTTGCAGACTCGAGAGCATGTTACCGGCCGAGAAACACAGC
Source organism: Pseudomonas sp. 6D_7.1_Bac1 (assembly GCF_025465945.1). GTDB lineage: Bacteria > Pseudomonadota > Gammaproteobacteria > Pseudomonadales > Pseudomonadaceae > Aquipseudomonas. The sequence goes on along the minus strand of NZ_JANLNW010000044.1, from coordinate 91,600 downwards.
GTGCCAAGCAGCGCCAGACCAAGGCCCAGCAAGGTTTTCGGGCTGGCGGTATGGCCCACCAGTTCCGGCCAGAACAACAAGCCCAGCCCGCACAGGCCCAGCGCGCCGCCCATCAGCACATTGCGCGCAATTTTCTGGCCGAAGAACACCCGCGAGTTCAACGCATTCCACAGCGTGGCGGTGGAGAACACCACCGCGACCAGACCGCTGGGGATCCACTGACTGGCGCTGAGAAAGCACATGAAATTGATGCTGAACAGGCACAACCCCTGGGCCAGGCAGATCAGGTGCCCGCGCCGGTTCATTACTTGCAGGCGGCGGCTGAGCAACAGCATGACAAACAGCACCACGGCCGCCAGGCCAAAGCGATAGACGATCGACACCGGAATCGCCACCACCCCCAGTTGCAGTTTCAAGGCGATCCAGGTGGTGCCCCAGATCAGCACGGTCAGCACGTATAACGAGAGGTTCATAGCGGCAACTCCTGAAGATGGCTTTCAGTCTGTGCCCGAGGGCCACCTGTGCGCTTGCATAAACTTGCGCTTTTGTCGGCCCATGGGCTGGCAGCGTCGAGGCGACGGAGTAGGATGCAAGGCGTTGGAGAGAACCGATCATGCCCGCACTGGAAACCCTGCAAGTCTTTCAAGCCCTCAACCGCTCGCCCAATGCTCGACTGGAGCATAGCGCCGAGCTCGGTGACGGCATGGCTGCAGCCCTGTGGAGCAATCATCACGACGCCCAGAATTATGAAGCGCCGAGCCATCACACCCTGTCCTGCTATATCGCAGGCGGTACCGGCACCTTTCGCCGCGACCAACCTGATACCAAGGGAGGCCCGGACAAGTTGTGCATTTTGCCGGCCGAACATCAGTCGGGCTGGGTGATCAACGGCGACATTCGCCTGGCCCACGTGTATTTCAGCCCGGAACGATTCGCCCTCGGCTGCGTCACCTTGCTGGATCGCGAACCTCGGGAGCTGCAGCTGCGCGAAGCGACCTTTCTCGACGACCCACAACAGGCTCGACGTTTTCGGCAGTTGATCACCTTCAATTGGGATGAGCCCGGCGAACGTCTGCTCACCAGCAGCCTGGCCCACGAAATGCTCAGCCACACCTTGCTCAGCCAGGTCGGCCTGCGTCAGGGCTTGCGCCTCAAGGGTGGGCTGGCCGCGCATCAACGCCGGCAACTGGTCGAGTACATCGACAGCCAGTTGGCCGAGCCGATCAGCCTGGGTCAGTTGGCCGGTATGTGCGCGTTGTCGGAGTACCACTTTGCGCGGATGTTTCGCGAAAGCTTCGGCCTGCCGCCGCATCAATACCTGCTGGCCCGCCGCCTGACGCATGCACGGCATTTGCTGCGCAGCACCTCGCAACCGCTCGGTGAGATTGCGCTGGCCTGCGGTTTTGCCAGCGCCAGCCATTTTACCAACCGCTTTCGTCAGGCCATGAGGGGCACGCCCGGCGAATACCGTCAGGCGTTTTTGCGTTAACGTCTGCTACGGAACCAGGGTGGTAACCGAGAAGGTGTTGGCGTGAAACAACGGATCAGGCTTGGGCTCAGTCTTGCTCGGTGCGGGCTGGGTAAAGTCCATCGCCAGCAGGTAGATCTTTTTGCGCAGCGGATCGAACGCCATGTTGTAGGCCATCGGCAAGGTGCTGACGCTGGCCTGCGCCAGATAGTGATCGGCATCGAGCTGCTTGACGATGCTCAGGCTGGCATCGACTCCACTGGGAATCAGCAACTGTCGGTTGTCCGCGTCATAGGCCAGGGCGTTGACGTCACGGGTGATCGGCAGACGGGCCTTCAATGCGCCGCTCTGAAGATCGGCGACGACCAGTTGCGGTTTGTCGCCTCGGCAAGCAATGAACAAACGCCCGCGTTCGGCATCCTGCGCCAGGGCACTGGGCCGCGTGCAGCCTTCGAACTGCCAGGTATCGAGGACTTCAAAACTGCTTGCCGAGAACCGTGCGACCTTGCCTTCATCGCGCATCGGCAGGAAGAAGCTGCCATCGTCCTTGACCAGTAACGGGTCGATTTTCTTCACGTCCAGCTCATGCGCGGCGCTGATGCGTTCCTGTTTCGGATCGAACACAAACAAGGTTGAACGATCGGCACGCCGGCCGCTGACGATGATCACCTGACCCGTGCGCGGTTCATACACCGCGCTGTTGAGGTTGCTCTGGGCCACCGGGATACGCTTGAGCAGTTTGAGTGTGGATAACTCGACCACGCCCAGGCTGCCGTCGGTGTTGAGTACAAATACCCGGTTCAATGTCGGCACGAACACCACGCCGTTGGCGCCCTCTGAGCCGTCGATGGTTTTCAGCAGACGTTGTTGGTCGACATCGAACACGCTCAGGCCGTTTTCCCGACGGGCCAGAAACAGATAAGGCCGTGTCGGGTCGAGAGCGACAAAGCCCCAGCTGTCTCCGGAGCCGGGCAAGGTCACCTGCTGCTCGCGATGGTAAACCCGAGCATCCGGTGCGGGCTCGGCAAACGCCGCGCCGCTGAATACCAGCGCAAAAATTGCAATCTTCAAGGTTTTCATCAGAACTCCAGGGTGCTGGACAACGACACCTGACGCGAATCACCCATCGACACAAAGAACCGGCTGACGGCCGAGGTGTAGTAAGTGCGGTCGAAGAGGTTTTTCACGTTGAGCTGGAACTTGACCTTCTGCCCGTCGAGTTTGGTGTCATAGGTGGCGAAGGCGTCGGCCACGGTGTAGCTCGGCAGGTCGAAGTCGTTCACCGCGTTGCCGGCCCGCTCGCCGACATAACGGGCGCCTGCGCCCACCCGCAACTGGTCACCACCGACGATGCTGCCAAAGTCATAAACCGCCGACAGCGAGCCACTGTTCTTCGCCACGTTTTGCAGTTGCTTGCCTTTGTAGACCGGGTCTTCGGTGACCTCGGCGTCGGTGTAGGCGTAGCTGCCGATCATGCTCCAGCGATCGCTCAACTGGCCGGTCAGGTCCATTTCCAGGCCACGGGAGCGCACTTCACCGGCCGCGCTGTAGGTGGTGACCAGCGGGTTCTCGGAGTTGGCCACCAGTACGTTGCGTTTCTTGATATCGAACAGCGCGATGTTGCCGGTCACGCGGCCCGGGATATCCAGCTTGGCCCCCAGCTCCCAGGACTTGGCTTCTTCCGGTGCAATGCCGCCATCGAGAACGATCGTGCTACCGCTCAATGGCGCGATGGTCGAGTTCGGTTTGAAGGACTCGGTGTAGCTGCCGTAGAACGACAGTTCATCGGTGTAGCGATACACCAGACCGGCGCGCGGCACCCACTTCTGGCCGTTGCTGTCGGTGTTGGCCTTGAACGGGCGGCCCTTGCCGGCGTACTGGTCGTACTCTTGGAAGCGTCCGCCAGCCACCAGAATCCACTGGTCATTCAGGTGGATCGAGTCCTGCAAAAATATCGAATCGCTGCGCAGCAAATCGGTTTGATCGCTGTCCGGAGCGCTGACCGTGGTGCCCGCGACTTCACGGCCGTAGACCGGGTCCAGATAACTGAAGGACGGGAACTGGCTCTTCTGACGGATCAGGTCGGCGCGGTAGATCTTGCGGTATTCGTCATCCACACCGAACACCAGATCGTGTTGCATGCCGGCCACATCGACCTTGCCTTCGAGGCTGGCGGTGGTGAAACGGTCGGTGGTCAGGGCGCCCTGGGTGCCGTCCATGCTGCGGGTCAGTGTGCCTTTATGGGTGTCGATGGCGGTGATGCGAACCTGGCTGGCGTCGTAGGTTTCGCGGTTCCAGCTGTAACCGAAGTGGGCTTTCCAGTTGTCATTGAGTTCGTGGTCGGCTTCGAAATGGTACAGGTCCGAACGGCCTTCCATGTTGTTGAACGGCTCGTCGAGACGTCGATCGCTGGGGATGTCCAGTGGATGATTGGTGCGCGGGTCGATGGCCGTGCCCCGGTCGAATGGTGTCAGGAATTCACGGTGCTCGTAGGCAAACAGCAGCTTGGTGCTTTCGCCATACCAGGCCAGGGAGGGTGCAATCAGGGTCTGGCGATTGGTGCCGAAATTGCGCCAGTAATCCTCGTCTTCGTGGTCCAGCACCATGCGGTAGGCCAGCCCCGAATCCCCCAGGGCACCGGTGCTGTCGAGACTGCCGCCGCTGCCATTCTTGCCGCTGCCATAGGTTGAACCGCGCAAGGTCACGGCATTGTATTGCTGTAACTCAGGCTTCTTGCTGACCAGGTTCACCACCCCGCCCGGGTCCTGAATCCCGTAGAGCAAGGACGCCGGCCCCTTGAGCACTTCGACCCGGTCCACCGAGGCATTCATGGCTCGGCCCTGCACGAGTGGCATGCCGTCGCGCATGATTGAGCCGTTGCGGTTGTCGCCGAAACCGCGAGTCATTACCGAATCCTGAGTACTGCCCAGGGTGTTGCCCTGGGTGATGCCGCTGACGTTGGCCAGCGCATCGTCCAGATTGCGCGGCACTTGATCGCGCAGCACCTGGGCCGGGACGACGTTGATGGTCTGGGGGATTTCCTGGAGCGAGGCCGAGGAACGTACCACTGAGGTGGTGGACGGCGGCTGATAGCTCATCGGCTGCTGCACCACCGAGGTGATGGTGGTCGCACCGAGGCTCAAGGTGCCTTCGGTGGGCTGTGGCTCAAGCGCCAGGGTGTGGGAGTCGCTCTGGCGGAAAGTGAAACCGGATTTGCTCAACAAGCGCTGCATGGCTTGTTCGGCGCTCATCTCGCCATTGATGGCCGGCGCGTCGAGACCGAAAGGCGCCTCATCGGTGTAAACCACACTGATGCCGGTGACCCGGCTGAAGTCGCTCAGGGCCTGGGGCAAGGGTTTGGCCGCGATGCTGAACGTGAACAGCGCGCTGTGTTGCTCGCTGGACTGCGCGGCGCACGCCACGCTCAGCGGTAACAAGGCCAACGCCGACACGGCCAGCGCAGAAGCACCAATCCACTGTTTAACCGAACCGCCTGCCACCAATGTTGCCCTGGACTTCATTGCTCATGACCTGTGTAGAAAAGCTACGGATGCGAATGAATCGCACTTTCACCACTACACGGATGTCACTCGGGTTTACCTCACACGAAAAATGAAAATAGTTTCAACGCCCCTTCCACAGCTGCCATCACGCGGTCCGTAGCAGCTGCCGAGCCTGCGAGGCTGCGTTCGAGGACGCAGTCCTCGCAAATCCTGCGTGTGCGGTTTACCTGAAAGAACGCGCTGCCTGATGTCACGACTGCTTCGCAGCCGAACGCAGCCTCGCAGGCTCGACAGCTGCTACGAGTAAGGGCCATGCCTGACAGGTATGACCGCCAACAGCCCTATTTCACCTTCACGATGCGACCGGCACTGCGCGCCGAACCAACGGGTTTGCCTTGCTGATCCATGCGGTGCAGGTAGTCGATCAGGCTATCCAGGTCCGTCACTTGCAAATCCCTACGGTTGGTTCCCTGCTTGAAAAGGCTGAAACGATCGCCACCGTCGGCCAGAAATCCGTTCATCACCAGCCGATAAGTGTGCTCGGGCTGCAGCGGTTTACCGTTAAGGCGAACACTGCCGGGGATCACCCGACTGTTCAGCGGACGTGTGGAATCCCAGCGATAGCTGAAGCCTTTGGAGACTTGCAGCACATTCACGCCGCCTTCTGCCTTCCATTGTTGATTGAGCAATTGTTCGAGTTGCCGTCCGTTCAGGTCGAAGGCGATCAGGGTGTTGTTGAACGGTTGCACCGTTGCCAGCTGCCCATAGTTCAGGCGTTTTTGACCTGGCTCCAGGGCAAAGTCACCTCGAATGCCGCCGTTGTTCATGAAAGCGATTTGTGCGCCATGTGCAGCGCCAGTCGCCAGTTGAGCATCAGCGATCAAGTCGCCCAACGGCGTCTCTCCCGCCGCATCGGCACGTCGAGTGATCGGTGAAACCGCAATGGCGCCGACGGGTTTGAGCAGCACGTTATTGCTGCGCGCTTCGACTTCCCGCTGCAAAGCGAGCATCTGCGGATCGGCGGGATACTGCGCCGGATCGGCCAGCAAATTGACCGCTTGAATACGCGTGACCCGATGCTGACCGGGGGTCACGTCAAGCGTCAGGTGGGTCATCAGATGCCCATAGGAACTGCCCTGGGTCACCAGCAGAGAGCCGACCTTGCACAGATAACCCTGATGGGAATGCCCGGTGATCAACACATCGACCGCCGGATCAAGACGCTTGGCCACATTAACGATATCGCCGCTCAGTTGGCTGCAGTCCTGTTTGTCATAAGGTTCGGGGGTTGAGCCGCCCTGGTGCACCACCGCAACAATCGCATTGACGCCCTGGCGGTTGAGCTCCGGGATCAGCCGGTTGATCGACTCGGCTTCGTCCTCGGCACGCAAACCCTGCATGCCCTTGGCACTGACCACGGACGCAACATCGCGCAGCACCGCACCGACAAAAGCGATCTTCTGGCCTTTCACCTCTTCGATACGGTACGGCGGCAACAGGGTTTTACCGGTGTCGGTGTCGATCAGGTTCGCCGCCAGGTACGGGAAACCACTGCCGGGATAGTGGGCGCGAAACTGGCAGGCCTTGGTCGGACGAATAGATTCGCAGCCCCCATTGAGCTGACGCAGGAACTCCGCCTTGCCGTTGTCCAGCTCATGATTGCCGATGGCGCTGAGTTTCATGTTCATGTACCGCAGCGCTTCGAGCGTCGGTTCGTCAGCCCACATCGCCGACAGCGGCGGACTGCCGCCCACCAGGTCGCCGGCACCGATGAACAGTAACTGCGGATCGTCCTTGCGCAGTTGCGTCAGCATCCCGCCGAGGGTCGCAATGCCCCCGGCCTTGAGCGTGCGTGCCCCGTCAGCGGCGGTGCTGTCACGAACCGAATACGGGTTGGCCTGCAAGTAACCGTGCAGGTCGTTGATCGCCACGATGTTCACGGCAACCGGTTGTGCTGGTGGCTGAACATGCGAGCAACCGCCCAGCGCGACGATGGCCAGGGCCACTGCACTGAGCAGCCTTGGCAGGGAGAGACGTGACATAGGTTCATCCTTGTTCGGTATCAGCGCAAAATGATCATCCGCCCCAGCAAATTATGCTGCTCGAACCCCAACACCCCTTGCAGGGAGTCAAGCACCGCTTGCGGATCTTTGCTTGGAAAGCTGCCACTGATCCGCCGTGCGGCCAGGTCGTCGTTAAGCACGATGATGCGTCCGGGGTAATGCCGGCCGAGGTCCTTCACCACGTCGGCCAAAGGTAACTTGTAGTAATTGAGCCAACCCTGACGCCAGGCCAGTTGTGCTTCGCTGTCGACGGCGTGGAGTTTTTCCGCAGCGCCGGTGCCATAAGCCACTTGCTGACCGGCTGTCAGCACCTGCTGCTCGGCGCCCTTGGTCGGCGTTACACCGACGCGTCCCGACAGCACCGTCACCTGCACGCCTGCTTGCTGTACTCGCACTTCGAATTGCGTGCCGAGCACCCGCGCCTGGCCCTTTTCAGCGTCGACCACAAAAGGCTCGCCGGTATGGGTCACGTTGAAGAAAGCGGCGCCGCGACGCAGCTGAACGCGCCGTTCACCGTGGCTGAAATCCACGGCAATGGCGCTGTCGGCATCGAGGGTGACTTGGGAGTGGTCGGCCAGGGTCACGCTACGCACTTCGCCCGGCGCCGAGACGTAGTCGGCGCCGAAATCATCGAGCCAACGCGATGGTTGCCAACCGGCGCCTATTGAAACCATCAGCAGCAAGCAGGCTGCCATGGCCAAACCGCCCGACCAACGCCGCACGCTGGAACGCCTGGAGCGGCTCATCGCATTGAGGTAACCCTGCAAGGCAAGCGCCTCTTCCTCAGCCAGGGTACGGGCAGGCACTTCGCTCATTTCCCAGACCACCTGTGCCAGGGAATAGGCTTGGGCATGTGCCGGATCGGCCTGTAACCAACGGCTGAACGTCGCGTGATCGCCACTGCTCGGCTGATCGTGCAACAGGCTCAACCAGGCCAGCGCGGCCTGCTCCTGAGCGGGCGTCGGAGTGACGCGAGCGGTGTGATTCACGGTGCTGTCCCTGGCCTGCGCGATGGGGTCTCTCGCAGACTGGCCTTGCAGGCTTCGAGGGCGCGCATCATATGTTTTTCCACGGCACTTTGGGAAAGCCCCATGGCCTTGGCGATTTCGGCGTACTTGCGTCCGTGAATGCGGTTGAGCAAAAAAATCTGCCGGGTACGTTCGGGCAAACGGCGCAACGCCGCCTCGACATGACGCAGGTCATTGCCGGCTTCCAGCGCCGCTTGCGGCTCTACACTCAGGTTGTGCTGTTGCTCGGGCAGCCAGCCTTCGTTGAGTCGTACCCGCGCGCCTTCGCTGCGCAGATGGTCGATGGCAATGTTCCCGGCGCAGCGCAGCAGGTAAGTGCTGAGCTCTTCAACGTGCACCAGCGGTCGACGCCAGAAACGCAAAAACAAATCCTGCACCAGGTCGGCAGCCGTCGCCCGACAGCCCACTCGCCGACTGACCAACGCTTCCATTTGCGAACGCTGGGACAAAAACACCTGCAAAAAATACGCGCGACCGCCCGGGCTATCGGTACCGTCAGCGTTCTGGGGTTCAGGGGGCGTGGTGATCATCAAAGGTCGACTCGACGTGGTCCGTACCCTGCACAGGGTCAACGTGCGCCAATATTAATGATAAATATTCTCATATGCAAAAGACTCCGATCAGAGAACGTTACTCAGTCGGTCGGCATTGATTGCCGGAGACAGGGACTCACCACTACAATGCGAACAATTCTTGTTCTCTAACGCCTCTGAATGCTGTCGGAGTGGTCGCGTTGCAACCATCCAATACCGTCGAAGTTCTCTATCACGCCCATCACAACTGGCTCACGGGTTGGTTGCGGCGCAGGCTCGGCTGCCCGCACAGCGCCGCCGACCTGGCGCAAGACACCTTCATCCGGGTTCTGAGCGCACGGGAAACACCGCAGATCATCGAGCCGCGGGCGTTCCTCACGACCATCGCCAAACGGGTGTTGTTCAACCATTACCGTCGTCAGGACCTGGAACGCGCTTACCTTGAGGCGTTGGCACAACTGCCGGAAATGGCTGCGCCGTCGGAAGAAGACAAAGCGATCATCTTGCAAACCCTGATGGAGCTCGACCAGTTGCTCAACGGCCTGCCGCGCCCGGTCAAGCGCGCCTTTCTGCTGGCCCAGGTCGATGGCCTCAGCTATGGCGAGATCGCCCGGGAGCTGAGTATTTCCATCGCCACGGTCAAACGTCATTTGAACAAAGCCGCCCTGCGCTGCTACTTCGCCCTGTGAGCATCGCCATGAACCCAGCCCTGAACAGCCCAGCGGATTTCTCTTCGCAGGTGGCCGAGCAAGCCGTGCATTGGCTGATCGAAATGCAGGAAGGCCCGCTCAGTCCGCGCCAGCAACACGCCTGGCAACACTGGTTGAACGCCCACAGCGAACATCAACGAGCCTGGGAACATATCCAGCGGGTCAACCAGCGATTGCGCGGTTTGTCGTCGCCGCTGGTTCATTCGACCCTCAACGCACCGAAGTCCGGCAGCCGCCGTCAGGCACTCAAACTGTTGCTGATTCTTGGCGCCGGCTCGGCCGCTACCTGGGGTTTGCGTGAGCACAATCCGCTGACACCGCTACTGGCCGACTACCGCAGCCCGATCGGTCAACGCCGTAAATTGCAGCTCAGTGATGGCAGCCAGTTGCAGCTCAACACCAACAGCTCGGTCGATGTGCGCATCGATGGTCAGCAACGGCTGATTCACCTGCTTGAAGGTGAAATCCTGCTGACCAGCGCCAAGGACCCTCGACCGCTGCAACTGCTGACCGCTCAGGGCATTCTTCTCCCGCATGCTGCGCGCTTGAATGTGCGGCAGTTCAGCGAGCGCACTCAGGTGGCGGTGTTGGATGGCCGCGTCGAGCTGGTGTCCAACAGCGGTTCAACGTTGCTGATGGAGAAAAACCAGCAACTGAGTTTCAACGGCCGCAACTGGGACTCACCCCGGGCGCTGGACGCGAACAGCGGCGCCTGGGTCGACGGCATGCTGGTGGCCGCTCACATGCGCCTGGCGGATTTTCTCGCTGAACTGGGCCGCTATCGCCGTGGCCAACTCAACTGCGATGCGCAGGTCGCCGACCTGTTGATTTCTGGCAGCTATCCGATTGACGACAGCGAGCGAATTCTCGACCTGCTGGAAATCAGCCTGCCGGTCAAAGTGAAACACTTTACCCGGTATTGGGTGACCGTCCAGGCACGGGCGTGACCCAGGCAGCGCACCGCTCAAATATTTTCATTTTCAGTGAGCCGTTTTTCAGATCTGGCGTGACAGAGAAGGAAAGCCCCCCTTGATTCGCACCTTCTCAGGACTCTCTTCATGCCCACCCGTCTCACGCCCCTTGCCCGCTCGCTGCGTCAACTACTGTTGGGCGCCAGCCTGAGCTTCGGTGTCTTGCCTCTGGCCGTTGCCGCCGAAGCCAAGCTCTACCACATCGCCCCGGCCTCTTTGGAAAGTGCGCTGAACCAGTTTGGTCGTGAAGCGGGCGTGCTGATCTCGTTTGGCTCGCAGACCACCAGCGGCGTGCAAAGCCGTGGCCTGGAAGGCAGCTACAGCACCGAAGCCGGCTTGAAGGCATTGCTCGAAGGCACTGGCCTGCAAGCACGGGCCGAAGGTGACAACGCGTTCAGCCTGCAACCAGTCGATGCCAACACAGCACCCGCCGCGCTGGTGCTGGGCACGTCCAGCGTGGTCGGCGACTGGCTGGGCGATGCCGCACAAATCAACGTGTTCGAACATCCGGGCGCCCGCGATGTGGTCCGTCGTGAAGCCTTCGAACGCCAGGGCGCGACCCAGGCCCGTGACGTGCTGAACCGCGTCCCCGGTGTCAACGCTCCGGAAAACAACGGCACCGGCAGCCATGACATGGCGCTGAACTTCGGCATTCGTGGCCTCAACCCACGCCTGGCCTCGCGCTCGACCGTGTTGATGGACGGCATCCCGGTGCCGTTCGCTCCCTACGGGCAGCCGCAATTGTCGTTCGCCCCGATCAGCATGGGCAACATGGACGCCGTGGATGTGGTGCGCGGTGGCGGCGCGGTGCGCTACGGTCCGCAGAACGTTGGCGGCATCGTCAACTTCGTGACTCGGGCGATCCCCGATGAGCCGACCGTCAAAGGTGGCTTGCAGACTGAAACCAGCCCCTCCTCCAGCCAGGACGGTTTCAAGACCACCGGTAACCTGCTGGCCGGTGGCACCGCCGACAACGGTTTGGGCGGGGCGATCCTGTATTCCGGCACCCGTGGTGGCGACTGGCGCGAACACAGCGACAGCGAAATCGACGACCTGATTCTCAAGGGTAAATACCAGCTCGACGAGGCCAACAGCTTCAACGCCATGGCCCAGTATTACGAAGGCACGGCCGACATGCCCGGCGGCCTGAACGTCGCCGACTACAAGGCCGACCCGTATCAGTCGACCCGCCCGTACGATCAGTTCTGGGGCCGTCGGACGATGTTCAACGTCGGCTATCGCTATCAGGAAGACCGCCGCGAATTCACCGTCAACAGCTTCTTCACCAAGACCCTGCGCAGCGGCTATCTGGATCAGGGCAGCTTCCTCTCGCTTTCTCCGCGCGAGTACTGGGTACGTGGTGTGGAAACCCGTTTCGCCCAGGGCTTCGACCTCGGCCAGAGCAGCCACGAAGTCGGCGTCGGCTACCGCTATCTCAACGAAGCCGGCCACGAATTGCGCTACCGCACACCGATCAGCGCCAACCAGCAACTGCCCAGCACTGACAGCCGCAATGACCGCGACACCCGTGGCGGTACCGAGGCCAATGCATTTTTCGTTGATGACCGGATCGACATCGGCAAGTGGACCATCACTCCGGGCATCCGCTACGAGATGATCGAGTCGCAACAGACCAACAACCTGACCAACGTCAACTACAAAGGCAACTACAACACCGCGCTGCCAGCGTTGAACGTGCTCTATCACCTGACCGACAGCTGGAACCTCTATGCCAACACCGAAGGCTCATTCGGCAGCGTGCAATACAGCCAGATGCCCAATCGTGTGACCAGCGGTGAAGTCAAACCGGAGAAAGCCCGGACCTGGGAACTCGGTACTCGTTATGACAACGGCAACCTGCGCGCCGAAATTGGCGCGTTCCTGATCAACTTCGACAACCAGTACGAAAGCAACCAGACCAACGACTCGGTGATTGCTCGCGGCGAGACGCGGCATCAGGGGATCGAGACCAGCGTCAACTACGCGCTGGAAGGTTTGAACCCGGCGCTGGCCGGCTTCGATGTCTACGCCACCTACGCGTTCGTCGACGCGATCATCCGCGAAGACGGGCCGAACAAGGGCAATCGCGTACCGTTCTCCTCACGACACAAGGGCACGCTCGGCGTCGGTTACACCGAAGGTCCGTGGAAGCTCAACCTGGACAGCAGCTACCAGAGCGACCAGTTCGCCGACAACGCCAACACCTCCAGGGAAAATGCCGCTGGCAACGTCGGCACCATCCCGGGCTACATGCTGTTCAGCAGCCGCGCCGCCTATGACTTCGGTCCACAGCTGTCGGATTTGACCGTCGCCGTCGGGGTGAAGAACCTGTTCAACCACCAATACTTCACCCGCTCGTTTGACGACAACAATAAGGGCAAGTACGTGGGCGAACCGCGAACGGTGTATCTGCAGACGTCGGTGGCGTTCTAATAACTGCCCACGGCCCTAGCGTGGCGAGGGAGCTTGCTCCCGCTGGGGCGCGCAGCGGCCCCAAAATCATCCAATGAGCTGTGTCAGGTGAAGCTGGGTAGCAGGTTTTACGACTGCTTCGCAGCCGAGCGGGAGCAAGCTCCCTCGCCACGGGATATCAATACCCCCAAACAAAACGGGCCTGCAAATGCAGGCCCGTTTTCATTGGGGTGGTAAGAGTGTTTCAGGCATCAGCTATTGAGCGCGGCCTGTTCGTTTTCAAGAAATTCTTCTTCAAGCAGCGCATCGGCATGGGCACCAGAACTGATCGGTGTCACGCTGGCGCGTTTACCGCGCAATTTGCCGAACAGGTGTTCCAGCGCGTGTTCAAGCTTGGCGGCCGCCCCGTCGATGGCCAGTTCCAGTGTCGCGGCTTTATGAGTAACGGAAACCGGTTGATGGCCTTTTGGCCGCGCTTCAAGCTGGCAGCGCATGTCGTGTGGTCCGGGTTTATCGCCGTTCTCGTCCCGCAGGTGGACTTCGACCCGTGTCAGGTCTTCTTCGTAACGTTCGAGCGTGCTCTCAATGGTAGTACGTACCCACTCCTCCAGTCGGATGCTGCTTTGAATATGGTTATCGCTATTGACTTGGATTTGCATAGTTCATCCCTTATTTCAGCTAGCTCGCGAGAGGTCCGGTGCAGTGTTTGAAACCTGGGTGACCGTGACCTCTTGGTTACAGAGTTGGGCAGACCGAGAAACAATTCAACCCCTAAAAAAAGATAAATATTCATACGCAAAAAAAGTCGGACAACGGGCAAAAGCGCTGTTAATGTCGGGAGTTGGGTCGCCCTGCAATGCAGCAACAAATCCTCACAATTGCCCCTCGCCCAACGGGTGCATCCCGCGAAAAATCTCCGCCTCTTCCACCAGCCAGTCATGCACCGCGCGCACGCCGGGATGGCTCAGTGCACCCGGTGAATACAGCAACACATAGCGTTTGTAATTGGGCACCGCGACGCCAAACGGCACGATCAGCGTCCCACGCTCCAGCTCATCGTTGAGCAAGGTCCGCCGGGCGATGGCTACACCCATCCCGGCAATCGCTGCCTCGATGGTCAGGTGGTTGCGGTTGAAGGTATGCCCACGCCGCACGTCCGCGCCGTCGAAGCCGATGGCGTTCAGGTAAAACTCCCATTCCGCGTATTCATAACTGCCGCGCCAGGCGGTGATGTCATGCAACAACGGAAAATGCACCAGATCCGCCGGCCCATGCAGCGGTGGTCGTCCCCGCAACAGGCTCGGTGCGCAGACCGGGAAAATCTGCTCATCGAGCAAAGCTGTGGATAACAATCCCGGGTAACTCCCGTCGTTCAGGTCGATGGCCAGGTCGAAGTCGCCTTCGTGCAGCGCCACGCTGCTGTCCTCGGCCACCAGCCGCAACTGGATATCCGGAAAGCGCTGCTGCAAACGCGGCAGGCGCGGGGTCAGCCATTTGCCGAGAAACGAGGGGATCGAGCGCAAGCGCAGGATGCCGCTGATCATCCCCGCATCCAGCCGGCGCAATTCCGCGTCGATGCTGCCATAGGCTTCGTTGACCGTAATCGCCAGGCGCTGGCCTTCGGCACTCAATTCGACACCCCGGGCGCGGCGGTGAAACAGGCGAAAACCCAAGCGCTCTTCCAACTGGCGGATTTGCTGGCTCACGGCGCCGGGCGTGATGTGCAGTTCTTCGGCACAGCGGGTGAACGACAAGTGGCGTGCCGCACAGGAAAACACATGCAGCCAGACATAGGTCTGGGCATGAAATTGACGACTCATCGTTTAGTCCTACTAAAGCCTGTCTTAGGAAGTTTCGTTGGTCAGGGCTGACCGAGGTAGGCAGTATCGCCGACATTGCGCTTGTCCTACAAAAAATGGCAGCGATTCCTACTCCATTACTTGTAAGGCTTTAGCATGGCTATCAGTGTTTTCGATCTCTTCAAAGTTGGCATCGGTCCGTCCAGCTCCCACACCGTCGGCCCGATGCGCGCCGCCGCGACCTTCGCCCAATCGCTGGTTGACCAGGGGTTGCTGGGGCAAGTCCGGCGTGTGGAAGTCCGTCTCTATGGCTCGCTTTCCGCCACCGGCGTCGGCCACGCCACCGACCGTGCCTGCGTGATGGGTTTGATGGGCGAGTGGCCCGACAGCATCGACCCCACCAGCATCGGTCCACGTATCCAGCAGTTGCGTGAACGTGGCGAACTGCTGCTGGCCGGTCGCCAGAACATTGCCTTCGATTGGCAGCGCGACTTGCTGCTGCTCAACGAAAGCCTGCCCTACCACCCCAATGCCATGTCACTGACAGCCTTTGGCGAAAACGGCCAACTGTGGGAACAAACTTACTACTCGGTTGGCGGCGGTTTCATCGTCGAAGCAGCCGAAGCCGAGTCAGGCGTGCCGGCAATCAGCGACGTGGTGTTGCCGTACGATTTTTCCAGCGCCGCCGAACTCCTGTCCTTGTGCAACCAGCACGGCCTGCGGGTTTCCGAGCTGATGATGGCCAACGAACGGGCCTGGCGCAGCGACGCGGAAATCCGCAAAGGCCTGCTGCACATCTGGTCGGTGATGCGTGAGTGCGTCGAACAAGGTTTGCGCCACGAAGGTGTACTGCCGGGAGGTCTGGATGTGCCGCGCCGTGCAGCGAAACTGCACCGCAGCCTGCTGGAAATCGGCAAGCCGAACGTGATCAGTTCGACCCTCTCGGCAATGGAATGGGTCAACCTGTTCGCCCTCGCCGTAAACGAAGAAAACGCTGCCGGTGGGCGCATGGTCACCGCACCGACCAACGGCGCAGCGGGGATCATCCCGGCAGTGCTGCATTACTACATGAAGTTCAACCCCGAGGCCTCGGACGACGATGTCGTCGCGTTCTTCCTCGCCGCGGCGTCGGTGGGCATCCTCTGCAAGAAAAACGCCTCGATCTCCGGCGCCGAAGTCGGTTGCCAGGGCGAAGTCGGTTCCGCGTGCGCCATGGCCGCTGCCGGCCTCGCCGACGTATTGGGCGCGACGCCCGAGCAGCTGGAAAACGCCGCCGAAATCGGCCTGGAACACAACCTCGGCCTGACCTGCGACCCGGTCGGCGGGCTGGTTCAGGTGCCGTGCATCGAGCGCAACGCGATTGCCGCCGTGAAGGCGATCAACGCCACGCAAATGGCCCTGCGCGGCGACGGCAAACACTTCATCTCGCTGGACCGGGTGATCCGCACCATGCGCGATACCGGCGCCGACATGCACGACAAATACAAAGAGACTTCACGGGGTGGCCTGGCTGTCAGCTGGGTGGAGTGCTGAGGCGCATTCCCTGACCGCCCCCGGCAGACCGTTTGAAACGGTCTGCCTGACGTGAGCCCGAGTAAAAATAATAACGAGGCGATACCGATGACCGATGTACGTACACCTGCTGCCGATAATCCCGCTGTAGAACTCAAGCGCGAAACCGCTACGGTCACCAAAGGCTGGAGCAAACACGACACCACCTGGATGCTCGGCCTTTACGGCACGGCGATTGGCGCGGGCACGCTGTTCCTGCCGATCAATGCTGGCGTTGGCGGTTTCTGGCCATTGCTGGTGCTGGCGCTGCTGGCCTTTCCAATGACCTTCTTCGCCCACCGTGGCCTGACTCGCTTTGTGTTGTCAGGACGTTCCGGGGACATCACCGAAGTGGTGGAAGAACACTTCGGCATCGGCGCCGGCAAGCTGATCACCCTGCTGTACTTCTTTGCGATCTTCCCGATTCTGCTGGTGTACAGCGTGGCGCTGACCAACACCCTCAGCAGCTTCATGGAGCATCAATTGCACATCGCGCCGCCACCGCGCGCGGTGCTGTCGCTGGCGCTGATTCTGGGTCTGATGGCGATCGTGCGTTGCGGCCAAGGCGTGATCGTCAAATGCATGAGCGTGCTGGTTTACCCGTTTGTTGCGGCGTTGCTGTTGCTCGGAGTGAGCCTGATCCCGAACTGGAACGGCGCGTTCTTCGCCTCGGCCAGTGAAGGCATGCCGCTGCCGCTGTTCTTCAAAACCCTGTGGCTGGCGATCCCGGTGATGGTGTTCTCGTTCAACCATTCGCCGATCATCTCCGCCTTCGCCGTCGATCAGAAACAGCGTTACGGTGCCCAGGCCGAGCCAAAAAGCAGCGGCATCCTCGCCCTCGCCCACAGCATGATGGTGGTGACGGTGATGTTCTTCTGCTTCAGCTGCGTGCTGGCCCTGTCGCCGGCTGACCTTGCGGCAGCGAAAGCGCAGAACATTTCGATCCTGTCGTACCTGGCCAACCACTTCCAGACCCCGGTGATCGCTTATGCCGCGCCGTTGATTGCACTGGTGGCGATCACCAAATCCTTCCTCGGCCACTACATCGGCGCCAGCGAAGGCTTTCAGGGCCTGATCGTGAAAAGCCTGCGCGGCCGTGGCCGGGTGATGTCGGCGAGCTGGCTGAACCGCGCCACCGCGCTGTTCATGATCCTCAGCTGCTGGGCCGTGGCGACCTTCAACCCGAGCATCCTGGGCATGATCGAAACCCTCGGTGGGCCGGTGATCGCTTGTTTGCTGTTCCTGATGCCGATGTACGCGATCCGCCGTGTGCCGTCGCTGCGCCAGTATTCGGGGCAAGCCTCGAACGTGTTCGTGGTGTTGATTGGCTTGATCGCACTGTCAGCGATCATCTACTCCGTCATGCCCTGAAACGGACCAGGAATGAAAAAGGCGAGCCACCGAGTGCTCGCCTTTTTATTGCCTGTTTATTGACCCGGAACAGGACCGGCATGTCCCTTGCTTCGTCAGTATTGAGGAATAGGGATGTTGTTGAAACCTCAGCGAACGGCCTGCCGGTGGTCAGGAAAAGCGAACCAACCCTGATCACGATCGGTCAATAACTGCACGATCCAATCAAGCGGTGACGCATTATGGATAACCCCTTTCAACTGATTACCGACGCTTTTGCACCGGATTATCAGATCAACCTGAGCATTCAGGGGCTCGACGGCAGCATCATGCTGACCCTTTCCAACGCCGGCCGAATCGTCGCCAAACGGATGATCAGCGCCGAACAACGCAATGACCCACAACGCCTGAAACGGCTGGTGCAAAGCATTCAGTTCGGCATGGCCATCCAACAGGGCCACAGCGCCGTGGCGATCCTCGAAGCCATGACCAACGGCGACAACCTCAAGCTGCCACCGTCGTCACGCAAGGGTCAACCGCCCCTGCCGACAAGGCTTTAAAGCTCGCCCTTCTCGACTTCCGGATGTTCGCCGGAGCCCGCACCCGTCTTGCGTTGCGGGTGTTCGATTTTCACCGAGGGGAATTGCGAGGAGGCATAGCGCACCACCAGAATCGAAAACGCCAGCAGCAGAATCCCGCCGCACAGGTAGATGATCCCGATGTCCGGCGGGTTGTGGTGCGACACGTTGGAGATCAGCAGGCGCGTCAACGCAGTGATCGCCACGTAAATCAGAAACCGCACCGGCATGTGGTTGGTCTTGAAGTAAATCCCGACCATCGCCCCCAACTCGAGGTAGATGAACAGCAGCAGGATGTCATCGATCTTGATGTTCCCCGCCTCGATCATCTGCAAAAACTCCATCACCGCCGCCCAGGCAGTGACCGCACCAATGGCGAACAGCGCCATGTAATGGAACGTCTCGACGAACAGATTGCCCAGCGACTCGGCCAGCTCATGGACGTTCTGGCGAAGTTTTTCAGCCCAATTGATATTCACGGTAGTTCTTCCTTAGGTCGGCTCGGCCGATGATGCGGGTTCGACGTGACGGTAGTTCTGCATGCAGAAAAAAGGCCAGCGGCAGGGAGTGAGATGGTAATCGGGTTCAGCTGGACACTTCTGCAGAAACGATCGGTGTTGCTGACAAACACTGAAACCCGTCTACATTAAAAAGCCACTACCCAAAGCACCTGGATTCGCTTATTCTTTTGGCTGTATATAAATACAGTAGTCGAAAAAGACAACTATCGTGAAGGCATGTGAGGTGGTGAATGGCCGTCGAAGTGGTATACCGCAGCAGCCGAGATCTGGAGCGCTTGTTCATGGATAAAGCCGAAGCTGACCGTCATGACAAAATGCTCGAACTGGCCGAACTGCTGGCTGAAGTGTTGCAAAAAGCGGTTCCGTCCCTGACCGAGCAACAGGTGGAAGAAGCCGGGATCTACATGGCGAAAAATCGCGATGTGTTCGCCAAGGCATTCAAGAGCCAACCGGACGCCCTGTCCGAATTGCTCAACGTACCTGCTGAAGCTGTTGAACCCGCTGAGCCTACCGAATCAGCCGAGCCTGCCAAGCCGGTCAAATCCGCTAAGCCCGCCAAGTAAACAACGCCCGAATTGAATAGGCCCTGAGTCACTGACTCAGGGCCTTTTTCATGCCTGGATTTCAACCGTCTGGCTGTTCCAATGCCTCGACCAACACCTTGAAAAAGCGTGCCGCCTCACCGCCGGTCACCACCCGGTGATCGAAGGTCAGCGACAGCGGCAGTATCGGATGCACCACCACCTTGCCCTCCACCGCTACCGGCTCATCGCGAATGGCGCCTGCGGCAAGAATTGCCACTTGCGGCGGTACCACCACCGGGTTGGCGTAGCGCCCGAACAAGGTGCCGAAGTTCGACAAGGTCAGGGTCGCGCCCATCATTTCCTTGGCCGGGATCGAACGCGCCTGCACGTCGGCGCGCAAGCGGGTCACGCCCTCTTTCAAATCGGCTGACGAGCGATTGCCGACATCACGCAGCACCGGCACGAACAAGCCATCCGGGGTGTCGACGGCAATGCCCAAATCCAGGGTGTCGTAGTGTTTGATCGACAAGGTCTTGCCATCAAACCCGCTGTTAAGCACCGGCTCCACGGCACACGCGGCCGCCATGGCTTTGGCCAGGCGGATCAACGGCTCACGCGCACGGCCCCAGCGATGCAGATCGGCATCGGCGAAAATCGTCACCGGCACCACTTCCGCGTGGGACCTGGCCATGTTCAGCGCCATGCTGCGGCGCACCCCGCGCAGTTTCTCTCCACCAAATTTGTCGAGCTCGGTCTGCGAGGCACTTTCAACATCGCAGCGGGTGATAAGCCCATCGGGGCCGGACCCGCTCAACCCACTCAAGTCGACGCCCAATTGCCGGGCCAGTTGCCGCACCGCCGGGGTGGCGCGGGCGCTCATGTGTTCTCGGGTCGAGGGCGCGGCACCGACAAAAAACTGATCGTCCTGACTGCTACCGCCGCCTTCAAGCCGTCCCACCACCGTGCCGGCATCCGCCTCGCCTTCATACCCCAGCAAGGGTTCGCCGACGTGCAGGATGTCACCTTCAGCACCGTAGGTTTTCGCCACCACACCGTCGTAGGGCGCGGGAATATCCACCAGGGCCTTGGCGGTTTCCACCGAGACCAGCAGTTGATCGGCCTTCACCGTATCGCCAACCTTGACGTGCCATTCGACGATTTCCGCTTCTTGCAGCCCTTCGCCCAGATCGGGCAGTTTGAAATATTTCATCGCAGCCTCCCGGGCCTCAGGCGTCTCTTTAGAAGTGGTGCAGCAGCACGCTGTCGCAGGCGTGAAGGATGTCTTCGACATTCGGCATGTACAGCAGTTCTTGCCGATACAGCGGTGGCGGAATGTCCGGCGCGGTGACCCGCAGAATCGGCGCCTGCATCTCCAGCAACGCACGTTCGTAGAGGCTGGCGGCGATTTCCGCGCCGACACCGCAGGTGCGTGGCGCTTCATGAACGATCACGCAACGACCCGTCTTGCGCACCGAGGCTTCCAGCGTGTCGAGGTCCAGCGGTTTGATGCAGGCGACATCAATCACCTCGGCCGAAATCCCCTGCTCGGCCAGTGCAGTGGCGGCCTGCAAAGTTTCCATGACGCTGGCCCCCCAACTGATCAGGGTGATATCGCTGCCTTCACGCAAGGTGAAACACGTATCGAGCGGCAGACGCTTGCCATCGTCGATCAACGGTTGCGGGTTCATCCGGTAGAGCCGCGTCGGTTCGAGGAACAGCACCGGGTCCGGGTCATCGATGGCCGCCAGTAACAGGCCATAAGCCCGCGCCGGCGATGAAGGAATCAACACCCGCAGCCCCGGGATATGCGCAAACAGCGCCTCGGTGCTTTCACTGTGATGTTCCGGCGCGCGAATTCCCGCGCCCATCGGCGTGCGCAGCACCATCGGGCAGGTGATCCGCCCGCGTGTGCGGTTGCGCATGCGGCTGGCGTGGGACACCAGGTGCTCCATGGTGGCGTAGATGAAGCCCATGAACTGGATTTCCAGCACCGGTTTCAAACCTTGGGCGGCCATGCCAATCACCAGGCCGCCGAGCATGGTTTCGGCCAGCGGGGTATCGATCACCCGCTTGAAACCAAAACTGTCGCGCAATCCTTGAGTAGCGCGAAATACGCCACCGTTCACGCCGACGTCTTCACCGAGCACAATGACGTTTTCGTCTTCTCTCATGGCCCGGTGCAACGCCAGGTTGACCGCCTCCAGTAGCGTAACTTTGCCGTTACTCATGGCCGGGGCCTCCTGCACGTCGCGCCGCCCGTTCGAGCAGCCACTCACGCTGCTCGGCCAGAGCGGCCGGCCACTTTGCATAAACGTGATCGATCACCGATTCGGGTGACTGATGGCCGGCCACGTCGAAGTTATCCACAGCGCCCTGCACCTGAGCCTGACACTCGGCGATCAGCGCCTGCTCGCGCCCCTCGTCCCACACGCCCTGCCCGGCCAGAAAACGTTGCAAGCGCTTGACCGGCTCTTCAAGCCAGGCCTGCTTGACCTCATCAGCCGGGCGATAACGGGTCGCGTCGTCTGCGGTGGTGTGATCGCCCAGTCGATAACTCACGCACTCCAGCAATACCGGGCCTTTACCGTGACGCGCTCGTTCAAGGGCAATTTGCACCCGGTCGTAAACCGCGAGTATGTCGTTACCGTCGACCTGCTCGCCATGAAAGCCAGCACCCATCGCCTTCTGCGCCAGGGTCGGCGCCGCGCACTGAATCCGCCGTGGCACCGAGATCGCCCATTGGTTGTTGTTGATCACGAACACCACCGGCAACTGCCAGGCACCCGCAACGTTCAAGGCTTCCAGAAAGTCGCCCTTGCTGGTGGCGCCATCGCCGCAGGTGGTCACGGCAACCCGGTGCTCCCCGCGAATCTTGAACGCACTGGCGACGCCGCACGCGTGCAGCGCCTGGGTGGCGATCGGCACGCAGATCGGGAAGTCCTCGACCGCCGAGGGTTCGGCAAAGTCGCCGCCGCGCTCATCGCCGCCCCAGTACAGCAAAATCTCTTCCATGCGCACCCCGCGCATCAATTGCACGGCGGTGTCGCGGTAATACGGGATTAGCACGTCTTCAGGATGCATCAGGCTCCCGACCGCCACGCCAATCGCTTCCTGGCCGAGGGTGGGCGCGTAAGTCCCGATGCGCCCGGTGCGTTGCAAGGCGACGGCTTTTTGATCGAAGAGACGGGTCAGGACCATTTGCCGGTAGAGGCGGGTCAGCAGATTGAAATCGTCGGCCCAGGCGGGAAGTTCACTCAATGCCTGACCGTCGGGGGATAAATAGCGGGTGTAGAGAAGGTCGACCTTGTTATGGGGCATGACGCAGCTCCTTGCACGCGAGGGGTATGCGTGTTGCTGTTGCGCTCGGCGCTTGTGGCGCGGGCTTCTCGAGCCAGTCGGCCGGGGTAAGGCCGCAGCTCTTAGCGATAAAGCAAACGCTCCGCCAACTCGTCCGCAACCCGCGCCGGCGAGCGTTTTTCGGCTTGAGCGTGGGCGAACACTTCGGTCAGTCGACTGCTGATTTTCGAGAGGTGAGCGGTGATCGTCGACAGCTCTTCGCCGTGGTGTTTCAGGGCGACGTAAATCAACCCACCGGAATTGATCACGTAGTCCGGCGCATACAGAATCCCGCGATTTTCCAGCTGATCGGCAACGAACAGATTGGTCAGCTGGTTATTGGCCGAACCCGCCACCGCGGCGCAACGCAACTGCGCAACGCTGTGGCTGTTGAGTACCGCGCCCAGCCCGCAAGGCGCGAGGATGTCGCACGGGGTGCTGAGCAGCGAATCGTTGGCAATCGGATGGGCACCCAATTGCTCCATGGCCAGTTGCACCTTGCCGGCGTCGATGTCACTGACCAGCAATTCGGCCCCGGCGGCATGCAGTTGCTCGGCGAGGGAATAACCGACATTGCCCAACCCCTGGATCGCCACCCGCAGGCCTTCGAGGTTGTCGCTGCCCAACCGGGCCATGGCGGTGGAACGAATACCGGCGAACACCCCCATGGCGGCATGCGGCGCCGGATCGCCGGCGGCAGTGGTGCTGGTGACATGCTGGGTGGTCTGGGCAATGCAGTCCATGTCAGCGACCGAGGTGCCGCTGTCGATGGCGGTTATATAGCGACCGTCGAGCTGTTCGACAACGCGTCCGAAGGCCTCGAACAAGGCCGCGCGGTTTTCTACGTGAGGCGGGCGAATGATCACCGCCACCCCACCACCCTGCGCCAACCCGGCCAAAGCGGCCTTGTAACTCATGCCTTGCGCCAGGCGCACAGCATCCATCACGGCGCTTTCATCGTCGGGATAGGCAAGGTAACGGCAGCCACCGAGGGCGGGGCCCAAACGGCTGCAATGAATGGCAATCACCGCCTTCAATCCGGTCACCGGGTCAACGCTCAGGTGCAGCGATTCAAGGCGAGTGCTTTGCATGAGAGCGAACATCGTCGAGCTCCCGAATCACTTCTTGTAGTCGCCAGTATAGGCTTGCGGCTGAAAATTGCTGAAGCGCACCGGAATAAACAGGAAAGCTTTGAACACTTTAAGACATAACCTGCAACACCATGTGTAGAGCACTGGACGAATGCCTGAGACGGGGCTAAAACGAGGCATTCGCCGGAGATTTTGATGAACCCGCGCCAAGCTTTTTTCGCCTGTCTGCAACGCTCGCCACCGGCGCTCCTCGAAGCGGCGCTGTGGATCGCTGCCGAACACGATCCGCAGGTGAAACCCGACGTGCTGCTGGAACAGTTCAAGGACCTGCAACACCGGGTCAGTGCAGGCTTGCCGATGTTGCCGGTCAGCGAGTTGGGCCAACCGTTGTTGCGACGACTCAATGACATGGGCTATCAACATGACGAATCCACCCCGCTGCGCCCGCAGGCGGCGTTGCTCAACAAGGTGCTGGAACGCCGGCGCGGCCAACCGCTGGCACTGGGGCTGATTGCGCTGGAGTTGGCTCGACGCCTGGAGATTCCCATGGTCGGGGTCAACTTCCCCGGACATTTCCTGTTGCGAGTACCGGGCGCCGACCACTTGCTCGACCCCTGTGGCGGTCGGCGCTTGTACCCCAACGATTGCCGCGAACTGCTGCAACGCCAGTACGGCCCGAACATGCAGCTCAACGCCGAGCATCTGCTCACGAGCGAACCGATCCACATGCTCCAGCGGCTGTCGCGCAACTTGCGTCAGCTGCATTTGACCAACGACGACAACATCGACGCGCTGATCGATGCCGAGCGGGTGCTGGAGCTCGGCAATGCCAGCGCCAGCGACTACCTGGCCCGCGCCAGCCTCTATCAGCGTCTGGACTGCCCCAACGCCGAGCGTTTCGACCTGGAGCATGCGTTGTTGCTCAGTGACGATCCGATCCAGCGAATCCGCCTGACCGAGCGGCTGGGCCACCTGCCGCCCAACAACGTGGTGCACTGACAGCACAATGGATTACCAGCCTTGGCAGCCGGGATCGCTGGTATAGTTTTGCCATACCCGCGAACCGAGCCGTACATGACCTCATTCCCAGCTCCGATTCTCATCACGGGCGCCAGCCAGCGCGTCGGCCTGCATTGTGCCCAGCGGCTGCTGGAAGACGGTCACCGCGTGATCATCAGTTACCGCAGCGAACGCCCAGGCGTGCAAACCCTGCGTGACCTTGGCGCGACAGCCCTGTATGCCGACTTCTCCAGCGAGGCCGGGATCCTGGCGTTCATCACCGAACTGAAAGCCCATACCCAGAGCTTGCGGGCGATTGTACATAACGCTTCCGCATGGCTGGCCGAAACGCCTGACACCGAAGTGGCTGCATTCACCCAGATGTTCAGCGTGCACATGCTTGCGCCCTATCTGATCAACCTGCATTGTGCTGACTTGCTGGAGCGCTCAAGCCCTGCTGACATTGTGCATATCAGCGACGATGTCACGCGCAAGGGCAGCAGCAAGCACATCGCCTACTGCGCCAGTAAAGCCGGGCTCGACAGCCTGACCCTGTCCTTCGCCGCAAAATACGCACCGACAATCAAGGTCAACGGTATCGCGCCGGCCCTGCTACTGTTTAACCCCGACGACGACGCGGCGTACCGCGCCAGGGCCCTGGCCAAATCCGCGCTGGGTATCGAACCCGGCAGTGAGGTTATCTACCAGAGCCTGCGCTATTTGCTGGAAAACCCTTACGTCACCGGCACGACCCTGACTGTCAACGGCGGGCGGCACCTCAAGTAAGCCGCCCCCGCGAGGATGTTCCATGACCTTATCCCTGTCCCAGAGCTACCGCGAGATCCTGATCGGCGTCGGTGAAGACCCCGATCGCGAAGGTTTGCAAGACACCCCGATGCGTGCCGCCAAGGCCATGCAGTACCTGTGTCATGGTTACGAGCAGAGCGTCGACGAGATCGTCAACGGCGCGCTGTTCGACTCTGACAACGATGAAATGGTGATCGTCGACAACATTGAGCTCTACTCGCTCTGTGAACATCACATACTGCCCTTCATCGGCAAGGCCCATGTGGCTTATATTCCTACCGGCAAGGTGCTGGGCCTGTCGAAGATCGCGCGAATCGTCGACATGTTCGCCCGGCGTTTGCAGATCCAGGAAAACCTCACCCGGGAAATCGCCGAGGCGGTACAACGCGTGACGCAGGCCGCCGGTGTTGCGGTAGTGATCGAGGCCCAGCACATGTGCATGATGATGCGCGGCGTCGAAAAACAGAATTCGACCATGAACACCTCGGTGATGCTCGGCGCCTTCCGCGATTCGAGCAACACCCGCCAGGAGTTCCTGCAATTGATTGGACGGAGCAAGTAGCAATGCCACAACTTCAACCAGGAATGGCCCGTATCCGGGTCAAGGACCTGTGTCTGCGGACCTTCATCGGAATCAATGAGGACGAAATCCTCAACAAGCAGGATGTGCTGATCAACCTGACCATCCTCTATGCCGCGCAAGACGCCGTGCGCGACAACGACATCGACCACGCGCTCAATTACCGCACCATCACCAAGGCGATCATCGCCCACGTGGAGGGCAACCGGTTCGCCCTGCTCGAACGCCTGACCCAGGAGTTACTCGACCTGATCATGGCCAACCAGAGCGTGCTCTACGCCGAAGTCGAAGTCGACAAACCCCACGCCCTGCGTTTCGCCGAGTCGGTATCGATTACCCTCGCCGCGAGCCGCTGACCGTGCCTGGCACATAATCCGCCAGGCTTTTATTATCCGCGCCACGATTTGATTGCACCGAGCCCATCATGACCGAACAACAACGCCTGGAACTTGAAGCCGCCGCTTTCCGCCGACTGGTCGCGCACCTGGACAGCCGCAAGGATGTGCAGAACATCGACCTGATGAACCTCTCGGGTTTCTGCCGCAACTGCCTGTCCAAGTGGTACAAGGCCGCCGCCGACGAACGTCAGATCGAGGTCAGCCTCGATGACGCCCGCGAAGTGGTTTACGGCATGCCATACGCCGAGTGGAAAGCCCAATACCAGCAAGAAGCCAACGCCGACCAGCAAGCGGCGTTCGCCAAAGGAAAAACCCATGACTGACCTGAACACCCTGCGCGCCAGCCTCAAGAGCGGCGAACATACCTTCGCCCAGACCCTGGCGTTCATCGCCGCTGGCTACGATTACCAGCCACAGGCGTTCAACAACGGTGGCGTAGAGAACGCCGCCGGACAGAACGAAGGCTCGTGCAAGACCCTCGGCCTGGCGCTACTGGAAGGCTTGAGCGCTGAAGAAGCGTTACTGGCGTTTGGTGAGCATTACCGCGCGGTGGTTGCTACGCCGGACGGCAGCGATCATGGCAATATCCGCGCGTTGATTGCCCATGGTTTGGCCGGTGTGAAGTTCGAAGCACAGCCACTGACTCGCCGCTGATTCCCAGATTGAATGCAACACCCTGTGGGAGCGAGCCTGCTCGCGATAGCGGTATGTCAGCCGCCACAAGTGCTGAATGTAAGGCCGCCATCGCGAGCAGGCTCGCTCCCACAATGAACGGCGTTGCCTGTGAAATCGCGGGCAAAAAAAAACCGGCCAAGGCCGGTTTTTTCATTTCAACGAGTTCAGAACTTGGCGTTCTGCAGGTCGTCCAGGTAACGCTCTGCGTCCAGTGCGGCCATGCAGCCGGCGCCGGCCGAGGTGATCGCCTGACGGTAAACGTGGTCAGCCACGTCGCCGGCAGCGAAGATCCCTTCGAGGCTGGTCGCCGTCGCGTTGCCTTCACGGCCGCCCTGCACCACCAGATAACCGTCTTTCAAGGTCAGCTGGCCTTCAAACAACGAAGTGTTCGGGGTGTGGCCGATGGCGATGAACACGCCGTCGACTTTCAGCTCGTCGAAGCTGCCGTCGTTGTTCTTCAAGCGTGCACCGGTCACACCCATGTTGTCGCCCAGCACTTCGTCCAGAGTCGAGTTCAGCTTGAGGACGATCTTGCCTTCGGCAACCCGCGCGTGCAGCTTGTCGATCAGGATTTTCTCGGCGCGGAAGGTTTCGCGACGGTGAATCAGGGTCACCTTGCTGGCGATATTGGCCAGGTACAACGCCTCTTCAACAGCGGTGTTACCACCTCCGACCACGGCCACTTCACGGTTGCGGTAGAAGAAACCATCGCAGGTTGCGCAGGCCGACACGCCTTTGCCCATGAAGGTTTCTTCCGACGGCAGGCCCAGGTAACGGGCACTGGCGCCGGTCGCGATGATCAGCGCGTCGCAGGTGTACGTGGCGCTGTCGCCCGTCAGGGTGTATGGCTTGGCAGCGAAGTCGACGGCGTTGATGTGGTCGAAAACGATTTCGGTCTCAAAGCGCTCGGCGTGCTCTTTCATCCGCTCCATCAGTGCCGGGCCGGTCAGGCCATGCACGTCACCTGGCCAGTTGTCGACTTCGGTGGTGGTGGTCAGTTGACCGCCAGCCTGCATGCCAGTGATCAGCAACGGCTTGAGGTTAGCGCGGGCCGCATAGACCGCAGCGCTGTAACCGGCAGGGCCGGAACCGAGAATAATCACTCGCGAATGACGTACATCAGACATGACTCACTCCTATCGACCGGCCGGTACTACCTGGCGCGGAATGCCGGATTGACCGGCTGGAATAAAAAAGGACTGTGCAAGCACTTGGGGAAGTGCCGTAGTTGGACAGCCCTGAAAAATAATGGGTGCAGCGTATCGAGGAGGCGAAGATTAAGGAAATACGGTTTAACAATCCAGCTCATAGGCGGTCTCTATCCCCATGAGGCTGATTTAAAGGCGCCTTTGTTACAGTTAATGTCGATGCCGTTACCGCGCTTTCGCCTGTGTGGCAAAGCCGGTAAGGTCGGCGCGTTTTCTCATTGCTCGGAGCACGCTATGCCCGCCCCCGTTCTGTCCGGCCCGCAATACCTGCGCGAAGGCCTGAAGCTGGTCTTGAGTCCCGGCCTGCGTTTGTTCGTGCTGTTGCCGCTGGCCATCAACCTGGTGCTGTTCGTCGGATTGATTTACCTGGCCAGCCATCAGTTCAGCCTGTGGGTCGACACCCTGATGCCTTCACTGCCCAGCTGGCTGAGTTTTCTCAGCTATGTGCTCTGGCCACTGTTCGTCATTCTGGTGGTGTTGATGGTGTTCTTCACCTTCACCCTGTTCGCCAACGTGATCGCCGCGCCTTTCAACAGTTTTCTCGCGGAAAAAGTCGAGGTGGTGGTGCGCGGCACTGACGACTTCCCGACCTTCAGCTGGGGTGAACTGATCGCCATGATCCCGCGTACATTCGCCCGGGAAATGCTCAAACTCGGCTACTTCCTGCCCAGAACCCTCGCGCTGCTCATCCTTTCGTTCATCCCGGTGGTCAACCTGATCGCTGCGCCGCTGTGGCTGCTGTTCGGCATATGGATGATGGCGATCCAGTACATCGACTACCCGGCGGACAACCACAAAATGAGCTGGCAGGACATGCTCGCCTGGCTGCGCGAGAAGCGCTGGCAGAGCATGAGCTTCGGCGGCATCGTCTATCTGGCACTGCTGATTCCGGTGGTGAACATCCTGATGATGTCGGCCGCCGTGGCGGGCGCGACGTTGTTTTGGGTGCGCGAGCGTGGTGCGGAAAACCTGGTGGCCAAGCCGGCCTGATTGCGTCACAAATCCATCATCGCGCTGACACAATGGCGACATGGCCTCAGCCGACACTGAGGTCATGACGACAGCTCTGCATATCACTCTGATCACCGAAACCTTCCCTCCGGAAATCAACGGCGTGGCCAATACCCTTGGCCGCTTGTGCGATGGCCTGCGCGCGCGTGGTCATCTGGTAGAACTGGTGCGACCGCGCCAGGGCAGCGATCAAACCCGCCTCAGTGACGATGAGCTGCTGCTCTGCCGCGGCTGGCCGCTGCCGGGTTATCCGGGGCTGCAATGGGGTCAGTCGTCGATGCACAAATTGCTGCGGCGCTGGAAGCGTCATCGCCCGGACGTGCTCTACATTGCCACCGAAGGGCCGTTGGGTTTATCGGCCTTGCGAGCGGCGCGGCGGCTGGGTATTTCGGTGGTGAGCGGTTTTCACACCAACTTCCAGCAGTATTCCAACCAGTACGGTCTAGGGCTGTTGACCCGGTTACTGACGCATTACCTGCGCTGGTTCCATAACCGCTCCAAGCTGACCCTGGTGCCCAGTGCCAGCCAGCGCATGGAGCTGGAGCGTCGGCACTTCGAGCGCCTGGCGCTGCTGTCCCGTGGCGTTGACAGTCAGCTGTTTCACCCGGCCAAACGGCTTGGTTCGCTGCGTGAAAGCTGGGGTCTGGAGAGCGACGATGTCGCGGTGATTCACGTCGGCCGGCTCGCCCAGGAAAAAAACATGGGTCTGCTCAAGCGATGCTTCCAGACCCTGCAGGCAACTTATCCACAGCGACGGATAAAGCTGATCGTGGTCGGTGATGGCCCGCAGCGTGCGATGCTGGAACAGGAGCTGCCCGAGGCCATCTTCTGCGGCTCACAGCGCGGCGAAGCGTTGGCTTGTCACTATGCGTCCGGGGATCTGTTTCTGTTTCCGAGCCTCACCGAAACCTTCGGCAACGTGGTACTGGAAGCACTGGCCTCCGGGTTGGGTGTGGTCGCCTACGATCAGGCAGCCGCCGCTCAGCATATTCGCCATGGTTACAACGGCGTACTGGCAATGCCAGGGGACGAAGAAGCATTTTGCGATGCCGCCAGCTGGCTGCTGGAAGAGGCAGAAACCTTGCGCTGCATGCGACTCAACGCGCGTCAGCACGCCAGCCGGCAGGGTTGGGGGGCAATCATCGAGCAGTTTGAAGGGCAGTTGCGCGGGGCTTGCGAGGTACAAACAGGGGCACAGCCTTTGCTGGCCATGCCCCCTTTGATCAAACCAGCGTCATCAACGCCTCACGACTGAACGGCAGGATGTCCTGCTCGCGACCTTCGCGCACTTTCAGCGCCCAGTCCGGGTCGACCAGCAAGGCGCGACCTACGGCCACCAGGTCGAACTCGTCGTTGTTCAAGCGCTCGAGCAGTTTCTCCAGACTGGCCGGCTGCGCGACTTTGTCAGTGTTGACCATGAACTGCAGGAACTCGCCGTCCAGCCCCACACTGCCCACGGTGATGGTCGGCTTGCCCGTCAGCTTGCGGGTCCAGCCAGCCAGGTTCAGCTCGGAACCGTCGAACTCCGGCTCCCAGAAACGCCGCGTCGAGCAGTGGAAGATATCCACGCCAGCATCGGACAGCGGCTGGAGAAACTCACCCAACGCCTCCGGGGTTTGCACCAGACGCGCAGTGTAGTCCTGCTGCTTCCACTGGGAGAAACGGAAGATGATCGGGTAGTTCGGACCGACCGCCGCACGCACGGCCTGGATCAGTTCAATGGCAAAGCGCGAACGGTTGGCCAGGCTGCCGCCGTATTCGTCGGTGCGCTGGTTGCTGCCTTCCCAGAAGAACTGGTCGACCAGATAGCCGTGGGCACCGTGGATCTCCACGCCGTCCATGCCGATGCTCTGTGCATCCTTCGCGGCCTGAGCGAAGGCTGCGATGACGTCCTGGATGTCCTGTTTAGTCATGCCGTGAACCACGACCTGGTCGTCCTTGAGTTTTTCCGACGGCCCGTAGCCCGGCACGCTGGCGTCCGGTTCAGTGCCGATGCGCCGGACGCTGCCGACGTGCCACAACTGCGGAACGATCTTGCCGCCTTCGGCGTGCACCGCCTCAACGACTTTTTCCCAGCCGGCCAACGCCGCTTCGCCGTAAAAATGCGGGACGTTCGGGTAACCGTTGGAGGCCTTGTGGCCCACCGTGGTGCCCTCGGTGATGATCAGACCCACACCTGCGGCGGCGCGACGGCGGTAGTACTCGATGACTTTCGAATTCGGCACGCCGCCCGGGGAAAACGAACGGGTCATCGGCGCCATGACTACACGGGTCGGCAACTCCAGGGCGCCGAGGTTGAACGGTTTGAACAAGGCTTTGACGGGCATGCGGTACTCCACAGAGACGCGAGGTTTATGACGGCGATAATATGGAGTAGGTAGCGCTTTGAATAGCACTATTGATTGCAGTGATTAAGGGTTAAAAGACAGAAACAAGAGGGGGCAGGAGCCGGTTTGCCAGATCCTGCCAGTGACGTAATCAGACCAGGGCTTTTTCGATCGCCTGAACGATAGTCGGATCATCTGGCGCAGTACGTGGCGAGAAACGCGCCAATACTCGGCCATCTTTACCCAGAAGGAATTTCTCGAAGTTCCAGGTAATGTCACCCGGGAATTCCGCGCCCTCACCCGCCAACAACCGGTACAACTGATGGCGATCGTGACCGTTGACTTCCAGCTTGCTGGACAGCGGGAAGGTCACGCCGTAGTTGAGGCTGCAGAATTCCTTGATCTCGTTTTCAGTGCCTGGCTCTTGTCCGGCAAATTGATTGCACGGCAAACCCAGCACGCTGAAGCCCTTGGCCTTGTATTGCTGGTAGAGGTTTTCCAGAGCAGCGTACTGTGGGGTCAAACCACACTTGGAGGCGACGTTGACCACCAGCACGACGTGCCCTTTGAAGGGCGCCAGAGGTAACTCCTGGCCATCCAAAGTTTTCAATGTAAGGTCGTGAAAAGCACTCATGACGAACTCCAAATTTCCCGTGTTCTTCTCGAAACAGCCACTTGGTGATGTCGCCAAGGACAGCCGCGGACTAAAAAGGCGCCCCTCGGGCGCCTCTCCAGTTCTGTGAGCTTAGCGCAGAAAATCAGTGGTGATGGCCACCTTCGCCATGGACGTGACCATGAGCGATTTCTTCCTGGCTGGCATCACGGATGTCAACGATTTTGACCTGGAAGGTCAAACGCTGGCCTGCCAACGGGTGGTTGCCGTCAACGGTCACGTCGTCGCCGTCCAGATCACGGATGGTGACGATTTGCATCTGGCCGTCTGGCGCGGAAGCGTGGAACTGCATGCCCACTTCCAGTTCGTCGACGCCTTCGAACATGCTGCGGCTCAGGGTGCTGACCAGTTCGGCAGAGTATTCGCCATAGGCCTCTTCAGGTTCTACGGAGACTTTCAGTTCTTCACCGACTGCTTTACCTTCCAGGGCTTTTTCCAGGCCCGGGATGATGTTACCTGCGCCTTGCAGGTAAACCAGCGGTGCGCCGCCGGCAGAGCTGTCGATGACCTCACCAGCGTCGTTGGTCAGGGTATAGTCAATGGAGACAGCCTTATTGGCGGCGATCAGCATGGGGCGAGACCTTTTGCATAAGAATGAAGAATGGACAAGTTTAGCGAAGCAAACGCCCGAAAGCGAACGGAACCCGGACGGACGGGTTGCTTGGACAGCGTCGACGATAAAAGGCTTCCATCAGGACGAGGATGGACACTGGGTTGTCGAGCTTTCCTGCGGCCATACCCAGCATCTGCGCCACCAGCCACCGTGGCAATCACGGGCCTGGGTGCTGGACCCAGCCAAACGCATTGAAAAAATAGGCCAGCCCTTTGATTGCGGTTGGTGCGCTCAAGGCTCGGTTAGCGATAACCTTGACGTCTGATTTCGGCAGACAGCCAGATATAGGCCGTCGCCATTGCCATGCACCTCCAGAGAATCCGCATGCAAACTTTTTTTATCGCACCCACCGATTTTGGTGTGGGTCTGACCTCCATCAGCCTCGGGCTGGTACGTACCCTTGAGCGGGCCGGGCTGAAAGTCGGCTTCTTCAAGCCGATTGCCCAGCCGCACCCTGGCGACACCGGTCCTGAACGCTCCACCGAACTGATTGCCCGCACCCACGGCCTGAAGCCACCGCAGCCGCTGGGCCTGGCCCACGTCGAGCGGATGCTCGGCGACGGCCAACTGGATGAGCTGCTGGAAGAAATCATTACCCTGTACCAGCAAGCCGCCATCGGCAAAGACGTGCTGATCGTTGAAGGCATGGTCCCGACCCGCAGCGCCAGCTACGCCGCACGGGTCAACCTGCACCTGGCGAAAAGCCTGGATGCCGAAGTGATTCTGGTCTCGGCACCGGAAAACGAAGTGCTCACCGAACTGTCCGGTCGGGTCGAGTTGCAGGCGCAATTGTTCGGCGGCCCGAAGGATCCGAAAGTGCTCGGTGTGATCCTCAACAAGGTCAAAACCGAAGAAAGCATGGAGGCCTTCGCCGCCCGCTTGAAGGAACACTCACCGTTGTTGCGCAGCGGTGACTTCCGCCTGTTGGGCTGCATTCCGTTCCAGCCAGAACTGAACGCACCACGCACCCGCGACGTGGCCGATTTGATGGGCGCTCAAGTGCTCAACGCCGGCGACTACGAAACCCGGCGCATGAGCAAGATCATCATTTGCGCCCGCACCATGCGCAACACGGTGGAACTGCTCAAACCCGGCGTGCTGGTAGTGACCCCCGGTGATCGCGACGACATCATCCTTGCTGTCAGCCTCGCGGCGATCAATGGCGTACCGTTGGCCGGGCTGCTGCTGACCAGCGGCACCCTGCCCGACCCACGGATCATGGACCTCTGCCGAGGCGCCTTGCAGGCTGGCCTGCCCGTGCTGTCGGTGAGCACCGGCTCCTACGACACCGCCAACCAGTTGAACGGATTGAACAAGGAAATCCCGATCGACGACCGCGAGCGTGCGGAGATCATCACCGACTTCGTCGCCAGCCACCTCGACGCCAACTGGCTGCACCAGCGCTGCGGCACGCCGCGTGAAATGCGCCTGTCGCCGGCAGTGTTCCGCTATCAATTGATCCAGCGCGCCCAGGCGGCCAACAAACGCATCGTCCTGCCCGAAGGCAGCGAACCGCTGACCGTGCAGGCGGCCGCGATCTGCCAGGCGCGTGGCATCGCTCGTTGCGTGTTGCTGGCCAAACCTGAGGACGTGCAAGCGGTCGCTCGCGCCCAAGGCATCGAGTTGCCTGAAGGCCTGGAAATTCTCGACCCGGACCTGATCCGTCAGCGTTATGTCGAGCCGATGGTCGCGCTGCGCAAGACCAAAAGTCTCAACGCCCCGATGGCCGAGCAGCAACTGGAAGACACCGTGGTGATCGGCACCATGATGCTGGCGCTGGATGAAGTCGACGGGCTGGTGTCCGGGGTCATCCATTCCACCGCCAATACCATTCGCCCAGCCCTGCAACTGATCAAGACCGCACCCGGCTGCACGCTGGTGTCGTCGGTGTTTTTCATGCTGTTCCCGGAGGAAGTGCTGGTCTACGGCGACTGCATCATGAACCCGCACCCGAGCGCCAGCGAGCTGGCCGAAATCGCCCTGCAAAGCGCCGACTCTGCCGCGGCCTTCGGAATCACGCCACGGGTGGCGATGCTCAGCTATTCCAGCGGCGAGTCCGCCAGCGGCGAAGAAGTCGAGAAAGTCCGCGAGGCCACCTTGCTCGCCCATGAAGCGCAAAACGCGCTGCTGATCGACGGGCCGTTGCAGTACGACGCTGCGGCCAACGAAGACGTGGCTCGGCAACTGGCACCTAACAGTCAGGTGGCCGGTCGGGCCACGGTGTTCATTTTCCCTGATCTGAACACCGGCAACACCACCCACAAAGCCGTGCAGCGCAGTGCCGACTGCGTCAGCCTCGGACCGATGCTGCAAGGCCTGCGCAAACCAGTCAATGATTTGCCGCGCGGCGCTCAGGTCGACGACATCGTCTACACCATCGCCCTGACTGCGATTCAAGCCGCCAACCGACCTTTGGATATTTAAATGCTGGATTTTCTACCTGCGCCTCTGCGGGGCGTGATCGCCTCGCTGTTGTTGGCGTTGAACACCCTTCTGTTGTGCTCGTTTCTGTTCTGCGTGGCGATCTTCAAGGTGTTGCCATTCGCCCTCACCCAGCGCTTCACCCATTGGCTGATGAACCATACCCACGAGGCATGGATCAGCAACAACAAGGCATGGATGAACCTGATAGGCCAAACCCGCTGGCACCTCAGCGGGCTCGAAGGTCTGGATTATCAGCACTCGTACCTGATCACGAGCAACCACCAGAGCTGGGTCGACATCATGGTGTTGCAATACGTGCTTAACCGCCGGATTCGCCCACTGAAGTTCTTCCTCAAGCAAGAGCTGATCTGGGTTCCGGTGATCGGTCTGGCCTGGTGGGCGTTGGGTTTCCCGTTCATGAAGCGCTACTCCAAGGCGTATCTGGAGAAGTATCCGGAGAAGAAAGGCAAGGACCTGGAAACCACCCGAAAAACTTGCGACAAATTCCGCAATAACCCGGTGGGAATTTTCAACTTCGTTGAAGGCACGCGCTTCACCGAAAGCAAGCATGCGCAACAGCAATCGCCGTTCCGCTACCTGCTCAAGCCCAAGGCCGGCGGTATCGCGTTTGTGCTGGATGCCATGGGTGAGCAGCTGGAAGCCATCGTCAATGTGACCATTCACTACCCGGCCGGGCGCCCCGGTTACTGGGACCTGCTGTGCGGCAACGTGAACGACGTGGTGGTGCACTTTCAGGAGCTGAACATCCCACCGCAGTTCATCGGCAAGAACTACGACCAGGATGGCGTGTACCGCCTGGAGTTCCAGGGCTGGATCAACCAGTTGTGGGAAGACAAGGATGCGCTGCTCGAACAGATGCATCGCGAATTCCCCGCCAAGTAATGGGTGTCTGTGCCGGCCCATCGCGAGCAGGCTCGCTCACACAGTTGATTTTTAGTGAACACAAAATTTGTATTCCATAGAGATCCCATGTGGGAGCGAGCCTGCTCGCGATGGCGTCCGACCAGACACAAAAAAACCCGCAGATGATCACTCATCTGCGGGTTTTTTATGCTTCGCTAACGCTTAGATCGCACCACGCTTACGCAGCAGATCCAGCACGTGCTTGACGCTTTCTTCCAGCGACAGCGTCTGTGTGTCGACCACAAGATCGGCGTCCAGCGGCACGTCGTACGGGAAGGAATCGCCTGGGATGTTGTCGCCGCCAGCAGCGTACAAACCTTGCGGATCGCGCTCGGCGCAAACAGTGGGTGAAGCCTGCACATAGACCGTCAACAAACGCTCGCCACCAATCAGCGCCTTGGCCTGCTCGCGGCCTTCGGCGTCCGGTGCGACAAACGCCGCCAGGGTCAGCAAGCCGGCTTCGTTGAACTGACGCGCAACGTGGGCCGCACGACGCCAGTTCTCGGTGCGCCCGGCGCGATCCTGCGGCAGACCTTTGTTCAGGTCGTGACGCAGGTTCTGGCCATCGAGCACAAACACCGCACGGCCCATGTCGAACAGCTTGCGCTCGACGGCATAGGCCAGGGTGCTTTTGCCAGCGCCCGAGAGGCCGCTGAACAGCACGGTGGCCGGCTGCTGGCCGAAGCGCTGGGCACGTTCTTCTGTGGCTACATGGGCCAACTTGCCGTGATGCGTGGCACTGCCGTGAACCAGAGGCTGGGCGACAATCATGCCGGCGCCGACGGTGCCGTTGGTCAAGCGGTCGATGATGATGAACGAGCCGGTGGTGCGGTTGCTTTCATAACCGTCGAGTGCAATCGGCGCGTCGAGGCTGATCTTGACCTTACCGATCTCGTTCAGCTGCAAGGCGCTGGCCGGGCCTTCTTCCAGGGTGTTCACGTCGACCTTGTTGACGATGCTGGCGATCGAGCCCGGCACGTAACTGGTAGCGCGTTTAATGTCGTATTTCTTGCCCGGCAGCATCGGCTCTTCAGCCATCCACACCAGCATCGCTTCGAAGCTGTCGGTGACCGGCGGCACGTTGTCGGCATGCACCAGCAGGTCGCCACGGGATATGTCGATCTCGTCTTCCATGGTCAGCGTTACAGCCTGGCCTGGACCTGCGTGCTCCAGCTCACCTTCGAAGGTGACGATGGATTTCACGCGGCTGCTCTTGCCCGACGGCAGCACCACGACTTCGTCGCCCTTTTTGACGATACCGCTGGCCAGGGTGCCGGCGAAACCACGGAAGTTCAGGTTCGGCCGGTTGACGTACTGCACCGGGAAACGCAGGTCGGTGAAGTTACGGTCGCCCGCGACTTCGACGGTTTCAAGGATTTCCATCAGCGACTGGCCGGTGTACCACGGCGAACGCTCGGACTTGTTCACCACGTTATCGCCCTTCAATGCCGACATCGGCACGAAGTGCATGGTGCTGGCCTTCATCTTCAGGCCTTCAGCGAACTTCAGGTAGTCGGCCTTGATCGACTCGAACACGCCCTGATCGAAGTCCTTGAGGTCCATCTTGTTGATGGCGACAACGATGTGCTTGATGCCCAGCAACGAGGCGATAAAGCTGTGGCGGCGGGTCTGGGTCTGCACGCCGTAACGGGCGTCGACCAGGATGATCGCCAGGTCACAGGTGGATGCACCGGTGGCCATGTTGCGGGTGTACTGCTCATGGCCAGGGGTGTCGGCAATGATGAATTTGCGCTTGGCGGTGGAGAAATAGCGGTACGCGACATCGATGGTGATGCCTTGTTCGCGCTCGGCCTGCAGGCCGTCGACCAGCAACGCCAGGTCGATGTCGTCACCGGTGGTGCCGACTTTTTTCGAGTCGCGGGTAATGGCTTCCAGATGGTCTTCGTAGATCATCTTGGAGTCGTGCAGCAGGCGCCCGATCAGGGTGCTCTTGCCGTCGTCGACGTTACCGCAGGTCAGAAAGCGCAGAAGCTCTTTACGTTCGTGCTGGCCCAGGTAGGCGAGGATGTCCTCGCTGATCAAATCAGATTGGTGCGACATGACAGCCCCTTAGAAATAACCTTGACGTTTTTTGTCTTCCATTGAGCCGGCGCCATCGTGATCGATGACTCGGCCCTGGCGCTCGGAAGTTCGCGTCAGGAGCATTTCCTGAATGATGTCCGTGAGGCTTTCGGCCTCGGACTCCACCGCGCCCGTCAACGGGTAGCAGCCAAGGGTACGGAAACGCACTTTCTTTTTGACGATGCGGGCTTTGTCTTCGTCGCTCAGGTGCTCGAGGATGCGCTCGTCGTCGATCATGATCAGCGTGCCGTTCTTCTCGATGACATCGCGTTCGGCGGCAAAGTACAGCGGAACGATCGGAATGCCTTCAAGGTAGATGTACTGCCAGATGTCCAGCTCGGTCCAGTTCGACAACGGGAAGACGCGGATCGATTCGCCTTTGTTGACCTTGCCGTTGTAGACGTTCCACAGCTCCGGGCGCTGGTTTTTCGGGTCCCAGCGGTGCTTGCTGTCGCGGAACGAATACACGCGCTCTTTGGCGCGGGACTTCTCTTCGTCACGGCGCGCCCCACCGAAGGCCGCGTCGAAGCCGTACTTGTCCAAAGCCTGTTTCAGGCCTTCGGTTTTCATGATGTCGGTGTGCTTGGCACTGCCGTGGGTGAACGGGTTGATCCCTTGCGCCACGCCTTCCGGGTTGACATAGGTAATCAGGTCAAGGCCCAGCTCTTCGACCATCTTGTCGCGGAAGCTGTACATCTCCTGGAATTTCCATTGGGTGTCGACGTGCATCACCGGAAACGGCAGCTTGCCCGGGAAGAACGCCTTGCGTGCCAGATGCAGCATCACGGCGGAGTCTTTACCGATGGAGTACAGCATCACCGGGTTGTCGAACTCGGCGGCCACCTCGCGGATGATGTGGATGCTTTCCGCCTCCAGCTGTTTCAGATGCGTCAGTTTGTCGACCATGGCTACTCACGAAAGCTTTCTTATGAACGGCCAGCGGGCCGTGTTCGAGCGGCGAATGCTAGCACAGCGACCTCTTCTAATCAGGACACCAACTAGATCGAAAGGGCATATGAATATACCGCCGCGTTTGGGTGATTGCGGTTCCTGCAGGCGCTGGCGAAGCCTGCGATCTTTGGCATTGCGCCCATGCTGGGCGCACCTAAAAAAACGCCCCGAACCAGTCGGGGCGTTTTTCGAGGATGCGGCCTCTGTGTTACGACACTTTAGCTTAGCGAACGCCGTCCTGAGCCAATGCAGCCGGGGTGAAATCACTGGTGGTCGCGGTGAAGCCGAAGTCATACGACTGTTTCTCTTCGTTCTTCATGCCCAACGCCAGGTAGCGGCCGGACTGCAGGTCGTAGAGGGCTTCCAGGGCGTACCACGGCACTTGTTTGTCGTAGTAGTTCTCGGCATGGGCTTCAGCCACACGCCAGAGTTGACCACGACCGTCGTAGTGATCGATGACCGCGGCTTGCCAGGTGTCTTCGTCAATGTAGAAGTCACGCTTGGCGTAGATGTGACGCTGACCTTCCTTCAGGGTTGCCACCACATGCCAGACGCGACGCAACTCGTAACGCGCCAGGTCCTGGTTGATGTGACCGGCCTTGATGATGTCGTCGTACTTGAGTGTCGGTGAATCGAGCTTGTAGCTGTCGGAGGCGATGTACATCTCTTTCTTGCCTTCGAGCTTCCAGTCGTAACGATCCGGTGCACCGTTGTACATGTCCAGGTTATCGGAAGTACGCAGGCCATCGGCAGCCGTACCCGGACCGTCATACGACACTTGCGGGGCCCGACGCACACGACGCTGACCGGCGTTGTAGACCCACGCCGAACGCGGTTCCTTCACCTGGTCGAGGGTTTCGTGCACCAGCAGCACACCACCGGCCAGACGTGCCGGCGCGGTCACTTTCTGCTTGAAGTAGAACAGGATGTTGCCCGGGTTTTTCGGGTCGTAATCCTTCATCTTGTCGCGGAACACAAACTGATCCTGGAAGTACACCAGGCTGTACGAGCCGTTCGGTTGTGGCGTGGCCTGGGTCACCAGACGGGTCACGCTGCCGCCACGATAGCGGGTGATGTGGTTCCAGATGACTTCGACGCCGCTTTTCGGAATCGGGAACGGCACGGCGGTTTCGAAGTTCTCCAGACCGTTGCCGCCAGACACCAGGTTGGTGTTGGTGGCGTTCTTCTTGATGGCGGCGAACACATCATCCGGCACGGTCGCGCCACGATGAGACGGGTAGACCGGCATTTTGAAGGTGTCCGGGTAACGCTTGAACATCGCGTATTGGCCCGGCGCCAGTTTGTCTTTGTACTTGTCGACGTTTTGCGCGGTGATGGTGAACAGCGGTTGCTCACTGGCATACGGGTTGGACAGGAAACCTTTGCTGTCGACGGTGCCGGCGCTTTTCTCCATGGGTTTCCAGGCCGGGATCGAGCCATCGGCATTGCCTGCCATTTCCGCACCCATCGGCGTCAGGCTCTTGCCCAACTTGTCCGCTTCGCCAGCAGGTACCGCCGCCATGACCGCGGTCGCCAGCAATGAAAGCCCAAGGACCCCGGCTTGCAACAGACTTTTGGTTATTTTCATATTGTTGTTCGTCCTGAAGATGCAGTGCTTAGAAGTTCACGCCGACGCTGAGCGCAACGAAGTCGCGATCATCCACGGTGCTGTACTTGCCGCCAAAGAAGTTGGTGTACGCGAGGCTCGCGGTGTAGGTGTTCTGGTACTCGGCATCGAGACCCAGGCTGACCGCTTTGCGACCTTCCTCGAAGTTGCCGCCAGGGCCTGGCGAATAACCGCTGACGTCATGGGACCAGGCCACGTTAGGCTTGAGGTTCACACCGGCGAATACGTCCGGGTATTCCCAAATGGCCCGGGCGCGGTAGCCCCAGGAGTTGGCCGTGGTGAAACCATCGTTGTTGCAGTTACTGCTACGGTTGTTGGTCGCCGCACCCGGCCCGGCACCGTTGATGGTGGAGGTGTTGAGGATCTGCGAGCAGGTGTCCAGACCACCCGTGGAGGGCAGTTGGCCCGGACCAAAGACCGGATCGCGGCCATAACGGACATCGGACGTGCTTTCCAGGCCACCGACGTGAGTCAGTCCGACTTCACCCACCAGGGTCAGACGCTGGGCGCCCATGACCTGATCGAAGAA
Source organism: Pseudomonas sp. 6D_7.1_Bac1 (assembly GCF_025465945.1). Lineage (GTDB taxonomy): Bacteria > Pseudomonadota > Gammaproteobacteria > Pseudomonadales > Pseudomonadaceae > Aquipseudomonas. Next base: position 50,334 of record NZ_JANLNW010000044.1, on the reverse strand, counting down.
GTGTGTGAAGGTAGTCTGGAACTGGGTGATTTCCTTGCGGCGATAGCCGTGCAGGTCTTCACCGGGAGCGGCACTGAGCAAGGAGGCGTTGGCCAGCGCACCACCCAGTGGACGAACACCGGCGAACAGGATGTCGGTAGAGTTCAACTGCACCGGCGCATTCGGCCGGTAGCTGATCTCACCGCTCCACGCCGTACCGGTAGGCAGGGTGGTGGAGAAGCTCAGGCCGTAGAGACGGATATCTTCCGGGTACTCGACAAAGTACTGCGAGTTACCCGCGACCACCAGCGGCCCCAGTGCCTGGAACGGACCGGGCAATGCCTTGACGCCGTTATAGACCGACTGCGGAGCACCGGTCGCACTGAAGATCGGTGCACGGCTGTGGTAGTTCATGAAGTAGGCACCGAACTCGGTGTCCAGCGGATCGAACATGTACTTGAAGGCCGCGCCCCACTGGCCGGCGTTGCTCGCATCACGGTCTGCCGCGCGACGAACCAGTACACCTTCTTCGTTGACGTCGACACCGTTCGCGGCCAAAGGCCCCAAGGCGACGGCCGGGATGGTCGAGCGCTTGTTCAGGACGCGCAGATTGTCGGTGCAACCGTTGGCAATAATGTCTGGCTGGGAGAAGAAGGTGCCGCAGTTGTCGACAACGGTCTGGTCCCAGCCGATCTGGTAGAACGCTTGAGCCGACAGGCTCTCGGTCAGGCTTTGCGAGATGTAGAACATGTTGACCGGGATCAGGCCTTCCTTGATCTCGGCACCGGGACGACGGAATGCGGACACGTCGATCGGGTTGATCGCGTTGATGCCGCCGCCGATGAAGGTACTTTCACCCCAGTTGACAACCTGCTTGCCCAAGCGCACGGAACCCGGCTCATTGGCAATGGAGTAGTTGTGGTAGACGAAGGCGTCGAGGATTTCCCCACCCGACGACTTGGCGCCTTCCAGGCGTCTGTCGTTGCTGACGTTCTTGAATTCCAGGTCCTGGTTTTGCAGCGCGAAGTCGTACCAGTATTTACCGCGTACGAAGACGCCGGTATCGCCGTATTTCAGTTCAAGGTCATGGATGCCCTTGAAGATCTTCGAAAAGGCTTGCCCGCTCTTGAAGTTCAAGTGACCGTCGTCGGAGGTCTGGGACAGGCCCTTGCCACCGTTGTTGACACCGATCAGGTTCTTGTTCGGCTGCTGGGTGGACACACTCATCCCCAGGGAGAGGGACGAGTCGAACTGACCTTCGATTTCACCGACGTTGAAACTGACGCCGAATGCCGGCCCGGCGAGCGTAGAGGCGAGACTGACCGCCAGAGGCAGTTTCGCCCGGCGCCAGAACTGGTTTACTGATGTCATCGACGCTACTCCATGTGCTTTTATTGTTATGGCAGTGAGCACTTCTAAAAACGCTCTGAATGGCGGGGAGCCCATGTCGTCCCGAAATCATTCAAAGTTGCATCGCCGCGTGGTGTGCGTTTGCCCCGTTCTTAAAAATCCTTGAATGGACTATATCCAGCAGGTAGTCCTGCTTGATCCCTCTAAAGTGTGATTTGCAGCCCCCGACCATTCTGGAACAGTCCTGTTGCCAGTCCGACAGATGTCGGCCCGGCAAGGATGGCTGAAAATTCGGAATAAACAAGCCAAGCGCTTGCTTGGTGGGCTTGCCGGGCCCTTTCGGGCCCGGCAAAGGACACTTAAAGTGTCGACAGGAAGGTGCTGTTGTTGGCTTGCCATTGTGTGATGTCGACGCGGATGCGCTTCTTGTCGAGCTTGCCGACACTGGTCTTGGGAATTTCAGTAACAAGGGCAATCTGGCTCGGGATGGCCCACTTGCTCAGGTGCCCCAGCTCGACGAAAGGCTTGAGGTGTTCCTTGAGCTCCCTGGCCCCAATCACGTGGCCCTCACGAACCACCAGCAAAGCAAACGGGCGCTCGCCCCACTGCGGATCCGGGATACCGACCACTGCTACTTCACGTACCGCCGCATGGCGACTGATCAGGTCTTCGAGGTCCAGGGAGGAAATCCACTCGCCACCGGTCTTGATCACGTCCTTGATCCGGTCACGGATGTCGATCACCCCCATGCTGTCCAGAGTTGCCACGTCACCGGTGTGCAGCCAGCCCCCGGCCCAGAGCTCGGCGCCCTTCTCCGGTTCGTTGAAATAGCCTTCGGTGAGCCACGGTGCGCGCAGCACCAATTCGCCCTGGGATTCGCCGTCCGCCGGCAGAAAATGGCCGTCAGCGTCGATGATCGCCGCTTCCACCAGGGGGCCGGGCACGCCGGCCTTGATCCGGTAGGTGGTGCGTTCGTCTTCGGTGCCGGCCATCAGCTCATCGTTAAGGTGAGCGCAGGACACCAGTGGCCCGGTTTCCGACATGCCATAGGCGGCGGTCAACTGAATGCCCTTGGCCTTGGCCGCTTCGTACAGCGTGCGGTTCAGGGCGCTACCGCCGATAACGATTTTCCAGCCGCCGAAATCCGTGCCTTGCGCGGCCTTGGCGTTGAGGACCATTTGCAGGATGGTCGGCACGCAATGGGAGAAACTGACCTTCTCCTTGCGCCACAACTCCACCAGGTATTCGGGGTCGTAACGGCCGGGGTAAACCTGCTTGAGCCCGAGCATGGTTGCCACGTATGGCAAGCCCCAGGCATGCACGTGGAACATCGGGGTGATCGGCATGTACACGTCGTTGGTACCCAGCAGGCGCACGCTGTCGATGCTGCCCATGATCGTCGACACGCCCATGGTGTGCAGCACCAGTTGCCGGTGGGTGAAATACACGCCTTTGGGATTGCCGGTGGTGCCGGTGGTGTAGAAGGTGGTCGCCACCGAGTTCTCGTCGAAATCTTCGAAGCTGTACTGCGGGCTCGCGGCGGCCAGCAGTTGCTCGTACTCGCCCACCAGGTTGGGCAGGTCGGCGGTTTTTTCCGGCAGGTCGGTGAGCAGCAGGGTTTTCTCGACCGTCGTCAGGTGCCCGGCGATCGCCTGGTACAGCCCGACGAACTCGCTGTTGACCAGCACGAAGCGGTCCTCGGCGTGATTCATGGTGTAGAGGATCTGCTCGGGTGACAGGCGCACGTTGATGGTATGGATCACCGCTCCGATCATCGGGATGGCAAACATGCACTCCAGGTAACGATGGCTGTCCCAGTCCATCACTGCCACGGTATCCCCGGCCTTGACCCCGGCGGCCGTGAGCACGTTGGCCAACCGCGCCACACGCTCGATGAGGGTCGGATAGCTGTAGCGCAACTGGTCGCGGTAGACGATCTCGCGGGTTTTCTCGTAGCGGCTGCCGGACATCAGCAACCGCTTGATCAACAGCGGGTATTGATAAGCGCCTTTGGCTGGCGGAATAACGCGAGTCTGCAACATAAGCATCCCTTTATCTGACTGCACGGTCTGGGCTGAAAGATATGCACTCTAGTCAGCCTGAGCGCCAGCTAAATCAGCCAAAGGGATGATTTGCAAAGCCGTACAAATGCCGGCCTTGCGCCAGCACTTGTTCACGGCAGTGTTATCAATGCATCTCGGTAAAGGCCAGCTTCACGCCGATGGCGATCAGTACCACACCCATCGAGCGGTCGAACCAGTGGCCCATGCGAGCAAAACCGGCGCGTACGCGTTGCTGGCTGAACAGCATCGCCACCAGGCAGAACCAGGTCGCGGTGGCCGCCGCCAGGTAAATCCCGTAACCGGCCTGGATCGCCAGCGGTGTGTGCGGGTTGATGACCACGGTGAACAGCGACAGGAAGAACAGTGTGGCTTTCGGGTTCAGGCCGTTGGTCACGAACCCTGCGGTGAACGCGCCACGGGCGGTGCGCTCACCGGCTTCCTTGTGCAGGTCTTCGGTGGCCGGTTTGGCCGGTTGCGCGCGCAGGGCCTTGAAGCCGATGTACAGCAGGTAGGCGGCCGCCAGCCACTTCAGCGCGTTGAACAGCACGATCGACTGCGACACGATCAGACCGATACCGAGCAACGAGTAGCCCACGTGCAGGAAGATCGCAGAGCCGACGCCCAGCGCCGTCCAGGTCCCGGCGCGACGACCGTGAGTCACGGCCTCACGCACCACCACGGCAAAGTCCGGGCCTGGGCTTGCCACGGCAAGCAGGTGAATCAGGGCGACGGTCAAAAACTCTGTCCAGTACATGGGGGGCTCCTTTAGGCCAGGCCGATCAATTGAAGATTTCTTGGTCAAACATCATACCCGTGGCGAGGGAGCTTGCTCCCGCTGGGTTGCGCAGCAGCCCTGAACCCTGCAACCGCGTTTCGTCAGGTGTACCGAGTTGGCGGCTTTGCGACTGCTGCGCACTCGAGCGGGAGCAAGCTCCCTCGCCACAATTCATCTGGTAGGCTCGGCAGATTACGCCTTCAGACTCACGCGCAAAAGGTACAGTTAATGACGAACAATCGCCGCGCCGTATTCCTCGACCACAGTTCCCTGGACCTCGGCGACCTTGACCTCAGTGGATTGCAGCAGTGCTTCGATGACTTGCAACTGCGCTCACTGACCACGCCTGAAAACATCATCGAACGACTGCAAGGCGCCAGCGTAGCGATCAGCAACAAAGTCCTGCTGAACGCCGAAACGCTCAAAGCCTGCCCGGAGCTGAAGCTGATCCTGATCGCCGCCACAGGCACCAACAACGTTGACCTCGCCGCCGCCCGCGCCCAAGGCATTACCGTGAGCAACTGCCAGGGTTACGGCACGCCATCGGTGGCGCAGCACACGATCATGCTGCTGCTCAACCTCGCCACCCGCCTGAGCGACTACCAGAAAGCCGTCGGTGAAGGTCGCTGGCAGCAGGCCAAGCAGTTCTGCCTGCTGGATTTCCCGATCGTCGAACTCGAAGGCAAAACCCTCGGCTTGCTTGGCCATGGTGAACTGGGCGGCGCCGTAGCGCGATTGGCCGAAGCCTTTGGCATGCGCGTATTGCTCGGCCAACTGCCGGGGCGCCCGACCCGCGCCGACCGCTTGCCGCTGGATGAACTGTTGCCGCAAATCGACGCGCTGACCCTGCACTGCCCGCTCAACGAACATACCCGCAACTTCATCGGTGCCCGTGAATTGGCGCTGCTCAAACCCGGTGCGTTTGTGGTCAATACCGCTCGCGGTGGTCTGATCGACGAACAAGCCTTGGCCAATGCCTTGCGCAGTGGTCATCTGGGCGGCGCGGCGACTGACGTCCTGAGTGTCGAGCCACCCACCACCGGCAATCCATTGTTGGCCGCCGACATCCCGCGCTTGATCGTCACCCCGCACAACGCCTGGGGCAGCCGCGAGGCGCGGCAACGGATCGTCGGCCAATTGACCGAAAACGCCCAAGGCTTTTTCAGCGGTACAGCGCTGCGGGTCGTCAGTTGATAAACTGCCGCACTTTTTTTCAAGGAGCAGAGTATGGATCCGCGCAGTGAAGTACTGCTTCGTCAGGTTGAATTGTTCCAAGGCGAGCTGTTGCTGGCCGGCTTGCCCGCCGATGACCTGCTGGGCAAGTTGCCCAACGCCCACGGCTGGTGCTGGCATGCAGGCGACCAAGCGGCGCTGGACGCACGCTTTGCCGAGCGCAGCCACTTTGGCGTGAATGCGCCGAGCCGTGAATTTGAAACAGCCGTGGTGTTCCTGCCCAAATCCAAGGACCTCACCGACTACATCCTCAACGCCCTCGCCTCGCGCCTGGCCGGTCGCGAGCTGTACCTGGTGGGTGAAAAACGCAGCGGCATCGAAGGCGCGGCCAAACAACTGAACCCCTTCGGCAAACCGCGCAAACTCGACAGCGCACGGCACTGCCAGCTCTGGCAGGTGACTGTGGCCAATGCACCCGAGGCCAAATCCCTGGAAAGCCTGGCGCAGGAATACGAGCTGCCATTGGCTGAAGGTCCGCTGAAAGTCATCAGCCTGCCGGGCGTATTCAGCCACGGTCGGCTGGATCGCGGCAGCGCCCTGCTGCTCGAACACCTGGACAAACTGCCGAGCGGTCACCTGCTGGACTTCGGTTGTGGCGCCGGCGTGTTGGGCGCGGCGGTGAAACGGCGTTATCCACACAACACCGTAACCCTGCTCGACGTTGATGCTTTCGCCGCGGCCAGCAGCCGCCTGACATTGGCCGCCAACGGTCTGGAAGCCGAAGTACTGACCGGTGATGGTATTGACGCGGCACCGATGGGTTTGAGCGCGATCCTGAGCAATCCACCGTTTCATGTCGGGGTCCACACCGATTATCACGCTACCGAGAATTTGCTGCGAAAAGCCGCCAAACACCTGAAAAACGGCGGCGAACTTCGCTTGGTGGCCAACAGCTTCCTGAAGTATCAACCACTGATCGAGGAGCATCTGGGTGTGTGTGCGATCAAGGCCGAGGGTCAGGGTTTTCGAATCTACCGGGCCAAGCGCGGCTAGAAATTAGCACTTGCCGAATGGGTTCTGCCTAGGCAGAATCCGCTCCGTCCTAGGGGAGTAGTCTCCCACGAGCACCATGCTCGTCCGGCATACGTCAACATACTTGGTCCTCAGACCATGGCGTATGCGACCCAAGCGTCCGCACAGTCGGATCGCAGGGTTTGACAAGACCTATGACACGAACACCTTACCCGGGGCGGGAAGGCTGTACGTGTCATAGCCGTGTCGACCCGCCCCTTAGGAAAACCCTGATGCTGGATTCTCTACTCGTTCCTACCGCCGTCGTTGCCTTGGCCGAAATCGGCGACAAGACGCAACTGCTCGCCCTCATTCTCGCCGCACGCTTTCGCAAACCCTGGCCGATCATCGCCGGTATCGTCGCCGCCACCCTGGCCAACCACGCCGCGGCAGGTGCTGTCGGTGCCTGGTTCGGGAGTTTTTTCTCGGATGCGACATTGCACTGGATCCTCGCCGCGAGCTTTACCGCGACGGCACTGTGGACCCTGGTGCCGGACAAGATGGATGACGACGAAGCCAGCACCGCCCGCAAATTCGGGCCGTTCCTGACCACGCTGATCGCGTTCTTCCTCGCGGAAATCGGTGACAAGACCCAGATCGCCACCGTGATGCTTGCCGCTCAGTACCCGGAGCTGTGGCTGGTGATCATCGGCACCACGCTCGGCATGCTGATTGCCAACGTGCCCGTGGTACTGGCCGGTAACTTTGCGGCAGACAAACTCCCCCTGACCCTGATCCGTCGCCTGGCGGCGTCGGCGTTCTTCATCCTCGCCATCGTGGCGGTGTACAAGGCGATGCAGAGCAGCGGGTGGGTTTAACGCAGTAGGTCAGAAGGACTGCGTCATCGTTCATCGCGAGCAGGCTCGCTCCCACACTGGATCTCCATCGTTCGCGGACTTTGTATCCACTGAAGATCAAATGTGGGAGCGAGCCTGCTCGCGATAGCGTCAGCGGCCTCACTGCATGACTATCAGGACTTCCTGGCCTGCTGGTAAAGCGGCATGACTTTCGGAATCGCTGCCTGTAGCGACGCAATTCGGCTGCTGAAGGCCCGACACCGGTCTCTATGCGACCTGCACCGATCAAAAACAGTCATGTGCAAAAAATCCACTCATGGACCGCTACGCGTGCGCCGATACAGCTCGGCAGACGTCATCCTGCGTCCGGAGCCTTTATGAAATTCAAGTCGATCCAGTTTTCCGTCGCCGCGCTCGCCGGCGCTATCGTGCTCAGTGTGGTGGCTGCGCTGGTGCTGTATGCACTGTTTTCCGGCGCGCGCACCCAGGAAATGGTCCAGGAGCGGACCCAGGCGCAATTTGAGCAAGTCATCGAGCAACGTCTGCGCGCACTGGCACAAACCCAGGTCAGCCAGATCCAGCGCGAACTCGAAGCGCCCCTGCTGATCGCCGGCGGACTGGTTCGGGTCAATGCCTTGATTGGCGCTCAAGATGCCGACGGCAAACCATCACTGACCCTCAGTCGTGAGCAGTTGATCAGCCTGATCAAGGAAAACGTCGCGAAGAATCCGAAGATTCTCGGCACCTACATCGGCTGGGAGCCGAACGCACTGGATCACAATGACGCGGCGTACGTCGGCAGCAAGACCGTCGGCATCGATGCCACCACCGGGCGCTTCCTGCCGTGGTGGTTTCGCAACGACGACGGCAGCCTGGGTATCGACAAGTTGGCGGACGTCAACGACCGCACGCAGCTGTCCACCGGCGTGCGCGCCAGTGAGTACTACCTGTGCTCCCAGGAAAGCAAAAAATCCTGCGTGATCGACCCGGCGCCTTACAAGGTCGGCGACAAGATCGTCATGCTCGCCTCCTTTATTGAACCGATCATGCTCAACGGCACCTTCCAGGGCATCGTCGGCGCTGACTTGTCGGTGAACTTCATTCAGGAAATGCTCCTGGCCGCGAACCAGAAGCTTTACAACGGTGCCGGTGAAATGGCCCTGATCGGCGGCAACCAGCGTTTGGTGGCGTACACCAAGGACCCGAGCAAATTCGGTGAAAAGGTCAGCGACATCCTTGATGCCACCCAGGTTGCCCACCTGGGCAAACTCAATCGTGGTGAAGTGACCTATAACGTCGACAAGGCCAATGGCAGGATCGAGTTGTACCTGCCATTTGGCATCGGTCAGACCGATGCGCGCTGGACGCTGCTGCTGCAATTGCCGCTGAACGCGGTCATGGCCGATTTGCACCAACTCCAGGGCGATCTGAACACCCAGCGCAAAGCTGACACCTTTGGCATGGCCATGGTCGGTCTGGTGATTGCCGGCCTGGGTCTGCTGGTGATCTGGCTGGTGGGCCACGGCATCGCCCGGCCGCTGAAGCAGATGGTCGCGATGCTTGATGACATCGCCCAGGGCGAAGGTGACCTGACGCGCCGCCTGACCAGCGACCGCGCCGACGAACTCGGCTCGATCGCCAAGGGTTTCAATACCTTCCTCGCCAAGTTGCAGGCGATGATCACCCAGGTGGTGACGTCGGTGCAGAGCGTCAGCGATTCGTCCGAACACACCGCCGACATCGCGATTCGCACCAACCTCGGCGTGCACAAGCAAATGGCCGAGATCGATCAGGTTGCCACGGCGGTGCAGGAAATGACCGCCACCGCCCAGGACGTGGCCCGCAATGCGACCCAGGCGGCACAAGCCGCCAGCCATGCCGATCAGGCCGCCGCCCAAGGCATGCAGATCGTGCGCGACACCTCGACCTCGATTGGCGTCCTCGCGGTGGAAATCGGCAAAGCGGTCGGCGTGGTGCAAACCCTGGCCAAGGACAGCGAAAACATCAATGCGATCCTGATCGCTATTCGCGGGATTGCCGAGCAGACCAACTTGCTGGCCTTGAACGCCGCCATTGAGGCCGCACGGGCCGGTGAGCAAGGTCGCGGCTTTGCGGTGGTGGCCGATGAAGTACGCAACCTGGCGCAGAAAACCCAGCAAGCGACTGAAGAAATCCAGACGATGATTCAGCAGTTGCAGCAAGGCACGCGTGATGTGGTGCGGGTGATGGAAGACAGCCAGACCAAAACCGACGAAAGCGTGCAGCACGCGGCCAAGGCGGCGCAGGCGCTGGAGACCATCACTCAGGCAGTATCGGTGATCAACGACATGAACACCCAGATCGCCAGCGCCGCCGAAGAGCAAAGTGCGGTAGCCGATGACATCAACCGCAACGTGATCAATATCGGCCAGGTGGCCAATGAAGTGGCGGGCGGCGCGGATGAGTCGAGCGCGGCCAGTGCCGATTTGACCAAACTGGCCGAGCAGCAGCGGCGGTTGATCAATCAGTTCAAGGTCTGATCCCAAGGCCCTCGCGAGCAAGCCCGCTCCCACAGTTGACCGAGTTCCAATGTGGGAGCGAGCCTGCTCGCGATAGCGTCAGCACAGGCGCCGAATCAACCCGGGGTCAGGCATTCCGGCGCATTGAGTTTCGGATCATTCACCAGGTTCGCCAGCACCCGCTCGCGCAAGGCGGCCGGTTCGCGGGCGAGCAACGCCTGCAAGGTATGCAGCGGGGTTTCGGGGTTGAGCCAGGCGTCCTGAGCTGCGGCATCGAGAATCAACGGACGACGCTGATTCGAGGCCGCCTGAGTCACCACCGCCGTGCTCAGCCACACCTGTTCCTGCACCGGGTACGCTTCCCAGATCGCCGCAAAAAACAGTGCCGAACCCTCGCCTGGCGTCAACCAGTAGGGGCGTTTGCGGGTGGTACCGCGCCATTCGTAGAACCCGTTGGCCGGTAACAGGCAGCGGCGCAGACGGAACGCCTCACGAAACATCGGCTGCTCGGCGACGGTCTCTGCCCGGGCATGGGCCGGGGTCTTCGACAGATCGGTCAGCCACGGCGGCGTCAAGCCCCAACGCGCACGGGCAAGCGTGCGCTGGCCCGCCTCGGCGCGCAGGATCAACACCGAATCATTGGGCGAAATATTCCACTGCGCCTGCTGATCGGCCGGGAAGCCGGGCAAGGCCGCGAACGCGGGGTTCCAACGAAACAGGGCAAAACGTCCACACATGGGGCAACACGACTCTGAACGGAAACGGACGCCAGCCTAACAGACCAGGACGCCGGGAAAGCTATCCGGTTCGTCGCCGGACATCGGCAGCGCGGCATTGTACGCGGCGATCAACTCGCGCGCGTATTGCGCCTGATCGTTATCCACCGCCAACCCCAGCAGCCCGAACACCGGCAATTCACCCGCGCCACCCAGCAGATCGCGCCCCACCAGATGCGCCTCGACCCCTTCACTGGCCAGCATGCCTTGCAACAACTCGCCTTCCATCAGGTTTTCCGGTTCGTAGATGCGCTGCATAGCGGTCACCCTTCACTCGTTTTCAGTGCGAACGTCGAGCATCCATTCCTGACCATCGGTTTGCAGTGTGAAGACAATAGGCCGACAACACACCGGACAATCCTCGATATAGGTCTGATCACCGCCGGACAGATCCAGAACGGCCTCTGCCTCTTCACCACAATAAGGACATTCGTAGCGCTCGGTTTGCAGCATCGCGGTCTCCCAAGTGACTTGTGCGTATAATCGCCGGTCTATTTGCAGGGCTATTTTTGTTTGAGCTGACTTTTCAGACCGTGCCCTGTGTGTAATCGATCTAATCCATTACTTACCCTAGCCGTTTCTAACAAGAGAGCATGATGGGCGAATTCGATGCCATCCGACCTTACGACGACAGCGAAGTCCCAGCAGTGCTGGCACGGTTGCTGGGCGACAAGGCGTTTCTAGATATCCTCACCCACTTCCGCTTCCCGCGTTTTGCCGGTGCCTTCGGCTGGATGCTCAAACCACTTATAGCTTATCGGCTGCGCCGTGAGTTTGCCGGCATCAGTTCGGTTGCGACCTTGCAAGACAAGGTCGAGTTTTATGTCGACCACACCATCGAGCGGGCCACCGACGGCGTGACCTATACCGGCGTCGAACAATTCAAGTCCGGCAGTGCTTATCTGTTCCTGGCCAACCACCGCGACATCGTGATGGACCCGGCCTTCGTCAACTACGCGATCTACCACGCCGGCCTGCCGACGCCGCGCATCGCGATTGGTGACAACCTGCTGCAAAAGCCTTTCGTCAGCGATCTGATGCGCCTGAACAAGAGCTTTATCGTGCACCGTTCCATCAACGGTCGTCGCGAAAAAATGGCGGCCTATCAGTTGCTGTCGGCCTACATCAATCACTCGATCCTCAACGACTGCCAGTCGATCTGGATCGCCCAGGCCGAAGGCCGTGCCAAGGACGGTGACGACCGTACCGAGTCGGCGATCCTGAAGATGTTCCACATGAGCCGCAAGGACGAGCCGTTTGGCGAAGTCATCAAATCGCTGAACCTGACGCCCGTGTCGATCAGCTACGAGTACGACCCGTGCGATCAGGCCAAGGCCCGCGAGCTGTACATCCGCGCCACCACCGGCAGCTACACCAAGGTGCCGGGCGAGGATGATGCGAGCATCGCCAAAGGCATCACTGGCTACAAGGGCCGGGTCCACGTGAACTTCGCCGCACCGATCGGCGAACTGTTCGAAGACACCAAGCAATTGGCCATCGAGATGGACCGGCAGATCCTCGGCGGTTACCGGTTGTTCCCGGTGCACTACCTGGCGTACGCGCAATGGAGCAACGCCGACCCGCAACTGCACGTGCCGAGCGCCACCGAGGTGTTCCCGGCCGAGGAACTGGCCAAGGCCCAGCAAGAGTGGCAGAGCCGTCTCGATGCCTGCCCCGAGGAACATCGGCCGTTCCTGGTGCTGCAATACGCCACACCGGTGCGCAATCAGTACCGGGTCAAAGCGGGGTTGCCGCTGTAAGGTTTGGGCTGAATACAAAAACGGCGTCTCAGGGCGCCGTTTTCATGGGTGATGCGCACCTCAAAAATGCCTGCTGATCCACGACAGCAGTAGCGCCAAGGCCAGGCAGACAAAGCCGAAACGGTAAAAAAACCGGTTCATCCGAAGCGTCGCAGCGTCGAGAAACAGCATTGTTTCATCGTTCGCCCGTACCGCACTTTGCGCCGCCAGATCCTTCAGCGCCAGCCGTTCGCGGCGACGGGTCGCGTGCAACAGCCACGCACCGGGCAACGCAATCAATAAAGCGAAAAAATTCATCAGGCTCCCGGGATGAGCACTGACAGCAGACCAACTCATGTGCAGCGACATCATGACCCTCACGTAAAAAACAGCACCTGTGGCCTGAATACAGCCGCAAGCGGCCAGATGCTTTTTACACCCTGCGCTTTGCAATCCAGTGACGGGCAATTTACTGATTAATGTGCGCTGTCACCTGAACGTCACCTTAACAAGCCAGTCTGTCGCCCCTCGAAACCGACACGGAGCCTGTAATGCTTCACGCAGAAAACCAGGATCGCCTCTACCTGATTACCCCCAGCGATGAACAACAAAACCTCGTCGGCAGCCTCGCCTTCAACGTCCAGGACCGCCACTGGCTCGTCTACTGCGCATTAGGTGGTCACCAACACGCCGACCTGCCGGAAACCGACCTGCTGACCGGCGTGAGCATGCTGGATTTTTATTCAGAAGCGGCCTGAACAACGCTTGTACAAAAAAAAACCGGTGCCATCACTGGCACCGGGTTTTTTGAATACAGCGAACCGTTACTCGCCGAGCATCTGACCAACCGTCGGATCCTTGAACAACCGGGTCAGCGCATCGCTCAACACATCGCTGACCAGCTTGGTGTTGGTTTCCTGATTCGGCGCCATACCAAAACGCTGATTCAGCGACGCCGCATAACGGCCACTGTAACGATGGTTGGCATTCTGCACATCAGAGCGGAAAGCCGCGCCAATGGTCGCCTCAGTCACATACATGCCTTCCTTGGGCGACTGATACGTCAGCTCCGCCAGCGTCACCGTCAACTGCGGCGCGTTGTAAGCATTCGGCGTCGGGGTGAACCCCAACAAACGCACAGCTGCTTCGGCCTGAGCCTGCAACTTCGGCAAAATTTGCGCACCTTGCACCGTGATTGCGCTGGTTTCAGGGTACAGGCCACCACGAGTGCCCAAGGTTGGCGACGAACGACCATCGACCACCCTCACCACCACCGGCTGACCATGCCCGATCGGCGCAAGCTGCGTCGTGAGCTTGGGTTCAGGGGCTAGTTGTTGCGGGCTGTTGGCGCAGCCAACCAGGGTCAAACTGGTCACAGTGATCAAACCGAACAACAGGCGTTGCAACATGCGCTACTCTCCAGATACAAATACGAACTGATCGGCAGTATAGCGGTGGGCACGCGCTTCAAACCAGCAACCCTGAAGACTTGTGCAAAGTCTGCGCTTGCGGGCACTCGGTAACCTCAGTGTCATGCCGTACTGCTAACTTCTGGGTGGAAATCGCAAAAATTCGCCTCACCGGTTACACCAGCCAGTGCCTGCCTGAGCCCGCGCATTCCTCACGCACCGTTACGGGCTGTGTAGCCCAACTGACCGAACGGCTAATAAAAGTCATTAAACACGACCATTTCCCTGCGTTTCTTCGCTACAATCTCCCCCCGATTATAAGGACGTCTCCTGATCGGGCCTCGCAGCATCGTCAATGCGCTTGTATTGACACCCCGAACCGCCCACAGAGAGCCGCCCACACAGATCGAGTGAAGCTGGCGCGCTTGCTGTTTCCCCTGCAAACCACCACTTTTCGCGAATCTGCAGAGCTGTCATTACGCTCGGTTACTGAGCTGTTTGCCCGTTTTGCCTGCCCTGAATCCCATGGCGGCAATCCATTCGGGCACAGTGCCAGGCTGGGACAGCCCTTTTTTGAGGTTCACGTCTTCAAAAGAGCGTGAAAAAAACGGGTTTTCACAACTTCACAAGAGTGTGGCGAGCAAATGAATAGTTTTGCGTCTGAACATGCACCATTAGCGTCTACAACAGCCCAACGACACAGGACCGAGTACTCCTCAAGAACTGGAGCCTGAAGCCTGTCCACTACGGATTTGGTTGCACAAACGGACGTATCGACCATAAGTCGAATTGCCTCCCGCGCGCTGAAGTGAGTTCATAGGAACCCTGAGCCCGGTAGGTAGCGTCTGTCGAAGTTGCGAAAAATTGCGAAGATTCGGACATGGCGATCCTGGCCATGGGTGACCCGGGGCTCTACAGAACATGCCCCGTAACTCCTGGCAGCTATGCCGACAATTTGGTGCTGCAGATTTTGGAGACGCGTTAAATGGCGCATAACGAAGCAGTCGACGTAGTACTGGTTGGGGCCGGCATCATGAGTGCCACCCTGGCTGTATTGCTCAAAGAGCTCGACCCCGCGATCAAGCTGGAAGTCGTCGAGCTGATGGATTCCGGTGCCGCGGAGAGTTCCAACCCGTGGAACAACGCCGGTACCGGCCACGCCGGGCTGTGTGAGCTGAACTACACGCCACAGGCCGCTGACGGCAGCGTCGACATCAAGAAAGCCGTGCACATCAACACCCAGTTCGAGGTGTCGAAGCAGTTCTGGTCCTACCTGACCCGAAAAGGCACCTTCGGCTCGTCGAAATCCTTCATCAGCCCGGTTCCGCACCTGAGCTTCGTGCAAGGTGACGCTGGCGTTTCGTTCCTCAAGGAACGTTTCAAGGTGCTGAGCAAGCACCACGCCTTCGCCGACATGGAATACACCGAAGACAAGGCAAAAATGGCCGACTGGATGCCATTGATGATGCCTGGTCGTCCGGCCGACGAAGTCATCGCCGCGACCCGCGTGATGAACGGCACCGACGTCAACTTCGGCGCCCTGACCAATCAACTGCTCAAGCACCTGACCAGCGCACCCGATGCCCAGGTCAAGTACTGCAAGCGCGTGACCGGTCTCAAGCGTAACGGCAACGGCTGGACCGTCAGCATCAAGGACGTCAACAGCGGCAACAGCCGTGACGTCGATGCCAAATTCGTGTTCCTGGGTGCTGGCGGCGCGGCATTGCCGTTGTTGCAGGCGTCAGGCATCGAAGAAAGCAATGGTTTCGGCGGTTTCCCGATCAGCGGCCAATGGCTGCGTTGCGACAATCCGGAAGTGGTCAAACACCACCAGGCCAAGGTCTACAGCCAGGCGGCAGTGGGTTCGCCACCGATGTCGGTGCCGCACCTGGACACCCGTGTCGTCGATGGCAAGAAGTCCCTGCTGTTCGGACCTTATGCCGGTTTCACCACCAAGTTCCTCAAGCACGGATCGTTCATGGACCTGCCGATGTCGGTTCGCGCCGGCAACATCGGCCCGATGCTGGCCGTGGCCAAAAACAACATGGACCTGACCAAGTACCTGGTCAGCGAAGTGATGCAGTCGATGGAGCAACGCCTGGAGTCGCTGCGCCGCTTCTACCCGCAAGCCAAGGCCGAAGACTGGCGTCTGGAAGTCGCTGGCCAGCGCGTGCAGATCATCAAGAAAGACCCGAAAAAAGGCGGCATCCTGCAGTTCGGTACCGAACTGGTTGCCGCCAAGGACGGTTCCCTTGCTGCACTGCTCGGCGCCTCGCCGGGTGCTTCGGTCACCGTGTCGATCATGCTTGAGCTGATCGAAAAGTGCTTCCCGAACAAAGCCACCGGTGAATGGGCTGCCAAGCTGGCGGAGATCTTCCCGGCTCGGGAAAAGGTCCTGGAAACCGACGCTGCGCTGTATCGCAAGATCAACGCGCAGAACAACGTCGCGCTGGAACTGGTTGAAGAAAGCAGCGAGACCCCAAGCTTCGCTTGATGCTCGCCCCCTTCCCCCAAAAAAGAAAACGCCCCGTCCTCATTGAGAGCGGGGCGTTTTTTTATACTGTTTGAAAAGTAGTATCAGCCGCGAGCCTTGTTGATCAGCTCGATGTAGTCAGCGGCATTGCGCTGATCCTGGATCAGGGCGATGAAGTCCTTGCCGTGCTCATCCTTGCCGTCCAGGTCCAGGCCTGCCTCGACAAAGAACACCAGAAAACGCTCGAAATCATCGATACGCAGGCCGCGGTAAGCCTTGATCAGCTTGTGCAGGGACGGCGAAGTGGCATCGATCGGTTCGAAATCGAGGAACAATTTGATCTGTGCATCGCCGATCTCGTCACCAATCACCTGTTTCTTATCTTTACGCATTGCCGACTCCAGCTCGCAGACATTTCACGGGGCGGGCAGTTTACCCCTGCCTCGACCCAAGCCTCAACGACCAGCGCTCACTCGGAAAAGCGCTTGGCGCCCTGACGCGCTCGTATACAATATTCGCTATCACGCCTGCCGGGACTCATTCACGTGCCTCTACCCAGCTTCAACGCCCCAAATCTGGGGATTGCGCCTTCAGCTTCGGAAGTCATCGCCAAGCACCTGCGCGAGGCCATCATCGGCGGTCATTTTGCCGAAGACGAACCAATCCGTCAGGACGACATCGCCCGCCTGTTCAATGTCAGCAAGATTCCCGTGCGCGAGGCGCTCAAACGCCTTGAAGCGGAAGGCCTGGTGCAATTTCAGCGCAACAAGGGCGCGGTGGTGACGAAGATTTCCGAGCCCGAACTGGCGCAGATCTTTGAAGTCCGAGTGCTGCTGGAAGTCCAGGCGATTCGCCTGGCAGTGCCGAACATGACCGAAGCCACGTTCGCTCGCGCCGAAAGTATTTGTGCCGAGTTCATCGACGAAAACAACATCGGCCGCTGGGCCGAATTGAACTGGGCCCTGCACGCCTGCCTGTACGAACCGGCGCAGCGACCGTTCCTGCTCAACCTGATTCGCTCGATTCACGACAAGGTCGAACGCTACCTGCGCATGCAGATGAGTTTTTCCGAAGGCAAGGACCGCGCAGACCACGAACACCGCGACATTCTCGCCGCCTGCCGGGCCGGCGACGCCGACAAAGCCGCCGAACTGATCGAACAGCACATCATTGGCGTGTGCCGCACGCTCTATGAACACCTGCCGAACGCCCCCGGGCGGATCTGATCGATTGTGCCGATTTCGTCATCGGTAGCGATTAAATCCCTCAAGCCATTGCGCGCCTCAAACGCCAGTCTTGCACAGACATTTCCTGTGCAAGGTGGCGCCCTTCATGAAACGTATCCACGTCCTCGACTCCCACACCGGCGGTGAACCGACACGCCTGGTCATCGCCGGTTTTCCGGACTTGGGCGCAGGCTCCATGGCCGAGCGCAAGCGCCTGCTGGCCGAGGAGCACGACCACTGGCGCGCCGCCACGGTGCTTGAGCCACGCGGCAACGATGTGCTGGTCGGCGCCCTGCTCTGCGAGCCGCAAGATCCCAGCGCCTGTGCCGGGGTTATTTTCTTCAACAACAGCGGCTACCTCGGCATGTGCGGTCACGGCACTATTGGCCTGGTGGCCTCGCTGGCGTACCTCAAACGCATCGAGCCCGGCGTGCACCGGATCGAAACCCCGGTCGGCACCGTCGAAGCGACCCTGCACGAAGATCGCTCGGTCAGCGTGCGCAACGTCCCGGCCTATCGCTACCGCAAGGCGGTGCAACTGACACTGCCGGGTTACGGCGCGGTCAGCGGTGACATCGCCTGGGGCGGCAATTGGTTTTTCCTGATAGCCGAACACGGTCAGCGCATCGCCAGCGACAACCTCGAAGCCCTGACCGCTTACACCTGGGCGGTCCGCGAGGCGCTGGAGAACCAGGGCATTCGCGGCGAAGACGGCGGCGAAATCGATCACATCGAACTGTTCGCCGACGACCCGCTGGCCGACAGTCGCAACTTTGTCCTGTGCCCCGGCAAAGCCTACGACCGCTCCCCTTGCGGCACCGGCACCAGCGCCAAGCTGGCGTGCCTGGCAGCGGACGCTAAATTGCAGCCCGGTGAAATCTGGCGCCAGGCCAGTGTGATCGGCAGCCAGTTCGAAGCCAGCTACGAGCGGCTCGACGAGCAACACATCATCCCGACCATTCGCGGTCGCGCCCACATGAGTGGCGAGAGCCAATTGCTCTTGGAGGAAGACGACCCGTTCGTGTGGGGCATTGGTTCATGAATGCCGATGTCATTGTCATCGGTGCCGGCATTGTCGGCAGTGCCTGTGCCCATGAACTGGCACAACGCGGGCTCGACGTGCTGGTGCTCGACAGCCAGCGCGGCGGCGCCACGGCGGTCGGTATGGGCCACTTGGTGGCAATGGATGACAACCCGGCGGAACTGGCGCTGAGCCAATACTCCATCGAGCTCTGGCGGCAATGGGCTCCGCGCCTGGATCCCGATTGCGCCTACCGCAATTGCGGCACGCTGTGGCTGGCCGCCAATGACGAGGAAATGGCCGGTGCCGAGCACAAACGTCAGACGCTCAAGGCCCAGGGCATTGCCTGCGAAATGCTCGACTCGCGCGCACTGTACGCGGCCGAACCTATGCTGCGCCCCGGAATGAGCGGCGCACTGAAGGTCAGCGGCGACGGCATTCTCTACGCGCCGAACGCCGCTCATTGGCTGCTCAATCAAAGCGCGGGGCGGATCACTCGGCGCACGGTTGAAGTCACGCAGGTCGACGGCAATCAGCTGCGGTTGGCTTCTGGCGAGCGGTTGCGCGCCGAAGCGGTGGTGCTGGCCAACGGCATTCACGCCACCGAGCTGTGCCCCGACCTGCCGATTCGCCCAAAGAAAGGCCATCTGCTGATCACCGATCGTTACCCCGGCAAGATCGATCACCAGTTGGTCGAGCTGGACTATGTCACCAGCGCTCATGCCAGCGAAGGCACCTCGGTTGCGTTCAATGCCCAACCACGGCCGACCGGGCAAATTTTTCTCGGCTCATCGCGCCAGTTCGACACCACTGACCTGAGCGTCGAACCCGCCGTGTTGGCGCGCATGCTGCGCCGGGCAATCGACTATTTGCCGGCGCTGGCCGGGATGAACGCCATCCGCAGCTGGACCGGCCTGCGTGCCGCCACGCCTGATGGCTTGCCGCTGCTCGGTGAACATCCGCAGCAAGCGGGTTTGTGGCTGGCCGTCGGGCATGAGGGACTGGGCGTGACCACGGCGCCCGGCAGCGCGCAGTTGCTGGCCGCACAGCTGTGCAAAACCACTCCGGCCATCGACCCGACGCCTTATCTGCCAGGGCGTTTCCTGTCCACCGCACAAGGGTTACGCGCATGATTGAAGTGAATCTCGACGGCCGCAAGGTATCGGTCGACACCGGCACGACGGTGGCCGCGTTGCTGTACCTGGCAGGCGACGGCAGCAGTCGGACCTCGGTCAGCGGTCAGCGCCGGGCGCCTTTTTGCGGGATGGGGGTTTGCCAGGAATGTCGGGTGAGTATCGACGGCCAACGCCGTCTCGCTTGCCAGACGGCGTGCCGCGCAGGTATGTGCGTAGAGACCCGGCCATGAAAGTCGATCTGCTGATTATCGGCGCGGGGCCAGCGGGCATGGCGGCAGCCTTGGCGGCCGCACCGAGCACCGCATGCATCGCCGTCATCGATGACAACCCGGCACCCGGTGGGCAAATCTGGCGCGATGGCGTTAACGCACACCTGCCGAACATTGCCCGGACTCACCGGCAGAAACTCGCGGCCGCGAGCAACGTACAGGTGTTCAACTCGACACGGGTGGTGGCGCTGGCCGGGCCGAGGAAACTGTTGCTGGAAAACCCCGAGCGGGGCTGGAGCATCGAGTACGAGCAACTGATTCTGTGCACCGGCGCCCGTGAATTGCTGCTGCCGTTTCCCGGCTGGACCTTGCCCGGTGTCACCGGCGCAGGCGGGCTGCAAGCGCTGATCAAGGGCGGTATGCCAGTGGCCGGTGAGCGGCTGGTGATTGCCGGCAGTGGTCCACTGCTGCTGGCCAGCGCCGCCACCGCGAAAAAGGCTGGCGCCCAGGTACTGCTAATCGCCGAACAAGCGCCACTGAGTGCCGTCGCCGGGTTTGCCCTGCAACTGCCACGGTGGCCAGACAAGTGGCTGCAAGCTTTCCAGTTGTTTGATCGGCATTACCGCAGCGACAGCCATGTCCTCGAAGCCTATGGCGACAGCCACCTGCAAGGCGTACGCCTGAAACGTCAGGGCAGGACCGTCGACATCCCCTGTGAGCGACTGGCCTGCGGCTTCGGACTGATCCCCAATACCCAGCTGGCCCAAGCGCTCGGTTGTGAATTGAAGAACGACGCCATCGCCGTCGACGCGTACCAGCTCAGTAGCCTGAACGGACACTATGCAGCGGGCGAATGCACAGGTTTCGGCGGCAGTGAACTGGCACTGGTTGAAGGTGCCATCGCAGGGTGGATGGCTGTCGGTGAAGTACAGCAAGCCTGCGCACTCTGGCCGCAACGGCAACGCTGGCAAGCGTTCGCCGATCAGTTGCGGCGCAGCTTTGCCTTGCGCGATGAACTGAAACAGCTGGCCACACCCAACACACTGATTTGCCGTTGCGAAGACGTGGCGTTGTCAGCGCTCAAGGCCTGCACCGGCTGGAACCAGGCCAAACTGCACACCCGTTGTGGCATGGGTGCCTGTCAGGGGCGGATCTGCGGTGCGGCGACGCGCTACCTGTTCGACTGGCCACAACCGGCGCCACGTCCGCCGTTTTCCCCGACGCGCATCGATACGCTGTTGCAGCTTGCCGAGCTTCCCAATCCCGCGTCCGTCACCGTAGAGTAAGGCTCTCCTCCCTGCGGGTCGCCACCGGATGACGTTCCCCCTGTCACTGCCCTGCCCCCGCGACCTGCCCGAGCTGCTGGGCAGTTTGCAACTGATCACTCCGTTGCTCGATGCCATGCCCGGCGTGGTGTTCTTCATCAAGGACACCGCCGCCCGCTACATGCTGATCAACCAGACCCTGGCCCAACGCTGTGGCGCCAAAGACCCCAATGCGTTACTGGGCAAGACCGCTGAACAGGTGTTTCCGTCGCGCTTCGGCCCGCATTACACCGAGCAGGACCTGCGGGTGCTGAGTGACGGCAGCCCGTTGAGCGATCAGCTTGAGCTGCACCTTTACCCTGGCCGCGAACCGGGTTGGTGCCTGACCCACAAACTGGCGCTGCGTGACGCACAGGGCAGCATCATTGGCATGGCGGGGATTTCCTACGACCTGCTCGCGCCCCAGTCCAGTCATCCGGCTTACGAAAAACTCGCGGCGGTCGACGGGCATATCCGCGAACACTATGCGCAACACATCGCGCTGAGTGAGCTGACCGCCCTGAGCGGTTTTTCCGTGGCGCAACTGGAGCGCCTGTGCAAGCGGATCTTCCAGCTGACGCCACGCCAGATGATTCACAAGGCGCGACTGGGCGCCGCCACGCAACTGCTGGCGGGCGAGTTGCCGATCACCGAGATCGCCCTGCGCTGCGGTTACACCGACCACAGCGCGTTCAGCCGTCAATTCAAGGCACTCACCGGTGTGTCCCCTTCGCAGTACCGCGATAACCATCGCTGACTGTTACCCGTTACTGAGCACCCCGCCTAACCCTGCTCCCTTTTGTGACACGTCGCCCGCCTTCAGGGTGTTCGTCCTCGCGGCGTATTTCCCTGGCTGAAGTTTGCACCGCTGACTGCTGGCGTCTGATTCGGGCCTCGTAGCCCGTCGAGGGTTTAACCCGGTGTGAACTCCGGATTTTTGGCACACCCAGTGCATATCAAATATCGTATACGAAATTCCAAATACTCATTTGATAAGAACTGCCCACTGCTCGACACCATCCGACAACGAGGCCCCTTATGAAAAATCCTGCATCCGCCGTCTTCATCACCGCCCTGCTGAGCAGCGCGTTCATTGCCCAGGCTCAGGCCGACAAACTCGACGACATCATCGAATCCGGCAGTCTGCGTTGCGCGGTCACCCTGGACTTCCCGCCCATGGGTTTTCGCGACGAGAAGAACACCCCGGCGGGCTTCGACGTTGACTACTGCAATGACCTGGCAAAAACCCTCGGGGTCAAAGCCGAGATTGTTGAAACCCCGTTTCCGGACCGGATTCCGGCGCTGGTGTCCGGCCGCGCAGACGTGATCGTCGCCTCCACCTCCGACACCCTGGAGCGGGCCAAGACCGTGGGCATGACCATTCCCTACTTCGCCTTCCAGATGGTGGTGTTGACCCGCAACGACGCCGGGATCAAAGCGTACGCCGACCTCAAGGGCCACTCGGTCGGTGGCCCGGCCGGCACCTTTGAAGCCATTGCGCTGGAAAACGATGTGAAGAAATGGGGCGATTCCAAAGGCGCTTTCCATGCCTACCAGTCGCTGGCTGATGCCGTACTTGCGCTGAGCCAGGGGCAAATCGACGCGACCACCGTGACCTCGACGGTCGCCTCGTCACTGATCAAATCCGGCAAGTACAAAAACCTCAGCGTCGCCGGCACCGCGCCTTATGACATCGACTACGTGTCTCTGGGCGCCAAGCGCAATGAGTTCGGCCTGATCAACTACCTCAACCTGTTCGTCAATCATCAGGTGCGCTCCGGGCGGTATCAGGAGTTGTTCGCACAATGGGTCGGCGGCACCGCGCCACAGCTGACGGCCAGCGGCGTGTATCGCTAAGGACCGAATACCTGTGGGAGTGGGCTTGCCCTGAATGTCAGTCAGCTGAACGCACGTCAGATACATGTCCCGTGGCGAGGGAGCTTGCTCCCGCTCGGCTGCGAAGCAGTCGTAAACCGGCGCATGCGGTGTGTCTGGCAGAACGAGATGGCAGGTTTCAGGGCCGCTTCGCGGCCCAGCGGGAGCAAGCTCCCTCGCCACAGGTTCTGCGTTTAACTGACAGATATTCAGGACAAGCCCGGCCCCACAGGACCCAAACCAGTTGAAAACCAAGGAACTCCTTTGATGTTCGACTACACCTTCCATTGGCGCGCCGCCTTCCAGGCGTTGCCGGACATGCTCGACGGCGCCCGGGTCACCCTGGAAATCGCGGTGCTGTCGATGCTCGCCGGCACCCTGATCGCGATGTTCCTCGCCCTCGGCCAGCAATCCGACAAGCGCCTGTTCCAGGCGATTGCCGCCAGCTGGGTGTCGATTGCCCGCAACACGCCGGCACTGTTTCAGGTGTATATCCTGTACTTCGGCCTCGGTGCCTTTGGCATTCATATGGGCTCATGGCTGGCGTTGCTGATCGGCATCACCTTCAACAACGCCGGCTATCTGGCCGAGACCTTTCGCGGCGGCCTCAACGCCGTGCCTGACACCCAATTGCGCGCGGCCCGCTCGCTGGGCATGAGCGCACCACAGGCCTATCGGCTGGTGGTCATGCCGCAATTGCTGCGCGTGGTGTTTTACCCGCTGACCAATCAAATGGTCTGGGCCTTGCTGATGACATCCCTGGGGGTGGTGGTCGGTCTGACCAGCGACCTCACCGGCGTAACCCAGGCACTGAACGTGAAGACCTTTCGCACCTTCGAATTCTTCGCCATCGCCGCCGTTCTCTACTTCGTCCTGGCCAAGCTGGTGGTGTTGATCGCCCGCCTGCTGGCCTGGCGTTTGTTCCGGTACTAGGAGGCCTGCATGTACACCTCAAGTTTTACCTCGGGCGACTTCCTCTACCTGCTGCAAGGCGCCGGCACCACGTTGTTGCTGACGTTCTGGGCGATGTTGATCGGTACCTTGCTGGGTGTCGCGTGCGGCCTGACTCGGGCCTTGCTGCCACGTTTGAGCCTGCCGCTGGCCTGGGTGCTGGACGTGTTTCGCAGCGTGCCACTGCTGATTCAGTTTGTGCTGCTCAACTCGTTCAAGTCGATCGTCGGCCTGAACTGGAGCGCCTTCACCGTGGCCTGCGTGATCCTCGGCGCTTACTCCACCGCTTACTGCGCAGAAATCGTCCGCGGCGGCGTGCTGTCGGTGCCGTTGAGCACACGGCGGGCCGCCCGCTCGCTGGGCCTGAGTCACCGCCAGGACTTGCTGCACATCGTCCTGCCGATGGCCACGCGGGTGGCGTTTCCGGGCTGGATCAACCTGACGCTGGCGGTCATGAAAGACACCTCGCTGGTGCTCTGGATCGGCATTGTCGAACTGCTGCGCGCCTCGCAAACCATTGTCACCCGGCTCCAGGAACCGTTGTTCGTCCTGGCCCTGGCCGGCCTTATCTACTACGTCATGAGCCTGGTGATCGCTCGTCTGGGTGCGCGGCTCGAACAGAGGTGGCAGGAAAATGATTGAGATCGAGAACGTTCGTAAATCCTTTGGCAACCTGGAGGTCGTCAAGGGCGTCGACCTGACCGTGAACAAAGGCGAAGTGGTGTCGATCATCGGCGGCTCGGGCTCGGGCAAATCGACTTTGCTGATGTGCATCAATGGCCTGGAGGCCATTCAGGGTGGGCAGATCCGCGTCGACGGCACGCCGGTGCATGCCAACGGCACCGACCTGAACAAGCTGCGGCAGAAAATCGGCATCGTGTTCCAGCAATGGAACGCCTTCCCGCACCTCACGGTGATGGAGAACGTGATGCTCGCCCCGCGCAAGGTGCTCGGTAAAAGCCGTCAGGAAGCGGAAGAAATCGCCGTGCGCCAACTGACCCACGTGGGCCTCGGCGACAAGCTCAAGGTGTTTCCGAGCAAGCTTTCCGGCGGTCAGCAACAACGCATGGCGATTGCCCGGGCCCTGGCCATGTCGCCGGACTACATGCTGTTCGACGAGGCCACCTCGGCCCTCGACCCGCAACTGGTGGGCGAAGTGCTGGACACCATGCGTCTGCTCGCCGAGGAAGGCATGACCATGGTGCTGGTGACTCACGAAATCCGCTTCGCCCGGGATGTGTCGGATCGGGTGGCGTTCTTTCGCGACGGCAAGATCCATGAAATCGGCTCACCGGACCAGGTGATCGGCCAGCCGCAACGCGCGGAAACCGCCGACTTCCTGAAATCGGTGTTGTAACCCACAGACAGGCCTCAGGAGACAATCATGCGTTCGAGCAAGATCATTCACGTGGTGAGTTGCCACGCCGAAGGTGAAGTCGGTGACGTTATCGTCGGCGGTGTCGCGCCACCACCCGGCGCGACCCTGTGGGAACAATCGCGCTGGATTGCCGAGGACCAGACCCTGCGCAACTTCGTGCTGAACGAACCACGCGGCGGAGTGTTTCGCCACGTCAATCTGCTGGTGCCGGCCAAGAATCCGCTCGCCGATATGGCGTGGATCATCATGGAACCGGCCGACACACCGCCGATGTCCGGCTCCAACTCGCTGTGTGTGGCCACGGTGCTGCTCGACAGCGGCATTTTGCCGATGACTGAACCGCTGACCCGTCTGGTGCTCGAAGCCCCCGGCGGCTTGATCGAGGTGACCGCCCACTGTCGCAATGGCAAGGCCGAGCGGGTCGAGGTGCGGAATGTGGTGTCGTTTGCCGACAAGCTCGATGCCTGGATCGAAGTCGAAGGCCTCGGTTCGCTGCCGGTCGATACCGCCTATGGCGGCGACAGTTTTGCGATCGTCGACGCCCAGCGTCTGGGTTTTTCGTTGACCGCCGATGAAGCTGCGGACCTGGTGGCTACCGGCCTGAAGATCACTCAGGCAGCCAATGAACAATTGGGTTTCGTGCACCCGCTGAACCCTGACTGGAAACACATTTCGTTCTGCCAGATTGCCGCGCCGCTCGACCGCGCTAACGGCGTGGCCAGCGCCGCCAATGCAGTAGTGATCCGCCCCGGCAAGATCGATCGTTCGCCCTGTGGCACCGGTTGCTCGGCGCGCATGGCGGTGTTGCACGCCAAAGGCCAACTGGCAGTGGGTGAGGTGTTTATCGGGCGCTCGATCATCGGTTCCGAATTTCGTTGCCGGATCGACAGCACCAGCGAAATCGCCGGACGCCCGGCCATCATCCCGTGTCTGTCCGGGCGCGCCTGGATCACCGGCACCCACCAGCATCTACTCGACCCAAGCGATCCTTGGCCGGGCGGTTATCGACTGTCCGACACCTGGCCCGTCGAACTGGCTATCTGAAGCAACGTACCTGGTAAAACCCTTTGAACCCCCACGGCACTTTCAGTGCTCAACTTAAACGTATACGAAATACCAAAAAATCATCAGCGGAGGCAACATGAGCAAGCACGTTAACTGGAGCGGCGTTTTCCCTGCGGTAACTACCCAGTTCAACCCGGACTTTTCCATCGACTACGAAGGCACCCACAAAGTCATCAACGGGCTGGTGCGCGATGGCGTGTCTGGTCTGGTGATCTGCGGCACCGTCGGCGAAAACACGTCACTGAGCACCGAAGAAAAAATCAGTCTGGTGGAAGTCGCCAAGGATGCCGCGGCCGGTCGGGTACCGGTGATCTCCGGCGTCGCCGAATTTACCAGCGCCAACGCCAGCAAGGTCGCCAAGGAGATCCAGCGCGTGGGCGCCGACGGCATCATGTTGATGCCGGCGCTGGTCTACTCTTCGAAACCCTTCGAGACCGCCGCGCATTTTCGCAGCGTCGCCGCCAGCATCGACCTGCCGGTAATGGTCTACAACAACCCGCCGATCTACAAAAACGACGTGACCCCGGACATCCTGATCTCCCTGGCCGACTGCGACAACGTGGTCTGCTTCAAGGATTCCTCGGGCGATACCCGGCGCTTCATCGATGTGCGCAATGAAGTCGGCGACCGCTTCGTACTGTTCGCCGGACTCGATGATGTGGTGCTCGAAAGTATTGCCGTCGGCGCGGTGGGCTGGGTTTCCGGGATGTCCAATGCCTTCCCGAAAGAAGGCGAGACGCTGTTCCGTCTGGCCCGCGACGGTCGCTTCAAGGAGGCGATGCCGATCTACGAATGGTTCATGCCACTGCTGCACCTCGATGCCCGCCCGGATCTGGTGCAGTGCATCAAGCTCTGTGAAGAACTGATGGGACGCGGTACGGCGCTGACCCGCCCACCTCGCCTGGGTCTGCTCGACCACGAGCGCAGCGAGGTCGAGGCGCTGGTCAACGCCGCGCTCGCCAACCGCCCGACCTTACCGGACGTCGGCCTGTAACCGTCCCTCCCCCACTGCCGCGCTCGGCATCGAGCGCGGCCATGCCGAGCATTTTTTATGTCAGCCATTATCGGCCACAACTTTATCGGCTTCGGCCGCAGCGCCGCCGGCGATCAAATCCTGCACAGCGTCGACGCCCACAGCGGTGAACCTCTGCCTTATGGCTTCAACCAGGCCAGTGCGGAGGAAGTCGATAACGCCGCACTCTTCGCCGCCAAGGCCTACCCGACTTATCGCAACCTGCCGGCCAGTGTCCGCGCCGGTTTTCTCGATAACATTGCCGAAGAAATTGACGCCCTCGGCGATGACTTCATCGCCATCGTCTGTCGCGAGACGGCCCTGCCCGCGGCGCGGATTCAGGGCGAGCGGGCGCGAACCAGCGGCCAGTTGCGCTTGTTCGCCCGGGTACTGCGTCAAGGCGACTGCCTCGGCGCTCGTATCGACCGCGCCTTGCCTGAGCGTCAACCGTTGCCACGGCCCGACCTGCGCCAATGGCGCATCGGCCTGGGTCCGGTGGCGGTGTTCGGTGCGAGCAACTTTCCGCTGGCATTTTCCACCGCCGGTGGCGATACCGCCGCCGCCCTGGCCGCCGGTTGCCCGGTGGTGTTCAAGGCCCACAGCGGGCATATGGCAACCGCCGAGTTGGTGGCGGCAGCGATCATTCGCGCGGCACAGCGTAGTGGCATGCCCGAAGGCGTGTTCAACATGATTTATGGTGCGGGCGTCGGCGAGGCACTGGTCAAACACCCGGCGATCCAGGCTGTGGGGTTCACCGGTTCGCTCAAAGGTGGCCGGGCCCTGTGCGACATGGCCGCCGCACGGCCACAACCGATCCCGGTGTTCGCCGAAATGTCGAGCATCAACCCGGTACTGCTGCTACCCGCCGCCCTGGCGGCCCGCAGTGCCACCATCGCCAGCGAATTGAGTGCCTCGATTGTCCTGGGGGGCGGCCAGTTCTGTACCAATCCGGGATTGATCATCGGCCTGCGCTCAGCGTCGTTCAGCGCCTTCATTGAACACCTCACCGCGCAGATGAACGAAAAACCGTCACAGACCCTGCTCAACAGCGGCACCCGACGTAGTTATGAAGCTGGCGTGCAACGCTTGCTGGACCATCCACGGGTGACACGTTTGAGCGGCGACCACGCGTCCGGCAATCAGGTGCAGCCGCAACTGTTCAAAGCCGATGTCAGCCTGCTGCTTGAAGGGGATGAGGTGCTGCAAGAGGAAGTGTTCGGCCCGACCAGCATCGTGCTGGAAGTGGCCGACGAGCATGAACTTTGTCTGGCGCTGCAGGCGCTGCACGGGCAATTGACCGCCACCCTGATCGCCGAGCCGGCAGACCTTGAGCTGTGCGCGCAATTGCTGCCGATCCTTGAGCAGAAAGCCGGGCGCCTGCTGCTCAACGGATATCCGACCGGCGTCGAAGTGTGCGATGCGATGGTCCACGGCGGACCGTATCCAGCGACGTCAGATGCCCGTGGCACCTCGGTCGGCAGCCTGGCGAT
This sequence comes from Pseudomonas sp. 6D_7.1_Bac1, assembly GCF_025465945.1. Lineage (GTDB taxonomy): Bacteria > Pseudomonadota > Gammaproteobacteria > Pseudomonadales > Pseudomonadaceae > Aquipseudomonas. The sequence continues at coordinate 21,564 of NZ_JANLNW010000044.1, read as the reverse complement.
CGAGCGTTTCCTGCGACCGGTGTGTTATCAGAACTGTCCGGACGGGTTACTGCCGGACGCCCTGAAGAACGCCAACCCACTGGGGATTTTGCGCCTGGTCGATGGCGTGAATACTCGCGAAGGGTTGGGTGACTGATAGACCTGATCTGTCTTGGTACCAATCGATCACACCCTTGTGGCGAGGCAGCTTGCTCCCTCACCACAGGTCCGCGCTTTTCGTCAATCGAACTGCGCGCGCATCCAGGCCTGATACTCGGCAACGCCTGGCTCGCCTTCGCGGGGAGCCCAATGAGCATGCTCACCTTCGCCCACCGGGCGATAAGGTCCGGCCTTGCATTCGAACATCACGCTGTCCGCTTCGAGCACCACCAGACCGTGGTAGGTCCCCGTTGGCAGGTCTACCCCCACCGAATCGCCGCCGCCCTGCAAGACGCGCTTGGCAACCACCTGGCCCGCGTCGTCGAAAATCAGCACACCCAGACGGCCCTTGAGGACCAACAAGGTTTCAGCCTTGTCGCCGCCCAGATGCCGATGGGGTGGAATGTAGGTCGACGGCTGCAAACCGATCGCCATGCGGTGGCACGACTCGTCCATCTGGTGGAAGTTGTGGTGCTGGCGCCCACGAGGATTGGCCGCAGCCTTCTCGGCCAGTTCGGTAAACAGCGTTTGATCAAGAAAGCTCGGCGTTGCCATGGTTTACATTCCTTTAACGGCGTAGATCCCGGCGGCGTTGCGCCAGTAGCCTTTGTAGTCCATGCCGTAACCGAAGATGTAGCGGTCGATGCATGGCAGACCGACGTAATCGGCCTTCAGGTCCGGACGAGCCTTGCGGTTATGGTCCTTGTCGATCAGTACGGCAGTGTGCACGGCGCGGGCGCCCGCATGCTTGCAGAAGTCGATGATCGCGCCCAGGGTGTGACCTTCGTCGAGGATGTCGTCGATGATCAGCACATCACGGTCGATGAACGAGACTTCTGGCTTGGCTTTCCAGAACAGGTCGCCGCCGCTGGTTTCGTTGCGATAACGGGTAGCGTGCAGGTAGGACGCTTCCAGAGGGAAGTTCAGATAGGTGAGCAGCTTGCCGGAGAAAATAAGGCCGCCGTTCATCACGCAGAACACCACCGGATTGCGCTCAGCGAGTTCTTCGTTGATTTGCGCACCGACGCGGGCGATGGCCGCCTCGACTTCAGCTTCGGTGTACAGGCAGTCAGCCTCTCGCATGATTTGACGGATATGCTCGAGATCAGCGGACATGGTGCTCTCCAAGGGGGTGGCGGATTCGGAAAAGCGAGCAAAGGTACGCATCCCGCCGGGTCAGATCAAGCGTTTCTGGACTAACGTACTGTATGTCTATAGGACAACACCCTCGGATAGATTAATCTAGGCCGGTTTTTTTGCCCGCCGCCGGAGCCCTTCCCTATGCCCATCCGTGAGATCCGCCATCCGCTGATCCGACACAAACTTGGCCTTATGCGCCGCGCAGACATTAGCACGAAGAATTTCCGCGAGCTCGCTCAGGAAGTCGGTGCCCTGCTGACCTACGAGGCCACCAAAGACCTGCCCCTTGAAACCTACGATATCGAAGGCTGGTGCGGCACTGTTTCGGTCGAAAAGATCGCTGGCAAGAAAATTACCGTCGTACCGATCCTGCGCGCCGGCATCGGCATGCTTGAGGGCGTGCTCAGCCTGATTCCGGGCGCCAAAGTCAGCGCCGTGGGCGTGGCCCGCAACGAAGAAACGCTGCAGGCCCACACCTACCTGGAAAAGCTGGTCCCGGAAATCAACGAACGTCTGGCGATGATCATCGACCCGATGCTCGCCACCGGCAACTCCATGGTGGCCACCATCGACCTGCTGAAAAAGGCCGGCTGCAAGGACATCCGCGCGATGGTCCTGGTGGCGGCCCCTGAAGGCATCGCCGCTGTAGAGAAGGCTCACCCGGACGTGACCATCTACACCGCTTCCATTGATCAGAAACTGAACGAACACGGTTACATCATCCCAGGCCTGGGCGATGCCGGTGACAAGATTTTCGGTACCAAGCAGAAGGACGCGTGAGCATGCAGGATGAGTTCAACGACCCGCTCTGGCGCACGGTGCTGTCTGGCGCGCAGATGCTGTTCGTGGCGTTTGGCGCGTTGGTGTTGATGCCGCTGATTACCGGCCTCGACCCGAATGTCGCGCTGTTCACGGCGGGCCTGGGGACTCTGCTGTTCCAGGTGGTCACCGGACGGCAAGTGCCGGTGTTCCTGGCGTCGAGTTTTGCCTTCATCACCCCGATCATTCTCGCCAAGGGCCAGTTCGGCCTCGCCGCGACCATGGGCGGGGTGATGGCGGCCGGTTTCGTTTATACCTTTCTCGGCGTGGCCGTGAAGATCAAGGGCACCGGTTTCATCGACCGCTTGCTGCCGCCGGTAGTGATTGGCCCGGTGATCATCTCGATCGGCCTGGCCATGGCGCCGATTGCCGCAAACATGGCGATGGGCAAGGCCGGCGACGGTAGCGAGCTGATTCATTACCAGACGGCAATGATGATCTCCATGCCAGCGCTGCTGACCACGCTGATCGTGGCCGTGTTCGGCAAAGGCATCTTCCGTCTGGTGCCGATCATCTCCGGCGTACTGGTCGGTTTTGGCATGGCGTTCTTCTTTGGCGTCGTCGACACCGCGAAGATCGCTGCCGCGCCGTGGTTTGCACTGCCGCACTTCACCGCTCCGGAGTTCAACTGGCAGGCGATTCTGTTCATTGTCCCGGTGGCACTGGCCCCGGCCATCGAACACATCGGCGGCGTGATCGCGGTCGGCAGCGTGACCGGACGTGATTACCTGAAGAAACCCGGCCTGCACCGCACGCTGTTTGGCGACGGTATCGCCACCACTGCGGCCGGACTGCTCGGCGGCCCACCCAACACCACTTACGCCGAAGTAACAGGCGCAGTGATGCTGACCAAGAACTACAACCCGAAAATCATGACCTGGGCGGCGATCTTTGCCATCAGCCTCGCGTTTATCGGTAAGTTCGGTGCACTGCTGCAAAGCATTCCGGTGCCGGTAATGGGCGGGATTCTCTGCCTGCTGTTCGGATCGATTGCCGCGGTGGGCATGAACACCATGATCCGCCACAAGATCGACCTGAGCGAAGCGCGCAATCTGGTGATTGTCTCGGTCACCCTGGTGTTCGGGATTGGCGGTATGCTGATCGGCACCGGCACCGGTCAGAATGACTTCGGCCTCAAGGGCATCGCGCTGTGCGCCGTCGTGGCGATTGCGTTGAACCTGATTCTGCCGGGCAATGACAGCTGGAAGCACAAGAAGGCGGATGAGCCGTTGCTTTAAACAGCTTGAGATCTTTGCTGCCAGTGAGGTAGCTATCGCGAGCAGGCTCGCTCCCACATTGGAATACGATCAATTGTGGGAGCGAGCCTGCTCGCGAAGCTTTTAAAGGGCCAACGGCGCTCGTTCACACAGGGTACTCAACGCCCGCGCCCAGTGCGGGTCATCGTTGAGGCACGGCACCAGCACCAACTCCTCGCCCCCCGCCTCGCGGAACTGTTCGAGCCCGCGGTCACCGATCTCTTCCAGGGTTTCGATGCAGTCGGCCACGAACGCCGGGCACATCACCAGAATCTTCTTCACGCCCTGCCTGGCCAACGCGTCGAGACGCGCTTCGGTGTAGGGTTCGATCCATTTGGCGCGGCCCAGCCGTGACTGGAAGGACACCGACCACTTACCGTCCGGCAAACCCATGCGCTTGGCAAACGCCGCAGCGGTGCGCAAACACTGACCGCGATAACAGGTCGCGACCACTTCCGGCGGCGCGCCGGCACAGCAATCACCGCCGCCATCAAAGCTATGGCCAGGATTGAGTTTCTTCAGGTGCCGCTCCGGCAATCCATGAAAGCTCAGCAGCAGGTGATCGTAATCCTGCTCAAGGTACGGCTTGGCGCTGGCGACCAAGGCATCGAGGTATTCCGGCTGATCGTAAAACGGCTGGAGAATCGAGAACTGCACATTCAGTTTTTTCTCGCGCACCACGCGCTTGGCTTCTTCAATCACCGTGGTCACGGTGCTGTCGGCGAACTGTGGATACAGCGGTGCGAGGGTGACCTTTTTGATGCCTTGAGCAGCCATGCGCGTCAGCACCGACTCAATCGACGGCTCACCGTAACGCATGGCCAACTCAACCGGTCCCTGGGTCCACTGCGCGGTCATCGCCTGCTGCAAGCGACGGCTGAGCACCACCAGCGGCGAGCCCTCGTCCCACCAGATCGAGGCATAGGCGTGAGCCGATTGCTCGGGGCGCTTGATCAGAATCAACGAGACCAGCAAACGTCGTACCGGCCATGGCAGGTCGATGACGTAAGGGTCCATCAGAAATTGATTGAGGTAACTGCGCACGTCCGCCACCTGTGTGGAAGCGGGCGAACCCAAATTGACCAGGAGCAACGCGTGATCGGTCATGCAACGTCCTATTTCAAAGGCGGCTGGACATGTCGTCCAGAGCCGCACGCAAATCAGTGAACCGGAAAGTGAAACCCGCCGCCAGCAAGCGTGTCGGCGTCGCCCGCTGGCCGCCCAACAGCAACAGTGACAACTCGCCAAGACCGATCCGCAACGCAAGAGCGGGCATCGGCATGAAAGCCGGCCGGTGCAAAACGCTGGCGAGGGTCTTGGTAAACTCGCGATTGCGCACCGGTTTTGGTGCGCACGCATTATAAGGACCGCTGGCGTTTTTCTGATGCAGAAGAAAATCAATCAGGCCGATTTGATCATTGATGTGGATCCATGGCATCCACTGCCGACCATTGCCAATCGGCCCACCCAGCCCCACTTTGAACGGCAGCAACAGCCGCGACAAAAAGCCGCCCTCCGCCGACAGCACCAACCCGGTACGCACCAGCACCACACGAATCCCCAAGGCCTCGGCGCGCAACGCGGTCTCCTCCCAGGCAATGCACAACTGGCTGGCGAAGTCTTCGCTGACTGGAGGCGAGCCTTCAGTCAATTCACGCTCGCCGCCATCGCCGTACCAACCGACCGCAGACCCTGAAATCAACACCTGCGGTTTCTGCTCGCGGCTTTCAAGCCACGCCAACAGGGTTTCGGTGAGCCTGATCCGGCTGTTCCAGAGCAGCGCCTTGCGTCGATGGGTCCAAAGGCGAGAGGCAATCGGTGCGCCCGCAAGATTGATCACCGCGTCCACCGGCCGTTGGCCAATATCTTCCAGCCGCCCAACGCCACGTACCTTACTGCCGCACAATTTGGCCACTTTTTCGGGCCTGCGACTCCATACCGTCAGGCTGTGACCCTGGTCCAACCAGTGTCGGCAGAGTTGACGTCCTATCAAACCAGTACCGCCGGTCAGCAATATGTGCATGACTTCTTCCTCGCGTGGCGTTTTACCCCAATCACTAGTCTATTTTTATAAGCAGGGATGTTTCGTATCGGGCGGGTTCTGTGTTTAACAATAGGCCAACCTGTCAGAACGAGAACGCTAAAAGTTATACCAGAAAACAATATTGTATAGGTTTAACCCGAAGCGTAGCCTGTACAGAGAGGTAAACGAGGCCCCTATGACTGTACCCATCGCAATCATCGGCACCGGCATCGCCGGACTGTCGGCAGCCCAGGCCCTGCAAGAGGCCGGGTACGTCGTTCAATTGTTCGATAAAAGCCGTGGCAGCGGCGGTCGCATGTCGAGCAAACGCAGCGACGCCGGCGCACTGGACATGGGCGCACAGTATTTCACCGCCCGCGATCGCCGTTTCGTCATTGAAGTCCAGCGCTGGCAAGCCAATGGCTGGGTCGCTGAATGGACACCGCAGCTCTACAACTATCAAGGCGGCATACTCAGCCCGTCGCCGGACGAACAGACCCGCTGGGTCGGTACCCCGCGCATGAGCGCCATCACCCGCGCGCTGATCGGTGATATCGAAGTGCACTTCGCTTGCCGGATTACCGAGGTCTATCGCGGCGAAGAGCATTGGCATTTGCAGGATGCCGAAGGCTTCACCCACGGCCCCTTCAGCCATGTCGTCATCGCCACGCCGGCACCGCAAGCCACTGCCCTGCTGGCCTCTGCGCCAAAACTCGCCGGGGTCGCCGCCGGGGTAAAAATGGACCCGACCTGGGCCATTGCTCTGGCCTTCGACAAACCGCTGGAGACGCCAATGGAAGGCTGCTTCGTTCAAGACACCCCCCTCGACTGGCTGGCGCGCAACCGCAGCAAACCGGGGCGCGACGCCACCCTAGACACCTGGATATTGCACGCCACGAGCAGTTGGAGCCGACAACATATCGACCTGCCTAAAGAGGCCGTGATCGAGCAACTGCACGGTGCCTTCGCCGAGTTGCTGCACGATTCCATGCCCGCGCCGGTCTTCAGTCTTGCCCATCGCTGGCTCTATGCGCGCCCGTCCAGCAGCCATGAATGGGGCGTATTGGCCGACGCCGACTTGGGTCTGTACGTGTGTGGCGACTGGTGTTTGTCGGGGCGTGTCGAAGGGGCCTGGATGAGCGGCCAGGAAGCGGCTCGTCGCCTGCACGCACACCTGCAATGAGGCGCATCAACCCGCGCAAACTGCTGCTGTCGAAATGGACAGCAGCCCATCCGCAACAGCGATTCCATAGACGCCAGCCGCTACAGAAAGGGTGCAGGGCTCACGATCCCGGATCTCGCCAAATAACCTATACAAGCAATTTGACGTGTACATCCTTGGATCTATGCTCAAACCGCTGTTGTACAACACGAACAGCTTGTACAGATATAGATTCGAGGTGCCCCAATGCCCAGCCACTGCGCGAGCAAACCAAAGCCTGACACTTGCGCCCATGACGACGACCCCGGCGCCGACTATCAACAGGCCCAGGACGATGATTGGCTGCCGATCCGCGAAGTCGCCCGAATCACGGGTGTCAATGCCGTCACGCTGCGCGCCTGGGAACGTCGATACGGGCTGATCGTGCCGCAGCGCACGCCCAAGGGGCATCGGCTGTTCTGCGCCGAGCATGTGCAGCGGATCCATAACATCCTCACCTGGCTCAGTCGCGGCGTAGCCGTCAGCCAGGTCAAACAGCTGCTGGGCACGCCACAAACGTTGAGCGAACCCGTCGAGAATGACTGGCACGTCCTGCGCCTGAACCTGATACAGGCAATCAGCCAACTGGCCGAGCGTCAGGTCGATGACACGCTCAATCAGGCCATGTCGCTGTATCCACCGCGCACCCTGTGCGAGCAACTGCTGATGCCGTTGCTGGCCGAGCTCGAGCAGCGCTGGCAAGGACAATTCGGCGCGCAGATGGAGCGGGTGTTCTTTTATTCCTGGTTGCGCAGCAAGTTCGGCGCGAGGACCTACCATAACAACCGTCAGTTGCGCGGTGCGCCGCTGCTGCTGATCAATCACTCTGACTTGCCCCTGGAGCCGCATCTGTGGCTCACCGCCTGGCTGATCAGCAGCGCCGATTGCCCCGTGGAAGTGTTCGATTGGCCGCTACCGGCCGGCGAATTGGCCTTCGCGGTCGAGCATCTGCAAGCGCGCGGAGTGGTGCTGTATTCCAGTAAAGCGATCAATCTCAAACAACTGCCGAAATTACTGAACAACGTCAGTTGCCCAACACTCATTGTCGGACCAACGGTATGTATCCACCACGCCGAGTTGTCCGAAAGAACCGCTGAAATCGCTGACTTGTCCCTGGCCGAAGATCCGTTATCAGCCCATCAGGCGCTGGTTCAGCGTGGGATCATTTAAATGCTTGTACGGAAACCATCATGCAATTGACCCGGCCACGGCGGTATTGGTTAACGGGAGCCAGCAGTGGCATTGGTGCCGCAATGGCCGAAGCACTGTTGAAGTCCGGTGTGCACCTGGCGGTCAGCGCCCGCACGGTCGCGCCATTAAAGATCCTGGCCCAGCGGTATCCGGGGCAAGTGCTGGTAGTGCCGGGCGATCTGACCAACAGCCAGACCGTGCGCGAGATCAGCGAGCAGATCCAACAGGACTGGGGCTCGCTGGACACGGTGATCCTCAACGCTGGCACCTGTGAATATGTCGAGGCCAAGCAGTTCGACACCTCGATCATCGAACACGTGGTGCGCACCAACCTGCTCGCCAGCAGCTATTGCATCAAAGCCGCCCTGCCGCTGCTGCGCGCAGGTCGAGCGCCCCTCTTGGTGGGGATCGCCAGTTCGGTGACTTACCTGCCTCTGCCTCGAGCCGAAGCCTATGGCGCCTCGAAAGCCGGACTGCGCTATCTGTTCGAATCCCTGCGCATCGACCTGGCACCGGAGGGCATTGAAGTCACTGTGATCACCCCAGGTTTCGTCGACACCCCACTGACCGAGAAAAACGACTTCCCGATGCCACTGAGCGGGTCCGTCGATGAAGCCGCGCGGTATATCCTCGAAAAACTCCAGCAGCGCCCGCTGGAAATCACCTTCCCGGCTCTGTTCATGGCCGTACTCTGGCCTCTGTCAAAAATATCCAGCCGAGTAAAGTGGGTGATAGGCAAACGCTTGGTCAGGAGCTCGCCGCCGATCATGGATAAGCCGTAAACATTTCATGGCCCAACACCTATCGGCCACCTCATCCGGTTGAGCGTCCGTCAGGCCTTTCACACAGTACCGGCGCACTGCCTTACACTGCGCGCCTATGAACACGATTCCCCTTAAGACCATCGCCGAACCGGCGGTCACTTGCTCGACCTGCGCAGCCTGCTGTTGCCAGCTCGAAGTCATGCTGATCACCGACACCGGCGTGCCTGAACGTTTTATCGACACCGACGATTGGGGCGGGGAAGTCATGCTGCGCCTGGATGACGGCTGGTGCGCCGCACTGGATCGCGACAGCATGATGTGCACCATTTACGAAAAACGCCCGCTGATCTGCCGGGAGTTCGAAATGGGCGCACCCGAGTGCATCGATGAGCGCAAAGGGATTGCGACGGCGTATCGCTGAACGAGAAATACAGGCCACTGAAGATCTAATGTGGGAGCGAGCCTGCTCGCGAAAGCGGAGTGTCAGTCAACATTAGTGTTGAATGTTAGGCCTCATTCGCGAGCAGGCTCGCTCCCACATAAAAGCAGCCAGTCATTACAGCGGCATCGTGTAATGCAATGCGTAGCTTTCTATACCGTCATTGAATTTGCTGAGACCGGCGTCGGAGTAGTGCGTCGCGCGAATCCCGACTTCATGGCCACCGGCAAACCGCAGGCCAAAGCCCAAGCGGTCTTCGAACTGAAAGGCCGAGCCCAATCGGTTGTCTTCCACTTCGGTGTGAGCGAACAGCGCCACGCCAATCCCGGCCTCCAGATACGGTTTGACGATTTGCCCGGCGAACTCGTAAACGAACACCGGAGAGAACGACAGACTGTGATTGTCGGGTGCCTTGTCACCATTCCAATAGGTGTAAGCACCGCTCCAGTAGCCCGTCAGGCGACCGACATCACTCTGGAACCAGCTTTTGTCCCAATCCAGTTGCATACCCAGTCGATACGTCTGGGTCGAATCGGTGGTCTGGCCCACCGCGAATTCAACGCCAGCCGCTTGCGCGGAAAAACTGTGCCCCAACAACGCAGCCGCAATCGCGGCCAAACAGAACAGTCGCTTCATGAGAAACATCCTTTTCCGAACGATTTTGTTTGGTTTTTGGGCTCAACAGGCGAGTAATAAAAATCCGTGCTTCGACAGAAACTCACCCATACGAAGCGCGCCCCCAAGACTTTCTACTCACTGAAGCTTCGCACAACCCCAGCGTTATGCCAGAGCAGCGGCAGGATATTTCTCAGGTGCTCGGGGCTGGCACTGGTCCAGAATTGCGCATCACGAGAGGGCCCGCCGGCGAGCAACTCACGTTCGGCGAGCAGGCGTTGGGTTTGCCGGGCAACGGCAGCGCCAGTGTCGATCAGGCTGATGTCGGCGGGGAGCATCTGCTTGAGCAATGGTTTGAGGAAAGGATAATGCGTGCAGCCCAGAATGATCGTGTCGCACCCTTGCGCCAGCAAGGGTTCGAGATAACCCGCCAATAACTGACGCAACTCAGGGCTGTGCAGATCGCCTGCTTCGATCAGCTCCACCAGCCCAGGACAAGGCTGGGTGATGACCCGTACATCGGTGGCAAAACGGTCGAGCAAAGCTGCGAACTTGGCGCTCTGCAAAGTACCGGTAGTCGCAAGTACACCCACCACGCCACTGCGAGTGGCCGCCGCTGCCGGCTTGACCGCAGGCTCCATGCCGACGATGGGCCAGTCCGGGTAATCGCGACGCAAATCCGCGACACCGGCCACGGTTGCGGTGTTGCACGCGACAACCAAAGCCTTGGCACCCTGCTGCTGAAAAAACTCCGCCACCGCACTGCAACGCTGACGAATGAACTCAGGGGTTTTCTCGCCGTAGGGAATATTCCCGCAATCGCCGACATACAGCAGCGACTCATTGGGCAACAGATGCTGGATCTCCGCCAGCACCGACAATCCACCGACGCCGGAATCGAACACGCCGATCGGCGCCTCACGCATGTTTTGGCCCACAGACCCTGCACCCTGGATCACGCTTGACCCTCAATTCACGAAAACGTGTGCCCAAGGCATCAATCAACAGCAAGCGGCCCACCAAAGGTTCGCCGAATCCCACGAGCAACTTCAGTGCTTCAAGGGCTTGCAGACTACCGACCAGCCCCACTAACGGGCCGAGCACGCCGGCCTCGCTACAGGTCAGTTCGGCTTCGCTGCCATGCCCGTATAAACAGTGATAGCACGGGCTCTCGGCGCGACGTGGATCGAACACCGACAACTGCCCTTCCAGACGAATCGCCGCACCGCTGACCAAGGGTTTGCTCGCCGCCACACAGGCTGCGTTCACCGCTTCGCGGGTGGAAAAGTTATCGGAGCAATCGAGCACCACGTCGACCGCCGACACTGCAGCGGCCAACGAGTCTTCGTCCAGCGCGGTGCGATGAGCAATCAGTTGAATCTCGGGATTGATCGCCGTCAGACGGCGGATAGCCGAGTCGACCTTGCTCAGGCCAACGCTGTCGGTGTCGTGAATGATCTGCCGTTGCAGGTTGGTCAGGTCTACCGTGTCGAAGTCCGCCAGATGCAATTCGCCGACCCCGGCCGCCGCCAGGTACAGCGCGACTGGTGCACCGAGTCCGCCCAGGCCGATGATCAAGACACGGCTTTGCTTGAGACGCAATTGGCCATCGATGTCGACGTGCTGCAACAAAATCTGCCGGCTATAGCGCAACAGCTCCTGATCATTCAGCACGGTAGACGCCCCAGACTGATACGTTCGTGACCACCGAGGTCCTTGCGGCTGTGGACCTCTTCGAAGCCTTGGGTCAGCAACAAATCACACACCGCAGCGGCCTGATCGTACCCGTGTTCGAGCATCAACCAGCCGCCGGCTTCCAGGTGGTTCGGCGCCTGGGCGATGATCAAACGCAAATCATCGAGCCCGTCGGTGCCCGCCACCAGCGCACTGGCCGGCTCGAAACGCACGTCACCGTCCACCAGGTGTGGGTCGGCAGCGGCGATGTACGGTGGATTGCTGATAATCAGTGTGTAGTGATGATCTTTCAGCGCACTGAACCAATGACTGCTCAGCACGGTGACGTTGTTCAAGTGCAGTCGCTGGCGATTGCGCTCGGCCAAGGCCACGGCTTCGAGGATCCGGTCCACCGCAGTGACGCTCCACGCCGGGCGCTCGCTCGCCAGGGCCAGGGCAATTGCGCCACTGCCGGTGCCCAGGTCGAGGACCAAGGCCTGCGTTGCAGGCAACAGTTCCAGCGCGGCTTCAACCAGCAATTCGGTGTCCGGACGCGGGATCAGCGTATGCGGCGCGACTTCCAGATCAAGCTTCCAGAAACCCTGCTGGCCGAGGATGTACGCCACCGGTTCGCCGGAACGGCGACGTTGCAGGTATTCGGCAAAGGTCAGCGCGGCTTCGCTGGGAACGATGCGCTCCGGCCAGGTGTGCAGGAAGCTGCGGGACTTGCCCAGGGCAGCGGCCAGCAGCAATTCGGCATCCAGACGCGCGGTCGGCGAATCGGGCAAGTCGGCTGCGCGTAACAAACTGGCAATGATGGTCATTTATTCACCTATCGCTGCCAATTGATCAGCCTGGTACTCGGCCAGCAACGGCTCGATGACGGCATCGACGCCACCCGCGAGGATTTCATCGAGGGAATACAGCGTCAGGTTGACCCGGTGGTCGGTGACCCGGCCCTGGGCAAAGTTATAGGTGCGGATGCGTTCGGAGCGGTCGCCCGAGCCCACCAGCAACTTGCGCTCGCTGGCGATGGCATTCGCCGCGGCACTGGTTTGCTGGTCGTTCAGTTTGGCCGAGAGCCAGGACATCGCACGCGCCCGGTTCTTGTGCTGGGAACGCTCTTCCTGACACTCGACCACAATGCCCGACGGCAAGTGGGTAATCCGGATCGCCGAGTCGGTCTTGTTCACGTGCTGGCCGCCCGCGCCGGAGGAGCGATAAGTATCAACCCGCAAATCTGCCGGGTTGATCTCGATCGCTTCCTGTTCGTCCGGCTCAGGCAACACCGCCACGGTGCAGGCCGAGGTATGAATACGGCCCTGGGATTCGGTCGCCGGAACCCGTTGCACACGGTGCGCACCGGACTCGAACTTCAGCTTGCCGTAGACATTGTCGCCTTCGACCCGCGCGATGACTTCCTTATAGCCGCCATGTTCGCCGATGTTCTCCGACAGAATCTCGACCCGCCAGCCACGCCGCTCGGCGTAACGCGAGTACATGCGGAACAGGTCGCCGGAGAAGATCGCCGCTTCGTCACCACCGGTGCCGGCGCGGATTTCCAGGAACACGTTGCGCCCGTCATTCGGATCCTTGGGCAGCAGCATGCGTTGCAAGCTGGCTTCATGCTCGATCAGTTGCTCTTTGGCTTCGCGCACTTCTTCGACGGCCATTTCGCGCATGTCCGGATCGCTGTCCTTGAGCAGCGCCTGGGCACCTTCAAGGTCGCCCTGAACCTTGAGCAGCTGTTTATAGGTGGCGACAATCGGCTCAACTTCCGCATATTCCTTGGAATAGGTGCGGAACTTGTTCTGATCGGAAATGACTTCGCCATCGCCAAGCAAGGCGGTCAGTTCCTCGAAACGGTCCTGGAGGATGTCCAGCTTATTGAGCAGTGACGCTTTCATTGCGGTTTTTTATCCGAAGAGCTATCCGAATTGCCCTCACCGAGGGCAAAGAGTTCCTGGGCCATGGCCAGCGCATCGAGGCGGCCTTCGGCGGTAAGCTTTTTCAACTGCACGCTCGGGGCATGCAACAGTTTATTGGTCAGGCCACGGGCCAGTTGCACCAACACATCTTCAGCGCTGCTGCCGTTGGCAAGCAGGCGCTGGGCTTTTTGCAATTCTTCATCGCGCAGGCGTTCGCTCTGTTGACGATAGGCCTTGAGCACATCCACTGCCGCCAATTCGCGCAGACGGACCATGAAGTCGTCGGCACCGATGGAAACCATCTCTTCCGCCGCCTGGGCTGCCCCCTGACGGCTCTTGAGGTTCTCGGCGACCACTTCGTGAAGGTCGTCGACGCTATAGAGGTAAACGTCGTCCAACTCGCCGACTTCCGGTTCGATATCCCGTGGTACGGCAATATCGACCATGAAGATCGGCTTGTGCTTGCGCAATTTCAAGGCACTTTCTACCGCGCCTTTGCCAAGAATCGGTAGCTGGCTTGCGGTAGAGCTGATGACGATATCACTGCGCACCAGTTCTGCCGGGATGTCCGAGAGCAGCACCGCGTGGGCGCCGAACTGCTCGGCCAGGATACTAGCTCGCTCCAGGGTCCGGTTGGCGACCACAATCCGTTTCACGCCCAACTCATGCAAATGGCGGGCGACCAGGGTAATGGTCTCGCCAGCGCCGATCAGCAACGCCTGGCTGCGCTGCAAGTCACTGAAAATCTGTTTCGCCAGGCTGACCGCGGCAAACGCCACGGACACCGGGTTTTCACCAATGGCAGTGTCGGTGCGCACCTGCTTGGCGGCGTTGAACGTGGCCTGGAACAATCGCCCAAGCAGCGGACCAATGGTGCCGGCCTCGCGGGCCACGGCGTAGGCCGATTTCATCTGGCCGAGAATCTGTGGTTCGCCCAGCACCAGCGAATCGAGCCCGGAGGCGACACGCATCATGTGACGAACTGCCGCATCATCTTCGTGCACATAAGCACTCGCACGCAGCTCATCGAAGCTTAAATGGTGATAGTCGGCCAACCAGCGCAGCACGGTATCCGCCGATAGCTGATCCTGTTCTATATAGAGTTCACTGCGATTGCAGGTGGAGAGGATCGCAGCTTCGCGGCTGTCGGTGAGTCGGCAGAGCTGCTGCAAGGCCTCAACCAGCTGCTCCGGGGTAAAAGCCACGCGCTCGCGGACGTCTACGGAAGCAGTCTTGTGGTTAATACCGAGTGCAAGGAAGGCCATTCAAGATCGCTGATGATGTCGAGAAGCCGACAATTGTCCTACTTCGCCTGACTCAGAACAACCACCGTTGACTATTGTCCTTACAGACCGCCTGTGAAAAGGCATCCGTTGAGTCTCGGTTATGTTTGGCCGAAGGCTTGTGTCATGATGATCCGACCGCAGGTTAGTCGTCCTCTTCCTATATGAATAGATCTTCCGCGTTGCTCCTCGCTTTTGTCTTCCTCAGCGGCTGCCAGGCCTTGGCACCCGTCTCATCGGACGGTAAACCGCCGGTCGAAGGCAGCACTCCGGCCCCTGAAAAGCCCAAGGTTTACAGTTCGTTCAGCGAAGACACGATCTTCAGCCTGCTGAGCGCAGAACTGGCTGGCCAGCGCAATCGTTTCGACATTGCCCTGGACAACTACGTGACCCAGGCCGTCAACACCCAGGATCCGGGCATCTCCGAGCGAGCGTTTCGCATCGCCGAGTACCTGGGCGCCGACCAGGCCGCGCTTGATAGCGCGCTGATCTGGGCTAAAAACGCCCCCAATGACCTCGAAGCGCAACGTGCCGCCGCCGTACAGTTGGCCCGTGCCGGGCGTTATGACGACTCCATGACCTATATGGAGAAGGTTCTGCTGGGCAAGGGTGATACCCACTTCGACTTCCTCGCCCTGTCTGCGGCCGATACCGACCAGGACACCCGCAACGGTCTGATGAAAAGTTTTGACCGTTTGCTGCTGCGCCACCCGAAGAACGGCCAGCTGATTTTCGGCAAGGCTTTGTTGCTGCAACAGGACGGCGACTCCCAGGGCGCGCTGACCCTGCTGGAGAAAAACCCGCCGGAAGCCGGTGAAATTGCCCCTATCCTGCTGCGTGCGCGCCTGCTGCAAAGCCTCAACCGTGGCGATGAAGCGCTGCCGCTGCTGGAAAAAAGCATTCGCAAATACCCGGACGACAAACGTCTGCGCCTGACTTACGCACGCCTGCTGGTCGAACAGGACCGCATGGACGACGCCAAAAAGCAGTTCTCAAGCCTGGTCCAGCAGTACCCAGAAGACGACGAGCTGCGCTACTCCCTGGCACTGGTTTGCCTGGAGGCCAAGGCCTGGGACGAGGCCAAGGGTTACCTAGAAGACCTCATCGCCCGGGAAAGCCATGTCGACTCGGCGCACCTGAACCTGGGTCGCATCGCCGAAGAACGCAACGACCCGCAAGGCGCCCTGATCGAGTACGCCTTGGTGGGCCCGGGTAACGACTATCTGCCGGCGCAATTGCGTCAGTCCGATATCCTGATGAATAACGGACGCACCGCCGAAGCCCAAAGCCGTTTGGCCAAAGAGCGTGACGAACAACCGGATTACGCGATCCAGTTGTATCTGATCGAAGCCGAAACCCTGTCCGCCAACAAGCAGGACGATCGCGCCTGGGCAATCCTCGATAGAGCCTTGAAGCAATATCCGGACGACCTGAACCTGCTCTACACCCGGGCCATGCTGGCAGAAAAACGCAATGACCTGGCGCAGATGGAAAAAGACCTGCGACTGATCATCAAGCGCGACCCGAACAACGCCATGGCGCTGAACGCTCTTGGCTACACCCTGTCCGACCGCACCACGCGTTACGCCGAAGCCAAGGCGCTGATCGAGCAAGCGCACCAGTTGAACCCGGAAGATCCGGCCGTTCTCGACAGCCTCGGCTGGGTGAACTTCCGCCTGGGCAACCTCGATGTAGCCGAGCGCTATTTGCGCCAGGCCCTGGAGCGTTTCCCCGATCAGGAAGTCGCGGCGCACCTGGGTGAAGTCCTGTGGGCCAACGGCAAGCAGCGTGAAGCCAAGCAAATCTGGGGCAAATTCCTCAAGGAACAGCCCGACAGTCCTATCCTGCGCAGTACCATCAAGCGCCTGACCGGTTCCGAGACTCTTTAAAATCATGTTTTTGCGCCACGCTATCGTTTTCAGCTTCATTGCCCTGCTCGCCGGTTGTGCGGGCTTTGGCGCCCGTGAATCCGTAGAGGGTCACGGCAACCCCGCGCAATGGCGCGAACACAAACAGCAACTGACAAGCCTGGATGGCTGGCAAATCAACGGCAAGGTCGGTATTCGCGCCCCGAAAGACTCAGGCAGCGGCACCCTGTTCTGGCTGCAGCGGCAGGACTACTACGACATTCGCCTGTCCGGCCCGCTGGGTCGCGGCGCGGCACGCTTGACCGGTCGCCCCGGCCAGGTGTCGCTGGAAGTGGCCAATCAGGGCCGCTATGAAGCGACAACGCCCGAAGCCCTGCTCGAAGAACAGCTGGGCTGGAAGCTACCGGTATCGCATTTGGTCTGGTGGGTTCGCGGATTGCCCGCCCCCGACAGCAAAAGCCGCCTGAACCTGGATGCCGATAGTCGCCTGGCCAATCTCGAACAGGATGGCTGGCAAGTCGAGTACCTCAGCTACACCCAGCAAAACGGTTACTGGCTGCCCGAGCGGATCAAACTGCACGGCACCGACCTTGATGTCACGCTGGTGATCAAGGACTGGCAACCACGCAAATTGGGGCAATGACATGCCTGCTACTCGCCTGACCCTGCCCTCGCCGGCAAAACTGAATTTGATGCTGCACATTCTGGGTCGCCGTGAAGACGGCTACCACGAGCTGCAAACGCTGTTTCAATTTCTCGACTATGGCGACGAAATCACATTCGCCGTGCGCGATGACGGTATCATTCGCCTGCACACCGAATTCGAAGGCGTCCCTCACGACAGCAATCTGATCGTCAAAGCCGCCAAAAAACTTCAGGAGCAATCCGGTTGTTCGCTGGGTATTGATATCTGGATCGAAAAAATCCTGCCCATGGGCGGTGGAATCGGTGGCGGCAGTTCGAATGCGGCCACCACTTTGCTGGGGCTCAATCATCTCTGGCAATTGGGTTGGGACGAGGATCGATTAGCCGCTTTGGGCCTGACGCTGGGCGCGGACGTCCCGGTTTTCGTGCGTGGGCACGCGGCTTTCGCGGAAGGCGTGGGAGAAAAGCTCACCCCTGTAGACCCCATCGAGCCGTGGTATCTCGTGCTTGTGCCGCAAGTATCTGTAAGTACAGCAGAAATTTTTTCAGATCCGCTGTTGACACGTAACTCTTCTCCCATTAAAGTGCGCCCCGTTCCCAAGGGAAACAGTCGAAATGACTGCTTACCGGTGGTAACAAGGCGTTATCCAGATGTACGTAACGCTTTGGATTTGTTAGGTAAATTTACCGAAGCAAAACTCACCGGAACTGGAAGTTGTGTGTTTGGGGGCTTCCCAAGCAAAGCTGAAGCTGATAAAGTCTCGGCCCTTCTTACAGAGACCCTTACAGGGTTTGTAGCAAAGGGAAGCAACATTTCGATGTTGCATCGCAAGCTGCAAAGTCTGCTCTAAAAGGAACCGGGTACTGGGTACTCGTTGCAACAGATACAGGGGCGTCGCCAAGCGGTAAGGCAGCAGGTTTTGATCCTGCCATGCGTTGGTTCGAATCCAGCCGCCCCTGCCATTTTCCTATACTCATCCAGGTTACCCTCAGCCTTCAGGTACTGCGCGTGTCCAAGATGATGGTCTTTACGGGGAACGCTAACCCCGATCTGGCTCGGCGTGTCGTACGTCAGCTGCATATCCCTCTCGGTGACATTTCTGTCGGTAAGTTCTCCGACGGCGAAATCACCGCTGAGATCAATGAAAACGTCCGCGGTAAAGACGTCTTCATTATTCAGCCGACTTGCGCTCCGACCAACGATAACCTGATGGAACTCGTCGTGATGGCTGATGCCTTCCGTCGTTCCTCAGCCACTCGAATCACTGCGGTGATCCCCTACTTTGGTTATGCCCGTCAGGATCGCCGTCCGCGTTCCGCACGTGTGGCTATCAGCGCGAAAGTCGTCGCTGACATGCTTACCGTAGTCGGCATCGATCGTGTTCTCACGGTTGATTTGCATGCTGACCAGATTCAGGGCTTCTTCGATATTCCGGTAGATAACATCTACGGCTCCCCGGTACTGGTGGATGACATCGAAGACCAACGCTTCGAAAACCTGATGATCGTGTCCCCGGACATTGGCGGCGTCGTGCGTGCACGTGCTGTTGCCAAATCCCTGGGCGTGGATCTCGGGATCATCGACAAGCGCCGTGAGAAAGCCAATCACTCTGAAGTGATGCATATCATCGGTGATGTCGAAGGGCGTACCTGTATTCTGGTTGACGACATGGTCGATACCGCCGGCACCCTGTGCCACGCGGCTAAAGCCTTGAAAGAGCATGGCGCTGCCAAAGTCTTTGCCTACTGCACACACCCTGTGCTGTCGGGTCGGGCCATCGAGAACATTGAAAATTCCGTGCTGGACGAGCTGGTGGTGACTAACACCATCCCGCTGTCCGCTGCAGCACAAGCCTGTGCACGTATCCGTCAACTGGATATCGCACCGGTAGTTGCCGAAGCGGTTCGCCGCATCAGCAACGAAGAATCGATCAGCGCGATGTTCCGCTAAGGGCCCTGCCCTTCGGATACATCTCGATGACGAAAAGCGCCCCGCCCCGGCATAACCTGTCGGGGCGGGGCTTTTTTGCCCATATCGCCTTTAGCGCTGGTCGCAAACGCTGGGGCGGATGTGGTTATTTTGGAGATACAACATGAACGATTTTACTCTGAATGCTGAAGTGCGTTCCGACCTGGGGAAAGGTGCGAGCCGCCGCCTGCGTCGTCTCGCAAGCCTGGTTCCAGCTGTAGTTTACGGTGGCGAAAAAGCCCCTGAATCCATCAGCATGCTGGCCAAAGAAGTTGCCAAACTGCTCGAAAACGAAGCGGCTTACAGCCACATCATCGAGCTGAACGTTGGCGGCACCAAGCAAAACGTAATCATCAAAGCTCTGCAGCGTCACCCGGCCAAAGGCCACGTGATGCACGCTGACTTCGTACGCGTTGTTGCTGGTCAGAAACTGTCCGCTCACGTTCCTGTGCACTTCGTCAACGAAGCTGCTGCAGTGAAAAAAGGCGGCGAAATTTCGCACGTTGTTGCTGAAGTTGAAGTTTCCTGCCTGCCAAAAGACCTGCCTGAATTCATCGAAGTCGACCTGGCTGATGCCGAAATCGGTTCGATCATTCACCTGTCCGACATCAAGGCCCCTAAAGGCGTTGAATTTGTTGCTCTGGCTCACGGTAACGACCTGGCTGTTGCCAACGTTCACGCTCCACGTGTTGCTCCAGAAGCTGCAGAAGGCGCTGCAGAGTAATTCACTCTGTACGCCGGAGTGAACAAGTAACATCGCGGACTGGAACGTAGCGAGAAAGCGGGCGGGAACGCGGAGTTTACATAATGGTAAATGAGCACTTTTCGTCCACTTTCGCCGCACACACCCATTGCAGCGATGTTATCCACCACTCCAAAGAAGGGCCCCTGACGTGACTGCCATAAAACTGATCGTTGGCCTGGGAAATCCAGGCGCCGAATACGAACAGACCCGGCATAACGCAGGGGCCCTTTTTGTTGAGCGCATCGCGCACGCACAAGGTGTCAACCTTGTGGCCGATCGCAAATATTTCGGCCTGACCGGGCGCTTCTCGCATCAGGGTCAGGATATTCGTCTGCTGATTCCCACCACGTACATGAACCGTAGCGGCCAGGCCGTGGCGGCGCTTGCCGGTTTCTTCCGTATCAAACCCGAAGAAATCCTGGTGGCGCATGACGAACTCGACTTGCCACCCGGCGTTGCCAAGCTCAAACAGGGCGGCGGGCATGGCGGTCACAACGGGTTGCGCGACATCATCGCGCAACTGGGCAACCAGAATACCTTTCACCGCTTGCGGCTCGGCATTGGCCACCCAGGCGTTGCCAGTATGGTTTCAAACTTTGTCCTGGGTCGTGCGCCACGCGCCGAACAGGAAAAACTCGATGCCAGCATCGACTTTGCCCTCGGCGTGCTGCCGGATATCTTCGCCGGTGAATGGAACCGCGCGATGAAAAACCTGCACAGCCAGAAGGCCTGACTCTAACTCCTCGGGGAAACACCATGGGATTCAATTGCGGCATCGTCGGCCTGCCTAACGTCGGCAAGTCCACCCTGTTCAACGCCCTGACCAAATCCGGTATCGCGGCCGAAAACTTCCCCTTCTGCACCATCGAACCGAATACCGGTATCGTGCCGATGCCGGACAAGCGCCTGGACGCCCTCGCGGCCATCGTCAATCCAAAGCGCATCCTGCCGACCACCATGGAATTCGTCGACATCGCTGGCCTCGTTGCCGGCGCCTCGAAAGGTGAAGGCCTGGGCAACAAGTTTCTGGCCAACATCCGCGAAACCGATGCCATCGCTCACGTGGTCCGCTGCTTTGAAGACGAGAACGTGATTCACGTCTCCAACAGCGTCGACCCGAAACGCGACATCGAGATCATCGACCTCGAACTGATCTTCGCCGACCTCGATAGCTGCGAGAAGCAACTGCAGAAAGTCACCCGCAACGCCAAGGGTGGTGACAAGGACGCCGTCGTTCAGAAAGGCCTGCTGGAGCAGTTGATCGCTCACTTCACCGAAGGCAAGCCTGCGCGCACCCTGATGAAGAGCATGAGCACCGACGAAAAAGCGGTGATCCGTGGCTTCCACCTGCTGACCACCAAGCCGGTCATGTACATCGCCAACGTTGCCGAAGACGGCTTCGAGAACAACCCGCTGCTCGACGTGGTCAAGGCCATTGCCGAAGAAGAAGGCGCGATGGTCGTGCCGGTCTGCAACAAGATCGAAGCGGAAATCGCCGAGCTTGAAGACGGCGAAGAAAAAGACATGTTCCTCGACGCCCTGGGTCTGGAAGAACCTGGCCTGAACCGCGTGATCCGCGCTGGCTACGAAATGCTGCACCTGCAGACCTATTTCACCGCAGGTGTTGAAGAAGTCCGTGCCTGGACTGTCCGCGTCGGTGCCACCGCACCACAAGCCGCTGGCGTGATCCACACCGACTTCGAGAAAGGCTTCATCCGCGCCGAAGTCATCGCCTACAACGACTTCATCCAGTACAAGGGCGAAGCCGGTACCAAAGAAGCCGGTAAATGGCGCCTGGAAGGCAAGGAATACATCGTCAAAGACGGCGACGTGATGCACTTCCGCTTCAACGTGTAATACACACGC
>NZ_JANLNW010000009.1 GCF_025465945.1 Pseudomonas sp. 6D_7.1_Bac1 | reverse complement strand
ATGCAACTCATCGACATCGGCGTCAACCTGACCAACCCCAGTTTCGCCGGCAAACACCAGTCGGTACTCGACCGCGCTTATGCCGCTGGCGTCTGCCAGTTGGTGCTGACCGGCACCAGTGTCGAGGGCAGCGAACAGGCCCTGGAACTGTGCCAGCAACTGGACGAAACCGGGCAGCGGCTGTTCTCCACGGCCGGTATCCACCCGCATTCGGCCAGTGACTGGAATGCCGACAGCGCTCAGCGTTTACGCAGTTTGCTCAAAGAGCCAAACGTGCGTGCGGTCGGCGAATGCGGACTGGATTTCAATCGCGACTTCTCGCCCCGTCCGCAACAGGAAAAAGTCCTAGAAGAGCACCTGGCAATGGCGGTCGAGTTGCAACTGCCAGTGTTCCTCCATGAACGTGACGCCAGCCAGCGCCTGCTGGAAATTCTGCGTGACTTTCGCGACCAGTTGCCAGCCGCCGTGGTGCATTGCTTTACCGGTGAGCAGCGGGCGTTGTTCAGCTATCTGGACCTCGACCTGCATATCGGCATCACGGGCTGGATCTGTGACGAACGCCGCGGCACTCACCTGCATCCGCTGGTCCGCGAGATTCCGCGTGGGCGTTTGATGCTCGAAAGCGACGCACCGTACCTGTTGCCGCGTAGCCTGCGCCCGAAGCCGAAGAACGGTCGCAATGAGCCGGCGTACCTGACCGAAGTGTTGCGTGAAGTGGCACTGCATCGCGGCGAAAGCCTGGAGGACGTAGCGGCCCACAGCACGGCGTGTTCGCGGGCATTTTTTGCCTTGCCGTCGGTTGATTGAACTCGCGACACCACGTTGCTCATTGATCCACATCAAATGTCCCTTCGTTGAGTAGCGGCACAATGCTGGCACCTTGCCAATGCTGTTTCCGCTATCAGAGAAGACCTCCATGGGTGCCTGGCTTAGCAACATCTCGCTGAAATACAAATTCTGGGCGGTCAACGCGGTCGCCTTTGTCACGACCCTGCTGTTAGTGCTGTATGCCGTGCAACTTGAACAACAAGCCCGCAGCCAGGCGTTACAGCAGTCGGCCGTTGCTCAAGCGCAGCTGATCAGCGCCTGGCCAGCCGGCCAGACCTTGCCCAGGGCCGAGCATTTGTTGAGTTTCAGCAAAGGCCAGATGCCAACCGTTAACGAGCAGTCATTGCCAGAGTTGAGCGACGCCAACGGCTGGGTCGAAATCAATGACATGCCGCTGTTTGGCGACAATCCATTAATCGGCGCGGAGGTGGTCATACGCGCCAATGGCGAGCACATCGCTGTTCTGGCCTATGGCCCGAGTTTGAGCCAGGTGTTCGGCGAACGTTTTACCAACTATGCGGCGGCCGTACTCATCCTGATGCTGGCGATGCTCGGTGCCTCGCAACTGTTGATCCGCTTCCTGCTCAGCCAGCTCAACACCCTCAAGGATGTGATGCTCCACGTCGAGAAAACCGGTGACCTGTCGGCTCGTGTGCCGCTGGCCTGCTCCGATGAAGTGGGTCAGATGGCCAGCGCCTTCAATGCCATGCAGGCTGGCTACCAGCGCGTGGTCAACACCGTGGCCAATACTGCCCGCCAACTGGACGTCGGCGCGGCGCGTCTGGCCGCCAGCATGAACGACGTACGCCACGGCATGCTCGGCCAACAAAGCGAAACCGATCAGGCCGCCACGGCTATCAATGAAATGTCGGCCACGGTCTATCACATCGCTCAACATGCCGGCGCCACTCGCGACCTCTCGCAAACCGCCGACACCCTGGCCGGCAGTGGTCAGGAGGTGGTCAGCCGGGTACAAAAATCCATCGCCGGGCTCTCCACCGGGGTGCAGCAAACCGCCGAGATGATTCAACGTCTCGCCGAAGACAGCCAAAAAATCAACGGTGTGGTCAGCGTGATTCACAGCATCGCCGAGCAAACCAATCTGCTGGCCCTGAACGCCGCCATCGAAGCCGCGCGTGCCGGGGAAATGGGCCGCGGCTTTGCGGTGGTCGCCGATGAAGTGCGCAATCTGGCCAAGCGCGTGCAGACCTCTACCGACGAAATCACCACGATGGTCTCGGCGCTACAAGCCGGTACACGGGATGCGGTGGACTTCATGCAGGAGAGCTCGTTCAAGGCCGACGACTGTGTGCAGCAAGCTCTGGAGGCTGGCGCTGCGCTCGCGGAAATCACCGGTGCGGTGGCGCAGATGCGCGAAAGCAACACACAGATTGCCGTGGCGGCGGAACAACAGAGCCAGGTGGCAGAGGAGATGAACCGTGCGGTGGTGAGCATCCGTGACGTCACCGAGAACACCGTGCAACAGACTGTGGACTCGGCCACTACCAGCAATGAGCTAGCGACGCTGGCCGGCGAGTTGAGCAAGGCGATCGGACAGTTGAAACTTTAAGGGCTCCATCGCGAGCAGGCTCGCTCCCACAGGTGATTTTCAGTGACCATGAAACTTGGGCATGACACATATTCACTGTGGGAGCGAGCCTGCTCGCGATAGCGTCAGGTCAGTCAATATCAATATTGACCATGACCCCCTATCACTTCGATAGCCAACCTTGATTCGCCGCCTGCGATTGCCCCACCTATTCTCCAATCATGTGTTCAACACCGATAGAGGATTATCTTCATGGGCAAACGTCACCCCAACCTTCCCGCCTGGCAATGGCGCGCCTACCCGCAAAACCACCAGCACCCGACCAATCTGGTGTTGCACCTGATTGCCGTGCCGCTGTTTATCGTGGCGTTTCTGCTGATGGTTTCCGGGGTGTTCAGCCTGAGTTTTCCGAGCGTGGCCATTGGGGTCGTCGGCCTGCTCGCCGCGCTCGGTTTGCAACGCCACGGGCACAGTCTGGAGGCTCAAGCCTCCGAACCGTTCAGTGATCGCAAAGATGCCGTGTCGCGCTTACTGGTCGAACAATTCCTGACATTTCCACGCTTTGTTCTCAGCGGCGGCTGGTGGCGCGCCTGGCGCAAACGCCACCACCGCTAAAGGCCTCACGCGAAAATGGTCACCGTCTGCCGACTCAACGCAATCAGTTGCCCTTCAGCACTCCACAGTGCAGCGGCCGCGTGCCCATAACCGTCACGGGCATGTTCGATTTCCACGAGATACTTGCACCAGTCCAGTGTACTCAACGCCTGCAACGGCTGAACGAATTCGATGGTCCAGGTCAGGGTACTGCCCGCTGCCGGTTTCTTCAGGTGCGGCAACAACGCCGGCGGCCAGGCATCCACCAGCGCCAGAATGTGCGCCTCGGTGACCGCTTCCTCTTTGACATCGCCGCGCAGGCGTACCCAACCGCCCATATCCCGGGATTTATTCCCGGTGAACGGCAAACCGCCGACACTCCAACGCATCGCCAGGTGGCGCATGAATTCGGGAGTCACGCCTTTGATGTAGGGCAGTTCCTGGCAGTCATCCCAGTGTTTCATTTCCGGCGCGGGCTCAGCCACCACCTCGATTTCCGAAGGACGGGAAGCGCCAAAGCTGCCCTGAACCAGGGTCACCACCTGGCCGTTCTGCAAGGCTCGCCCCAGCACCTGGCTGACCGCTTTACCTTCGCGCAGCACCTCCACTTCAAAGCGGATGGGTACATCGGGTTCGGCCGGGCCGACAAAGGTGATCGCCAACGAACGCACCGGGCGATCCGCCGGGACTTTCGCGCGCATGGCCTCGTACTGCAAAGCCGCGACCAAACCACCGAAACTGGCGCGGCCCTGAGCCCACTCTGCCGGAATAGACAGTTCATGCGGTGAACTGCGCACGGCGTCGAGCAAATCGGAAAAGCGCATGAAAACCTCAAGGCTGGGAAAGGATTGAAGGATCTTAACCAGCCAGCAGCGCCTGTGCAGCGCTTATTCCGGCCAAAGAGACTGACAGATAGGCCGCCGTCTGCGACGAATATCGATCCGTAGCAGCTGTCGAGCCCGCGAGGCTGCGTTAGAGGCGGGCCGCGTTCGGACGCAGTCCTCGCCTATCCTGCACACGCGGTTTTCCTGAAAGAACACATTGCCTGATTTTACGACCGCTGCGCGCTCGAACGCAGGCTTCGCCAACTGCTACAAAAAGCGGATTGTGTTCTAGGGTTTGAAGCAGGCAGAGCTGAGTTTGTCGAGCACCCGATCGGCGCGGCCTTCAGCCTCGGCCATGGTCACCCGCCAGACCGCCACGCAAGGCAACAAATCGGGCTCATGCTCGGCACGGGCCAGCCATTGCCAGCAGTCGTGCCAGTCGCCGAGGGCTTCTTGTGCAGACTTGAGGCGTGGCATGGCCGCCTCGGGCAAGCGGTCCAGTTCGGGATAGGCTTCAATCGCATAGCGCACGCGTTTGATCAGCAGACGCA
This sequence comes from Pseudomonas sp. 6D_7.1_Bac1, assembly GCF_025465945.1. Taxonomy (GTDB): domain Bacteria; phylum Pseudomonadota; class Gammaproteobacteria; order Pseudomonadales; family Pseudomonadaceae; genus Aquipseudomonas. The sequence continues at coordinate 133,514 of NZ_JANLNW010000009.1, read as the reverse complement.
GACGATGGCGGTCATGCGCAGGATCGTGCAACGCCACATCCAGCGCTTCCCATTGCTTGGCCAGGCGTTTCTCGATGCGTGCACGCAACCTCTTGAGCAAGCTTTGATGCTGGGAAGCGCGCAGAAAGCGCGGAAAGGCGTCGAGTATCATCAACAGCTGCGCCAGTTCCGGGCTGCCCGCCACGGCCGGATAGGCTTGTGCCATTTGCACCATTCGGTGCTTGGCCGCGCCCGCTTGACCATGCGCCAGCAAGTACGCCGCCAATACCTCACGGTCGCGTAACGGTGTCGTCAGGCTCCCGACACCCGCCGCTGCCGCTTCGAGTTGCTCGACACCAGGCAAACCACGCAATGGCCGTAACAGGCTGCGCAGACGGCGAACCGTCGTGCGCAAGTCATGCAGCGCCTCAGCGTCGGTGCTGGCGTTCAGACGCGCCTGACAGGCCAGCAAACGCACGTCCAGCCCCAACACCTGAGCCACCAACCGATCGACCAACGCAGACATCGCCTTCTCCAAAGTGACTAGCACCATCAGAACGCAAGCTTACGTCCATGTTAGCCGTAAAACCTTGGGCCGGCATTGCGCCAGGTCATTGCAGGCTCAACGCCCGGCGCGGGATTCGCGAATATAGAAGCGCGCCTTCTCGGCCTTGCTGGTGCAGCCCTCGTAGGCTTCGAACTGCTGCTGGGTCTTGGCCCCGGTCAACAACGACAAAGCCTTGGAATAACTCACGGTGCCAGCGAAACCTTCAGCCTTGGCGATGTCCAGCTCATGCCAGGCGGCGTCCAGTTGACTACCGCAACTGTCGCGGTAGGCGGATTTACCCGCGCAACCGGCAAGTGCTAACGCGATCAATGGCAGACAGATCCAGGCTTTCATCAATGATTCCTCGAGGTATAAAAAACAAACGTGCAGGGTAAGACGGTCAACGCCACAAAAAGTGCCTCAGCCCATCCATGAAAACTATAGCGTCAGCGAGAATACCCATGTGCCGTCATTGAGTGTCGAAAAATCGACCCTCACGGCTACCCCATCGAACAGTACGATTGAAGCCCCCCTTCGATGGGTGCATTGTTGACACCTGTGTGTCGAAGGGGGCGAGTCATGAAAAAGCGTGTCGCATTGGTGCTGGGCTCAGGCGGGGCCCGGGGTTACGCCCATATCGGGGTCATCGAAGAAATCGAACGGCGCGGTTATGACATCGCCTGTATCGCCGGTTGCTCCATGGGCGCCGTGGTCGGCGGTATCTACGCCGCCGGCAAACTCAACGACTACCGCGACTGGATCGAGAGCCTGGACTACCTCGATGTGCTGCGCCTGGTAGATGTGAGCTTTCGTCTCGGGGCGATACGCGGCGAGAAAGTCTTCGGGCAGATTCGCAAGATCGTTGGCGAAATCAACATCGAAGACCTGCGCATCCCCTACACGGCCGTGGCCACCGACCTGACCAACCAGCAGGAAATCTGGTTCCAGGAAGGTTGCCTGCACCAGGCGATGCGCGCCTCGGCGGCGATTCCGAGCCTGTTCACCCCGGTCATGCAAGGCAACCGCATGCTGGTGGACGGTGGCCTGCTCAATCCTCTGCCGATTGTTCCGGTGGTCTCGAGTCATTGCGATCTGATCATCGCGGTCAACCTCAACTCGACCAACCAGAGACACTATCAACTGCCGGTGATCCAGCGCCCTCCCGCGTTCAAAAGCCGCTTTGACAGCCTGATCAACTCCCTCGGTTCGCGCCTGCCGTTCCGCCGCAAACAGGCAGAACAATTGCTGCTTCTGGAACAGGAAGCGCTGCGCAGTGAAGCCGCAGAAATCAACCCCTGGCTCGAATCCGTTGAACCCGAATTGCAGCAACCTGCCGCTGCACCGGAAGCCGTCGGTACGCCAAAATCTGCCACCGGCTCATTTATCATCGACAACGTTGGCCCGGCCTCGTTGCTGGACTTGATCAACCAGAGTTTCGAGGTGATGCAAACGTCATTGGCGCAGTACAAGATCGCCGGTTATCCACCGGACATCGTGATCAACGTGCCCAAGCGGGTGTGTCGGTTTTTCGAGTTCTACAAAGCGCCGGAGCTGATCGCACTGGGGCGGGAGATTGCCCGGGATACGCTGGATCGGTATGAGAATGAGCGCGATTGAGTGCCCGCCTCGTTCCCACGCGTGGGAACGATCAGGTATCAAGCAACCGATACCCCACCCCCGCCTCGGTCAGGATAAACCTCGGTCGGGTCGGGTCATCCGCCAGCTTCTGGCGCAGATGCCCGACGACAATCCGCAAGTAATGGCTGTCTTCGGTATGGGTCGGCCCCCAGATGTCCTTGAGCAGTTGCTGTTGGGTGATGACCCGCCCGGCATGGCGCGCCAATTGTGCCAGCACCGCGTACTCCTTGCGGGTCAGCGCCACTTCGGCACCGTCCAGCAATACTCGCCGATACGCCAGATCGACCGTTAACGGGCCGAACGCGAGCGCTGCTTCCTGGACTTCACCCGCCGGTGCCTGCCGCAACAAGGCGCGGATCCGCGCCAGAAACTCCTGAATGCCGAACGGCTTGGTCACGTAGTCGTTGGCGCCGCCATCCAGCGCCTCGACTTTCTGCCCTTCGCTGGCACGCACCGACAACACCAGCACCGGCACCGTCGACCATTCACGGAATTCGCGCAGCACCTGTTGGCCATCCATATCGGGCAGGCCGAGGTCGAGCACCAGCAGGTCCGGTTTGTTCAGCGCGGCCTGGGCCAGGCCTTCGGTACCGGTGCCGGCTTCAAGTACTTTGTAGCCCTGGGAGGCCAGGCTGATGCGCAGGAATTTGCGGATCTGCGGCTCATCGTCAATGACCAAAATGGTCGTGGTCTGGCTCATGGTTTCAAATCAGCAATAAAGAAGTGGCAAGAGAGTAGCTCACGCAGCGTCAGGCTTCACTTTCAAAGCCTGGTTGCTCCTGCAAGGGCAAATGGATGGTGATGCAGGTGCCGCGTCCTTCGATGCCGTTAGCGACGCTGATCCGACCGCCATGGGCGCCGACCATGCCCTGACAGATCGCCAGCCCCAACCCGGTGCCCTGCCCGCCCCGATCACCACGGGCGGCGGTGTAGAACATATCGAAGATCTTCGCGCGCTCCTCTTCGGGAATGCCCGGGCCCTCATCACTCACCGAAAAAAACAGCTCGCTGTCAGTGACTCCGGCACTCAGTTGCAAGCGGCCATGGGCCGGCGAAAAGCGCGCGGCGTTTTCCAGCACATTCACCAGGGCCTGCTCGATCAACGCCGCGTGCACATACAGCAATGGCAACTCGCTCGGCACATCGGCGCTCACTTGCAACGGCGCCAGCACGGCGCGCAAACGGTTGAGCGAACTGCCGACGATATCCGCCGGCGACACCCAGTCCCGCGCCAGCTTCAACGCGCCGTGCCCCAGTCGCGTCATGTCCAGCAGGTTCTGGATGTAGCGATCGAGCCGCTCGGCTTCATCGCGGGTGCCTTCCAGCAACTCACGGCGATCCTCCAACGGGATCGCCTCGCCCAGCGCCAGCAAGCTGTCGATGCTGCCGCGCATGGACGTCAAAGGCGTGCGCAAATCGTGGGACACCGAGGCCAGCAACGCGCTGCGCAGTTGTTCGGTTTCACCGTGCAGACGCGCCGCTTCCAGGTCTTCGGCCAACTGAGCACGGGCTAGTGCTTGAGCCAGTGGCTGACTCAACGCGGTCAGCAAGCGCCGTCGCTGACCACTGAGCTGTTGGCCCTCTTTCGGGCAAACGCCCAGCAAGCCCAACGGCCCGTCTTCAACCGATAACGGCCACCACCACCAGCGACCGAACGGTAAGGTGCCGGTGCCCATACCGGCCGGTTGATCGTGCTGCCAGGCCCAATCGGCGGCGGCGCGCTCGGCTTCGGAAAACAGCACCGGAGCGCCGGTTTCGACCTTCCAGTCGCCCTGCCCGTCGCGGTTGAGCAGGCACAACTGCAGATCGTTCCAACCCACCAGATGCTGTGCCGCCGCGCTGACCACTGCTTGCCGGTCGGTAGCGGCGGTGAGTTTGCGCGACAGATCGAGCAGTTCGCTGGTTTCTTCCTGAGTATCGCGCAAGGCCTCTAACTGTCGCCGCTGGCGCGCAGCGAGGTTACCGGTGAGCGCGGCCATCAGCAGGAAAAACAGCAGCGTCAGTACGTCTTCTTCACGCTGAATCGCAAAAGAGAAGGTCGGCGGAATGAACAGAAAATCGTAGGTCAGAAATGACAACGCGGCACACGCCAGTGCCGGCCCCAGGCTGCTGCGCACTGCCACCAGCAACACCGCCGCGAGGAACACCAGCGAAATGTTCGGCAGCGGCAGGACACTCGACACCGCCCAGGCCAAACCGGTGGCCAACACCGTCGCCAAAAACGCCAGCACATAATCGAACCAGACCAGCGAATGCGCCGAACGCTGACGCGGTTGGTACTGTTCTTCATCGCTGTCGAGGACGTTGATTTCCAGCCCTCTGGCATTGCGCAACAAGCGTGACGCCAGGCCACCGCCGAACAATCGACGACGCAAACGCTGATGCGACTGCCCCACCAGCACCAGACTGGCGCGGCGTTCGGCGGCGTGTTGAATCAGGGTTTTCGCGACTTCACCGGCGCGCAGCAACACCACCTCGCCGCCCAGCCGTTCAGCCAGTTGTTGAGCGCTTTGCAGACGAAGTCGCGATTGCTCGTCGCGTACGCTGCCATTGTCCACATGCACCAGGCTCCACGGCAAATGCCGACGCTGCGCGACCCGACTGGCGTGACGCACCAGACGCTCAGCCTGAGCATCGCCGTCGACCCCCACCAGCAAACGACCGCGCACGGCCGGCGCCGCCTGGCCCAGCTGTCGATAGCCGCGACTCAAGTCGTCATCGACCTGCGCGGCTGCGGTTTGCATCGCCAGTTCGCGCAGTGCCGTGAGGTTGGTTTGGGTGAAGAATGCATCGATCGCCGCTCGCGCCTGCTCGGGCACGTAGACTTTTCCGTCACGCAGTCGCTCAAGCAATTCGCGCGGCGGCAGGTCGATCAGCAGCAGTTCATAAGCTTCTTGCAGCACCCAGTCCGGCAGGGTTTCGCGCACTTGCACGCCGGTGATCCCGCGCACCTGATCGTTAAGGCTTTCCAGGTGCTGGACGTTGACCGTGGTGAATACGTCGATGCCCGCCGCCAGCAACTCCTGAATGTCCTGCCAGCGTTTGGCATGGCGGCTGCCCGGCGCATTGCTGTGGGCCAGTTCATCGACCAGCACCAGTTTCGGCTTGGCCTTGAGCAGGCCATCGAGGTCCATTTCCTCAAGCATTACGCCACGGTATTCGGAGCGCACCAACGGCTGCTGCGGCAAGCCACCGAGCAGCGCTTCGGTTTCCGCCCGACCGTGGGTTTCCACCACCCCGGCAATGATTTTCACGCCCTGGCGCAGTTGGGTATGGGCAGCTTGCAGCATGGCGTAGGTTTTGCCGACACCGGGGGCAGCACCGAGAAAAACCTTGAGCCGGCCACGACCATCGCGGGGTAAATCAGCTAACAGTGCGTCGGCGCGGCCGGAATCGCTCATGCTTGAAAGTCTCAATTCGTCTGTTGTTCAGGTGGTGATTGCAAAACCATTTCGCGAGCAGGCTCGCTCCCACAGGTTCATCACCGACCTTGTGGGAGCGAGCTTGCTCGCGATTGGCGGCTGCACTGTTTTACAGTTTTTCCAGCGCGATGTTCAGTTCCAGCACATTGACCACCGGCGGACCAACCAACGGTTGCTCGATGTGGGCGTCCAGCAACTGCTGCAGCGTAGACACCGGCAAATCACGCGCCGCGGCAACGCGTGCCAGTTGATAGGCAATTGCCGCCGGTGGCAAGTGCGGATCAAGACCGCTGGCCGAAGTGGTCAGCAACGCCAATGGCACCGGCCCTTGCCCTGGCACCAGCAGTTTGTTGGCGTCGTCGATTACCCGGGTCGCCAGTGCCGGATTGCTCGGTGACAGGTTACTCGCACTGCTCGACACCGTTGCGAAAGCACCCGCCGAAGGGCGCGGGTGGAACCATGCGTCACCGACAAAATCCTGGGCAATCAGGGACGAGCCACGCACCTTGCCATCGGCGTCACGCACCAGGCTGCCATTGGCCTGGTCGGGGAACGCCACCTGGGCGATACCGGTTACCACCAGCGGATAAGCGACGCCGGTGATCAGGGTCATCAGAACAAGCAGGCTCAAGGCCGGACGGATCATAGTGGACATCATAGAATCCTCAATTCAGGTAAAACGCCGCACCCTCGGGCGCGGCGTACAGCAGTTACACCAGGTGCAAGGCAGTCAGCAGCATGTCGATCAACTTGATACCCACGAACGGCACCACGATGCCGCCCACGCCGTAGATCAGCAGGTTGCGACGCAGCAGGTGCGCAGCACTCGCCGCCTGGACGCGCACACCGCGCAACGCCAGCGGGATCAGCGCGACGATGATCAAGGCGTTGAACACAATCGCCGAGAGGATCGCGCTCTGCGGACTGGTCAGGTGCATGATGTTCAGCACGCCCAGTTGCGGGTAGATCGAGGCAAACAGCGCCGGCAGGATCGCGAAGTACTTGGCCACGTCGTTGGCGATGGAAAAGGTCGTCAGCGCGCCACGGGTCACCAGCAGTTCTTTACCGATCTGCACCACGTCCAGCAGCTTGGTCGGGTCGCTGTCGAGGTCGACCATGTTCGCCGCTTCGCGTGCCGCCTGCGTCCCGTCGTTCATCGCCATACCAACGTCAGCCTGGGCCAGCGCCGGTGCGTCGTTGGCGCCGTCACCGCACATGGCGACCAGACGACCGTCGTTCTGCTCGTGACGAATGCGTGCGAGTTTCTTCTCCGGTGTCGCTTCGGCCAACACGTCATCCACACCGGCTTCCGCAGCAATCGCCGCAGCAGTCAGCGGGTTGTCGCCGGTCACCATGACTGTGCGAATCCCCAGCTTGCGCAGCTCGGCGAAACGCTCACGAATGCCCGGCTTGACCACGTCCTTGAGGTGAATCGCACCGAGCAACTTGCCCTCGGCACACACCAGCAACGGCGTACCACCGCTCTGGGCGATCTTGTCGATTTCCCGGGACATCGGCGGCAGCATATCGGCGCGAGTCAGGCCGACGAAAGCCAACACCGAATCCACCGCACCTTTGCGATAGACGCGACCCTGGTAGTCAACACCGGACAAGCGGGTTTCGGCGCTGAATGGCACAACGGTCAGTGCATCAGCGGCCGGCTCAGCCTGTGGATAAAGTCCGCGCAGGTACTCGACGATCGACTTGCCTTCGGCCGTGTCGTCGGATAGCGAGGCGAACAACGCACCTTGGGCCAGTTCCTTGGCGCTGACGCCAGGCGCTGCGTAGATCGCGGTGCAACGACGGTTACCGAAGGTGATAGTGCCGGTCTTGTCCAGCAGCAACACGTGCACGTCGCCCGCCGCTTCTACCGCCCGGCCGGATTTGGCGATCACGTTCAACCGCACCAGACGGTCCATGCCGGCGATACCGATGGCCGACAACAAACCGCCGATGGTGGTTGGAATCAGCGTCACCAGCAGCGCGACCAGGAACACCAGCGGCAGGCTGCCGTTGGCGTAGTGGGCGAAGGGTTGCAGGGTCACGACCACCACCAGGAAGATCATGGTCAGGCCGATCAGCAGAATATCCAGCGCCACTTCGTTCGGGGTTTTCTGGCGCTTGGCGCCTTCAACCAGCGCGATCATGCGGTCCAGAGTCGACTCGCCAGGGTTGGCGGTGATGCGCACCAGCAACCAGTCGGACACCAGCCGGGTGTTGCCGGTGACGGCCGAACGGTCGCCGCCGGACTCGCGAATCACCGGCGCGGACTCACCGGTAATTGCTGCTTCGTTGACCGCTGCGATGCCTTCGATCACCTCGCCATCACCCGGGATCATCTCCCCGATTTCGACGCGGACGATATCGCCTTTGCGCAGTGTGGTGGCCGGCACCATTTGAAAACTGCCATCGACTTTTTTACGGCGAGCGCTCAGGCCTTCGCTGCCTGCCTTGAGGCTGTCGGCGCGAGCCTTGCCGCGACCTTCCGCCAGGGCTTCAGCGAAGTTCGCGAACAACACGGTGAACCACAACCAGAGGGCGATTTGCGCCGCGACGAAGGTCGGCACCGCGGAATCTGGAATGAAGCACAGCACAGTGGTGAGGATCGCGGTCAGTTCGACCACCAGCATCACCGGCGAGCGCTTTAATTGCCGTGGGTCGAGTTTGACAAAGGCTTGTACCAGCGCCGGCCGCCACAGGGCCGAGATCGCGGTTTTCGGTTGCTCGACAGGTTGGGCCAGGACCGGTTGTGGCGCCGGTTTTTTCGATACGCGAACGGGCATATTCATCATCAATTCCCTCAGCTCTTCAGCCCAAAAGCAGCCAAACTCAAGTGTTCCGCAATAGGACCCAATGCCAGGGTCGGCAGGAAGCTCAGGCCACCCACCAGGAGAATGACCATCGTCAACAAGGTCACGAACAGCAGGCCATGGGTCGGGAAGCTGTTCTGGCCGATGGGCGCGGTTTTCTTCATCGCCAGGCTGCCGGCCAACGCCAGTACCGGGAGGATGTAACCGAAGCGGCCGAGCAACATGCCAAGGCTGAGCATCAGGTTATGGAACGCGGTGTTGGCACTGAAACCGCCGAACGCAGAGCCATTGTTGGCGCTGGCCGAGGTATAGGCGTACAGCAACTGGCTGAAACCGTGGGCGCCAGGATTGCTCACCGCAGCCACCGGGCCAGGCAGGCTCGCCGCGATCGCACCGAGCACCAGCACGCCGACCGGCATCACCAGCAAGGTCACCACCAGCAACTTGACTTCCTTGGCCTGGAGTTTCTTGCCGAGGTATTCCGGAGTGCGGCCGATCATCAAGCCGGCGAGGAACACCGCGACCAACACGTGGAGCAGCATGCCGTAGAGCCCGGCACCGACGCCGCCGAAGATCACTTCGCCGACCATCATGTTGACCAGCGCGACCATGCCGGTCAGCGGGTTGAGGCTGTCATGCATCGCATTGACCGAGCCGTTGGACGCCGCCGTGGTGGTCACCGACCAGAGCACAGACGCCGTGGTGCCGAAACGCGCTTCCTTGCCTTCCTGCGGCGCGGTCTGTTCGACGGCAATATTGTTCAGTGTTGGGTTCGGCTGATACTCGGCCCACATTGACGTAGCACCGCCGATCAGGAACAACGCCAGCATGCAAGCGATGATCGCCCGACTCTGGCGCTGGTCTTTCACGTAATGACCAAACGTGAACACCAGGGCGACCGGGATCAGAATGATCGAGACCATTTCGAACAGGTTGGCCCAAGCCGTTGGGTTCTCAAACGGATGGGCCGAGTTGGCCCCGAAGAAACCGCCGCCATTGGTGCCCAGTTGTTTGATAGCAATCTGGCTGGCTGCTGGCCCTAGCGGAATCACTTGATCCACACCTTGCATCGTCAGCGCGTTTACGTAATGGGCGAAGGTTTGCGGCACGCCCTGCCAAACCAGGTACAGCGCCAGCAGCAGGCATATCGGCAGCAGGCCGTAGAGGGTGGCGCGGGTCATGTCGACCCAGAAGTTACCCAGGGTTTGTGCCGATTTGCGGCCGATACCGCGACACAAAGCAACCAGAACAGCCAGGCCGGTAGCGGCGCTGACGAAGTTCTGTACGGTCAGACCGACCATTTGGCTGAGGTAGCTGAGGGACGCTTCACCGCTGTAGGACTGCCAGTTGGTGTTGGTCATGAAACTGACGGCGGTGTTGAACGCCAGCGTCCACTCCTGACCCGGCAGTTTTTGCGGGTTGAGCGGCAAGTAGTCCTGGAACAACAGGATCGCGAACAACAGCAAAAAGCCCGAGAGGTTGAACGCGAGTAACGCCAGGGTGTATTTCTGCCAACTCTGTTCGCTTTGCGGGTCGACCCCGGCCACGCGATAACAACCGCGCTCCACTGGCCCGAGGATCGGCGTCAGCCAGGTACGCTGGCCTTCCATCACCTTGTAGTAGAACCGCCCCAGAAACGGCGCCGGAATCAGCACCACGGCGAAGAAGGCGAGGATCAGCCAATAGTCATAACTGTGCATAGCCGCTCCTAGTTCTGGTCCGCGCGTAACAGCGCAACCAGTAGATAAATGAACAGTCCCACCGCCAACAGCAGGGACACCCCGTCCAGAACACTCATGGAATTTCTCCGTCGTACGGCGACTGCCGCGTGTGGCGCAATTGTCCGCAGAAGGCTGTAAAGGAACGAGTGCGAGGGGCTGGGCATGGCATAAAGAAAGCGTAAAGAGTGGCTTTATGCCGGTGTTACAGCGGTGCTCTGACGGGCCTCTTCGCGAGCAGGCTCGCTCCCACAGGGGATCAGTGTTGTATGGGCGAATGCATTCCAAATGTGGGAGCGAGCTTGCTCGCGAAGGCGGCATAACAGGTACCGCCGCTCCCAACTGGCGCACAAAAATGCGCGCATCCCGCAGCGAACATCCTCGATACGACAGCTTTCTGCACTTTACGACGCACAAAACCGATATGGCACGCCCACTGCACACGCCCTCCCCGAGCTTTTCCAAATCGTTCAGGGAGAAACGCATGAACACACAACTCAAACCCACGTTGGGTACCTTGCATTTATGGGGCATCGCGGTCGGGCTGGTGATTTCCGGCGAATACTTTGGCTGGAGCTACGGCTGGGGCGTGGCCGGGACGCTCGGTTTTCTGGTGACCTCATTCATGGTCGCAACCATGTACACCTGCTTCATTTTCAGTTTCACCGAACTGACCACGGCCATCCCTCACGCGGGTGGACCTTTTGCCTACAGCCGCCGCGCCTTCGGTGAAAAAGGTGGGCTGATCGCCGGCCTGGCGACGCTGATCGAGTTCGTCTTCGCCCCGCCGGCCATTGCCCTGGCCATTGGCGCTTACCTGAACGTGCAGTTCCCCGCCCTCGATCCAAAGCACGCGGCGGTCGGCGCGTACATCGTGTTCATGGGCCTGAACATCCTGGGCGTGAAACTGGCGGCGACTTTCGAACTGGTGGTCTGTGTGCTGGCCGTCGCCGAGCTGCTGGTGTTCATGGGCGTGGTCGCCCCGGCGTTCAGCTTCAGCAACTTCGCCCTCAATGGCTGGGCCGGTTCTGATGTGTTCGGTGCACCGGCAATCGCCGGGATGTTTGCGGCGATTCCCTTTGCGATCTGGTTTTTCCTCGCCATTGAAGGTGCGGCCATGGCCGCCGAAGAAGCCAAGGACCCGAAACGCACGATTCCCAAGGCCTACATCAGCGGCATTCTGACCCTGGTGTTACTGGCCATGGGCGTGATGTTTCTTGCCGGTGGCGTCGGTGACTGGCGGACCTTGGCGAACATCAACGACCCGTTGCCGCAAGCGATGAAAACCGTGGTCGGTGAACGCTCCGGCTGGCTGCACATGCTGGTGTGGATTGGTCTGTTCGGGCTGGTGGCGAGTTTCCACGGGATCATCCTGGGTTACTCGCGACAGTTCTTCGCCCTCGCCCGCGCCGGTTACTTGCCGGCGTACCTGGCCAAACTGTCCCGCTTCCAGACACCGCACCGGGCAATCATCGCCGGTGGCCTGATCGGGATCGCGGCGATCTACAGTGACGGCCTGGTCAATCTGCAAGGCATGACCCTGACCGCCGCGATGATCACCATGTCGGTGTTCGGCGCCATCGTGATGTACATCATGAGCATGCTCAGCCTGTTCAAATTGCGTAAGACCGAACCAAACCTGGAACGTACTTTCCGTGCGCCCGGCTATCCACTGGTTCCAGCGATTGCCCTGGCATTGGCGGTGGTCTGCCTGGTGGCGATGGCCTGGTTCAACACGCTGATCGGGGCGATCTTCCTCGGCTTCATGGCGGTCGGCTTTGTCTATTTCCTGCTGACTGCGCAACTGCGTGCCGACGCCCCGGCCGATGCGATGCTGACCGGTCTTTGATGAGGTGATGAAGAGAGAACAGGCCTAGAATGGAACCACTGAGAATCGCTGTAACTCAACGTGGAAAGGCACGGCGTTGACGCGAAATCGTTCGCGCCAACACCTGCCCTTAAGGAGAGCCCTATGCCCTGGTATGCCTGGTTGATTCTGGTGGTTGCTATCGGATCGATGGTCGGTGGTTTGATGCTACTGCGCGACACCGCGAACAAAGTGGAGTTGACCGATGAGCAACGCAAACGCGTCGCTGAGCGCAACGCGGAAATGGACGCCAAGGACGCTCAGGATCGCTGACTGGAACTGTGGCAAGGGAGCAAGCTCCCTCGCCACAGAAACATCTCTACTTCTCCCACTCGGCCTTGGCGATGTGCAAACCATGCAGGCCCTTATAGGCCGCCCGCTCAGGCTGGCTCCAGCCTTCAAGCAACGCATCCTCCAACCGATAGATTTCCACACCCAACGGCCGGCAGACACTTAACGGATCCTGCGCATCCGGCCCCCACATCGGCAGCGACAAATCGCCCCCCGGGCACGTCGACAACGCACACAGCAAATCAATCTCGGCGAAGAACTCCAGATAGTCACCCTTGCGTGCCGGGCAGGCCTTCATGAAGTACATATCGTCGTGGTTGAGTCCCGTGCACTGAAAGATGTTCAGTACGTCATGCACGTCGAACTCGGTCAGACCATGAGGTAAAACGGCACGGGTCAGGTTCGAATGGCAGTGGTGATGGAAGTCCTCGCCGGTGAGCATTTTGTTCACGTAGGGATCGCAACGCGTGCCCAGCAGATCGTGCAAGCGGCCGCCGTGCTCGTCGATACCGTAATGGGCCAGGCTATCGTCGGTGATGGTCACCAGCGGCCGTAAAAAGGGCAGGTTCGACCAGAGCCGGTCATGGGTGCTGACATGGGCGCCCTGCAACTGCCGGGTCCGTGCGGCCCACAGCCGCTCGCGCGGGTCATTGGCATTCCAGACATTGAAGTCCCCCACTTGCGGGCCCACCGGTGTGGTCACGCGGAACACATGCCCCGCAGGCACGTGCCAGGCGCGTCCGGTACGGATCGGCACTTCAAATTGTTCGATCAGCGTGCGCCCGGTCGCCGTATCGCGGATCCGCTCGTAGAAGGCTTTATCGACCTGCAACGCCGAGCCCTTACTGACCTGATAAGCCGCGGGATAGTCTTTGTACATGGCGTGAGTCCTCGATCAGTGATGAGAGGGATGGTTGAACAATCGTCAGCCAATGAGTAATCACTATTCATGCCAGTTGTTTATGCGCAGAACTCCGTTTGAGGATGCGTCTGCATGCCTTATAGAAGTAGAAGTACAGTCACCATCTCATTTACCTTGGTTAATATGACGCATTGTCGTGGAGATTTTCAGATGCGTTACTCGCAGGACCATAAAGCCCAGACCCATCAGCGCATTATCAAGGAAGCAGCTGCACGCTTTCGCCGCGACGGAATCGGAGCCACTGGCCTGCAACCGCTGATGAAAGCACTGGGCCTGACACACGGTGGGTTTTACTCGCACTTCAAATCCAAGGACGAACTGGTAGAAAAGGCCCTGCAAGCCGCCGGCGAAGAAGTCGACACACGTTGCGCCGAAATCTTCGCCCAGGAACGCCCGCTGGAAGCGTTTATCGACACCTACCTTTCCGAATGGCACCAGACATCACCCGATCAGGGTTGTCCATTGCTGACCATGTCTGCGGAACTCGGCCAACGTGGGCAACCTAGCCCGACCAGCGATACAGTGCTCAACGCAAGGCTTGAGCAAGTGGAGCAAACCCTCGACAGCGAGGATGCCGCCGATCAGAGCATCATTATCATGTCGACCCTGGTCGGTGCATTGCTGCTGTCACGCAGCGTCGAAAACCCGGAGCTGGCACAGCGGATCCTCGACGTCACACGCGCGCACCTGAAAAAGCAGCCCGCGTGAAGACGGCCTCTACTTGTAGCGCGCAGCCGCAGCACTCTTCGACAGGTTTGGCCCTAACGCGTGGCGTGCGGTAACAAAAGCATTCCAGTCTGCGGCATCGGGTAGCGAAGGGATGGTGATCAACTCACCCTGATCGAATCCAGACAATGCCGCATCGACCATCTCCCCTGCTTCCATCACCATTTCCGCCGGGATAGCGCTGGCATCAATCCCTGAACGTTCCCAGATTTCGGTGCGTGTAACGCCTGGCAACACTGCCTGAACCTGAACGCCCGAACCACTCAGTTCGACATTCAGTGACTGCGTGAGGCTCAGGACGTAAGCCTTGGTCGCGCTATAGGTCGCGTTGAAGCGCTCGGGAATCAGCGCAACCACCGACGCCAGATTGATGATGGAACCGCGCCCGACCGCCGAAAAATTCGCTGCCGCCGCTGAAGCCGAACGTGTCACCGCCACCACATTGAGCTGAATCATCCGCTCCAACTGATCCGTGTCCGCGCCGGCCAAAGAGCCATCCGCCGCGATACCCGCGTTGTTCAGCAGCAGGCTGATGCGCGAATCACTGCGCAGACGCTGCTCGACAGCCAATAAATCAGCCTTGAGCGTGAGGTCCGCCTTCAGCACCTCGACCTGCACGCCATGCTCGGCCCGCAACCGGGTCGCAGCATCCTGGAGACGTTGCTCATCGCGCGCCACCAGCAACACGTCAAAACCAAGCGCCGCCAAGCGCTCGGCATAGACCGCACCAATACCGGATGAAGCGCCGGTGATCAGAGCTGTACCTTTGGACTGGATAGAATTCATAGCTGCACTCCTGGGGGATGCCTGAGGGATATTGAATGCCCCTGGCGGTGGGTACCTGTACAGGCGACGGTTTTATTATAGGCATAATCCAAACAAAATATGACATCCGTAATTTTTATTTCCGGACCAAAGGCGCAATGGTTTCGCCCTTCTCGAAAGGCTCGATCGCCGGAAATGAAAAAGGCCGGTCAATGTCAATGACCGGCCTTCTGGCGCTAGCTTCTACGAATCAGTTCACTTGGAGCCTGTCGCGGTTCTTGTCCAGAATCGCCTTGCCGATGCCCTTGACCTCCAACAAATCATCCACCGACGCAAATGGCCCATTACTCTCGCGATACGTAACAATCGCCTTAGCCTTGGCCTCACCTACCCCGATGAGTTCACGCTGTAGTGTCGTTGCATCCGCTGCATTGAGATCGATTTTTGCAACCTCCCCGGACGGTGCAACCTGCAACGACAATGGCGCAGTTACAGCCTCGGGTTTGGCCGCCGGCGCAGCGATAGCAGCAATAGAGGCGCTGGTCAGCAGGGCAAAAACCAGGGAGTAGAAATAGCCTGTACGCATTAGTGACGCTCCATGACATCGATATGAAAGAAGCAGCTTTTCCGAAGCTGCCTCCCAAACCTAGGTCATGATATGAACCTGTCAAAAATGTATCGGTTACAGGGTGTGTAACAATCAGGGCTCGAGACGACGCTGCTGGTAGATCCAGTCGACGATCTCACCATCCGGAGCGTAACCGCTGACGGTGTCCCGCAGGAGTTGCCGGACCCGCGCATAATCATCCCGCTCAACGGCCGACAGCAATTCCGTCAGCTTGCCCTTGAGCACTTCCCAGGGCAGGTGGTCTTCATTGGCGCTCATAATCATCGGGTGCTGGGTGGCCGCTACGTTGTCACCGATCAGCAACTCTTCGTAGAGCTTTTCACCGGGGCGCAGCCCGGTAAATTCGACGGCGATGTCACCGTGGGGATTTTTGTCCGAACGGACACTCAACCCCGACAGGTGGATCATCTTCTCGGCCAGCTCGACAATCTTCACCGGCTCCCCCATGTCCAGCACGAACACATCACCGCCCTGCCCCATCGAGCCGGCCTGAATGACCAGCTGGGCGGCCTCGGGGATGGTCATGAAGTATCGGGTGATCTTCGGATGCGTGACCGTCAGCGGTCCGCCCGACTTGATCTGCTTATGGAACAGCGGAATCACCGAACCGGAAGACCCGAGCACATTGCCGAAGCGCACCATGGTGAACCGGGTTTTATTGACCCGGGACACGTTGGTCTTGTCACCAAACATCACCGGCGCCAGTTCGCGGCTCAACGCCTGCAACGTCAGCTCCGCCAGCCGCTTGGTACTGCCCATGACATTGGTGGGGCGAACAGCCTTGTCGGTCGAAATCAGCACAAAGTTCGCCACGCCGGCCTGAAGCGCGGCCTGCGCGGTATTCAGCGTACCAATCACATTGTTCAGTACACCTTCGGCAATATTGTGTTCGACCATCGGCACGTGCTTGTAGGCCGCTGCGTGATAGACCGTATCCACGTGCCAGGTTTTCATCACATCCAGCAGCTTGTCCTGGTTGCGCACGGAACCCAGAATCGGCAACAGCCGCACCGATAGCGACTCACGGGCAATACGCTGCTCGAGCTCCGACAGAATGCTGTAAAGATTGAATTCACTGTGCTCGAACAGCAACAGCGTGGTCGGCTGCAACGCCAGGATCTGGCGACACAGCTCGGACCCGATGGAACCGCCCGCCCCCGTGACCAGAACCGACTGATCCTTGATGCAATGCTCAAGCAAATCGCTCTGCGCCGGCACCGCATCGCGGCCGAGCAGGTCAGCGATGTCGACTTCCTGAATGTCGTCCACCTTGACCCGGCCACTGGCCAGGTCCATGAAACCAGGCACACTGCGAACGTGCAGTGGAAAACCTTCCAGAAAGCCCAGGATCTCGCGGCGACGCCCACGATTGGCCGAAGGAATCGCCAGCAGGATTTCCTGAGCGCCGGTGGCCTCGATCATGCGTTGAATGTGCTTGGGCTTGTACACCTGCAAACCGGAAATCACCCGTTCGGCAATGCTCTTGTCATCATCGATAAACGCTACCGGGCGCATGACCCGGCCCATGCGCAAGGCGGCAACCAGCTGGTTACCGGCGGCGCCTGCACCGTAGATGGCAACACGGGGCAATCCATCGTCACGACTGGTGAAAGGAACATGCTGCGCGGCGGAAAACCAGTCACCCAGAAAGTACTGGCGCATGGCCAGGCGCAACCCGCCCACCATGATCAAGCTTAACCACCAATAGTTAAAAATGATCGAGCGCGGCACGACGTTCTGGTGGTTGCTGTACCAGTACACCACCACCCCGAGAATCAGCGCCGAAAGGCTGACCGCCTTGATAATCGCAATCAGCGCATCATTGCCGAAGTAGCGCATCACCGCCCGGTACATGCCGAAACGGATAAAAAGAGGGATAGCAATAACCGGGGCGGCTATAAACAACCAAAAATGCTGGGTAAACGGATTACTCATTTCGTCGATGCCCAGGCGGACGACGAATGCCATCCACAAGGCGAGCCAAACCAGCAAGAAGTCTGTGATGACTTGCAAAATGCGCTTGCGTCGACGTGGGAGGCTTAACAAGTATGCTCGTATCTGATCCATAATCCCGTCGCTCACCTCTTGTCATCTACAGAACAAAATCGCCTTGATACATATTAAATTCGTACGTGACTCTCCAGCTCTCCAGCACGAAACTTCATCGCTAAAATCACCAAGGGAACATACGCGATAACCAAGCCGATCAAACCATCTAGCCCCAGCAATTCAACAGACAAAGCAATCGGTAATAACCAAAAGACATTAATCGCCAACACTGCCAATGTAACGATCGAATGCGTACCTAATTGACGTGATGCGCACTGGTACGCATGACTACGGTGCGCTTCATAGATCCTCGCACCTTGCAAAAATCGCCTTATCAACGTAAACGTCGCATCCACGACGAAAACCCCGATCAGAATCAACCACACCCATAACAGACTCGTGCTGTGCCAAGCCGCCTGGAGCGAAAATACGCCTAATACCATGCCCAGAAAACCACTTCCTGCATCGCCCATGAAAATCCGCGCAGGCGGAAAATTCCAGTACAGGAAGCCCAAAACTGACATCGCCAGCAGCAGCGGAGCCCATATTAAAGACTCGTTTCCGGAAACCCAGTAAATCAGGCAAGCGCCAAGGCAAACCGACACAGCTTCGATACCGGCAATCCCGTCAATTCCGTCCATGAAGTTGTACAAGTTCAGCATCCACACCAAGTAGATCGCTGCTAATACGTTCCCCAACCACCCCAGGTTCAGTGAAATACCGAATATATTCAGTGGCGGCATCCCATTGAACCAGCAGAGTACCCAGACAGCGCCTGCAAAATGCCCGAGCAAGCGCCAGCGGACAGCTATGTGACTATGGTCATCGACAAAACCTATTATCGCGATACCGCCACCTGCTCCCAGCAAAGCCCAGACCAGCTCCCAGCTCACAACGCCAAACCAGCCAAGAACGGGCAATACTGCAAGAAAACTCAGAACAATGGCTACGCCACCACTGCGAGGGGTAGGCCTCGAATGCGAGCTGCGAGCATTCGGGATGTCCATCAGACTGCCGCGCAGAGCATAACGACGCAGGGCGCCGGTCAAGACCAGGGAAATACCGATTACAACTGGCAACGACAACCAGAGACTCATCGAGCAAAGGCATCCATGAACGATAAACGAGAATAGAAAGCCTCAGTCACCTGTGACTTAAGCGTTTGAACTCTATAAGCCTTTACCAGCAATACAGTTTTCCGGCAATCAAAGGATGAATCATCGTATTCAATATGACGAAAAAAGGCCGAAATGCACGCTCATCCATCGACAAGACTACATTCTCGGCCTCATTTATCACCACCCCTGCCTAACCTGGCGTAGCGCCTCGGTACAGCAGCTATCGCGCCGTCACAACTCCAGTCGACGCTGACGGTAGATCAAATCGACGATCTCACCATCCGGGGCGTAACCGCTGACGGTGTCCCGCAGGAGTTGCCGGACCCGCGCATAATCATCCCGCTCAACGGCCGACAGCAATTCCGTCAGCTTGCCCTTGAGCACTTCCCAGGGCAGGTGGTCTTCATTGGCGCTCATGATCATCGGGTGCTGGGTGGCCGCTACGTTGTCACCGATCAGCAACTCTTCGTAGAGCTTTTCACCGGGGCGCAGCCCGGTAAATTCGACGGCGATGTCACCGTGGGGATTTTTGTCCGAACGGACACTCAACCCCGACAGGTGGATCATCTTCTCGGCCAGCTCGACAATCTTCACCGGTTCCCCCATGTCCAGCACGAACACATCACCGCCCTGCCCCATCGAGCCGGCCTGAATGACCAACTGGGCGGCCTCGGGGATGGTCATGAAGTAACGGGTGATCTTCGGATGCGTGACCGTCAGCGGTCCGCCCGACTTGATCTGCTTATGAAACAGCGGAATCACCGAACCGGAAGACCCGAGCACATTGCCGAAGCGCACCATGGTGAACCGGGTTTTATTGACCCGGGACACGTTGGTCTTGTCACCAAACATCACCGGCGCCAGTTCGCGGCTCAACGCCTGCAGCGTCAGCTCCGCCAGCCGCTTGGTACTGCCCATGACATTGGTGGGGCGAACAGCCTTGTCGGTCGAAATCAGCACAAAGTTCGCCACGCCGGCCTGAAGCGCGGCCTGCGCGGTATTCAGCGTACCAATCACATTGTTCAGTACACCTTCGGCAATATTGTGTTCGACCATCGGCACGTGCTTGTAGGCCGCTGCGTGATAGACCGTATCCACGTGCCAGGTTTTCATCACATCCAGCAGCTTGTCCTGGTTGCGCACGGAACCCAGAATCGGCAACAGCCGCACCGATAGCGACTCACGGGCAATACGCTGCTCGAGCTCCGACAGAATGCTGTAAAGATTGAATTCACTGTGCTCGAATAGCAACAGCGTGGTCGGCTGCAACGCCAGGATCTGGCGACACAGCTCGGACCCGATGGAACCGCCCGCCCCCGTGACCAGAACCGACTGATCCTTGATGCAATGCTCAAGCAAATCGCTCTGCGCCGGCACCGCATCGCGGCCGAGCAGGTCAGCGATGTCGACTTCCTGAATGTCATCCACCTTGACCCGGCCACTGGCCAGGTCCATGAAACCAGGCACACTGCGAACGTGCAGTGGAAAACCTTCCAGAAAACCCAGGATCTCGCGGCGACGCCCACGATTGGACGAAGGAATCGCCAGCAGGATTTCCTGAGCGCCGGTGGCCTCGATCATGCGTTGAATGTGCTTGGGCTTGTACACCTGCAAACCGGAAATCACCCGATCCACAATGCTTTTATCATCATCGATAAACGCTACCGGGCGCATGACCCGGCCCATGCGCAAGGCGGCAACCAGCTGGTTACCGGCGGCGCCTGCACCGTAGATGGCAACGCGGGGCAATCCATCGTCACGACTGGTGAAAGGAACATGCTGCGCGGCGGCAAACCAGTCGCCCAGAAAGTACTGGCGCATGGCCAGGCGCAACCCGCCCACCATGATCAGGCTTAACCACCAATAGTTAAAAATGATCGAGCGCGGCACGACGTTCTGGTGGTTGCTGTACCAGTACACCACCACCCCGAGAATCAGCGCCGAAAGGCTGACCGCCTTGATAATCGCAATCAGCGCGTCATTGCCGAAATAGCGCAGCACTGCTCGGTACATGCCGAAACGAATGAATAGAGGAACGGAAATTACCGGGGTCGCCAAAAAAAGCCATAGATGATCGGAAAGGGGATTGACCACCTCGTCGAAACCCAGGCGTACGACAAACGCCAACCACAGCGCGCCCCAAACCAACATGACGTCCGCTAGAATCTGAATCAGCCTTTTATGACGGCGCGGCAGCCCCAACAACAAGGTTCGCAACTTATCCATAAACCCTTCGAACACCTCACAGCTCCTGCACTCAAAATCGCTAACTTCACTGCAGCAGACAGAACATCTGACGACTGACGTACATTCCGGGAAAGCTGACAGCCAGGAATGTACGCCAAGTAGACTTTTGGCCGCAGGATGCCCCGTCAGATCAAGCGTGTGCTTGATATGCCAATTGCATTACTTCGCCAAGAACCGCGCAGGTCTTGTCCATTTCTGACGGTGTCAGCGTCGGATGCACAAGGAACATCAAGCTTGTTTCCCCGAGCTCTTGTGCCACAGAGAAGCGAACCTCGGGCCTCCAACCGGTATCGTCAAAGGCCTTCTCAAGGTAGACCTCGGAGCAAGAACCGGAGTAGCACGGAACACCACGGGCAGTAATTTCCGAAATAATGCGATCACGATTCCATTCAGCTTTCAGCAGCTGTGGCTCAACAAAGACATAACACTTGTAGGCCGCGTGAGTGCAGTATTCCGGAATGACTGGAACACGCAGCCCGCCCAGTTGGCGAGCACATGACCAAATGCGTTCCGCGTGCTCAAGCCGACTTGCTTGCCACTGGGGCATTCGCCGCAATTGGATACGCCCAATGACGGCCTGCACTTCCAGCATTCGCCAGTTAGTACCAAAACTTTCATGCAACCAGCGAAAGCCTGGCGCATGTTCACGTTCATAGATCGCTTCCCAGCTCTTGCCATGGTCCTTGATAGACCACATCTTCAACCAGAGGTCTCGATCATTCGTGGTGACCATGCCGCCTTCGCCGCCGGTGGTCATAATCTTGTCCTGGCAGAACGACCAAGCCCCGACATGACCGATGGAACCTACCGGGCGTCCTTTATAGAGCGCGCCATGTGCCTGGGCACAATCTTCAATAACCTTCAGATCGTGCTCGGCCGCCAGCGACATGATTGGGTCCATGTCGCAGGGCCATCCTGCGAGATGCACGCAAATCACCGCACGAGTACGCTCAGTCAGCACCGCACGGATGGTCTCGGCAGTGAAATTCTGGGAGTCCGGGTCAACTTCGGCAAATACGGGAATAGCACCTGCATTGACAATACTGGATACAGAGGCCAGGAAGGTACGCGGAGTAACAATGACTTCATCACCAGCGCCAATTCCCAGCGCCTGCAATGCGAGGTCCAGAGCGACCGTTCCGTTGGCCAGGGCAATTGCATGCTTTGTGTCTGTCCAGGCAGCAAATTCCTTTTCAAACTCCCGACACTCTTGCCCAGTCCAATAGTTGACTTTATTGGAGAGAATCACATCGCGAACCGCATCAGCCTCATCAATAGTGAAAGAGGGCCAAGGAGAAAATGGTGTATTCAACACAGCCAGTACCCATAGATTAAAAATAGAGGATCTCGCGAAGCATCCATTCAAATACGCCGTATCAAGCGCAATGATCGCCTTGTACGACGCAGCTCAAGTCCTGATAAACACCTTTGCCGGAACACCCAGCACCGTCACCGAGTCTTCTACATCGCTGACCGCAACGGCCCCCGCGCCGACGGTGACGCCTGCGCCGATCCGAATCAATTGCCTGACACTAGCACCAATGCCAATCCAACTCAGATTGCCGACACGAACACCGCCCGCCAGTCTAGCACCGGGGCTGACATGGACGCACTCACCCAACACACAATCGTGATCGACGCTGCACCCGGTATTCAGGATCGCCCCCGGACCTATCACCGCGTCAGCATTCACCACTACACCTGCGAACACTACCGACCCAAGACCAATGGATGCTCGTCGACTGACAGTGGCCGCCGGATGAACCAACGAAACCAGAGGAGCCCCTATCCGCGCAAGCTCATCAAGCTTGGCTTTACGAATTGAATTGTGCCCTATCGCAACGACTACCCCGTCATAGTTCGAGAGCTGCTCTATCAACAACGAAGTGTCTCCAACAACACTCCAACTGCCGTTCGTCGTCTGCGCAGGCCAGCCGTCTGCAAAAAAATCCACACGCTCCCATCCACAGCATTCAGCAGTATCGGCGACCACCTTTCCGTGCCCGCCCGCCCCGAGAATGGCCAACCGTTTCATGGCTTGTTACCGGTGAATTTCGACATAGTGACCTCTCCGTCGGCGCTGATTCCTTCGCGAACGACGACCTTCTTGAGGGTCAATAGAATGATCTTTATATCAAGTTTTAGAGACTGATTATCAACGTACCAGACATCCAGATTAAACTTTTCATTCCAGCTCAATGCATTACGCCCATTGATTTGCGCCCACCCTGTCACTCCTGGGCGTGCTTCATGCCGTCGAAATTGCTCTGGACTATAAAGAGGAAGGTATTCCATCAGCAGCGGACGCGGTCCCACAAGACTCATTTCGCCCTTCAGAACATTCCATAACTCCGGCAGCTCATCCAAACTACTGGAGCGCAAAAAAGCCCCGAATGGCGTCATACGCTCAGCATCGGGAAGAGGTACGCCTTTTGAATCAACAGCGTCCCTCATCGTACGAAACTTAACCATCTCGAAAGGCTTGCCGTGGAGACCTGGCCTGACCTGGCGAAACAAAACGGGCCCACCGAGCTTGCGGCGAACTTGAAAAGCCACAAACAAAATAACGGGAGACAACAACAGCAGGCCGAAAAAAGAAGCCAGAATATCAAAAAGCCGTTTCAACATGTCATGTTCCTAAATTGCATATCAAGGCGAGCTTCAATTTCGACCTGAAACATAATGTTATTTGCGTTTTGAAAGCCGCTTGAAAATATCGGCAAATCGTCGCACACCTTCGCTCAGCGAGAGATTGTCACGATAATAAACCCGACCCTTTTCAGCCATCTCATTTCGACTCGAATCGCCAGCCGAATACAGAGACTGGACAGCAGCAGCCAGCGACTCCGGATTTTCCGACTCAGCGACGAGTCCACAGCCACTCAGCCGCACCAAGTCAGCTGCATCCCCATCGACCGCCATTAATAACGGTTTACCAACAGCCATATAGGCCTGCGTTTTAGAAGGGATGGTCACCGTAAACAATGGATCTTTTTTCAGATGAACCAGCAACGCGTCGGCATTCGCAAGATAGCTGCCCACATCACTCATAGGGACGGGAGGTAAAAATACGACATTACGCAGACCGCTCGCTTCAGCCTTCTGCTTCAAGCGCTCAACTTCAACTCCTCCGCCCAAAAAGATGAATACCAATTCGATATCCCGCTCTTGAAGAAGATTGGCTGCGTCGAGTACAGAGTCCAGCGCTTGAGCCTTCCCCATATTCCCGGCAAACAAAACGCGAAACCTTGAGGAGTCTGGAAAGTTGCTTGGCAACTTATTATCAGAGGACACCAAAAGATCCTCTGCACACCAGTTATAAATGATCTCGATTTTGTTTTCCGGTACGCCACGCTCAACCAGCAGGCGCTTGAAACCGGGTGAAAGCACTACAAGTTGATCGACGTTTTTATAGACGTACGCACAGACCTTCGATACCAGACTGAGGGCCTTTTCATTAGCGAACATACCTGTTGCTCGCAATGTGTCAGGCCATAAATCTTGAATATCGTACACAACCGGTACGCGCCGAAAGAAACGAATAATCGTTGCTACAATACCTACCGTCAAAGGCGGGTGATAGGCATATATCACATCAGCACGTTTGCTGAAGAACACCCCATAGAAAAGGCTTGTTGCTGCAAAGCTGACATAATTGATTATACGCCCAACTCCACTCTGACCGTGGCTTGGGTAAAGAGGCAGCCGCGTTACGCTTACGCCATCGATCAACTCGCGCTGAATCAATCGCATTTTAAAGCCAGGATAAATCTTGCCACCGGGATAGTTGGGAAATCCCGTAATCACCTCGACTTCAAATCCTTGCCTAACAAGCTCCCGCGCAAAAACCAGACCTTTGAAAGTCGGTTCAGGATCAAACCATTGGGTAAGCAATAATACGCGAACTGCCATTTTACTTAGAACCTTTTCCAAACAACGCGCATAACATAATCACGATAGCTATGAATAATCCTGACTACCTTTTCCGCAACGTTTGGCATGCTGTAATCCTGCACCAGTCGCAGCGTCCTTTCATCTCCACGACTTTGTGTCTCCAAGAGTTGCAGACCTTGCATCACACGCTCGACCTCAAGGCCGACCATCATGACAGCTGCCTCTTCCATTCCCTCTGGACGTTCGTGAGCTTCCCGAATGTTCAACGCAGGGAAGTTGAGAATCGAGGACTCTTCGTTGATCGTACCGCTGTCGGAAAGAACCGCTTTGGATTCGAGCTGAAGTTTATTGTAGTCTTTGAAGCCCAGCGGCTTGAGCAAGCGTACATTTTCGTGAAACTGCACGCCCATTGCATCGACACGCTTCTGCGTCCGAGGGTGCGTAGATACAATAACCGGCAACCCGTAGTTCTCGGCCGTTTTATTAAGAACGTCTACCAACTTCAGGAAGTTTTTATCAGAGTCGATATTCTCTTCGCGGTGCGCGCTGACGACAAAGAACTTACCTGGCTCAAGACCCAATCGCTCGAGAACATCAGAAGCCTCAATACCCTCACGATAATAGTTGAGGACTTCAAACATAGGGCTTCCGGTTTTGATCACCATGTCTGGTGACAAACCTTCACGCAACAGATAATCCCGGGCGATCGTACTATAGGTCAGATTAATGTCTGCGGTGTGATCGACAATTCGACGGTTGATCTCTTCCGGCACTCGCATATCGAAACAACGATTACCAGCCTCCATATGGAAGGTCGGAATCTTGCGACGCTTGGCAGGAATAACCGCCATGCAACTATTGGTGTCGCCCAGCACCAGCAACGCCTCTGGCTGAACCTCCGCCAGTACACGATCTACGCTGATGATCACGTTACCGATGGTTTCTGCACCCGTAGCACCGGCCGCGTTCAGGAAGTGGTCAGGCTTGCGAATACCTAGATCCTGAAAGAAAATTTCGTTCAGTTCGTAGTCGTAATTTTGCCCGGTATGAACAAGTACATGATCACAATGCTGATCCAGAGCAGCCATTACGCGCGACAGACGAATAATTTCCGGGCGGGTTCCCACCACAGTTACGACTTTTAGTTTTTTCATTTTTTAAGCGTCACATTTCAAAAAGTGATAGACAAACAATCAGTAATACTCGCCTGCTGCCTCAAACAAACCGAAGCGGCAACTCGATCGTCGCCAAGCTGCTGTAGGCTTTGGCGCAGCGCGCAGAGCCTGCTTATCGCTGCCGAGCAAGCGACGAATGTCGCGGTACATAATGACACATTGAGTCGTTTTTTTTGCGCTTCAGTTTAGTCGGCACCCGTTTTTTCGCTCCCGGTGACTTGCCAGCATCCAGCCCCTGACAACAGGTGCTGCGCCAGGTTGAGACAACATCCCAAGCCAAAAATCCAACCGATATTGCCGCGAAAACAAACCCGACACTCCCCCTGCATTCAAACGGAGGTAGCGCAAGCCATTCACACCTATCGAAAATCAAAGATTTAGCAGCTGGAAAGCGCTGTAACGGCGAAAACAGCAACGCCTGATAGCACCTTATGCCGCCTGGACGGTATCGGGATCTTGATGAGAAGCCTCATAGTGGGTGGCTAGCCACAACAGATTCGACATCCAGATCGGTCAAGGGCACCTAACCATCGATAGACCTTCGAGATGCTAAGAGTTTCAACTGGAGGTTGTTTTCTGACTTGGGCAACGAAGCGCACCGGAACGACCCTCTCCCCAAAAAGGAGAACCGTTCTCAAATGGCTGATTTGAATGTGAGACTCATTGCTCGCTTACTGACCGAAAGGCTCTCTGCACTGCGCATTCGGAATGCAAACAGAGCAGAGAGCACCTTAAGCCTTATACCGGAGTCGCTAATGGCCGTGCATAGGTATCCGGGAGCTCGCGATTAAAAATCTCGTTAGCCCAGAGCATGACGATCATTTCATCATCTCCCGCATTAGTGATGTCATGCGTCCACCCCGGTACAGTCTCGACAATTTCCGGTTGCTCACCTGTTGTGAACAGCTCGTAAAATTCCCCGGAGACTATATGACGGAAACGAAAACATGCCTTACCTTTAATCACCAGAAACTTTTCAGTTTTCGAGTGATGGTAATGACCACCACGTGTTACTCCCGGGTGAGCGGTAAAGTAGGAGAACTGACCACTGTCCCCCGTCTTCAACATTTCAACGAATACACCTCGAGGATCCCCATACTTGGGGACCTCGTAAGTGAAGCGATCCGGTGGCAGATAGCTGACGTAAGTAGAATATAGCGCTCGCACCAACCCTGTGCCGACGGGCTCCGTGATCAACGTAGCGCGACTATCACGAAACGCCTCTAGTTGCTTCGCCAACGCTCCAACACTAATAGTGTATTGAGGTTCAACCGCAACAAATCGCTCAATGGGTAATTGACCATCCAGCGCGGCGATGAAGTACTTAATGACATCATCGATATACACAAGATTGATATTGGCCTGCGGATCATTAATCTGAATAGGCAAACCATGGACAATATTATGGCAGAAGGTTGCGACCGCAGAGTTATAGTTTGGACGAGCCCATTTGCCAAAAACATTCGGCAACCTGAACACGTAAACTGTCGCGCCATGCTGATCAGCCAGTTCGGTTAACGCTTCTTCGGCACCACGCTTACTGCTGCCGTAAGGATTATCAAGCTCTGCCTGACTGGAGGACGTATACAGAACAGGCACGGACCTGCCACACGCCGCAACTGCATCGCAAAGCGCGCGGGTCAGGTCAGTGTTACCCGTCTTGAATTCCTCCGGGTCCTGCGGGCGATTGACCCCTGCCAGGTGAAACACAAAGTCCACTTCAGCCATCAAGCTAGGCAGTTGAGCGGTATCATCTTCACGAGTAAAGCGCAGCACTTCAACGTCGCTGCGCTCGCTCAAGTGCGCTATCAGGTTCTTGCCAACAAAACCGTTGGAACCGGTGATCAGCACTTTCATTCTGTCACTCCTCAGGCGTCGCGTATTCGCCACGCTGAATAGCGCGCATAAAGTCAAGCTTAAGCAACAGCTGCTTCATACCGTCCACGTCCAATCTCACCGTATTGTGCGAGTTGTAATCTTCAGTGCGGGAAATCTTCTCTTCGCCTTGCTCTACGAATTTTGCGTAGTTCAAGTCACGCAAATCAGGCGGCACACGGAAGTACTCACCGCGGTCTTCGGCGCAGGCCATTTCTTCACGGCTGAGCAATGCCTCATACAACTTTTCGCCATGACGAGTACCGATCACTTGTATCGGGTGCTCAGGCAAATTGAGCATTTGCGTCAACGCTTTGGCGAGAACCTCTACAGTAGCTGCTGGCGCTTTTTGTACAAACAAATCACCATTATTACCGTGTTCGAATGCATACAGCACAAGATCCACAGCATCGGCAAGAGTCATCATGAAACGTGTCATATTCGGATCGGTCAGCGTTAAAGGCTTACCATCACGAATCTGTTGAATAAACAGCGGAATGACCGAACCACGCGACGCCATCACGTTGCCATAGCGAGTACCGCAAATGACAGTTTTGTCGTCATCGGCGCCGCGCGACTTGGCGACCATCACCTTTTCCATCATTGCCTTGGAGATACCCATGGCATTGATCGGGTAAACAGCTTTGTCGGTACTGAGGCAAACTACACGCTTGACGCCATTTTGAATGGAGGCCTCAAGTACGTTTTCGGTGCCCATGACGTTAGTCTTGACCGCTTCCATGGGGTGAAATTCACAGGAAGGTACTTGCTTGAGCGCGGCAGCGTGGAAAATATAGTCAACACCGCGAGTGGCATTCAGAACGCTCTGATAATCGCGAACATCACCAATATAAAACTTAAGCTTGGAGTTTGCGTAGTGTTTACGCATGTCATCCTGCTTCTTTTCATCACGGCTGAATATACGAATCTCAGCGATATCAGTATCCAGGAAACGCTTAAGTACGGCATTTCCAAAAGAACCAGTCCCGCCGGTGATCAACAGTTTCTTACCGCTAAAAATAGTCAATTACGTTTCTCCATAAAATCTACGATTTTTCGTCCGACGGCAAAGCTAGACTTATTTTCCGAAACCCAAATCTTACCACAAGCCGCCTTCCTCAACAAAAATTGTTGATCAGCTGCACAAAACGCCTTCAAAGCGACACTGATGCCATCAGAGGAAGAGTCCTCTATAACATTCAAAAATTCATAGTACTCATCAGGGATCCCACCGAGCCGCGTCGTCAGCACAGGTACGCCACTCACCATATATTCAAGCAATTTAGAAGGAAATGAATAACGCGTGTAGAGCTGCTCTGGACTCCTGCTTAAAATCAAGCACGAAGCGCTGGCTTGTATTCTCTCAACTTCCGAAGTACTCAAAAACCCCAAATACTTCACCGACGAATGCCGAGCGGAGACTTCCGAAAGGTACGACTCCAATTCACCGCGACCACACAACCAGAGCTCATAGTCAACGTCGGACTTTATAAAGCCTTCAACCAACTCGACTATTCCATAAGCCTTGTTTAACCCGCCCGCATAAAAAATAATTTTCTTATGCGCACTCGAAGGTACATCCTCGCTGACGGCGACCTCTGCAGAATTAGAAATACCCTCAAGTACCAAGTACTCTTTGTCCGACCACCTGGCACTGTCTTTCACCATGTACTGGCTGGTTACAAAAACACCCGATGACGCAGAAATAAGAAAATCGATAATGCGAGCATCAAGCTTTTTCAAGAGCCGCATAAAAAAAGACCGATTCATCCCCATATCCATATACGAGGGCAGATCAGGTATATAAACGAAAAAAGGAATGCCGTGGAGCTTTCGCACAATATAGGCAGCCAGCAGATTTGGTGTATGAGCCGCATAGACACACACCACGTCGAGCCCTACTTTCCGCAAGCGAAGCAAACTAAACAACGAGCCCAGCATACGACTCAGGACTTTAAATAGCGGCAAGTTTATTAACGGAGTGATATCACATCGCCCGCCTTCAACCCCCACATACGAACCACTTGGAAAATACAGCTTTTTATTATTAGGGTATGTCGATACAGCAATACTTGCGACCGTATTAACCACGCCACCACCAAAACGCAGCGCATCAAGGAATCGCCCCTCTAGCTTATAAGCTGCTACCTGAGGGAACGCATCACCTTTCGAATATTTATTAAAATAGCTGTCACCCACATAAAAACCCAACAAGCCAATTTTCTTACTCATTTTCGCCTTCTCAATAACCAATACGACGAATAACAAAACCTGAAGACTTTATAACAGAAAAGTGCAGCCTATCTGCCGCCCGTCCGCGTGGATCAGCAAGCATTTAGACTGCACCTCAATACGGCAGCGTCACGACCATCAGCAAACACGACCGTGCGCAGGCACAATTACTGAATATCCAGATTGCGCTTACCCTGCCCAACACGATTGCGAATCAACCGCCAACCACTAAACAAGAACAACACCAGCAGCGTCCAGAAAACCCCGTGATCATAAAAAATCGGCCCCTCGCCAGGCAACTGCGAAAAATGATAGCCCACAATGCCCCCCGTGATAGCGAGAGAACCAATACTTGCACTTACATTCAGCGGAAGAGATGCAAACAGCCCCAAAATAATCGAAGCAAAAATCAACCCCATCAAAGCAACAGGCCACCCGCCCAGCGCATAAGCCGATATATGAACAGCGGCTGGAGCCGTGCCTCGCCCTTTGAAATTGTCGTTGAAAATCCGACTGTAGATATAGGTACTAGGACGGCACTCCTTGCCAATTTTCGCCTGTGCGAGAACACCACCGCACACCGTCCCTTCAGTCGTAAATACCTGATAATAGTACGGATAAATAATCGCCATCCGATTGACTACGTTAAAGAGCAGCATTGGCGCATTTTCAGCGGCCGCCTCCCCAACATTCATTACATTATCAACGACACTGGAATGCTTCTTGTCTTCCTGAGTTGCCACCGCTTCGGCAACCTTGCCACTGTGTTCTTCAATGACACCTAACCCATCCTCTAGCGGCATCGTCGTCTCAGTCTGCTCATTTCGCACAGAAGGGATAGAGGGAATAGAGGGAATAGAGGGAATAGAGTCGATGGTTTCTTCTGGCGCGGGAACAACACTCTCAACTACAGGAACCACCGCAACCGGCGGTACAAGCCTGAATACAAAAGCAGAAACCAGGAAATACATAATAACAAGCAGCACTCCCCCCATGACCGTTTTCAAATATGCATATCGCTTAGCATATACAAAAACCGCCAACACCAACCCTGCATAAAAAATCAGAATAGGCCATTTCATATTGAGCAACGTCAGGAAAACCGACATCAAAATGGCGTTAACAACAGTAACAACAAGCCAGAATTTACCCTTCTCAAGCATCCATCTAACCAAAGAATAAATGGACAAGTAATGAAGCACTGACATGAGCACAGCTATCGGAGCAAAGCCAAGCTGATTCCTGATCTGAAATCGTGCCTCTACAGACGAAACCGAATCGGTCCCCGCCAGAAACAATGAAAACGCATCAGCCTTTACCAACGAATACAGCACAAAAGCATAACTAAGGGTCACAACAAAGCAGTATTCGGATTTTGAAAAATCGAAAAACTGCCTAGCCCCTCTCTCTAAAACTTTACCCAGCGCCCCACGAACCAGGACGATGACTATAGGAGTAACCAAAAAAGGCAAAAATAATAAAAACCAATACCCGGCGCTGAATAAGGTCTCAAAACCTAGAATATTAGCTGTATAGGGTTCCTTCTCTAAGAGAGCTCTCCCGAAAGGAAGCCAATATATTATATTCCCGAGAACCACCGTAACAAAATACGCGGCCAGGAACACAACCGGGGCCAAGTTCCTAGAAATCCAGAGTCTTAGTTTATCAAGAAAAATCATTTCCAATGCATCCTACTTAGGAATACTCAGTGAACATCATCCATACAACACAGAAGTACCAGTACTACACTCTGTCCCTGCGACAAGGCAATCCATGCCTAAGCCCGACAATAGATCGGACGGTTGAGCAAATTACACAATGTGACAACACGTCACGCCATCATACAGTGGCCTTCATGAATTCGCTCCACCTCACACCTTTCCAAAGAGAAAAAAGCGAGACAACCGCAAACCCAACCAGCCAAAAAACTGATTTTTCCCACCAGAGCAAGGAGCCCCCAACATTCTCCAGCCCCATATAAAAAACATAACCGATAAAAAAGGCTAAAGACGATATCAACGCTGGCAACGTAAAGCTGCGATACAGATCGAGGCGCTTAAACATACTCGTGGTGACCAAAACAAAGTAGAGTGTTTGAGCCAACAAAACACCAAGCGACACGCCATAAAGCCCCCAGTACCGCCCACCAATCCAGGCAAATAACATCGAGACAAGCGCGGAAACCATTGAAAGATAAGCCAGCAGTTTCATTCTGCGATGCACTTCAAGGCGCTTTTGAAAATACACAGACGTACTATTCAAAAAAACACCAGAA
This sequence comes from Pseudomonas sp. 6D_7.1_Bac1, assembly GCF_025465945.1. GTDB lineage: Bacteria > Pseudomonadota > Gammaproteobacteria > Pseudomonadales > Pseudomonadaceae > Aquipseudomonas. Next base: position 101,336 of record NZ_JANLNW010000009.1, on the reverse strand, counting down.
AATGAAAAAAGAATAACCACTTTGGACGCCTCTATGGTTTTCCCCGTTACTCTTTCAAAAAAATCAAACCCAACAAAGTACAGCGCACACCAGAGAAGTGAAAACGCAACAATTAAAAAACTCGAAGAGCTTTCAATTATTCTGACAGCAAAAACACCTTCTCTAAATCTTTTGATTACAAATGGGTGGACCATCATTAACAAAGGCATGCTCAACAACCCAGCGCCGCCCACAAACAAATCCTTCAAGGACAGGTATGAATCACCATGTTCAATACCATAATAACCTATCGCGAACCGGTCAGAACCAGCCACCACCAGCATACCGAGGATCCATGGCGACAAAGCAGCGCCATACTGATAGATCAATCTCAAATTATCTTTAAATACATCGACATTTGAAAAAGGATTACAAACACCAAATTTTTTCAGAATAACGAACAACAAGAAGAACGCAGCGATGAAGTAACCCGCCGACAGAGCCAGAAGCGCATATCTGAAATCAACATCAAGAAACTGAAAAAAGGCGACGATCAACAGAATCTGAGCAAGCGCCTGCAACAACACCGCCACCAGCTGCTGCTTAACCAGGAAGTCCGCCTGACATGCAGACGAGAGAAAGAAAAACAATATCTGACCGAAGCACAACAGCCAAACACAAATAAAAACATATTGCTCAAAAACAAAAAAAACGGAAACCGTCGCTGCCAAAAGCGAAGCAACAGGAGCAATAAGGAGAATGACGGAAACACAATTAGAGACAAATACTCTTTTGTCTTCCACCCCAGTGTAATAATATATAAACGAGTTACCCACCCACCCAGCACTTAACTGAGCGGCAATTAACGAGCAAAACAAACTCACCGAATAGCTTACATATTGCCCAGCAGGAAAGTACTTATACAGAAAAAAAATCAGGAAAATCCCTGACAGTGCAGGCACCATTTTTACTGGTACATACAGAAGAAGCTTTCGAAGAAAAACATTCATATTCATCTAGTATCGATCAACTCATCTTCCGCACAGTACGCGCCACATAGTTGAAACAACTAATCAAGGGCAACACTTTAAACAACATCACAAGAAACTCCAACATCTGTCGAAGCTTCCGCCAGGCCACTTCGACCCATGCACACCAAAAACCAAAACGCAATATCAGGCGCCACTACACAACCACCCGATGCAAGCAGCACTGGATAGCGCTCACATACGTAGACTTTTGTGGACTCCTGACAAATGCACCCAATAGATAAAAACTATCGAAAAGCACTAAAACAAGCCGATTCACTATTTCATCGATTGATATATCAGTGCCGGGCACTTAAGAATATCGCGAGGAGGATCGCATGTTTGCGATTTGTAGGCAAGGCGCTATCCCCCCGCCTATCAAGAAGGTGAGGATAGGCAGGCAACGCAAAAAAACACTAGCGTACTATTTGATCAGGACTGCCATTACTCACCTTTAATGACAGAAAAGCGCTGGAATAGCGGCGCCAAGCACATCAATTGCGAGTCGTCTCAGCAACCTCGGCCTCGTAACAGGGATCTCAAAGCTCCAGGCTTTCGGTAGCGCAGCATCATGAATAAGCAGCACCCTGCCCTGACTATCGAGCAACTACCAATAAAGCGCCTCTACCGACTGGAGGTATATGAGTCAAGCCAAGTGCTTGCGGCGAACCCGCGCGATACGGCCATATAACCAGGCAATACAGGGACCGATCAACATCCCAACCAACAATGCTATTACCACGACAACAGATACAGGCAATTGCGGACCTGTCCAACCGAAGAACAACAAGGAAACAGCCTGCTGATTCTCAAGAACGAACCCCAGGATCGCCAAGATAAGCAGAAGAACAAAAACCACGAAGACAACGCGCCTGAGACTACGCATGAACCGCCCCTTGAATCAACACTGTCAAACCCCATCCTCCTCGTCTTCGTTCACTCGATCTCGCAGCTCTTTGCCCGGCTTGAAATGAGGAACAAACTTTCCATCGAGACTTACAGACTGACCGGTCTTCGGATTACGGCCGACACGCGGCGCACGATAGTGCAATGAGAAGCTGCCAAAGCCGCGGATTTCGATTCGATCACCGGTGGCCAAGCATTGGGACATTTGTTCAAGCATAGTCTTGATGGCCAGCTCGACATCCTTGGATGAGAGCAGCCCCTGATGGGTGACAATTCGTTCGATCAACTCCGACTTCGTCATATTTTTCCCTTCTTTTTCAAGCAGCTAGATCAGCGCTTCAAAGGTTTTAGCATGCTCGAAGGATTTTGAACAGCCTATACATTGACTTATCTGCGTTACCTCGCAGAGGCTGCGAACCTCTCCCTCCCGGAGAGTCAACACACCCGCCCCCTCCACGCCCAGAGATGTACCGAGCCGTTACCTGCAGATGATCAGCATCGTGCGAGTGAGGTAACCCGCCGGATTCCAGCCAAAAGGATAATCACCACCCTCTTCTTTGGCATCACTGGACCTGCCTATGACCCTGTACCCCTCTGCCTTACATTCCCGCGCAGCACGCTTGTAACACTGATCCCAATCTGATCCGAGCCCCGAACAATCGATCTCTATACCGCTTACGCCGCGTACAACATGAGTTTTGGCGTTGGTGGTACACCCCACCAAAAGCAGCACTGCCAGCGTGACAATGAGCGTGTTCATTCCCTTCCTTATGCTAGGCACCAGACCCGACCAACATTCAGTTCAAGCTAAAGCCTAGCTCTGAATAGACGATTGATACGCCTGAACAATAGATGACCTTACACAAGCATTGCCCCCCACCCCTGAACAGCCCCCTCAAATCGCAGGCACAAAAAAGGGCGACCGAAGTCGCCCTTTTTCTATGGTCTGACAGAACTTAGTTCTGTTTTTCCATTTGTGCACGCAACAGGTCGCCCAGAGTGGTAGGACCAGCAGCGATGCTGTCCGAGGCTGGCTTGTCGCGCAGGCTCTGGATAGCTTCTTTCTCGTCTTCAACGTCTTTCGACTTGATCGAGAGCTGGATTACGCGGCTCTTGCGGTCAACGCTGATGATCTTGGCTTCAACTTCTTCGCCTTCTTTCAGAACGTTGCGCGCATCTTCGATACGGTCACGGCTGATTTCGGAGGCTTTCAGAGTAGCTTCGATATCGGTAGCCAAAGTGATGATGGCGCCTTTAGCGTCAACTTCTTTCACGATGCCTTTAACGATTGCGCCTTTGTCGTTCTCTTGAACGTACTCGGAGAACGGATCGCTTTCCAGTTGCTTGATACCCAGGGAGATACGCTCGCGCTCTGGGTCAACCGACAGGATAACGGTGTCCAGCTCGTCGCCCTTCTTGAAACGACGTACGGCTTCTTCGCCCACTTCGTTCCAGGAGATGTCGGACAGGTGAACCAGACCGTCGATGCCGCCGTCCAGACCAATGAAGATACCGAAATCGGTGATCGACTTGATGGTGCCGGAGATTTTATCGCCCTTGTTGAACTGGCCAGAGAAATCTTCCCAAGGGTTAGATTTGCACTGCTTGATGCCCAGGGAGATACGACGACGCTCTTCGTCGATGTCCAGAACCATAACTTCCACTTCGTCGCCGACTTGTACGACTTTCGAAGGGTGGATGTTCTTGTTGGTCCAGTCCATTTCGGAAACGTGTACCAGACCTTCAACGCCTTCTTCCAGCTCAGCGAAGCAGCCGTAGTCGGTCAGGTTGGTTACACGCGCGGTAACGCGAGTGCTTTCTGGGTAACGGGCTTTGATAGCAACCCATGGATCTTCGCCCAGCTGCTTCAGGCCCAGGGAAACACGATTGCGCTCGCGATCGTACTTCAGAACCTTGACATCGATCTCGTCGCCAACGTTGACGATTTCGGAAGGATGCTTGATACGCTTCCAAGCCATGTCGGTAATGTGCAGCAGGCCATCGACGCCACCCAGATCGACGAATGCGCCGTAATCGGTGAGGTTTTTGACGATACCTTTGACTTGTTGACCTTCCTGCAGGGATTCCAGCAGAGCTTCACGCTCGGCGGAGTTCTCGGCTTCGAGGACGCTACGACGGGAAACGACAACGTTGTTGCGTTTCTGGTCGAGTTTGATGACCTTGAATTCCAGCTCTTTGCCTTCCAGGTGCGTGGTGTCGCGCACTGGACGGACGTCAACCAGAGAACCTGGCAGGAACGCACGGATGCCGTTAACGTCGACAGTGAAGCCGCCTTTAACCTTACCGTTGATAACGCCCTTGACCACTTCTTCGGCTGCGAAGGCTGCTTCCAGAACGATCCAGCATTCAGCGCGCTTGGCTTTTTCACGGGACAGCTTGGTTTCACCAAAGCCGTCTTCAACCGAATCCAGCGCAACGTGAACTTCATCACCGACGTTGATGTTCAGTTCGCCAGCGTCGTTGTAGAACTGCTCAAGCGGGATGAGTGCTTCAGACTTCAGGCCAGCGTGAACGGTTACCCAGCGAGCTTGGTAATCGATATCAACGATAACACCGGTGATGATGGAGCCTGCCTGAAGGTTCAGGGTTTTTAGGCTTTCTTCAAAGAGTTCCGCAAAGCTTTCGCTCATTTTAATTCCTGTTGATAAGGGCGAAGAATACGCCCATCTGCCACATCCCAGACAATGTGGGTTACGTTTATATAAAAGAAGACCGCAGGACTATGACTGGTCCCCTGCAGTGCTTCTTGGTCACCCGGCGATATCGCGAATGGCGATCTCGCTCATGATGCGTTCCAGCACCTGATCGATGGACAACTCCGTGGAATCCAGCTGTATGGCGTCGACCGCCGGCTTGAGCGGGGCTACCGCTCGCTGGGTGTCACGCTCATCGCGCACACGGATCTCATCTAGCAGACTCGACAGACTAACACCCTCGACTTTGCCCTTCAACTGCAAATAACGACGGCGTGCCCGCTCCTCGGCGCTGGCGGTCAGGAAAATCTTCAATGGCGCGTCAGGAAACACGACTGTACCCATGTCGCGACCATCGGCCACCAACCCCGGCGCTTCCTGAAATGCCCGCTGGCGCTGCAGCAAAGCGTCACGCACCGCAGGCAGTGACGCCACTTGCGAAGCCCAGGCACCGACCTGCTCGTTGCGCAGATCGTCAGTGACATCGTCACCTTCAAGGATGATGCGCTGCGGATGACCTTCGGTCGCCCCGACGAACTGCACATCGAGATGAGCGGCCAGCAGCTTCAGCGACTCTTCATTGGTCAGGTCGACACCATGATTGCGCGCAGCAAATGCCAGCAAACGGTACAACGCACCTGAATCCAGCAAGCACCACCCCAGGCGCTTGGCGAGGATCCCGGCAATAGTGCCCTTGCCCGAGCCGCTCGGCCCATCGATGGTGATTACCGGAGCATGGCTGGTCACGACTGAGCCTCTTGAGCAACACGAATGCCGACTTGCGCGCACAACGCGAGGAAGTTCGGGAAGGAGGTCGCCACGTTGGCGCAGTCATGGATGCGGATCGGCGCATTGGCACGCAACGACGCAACGCTGAACGCCATGGCAATCCGGTGATCGCCGTGACCATGCACTTCGCCGCCGCCAATCTGGCCGCCGTCGATGATGATGCCGTCCGGGGTTGGCTCACACTTGACGCCCAGCGCCAGTAAACCATCCGCCATCACCTGGATACGATCCGACTCCTTGACGCGCAACTCTTCCGCACCACGCAGAATGGTCCGACCCTCTGCACAGGCCGCAGCCACGAACAGTACCGGGAACTCGTCGATGGCCAGCGGAACCAGCGCTTCAGGAATTTCGATACCTTTAAGCTTAGCCGCTCGTACACGCAAGTCAGCCACCGGCTCGCCGCCGACTTCACGCTGGTTTTCCAAGGTGATATCTGCGCCCATCAGACGCAAGATGTCGATCACACCGGTACGGGTCGGGTTGATACCCACATGCTCGAGCACCAACTCCGAACCTTCGGCAATCGACGCCGCCACCAGGAAGAACGCCGACGAGGAAATATCGCCAGGCACTTCAATGTGTGTCGCAGTCAGCTTGTGGCCGGATTCGACCGACGCTGTAGCGCCGTCAACGGTTACCGGGTAGCCAAAGCCGCGCAGCATGCGCTCGGTATGGTCGCGGGTTGGAGCAGGCTCGGTGACGGTGGTCTTGCCTTCGGCGTACAGCCCCGCCAGCAGCAGGCAGGATTTAACCTGAGCACTGGCCATCGGCATGGTGTAGGTCAGGCCCTTGAGCTTGTTGCCGCCACGAATGGTCATCGGTGGACGACCGTCTGCAGCCGTTTCGATCACCGCGCCCATCTCACGCAGCGGGTTGGCCACACGATTCATCGGACGCTTGGACAGCGACGCATCGCCAGTCAAGGTGCTGTCGAAGTTCTGCGCGGCCAGCAAGCCCGACAGCAGGCGCATCGAAGTACCCGAGTTACCCAAATAAATTGGCCCAGGAGCCGGTTTCAGCCCATGCAGGCCGACACCGTGAATGGTCACGCGACCATGGTGCGGACCTTCGATCACCACGCCCATGTCACGGAAGGCTTGCAAGGTCGCCAGGGCATCTTCGCCCTCAAGGAAACCTTCGACTTCGGTAACGCCCTCCGCCAGGGAGCCGAGCATGATCGAACGGTGGGAAATCGATTTGTCGCCTGGTACACGAATCCGCCCACTCAGGCGGCCACCAGGATTTGCCAGGAAAATCAGATCGTTGGAGTTCATAGCGTCCACATAGGCCCGGCGGGCCAGGATTTTACTGAAATGCTCGCGGGCAACCCGGGCGCGCGTAAAGACGCCCAACAGTTGGTGCCCGTCCCCTGCATCGACCGCGTCGCGCAAGGCGTCGAGATCACTGCGAAATGTATCGAGTGTGCGCAGAACAGCTTCGCGATTGGCGAGGAAGATGTCGTGCCACATGACCGGGTCACTGCCGGCGATTCTCGTGAAATCGCGGAAACCGCCCGCAGCGTAACGGAAGATTTCCAGATTTTCACTGCGTTTGGCCAACGAATCGACCAAACCGAACGCCAGCAAGTGCGGCAAATGGCTGGTCGCCGCCAACACTTCGTCGTGACGCTCGACCTGCATGTGCTCGACATCGGCACCCAATTCGCGCCAAAGCCGGTCAACGACCGCCAGGGCAGCCGGATCGGTTTGCTCAAGCGGCGTCAGAATCACTTTGTGCCGACGGAACAGCTGAGCGTTGGAGGCTTCTACCCCGCTCTGCTCGGAACCGGCGATCGGATGCCCCGGAACGAAGCGCGCCGGCATGCCGCCAAAGGCTTCGTTCGCCGCGCGTACCACGTTGCCTTTGGCACTGCCAACATCGGTCAGAATCGCCGACCCCAGATCCATGCCGGCCAACAACGCCAGCAATTTTTCCATCGCCAGGATCGGCACTGCCAACTGAATCACGTCCGCACCGCGACACGCGACGGCGAGGTCGTCTTCGCAACGATCCACCACGCCCAGCTCAACCGCCAGTTTTCGCGATTGCGGATCAAGATCGACACCAACCACTTCACGGCACAGCCCGCTTTCACGCAGGCCCTTGGCGAACGATCCACCGATCAGCCCCAGTCCGACCACCACCAGGCGACCGATCATAGGCACAGCAGGTTGCACGGCGATGACATCAACCACGAGCCAGAACCTTGGTCAGCGCCTCAAGGAAGCGACTGTTTTCAGCCGGCAGACCGATGGTGATGCGCAAGTGGTTCAGCATGCCGTAATTGGCCACCGGGCGCACGATCACACCCTCATGCAGCAAGCCCTGGAAAACCGGCGCCGCAACGCGCCCCAAATCCACGCAAATGAAGTTGCCCTTGGAAGGTATCCAGCTCAACCCCAATTCACGGAAACCCGCTTCCAGTTGCTGCATGCCGGATTCGTTCAGGCGACGACTTTCAGCCAGGTATTCCTCGTCCTGCAACGCCGCGCAGGCCGCAGCCAGAGCCAGGCTGTTGACGTTGAATGGCTGACGCACCCGGTTCAGCACATCGGCGACTACCGCAGTCGACAAGCCATAACCCACGCGCAACGCGGCCAGACCGTAGGCCTTGGAGAAGGTCCGGGAAACCAGCAGGTTCGGGTAGGCCGCAAGGAAATCCAGGCCATCCGGCAGATCGCTGCCTTCGGCGTACTCGATGTACGCCTCATCCAGCACCACCAGCACGCGCGCAGGCACGTCCTGCAGGAACTCATCCAGCGCCTCGGCACCGAACCAGGTCCCGGTCGGGTTGTTCGGGTTGGCAATGAACACCACACGGGTGTTGCTATCGATGGCTTCAAGCATGGCCGACAGGTCATGACCCCAGTCTTTGGCCGGAATCACTCGCGCCTCGGCACCCACAGCCTGAGTGACGATCGGATAGACCGCGAACGCGTGCTCACTGAACACCGCGTTGAGGCCTGGCGCCAGATAGGCGCGCGCGACCAGCTCAAGAATGTCGTTGGAGCCGTTGCCCAGCGTGACTTGATTGAGCTCGACGCGGCACTGCTCAGCCAGCAGGGTTTTCAGCGCAAAACCGTTGCCGTCCGGATAGCGAGTCAGCTCGGCCAGCTCTTCGCGAATCGCCGCCAGCGCCTTGGGACTGGCGCCCAGCGGGTTTTCGTTGCTCGCCAGCTTGACGATTTTTGCCGGATCGATGTCCAGCTCACGGGCCAATTCGTCCACGGGCTTGCCCGGAACGTAAGGCGAAAGTTGTTGCACGCCCGGCTGCGCCAGAGCGAGGAAGTCGCCACTCATTGTTAACGCCTTTAGAGAACTGCTTTCGGGTAGGAACCCAACACTTTAAGTGCTACTGCTTCCTGACTGATTTTCTCCAGCACACCTTTTACCAGCGGGTCGCGGTGGTGGCCGACGAAGTCGATGAAGAACACGTAGGTCCACTTGCCGCTGCGCGACGGACGGGTTTCGATCCGCGTCAAGTCGATGCCATTGTCATGGAACGGCACCAGTAACTCGTGAAGCGCGCCGGGCTTGTTGCTCATCGAGACAATGATCGACGTCTTGTCGTCGCCGGTCGGCGGTACTTCCTGGCTACCAATCATCAGGAACCGCGTGGAGTTGTCCGGGCGATCCTCGATTTTCTCGGCCAGACGCGTCAGACCGTACAAGTCTGCTGCCATGTCGCCGGCAATCGCCGCCGAGCTCCACTCACCCTTGACCCGCTTGGCCGCTTCGGCATTGCTCGATACCGCCACGCGTTCGACGTTCGGGTAATGTGCGTCCAGCCACTTGCGGCACTGCGCCAGCGACTGGGCATGGGAGTAAATGCGGCTGATGCTGTCGGTCTTGGTGTTTTCACCGACCAACAAGTGGTGGTGAATACGCAGCTCGACTTCGCCACAGATAACCATGTCGTGTTCAAGGAAGCTGTCGAGGGTATGGTTGACCGCGCCTTCGGTGGAGTTTTCCACAGGCACCACGCCAAAGTTCACCGCACCCGCGGCCACCTCACGGAACACTTCGTCGATCGCCGCCATTGGCTTGCTGATCACCGCGTGACCGAAGTGCTTCAGCGCCGCCGCCTGGGTGAAGGTCCCCTCAGGGCCGAGGTAAGCCACTTTCAGCGGCTGCTCGAGCGCCAGGCACGAGGACATGATTTCACGGAACAACCGCGCCATCTCTTCGTTACCCAGCGGCCCCTGGTTACGTTCCATCACACGCTTGAGCACCTGGGCTTCACGCTCAGGACGATAGAACACCGGCACTTCGCCTTCGGCCAGCGAGGCCATCTTTACTCGCGCGACTTCCTGGGCGCAGCGCGCACGCTCACTGATCAGCTCCAGGACTTTTTCGTCCAGAGCATCAATGCGCAGGCGCAGTGCCTTGAGTTCTTGCTCAGACATTAGCCGTGTTCCTTCTCGAACTCTGCCATGTACGCCACCAGCGCATTGACCGCGTTGATGTCGACGGCGTTGTAGATAGAGGCGCGCATGCCGCCTACCGAACGGTGACCCTTGAGGTTCAGCAGACCGCGTGCCTCGGCACCGACCAGGAACGGCTTGTCGAGGCGATCGTCAGCCAGACGGAACGGCACGTTCATCCACGAGCGGTCAGCCTTGTTGATCGGGTTGCTGTACAAGTCGCTGGCATCGATGAAGCCGTACAGCGTGCGCTGTTTGACCTCATTGAGCTTGCCAATGGCCTCAACACCACCCTGCTCTTTCAGCCATTCGAACACAAGACCGGACAAGTACCAGGCCAGGGTTGGCGGAGTGTTGTACATCGAGCCGTTGTCTGCCGCGACCTTGTAGTCAAGCATGGTCGGGCAGAACGAACGGGCACGACCCAGCAGGTCTTCACGCACGATGTTGACGACGATGCCGCTCGGGCCAATGTTTTTCTGGGCGCCGGCGTAGATCATGCCGAAACGCGAGACATCCACAGGGCGCGAGAGAATGTCCGAAGACATGTCGGCGACCAGCGGAACATCACCGGTTTCCGGGATCCACTGGAATTCCAGACCACCGATGGTTTCGTTCGGCGCGTAGTGCACGTAGGCCGCGTCTTGCGACAGCTTCCATTCGTTCTGACCGGGAATTGCGAAATAGTCGTAAGGCTTGGCGGTAGCGGCAACGTTGACGTGGCCGAAGCGCTGCGCTTCTTCAATGGCTTTCTGCGACCAGATACCGGTGTCGATATAGTCGGCCTTGCCGTTTTCCGGCAACAGGTTCAGAGGAATCTGAGCAAATTGCTGGCTGGCGCCGCCTTGCAGAAACAGCACTTTATAGTTCGAGGGGATATTCAGCAGGTCACGCAGATCCTGCTCGGCCTTGGTCGCAATGGACACGAACTCATCGCTGCGATGGCTCATTTCCATGACCGAGAGGCCTTTACCATGCCAGTCGAGCAACTCCGACTGGGCACGCAACAGGACAGCTTCAGGCAGCGCAGCGGGACCTGCGCAGAAGTTATAGGCTCGTTTGCTCACATCCACTCTCGCTATGCATTCACGGTAGCGGACAGAGCAAACACTCTGCCCTGCTACGATTTGGTTAGTCTTGCGGCTCTTCTTCGTCAGCTGCGTCAGCCTGCTGGCTTTCGACGGTGTCGTCCGGCTCGGTACCGGCATCCAGCACGACGCCTTCGAGCTCAGCACCCTCTTCGCCTTCCAGCACCTCGCCTTCGACTTCCGATGGTTCCTGAACCCGCTCCAGACCGACCAGTGTCTCATCGCTGGCCAGCTTGATCAGGGTCACGCCCTGGGTGTTACGACCCAGACTGGACACTTCGTCAACGCGAGTACGCACCAGGGTGCCCTGGTCGGAAATCAGCATGATTTCCTCGCCGTCGAGCACCTGGACTGCACCGACCAGACGGCCGTTACGCTCGTTGCTGACCATGGCGATAACGCCTTGACCGCCACGCTTGTACTCAGGGAACTCGGTGATGGCAGTACGTTTGCCGAAACCACGCGCCGACGCGGTGAGGATCTGGCTACCTTCTTCCGGGATCAGCATGGAAATCAGCTTCTGGCCTTCCGGCAGACGCATGCCACGGACACCGCGAGCGGTACGGCCCATGGCGCGAACGTCGGACTCTTTGAAGCGAGTCACCTTGCCGCCGTCGGAGAACAGCATGACTTCACGCTCGCCATCGGTGATGGCAGCGGAGATCAGTACGTCACCTTCGTCCAGTTCCAGCGCGATCAAGCCAACGCTGCGCTGACGACTGAAGGATTCCAGCGGGGTCTTCTTCACGGTGCCGTTGGCGGTAGCCATGAAGATGTAGTGACCTTCGGTGTATTCCTCGACCGGTAGCATGGTGGTGATGTATTCACCATCGTCCAGCGGCAGCAGGTTGACCAGCGGACGACCACGGGCGGCGCGGGATGCTTCAGGAATTTCGTAGGTTTTCAGCCAGTAGACCTTGCCCTTGCTGGAGAACAGCAGCAGCGTGGTATGGCTGTTGGCGACCAGCAGGTGAGCGATGTAGTCCTCATCCTTGACGCCGGTAGCCGACTTACCTTTACCGCCACGACGCTGAGCCTGGTACGCAGCCAATGGCTGGGTCTTGGCGTAGCCACCGTGGGAAATGGTTACGACGCGCTCTTCTTCCGGGATCATGTCACCCAGGGTCAGGTCCAGACGCGCATCGAGAATTTCGGTGCGACGCACATCGCCGTATTCGGCGCGGATCACTTCCAGCTCTTCACGGATCACTTCCATCAGGCGCGTGGCGCTGTTGAGGATGCGGATCAGCTCGCCGATCTGGTTGAGGATCTCTTGATACTCGGCCAGCAGTTTTTCGTGTTCCAGGCCGGTCAGACGGTGCAGACGCAGCTCCAGAATGGCTTGCGCCTGTTCTGGCGACAGGAAGTACTTGCCTTCGCGCAGACCGTATTGCGGGTCCAGGGTCTCCGGACGGCAAGAGTCAGCACCGGCGCGCTCAACCATCGCGACCACAGCGGAGGATTCCCACGGAGTGCTGATCAGCGCTTCCTTGGCTTCCGACGGGGTTGGCGAGGCTTTGATCAGGGCGATAACCGGGTCGATGTTCGACAGTGCAACAGCCTGACCTTCGAGAATGTGACCACGCTCGCGGGCTTTACGCAGTTCGAACACGGTACGACGGGTCACCACTTCGCGACGGTGACGAACGAAGGCTTCCAGCAGATCCTTGAGGTTCAGGATCCGCGGACGGCCGTCGATCAGCGCGACGATGTTGATACCAAACACCGCTTGCAGCTGGGTCTGGGCGTAGAGGTTGTTGAGGATGACCTCAGGCACTTCGCCGCGACGCAGTTCGATCACCACGCGCATACCGTCTTTGTCGGACTCGTCGCGCAGTTCGGTGATGCCTTCCAGCTTCTTCTCTTTGACCAGCTCGGCGATCTTCTCGATCAGACGCGCCTTGTTCAGTTGGTAAGGCAGTTCGGTGATGACGATCTGCTGACGGCCACCGACCTTGTCGATGTCTTCGATCATCGAGCGGGCACGCATGTAAATGCGGCCGCGACCGGTACGGTAGGCTTCGATGATGCCGGCGCGACCATTGATGATCGCGGCGGTCGGGAAGTCCGGACCCGGGATGTATTGCATCAGCTCATCGATGGTCAACTCGGGGTTGTCGATGAGCGCCAGGCAACCGTCGATGACTTCACCGAGGTTGTGCGGCGGAATGTTGGTCGCCATACCCACGGCGATACCGCTGGAGCCGTTGACCAGCAGGTTGGGAATACGGGTCGGCATGACCGCCGGGATCATTTCGGTGCCGTCGTAGTTCGGCACCCAGTCCACGGTTTCTTTATGCAGGTCAGCCAGCAGCTCGTGCGCCAGCTTGGTCATGCGCACTTCGGTGTATCGCATTGCCGCAGCGTTGTCGCCGTCGACCGAACCGAAGTTGCCCTGGCCGTCTACCAGCAGGTAACGCAGCGAGAATGGCTGCGCCATACGAACGATGGTGTCGTACACCGCGGTATCACCGTGCGGGTGATACTTACCGATCACGTCACCGACAACACGGGCAGATTTCTTGTACGGCTTGTTGAAGTCGTTACCCAGCTCGCTCATCGCGAACAGCACACGCCGATGCACGGGCTTCAAGCCATCGCGCGCATCAGGCAGTGCCCGACCGACAATTACGCTCATCGCGTAGTCGAGGTAGGACTGTTTCAGCTCGTCTTCGATATTGACCGGGAGGATTTCTTTGGCCAGTTCGCCCATGAGAAGCCTGATTCCTTTTTCTGGTGAAACTTCGTCACATCCATATGGGACGAACGAAGCTCGCCGCTGCAGGCTGAGTGCCAGCACCGACTTACGACAAATCAACGAGTTATGCCATGGATCTGCGCAGTAAAGGCAGCCACATCGGGCTACCTTGGAAACCGCCGGATGTTATCACAAGAGCCGCCACGCACCTATCCCCCTGATGCGCATGGAGCATAGTTAGTTGACCGGTGACAGGCGCAAAGAGGACGAGAGAGGCTTAGAGCCGTGGAGAATGCAGATTTCGGGGCAGGATGAGGGATGTTTATTGGCTGTAGGCCCCCTTCGCGAGCAGGCTCGCTCCCACATTGGATCTTTGTTGTGCCGACGATTGCGGTCACACCTCTTTCAACTGTGGGAGCGAGCCTGCTCGCGATAGCGATTTAGCAGGCGCCCGAGATCCTCAATGCAACCGCTTGCGGCACATCAACTGCGCCATCTTCGCGGCATCCGGCCGCTCGACGATGCCTTTTTCGGTGACGATAACGTCAATCAGGTCTGCCGGGGTAACGTCGAACACCGGGTTAAAGGCATCGACATCCGCCCCCACCCGCTTGCCGCCGACTTCCAGCAACTCGCGGCCATCACGCTCTTCGATCGGGATGTCGTCGCCACTGGCCAGATTCATGTCGATGGTCGAACTCGGCGCCACCACCATGAAACGCACACCGTGGTGCATGGCGTTGACCGCCAACTGGTAAGTGCCAATCTTGTTCGCCACGTCGCCGTTGGCAGTAATTCGGTCAGCGCCGACGATGACCCAGGTCACGCCCTTGGTTTTCATGATGTGCGCAGCGGCCGAGTCAGCGTTCAGGGTCACCGGGATACCTTCGTTCGCCAGCTCCCAGGCGGTCAACCGCGAGCCTTGCAGCCAAGGTCGGGTTTCGTCGGCGTAAACCCGCTCGACCATGCCTTCGAGGAACGCCCCACGAATCACCCCGAGCGCAGTACCAAAGCCGCCAGTGGCCAGCGCACCAGTATTGCAGTGAGTCAAAATCGCCTGGGCGTTGCCCTGATGCTTGCGGATCAGGTCTACGCCGAGTTGCGCCATGGTCAGGTTGGCTTCGCGATCACTTTCGTGGATCGCCAAGGCCTCTGCTTCAAGGGCTGCCAATGGATTGGCGTGATCCTTGAGCCGTTCCAGACGCTCACGCATGCGACCCAATGCCCAGAACAGGTTGACGGCGGTCGGCCGCGAATCCGCGAGCAGGGCAAAGTCTTCTTCCAGCGCCGCCTGCCAGTCACCGCCCTCGGCAAACCGGGCGCGCGCCGCCAACACCACGCCATAGGCGGCGCTGATGCCGATTGCCGGAGCACCACGCACCACCATCGAGCGAATCGCCTCAGCCACACCCGCAGCACTGGTGTAGGCAATCCAGGTTTCTTCGAACGGCAGAATGCGCTGATCCAGCAGATACAGGGCGCCGTCCCGCCAATCGATGGCCTTCACCTTCTCCGCAGCCAACAGTCGATTGCGCATCCCTCACCCCGCACTCATGAACAAAAGCCGCCGATTATAGCGATCCCCCCGCGAAGACGCTCGGGTATACTTCGCCATCTTTTATAAAAGCACTGGACCGAATCCTCGATGCCGAATCCTGCCGCTGCGCTCGACTTACTCTTGCTGCCGACCTGGTTAGTCCCTGTCGAACCCGCTGGTGTGGTCCTCAAAGAGCATGGCCTGGGCATCCGCGACGGGCGCATTGCCTTCATCGGCCCGCGCAGTGAGGCCTTGAAGCTCAACGCCACTGAAGTTCGCGAACTGCCGGGCATGCTGCTCAGCCCTGGGCTGATCAATGCCCACGGGCATGCGGCGATGACGCTGTTCCGTGGCCTGGCCGATGATTTGCCGCTGATGACCTGGCTCGAACAACACATCTGGCCAGCCGAGGCCAAATGGGTCGATGAAGCCTTCGTCCGTGATGGCACCGACCTGGCCATTGCCGAGCAGATCAAGGGTGGCATCACGTGCTTCTCGGACATGTACTTTTTCCCGAAAGTCGCCAGCGAACGCGTGCACAACAGCGGTATTCGCGCGCAAATCGCCATCCCGATCCTCGATTTCCCGATTCCCGGCGCTGGCGATGCGGATGAGGCTATCCGTCAGGGCGTCGAACTGTTCGGCGACCTCAAGCATCACCCGCGCATCAAAATCACCTTCGGCCCTCATGCACCCTACACCGTCGGCGACGAAAACCTAGAAAAAATCCGGGTGATCGCTGAGGAGCTGGACGCGGCGATCCATATGCACGTTCATGAAACCGCTTTCGAAGTCCAGCAATCGGTCGAGCAACGCGGCGAGCGACCACTGGCCCGCCTGGGACGCCTGGGCTTGCTCGGACCGCGCTTCCAGGCCGTTCACATGACGCAGATCAGCGATGAAGACCTGACCTTGCTGGTAGAAAGCAACAGCAGCGTGATTCATTGCCCGGAATCGAACCTGAAACTGGCCAGCGGCTTCTGCCCGGTGGAACGCTTGTGGCAGGCTGGCGTCAATGTGGCGATCGGCACCGATGGCGCGGCCAGCAACAATGACCTCGACCTGCTGGGTGAAACCCGCACCGCCGCCCTGCTGGCCAAAGCCGTTGCCGGCTCGGCCACGGCATTGGACGCTCATCGCGCCCTGCGCATGGCGACCCTCAACGGCGCCCGGGCGCTGGGGCTGGAAACCGAAGTGGGCTCGCTGGAAGTCGGCAAGGCCGCGGACCTGGTGGCCTTCGACCTGTCCGGCCTGGCCCAGCAACCGATTTACGACCCGGTTTCGCAGCTTATCTATGCCACCAGCCGGGACTGCGTGAAACACCTTTGGGTTGCCGGCAAGCAATTGCTCGACGACCGGCGCCTGACGCGCCTCGATGAACAACAGCTATGCGCCACGGCCAAGGCCTGGGGCCAACGCATCAGCGGACATGCCGAATAGAACGAACCCTTGAGCGGAACCTCAAGGCTGACAGCAGAATTTTTTAGATTTAGAGGATTACCCATGAGCAACGTCGACCACGCTGAAATCGCCAAATTCGAAGCCCTGGCTCATCGCTGGTGGGATCGCGAAAGCGAGTTCAAGCCGCTGCACGACATCAACCCGCTGCGGGTCAACTGGATTGACGAGCGCGTCAAGCTGGCCGGCAAGAAGGTGCTGGATGTCGGCTGCGGTGGCGGCATCCTCAGCGAATCAATGGCGCAACGCGGGGCAACCGTGATGGGCATCGACATGGGCGAAGCACCGCTGGCGGTCGCGCAGTTGCATCAACTGGAATCCGGTGTCAGCGTCGAGTACCGGCAGATCACCGCCGAAGCGCTGGCTGAAGAAATGCCCGAGCAGTTCGACGTGGTCACCTGCCTGGAAATGCTTGAGCACGTACCCGATCCATCGTCGGTCATTCGTGCCTGCTTCCGCATGGTCAAGCCCGGCGGCCAGGTGTTCTTCTCGACCATCAACCGCAATCCGAAGGCTTACCTGTTTGCCATCATCGGTGCCGAATACATCATGAAGCTGCTGCCGCGCGGCACCCATGACTTCAAGAAGTTCATCCGCCCTTCCGAGCTGGGTGCCTGGAGCCGCCAGGCTGGCCTGAGCGTCAAGGACATCATTGGCCTGACGTACAACCCTCTGACCAAGCACTACAAGCTGGCCGCCGACGTTGACGTCAACTACATGATCCAGACCCTGCGCGAGGAATAAGCCCATGCGAATCAGAGCAGTTCTTTTCGACATGGACGGCACCCTGCTCGACACCGCGCCGGACTTCATTGCCATCTGCCAGAGCATGCTTGCAGACCGCGGGCTGGCGCCGATTCCAGACAAACACATCCGCGACGAGATCTCCGGCGGGGCGAAAGCCATGGTCGCGGTGACCTTCTCGATGGACCCGGAATCGCCGGGCTTCGAGGAATTGCGGCTGGAGTTCCTCGAGCGTTATCTGAAGGGATGCGCGGTTCACAGCAAACTCTTCGATGGCATGGCAGAGCTGTTGGCCGACATCGAGAAATCCAATCTGATCTGGGGCGTGGTGACCAATAAACCGCTGCGCTTCGCTGAGCCGATCATGCAACAACTGGGACTGGCCGAACGCTCGGCGCTGCTGATCTGCCCGGACCATGTGACGAACAGCAAGCCGGACCCGGAGCCGTTGATCCTCGCGTGCAAAATGCTCGACCTGGACCCGGCCAGCGTGCTGTTTGTGGGCGATGACCTGCGCGATATCGAGTCGGGCCGCGATGCCGGCACCAAGACAGCCGCAGTGACCTTTGGCTACATTCACCCCGATGACAATCCAAGGAACTGGGGTGCCGACGTGGTCGTGGATCACCCGCTGGAGTTGCGCAAGGTGCTCGATAGCGCGCTGTGTAGCTGCTGAGCTGATTCCTTGGAGGCTGCTTTTCGTGGCGAGGGAGCTTGCTCCCGCTGGGCCGCGAAGCGACCCCAGTATCGGCAACCGCGTTCTGCCAGGCACACCGCATTGACCGACTTTATGACTGCTTCGCCCGAGCGCGGACCGGCCGAACGGGAGCAAGCTCCCTCGCCACAATATGCTGCCAGCCTTAGTTTGTTGAATTTTGTAGAGGTTTTTTATGTTTGATTATTCCGCCCGCCCTGAATTGCTCAAGGATCGGGTCATTCTGGTCACTGGCGCCGGTCGTGGTATCGGCGCGGCCGCGGCAAAAACCTATGCCGCTCACGGCGCTACCGTGTTGCTGCTGGGCAAGACCGAGGCCAATCTGACTCAGGTTTACGACGAAATCGAAGCGGCCGGTCATCCACAGCCAGCGGTGATTCCGTTCAACCTTGAAACAGCCCTGCCGCATCAGTACGACGAGCTGGCGGCAATGATCGAAACCGAATTCGGCCACCTCGATGGTTTGCTGCACAACGCCTCGATCATCGGCCCGCGTACGCCGCTGGAGCAGCTGTCCGGCGAAAACTTCATGCGCGTGATGCACGTCAACGTCAACGCCATGTTCATGCTGACCAGCACCCTGCTGCCGCTACTCAAGCTGTCGCAGGACGCCTCGGTGATCTTTACCTCCAGCAGCGTCGGCCGCAAAGGTCGCGCGTACTGGGGCGCCTATGGCGTGTCGAAGTTCGCCACCGAAGGCCTGATGCAAACCCTCGCCGACGAAGTCGACACCGTTGCACCGATTCGCGCCAACAGCATCAACCCAGGCGCTACCCGCACCAGCATGCGCGCTCAAGCGTACCCGGGCGAAAACCCGGCCAACAACCCGACGCCTGAGGAGATCATGCCGGTTTACCTGTACCTGATGGGGCCGGATAGCACGGGCATCAATGGTCAGGCGTTCGACGCTCAGTAAGCCCCTCGCCACACCCGTTGCCGCGACGGCATACCGTCGCGACACACTCCTCATCACCTTCAAGCGCCAGCCTGAAGTCAAACAAATGCCGCCGTATTCACCATCACTGACCGCCATACAGCCCAACAAATTGATTTAGAACGAATTTTATTCCGCCGAACCCGAATGGCACGACTTTCGCTCTAATACTGCGTAAACACGCAGCGTGTTAGCGGTCGGGCAACACCTTGTCGAGGCTTACTTTTGCCCGGCAATGCGGACTAAACTTCAGCCACCT
Source organism: Pseudomonas sp. 6D_7.1_Bac1 (assembly GCF_025465945.1). Classification (GTDB taxonomy): domain Bacteria; phylum Pseudomonadota; class Gammaproteobacteria; order Pseudomonadales; family Pseudomonadaceae; genus Aquipseudomonas. Next base: position 82,060 of record NZ_JANLNW010000009.1, on the reverse strand, counting down.
GTCCTACGGGACTGATGGACCAGTATGACGCGCAGCCCAAAGCCGCTCTCACCCAGCCTGTAAGACAGCATTCCTGCTTAGGGGCTCACACCATATGAAATCTCCCACCCAGACCAACGCAATTGACTTCGATAGCGCCAAATTGCAACGCCTGGGCTTTGGTCAGCAGTCTCCCCTCCTGGAGCGTCCCGCCAGCCTCGGCCAATTGCGCCAGCAAATGGGTCTGCAACTGCAAACCAGCCTTGAGCCACAGCGTATTCTTGGACTGTTTTTCCGCGAAGTTCAGCGCCTTGTCCCGCTGGACGCCTTGAACTATCAGCACAAGAGCAGCGATCTGCGCCTGGAGTTCGGTCTGCGTGGGCATCACTCGGTGAGCTACAGCCTGAGTCACGAAGGCGCGCACCTGGGCGAACTGGTGTTCCGCCGCAATCAGCGCTTCAGCGAAAAGGACCAGGGCAACCTCGAATCCCTGCTGTCCGCCCTGCTCTTCCCGATGCGCAACGCCTTACTCTATCGGGCAGCCACTCAAAGTGCGCTGCGTGATCCGCTGACAGGCACCGGTAACCGCATTGCCATGGATCAAACCCTGCAACGTGAGATCGACATGGCCCGGCGACACATGCAGCCGCTGTCGTTGCTGATGCTCGATATCGATCATTTCAAACGGATCAATGACACCCACGGTCACAGTGCCGGCGATGACGTACTGAAGGCTGTCGCAACCTCAATCAAAAACCAGTTGCGCAACGTAGACATGGTCTTTCGCTTTGGCGGCGAAGAATTTCTGATCCTGCTTTCCAATACCAGCCGCGAAGCCGCCGCGATGGTTGGCGAACGCCTGCGCTATGCCGCACAAGCCGAGGAGCATTGGGCGGATGAGACGCGGATCGATTTGACAGTCAGCCTCGGCTGCTCGACGCTGTTGCCCGGCGAGTCCGCCGAGAGCCTGTTGCGACGCGCGGATAGTGCACTGTATGTGGCCAAGCGCGAGGGGCGTAATCGATTGGCGATGGCGGGTTGAATAACCAGCAACAACACAAACCAAATGTGGGAGCGAGCCTGCTCGCGATGCAGGCAACCCGGTTTAACAGGAAAACCGGGGTATCGTTCATCGCGAGCAGGCTCGCTCCCACAATGGTTTTGCGTTGTCTTGAATTAACGGCTCAGCTTTCGACCAGCACCATGCGTTCCCGGGCTACCGGAGCCCTTTGCGAGTGCTCCAATTGCATGCAGCGCTCCAGAAACAGGTACATGTAGTCGTAGCTTTTGCAGACTGCCTGGCGCAGCTCGACTTGCAGGGCCTTACTGGGGTTCAGGCCCGCCAGCGTGCAGATGATTTCCAATGCTTCCCACGGATGGGCATCATCGTACTGAGCGTGCATCTTCAGCCATTTCATGGCGCGCTTGCGATCGTCCTCAGGGAAAGATGCGGCATAGATCCCGCTGGAACACACCAGCGCCGACCACTCCCCGGTTGCGCCTTCAATGGCATAGTTGGTTGCGGCGATGGCAACAATCAGCGAGTCCGCCGAACTGGTATGCCAGCACCAATGACTCAATGCATGAAGTTCAGGGGCAACCTGCTGCGCCTGCAAGTCCTCCAGGCTGACGCCATGCGCACGACTCCAGTGCACCCAGTAGTCGGCATGGTTAAGTTCAACCCGAATGTTACGCATCAGCCAGCGACGCGCCATGTCTTCGCCGGGGTGGCGCGCATAGCGGGTCTTGGTCAGGTTTTGCGCCATGTACAACGCGAACTGTTCAACGACCGGCCAGCCACCAATCAGGTACTGATGCATGGTCTTTGCGCTGAGCTTATTGTCACGCATCCGCTGATACAGCTCATGTTCGACAACCCGACGCTTGCTCTCGCTGCAATCCTGGATCAGTTGCTGAGCCCAGGCTGGGTAACTTGCGGCTTCCATAAGCGGGCCGGATCTGTTGAATGTATCGATCACTGTCGCACTCCTTTTGATTGTGATTGTACGGATCAGCAAGAGACTTCAACGGAACGTGCCAGGCGCCTTGAATAACAGTGGCCGCGGTCTGGCGGGCCGACATTGCAGACTGTCACAGGTAAACAATTGCGGGCGTTCGATAACATACCCTTGAGCATAATCCACCCCGATCTCCAGCAATGCCTGCTCGATCTGCGGTGTTTCAACAAACTCGGCAATGGTGCGCTTACCCATGACATGGCCGATGTGATTGATCACTTCGACCATTGCACGGTTAATCGGGTCGTCCAGCATATCCTTTACGAAACTCCCGTCGATCTTCAAGAAGTCTACAGGTAAATGTTTCAGATAAGCGAATGAGGACATCCCGGCACAAAAGTCATCCAACGAAAAATGGCAACCTAACCCCTTGAGCTCATTAATAAATCTGATTGCACTTCCCAAATTTGAAATCGCGCTGGTTTCTGTAATTTCAAAACAAATCATTTCAGGCGGGATGGCGTAAGTAATGAACTTCTCACGCAAGAAGTCCAGAAAAGCGTCATCCCCAATGGTAATACCTGACAGATTAATCGCACACATGGCCAACGGCCCTTTGCGCTCTCGCGCGATGCCCTGGGCAATGATCTTGAAAACGTTCTCGACCACCCAACGATCCAGGGACGTCATCAGCCCATAACGCTCGGCCGCCGGAATGAAGCTGTCCGGCAGAATCATCCGCCCGGCTTCGTCATGCAGACGCAGCAGGATCTCGATATGCCCACCGCCACGTTCAACATGCCCCAGCGCAGCGATTTCCTGTGAGTACAAGCAGAAGCGATTCTCTTCGAGCGCCATGTGCAAGCGCTGCACCCAGGCCATCTCGCCAAAGCGCAAGGACAGCTCGGAGTCGTCCGCATGGTAGACCTGCACCCGGTTGCGACCCTTTTCCTTGGCCATGTAGCAAGCCATGTCAGCGGCACGCAATGTGGCTTCGAGGGTAATCGGGGCTTGAAGGATATGCACCAGACCAATGCTTACAGTGGTCACGAACGGCCGGCCTTTCCAGACGAAGTGCAGGTTTTGCACCGTCTGCCGCAGGCCTTCGGCGATCTTCTCCGAGGATTCCGGCGAGCAGTTCTCCAGTAGAATGCCGAACTCATCACCGCCCAATCGGGCCAGGGTGTCGCCTTCACGTAATCCTGACTGCAACAGTGCACAGATATGCCGCAGCAGCTCATCACCCGCGGCGTGCCCGCAGGTGTCGTTGACCAGCTTGAATTGATCCAGATCGAGGAACATCAAGGCATGACGGGCAGGTTGGCGCGCCAGGTTGTAGAGCGCCTGCTCCAGTCGATATTCGAATTCACGACGGTTGGCCAGCCCGGTCAGGGCGTCGTGGGTCGCCTGCCAGGAAAGATTGGCGATGTACTGCCGCTCCTGGGTCATGTCATGCAGCACCAACACCGTGCCGCTGACCTTGCCGGCATTGCGAATCGGCGAACCCACCAATGTCACTGAAACCGTGCTGCCGTCCAGCCGCTGAATCAGTTTGGAATGCTCGCTACCGCCACTGAGCTGGCCGCTGAGAATGTGCTCGATCAGGGTAAAACCGTCAGCCTGGGCATTTTCATCCAGCAGATTGAACAAGGACGCCAGTGGTAACCCGACCGCCTGCCCAGCCTTCCAGTGGGTCAACTCCTCGGCCGCCGGGTTCATGTAAGCAATGGCGCCTTCAACGTCGGTGGTGATGACGCCATCACCAATGGATTGCAGGGTAATTTGCGCGCGTTCTTTTTCCAGCTGCAAGGCATTGGCAAACGCATGGCGCTGGGCCAGAAGTTTATGGGTTCGCAGCAACGCCAAAGCGATCAACCCCAGCGCCGTGGCCAGGTTGGTGAACAGCAACAACCGTAGAATCAGCCGCGAGCCCTCGCCCAACGCGTCACTGAAGGCTTTGGCCGCGGGTGTAACAGCTTCGTTGATGGAAAATATCTGGGTTTTCCAGCGCTGGATATCAGCATCGGTCGCCTGGTTGCTGCCAATGCGCTGATGCATTTCACGGGCGACGCTAGCGAGTTGCACCAGATAGGCATCACCCACGGTCCAGCGATCGATGGCGGTTTCCAGGTAGCTGAAATGCCGGAAATTCAGGTACAGCCAAATCAGGCTGGAAACGTCATCGGGATGGTTGCCCCCCTTGAGGATTCCCCGCCGTGCAGCCTCCAGATCAGGTGGTTGATGATCCAGCGCGACTCGCAGTTCATGCCCACCCTGAGGGACTGAAATAGCATTCCGGTACTTGAGAAAAATCGACTCGTCGCGACTGTCAGCGTAGAGATTGAGGTAATAAATGGCGTCTTTCTGGCCCTTGGACCACAGGCTTTCCCCCGCAACGTAGCCGCGAACCGCCGACAGAACGTACAGGCTGACACCACCCAGCAGGGCCTGAAACAGCACGACGGCGATAAATGGCCAGACGATGCCCAGTAACCGTGGCGTTCCGAGAGTCCTTTTTTGCTTCATGAGGTCCTTTGCATTAGCACTGCTCGATCATCATCCAACGTGTTCGCTACAGCTAGACTAGGGTGCGTTCTAGGTCCCGGCAAGTGATGAACAAAAAACACCCTTCGCCCCCCTCGCAATATCTATATACCGCATGGACTCTCTTCCAGGTCGTTGTAATCGGTAGTGATCTCCCTGCTGAACCGCAGGTAACCAACCGAAACAAGACAAGAGAAGCCGCATCATGCAAACAACCCCTTCAAATGGCGCTTCAAACGCCCCGGGCACTTCATCCCCAACCACCGCTCAGGTCCATCAGGGTCAACTCCAGGACTATGAACTATTGCTATCAGTTTTACGTGAGGAGGTGGGTTCACTATCTCATTTTTCCCAAATGCTACTCAGGCCACGATTTTTTTCGCCCTTGGATCATGAAAACGAAACTGGCCAGGAAGCGTTACAGCAGTTGCTTGTGGATCCCGACTACCGTGCACTGTGCCGAAAAAACAATGTCTCCCCGCACTATCTGATCGTCACCTTGAAAGAAGGGGCTTTTGTTTATGAGACTTCAGATCGCGAAGGTGCAAACAAGATCGAACTGACCCTGACAGGAAACGACAACTGGCAAGCACTTCGAACCCGGATCGAACAGGCTGCCACTTTGCTGGGCGGACAAATTCGCTATGACCGCCTGATCTCGGCCCCCAGGATTGCCACGTTTTACGGGTTGCACCCTTGGGATCTGGCCAACCCCGCTAAACATCAAGCCGCCATCGACACCCTTGAAGATAAGGTCGCTAGTTTTCAATTGGGGCTCGAGGACGATTTCAACATATTGGACCTCAAACCATTTCTTACGAAAGAAGATCGACAGGTTTCGTTTCAAGGTGTCCTGACAACAGAATCCAGTGATGAATTGCAGGAGCCGTTCATTACAGGCGAAATCAGAAAAGTCATCCAATCGTTTCTACCTGATGGGATTACATCCCCGCTGACCCATTTGGCCAACGACATTCTTGCGTCAGCCGTGCCTGAAAAGGTGGGTGCCCAGCCAACAGTTTTTCTTCAAAAGATCCTGCAAAGTCCCGAAGCCGAAAAACTGGGAACCGTCTTGCTGACGACGATGGATTGGTACGGCGGAAAAATGGGCGAAGAAACCTCGCCTCACATACGCACCAAAGTGGTAGCCCAAGCACTGCAAATCTGGTTCAAATCGCAAACTATCGAATACCCCGACAGGATCGCCGGCTATGACCTGAAATCAAACTTAAACTGGGGGAAAAGTTACAGCGAAATATGGAGGGATTTCATAGACCATTTACTCACATCGAAACGGGCCATCTCAGAAAAAGAAGCCACTGTCATGGCAAGGTTGTATCTCTGCGAGTTCCCAACCGAGTTCCGCATCAGCGACATTCCGGACGACCTGCCTTATAGAAGCTCCGTTGTTTGGGTCAACTTTGTGAGCGGCGCAAACCTCATAAACCTTACCGACTCCAAGGCGTTGTACAGAAAAACATTCCAACAGCTGGTCAATATGCCTTTGAAAATAAGCGAGGACGCGACAGAGGAGCAACTGCGCGTTCTAGCTCTCGCGAGGTTACTGCCGACAGTGGAGTGGGCAGCTACCCAGAGTATCATTCCTCAAAAACAACATGAAGAATACACACAGACCGAAATTGACTTAGCGATATCAGAACTGGACACATACATCAACGTTTTGAATGACGCGCTCAGCAACCTCGATAAAAAGGCGCCCGAGCGCCTGTCCCTTGCAAAATCCGTCATCGATCATGACTTCCCTAAAATGGCTGACAACGGCTCCATAATCAATTCCTACTGGAATGACCATGAACTGGCGGAGCCCGCTCGATACATTAATTTGGCAAAAAGATATTCGGTAATTGACGTCGTTGCCGACAATAACTTCGACAGCAAAAAACCGTGGGCAGTTATCAAAAAAAATAGCAAAACCGTTAATTTTTATATTTGGTTAGACGAAGATAGAAAACTACACATTGGAGACGCTTCATCTGGCAAAAAATACAATACCATTTGCAATGCCAAAGAACTTTTTGAAAAAAACTTCAACGACCACAAAACCTCGCTGACTGACGCCTATAAAACCCTGATAAAAAGCTTGTTGGCATCACTTCCGTTCCCTGACCGGCAGGCACTGGAATTGGGAACGCTCAAGATTTACACCCTGAGAAATGAAACATATAAAGTAGAAGCCAAGAACGAAACGCCTGAAAACACATTACCGCTCCGCGCCCGTAATGGCCTGCTGTTGCTGACTACATACAAAGGTGTTACCAGCACATTTGAACTGCTGCCAAGAGCCGGGGTTATACGTCGCATCAACAATCTGGACACGAAGCTATTTGGCGGTCTGCTCAAGACAGAGACCTGGCACATAGGCATGAATCCCTACCCCGTCGAAGTCTTGTGCAATAAGACATTACCCCTTGACTGGAAAGCTCACTCAATAGGCAGTAAACCGCTGAGTGCTGTGCATTGCGAGGCCATCATCGAACAATTGGGCCACACGTTCATGCCCCCCGTCAGCACTATGGAGAACAGCGGCGATGTAGCCCTGACGATAAACTCAAAACGCAGCCAGGAAATCAGTCACTTCATCGCTACCGAACTGCTGTTCGTTGATCCGAATGCGCTTCACAAGGCTGCTTATGGTCAGACACAATTTGACCGCGACAAGGCCTCTCAGAAAAGCTTCGAGAATTTCGCCAAGACTCTCGTACCATTCTGGAAGTCTATAGAAGACATAGATTCCGATGATACAGAGCGTAAGGTGAACGGTGCATTCGGCCTGTCGCTGGACCTGGCTTCATTTGGCCTTCCCATCGGCAAACTGTCCTCCGGCTCAATAAAACTGCTGGGCAATGCAAGCCACCTGACGGTACCCGTCAGACTCAGAGTATTTGCGTCACTGACTAAAGAGGTGTCGATTTTGGCCCTGCAGGCATTGAATCCGGTTGATGGAGTCGGCTCGCTGCTCAAGTCGCTGGGATCTCGAGGGGTAAAGCTGGGTAGATCCGGCATTTTCAAAATCAAAGCCATGGCGGGCAAGGCCGGCCACTACGAATTTGCTCAGAGCCTGCCACAAATCGGCGACACGGACCGCTGGAAGCCGTTGTCGACTGGCGATCGACTGGCTTCAGTCAAAGGCCTGGAAGATGTGCCTGTACGCAACACCGGCTCCGCTGTATCGCCGGCCTTCCATGCAGTCGATCCCGTTTCAGGCAAGCCTTTCGGACCACGTTTGTCCGTGCATGACATATCCATGGGCCCTTCGACCTATCAGCATATAGGCATTGCGGATAACGAGGAGCTGTATGTCATTGCCGAAACAGTTCATGTGAGAAAGACATTAGAGGTTGATGGTAGAACAACTGTGTTCATCGATAACGTGCCATACCGAAATCATGAAAATGCTTTGAGGCGCGTCGACAGCCTCGATGCAAGCAAGAGTCTCAAAACTGTGCTTTGTCGTTCTCGCAGGGCCCCAGGAGGAATCTGTAAAACCAAGTACGTCATTACCGGCACTCCCGCTGAACGCCCCACCGAAGGCACTTTTATGGATTTTGAGGATAGTTGGGCTCCATGGTTCGGAGACGGTAGATTCACACCCTCTCAACCGACATCAGCCCAATCCCGTCAACTACTGGCGTTTGAAGGTAAAATTTACGAGCTCAAGGACGGCAGACTCATTACTTACACGGGGAGGCCCCAATGGATCGGCCTTCAGCAAAAAACGCCCGTTCCCAAGAACACCATCAACGCCCACCTCGAATTTCAGGAAGGAATCTATGGAGGCTTGAAAGTGAACGGCAGCGCCGAAAAAATCGATGATGTGCATGAAGTCGGCGCGCTCGTCGTTTATTCCAAGGACGAAAGCCATCGGTATGTTTTCGCCAAGCTGCATATGGATGATTACTACATGGTCAAGCTTTCAGCCAGCGACAGCATCCAGGAGCCGTTGCAAATGAACAAGGTGTCCAAACAACGACTTTTGGAAGATACGGCCGAAAAAGAGCTACTACGCTTATACACAGGATCCTTGAATGCGAACAACATGGTGCGCATTCATGGAAGAGATAAGGTTCATCGGGCGCTGGATAAACTCGATGAATTCGCGGTAAACATTGGAGCACCGGCGAACCCTCTCGATGAATTGAAGTGGGTGAAGGTGACAGCTTATTCGGCATCATCACTGCTGTTTGATGGCCCAACAAGGGCAACTGCCGTCACACTCTCGGATGGCGCCAATTTATGGAGCAGAAGTACTATGACGCCCCTCGAATTACAGCAAAGCATTGCAAATAAATTCGACGTCTTTTTTTTAAGGGCTGCAAGTGAGGCACTCAACAGCACAAAGATTGACAATGCAATGGAGGATCTGCAAAAGCTACTTCCATCCAATCATCAGCAAAAGCTGCGTAATATCGCTTTTGCCGAAGTCAAAACCGCCGCAGGAACTAGTGAAACTTACGTCAGCGTTTCTGGAGCAGGGGACAACACCAGACACCTCCCCCTGTTCAAGTCCAACCGAAATAATCCAGTGGTTGAGAACAATGGCTCGGTCTATTTCAACATCGACAAGTTGAGGGAACCGGTAACTCCTGAACCCTTAAAACTATCGAGTGGCGAGGCGTTGCTATCGATCCCTCACCCAATTACCGATCCGGCCCGACCCGACGTTATCAATTGGGCAACATCCGTAGATAGTGAAAGTAAATTGATCAGTTACATCAGTGATAAATACCCAAATATTGGTGATATCAGATCGATCAACGTTGTCACTACCCTGCCGCCGTGCGACTCGTGCTCAATCATCCTGAAAGGGTTCGGTCATGACCATGGGGTCGATGCGCTCAACGTGATATGGGGCAAGCGACCTAATGGACGCAATGCACAATCCTGACAAGCTCAGCGACAAATCCAGCAGCATCGGCAGCTCTTCGAGCAGTCCAAACTAAGTTCAAGCTGCTCAATGCTGCTGCAAATGCCCATAAAGCTTGGCGTACAAACCACCATCGGCAATCAGTTGCTGATGGTCGCCATCTTCGGCAATGCTGCCGCCATCGAACACCAGCACACGGTCGGCCTGTTTCACTGCCGACAAGCGGTGGGCGATGATCAAGGTTGTTCGGCCACTGAGGAAACGCGTCAGCGCCTGGTGCAGGTTGTACTCAGTGGCCGCATCCAGCGCGGAGGTGGCCTCATCGAGAATCACTACCTTGGGTTCGGCCAGGACCATTCGCGCAATCGCCAGACGCTGACGCTGACCGCCGGACAAACGCACACCGGAGCGGCCAACGACGCTGTCCAACCCCTGCGGCAATGCCTTGACCGTAGCGTCGAGCTGGGCGATTTCCAGCGCCTGCCAGCAGGCTTCGTCGCTGCGTTCGCGGCCCATGCTCAGGTTGGCCCGTATGGTGTCGTTGAACAGTGCCGGGTGCTGCAACACCACCGCGACATTCTCGCGCACGGTTTCCAGGCCGATTTCCTGTTGCGTCGCGCCACCAAACCGGATGCTGCCCGACTGTGGCGTATAGAGCCCCAACAACACTTGCACCAGCGTGCTTTTACCACCGCCGCTGGCGCCGACGATGGCGACTTTCTCGCCGGGGGCGATGGACAGGTTCATCTGATCCAGCACCAGCTCACCGCCGTAGCCGAAACTCAAACCTTGCACCTCAATGCCCACCGTCTCGCGGCCCTTGAACGGGTCGACGCCACCTTGGTATTGCGGCTCATCGGCACGCGATAACAACTCGTTGATTCGCGTCAGCGCACCACCGGCCGCGTAATAGGCGTATTGCAGATTCAACAATTGTTCGACCGGCCCGATCATGAACCAGAGGTAACTGAACACCGCAAGCATCTGGCCGATGGACAGGTCGGAGAACAGCACGGTAAGCATGGCGGCAGCACGAAAGATGTCGATGCCAAATTGGAACAGCAAACCGCTGGCGCGGCTCGACGCATCGCTTTTCCACTGTGAGTTGACCGCATAGTTGCGCACTTCTTGCGCCCGCACCCCAAGCCGTCCGAGGAAAAAACCCTGACGGTTGCCCGCGCGGATTTCCTGAATCGCATCCAGGGTTTCAGTCAGCGCCTGGGTGAACCGGGAGGTGCTGTCGTTCTCGAGCTTTTTCAGGTGTTTGACCCGTTTGCCCAACTGCACGGTGGCGTAGATCACCAACGGGTTGAACAGCAGAATCAGCAACGCCAGCTTCCAGTGCATCCAGACCAGGATGCCCGCCGTGCCCACCAGCGTCAGCATCGCCACCAGAAAACGGCTGAGGGTTTCACCGACGAATTTGTCGAGTGTGTCCAGGTCGGTGACCAGGTGCGTGGTCACCGTACCGCTGCCCAGGCTTTCGTATTCGCCGAGGGAAATACGCTTGAGCCGCTCGATCAGTCGCACGCGAATGCGATAGACGATGTCCTTGGCCAGCCCCGCAAACAGGCGCGCCTGCAGGACGTTGAACATCAATGCACCGCAACGCAGGGTCAAGGTCACCAGCAACATCAAACCGATGTAGCCGGCAGCGGTTTGCCAACCGGTAGGCAGCACCCGGCTCATGACTTTCAGTGCAGCATCGCCATGCCCCAGCAGCACTTCGTCCACCAACAACGGCAGCAGCAAGGGGATCGGCACACTGCACAGGGTCGCCAGTACGGCGACGCCGTTGGCGATCCACAAGGATTTTTTATGGTGAAGCGCCAGACGACGGATTTCCGCCCAACTCAGCCGATCGACCCGATTGGGTTGTTGCACATCATCGGGCCGGTCATACACAGGCGGCGCGCTCCAGCCAGCGACCGAGCAACGGTGACAGCTCGCTGAGCGGTTGATAGCCATTGGTCAACAGCGCCAGTTGACCATTGCGCTCGGCCAGCAAGGTCGGGAACCCGGCGATGCCCAGATCCTGAACCCAGGTGAAGTCTGCCGCCGTGGCCGCGTGCTGATCGGCACGATCAAAGGCTGCCGCGAACTCGATACGTGGCAAACCGGCTTGTTCGGCCAACTCCACCAACACGCTGGCGCGGGTGACGTCACGGCCCTCGGCATAAAAGGCGCGCTGAATGAGTTTAAGCAGTTTCCACGCGCAATCCGGCGCCAGACTGCGCGCTGTCACCAGTGCGCGGCAGGCAGGCTCAGTGTCGTAGACAAAACCGTCGGGCAGCGCACCTTCGAACTTGAACGGCTGGCCGGTGGCCTCGGTGACCGCCTGCCAGTGTTCGAGAATGTAGCGCCGAGTGGTGGGTTCCAGCGCCGCACCACTGCCGGTGCGCAAACCGCCGACCACCAGATGCACTTCAACGCCCGCGGCCTGCGCCTGCTCGACCAGGGCCTCGGCCACCGGCGCGAAGCCCCAGCACCAGGAGCACATCGGATCCATTACATAGAGCAGGCGCGCGGACATGGTTCAGGCCTCAGTGTTGGATTGCTTGTAGTTGTAACCAATCGGGTGCGGCTGATTGCGGGCCTTGGCCAGTTCGATCTGTTTCTGCCGGTCGATCGCACTGCGACGGGTCTTCTCACTCAGCTTATCCCAGCAATGCGGGCAACTGATGCCGGCAACATAGTGCTCGGATACGCGGTCTTCCACGCTCACAGGCGTACGACAGGCATGACATTGATCGTAGTCGCCTTCGCTCAGGTCGTGGCGAACGGTGACGCGGTTATCGAACACAAAGCAGTCGCCCTGCCATTTGGTTTCTTCCTGCGGCACCTCTTCGAGGTACTTCAGGATCCCGCCCTTGAGGTGATAAACCTCGTCGAAGCCCTGGTTGAGCATGTAGCTCGAAGCCTTTTCACAGCGAATGCCGCCGGTGCAGAACATGGCGACTTTCTTGTGTCTGGCCGGGTCGAAGTTGGCTTTGATGTAATCGGGGAACTCGCGAAAACTGGTGGTCTTCGGGTCGATCGCACCTTCGAATGTGCCGATCGAGACTTCGTAGTCGTTGCGGGTGTCGATCAGCAGCACTTCAGGATCGCTGATCAAGGCGTTCCAGTTCTGCGGATCAACGTAGGTGCCGACTTTCTTGTTCGGGTCGACGCCTTCAACGCCCAGGGTGACGATTTCTTTCTTGAGTTTGACCTTGGTGCGGTAGAACGGCTGTTCATCGCAGTACGACTCTTTGTGGTCGATGTCGTCCATGCGCGGGTCGTTCTTGAGCCAGGCCATCAGCCCGTCGATGCCTTCGCGGCTACCGGAAACCGTGCCGTTGATGCCTTCTTCGGCAATCAGCAAAGTGCCTTTGATGCCGTTGTCGACCATCGCCTGCAACAGGGGCTCGCGCAGGGCGACGTAATCTTCAAGGGTGACGAACTTATACAGTGCCGCCACGACAATCTGTTGTGTCATGGGTGATTCTCCAGGTGGCTACCCTCGTAAGGGGTGAACCGGATGCGAAAAAAAACGCGCCGGCTAAGCGGCGCGTTGCGGATTCTAGCAAAAACAGTTGCCAATGGCTGCGATCTTTAGTTTTTGCTACCGCCGGCGCAGGTCGGCGAGGCAGGCGCCGCGCCGGCCTTCGCCCATTCCTCTGGCGTATAGGTATGCAGCGCCAACGCATGGAACTCGCCCATCAGGTCGCCCAACGTGGCGTAGACCTTCTGGTGGCGCTTGACGCTGTTGAGCCCGGCAAATTGCTCGCTGACCACCACGGCCTTGAAGTGGGTTTGCAACCCACGGCTGTGCATATGGCTTTCGTCCAGCACATCCAGATGCGCAGGCTGCAAAGCGTTCAGCGCCGATTCAATACGTTGTTGCATGGTCATTGCGGGCTCCGCTCAAGGCTTTTTCTTGGCTGGAGTGGCAGCGCTTTTAGGCTCCAGCTCGGCCGTCATGTCAGACAGCAGTTTGTTGACCACAGGCACGGCGCTTTCCAGCTTGCCCTGGGTCATTTGAGCCGATTGCTGAGTCAGCTGAGGCATTTTTTCCAGGACTTTCTTGCCCAGTGGCGACTGGTAGAACGCGACCAGGTCCTTGAGCTCGGATTCGCTGAAATTACTGGTGTAGAGCTTGACCATGTCCGGCTTCAGTTTGTCCCAGCCAATGGCCTGGTCCAGCGCGGTGTTGGCCTTGGCCTGGTAGGTTTCCAGCAGGGCGCGCTTGGATTCCGGCGCCTTGGTCTGTTCAAAACGCTGGGCGAACATTTGCTGCACTTGCGCGTAAACCGGAGTGCCCAGTTTGTCAGCGTGCGCCAGGGTCAGGAACGCTTCGGCACTGGCGTTGTGGCTGGCGGTATCAGCGAAAACCTGGCCGCTGGCACAGACCAGAGCAACCGCGGTACAGATGGCACGAAGACGGGTCATCGAGTTTCCTATTCTAGCAGGCGAGGTAAAACCCCAAGGGGGGCCATTCTGCGCCTAAAAAACTCATGCGCTCAACCCCTCCCCCTTGCCAGGCCTGATTTGCAGGGCCGAACGGTAGAAAAAACGACTGACGGAACCCCAAGCGCCAATCACGGCCTAAACTTCGCTATCAGACCTACAGGAATGTGACCGATGAGCCGTATCGAAACCGACAGCCTTGGCCAAGTAGAAGTCCCGGATGACGCCTACTGGGGCGCTCAGACACAACGTTCGCTGATCAACTTTGCGATCGGCAACGAACGCATGCCGCTAGCCGTACTGCACGCTTTGGCACTGATCAAGAAAGCCGCCGCAAGGGTCAATGATCGCAACGGTGATCTGCCGGCCGACATTGCCCGGCTGATCGAACAGGCGGCCGACGAAGTGCTCGACGGCCAGCATGACGATCAGTTCCCGCTGGTGGTCTGGCAGACCGGCAGCGGCACCCAAAGCAACATGAACGTCAACGAAGTGATCGCCGGTCGCGCCAATGAACTGGCCGGCAACCCGCGTGGCGGCAAGGTGCCGGTGCACCCCAACGACCACGTCAATCGTTCGCAAAGTTCCAACGACTGTTTCCCCACCGCCATGCACATTGCCACGGCGCAGGCCGTGCAACAGCACCTGTTGCCGGCGATCGCTGAACTCTCCGCCGGTTTGGCCGAGCAGGCTGCCCGGCACATGAAGCTGGTGAAAACCGGTCGCACGCACTTGATGGATGCCACACCGATCACCTTCGGCCAGGAGCTTTCGGCGTTCATCGCGCAGCTCGATTACGCCGAACGTGCTATCCGCAGTGCCTTGCCGGCCGTCTGCGAACTGGCTCAGGGCGGCACGGCGGTGGGGACCGGCCTCAACTCGCCGCATGGTTTTGGCGAGGCGATTGCCTCCGAACTGGCCGCCCTCTCCGGCCTGCCGTTTATCACCGCGCCGAACAAGTTTGCCGCGCTGGCCGGGCATGAGCCGCTGACCACCCTGTCCGGCGCGCTGAAAACCCTTGCCGTGACCCTGATGAAAATCGCCAACGACCTGCGCTTGCTGGGCTCCGGGCCGCGCGCCGGTTTCGCCGAGGTCAAGCTGCCCGCCAACGAGCCCGGCAGTTCGATCATGCCCGGCAAGGTCAACCCGACTCAGTGCGAAGCGCTGTCGATGCTCGCCTGTCAGGTGCTGGGCAACGACGTGGCGATCGGTTTCGCGGCCAGCCAGGGTCACCTGCAACTGAACGTGTTCAAACCGGTGATCATTCACAACCTGCTGCAATCAATCCGCTTGCTGGGCGACGGTTGCAGCAACTTCCAGCAGCATTGCATCGCGGGCCTGGAGCCGGACGCCGAGCAGATGGCTGCACACCTGGAGCGCGGTTTGATGCTGGTGACGGCACTGAACCCGCACATCGGCTACGACAAATCCGCCGAGATTGCCAAGAAGGCCTATGCCGAAGGGTTGACCCTGCGCGAGGCGGCGTTGCAGCTGGGTTATCTGACGGATGAGCAGTTCGATGCCTGGGTAAGGCCGGAGAATATGCTGGAGGCTGGCAGCAAGGGCTGATATTTGCAGTGACTGGTGGTCCATCATCGCGAGCAGGCTCGCTCTCACATTCGACCGCACTCCCTTGAGGAAACGCGGTCACTGTGGGAGCGAACCTGCTCGCGATGAACGATAACGCGGTCTATCGGCCGACCGCTGCCCGCATCCGCCGGGCCTTGAGCCCGGCGATCAGCGAAGGCCCCAGTGCGACCAGCGCCGACCCCAGCACCACCAGCACCGCACCGCCATACGCCAGGCTGTTGATCTGTTCGGCGTGCACATAATCGGGCCATAACCAGGCGGCCAGCGCTACGGCGGCAAAGGTTACCAAGGGAGTGATGGCGAGCGTCGCACTGACCCGCGAGGCCTCCCAATGGGCCAGCGCCTCGGCAAAAGCCCCGTAAGCAATCAGCGTGTTCAGGCAGCAAGCAAGCAGCAACCAGCCTTGCAGCGGGCTCAGTTGCAGGGCTTCCAGCGGATGCACCCAAGGCGTCAGCAACAAGGTGCAAAACAGGTAGATCACCATCATCACCTGCAACGAGTTCCACACCGTCAGCAGCTGCTTCTGGCCCAGTGCATAGAAGGTCCAGACCGTCGACGCCGCCAGCACCAGCAGCACACCAGCGGTGTAATCACTCAAAGACGTCAGCAACTCGCTCAGCCGCTGATTGAAAAACAGCCCGAAGCCAAGCAACAGCACCAGCAGGCCAATCCCCTGCCCCAGGCTGAAACGCTCCTTGAACACAAACAGGCTGGCAATCAGCAACAGGATCGGGCCCATCTGCACGACCAACTGCGCGGTGCCCGGACTCAACAGGTTCAGCCCCATCAGGTACAGCACGTAGTTACCCACCAGCCCGAGCACCGCCATCAGCACCAGCCAGCCACCTTTAGGGCCAAGCGCCCGTCGGCTCGGCAGGCGTTTGGTCGCCGTCAGGTAAAGGAACAGGAAACTGCCGGACACGATCAGTCGAAACCAGGTCACCGTGACCGGGTCCATCACCAGCAGCACTTGCTTGAGCTTGATTGGCAGGATTCCCCACAAAAACGCGGTCAGCAAGGCGAGGAACAGACCATATACCCAGCGACCGGACGAAATGTGCATGGAAACCCCAAAGGCCAACAACGGGAAACCTCATTCTAGGCTGCCGTCGAGGCCTCACACAGGGACAGTTGGCGCGATGCCGTAAATGAGACTGTATCGGTCGCACCGACACAGCCTTTCGGGTTTAACGCACCGCTTCAAACAACCCCGTAGCCCCCATCCCGCCGCCCACGCACATGGTCACGATGCCGTAACGCAGGTTGCGCCGTTGCAGTTCGCGCACCAGATGCCCGACCTGACGCGAGCCAGTCATGCCAAACGGGTGGCCGATGGAGATCGAGCCGCCGTTGACGTTGTATTTTTCATTGTCGATTTCCAGGCGATTGCGGCTGTACAGGCACTGCGAAGCAAAGGCTTCGTTGAGTTCCCACAGATCGATATCCGCCACCTGCAAACCCTTGGCCTTGAGCAGTTTTGGTACCGAGAACACCGGGCCGATGCCCATTTCGTCCGGGGCGCAACCGGCAACGGTGAAACCACGGAAGAAGGCTTTCGGCTTGAGACCCAGCTGTAGCGCTTTTTCCAGGCTCATCACCAGGGTCATCGAGGCGCCGTCAGACAGTTGTGAAGAGTTGCCGGCCGTGACTGAACCGTCTTCGGCAAATACCGGCTTGAGTCCTGCCAGGCTTTCGTAAGTGGTGTCCGGACGGTTGCAGTCATCGCGATCGACAATGCCTTCAAGCATCTGCGCCTGACCGGTGTTTTTGTCCTCGACCTTGTACGTCACCGCCATTGGCACGATTTCATCGTCGAACAACCCCATGGCCTGCGCCTGCGCCGTGCGCAGCTGACTTTGCAGGGCGTAGCGGTCCTGCTCTTCGCGGCTGACGCTGTAGCGACGGGCGACGATTTCCGCAGTCTGGCCCATGGGGAAATAGATGCCTGGTACTTGCTCCTTGAGCAACGGATTGATCAGGTTGTCGGTATTGACGCTTTTCATGGTCAGGCTGATCGACTCGACGCCACCCGCGACGATGATGTCGCTGCAACCCGAAGCAATCTGGTTGGCCGCGATGGCAATCGCCTGCAAGCCCGATGAGCAAAAGCGGTTGAGGGTCATGCCGCCGGTGCCGATGCCCAACTGCGAGAGCACTGCCACGTTGCGACCGATGTTGAAACCCTGGGCGCCTTCGTTGGAGCCGGCGCCGACAATGCAATCCTCGACGCTGGCCGGATCGATGTCGTTGCGCGCAAGCAACGCGTTGACGCAATGGGCCGCCATGTCGTCCGGACGCGTCTGGTTGAACTTGCCACGAAAGGATTTGGCCAAGCCCGTTCGCACGCTATCGACGATCACTACTTCACGCATGGCACACCTCAGTGTTGTTGTCGTTCAAGGAAGTGGATCGAGCATAAATCCAGCTCCCGACGACCGCGACAATCATTCACCCCGCGTATGCAAAACCATCGGACTACTTCTTCGACTTCTTCTCCTGCTTGTCGGATTTCTCGAAGGCGTCTTCCAGCGCGCGGTTGAGAGTGCGCAGCACTTTGACCCGGGCCCAGCGCTTGTCGTTGGCTTCCACCAGCGTCCAGGGCGAGACCTCGGTGCTGGTGCGGTCAACCATGTCGCCAACGGCAGTCCGGTAGTCGTCCCACTTCTCGCGGTTGCGCCAGTCGTCTTCGGTGATCTTGAAGCGTTTGAAGGGAATGGCTTCGCGCTCCTGGAAACGCTCCAGCTGAGTCTGCTTGTCGATAGCCAGCCAGAACTTCACCACGATCACGCCGGACGCATTGATCTGTTCTTCGAAATCGTTGATTTCGCCATAGGCGCGCATCCAGTCGGCCGGGCTGCAGAAGCCCTCGATGCGCTCCACCAGCACCCGGCCGTACCAGGAACGGTCGAAAATGGTGAATTTTCCCCGTGCCGGGATCTGTCGCCAGAACCGCCACAGGTACGGCTGCGCGCGCTCATCCTCAGTCGGCGCGGCAATCGGCACAATGCTGTACTGGCGCGGGTCGAGTGCCGCAGCCACACGACGAATCGCCCCGCCCTTGCCCGCTGCGTCATTGCCCTCGAACACCGCGATCAGTGCGTGTCGGCGCATGCGTTTGTCGCGCATCAGGCCGGAAAAACGCGCCTGTTCGGTAATCAGTTGCTCCTCGTAATCGTTTTTTTCCAGTCGCTGGCTCATGTCCAGACTGCCGAGCAGGCTCAGTTGATCGACACTGGTCGGCAGCGGCGCGGCGTTGACTTTGTCCGGTTTGACCTTGGGCCGTTTGAGGGCAGTTTGCAGGCCTTCGAGCAGGATCTTGCCCACGCTCAGACTGCGGTAATGGGCGTCCACGCCTTCGATCACATGCCAGGGTGCGTAGTCACGGCTGGTGCGGCGAATCACCCGCTCGCCGTACTGCACAAATTTGTCGTAGGTGTGCGATTGCTGCCAGTCCAGCGGGCTGATGCGCCAGCTGTGCAGCGGATCGTCCTGCAAGGCCTTGAGGCGTGCCTTCATTTGCTTCTTGGACAGGTGAAACCAGAACTTGAAGATCAGCGCGCCTTCATCGCAGAGCATTTTCTCCATACGCTCAGTCTGGTTGATCGCCTGGTCCAGCACCGCGTCCTTGAACAGGCCATGGACCCGCCCCTGCAACATCTGGCTGTACCAGTTGCCGAAAAACACCCCCATCCGCCCCTTGGCCGGGAGCATCCGCCAATAGCGCCAGGCCGCTGGTCGCGCCAGCTCTTCGTCGGTTTGCTGATCGAAGGTGCGTACTTCAATCAGTCGCGGGTCCATCCACTCATTGAGCAACTTGACCGTCTCACCCTTACCCGCGCCTTCAATCCCGTTGATCAGCACGATCACTGGAAAACGGCCCTGCTGTCGGAGGTCGTATTGGGCTTCAAGCAAAGCCTCACGCAGCGCCGGCACTTCAGCTTCGTAGGTTTCTTTATCAATCGCATGACCGATTTCGGCAGATTCGAACATGAGTGGCTCCCTTCCAAGATTGAGCAAGACTAGCGGATTGGGCAGGTGTTCAGCAGAGAAATTCCCCGTGGCGAGGGAGCTTGCTCCCGCCGGCCGGTCCGCGCTCGGGCGCAGCAGTCGTCTGACGGTTGACGGTTGACGGTGTTCGACGGATAAATCACTTGGTCAGGTTTTGGGCCGGCTTCGCCGTCCAACGGGAGCAAGCTCCCTCGCCACAAAAACCGAATCCGACCATGGATTTTCGCTGAGTCAGCGCCCTCGAACCCTGCCATGGATCAATCGCCGTCGCCCTGATCGGCTAGAATGGCCGCCTTGCCACGCCTGAGCCGCCCATGAATCCTGAAATACTGCCGAACCCCGTACCGCATGCCCAGCTCGACTGGGACGACCAAGGTCGCCCGCGTTCGCGGGTGTTTGACGATGTGTATTTCTCCGATCAATCGGGCCTTGATGAAACCCGCTACGTGTTCATCGAGCAAAACCGCCTGAGCGAACGTTTTGCCGAGTTGCCGGCGGGCGAGAAGCTAGTGATTGGCGAGACCGGTTTCGGCACCGGGCTGAATTTTCTCTGCGCCTGGCAGCTGTTCGAACAACAAGCAGTGGCCGGCGCGCGGCTGCATTTCATCAGCGTCGAAAAATACCCGCTGAGCCCGCCAGACCTGCAACGGGCCCTGGCGCTCTGGCCGGACCTCAAGCCCTTTGCCGATCAGTTATTGGCGCAGTACGTCGCCATCCACCAAGGCTTTCAGCGGCTGGTGCTGGACAACGGCCGCGTGACCCTGACGCTGTTGATCGGCGATGCGCTGGAGCAACTGCCACAGCTGGACGCGCAGATCGACGCGTGGTTTCTCGACGGTTTCGCCCCGGCGAAAAACCCGGACATGTGGACCGCCGAACTGTTTGCCGAACTGGCGCGTTTGGCGGCGCCCGGTTCGACCATCAGCACCTTCACCAGCACCGGCTGGGTACGCCGCCTGCTCAACGCGGCGGGCTTCAAGATGCGCCGCACGCCAGGTATCGGCCACAAATGGGAAATCCTGCGTGGTGTGTTCGTCGGCTGGCCTGAAGAGATTCCTGCCCCGATCACCGCCAAGCCATGGTTTGCTCGCCCTCACCCGGTTGTCGGCGAACGTCGTGCACTGGTGATCGGCGCCGGGCTCGCCGGTTGTGCCAGTGCCGCCAGCCTCGCCGCGCGCGGTTGGCAGGTCAGCCTGCTGGAACGGCATGCCGATCTGGCGCAAGAAGCCTCAGGCAACCCGCAAGGCGTGCTGTACCTGAAACTCTCGGCCCATGGCACCGCACTTTCGCAATTGATCGTCAGCGGTTTCGGGCATACCCGGCGCGTGCTCGAGCACTTGCAACGCGGCGTCGACTGGGACGATTGCGGAGTGCTGCAACTGGCGTTCAATGCCAAGGAAACCGAACGTCAAGCGCAGTTGGCGGCGGCCTTTCCCGCCGACCTGTTGCACCTGCTGGATCAGCCACACGCGCAGGCCCAGGCCGGAATCGGACTGGCCCATGGCGGGTTGTTCTATCCAGAGGGTGGCTGGGTTCATCCACCGGCCCTGTGCCAGTGGCAAGCCTCGCAACCCAACATCCAACAGCTGACCCACCGCGATGTGCTGGAGCTGCGCAAGGTCGATCATCAGTGGCAAGCCTGGGAGGGCGACACCCTGCTGGCCAGTGCGCCCGTGGTGATACTGGCCGGCGCGGCTGAAATCAAACGTTTCGCGCAAAGTGCCGAGCTGCCGCTCAAACGCATTCGCGGGCAAATCACCCGATTGGCACAAACGGCTGAAAGCCAGAGTCTGGCGACGGTGGTCTGCGCCGAAGGTTACGTTGCACCTGCGCGCCTGGGTGAACACACCCTGGGCGCCAGCTTCGACTTCAAGAGCGACGACCTGACCCCGACCACCGCCGAACACCTTGGTAATCTTGAGCTGCTCAAGGAAATCTCCGGCGATCTGGTCACTCGCCTGCACGCCGAAGAGTTGATCCCGGAACAGCTACAAGGTCGCGCCGCGTTCCGCTGCACCAGCCCCGACTACCTGCCGATCGTCGGCCCATTGGCCGACAGCCAGGCATTCGCCCAAGCCTACGCCGCACTGAGCAAGGACGCTCGACAGGTGCCGGACATTGCTTGCCCATGGCTCGACGGGTTGTATGTCAACAGCGGTCACGGCTCCCGCGGTTTGATCACCGCGCCACTGTCCGGCGAGTTGCTCGCTGCGTGGCTGGACAACGAACCACTGCCCTTGCCCCGAAGCGTCGCCGAAGCCTGCCATCCAAACCGGTTTGCCTTGCGCAAGCTGATTCGCGGTTCTTGATGCAGGGATCACCCACATCAGGCCTGCGGGCTGGTCCTGCGGCGTGAAGCGCCGTAGGATCGCCGGATTGATGACCCGAGGTGCCTATGCTGATTCCCCACGACCAACTTGAAGTCGACACCCTGACCCGCCTGATCGAAGACTTCGTTACCCGTGACGGTACCGATAACGGCGACGAAACCCCGCTGGAAACCCGCGTGCTGCGGGTGCGCCATGCGTTGAGCAAAGGTCAGGCGCTGATTGTGTTCGATCCGGAAAGTCAGCAATGCCAGCTGATGCTCAAGCACGATGTGCCCAAGCACCTGTTTGACTGAGCGGTGATTTGACCAGGCACTTCAGCCGCGCTTGCCTTAATGCCAGTCAGTTAAGGGAAAATTCGCCGAGCACACTACCTGTGGCGAGGGAGCTTGCTCCCGCTGGGTCGCGAAGCGACCCTAAAATCAACCACCGCGAATTTTCAGATGTAACGCAATTGCCAGATTACGACCGCTTCGCGGCCGAGCGAGAGCAAGCTCCCTCGCCACAATTGATCACCAGGCGATAGATTTCCGTTAACTGACTGGCATTAGCGCTTGCCCTGTACCCGTTTGGCCCGAATGCGCTCGTAGACTTCAGCGCGGTGCACATTGATGTTTTGCGGGGCCTCGACACCGAAGCGAACGTTGCTTCCGTTCACGGCGAGGATACGCACAGAGATGTTGTCGCCAATGGAGATCAATTCGCCCACAACGCGGCTGAGTACGAGCATGGCTCTTGTCCTTGAGGTTACCGGGCCTTGAAGATGACCGGCTGGCGCCGGGTCTTCAATGCAACAGCGGTAAAACAGTCCTGCCCTACGCGGCAGAATGACTCCTCCTACAGACCTGCCCTGCATCGCAACGCCGATGGCTCAAGCGGCAGAGAAGCGCGGGCCAAACAGAATGATGCTCGCACCTAACACGCAGAGTGCAACGCCCAGCCAGTCCGAGCTCAGCGGTCGAATCCGCTCGACCACACCAAGCCAGCCAATGGACGCGATGATGTAAATGCCCCCGTAGGCGGCATAAGCACGACCCGCGTAGGTTGATTCGACTTTGGTCAGCAGTATCGCGAACAGCATCAGGCTGAGCAGCGCCGGCACGACCCACCAGGCGCTTTTGCCCTGCCGCAACCACATCCAGAAGGCAAAACAGCCGGCGATTTCGAACAACGCGGCGAGGAAAAACCACAGGTAATTAAGCATGCACACATCTCGTCAGGGCGGCCAGAAGCGGCAACCCTAGCGACGCAGCCCGCTACTCGCAACTTTGTTTGGCCTTGGCGCGCATCTTGTCGGCCATCACGGTCATTTCGTTGTAGAGCAGTTGCGGGTTCTTTTGTTTGAGTGCCCAGGCCATACGGCCCTGTTCGTGAGGCAAGATCATGAACTCGCCTGCGGCAACATGCTGGTAGATGTAATCGGCGATATCGCTGGCGGTAATCGGCGAGCTTTCCAGCAACTTGCCAACCTGGGCTTTCATGGCCGGGGTCGGACCACGGAAGGAATCGAGCAGGTTGGTCTGGAAGAACGACGGGCAAACCACGTGCACGGCGATTTCCTGCTGCGCCAGCTCAATCAGCAGGCTCTCGGACAGCGCCACCACACCGGCCTTGGCCACGTTGTAGTTGCTCATGGCCGGGCCCTGCATCAACGCGGCCATCGAGGCGATGTTGATGATCTTGCCTTTGCTCTTTTCCAGCAGCGGCAGGAAGGCCTTGCAGCCTTTGACCACGCCCATCAGGTTAATCGCAATTTGCCAATCCCAGTCTTCCAGCGACAGCTCACTGAAGAAGCCACCAGAAGCCACGCCGGCGTTGTTGACGATCACATCGATGCCGCCCAGCTTTACTTCACACGCTTGTGCGAAGGCAGTCAGCTGACTGTAGTCACGCACATCGCAACGCTGAATGAAACCGTCACCTCCGGCCTCACGGACGAGCTTGAGGGTTTCCTGCAGGCCCGGCTCGCTGACATCGGACAATGCCAACTGCCAACCTTCTCGAGCCCAGCGCAGAGCGATTTCGCGACCCAGGCCGGAGCCGGCGCCAGTGATCATCATGCGATTTTGCATAGGGAGTTGCCTTGTTGTTCTGGGGAAGATGTTTCGCAGTGTAGCGAAGGATTTTCCTACACCTATGACCATCAAATTGCTGAATGCCCCAGGCAAACCGCAGCGGTTGCGTGGCGCAGAACTGCGCCACGCCGCGCGGATTCTCGGCAGTATTTGACCGTCGACAACTACAACGGATAAAAAAGAGGCCCTTACGGGCCTAATTTCGGTCAGTTAAGCGCAATCCATGTGGGAGCAAGCCTGCTCGCGATAGCGGTGGGTCAATCAACATTGATGTTGAATGTTATGCCGTCATCGTCGGAACGCCGCCCGGAGCCGGCTCGCTCCCACAGGTTTGTGCCTTAACTGACCGGCATTAGCCCTTGCGAGCCTCGTTTTTTGTTGCAGCCTTACTTGGTCTGCATGCTTTCGGTTACACCGGCCGTGTTATCCAGCAAGCTCTTGGTCGCGGTTTGCAGGAACGCTTCCAGCTTCTGTTGCAGCTCAGCGGTACGCGGTGCATTCGGGATGACTTCGGCATGCGGGTTGGCACCCAGTTGGTACCGGTACATCTTCGGATCCATTTCCTTGGGCAGAATCAGGATCTGGTCAGCCGTGACGATGGCCGTGGTCTGCTCGGTGCCCGATGGCTTGATCACGCCAAAACCGGTGTCGCCTTGCGGCAGATTGAGCAGGTCGCGGCCCCAGCACTGATGACGCACTTCGCCACCGAGACGGCCCATGATGGTCGGCACGATGTCGATCTGAGTGCCCACGGTGTGGTCACGTTGACCGAACTTCTCCTGGATGCCCGGTGCAATCATCAGCATCGGCACGTTGAAGCGGCCCAGGTCCATTTCGGTGATTTGCCGCTCGTTGCCAAAACCATGGTCGCCGACGATGACAAACAGGGTTTCCTTGAAGTACGGCTCTTTACGGGCCTTTTCAAAGAACTGCCCCAACGCCCAGTCGGCGTAGCGCATGGCGGTCAAATGCTCGTTCAGGCTGCCACGATCAGTGACTTGCTCGACCGGCAATGGCGTCGGCAACGCATACGGTGTGTGGTTGGACAGGGTTTGCAGCAGCGCGTAGAACGGCTTGCCTTCGCGCGCCTTGAGCTCCTGCAGGCCACGGTCAAACATGTCCTGGTCGGACACGCCCCAGGTTGGGTCGGAGAACACCGGGTTGACGTAGTCGTTACGTCCGATGAAGTTGGTCATGCCCTGGTTGCTGAAGAAGCCCGACTGGTTGTCCCAGGCGAAATCACCGTTGTAGACATACACATCGTCGTATTTACGGGCGCTGAGCAACTGTGGCAAGCCGGACAGCTTGTGGCTGCCTTCCGGGGTCTGCATCAGGTATTCGAAGCCCGGCAGGTTCGGGAAGCAGGCCATGGTGGCGAACATACCCTGGTGGGTATGGGTGCCGTTAGAGAAGAAACGGTCGAACAACAGGCCTTCTTTCGCCAGTTTGTCGAGGTTCGGCGTGATGTTGCCCGGCGCACCCAAGGCACCTACCGAGTGACCGGCCATGCTTTCCATCAGGATCACAACGACGTTCTTGATCGGCAGGGTTTTGTCGGCCGGCGGTGTGTAGTCGCGGCGTACCGCAGCGATATCGGCGTCAACCAGCTTATCGTCCGGCATTACCAGCATTTCGCGGACAATTTTCTGGGCTTCAGGCTGCTCCATGGTCGCCTTCCAGATGTTGTCGCGCTCTTCGGACATACGGCTCTTCGCAGCCTCAATCAACTGCAGCGTGCCGTTCAGGCCCAACTGGTTGGCGAAGTTCGAGTCGGTGGTGTAAACGTCACCCCAGCGCAGCGGCGGGCCTTGACGCAGGGTGCCACGGGCAGCCACGACGCAGATCAACAGGCAAACCACAAATACCGCGATGCGCGCATACCACGGAGCCACCTGACGGGTGCCGATGCTGCCACCGCTGAACGGGCCACGTGGACGGGTTGCACGGTCGGCGCCCTTGAATGCCAGGCTCAACAGCCAGGTGCCAACGACCCAGGCCAGCAGATAACGCACCACCGGGAAACCGTACCAGAGCATGCTCATCACGGTTTTCGGGTCTTCCTTCACATACTGGAAGACCAGACCGTTGAGGCGCTGGTGAAACTCGCGGTAGAAGTCCATCTCCATCAGGCCCAGGAACAGCGCGATGCTGGAGACGATGGTCAGCCAGAGCCGGAACAGACCACGGGCCGCCATTGCCCGGACACTGAACAGGGCCAGCAACAGCGGAATGCTGAGGTAAACCACCAGACGCAGGTCGAAACGCAGACCGTTGACAAAAGCTTCGAGGAAGGTCGAGGCCGGTGTGTTAAGAATCATCTCCCGGTTGTAAACCAGCAGCGCAACGCGCAGCAGGGAGAGCATCACCATCATGACCAGGGCGCAGAGCAGCGTATAAGACAGATGCGATTTGACGGTCGGTTGCAGCAAGCGATTCGAAGCTCGCTGCGGACTCAGGGCGTCCGGGATTGCCATGTCGTTTTAGGACCCATTGGAAGTTGAAGTTTCAAAGAAAAAGAAATAGCTGCGCCCTGCCCTCTCATTGCAGTGACTTGCAGGAAATGGCCGTAGGAGCTTGCGCGATGCGCAAATGTTGCACGATCACTCACGGCATTGCCATTCATTACTGGCGAGTTCCCCTCAAAGTTTGACTTCCATGGCTCTGGAACAAGAGTAAAGCCAAGGGCTTGGCGTGAAATCTGTGCGGGCGAATTGTCTTGGAGCGTTTGTGAAAATTTCGTACAACGCATATCTGGAAACACAATATACCTTCGGTAAACCGGCCTCCCCGAACATGCACAGAGTTACCCATCTCCCGGGATCGGCAATTGTCGTCAGTCCTTTCTACGACTAGACTCCAGCCCATGAAACACCGACTGCGACTGTTCCTGGTTTTGCTGATCAGCTTCGCCCTGCCCTTGAGCGCGATGGCTGGGGTTGCTGCGCCTACGGAACCCTGCCCGATGACCTCGATGGGCATGGCGATGATGGCCGGCATGGATCAAGGCTGCTGCCATGACATGGACAAAGCTTCGAATCACGGCAACCCGTGCAAGCCCGGTCAGGAATGCAAGTCCGGCGGTATTCTGCAAGTTTCAATGATCAAACCGGCTACCCCCCGGTTCAGCACACTCAGCATTTCCGTTTCCAGCGACTTTCTCCCAGCCCGGACCCTCTCCGGTGTGTGGCGCCCTCCTCGCGTCTGATTCCTGTGCTTCTTTGAACCCCCTCAAGCCATAGCGCCGAGGGACACCTGCGCGCCTGCATAAAAGGCGTGCAGTGGATCATCACAGGAATCATCCACATGAAATCCATGTGCAACTGCACCGGCTGGCCGCTCATGGCCGCCCTGGTGGCAAGCGTGCTTGCCACCCCGAACCTGGCCGCCGCGCCATTGACACTCGATGAGGCCTTGCGCCTGGCCGAGAACAACGCCCCCACCCTCAACGCCGAGGCTGCCCGCCTGCAAGCGGCCACTGCCGACGCCATCCCGGCCGGCGAACTGCCGGACCCCAAGTTACTGCTGGGCGTACAGAACTACCCCATCAGCGGCCCCAATCGCGGCTCCCTCAATGACGACTCCATGACCTCGCAAATGGTCGGGGTCGTGCAGCAGGTTCCTAATCGAGACAAACGCCAGGCCCGAGTCGAAGTCGCGGAAGCCGCCGTCGACCGGGCGCAGGCGCAAGGCCGCATCGAGCGCCTGAGTGTGCGTCAGGCCACCGCCCAAGCCTGGATCAACCTTTATTCGGTAGCGCGCAAAGAGGCGTTGTTCAAGGACTTCTACCAGGAAAACCGCCTGCTGGCCGAGACGGTTCGTGCGCAGATCGCCGGCGGCCGTGGCCAGCCTGCCGATGCGGTGACGCCGAAACAGGAAGCCGCACGCCTGGAGGAGCAACAGGATGAGCTGACCCGCCTGCGCGCCAGCGCCACTGCCGCGCTCAAACGCTGGATCGGTCCGGCCGCCAAGGATTCACCTGTGGGTAACTTGCCGGTGTGGCCGGTCGACGCCTTGGGCTACAGCCATAAATTGCAGGACCACCCGGTGCTTTCGGCCTTCGCGCCCATGACCCGCGAAGCTGAGGCCAAAGTACGGGAAGCCGAAGCGGAGAAAAAGTCCGACTGGAGCTGGGAAGTCGACTACCAACGTCGCAGCCGCGAGTTTGGTGACATGGTCAGCGTGCAACTGAGCTTCGACCTGCCGTTGTTCCCTGATAAACGGCAAAACCCGAAAGTCGCCGCCCGCCACGCCGAACTGAACCAGTTAGAGGCCGAACAGGAAGCGGTAACGCGCAAACACACCGAGGAACTGGAACAGGACCTGGCCGACTACCAACGCTTGAACCGGGCGGTACAACGCAGCCAGGCCAGCCTGCTGCCATTGGCCAGGGAAAAGGTCGAACTGAGCATGGCCAGTTACCGCGCAGGCAAAGGCGACCTGATGTCGGTGATTGCCGCTCGCCGCGAACTCATCGACGCCCGCCTCAAACACACCGATTACGAAGAACAACGAGCCCTGACCGGGGCACGGCTGTACTTCGCTTATGGAGAACACCACCAATGAGCACTTTTATCGTCAAAGGCGCCTTGTTGGCCGGGCTCTCGATCGTGATCGGGGCGGCCGGTGGTTACTGGTTCGCACAAACACACCGCACGGCCATCCCGGCAGCGGCCGCCGAGGCGCAAGACAACCCAAAAAACCCGCTGTACTGGTACGACCCCATGTACCCGCAGCAGAAGTTCGACAAACCGGGGCCGTCGCCCTTTATGGACATGCAACTGGTGCCGCGCTATGCCGACGCCGCAAGCGATACTGCGCCGCTGAGTATCGACCCGGGACTGACGCAGAATCTCGGCCTGCGTCTGGCCACCGTTACCCGCGGTGCGCTCGATCCAGGCACCGAAGTCGCGGGCGTGCTGACCCTCAACGAGCGCGACGTCGCGGTGATCCAGGCACGCGCTGGCGGTTTCGTCGAGCGAGTTTATGCCCGTGCACCCGGTGATGTGCTCAAGGCCAATGCACCACTGGCCGACATTCTGGTGCCGGAATGGGCCGCCGCGCAGGAGGAGTTTCTCGCCCTCAAACGTACGGGCGATGCGAGCCTGCTGAATGCTGCGCGCCAGCGACTGAAACTGGCCGGGATGCCGGCCGCGTTGATCAGTCAGGTGGAGCGCCAGTCGAAGGTCCAGACGGTGCAGACCTTGACCAGCCCGATTGGCGGCGTGTTGCAGACCCTTGAAGTCCGTGAAGGCATGAACGTGACCGCAGGCCAGACGCTGGCGCGGGTCAATGGTTTGAGCAGCGTCTGGTTATCGCTGGCCGTACCGGAATCTCAGGCGGGTTCCATCAGCGAAGGCCAGACCGTCAGCGCCCGTCTGCCGGCCTTCCCGGGCAAAATGCTCAGCGGCACCGTCAGTGCCGTCCTGCCCGAAACCAATACCGACAGCCGCACCCTTCGCGTGCGGATCGAGCTGGCCAACCCGCAGGGACAGCTCAGACCGGGCA
Source organism: Pseudomonas sp. 6D_7.1_Bac1 (assembly GCF_025465945.1). Lineage (GTDB taxonomy): Bacteria > Pseudomonadota > Gammaproteobacteria > Pseudomonadales > Pseudomonadaceae > Aquipseudomonas. The sequence continues at coordinate 52,740 of NZ_JANLNW010000009.1, read as the reverse complement.
TGACCGCACAGGTGCAGTTCAAGCATTCAAACGAGCAAACCCGACTGTGGGTGCCAAGTGAAGCGCTGATCCGCACCGGTCGTCGAGTAATCGCGATCATTGCCAAGGACGCCGGGCACTACCAACCGGTCGAGGTCGAGGCCGGGCAAGAAAACGCCGGTAAAACCGTGGTGCTCAGGGGGTTGCAGGAAGGCCAGCAAGTGGTCAGCTCCGGGCAGTTTTTGATCGACTCGGAAGCGAGCCTCAAAGGCATCGTCGCCACACCACTGGATAACACCGGAGGCCAGCCATGATAGCTGCACTGATTCGCTGGTCGGTGGGCAACCGCTTGCTGGTGCTGCTGGCCACACTGTTCGTCACCGCGTGGGGCATCTGGTCGGTGCAAAGCACGCCGATCGACGCCTTGCCGGACCTCTCCGATGTCCAGGTGATCATCCGCACACCGTATGCCGGACAGGCACCGCAAATTGTCGAAAACCAGGTGACCTACCCACTGGCCACCACGATGCTCTCGGTGCCGGGGGCCAAGACCGTGCGCGGTTACTCGTTCTTCGGTGACAGCTTCGTTTATGTGATTTTCGAAGATGGCACCGACCTGTATTGGGCGCGCTCGCGGGTGCTTGAGTACTTGAGCCAGGTCCAGAGTCGTCTCCCGGCCAGTGCCAAACCAGCGTTGGGGCCGGATGCCACCGGGGTCGGCTGGATCTATCAATACGCCCTGGTCGACCGCTCCGGCAGCCATGACCTGGCGCAACTGCGCGCCTTGCAAGACTGGTTTATGAAATACGAGCTCAAGACCCTGCCCAACGTCGCCGAAGTGGCGACCATCGGCGGCATGGTCAAGCAGTATCAGGTACTGCTCGACCCCTTGAAGCTGGCGAATCTGGGGGTGACCCACAGCCAGGTGATCGAGGCCATCGGCAAGGCCAACCAGGAAACCGGCGGTGCCGTGCTGGAGATGGCCGAGACTGAATTCATGGTGCGTGCCTCCGGTTACCTGAAAACCCTCGATGACTTTCGCGCGGTCCCGCTCAAGCTCACCGCTGCGGGTGCTCCGGTGACCCTGGCGGATGTTGCGACGGTTCAATTGGGCCCGGAGATGCGTCGCGGGATCAGCGAACTCGACGGCGAAGGTGAAGCCGTCGGCGGTGTGGTGATTTTGCGCAGCGGCAAAAACGCCCGTGAAACCATCGCCGCTGTCAAAGAGCGCCTCGATGAACTGAAAAGCAGCCTGCCGCCTGGGGTGGAGATCGTCCCGACCTACGACCGCAGCAAACTGATCGACCGCGCCGTGCACAACCTCAGCTTCAAACTGCTCGAGGAGTTCATTGTCGTGGCGCTGGTGTGCGGGCTGTTTCTCTGGCACTTGCGTTCTTCGCTGGTGGCGATCATCTCGCTGCCGGTCGGGGTGTTGATTGCGTTTATCGTCATGCGCCACCAGGGGATCAACGCCAACATCATGTCCCTGGGCGGTATCGCGATTGCCATCGGGGCGATGGTCGATGCGGCGGTGGTGATGATCGAGAACGCCCACAAAAAAGTCGAAGCCTGGCACGTGGCCCATCCCGGCCAGCCCCTCAACGGCGAACATCACTGGCGAGTGATGACCGATGCGGCGACTGAAGTGGGTCCGGCGCTGTTCTTCTGCTTGCTGATCATCACCCTTTCGTTCATTCCGGTGTTCACCCTGCAGGCTCAGGAAGGACGGCTGTTCGGGCCGCTGGCTTTCACCAAAACCTACGCCATGGCGGCCGCAGCAGGGTTATCGGTCACGCTGGTGCCGGTGCTGATGGGCTACTGGATTCGCGGCTCGATCCCCAGCGAACAACGTAATCCGTTGAACCGCTGGCTGATTCGGCTGTATCAACCAGCCCTGAGTGCAGTGTTGCGCCGGCCAAAAATCACCTTGCTGGTGGCGGTGGTGATGCTGCTCAGCGTCGCCTGGCCGCTGTCGCGATTGGGCGGCGAGTTCCTGCCGCCGCTGGATGAAGGGGATCTGCTGTATATGCCCTCGGCATTGCCGGGGTTGTCCGCCCAGAAGGCTGCGCAGCTGTTGCAGCAGACCGACCGGATGATCAAAACCGTGCCGGAAGTGCTGCACGTGTTCGGCAAGGCCGGACGCGGCGAAACCGCCACCGACCCGGCGCCGCTGGAGATGTTCGAAACCACCATCCAGTTCAAGCCGCGTGATCAGTGGCGGCCGGGCATGACCCCGGAGAAACTGGTGGAGGAACTAGACCGGACCGTGCGCGTACCGGGCCTGACCAACATCTGGATTCCACCGATCCGCAACCGCATCGACATGCTGGCCACCGGGGTGAAAAGCCCGATCGGGGTCAAGGTGTCCGGCACCGATCTGACGCAGATCGATCAGGTCGCCCAAGCCATCGAGCAAGTGGCGAAGAAGGTTCCGGGGGTCAGCTCGGCACTGGCCGAGCGCCTGACCGGCGGGCGTTACATCGATGTCGACATCAATCGCCCGGCCGCCGCGCGTTACGGATTGAACATCGCAGAAGTGCAATCGATCGTCGCCAGTGCGATTGGCGGGGAAAACATTGGTGAAACGGTCGAAGGTCTGGCGCGCTTTCCGATCAATCTGCGTTATCCCCGCGAGTGGCGTGACACCCTCGGCGGCCTTGAACAGTTGCCGATCTATACCGCCCAAGGCCTGCAAATCACCCTCGGCAGCGTGGCAAAGATCAAGGTCAGCGACGGCCCGCCGATGCTCAAGAGCGAAAACGCCCGGCCGGTGGGGCTGGTCTACATCGACGTGCGCGGGCGCGATCTGGCGTCGACCGTCGCCGATTTGCGGCAAGCGGTCAGCCAACACGTGACGTTGCAGCCTGGCATGAGCCTGAGCTATTCGGGGCAGTTCGAGTTTCTTGAGCGAGCCAACGCGCGGCTCAAGCTGGTGGTGCCGGCGACGTTATTGATCATCTTCGTGTTGCTCTATTTGACCTTCAAACGCTTCGACGAAGCCCTGCTGATCATGGGCACCCTGCCCTTTGCACTGATTGGCGGTGCGTGGTTCCTGTACCTGCTGGGGTACAACCTGTCAGTGGCGACCGGGGTCGGTTTTATTGCGTTGGCGGGGGTGTCTGCCGAGTTTGGCGTGATCATGCTGCTCTATCTGAAGAACGCCTGGGCTGAACGTGAGGACGCCGGTGACAGCACTGAACGAGGGTTGGTGGAGGCGATTCGCGAGGGTGCGGTGCAGCGGGTTCGGCCCAAAGCCATGACCGTTGCGGTCATCATTGCCGGGTTGTTGCCGATCCTGCTGGGCAGCGGGACGGGAAGTGAAGTCATGAGCCGGATTGCCGCGCCCATGGTCGGTGGCATGCTGACGGCGCCACTGCTGTCGTTGTTCGTGATTCCGGCGGCTTATCGCTTGATGCGCCGCCGCAATCTGTAGACCAGAACCGTGCGGCCGAGCCCCCACGGTGCTCATCGATCAGTCGTTGCTTGGCTTGTTCACCGCTTGCAGCACGTACTGCGGCAAGGCGAAGGCGCCGATGTGGATTTCCGGGTTGTAGTAGCGCGTGATGATGCCGCTGCCGGCAAAACGCTGACTCAGGGTTTCGCGGGACAGTTTGCGGTACGCGGTGTTGGTCGCGCCCCAGGCAAAGGTCATGGCGCCGCCGATGTAGGTCGGCACCGCGGCCTGGTAGAAGTGCCAGTCCGGGAACAGGCTACGCAGGCGGCCGGCGGTGGTTTTCACTTCTTCGATCTGCATGAACGGCGTGCCGTTCTGGGTCACCAGAATGCCGCCTTCGTTCAGGCAACGGCGGCACGCCTGGTAGAAGTTCTCCGAGAACAGCACTTCACCCGGACCGATCGGGTCGGTGGAGTCAGAGATGATCACGTCGAATTTTTCCTGGGTGGTGGCGACGAAACGCATGCCGTCGTCGATCACCAGGTTCAGGCGTGGGTCATCGAACGCACCTTTGGAGTGGTTCGGCAAAAATTCCTTGCACATGTCGACCACGGTGCCGTCGATTTCGACCATGGTGATGTGTTCGATGCTGCGGTGCTTTGCCACTTCACGCAGCATGCCGCCGTCGCCACCGCCGATGATCAGCACGCGTTTGGCGGTGCCATGGGCGAGGATCGGCACGTGGGTGAGCATCTCGTGGTAGATGAACTCGTCGGCTTCGGTGGTCTGGATCACGCCGTCCAGCGCCATCACCCGGCCCATGCGCGGGTTCTCGAAAATCACCAGGTGCTGGTGCTCGGTGCGCACTTCGTGCAGCAGCTTTTCCATGCGAAAACGCTGGCCGTAGCCTTCGTAGAGGGTTTCCAGGTACTCGCTGGTCTTGGTGGTGCTCATGGGAAGTCCCCCGGTGAATGCTGGTGGCAACGGACGGTTACCCGACCATGATGGACAATCGCAGACGCTGGGCAGGCGATTGACCAAGGAAAGGCGCGCATTCTACGACGCCGAACATGACAGGTCGAACCTTCGTCAGACCAAAGATCATTCAAGCACACAGTGAACCCTGTGGGAGCGAGCCTGCTCGCGATGAGCGATGACGCGGTTTACTGAAAAACCGCGGCGCCTGCATCGCGAGCAGGCTCGCTCCCACATTGGAATGTGTTGGATTTGAGGATGGATTCAGAACCGCATATTGCCTCGAGGCCCCGCAATCGCCCAAATAACCAGGCCCAGCACCGGGAGCAGGAGAATCAGCAGCACCCAGATGATTTTCATCCCGGTTTCCGCGCTGCTTCTAAGCACGTTGATGATCGCCCAGATATTCAGCGCGAAGATGATCAGGCCGACCAGGCCATTGAAGGTGGAACCCATGGTGTCGCTCCCAGAAGAAATTATGCCCCCTTAGGATAGTCCGACCTGACGAGGGTTCCGCTTTATTACGCTTGGCGCAGTAACGGCCTTAAACGTGAATCGCCACTTTCAGCGCTTCCAGGGACGGCGCGGCGGCAATCCCGACGTGTGCGCACAACTCCAGCACCCGTGGGACGTCGTTGCCAAAGACCAGCACGACCTGAATCTCGTCATCGAGCAGTTGGCTGAAGTTCATCAGCGTGTAACCGCCGTTTTCCGGGTTCATGCTGCCCATTTGAATCTGGATGCGGTTGAGTGCGGTCAACGCTTCGGTCTTGGCCAACTGCTTGGGCTTGATGTTGAACGCCACACCCGGGCCGAAGGACGCAACGATCTGTGCGAACAGGTCCATGTAGGTGTCGGCCTGGAACAGCACGGTTTGCGGCAGACTGCCGACCACCACCCACTCCCCCAGTGGGATCGGGAAAGTGTCGTCATAGTTGATGTCCGGGTTGGCCGCCAGGAACGCCTCGGGATCGGCATAGGCCTGGGCCGCTTCGTCGGCGATCTGCACAATTTCCGCCTCGCTCATGCAGCCGGAGCTGATTTTGCTGATGAGTTCGATGAGTGCGGCTTTCATGGGCAAATCCTGTAGCGAGGGAGTTTTGAGGGCACGAAGGATAGCGTATTCGCGAAGAGATACCGAGCCCGAGGTCAGGTGCCCATCTGTGGCGAGGGAGCTTGCTCCCGCTCGGCTGCGAAGCAGTCGTAATCCGAAACACTCGGAGTATCAGATAAAACCGGGGTTCAGGATTCAGGGCCGCTTCGCGCCCCAGCGGGAGCAAGCCCCCTCGCCACAGGGGTCGTGATCAGCCGAGCAGTTTTTGCAGTTGTGCGGTGGTATCGGCGGCGCCCATGGTTTTGGCTGCGTCCAGTGCGCTGATGCCATTGGCGTCCTTGGCCTTGGGATCGGCACCTTTGCTGATCAGATAGTCGACGATTGCGCTGCGATTGAACATCGCGGCCATCATCAGCGCGGTGCGGCCATCAAAGGACGAACCTTCAACCTCGGCGCCACCTTCGACCAGCGCGGTGACCACGGCCAGATCACCTTTGAACGCCGCGCCGGCAATCGGGCTTTGGCCATTGTCGTTGCGGATCTCTGGATCGGCCTTGTGCTCAAGCAGCACTTTCACCGCATCGACATGGCCGTGGTAAGCGGCAAGCATCAGCAAAGTGTCGCCCTTGTGATTACGCAGGTTCGGCGGCAAGCCTTTGCTCAGCAGCGCGGCGAGCATCGCCGCGTCGCCATCGCGGGCCTTGTTGAACACCTGCTCGGCAAACTCCGCGGCTTCTTCCGGGGTCATCTGGCGGGATTTGTCTGACATTGGGGACTCCACATTCGGTCGATCGCAAAGCCGCTAGTTTCCTTAAGCGGCCTTACACCTGTCACCCCTTTTTTCTCTCGCCGGGCCATAGCCAGAATCAATAACGGAGCTTGCCACTGTGGATATTCGCCAGCACCTGTTCGGTGATCTGCACGTAAGTGTCCGAGCCCGGTAGCCAGGCATAAATCGGATCGTCACCGGTTCTCCCCGGATCGAATGCTTCATCCTTGAGGCGGGTCTTCTGGTACTTGAACGTCCCGGTGGTCTCCATTTTCACCTTGACCCGTAAAAACAGCGGCACCGCATAGGCCGGCATGTGCTGGCGAGCGAATTTCAGCAATTCACTGAAGTCCAGAGTGGCCAGCGATTCAGCCGGGGTGATTGCCGCCATGCCGGCGCGGCCATTGGTGTTGCTGATCTCCACGCCATAGGCCACCGCCTCGGCGATGTGAGGATGCTGCAAGAGGATGTTCTCGACCTCGGTGGTCGAGACGTTCTCGCCCTTCCAGCGGTAGGTATCGCCGAGGCGGTCGACAAACTGTGCGTGGCCAAAACCGATGTTGCGCAGCAAGTCGCCGGTATTGAAGTAGCGATCGCCCTTCTCGAAGACATCGTGGAGCACGACCTTCTCGGTCTTCTGCGGATCGGTGTAGCCGTCCAGCGGCGCCTTGTCATCGATCTTCGCCAGCAATAGGCCTTGCCCGCCTTTACCGACTTTTTGCATGAAACCCTTGCTGTTGCGGATCGGTGCGCCACTCTCGTGGGCGTACTCGACCAGCTCCCAGGACATCAGCGAGAAGCCGATGGTGTTGTCGAAGTTGAGGATGTTGGTGAAACCGATGTTGCCGTCGCTGGCGGCGTACAACTCGCAGATGTGATTGATCCCGAAGCGCCGCTTGAACTCGCTCCAGACGCCGGGGCGCAAGCCGTTGCCGATCATCTTCACCACCGCGTTATCACGGTCGTCGGCTCTCGGCGGTTGATCGATCAAGTACCGGCACAACTCGCCGACGTAGCCGATGGTGGTGGCCTGATACTTGCGCACGTCGTTCCAGAACTGGCGGGCGCTGAATTTGCGCCGAATGGCAAAGCCCGACGCCCCGCAAATCGCCGAGCCCCAGCACACGCACAACCCTGTGGCGTGATAGAGCGGCAAGGTGCAATAGACGACATCGTCGGGGCGCATATTCAAAGCGATCAAGCCAAAACTGGCAGAGGTCCGCATCCAGCGGCCATGCTTGAACACCCCGGCCTTGGGCAATCCGGTCGTGCCGGAGGTGTAGATATAAAAACAAGGGTCGTCGAGGTACACCTGCTGGCTGCTGGCCGGGTTGCCTGTCGGGCAATCGGCGCTGGCGCGCATCAGGTTGATGAAGCCTGCGGGCACCGAGCCGGGATCACGGGAGGTGTCCTGATCGGCCACACACCAGGTTCTCGCAGCGTCAATTGCAACCTGCTCGCGTATCGCCGAAAACGCCTCGACCAACTCCCCGCCCACCACAATTGCCACCGGCTCGACCAGGTTCAGGCTGTGCACCAGCGCCTGTTGGGTTTGCGAGGTATTGAGCATGGCGCTGATCGCGCCGACCTTGGCCACCGCCAGCACCGTGACCAGCAGCTCCGGGCGGTTTTCGATGAAGATCCCGACCACATCACCTTTGCCAGTGCCTTGAGCAATCAAATGGTGGGCAATGCGGTTGGCCCACTGGTTGACCTGTGCATAACTGAGTTTGACCCCACCTTGCAGCAGCGCCAGGCCATCGGGGTTGCGTTGCGTCGCCTGCTCGAAGCTCCAACCGAGGCCGCAGGGCTGATCCGGCTGTTTGACATTGGCAACTTTGAGGCCCTTGACTACCCGTGGCAGGGCTTTGGCAATGGACGGCAACTTACGGAGCATCATGCCCCAGGTGATCATGTCGTTTGACGCGCTGCTCATGGTTGCTCCCGTTCGGCCCTTGATGTCAGGCCTGTTTTGTTATTGTCGGGCGAACATGTATTCGGGGTGTTCAGGCAACTTCATCCCTGTGTGAGAGACAGCCGATAACCTCTCGTTAGAGATTCAATAAAAGACGTGGTACAGGCCAAAAAGTACGCCCGCACTTATGTCGCTGTACACGCGGTTTTTGAAATGTTTTGTATCCGGGTCGATACTGCCGCTAACCACTGCACGGTCGCCCGCACGTTGTACTGGCGATCTCGCAAAATGCAGGATGCACGATGGCCATTCATGCAGAATGCACGAGGCTGAAAAAACGCTTATTTTCAACTTATTGATTTATAACGACTTTATAAAATATTCGTACTGGCACAATCAGTGCACCTATCACTTCAAGCTAGCCAATTATGTGTAACCGGAGCCGATAGACATGAGCCTGATCCAGGAAAAATTCTCGTCCCTGTTCTCCAACTTCGACGTCACCACGCAGGCACGCCCTGACGGCGGTATTCTGCTGACGCTGAGTAACAGCGAGGGCCGCGTGTTCAAACGCTCGATTTCCTACGCCCAATTACATGCCGGCGATCAACTGTCCTGGGCGATCAGTGCCATTCGCCGTGACGTGGCCGAACAGGCCAGCGAGCTGCCGCAGATTTCCATGCTGCAAAGCCAGCAGCGTTTCGCCCTGCCGACCTATTACTCGTAGCAAACAGTCACCGCTCAAACCCTTCAGGTCGTGCAAGCCTTGCGCTACACGGCCTGAGTGCGTTGTGAGCTCAGCTCAACAAGCCGCGCTTGACCGCCTCGCCGACCGCTTGGGCACGGTTGGAAACGTCAAGTTTGGAATAGATATTGCCCAGGTGATACTTCACCGTCGCCTCGGATATGTTCCGAATCACGCTGATTTCCCACACCGTTTTCCCGGCCTTGGCCCAGCGCAAAATCTCCAGTTCCTTTTCGCTCAAAGGTTTGCCCACCGGATCCGGACGCTGTCGTTTCGGTGTTTTCAACACGGGAGCGCCGGCCCGGTCTTGTGTTTTCATCCTTACTCCTCTCGCCAAGAGTCCGCACCATTACCCAGTACACACAGTGCCTGGATAAGCGAACAAACTTCAGACCGAAGAGTTACACAGGGACGAGATTAAACAAGTAAGGAAAACCACAAACAGGCATGGCCGACTTATCAACAGGCAACTTCCTACACGTCCTACAGACGCAAAGTGGCCGTGATGTTAGTTCCTGATGGAAAGACGGCTGACCGCATAGGTTGCTGTCAGCCGTTGCCACTCAAAAAGTGGCTGGATCGATCTGCGAAAAACTGCTGACACTCGAATGCCCGGCGAGCTCCCCCCCTTCGCGCACCAGTGCGCAGGTGGCCATGCCGGCTTCACGGGCGGCATCCAGTTCCTCAACGATGTCGGAGAGAAACAGGATGTGCGAAGACTCGACGCCAATGGCCTGAGTAATGCGCCGGTAGGATTGCGCCTCACGCTTGGGTCCTGACGTGGTGTCGAAGTAGCCGCTGAACAACGGTGTCAGGTCACCGGCCTCGGAGCAACCGAAGATCAGCTTCTGGGCCTGGATCGAACCGGACGAGTAAACAAACAGTTGATACCCCGCCTGATGCCAACGTTTAAGCGCATCGACCGCGTCCGGGTAGACATGGCCCTTCAACTGCCCGGCCTGATAACCCTGCTCCCAGACCATCCCTTGCAGGGCCTTGAGCGGTGTGGCCTTGCGGTCTTCGGCAATCCAGCCCAGCAGGATTTCAATCACCCGTTCAACGTCAGCGCCAGGCTCGGCGCTGTCCTGGCGAACCGCGTCGATTTGCCGGGCAACGTCGGCCCGTTGCGCCTGCTGACGGACAAAGTCCGGCAAATGTCTGGCGGCGTAGGGAAACAGCACGTCGAACACAAAACTCACCGCACTGGTGGTGCCTTCGATGTCGGTCAGAATGACTTTGATGGTCATGCCTTCAGTCCTCAAGGCGCGGGAAGCGACTGGCGATGTCTTCACCGGTGAAGTTGGCCACCCAGCCTTCGGGGTTGTTGAACAGACGGATCGCCACGAAGTGCGGATGCTCACCCATATCGAACCAGTGCGCTGTGCCTGCCGGCACCGAAATCAGGTCGTTTTTTTCGCAGAGCACGGCGTACACGTAGTCGTCGATGTGCAAGGTAAACAGGCCACGGCCAGCAACGAAAAATCGTACTTCGTCTTCTGCGTGACGGTGCTCATCGAGGAACTTGGCGCGCAATTCGGCTTTTTGCGGGTGATCGCTGTTGAGGCTGACCACGTCGACGGTAATGTAACCGCGCTCGGTCATCAGTTTATCGATCTGTACCTGATAGGCAGCGATCACCTCTTCCTGACTGGCGCCAGGCTGGATCTTCGCCGCCGCTTGCCAACGATCGAAACGGACACCTTTTTCGGCCAGGGTCGAGGCGATATCGTCGAAGTGGGTCAGGACCTTGTTCGGCAGGTCCGGGCTTGAAACGTGGTAAACGGACAGGCTGCTCATGTTGGCAATTCCTCGTTAGCGGCGCTGCCGTCCGGCTTTTACAGACCGGTCAGGCAACGCGTTTCATCAGGCGGTTGGCAACTTCAGGTGAAGTTAACGGTTAGTCAACGCGCGCATTTTCAGCTCGCATTCGAACAGGAACTCAAATGCTTCGATCTGCCGCAGCGCGTCACTCATCTTCGGGCCCCAGGTGTAGAGGCCATGACCGCGAATCAGATAACCGACACAGTCGGGATGGCTGTCGAGCCATGGCTGCACTTTGGACGCCAGACGCTCGATATCCTGATCATTGTCGAAAATCGGCACCCGTACCTTGGACTCATGGGTTGCGATGCCGCTGAAGGCTTTTTGCAATTCGTAGTCTTCGAACGTGATGACCGGACTCTGCTGCAGCCGCGACAACACCGTGGCATTGACCGAATGGGTGTGCAACACCGCACCGATGTCGGTACGCCAGTTATACAGCTGGGTGTGCAACAGGGTTTCGGCGGACGGCTTCTTGCCAGGCTCCAGGCTATTACCCGACAAATCCGTGGCCAGCACGTCATCAATCCCCAACTGACCTTTGTGTTTACCGGAAACGGTCAACAGGGCTTCGCTGGCCGACAGTCGCGTCGAATAGTTGCTGCTGGTAGCGGGCGACCAGCCACGGCCATACAAAAAACGCCCGGCGTCGATGATCTGCTGGGCAAGCTGTTCACGGGTAAGGCTCATGGCCTGTCCTCTTGCATACGTGTGGCAATGATAACGGCTGCAGCGAAAGCTGCGACGCTGGCAATACTAAAGGTCAATGTAGCGCCAAGGGTGTTCCAGCTGTAGCCGGAATACAACGCGCCCAACGCACCGCCGGTGCCGGCCAGTGCCGCGTACAACGCCTGGCCCTGCCCTTGCTGGCGTGCGCCGAAGCTACGTTGCACGAAATGGATGGCCGCGGCGTGAAAGCTGCCGAAGGTCGCTGCGTGCAAAATCTGCGCTATCAGCAGCACCCACAAAAATTCGGCGAACGAGCCGAGCAGCAACCAGCGTAACGCCGCCAGCAGGAAACTCGCCATCAACACCCGGCGCACCGAGAAGCGTGCAAGGATCTTGCTCATGAGCAGAAACATCAAGACTTCGGCGACCACCCCCAGGGCCCAGAGCATGCCGATCACGCCGCGGCTATAACCCAGGCGTTCAAGGTGCAGGGTCAGAAAGGTGTAATACGGCCCATGGCTCATCTGCATCAGTGCTACGCAGCCGTAAAACGCCAACACACCGGGGCTGCGCAGTTGCTTGAAAAACCCTTCGCCCGACAGACGGTTGCCCTGCGCCGGTTGGGCGTTCGGCACCCAGAGGCTGCTGATGACAATCGCGCCCATGATCACCACTAGCGTCACCGGGTAGATGTCCAGGCTCAACCATTCGAACAGCCGCCCCAATGCGACCACGGTGATGATGAAGCCGATCGATCCCCACAAGCGGATCTGGCTGTAGCGCGACGTCTGGCCCTGTAGATGCGCCAGGGTGATGACCTCGAACTGCGGCAACACCGCGTGCCAGAAGAACGCATGCAGCGCCATGACCATCGCCAGCCAGGCGTAGCTTTTACTGACAAAGATCAGCGAAAAGGTCAGCAGCGTACAGATCGCGCCGAAGCGCACGATGGCCAGGCGCCGGCCGGTGTAGTCACCGAGCCAACCCCAGATGTTCGGTGCGACACAGCGCATCAGCATCGGGATCGCCACCAGCTCGCCAATGCGCGCGCTGGAAAAACCCAGGTGATCGAAATACAGCGCCAGGAACGGCGCGGTCGAGCCGAGCAAGGCGAAATAGAACAGATAGAAGCTGGATAACCGCCAGTACGGAAGCGCCGCCACGGCCGTCAGACCGCGGCGACTTCAGGGCATGGCTTCACAGCTGGCCCAGCACCGGGGTGCTGACGCGCACATCGGCGTTCTGCCCGCGATTGCGCAGCAGGTGGTCCATCAACACGATGGCCATCATCGCTTCGGCAATCGGCGTGGCGCGGATGCCGACGCAAGGGTCATGACGGCCCTTGGTGATGACGTCCACCGGGTTGCCATGAATGTCGATCGAACGGCCCGGCGTGGTAATGCTCGACGTCGGCTTGAGTGCCAGGTGCGCAATGATCGGTTGACCCGAAGAAATGCCGCCGAGAATGCCGCCAGCATTGTTGCTGAGGAAACCTTCCGGGGTCATTTCGTCACGGTGCTCGGTACCGCGCTGGGCGACACTGGCGAAACCGGCGCCGATCTCTACGCCTTTCACCGCGTTGATGCTCATCAGCGCATGGGCCAGCTCGGCGTCGAGGCGGTCGAAGATCGGCTCGCCCAGACCCGGCTTCACCCCTTCGGCGACCACGGTGATCTTCGCGCCGACCGAATCCTGGTCGCGGCGCAGCTGATCCATGTAGGCCTCAAGTTCTGGCACTTTGTCCGGATCCGGGCTGAAGAAGGCGTTCTGCTCTACCGAGTCCCAGGTCTTGAACGGGATTTCGATAGGCCCGAGCTGGCTCATGTAACCGCGAATGACAATGCCCTGGGTGGCCAGGTATTTTTTCGCAATCGCCCCGGCCGCCACCCGCATGGCAGTTTCCCGCGCCGAACTGCGACCGCCGCCGCGGTAATCGCGCTCACCGTATTTGTGGTGATAGGTGTAGTCAGCGTGAGCCGGGCGGAACAGGTCCTTGATCGCCGAGTAGTCCTTGGACTTCTGGTCGGTATTGCGGATCAGCAGACCAATGGGGCAGCCGGTGGTGCGGCCTTCGAACACGCCAGACAGGATTTCGACTTCGTCGGCTTCCTGGCGCTGGGTGGTGTGGCGGCTGGTGCCGGGCTTGCGGCGGTCCAGATCGCGCTGCAAGTCTTCCAGAGACAGCTCAAGGCCCGGCGGGCAGCCGTCGACAATGGCGACCAACGCCGGACCATGGCTTTCGCCCGCGGTGGTGACAGTGAACAGCTTGCCGTAGGTATTGCCGGACATGCAGGGCGCTCCGTGAAATCGCTGAGTAACTCAACCTGAATTCTAGGGTTTGAACGAAAAGTCGCCGAGCGAAGGTCAGGCAAGGCAAAAACAAGCGAGGAAGCGGAGTTTACGGGTTGTAAATGAGCATTCCGAGCTTGTTTTTAACGCAGCATCACCGAGCGCAGGCACTTTTCGTTCAAAGCCGTAATGCGCGCAAGTATACGCAGGCTACCCAACTAGTTCATCCTCGAACCTTATCGGTGCCTGCGAGTCCAACCGACACCTTGTGAATGATGGCGTGATGATGCTGCGAGTTATTGCCTTGAGCCTTACCCTGTTTACCGGCCTGCTTGCCAATATGGCCCAGGCCTCTGTCCTGCAACGGCCTATCAGTCTGGATACCGGCAGCGGCGAACTTTTCGGCTCGATGTTGCTGCCAAAGTCCGACAACCCGGTGCCGGTTGTGTTGATCATTTCTGGTTCGGGCCCTACGGATCGCAACGGCAATAACCCGGACGGCGGCAACAACGACAGCCTCAAGCGCCTGGCCTGGGTACTGGCCAAACACAACATTGCCAGTGTGCGTTACGACAAACGCGGCGTGGCGGCCAGCCTCGCGGCGACCCCGGATGAACGCAATCTGACCCTTGAGGCCTATGTTGCCGACGCGGTGGCCTGGGGCCAGAAGCTCAAGTCCGACTCGCGTCTGGGGCCGTTGATCCTGCTTGGGCACAGCGAAGGTGCGCTGGTGGCCACACTTGCCGCCCCTGAGGTCGACGCTGCCGCGGTGATTTCCTTATCGGGTAGCGCTCGACCGGTGGATCAGGTCCTGCGCCAGCAGCTGAGCTATCGCTTGCCACCCCCGCTGATGCTGCGCAGCAATGAGATTCTGGACAGTCTCAAGGCCGGGCATGTCGATGAGAACGTACCGCCGGCGCTGCAAGTGCTCTTTCGCCCCAGCGTGCAGCCGTACCTGATTACCCTGTTTCGCCAGGACCCGGCAGCGGCTTTCGCGAGGCTGAAAATGCCGGCGCTGATTATCCAGGGCAGCAATGACATCCAGGTCGGCGTCGGCGATGCACAGATGCTCAAAGCTGCAAAACCGGATGCCCGGCTGGCACTGATCGAAGGCATGAACCACGTGATGCGCATCGTGCCCAACGATATCAAGCGCCAATTGGCCTCCTACAAAGACCCGCAACTGCCCCTCGCCGCGGAACTCGGGACACAGATCTTGAGCTTTATTGACGGACTTGGCGCCAGTTAAGCCGGTTTTACCCTCCAGTCCTGGAAAAAACGGCCGATAAGCCTGTGTCGGCAGCCCATTGGCTGCCGCCAAGCAGGGCTTGGACAGGATCTCGCCGTTATGACTGATACCCAGAATTCACCCGACACCGCGCCAGAAACCACCGCCGCAGAAGCGGTCGACCTGCCGTGGTCGGACGTCACTGCCGAGCACCACAAGATGCTTCGCCTGGCGCCGCTGAAGACCGACCGAGCGACCGGTGGGCGGCCACTGCGCTTTGTTGAATACGGCTATGCCGAGCGCAACAACAAAGAACGCAGCCTGCTGCGCATGAGCATTTCGTTGCCCGGCCAGCGGGTGCGTAAAGAACAGAACCACCTGGATGTCTGGGTCGACCATGAGACCCGCCGCGTGCACTTCGGGCCTGACAGCGGTCTGCAGATTGAACCGATGAACCGTGGCATTGGACGTTTTCTGGCCGCTCAAGGCATTACGTGGGCGAAGAAAAAGTGGTCGAGCTACACCGTCGACGGTGCGGACCTGAACAACAAGGACGCCTTGAACGAAGATACCCGCCTGCGCCGCGACCACTTCCTGCGGGCGCACGGTTTTGACGTGGTCTACGCCGACGCCCAGCATTTGAAGGGCAGCGTCAAAGAGGTAAAGGTCGGCGATCTGCTGGGGGACTGGAACGCCGAAAAGCTGCAGTTCGTGGAAATCCTCGAAGCCGCGCAGATGCTGCAACAAGCCGAGCAGAACCTGGCGGAGCAGGAAGTCAAACTGCAAAAGCAGGAAGAGAAAGTCAGCAAATACAAACGTGAGGATACCGGACTGCGCTTCACTATCAGCTGTCTGGTGGCGTTTGCCGTGTTCCAGGCGGGGTTGCTGATCTGGATCGCTACGCACCGCTGAAGCTCTTGTGGCGAGGGAGCTTGCTCCCGCTGGGCTGCACAGCAGCCCCCGACCTTTTATCTCAACAATGAGGTAACAGGATTGCGACCGCTTCGCGCTGGAACGCCAGCCCGGTCGAGCGGGAGCAAGCTCCCTCGCCACGTTGACCGCATTAAGTCCTGGCAGCAAACAACGCCTGATGCTGGCGGCATTGCTCGGCGCTGAGCATGAACACGCCATGCCCGCCGCGTTCGAACTCCAGCCAGGCGAAATCGACTTCCGGGTATAACGCCTCGACGTGCACCTGACTGTTGCCGACCTCAACGATCAGCAAACCCTTCTCGGTCAGGTGATCCGCCGCTTCGGCGAGCATGCGCCGCACCAGATTCAAACCGTCGTCACCACAGGCCAGACCCAGTTCCGGTTCATGCTGGTACTCGTCCGGCATGTCGGCAAAATCTTCGGCGTCCACGTAAGGCGGGTTGGACACGATCAAGTCGAAACGCTGCCCCGGCAAACCGTCGAAACCATCGCCCTGAACGGTGAACACCCGCTCATCGACACCATGGCGCTCGATGTTCTGATTGGCCACTTCCAGCGCTTCGAAGGACAGGTCCGCCAACACCACCTCAGCGTTCTTGAACTCGTAGGCGCAGGCAATGCCGATGCAACCGGAACCGGTGCACAGGTCGAGAATTCGTGCAGGCTCGGCGCCCAGCCATGGCTCGAAACGTTTTTCGATCAGTTCGCCAATCGGTGAACGCGGGATCAAGACACGCTCGTCAACGATGAACGACAGGCCACAAAACCAGGCCTCGCCCAACAGGTAAGCCGTCGGGATGCGCTCTTCGATCCGACGCTTGAGCAAACGCTGCAGGTTCACCAGTTCGTCGTCTTCCAGACGGCAGTCCAGGTAACTGTCGGCGATTTCCCACGGCAGGTGCAAGGCACCCAACACCAGTTGACGGGCTTCGTCCCAGGCGTTGTCGGTCCCATGGCCGAAAAACAGATCCTCCCCATGAAAACGGCTGACAGCCCAACGAATGTGGTCGCGCAAGGTGCGCAGGCGGGAAGTGATCACGGGGCAAACTCCTGAAAAAACGACTGGCGA
This sequence comes from Pseudomonas sp. 6D_7.1_Bac1, assembly GCF_025465945.1. Lineage (GTDB taxonomy): Bacteria > Pseudomonadota > Gammaproteobacteria > Pseudomonadales > Pseudomonadaceae > Aquipseudomonas. Next base: position 35,900 of record NZ_JANLNW010000009.1, on the reverse strand, counting down.
TTCTAACAGCCTAAACCCGCCCCGACGACGCAAGAAAGATCACGAGACGAACGTAGGAATTATCCTGATTTTCAGCTTTTGGTTGAACATCCGGTCAGCTCTTGACAGGCTGCAGGCCAGCAACGACGGTGCCTACGATGGTAGCGATTCACAGAAGCGCTCAGCCAGAGGACAATGTCGCAAAAGCCCCACTCGAAGGAGCCCCAGAATGCCCGTTCCAAAAACGATGTTTCAACTCAGCGGTCGTGGTTACGCGCCGGCCAATATGGCCCACGCGACGCTGGTGATCATCGATGCCCAGAAAGAATATTTAAGCGGCCCGTTGGCCCTTTCCGGCATGGACGCCGCTGTCGACAACATCAAGCAATTGCTCGCGGCTGCCCGCAAGGCGGGTCGGCCGATCGTTCATGTACGCCACCTCGGCACCGTCGGTGGCCTGTTCGACCCACAAGGCGAACGCGGTGAATTCATCCCGGGCCTTGAGCCTCTGGCTGACGAAACCATCATTGGCAAATTGCTGCCCAGCGCTTTCCACGGCACCCCGCTGGAAAAACGCCTGCAAGACCTCGGCTCGCTGGACCTGATCGTCTGCGGTTTCATGAGTCACTCCAGCGTCAGCACCACCGTGCGCGCAGCCAAGAACCTGGGCTTTCGTTGCACCCTGGTCGAAGACGCCTGTGCTACGCGGGACCTGCCTTACAAAGGTGGAATCCTCAGCGCCGACCATGTCCAACAGACTGAAATGGCGATCATGGCCGACAACTTCGCCACCCTCGCCCAGACCCAAGACCTGATCTGATCGAGCGCTTGATGAGCGGCCAGCGCAGCCGCTCATCCGCAAAAGCCTCTCATCCCCCTGCAATTGCCTTAGCCTCAGGAACCACCCGGTCAACTCCCGGTCGAAGGGCCGATACCCATTGAGGAAGGTCGGAATGAAGATATCCGATGGTTTTGACGCTCGCCGCTTGCGGCCCAAAGGCCCACGCAACTGGCGTTATCGCTTTGGCGCGGCATTTTCCGCGCTGCTGGCGACCCTCGGCGTGTTGCTCGCGATGGCCGGTGCCGCCAGCCTGTTGGGTCACCCGCCGGCCCTGGGCGAACTGAATGCCAGCCCGGCTGGCGCGGCGGTCGTCCTGGCGATTGGCCTGTTGCTGCTGTATGTCGGTGTTTCACTGTGGCGTCGCTGCCGCCGCCGGATGCGCCAACCCCGTGAGCTGAATCTGGCGCCGCATTTGATGAAAAAACATGACTGAGTGGCGCGCGTTGCGTTTTGACGCGCCCGATTCACCTCGACTTGGGTAAACTGGCCGCCCTTCGCGGAGGCTGACATGCAAGACGACGATTTTTCCCTGTTCAAAAGCGCGATCCAAGGCGTCAAGCCGATCAAGCACGATCGCGCTGAAACCGGCAAACCCAAAGCTGACCGCGCGCAAATCGCCAAGCTGCGTCAGGCCGCCACGGTGCGCACCGATGCCACCACCGTTGACGGTCTGTCCGACCAGTTCGTGATCGATGTCGGTCCGGAAGACGAGTTGATGTGGGCGCGTGACGGTGTGCAGGAAAGCCAGATGCGCAAGCTGAAGATCGGGCAGATCCCGTTCGAAGGCAGCCTCGACCTGCACGGCATGAACGTCGAAAAAGCCCGCGAGACGTTGTGGGCCTTTCTCGCCGAAGCCACAAAATTCGAAATCCGCTGTGTACGCGTGACCCACGGCAAAGCGGTGCGCCTGGACGGCAAGCGGCCGATGATCAAAAGCCACGTCAACACGTGGCTGCGTCAGCATCCACAGGTGCTTGGCTTCACTTCGTGCCAGGCGAAACACGGCGGTGCCGGAGCGGTTTATGTGATGCTCAAACGGACCATGATGGAAGGTCGAGACGAGTAAAGCTGTTGCTCTACGCTTGCAGCGCCGTGCCCGCCACCGTACCCTTGTCCTTTGCGTAAAATCCCACAGGTAGTTTCATGTCCCTGGAACAGAATTACACGGCGATCCTCGGCCAGCTTGGCGAAGACGCCACCCGCGAAGGTCTGCTCGACACGCCAAAGCGTGCCGCCAAAGCCATGCAGTACCTTTGCCGCGGTTATGAACAGACGCTCGAAGAAGTCACCAACGGTGCCTTGTTCAGCTCCGACAACAGTGAAATGGTGCTGGTCAAGAACATCGAGCTCTACTCGTTGTGCGAACACCACTTGCTGCCGTTCATCGGCAAGGCACACGTTGCCTATATCCCGAGTGGCAAGGTGCTGGGCCTGTCGAAAGTCGCGCGGATCGTCGATATGTACGCCCGCCGCCTGCAGATCCAGGAAAACCTCAGCCGGCAGATCGCCGAAGCGGTCCAGCAAGTGACTGGCGCCCTGGGCGTGGCCGTGGTGATCGAAGCCCAGCACATGTGCATGATGATGCGCGGTGTGGAGAAACAGAATTCGTCGATGATCACTTCGGTGATGCTCGGTGAGTTCCGCGAAAACGCGGCGACCCGCAGCGAGTTTCTCAGCTTGATCAAGTAATCCGCAGCACGAAGAAAACCGGCATTCATCGCCGGTTTTTTTTCGTCTGTGAAAAATCAGGTAAGCTGCGCGCCTTTCTTCTTCGCCCTGTGAGGCTACCGTGTCAGTAAAAGCACAACTTATCAAAGGGCTACGTGTCGGCCTCGGCCAGCTGATCATCTTCATCGACTTCCTCACCCGCCCGAGCAAAAAGAAGCGCCCCGCTGCCGCTCAGGCCCAGGTCGAAAACGCCGCGAAAGGCCTGACGCTGTATCAGTTCCACGCCTGCCCGTTTTGTGTAAAAACCCGCCGCACCCTGCGCCGCCTGAACGTGCCAGTGGCTCTGCGTGACGCGAAGAACAGCGAACAGGATCGCCAGACCCTGCTGGAGCAAGGCGGCAAGATCAAAGTGCCGTGCCTGCGCATCGAAGAAAACGGCCAGACCACCTGGATGTATGAATCCAAGGTGATCATCGATTATCTGGACAAGCGATTTGCGGCGGCTTGATGGTTTTGTGGTGTTCTGACTGACGCCATCGCGAGCAGGCTCGCTCCCACATGGGATTTGTTTTGAATACAAATCTTATCCACAACACAGAACCAACGTGGGAGCGAGCCTGCTCGCGATGAGGCCCGCATAGACACCGCAGATTTCAGACAAAAATAAACCGGCCCATTCGCCGGTTTATTTGTATTTACCCTTCCCTCACGCCGCTTTGGCGGCCAGTGCCTGACGCACCACCCCGGCCAATCGCTTAAGCCCTTCGTCAGGCCGCTACGGAACAGCCCTATCTCCTGCATATAGCTTTCCCTCCAGACTTTTCGTCTACAAAATCAAAAACATTATTTGCTTTATTTGTATACAAAAGCATAATTCGCTTCGTGCGAGTTCCTGACCAACCGGTCAAGAAATTCGCAAGCACCTCAAAGAGCCGCTGCCCACCTCATGTGTCCGGCTCTGGAAATAACAATAAAACTCTTGAGGAGTACTCGCTGTGGAAAGCCGCAAATCCGAAGCATCGACGCTGGAACTCTCGCCGCCGTTACGCAATGGCTGGCTGGAGCGCATCTTTAAACTCAGCTTGCATGGCACCACGGTGAAAACCGAGCTGATCGCAGGTCTTACAACCTTCATCACCATGGCCTACATCATCTTCGTCAACCCCAACATCATGGCAGACGCCGGGATCGATCACGGCGCAGCCTTCGTCGCGACCTGTATCGCCGCAGCTCTCGGTTGCCTGTTGATGGGCCTGTACGCCAACTGGCCGGTCGGCCTTGCTCCAGGCATGGGCTTGAACGCCTTCTTTACTTACACCGTGGTCGGCACCATGGGCTACCACTGGGAGGCTGCGCTGGGTGCGGTGTTCATTTCCGGTGTGTTGTTCATGTTCCTGACCCTGTCACGCGTTCGGGAATGGCTGCTCAACAGCATTCCAGTGAGCTTGCGCCACGCCATGGGCGCGGGTGTTGGCTTGTTCCTGGGGATCATCGGCCTTAAAACCGCTGGAATCATTGTCGCCAGCCCGGCCACGCTGATCAAACTGGGCAATCTACGTGATCCCGCCCCCCTGCTGGCAGCCGTTTGCTTCCTGATGATTGCGGTGCTGAGTTACCACCGCGTGTTCGGCGCGATTCTGATCAGCATCATCACCGTGACCCTGGCCGGTTGGGGTCTGGGCCTGGTGCACTACGACGGTATTCTGTCGACGCCGCCAAGCCTGGCACCGACCTGGATGGCCATGGACATCGCCGGCGTGTTCAACGTCAGCATGATCAGCGTGGTGCTGGCGTTCCTCTTCGTGCACATGTTCGACACCGCCGGCACCCTGATGGGCGTGGCACAACGGGCGGGTTTGGTAGGCGCAGACGGGAAGATCGAAAACCTCTCCCGCGCGCTGAAAGCTGACAGTGCTTCGAGCGTGTTCGGTGCGATGGTCGGTGTACCGCCCGTCACCAGCTACGTGGAAAGTGCTGCCGGTGTGGCCGCTGGTGGCCGGACCGGTCTTACCGCAGTCACCGTAGGTGTGCTATTTATTGCCGCAATGTTCTTCGCCCCGCTGGCCGGCATGATCCCCGCTTACGCCACTGCTGGTGCGCTGATTTACGTGGCCATGCTGATGATGAGCGGCATGGAGCACATCAAGTGGAGTGAAGCAACCGACAGTATTCCGGCGATCGTCACGGCCATCATGATGCCGCTGACCTTCTCGGTTGCCGACGGCATCGCGCTGGGCTTTATCACCTACGTGGTGCTCAAGGCCGGTACCGGTAAGTACAAGGAAATTTCCATCAGTCTTTGGGTGCTGTGCGCGATCTTTATCGCCAAGTTCATTTTCTTGTAAGCGATTCAAGCGTCACCCAGCCTCACCCCGTCGGGTGGGGCTTTTGCGCATTTGGAGGAAAGTGATGAGTCTGGAAACCTGGCTGCTGTTCAGCGGCGCTGCCCTGGTGGTGATCCTGATCCCGGGCCCCCTGTCGTTGTTGATGATCAGTAACAGCCTGAACTACGGTTTGCGCCGTTCGTACCCGGCGTTTCTCGGCGGGGTGTTTGCCTCGATCTGCTTGTTGAGTGCTTCGGCATTGGGGCTGGGCGCCCTGCTGTTGGCTTCGGAGCAACTCTTCAGCGCGCTGAAAATCGTCGGCGCGCTGTACCTGTTCTACCTCGCCTGGCAGAGCTGGCAGCAATCGCGACAACCGGCCCATGCCACTGAAGTACCGCAGGCCGCACCGGCTCCGCGCTTTCGTGCCCTGTTCGGGCGCGCGTTTGTATTGGGCGCGAGCAACCCGAAAGACATTCTGTTCTTCGCCGCCTTCCTGCCGCAGTTTTTAAGCGCACAGCAGCCATTTCTGCCGCAGTTGCTGATCATGATCGCCACCTGGACCCTGCTCGACCTCTGCTGCAAGGTGGCCTATGGCCTCGGCGCACATGGCGCAGCGCGCTACCTGCGCAGCGGCAAGGGCCAGAGCTGGTTCAACCGGATCAGCGCCGGGTTGTTCGGGGGGGCGGGTGCGGCATCGTTGTTGAGCCGCTGAAGCTAAAAGCATCGCGAGCAGGCTCGCTCCCACAAGGGATTGTTGTCGAACACACATTTTGCGTTCGCCGAGATCAAATGTGGGAGCGAGCCTGCTCGCGATGGGGCCTTTCCAGACACCACATTTCTCAAGACGAAAAAAAGCCCGCAGTGTGAGCGGGCGAAAGACCAAAGAAGCTTATGCGCAGGATTCTGGGGGGAAAGTCCTAGCTTCCTCTGTAGGTCGAATAGCTATAGGGCGAAATCAACAACGGCACATGGTAGTGATCCTGCTCTGCCGAGATACCAAACCGCAGCACCACCACATCCAGAAATGCAGGTTCCGGCAGTTGTACACCGCGTGCACGGTAGTAATCACCGGCATGAAACTGCAGCTGATAAACCCCGGAACGGTAGTCATCGCCTTGCAACAAAGGTGCGTCGCAACGGCCGTCGCTGTTGGTCTGTGCGCTGGAGACCAATTCCAGCTGCGAACCTTCAACGCGGTACAACTCGACCTTGATCGAGCTGCCCGGGCAACCGTGTGCTGCGTCCAAAACGTGTGTAGTCAAACGTCCCATTGATTCTGCGCGCCTGCCTGCGTTTGCAGCAGTCAGACCTCGCGCCTCCCGGAGTCAGTTAAAAAGGAGACCGCACCTTTTCGGAGCACGAAAAGCGGCGGCGAGCGACTGATTAAGACACTTTTCAAAAAAATTGTACACAATAAAAATGACATTTTTCCGCGCATCCCGATAAACCGGGTTGTCACGCCAATTGTCGGTCAAACCAAGTGTGGTAACGACCTGCCATCTATTAGCTGACCACTCAGGCAGATTTCTTGCTGTACCAGCGAAAGATGACACTTGATGAAAAATGCAAAAAATCAGGCTTACAAAGTGGATATAAAGTTGTATACAATCAGCCCATCGCTGTGATGCCAGCCTGTTACCTCACCATCAGGCCGCCACACCACCCTTATCGCGAATAAGCAACCCCGAATAAGAAGGAAGACTGCAGTGAGCGCTGACTACCCACGCGACCTGATCGGTTACGGCAGTAACCCTCCCCACCCACACTGGCCGGGCAATGCCCGCATCGCCTTGTCCTTCGTGCTCAATTACGAAGAAGGCGGCGAGCGCAACATCCTGCACGGTGATAAAGAGTCGGAAGCCTTCCTCTCGGAAATGGTCTCGGCGCAGCCGCTGCAAGGCGAGCGCAACATGAGCATGGAATCGCTGTACGAGTATGGCAGTCGTGCCGGCGTCTGGCGGATCCTCAAGCTGTTCAAGGAATTCGACATCCCGCTGACCATCTTCGCCGTGGCCATGGCTGCCCAGCGCCATCCGGACGTGATCCGCGCCATGGTTCAAGCCGGCCACGAGATTTGCAGCCACGGTTATCGCTGGATCGACTACCAGCACATGGACGAAGCGCAAGAGCGCGAGCACATGCTCGAAGCCATCCGCATCCTCACCGAAATCAGCGGTGAGCGCCCTCTGGGCTGGTACACCGGCCGTACCGGGCCGAACACCCGTCGACTGGTGATGGAAGAAGGCGGTTTCCTGTACGACTGCGATACCTACGACGACGACCTGCCGTACTGGGAACCGAACAACCCGACCGGCAAACCGCACCTGGTGATCCCGTACACGCTGGACACCAACGACATGCGCTTCACCCAGGTTCAGGGGTTCAACAAGGGCGACGATTTCTACCAGTACCTCAAGGACGCGTTCGACGTGCTCTACGCCGAAGGTGCCGAATCGCCAAAAATGCTTTCCATCGGTTTGCACTGCCGCCTGATTGGCCGTCCTGCCCGCCTGGCCGCATTGAAGCGTTTTATCGAATACGCGAAAAGCTTTGATCAAGTCTGGTTCAGCCGCCGGGTTGATATCGCCCGCCACTGGCACGAAACCCACCCGTACCAAGGTGCTTCGAAATGAGTACTTTCCAAACCTTGAAGCCATCGACCCTGAGCCGTGACGCTTTCGTCGCTGCCTTTGCCGACATCTACGAACATTCGCCATGGGTCGCCGAAAAGGCGTTCGACCTGGGCCAGGACGCGGCGATCAACGAGATCGAAAACCTGCACCAGCGCATGAGCGACATCCTGTTGAGTGCCGATCACGAAAGCCAGCTGGCCCTGATCAACGCTCACCCGGACCTGGCCGGCAAAGCCGCCGTCCAGGGCCAACTGACCGAAGCCAGCACCAACGAGCAAGCTGGCGCCGGTATTCACCAATGCTCGAGCGAGGAGTTCCAGCGCTTCACCGAGCTGAACGACGCCTACAAAGCCAAGTTCCAGTTTCCCTTCATCATGGCGGTAAAAGGCAGCAACCGGCATCAGATCCTCGCAGCGTTCGAAACGCGCATTCACCATTCGGTCGACACCGAATTCAAATGCGCGCTGGCAGAGATCAACAAGATTGCGTTGTTTCGATTACTGACTCTTTAGCAATCCTGGCCCGAGAAACCTCATGAACGCTTGCGTTTCCCTGGGCCCCGAGAGTATCCCAAGCCACTTTATTAAAGGCAGACAAGAAGAATGAAAGCTTACGCCGTACCTTTCGAGAAGTTCGTCAACCTGGCCGATGCCCGCCTGGGCACCAAAATCATCTCGGTCACCGATGACTGGTTCGCTGATGCCAACCGCCTGTTCCAGCCGACCCCGGCGGTGTGGAAAGAAGGCGTGTTCGATGACAACGGCAAGTGGATGGATGGCTGGGAGTCGCGTCGCAAGCGCTTCGAAGGCTACGACAGCGCCGTGATCCGCTTGGGTGTACCCGGCTCGATCAAGGGCGTGGACATCGACACCTCATTCTTCACCGGCAACTTCCCGCCGTCCGCCTCCCTGGAAGCCTGCTTCCTGGCCTCCGGCGAGCCGACTGAAAACACCCAGTGGGTTGAAGTGCTGTCGGCCGTCGAGCTGCAAGGCAACAGCCACCACTTCCACGAAATCAACAACGACCAGGCCTTCAGCCACCTGCGTTTCAACATCTACCCGGACGGCGGTGTCGCTCGTCTGCGCGTGTACGGCATTCCGTTCCGCGACTGGTCGGCGGTTGGCGACAACGAACAAATTGACCTGGCCGCCGCCCTGAACGGCGGTCGCGCACTGGCTTGCTCCGACGAGCACTTCGGTCGCATGAGCAACATCCTTAACCCGGGCCGTGGTATCAACATGGGTGATGGCTGGGAAACTGCCCGTCGTCGCACCCCGGGCAATGACTGGGTGATCGTCGCGCTGGGTCACCCGGGTGAGATCGAAAAAATCATCGTCGACACCCTGCACTTCAAGGGCAACTACCCGGACACCTGTTCGATCCAGGGCGCGTTCGTCAAGGGCGGCACCGACAGCCAGATCGAGACCCAGTCACTGTTCTGGCGCGAACTGCTGCCAGCCCAGAAGCTGGAAATGCACGCCGAACACACCTTCGCCGAGCAGATCAAAGCCCTGGGGCCGATCACCCACATCCGTCTGAACGTGTTCCCGGACGGTGGCGTGAGCCGCTTGCGCGTTCTCGGCAAGGTAGCGAAGTAAGCGGTGAGGCCAATCGCGAGCAGGCTCGCTCCCACATTTGAAATGCATTCCCCTGTGGGAGCGAGCCTGCTCGCGATAGCAATAGAACTATCAATACAGAATCTGGATTAGAACAGCATGCGCACATTGACGATTGAACCGCTGACCAAAGAAGCCTTCGCCCCTTTCGGTGACGTGATCGAAACCGATGGCAGCGATCACTTCATGATCAACAACGGTTCGACCATGCGCTTTCACAAACTGGCCACGGTTGAAACCGCCACGCCAGAAGACAAGGCGATCATCAGCATCTTCCGCGCCGACGCGCAGGACATGCCGCTGACCGTCAGCATGCTGGAGCGCCATCCGCTGGGCAGCCAGGCTTTCATTCCGCTGCTCGGCAACCCCTTTCTGATCGTGGTCGCGCCACTTGGCGATGAACCTGTATCAGGCTTGGTCCGCGCCTTCGTCACCAACGGCAGGCAGGGCATTAATTACCATCGCGGCGTTTGGCACCACCCGGTGCTGACGATCGAAAAGCGGGATGACTTCCTGGTGGTTGATCGCAGTGGCACAGGCAATAACTGCGATGAGCATTTTTTCAAAGAGGATGAGCGTTTGATCCTCGCCCCCCACCAATAAGAGAAGGTCTGATCACTCGACTACAGAGTGACAGGCGAGAGGTAAAGACTGTGGAAGCACATTTGATGGAATGGCTGAACCTGAGCATCCGCTGGGTTCATATGATCACTGGCGTGGCCTGGATCGGCGCGTCGTTCTACTTTGTCTGGCTGGAAAACAACCTCAATCGGGTCAACCCGAAAAACGGTCTGGCCGGCGATCTCTGGGCGATTCACGGTGGCGGTATCTACCACCTGGAGAAATACAAACTGGCCCCACCGACCATGCCGGACAACCTGCACTGGTTCAAATGGGAAGCCTACTTCACCTGGATGTCGGGGATCGCGCTGCTGTGCGTGGTGTTCTACTCCAACCCGACGCTGTACCTGCTGGCACCTGGCAGCAGCCTGAGCGGACCTGAAGGCGTGGCCATCGGTCTCGGCTCGCTGTTCATCGGCTGGTTCATCTACTCCTTCCTGTGTGACTCGGCGCTGGGCAAACGCCCTGCCCTGCTTGGTTTCATCCTGTTCGTGCTGATCATTGGCGCCGCTTACGGCTTCAGCAAAGTGTTCAGCGGTCGCGGTGCGTACCTGCACGTTGGCGCCATGATCGGCACCATCATGGTCGGTAATGTGTTCCGCATCATCATGCCGGCCCAACGGGCACTGGTCGCGGCCATCGCCGAGAACCGCACACCGGATCCGGCACTGCCAGCCAAAGGTTTGCTGCGCTCGCGCCACAACAACTACTTCACCTTGCCGGTGCTGTTCATCATGATCAGCAACCACTTCCCGAGCACCTATGGCAGCCAGTACAACTGGTTGATCCTGGCCGGGATCGCGGTACTGGCGGTGTTGGTGCGTCATTACTTCAACACCCGTCACCAGAGCCACAAGTTCGCCTGGACCCTGCCCGTCGCGGCAGTGGGCATGATCTGCCTGGCTTATGTGACCGGCCCGGCGCCGATGAACAGCCCGGAAGTGGCCAAGGCACCGGCGAAGATCGAGTACCAACCGTTGCCGGAAACCGCCCTCGGCGGTGGTGTCAAACCTGCTGAAACAGCGCCCGCAGCAGCGCCTGCGCCAGCCCCGACCCAGGCATCCAATGCAGGTCCGGACTTCAGCAAGGTGCACAGCGTGATTCAGGAACGTTGCGCGGTCTGCCATTCGGCCAAACCGACCAGCCCGCTGTTCAGCGCCGCACCGGCCGGCGTGATGTTCGACACCCCGGAACAAATCCGCCAAAACGCTCCGCGGATTCAGGCCCAGGCCGTCGCCAGCCAGATCATGCCGTTGGGTAACATCACGCAGATGACCCAACAGGAACGTGACCTGATCGGCGCCTGGATCAACCAGGGAGCCCGTACCAACTGAGTCGACACTAAGCCCTGTGGTATCGGGCTTTTGTGGCGAGGGAGCTTGCTCCCGTTGGACTGCGCAGCAGTCCCCTTTCCTCCGGGAGAAAGTGGGGCCGCTTCGCGACCCAGCGGGAGCAAGCTCCCTCGCCACAGGTCTGCCTGATGCAAAAAATCACAAGAATAAAAAAGATCCGAGGTGTTGCATGTCCGTGTCATCCGAAGCACGCATCCCCGACGCACCCGCCATTCAACGACTACCCCTTTTGCAACTGATCCTGGTCGGTCTGCAACACGTTCTGCTGATGTACGGCGGGGCCATCGCGGTACCGCTGATCATCGGACAGGCCGCAGGCCTGAATCGTGAAGAAATCGCCTTCCTGATCAACGCCGACTTGCTGGTCGCCGGTATTGCGACCGTCGTGCAATCACTCGGTATCGGCCCCATGGGCATTCGCATGCCGGTGATGATGGGGGCCAGTTTCGCGGCGGTCGGCAGTATGGTGGCCATGGCCGGTATGCCAGGCATCGGCCTGCAAGGGATCTTCGGCGCGACCATCGCCGCCGGGTTCTTCGGCATGCTCATCGCGCCGTTCATGTCCAAGGTGGTGCGCTTCTTCCCGCCGCTGGTGACCGGGACCGTCATCACCTCGATCGGTTTGTCGCTGTTCCCCGTGGCCGTGAACTGGGCCGGCGGCGGCAACGGCGCCGCACAGTTCGGCTCCCCCGTTTACCTGACTATCGCCGCGCTGGTGCTGGGCACGATCCTGTTGATCCATCGCTTCATGCGCGGGTTCTGGGTCAACATTTCAGTGCTGATCGGCATGGGCCTGGGTTACATCCTCTGCGGCCTGATCGGCATGGTCGACCTCAGCGGCATGGCGCAGGCGCCGTGGGTGCAAATCGTCACCCCGCTGCACTTCGGCATGCCGCAATTCCATCTCGCGCCGATCCTTTCGATGTGCCTGGTGGTGGTGATCATCTTCGTCGAGTCCACCGGGATGTTCCTCGCGCTGGGCAAGATCACCGGCCAGGAAGTCTGCCCACGGATGCTCCGTCGTGGTTTGCTGTGTGATGCCGGCGCATCGTTCTTCGCCGGGTTCTTCAACACGTTCACCCACTCCTCCTTTGCCCAGAACATCGGTCTGGTGCAGATGACCGGCGTGCGCTGCCGCTCGGTGACCATTGTTGCTGGCGGATTGCTGGTGGTGCTGAGCCTGCTGCCTAAGGCGGCATTTCTGGTAGCCTCGATTCCGCCGGCGGTACTCGGCGGCGCGGCGATTGCCATGTTCGGCATGGTCGCGGCCACCGGGATCAAGATTCTCCAGGAAGCCGACATCGCCGACCGTCGCAACCAGTTGCTGGTCGCGGTGAGTATCGGCATGGGCCTGATCCCGGTGGTGCGTCCGGAATTCTTCGCCCACCTGCCATTGTGGATGAGCCCGATCACCCACAGCGGCATTGCCATGGCGACCCTCAGCGCGCTCTCTTTGAACCTGCTGTTCAACATTCTCGGCGGCGCAGAACGGGCCGCCAACAACGACTGCCACGCTCATCAGCACTGACGCTGGCTTACGCTGTGACCGTCAACCCCAAAAACCGACACAACTCTTCGCGCTTGGCCAACGCATCGTGACGGCCAAGCTCGATCAATTCGCTGCAATACCCCGCCTCGAACAACAAATAACTCAACACCCCGGCACCGCTGGTCCTGGTCGCACCCGGCCCGCGCAAGAACAGCCGTAACGCTGCCGGCAGCTCTTGCCGATGCCGCGCGGCAATCTCGTCGATCGGCTGACTCGGCGCAATCACCAAGACTTCCACAGGTGCCACGCCGAGGTTGCGGGCCGGTGTACTGGCGGGCAACAAGTGACTGAACTGGTTCAAGCGTTGCAACAGCTCGATGTCGCTCTCCAGGCTGTCAATGAAGGTACTGTTGAGCATGTGCCCGCCGATCTGTGCGAGCGACGGCTGCTGACCGGTGTAGGTGCGCTGCAAGGGGTTCTCGGGATCAACGCCGCGCGGGTTACCACTGACGCCCACCACCAGCACCCGGCTGGCCCCCAGGTGTAAGGCCGGGCTGATCGGCGCCGACTGACGCACCGCACCGTCGCCGAAATACTCGTTATCGATCTTCACCGGCGCAAACAACAATGGGATCGCGGAACTGGCGAGCAAATGGTCGACCGTCAATTGAGTGGGCACGCCAATGCGTCGATGGCGCAGCCAGGCATCAATGCTTCGGCCGCCCTGATAGAAGGTCACGGCTTGCCCGGACTCATAACCGAATGCAGTGACGGCCACGGCGTGCAGTTGCTTTTGCTCAATGGCTTCATGGATTCCGGACAGGTGCAGCTTGTCATTCAACAGATCACGCAGCGGTGAGCTGTTGAGCAGCGCCACCGGCACTTTTGCGCCAATCCCCAGCAGGCTGTGGCTGACAAAACGGCTGGCCTGGCTGATCACCCCCGGCCAATCGCTGCGGAGCACCAGGTGGCTGCGAAAGCCCTGCCAGAAGGCGGTCAACCGCTCGATGGCCCCGGTAAAGTCCATTGCGCCGCTGGCCAGGCTCACCGCATTGATCGCCCCGGCCGAGGTACCGACAATCACCGGAAACGGATTGGCAGAACCTGCCGGCAGCAGCTCGGCAATCGCCGCCAGCACCCCGACCTGATACGCCGCCCGAGCCCCGCCACCGGAAAGAATCAAACCTGTAACCGGCTCAGCTGAACTCATCGCAACACTCCATGGCGCTTAGGGCTTTTCAATTCAGCGGGTCTGGTTCAACCACGCTTGGCATACAGTTTCGGTTCACCGGGTGGACGGCTCTTGAAGCGTCGATGGGTCCAGAGGTATTGCTCAGGGCAATCGCGCACGCAACGTTCGACCCACTGGTTGATCCGGATGCAGTCGACCTCGTCGCTTTCACCCGGAAAATCGCTCAGCGGCGCATGGATCACCAGGCGGTAGCCACTGCCATCGGCCAGGCGTTCCTGGGTGAACGGCACCACCAGCGCCTTGCCCAACTTGGCAAACTTGCTGGTGGCGGGAACGGTCGCGGCCTGAATGCCGAACAATGGCACGAAGATACTTTGCTTGGCGCCGTAGTCCTGATCCGGCGCATACCAGATCCCCCGGCCGGCGCGCAGCAATTTGAGCATGCCGCGTACGTCATCGCGCTCTACTGCCAGCGAATCGAGGTTATGCCGCTCACGACCGCGTCGCTGAATGTAATCGAACAGCGGGTTTTTATGCTCGCGGTACATGCCGTCGATGGTGTGCTGCTGACCGAGCAACGCCGCGCCGATTTCCAGGGTGGTGAAGTGCAACGCCATGAGGATCACGCCCTTGCCGTCGCGTTGAGCCTGTTTGAGGTGCTCCAGCCCTTCGACATGGGCCAGACGCGCCAGGCGCGCCCGTGACCACCACCAGCTCATGGCCATCTCGAAGAAGGCAATACCGGTCGAAGCGAAGTTATCCTTGAGCAGACGCTTGCGCTCGGCAGGCGTTTTTTCCGGAAAACACAGTTCCAGGTTGCGTTTGGCAATGCGCCGACGGTCGGTAGCGACCCGATACATGCCGGCCCCCAACAGGCGACCAATGCGCAGCAGCACCGGGTACGGCAACTGAACGACCAGCCACAGCAGCCCTAGACCGCACCATAGCAGCCAAAAACGCGGATGAAAAAATGCAGCTCGAAATTGCGGGCGATCCATTAACGATTCCGGACAGACAACAAGGCCGCGCATTCTACATCGGTTCGACCCGGCTTGCGGCTCGCGGGCGTTCTCGTTATAAGTCTCGGCACTTTTAGTGACAAGCCGTTTTATGCCGACCATGAGCCAAACCGAACCGCTAGACCAAGATCCCGTGTTCCAGTTGAAGGGCAGCATGCTCGCCATTACGGTGCTGGAACTGGCCCGCAATGACCTCGAAAGCCTTGACCGACAACTGGCTGCGAAGGTCGCCCTGGCGCCTAATTTTTTCAGCAATGCACCGTTGGTGCTGGCCCTGGACAAGCTCCCGGCCACTGAAGGCGCTATTGACCTGCCCGCACTGATGCGCGTTTGCCGCCACCATGGCTTGCGCACGCTGGCCATCCGCGCCAGCCGCATCGAAGACATCGCCGCCGCCATTGCCGTCGACCTGCCGGTGCTGCCGCCTTCTGGCGCGCGCGAGCGAGCACTCGATCCGCACGAAGGTGAAGTCCGGAAAAAACCGGAAAAACCGCCTGAGCCGACGATCAAACCGACGCGGATAATCACTTCGCCAGTACGTGGTGGGCAGCAGATTTATGCCCAGGGTGGCGATTTGGTAGTGATTTCTTCGGTCAGTCCGGGGGCGGAACTTCTCGCCGATGGCAACATCCATGTATACGGACCGATGCGCGGTCGTGCACTGGCCGGTGTAAAGGGTGACACCAAGGCACGGATTTTCTGTCAGCAATTGAGCGCTGAACTACTCTCCATCGCCGGTCATTACAAGGTTTCCGAAGATCTGCGCCGCGACCCGCTGTGGGGGGCCGGCGTACAAGTCAGCCTGTCGGGCGACGTGTTGAACATCATTCGGCTTTAACGGATACTGCCGCATTTTCCAAGCATCTCTAAAACGTAGCGAATACGGCTCAAACGAAGTAGGAAAAAGGCATAAGGCAGTGTTTACCCGAGGTAAACCCCGCCCCAGACCGGATTCCAGCCAAGGCTGTCCGACTGCAGTAGTTTTCAAGAGATGTTTTTCAGGGGCTAAAAGTCCTTTTTCCTTAGGGGTGAAACACCTTGGCCAAGATTCTCGTGGTTACATCCGGCAAGGGTGGTGTGGGTAAGACCACCACCAGCGCCGCTATCGGTACCGGCCTCGCTCTGCGCGGCCACAAAACAGTTATCGTCGACTTCGACGTCGGTCTGCGTAACCTCGACCTGATCATGGGTTGCGAGCGGCGCGTGGTGTATGACTTCGTCAACGTGGTCAACGGCGAAGCCAACCTGCAGCAAGCCCTGATCAAAGACAAACGTCTGGAAAACCTCTACGTGCTGGCCGCCAGTCAGACGCGCGATAAAGACGCGCTGACGGTAGAAGGCGTGGAAAAAGTGCTCATGGCACTTAAAGAAGACTTCGAATTCGTGGTCTGCGACTCTCCGGCGGGCATCGAGAAAGGCGCCCACCTGGCCATGTACTTCGCTGACGAAGCGATCGTGGTGACCAACCCGGAAGTCTCGTCGGTACGCGACTCGGACCGCATGCTGGGCCTGCTGGCGAGCAAGTCGCGTCGCGCCGAAAACGGCGAAGACCCGATCAAGGAACACCTGCTGCTGACCCGCTACAACCCGGAGCGCGTCAGCAACGGCGAAATGCTCGGCGTCGAAGACGTCAAAGAGATTCTGGCGGTCACCCTGCTGGGCGTGATTCCGGAATCGCAAGCCGTACTCAAGGCTTCCAACCAGGGCGTGCCGGTGATTCTCGACGACCAGAGCGACGCCGGTCAGGCGTACAGCGATGCCGTCGATCGTCTGCTGGGCAAAACCGTGCATCACCGGTTCCTTGACGTTGAGAAGAAGGGATTCTTCGAGCGCCTGTTTGGAGGTAGATAATGAATCTTTTTGACTTCTTTCGTGCCAACAAAAAAGTAAGCACCGCGTCGGTAGCGAAAGAGCGTCTACAGATCATCGTGGCGCATGAACGCGGCCAGCGCAGTACCCCTGATTACTTGCCAGCCTTGCAGAAGGAACTGGTCGAAGTGATCCGCAAGTACGTCAATATCGGGTCCGATGACGTGCACGTCGCCCTGGAAAACCAGGGCAGCTGCTCGATTCTGGAACTCAATATCACCCTGCCAGATCGCTGAGTCGATCCGGCGGGAACCACGGCGGCTCAGGTCCTTTCCAACACAGAAAGGGACCTGAGCCGCCGTTGGCGTTTGTTACGAGGCTGTTTTAATGCCGCTGTCGAATATCCGCATCATCCATCAGGACGCCGCCGTTTTGGTGGTGGACAAGCCTACCCTGCTGCTCTCCGTGCCCGGTCGCGCCGATGACAACAAGGACTGCCTGATCACCCGCCTGCAAGAAAACGGCTACCCGGAAGCGCGCATCGTCCATCGGCTGGACTGGGAAACCTCCGGGATCATCCTGCTGGCCCGCGACCCGGATACCCATCGCGAACTGTCTCGGCAGTTTCACGACCGCGAAACCGAAAAAGCCTACACCGCACTGTGCTGGGGCCAGCCGGAACTGGACAGCGGCAGCATCGACTTACCGCTGCGCTACGACCCGCCGACCAAACCCCGCCACGTCGTGGACCATGAATTCGGCAAACATGCGCTGACCTTCTGGCGCGTGCTGGAGCGTTGCGGTGACTGGTGCCGAGTGGAACTGACGCCGATCACCGGTCGTTCGCACCAGTTGCGCGTGCACATGTTGTCCATCGGTCATCCGCTGCTGGGCGACGGGCTTTACGCTCACCCGCAAGCCCTGGCCGCCTGGCCGCGCCTGTGCCTGCACGCCAGCATGCTCAGCTTCACCCACCCACAAAGTGGCGAACGCCTGCGCTTCGAGTGCCCGGCACCGTTTTGAACACTCGTCAGCGGCCCGTCGTGGCAGCCATCGATACTCGTAAGGACATAGAACCCGATGACGCATAAAGCCCCCGACTCAAGCGCCCTCGCAAAAGTGCCGCAGCAACTGCTGTACCTGGTGTACGGCAACCAGGACGTTTATCGCAGAGAGGCCAAGTTCAGTATTTTGACTGCGTTGTCGCAACTCAAGAAAGGCGAGTCCCTGTGCATCAGGATCTTTACTGACAGACCTGAAGACTATGCCGGCTGGCCTGTTGAAACCCTGGCCCTGAATGAACAGACCTTGACCTTATGGCAAGGTGAAAACGGTTACCACCATCGCCGCAAGGCCTGTGCCATTGCTGCCGGGTTGAAGCTGGCCGGAAAAACCCTGTTCGTTGATACCGACACGCTGTTTCTCGAAAACCCCACTCTGATCCTCAAACGAATTCAGCCTCAGCAGTATTTGATGGACCGTTTCGAGTACGACTGGAGCTACGTCTGCAATCGCCCGGACTATGTGAAGCTCGGCACTTGCCTGCAGGCCCACGGCATCAATGCCGATAACAGCTTCAAGCTGTACAACAGCGGCCTGTGCGGCGTCACGGACAGCGATACACCGCTGCTTGAAAAGTCCATCACGCTGATCGATGAATGGACTCAAGGCTCGTTCGATATACACACGATCGAACAAATCGCCCTGTCATTCGCCATGCGCGGCAAACCGGTACAAGAAGCGAAGAAATTCATTTATCACTACTTTGCCGAGAAAAGATTCTTTCATGCCATGCAGAAGCACTTCTTTGCCCTGCATGGCGAACAGTACCGCCCACAATTGCCGGGGCTTTGCCGTGAGGTTCCTCGTAGCAAACCATTCCCCTCAGCCTGGCAGCGCCTGCGTATCAAATGGCTATTGCGCAACAAGCGTGGAGAGTTGAGGAAAGTCGGTCGCGATCTTCTGTACGGAAGTGCCGCGCCCGATCACCCGTATTACGCGGTCTGCCGACATGAATGGTGGGAAAGCGCGTCCCGAGAAATTCTGCGCTGGGACGAGAGCCAAAAGAGAAAACTCCGGCACCTGGATCAGGGCCACTGGCCAAAACAATTGCCCAAACCAACAAAACCGGAAGATGAGCAGGCAATCATTGCTTATCTGCAAAAACGATCATCCGAAACGAGCCAGGGCCAGCCTCATGACAGTGCCGTCAAAGCACTTGCCCAATGCCCCGAGCCAATACGTTAAACTCGCGACACCGCTGTCTGGAGCTACTTATGCGCGAAGAGTTGAACCAAGGCCTGATCGACTTCCTCAAGGCCTCCCCTACCCCATTCCATGCCACCGCCAGCCTTGTTCAGCGTCTGGAAGCGGCGGGTTATCAGCGCCTTGACGAGCGCGAGACCTGGACCGTCGAAGCCAACGGTCGCTACTACGTCACACGCAACGACTCCGCGATCGTGGCCATTAAGATGGGCCGCAATTCCCCGTTGCACGACGGCATTCGCCTGGTCGGTGCCCACACCGACAGCCCCTGCCTGCGGGTCAAGCCACAACCTGAACTGCAACGCCAGGGTTTCTGGCAACTGGGTGTCGAAGTCTATGGCGGCGCATTGCTCGCCCCCTGGTTTGACCGTGATCTGTCGCTGGCCGGCCGCGTGACCTTCCGCCGCGATGGCAAGGTCGAAAGCCAGCTGATCGACTTCAAGGCACCGATCGCCATCATTCCCAACCTGGCCATTCACCTCAACCGTGAAGCCAACATGGGCTGGGCGATCAACGCACAGACCGAGCTGCCGCCGATCCTCGCGCAATTTGCCGGTGACGAGCGCGTGGACTTCCGCGCCGTGCTCACTGATCAACTGGCCCGGGAGCACGGCCTGAACGCCGACGTGGTGCTCGATTACGAGTTGAGCTTCTACGACACCCAAAGCGCCGCCGTTATCGGCCTGCACGGCGACTTCATTGCCGGCGCGCGCCTGGACAACCTGCTGTCATGCTACGCCGGCCTGCAAGCCTTGCTGACGGCTGACACCGATGAAACCTGCGTGCTGGTGTGCAACGACCACGAAGAAGTCGGCTCCTGCTCGGCGTGCGGTGCCGACGGCCCGATGCTCGAACAAACCCTGCGTCGTCTGCTGCCTGAAGGTGACGAGTTCGTCCGCACCATTCAAAAATCGCTGCTGGTCTCGGCTGACAACGCTCATGGCGTGCACCCCAACTACGCCGACAAGCACGACGCCAACCACGGTCCGAAACTCAATGCCGGCCCGGTGATCAAGGTCAACAGCAACCAGCGCTACGCCACCAATAGCGAAACCGCAGGGTTCTTCCGTCATCTGTGCATGGCCGAAGAAGTCCCGGTACAAAGCTTCGTGGTGCGCAGCGACATGGGCTGCGGCTCGACCATCGGCCCGATCACCGCCAGCCATCTGGGCGTGCGCACCGTGGACATCGGCCTGCCGACGTTTGCCATGCATTCGATCCGCGAACTGTGCGGCAGCCACGACCTGGCGCACCTGGTCAAAGTGTTGAGCGCCTTCTACGCTTGTCGCGAGTTACCGTAACGCAGTCCCGGTGGCGAGGGAGCTTGCTCCCTCACCACCGTAATTGCGGGATGCTGCCAAGTCATTTCTAATACGCATCAACCCACGTCGCAAAAAAGCCACCTAGACTTACATCACTCCCCCAGGACAAGGCTGTCGCCATGATCTCGATGTCTGTTTTCAACTCCATGCTCATTCCAATTCTCTCGGGCATGATCCTGTTGGCCATCGGCTTCAACTTTCGCGACAAGAACGCCGGGGTATTCTCGATGTGGATCGGCATGCTACTGATCCTCGCCACCGTGGTTTACAAGATCCTCGCCAAACTCAACGAATAAAAACGCTCACGACCAGGCGGTGTGAAAGCTACCGCGCTCGCATTGGCGTTGCCCTCCTCGTACACTCGCTCGACCTGCACCTGTTGAGGTTGACCGCCTAGTGTTCGCTCGTCTTTTCGCCCTGCCGTCTACGTTGTTCATCTGCCTGTTGATGCTGCTTCCCAT
Source organism: Pseudomonas sp. 6D_7.1_Bac1 (assembly GCF_025465945.1). Taxonomy (GTDB): domain Bacteria; phylum Pseudomonadota; class Gammaproteobacteria; order Pseudomonadales; family Pseudomonadaceae; genus Aquipseudomonas. The sequence goes on along the minus strand of NZ_JANLNW010000009.1, from coordinate 15,309 downwards.
GGCACCCGCTCAGGCCGTCGGCCTGCCGAGCCTGCTCAACGGCTCACCAAAAGCCCAACCGCAAGCCACCGAACCGCTGGGGCAATCGCTGGACGAAGTGATCAAATCGCTGGAAAACGATCAGCAACGGGCCAGGTTACTGGTCGACCTGAAGAAACTGCGCGACGCCACCAAAAAGGCCCAGGTACCCGACGAAGAAGGCGTACTCGGCTTGATCGGCGGTACGCTGGCCAGCCTCGAACAACAGTTTTCCGGTGCCGACAGCCCGCTGAATCGCTGGTCGGAAGAGTTCGACCTGGCCAAGGAAGAACTCAGTGCGCTGATGCTGCCGGCCAGCGAATGGCTGCCAATGCTCTTTGCCTTCGCCTTGATTCTGATGCTCTGGAGCCTGCTCGCCGCCGCGCTGATCTGGCTTGGCCATCGCGTACGAACGCGCTTCGGCCTTACTGAAGAATTGCCGCAACACCCCAAGACCTGGGACATGCTGCGCTTTGCCCTGCGCAAACTCGGTCCCTGGCTGATTGCCCTGCTGATTACCGTCTACATGAGTTACGCCCTGCCATCATCGCTGGGTAAATACCTGGCCATGGTGCTGGCCTATGCACTGGTCGTCGGCACCTGTTTTTCGGCGATCTGCGTGATCGCGTTTTCCGTGCTCGACGGTCCGCATCGGCATCGCGCCCTGTACATCCTGCGGCATCAGGCCTTCCGCCCGCTGTGGCTGATCGGCAGCTTTGCAGCCTTCGGTGAAGCCTTGAACGACCCACGGTTGGTCGGCAGCCTCGGCATTCACCTGGCCCACACCACCGCGACCATCGCCAATGTGCTGGCAGCGATTTTCACCGGTCTGTTCATCCTGCGATTCCGCCGACCCATCGCCCACCTGATCCGCAACCAGCCATTGTCGCGACGCCTGACCCGTCGTGCGCTCAGCGATACCATCGATATTCTCGGGACCTTCTGGTACTTGCCCGCACTGGTGCTGGTGGCAATCTCGCTGTTCGCCACCTTCGTGTCTGCCGGCGACACCAGCACCGCACTGCGCCAATCGCTGATTTGCACCGTGTTGCTGGTGTTGTGCATGGTCATCAACGGGCTGGTCCGCCGCCATGCACTCAAGCCGCAACGCGGGGCAAAACGTCACGCGCTGTATTCGGATCGCCTCAAAAGCTTCTTCTATACCCTTGCGCATTTGATGGTGTGGCTGACCTTCATCGAGCTCGGCCTGCGGGTCTGGGGCATGTCGATGATCCGCTTCACCGAGGGCGAAGGCCATGAAGTCAGTGTCAAACTGTTCAGCCTGGGCGGCACGCTGATCTTCGCCTGGTTGATCTGGATCCTCAGCGACACCGCCGTGCACCATGCCCTCACCCGCTCGCGCAAAGGCCTGGCCAACGCACGCGCGCAGACCATGATGCCGCTGATCCGCAACGTGCTGTTCGTAACGATTTTCATCATTGCGCTGATCGTCGCCCTGGCCAACATGGGCATGAACGTCACGCCGTTGCTGGCCGGTGCCGGTGTGATCGGTCTGGCCATCGGTTTTGGCGCCCAGTCGCTGGTATCCGACCTGATCACCGGGCTGTTCATCATCATCGAAGACTCCCTGGCCATCGACGACTACGTGGATGTCGGCGGCCACCTCGGCACTGTCGAAGGGTTGACCATCCGCACCGTGCGGCTGCGGGACATCGACGGCATCGTGCACACCATCCCGTTCAGCGAAATCAAAAGCATCAAAAACTACTCGCGGGAATTCGGCTACGCGATCTTCCGCGTGGCGGTGCCATACAACATGGAAATCGACGACGCGATCAAACTGATGCGCGACGTCGGCCACAAGATGCGTACCGACCCCCTGCAACGCCGCAACATCTGGTCGCCGCTGGAGATTCAGGGTGTCGAAAGTTTCGAGTCCGGCAGCGCCATCCTTCGCGCCAGGTTCAAGACCGCGCCGATCAAGCAATGGGAAGTGTCGCGTGCGTTCAACCTGTCGCTCAAACGCCATCTGGATGAAGCCGGGCTGGACCTGGCCACACCGCGCATGAGCATTCAGGTGGTGACGGCGGGAGGTGGTTTAGAGAAGGAATAACACCTGCACTTATTGTGTGGCGAGGGAGCTTGCTCCCGCTCGGCTGCGAAGCAGTCGCAAATCAGCGGATACGATCTAACTGACAAGCCACAGTGGCCGCTTTTTGGGGGGGGCTGCGCCTCCCAGCGGGAGCAAGCTCCCTCGCCACAGGTATTTCCCGGCGTACCAGAAAAACCTTGGTCAAACCACATCCACCCCGACATGAATCGCATCATGTCGCCAGAACTCCAGGTCACAATCGATCAGCCGCTGATGCTGATCATAATTGACCCGAGCAATCCGTAACCCCGGACTCCCCAGTGACACTTTCAGCGCCGCCGCTGCATCCACCGGCAACGAGGTCGGCACGATCTCGAAGCGCACCCGCCCGTAGTGCAAATCGTAATGCCGCGCATACAACTCGGTGATTGACTGATTCAAGTCGAACTCAAGAATCCCCGGGAAAAACTGTGGGTTGAGGTAGTGCTCCACGTACAACACCAACCGCCCGTCAATACGCCGGGTCCGGCAGATCTGGATCACACTCGACAGCGCCGGCAATTGCAACCAGGCACACACCGCCGCTGACGCCGGTTGCAAACGCGCCGAAATCACCTCGGTCGACGGCACCCGCCCTTGGGCACTGACCATCGCGTGAAAGTGGCTGCGCTGCATCAGGTTGTAGGCCAGCCGCGGCGGCGAGACGAACCAGCCACGCCGCTCTTCGCGATAAATCTGCCCCTGCGCTTCCAGCTGCAACAATGCCTCACGCACAGTAATCCGCGTGGTGCCAAACAACTCACTGAGTTTGCGCTCGGCCGGCAGCTTGCTCGCGGGCGCCAGCAGACCGTGGTCGATCTGCTCCTGCAGCACCTGACCGATGGCTGTCACCGCTTTGGTTGCCTCTTCGCGCATTAACGTTACCTATCTGGACTAGACCAGCACTGTTTCAGGGCAGGACCGCGTCCAAAAACGCGTCCTGAAGCGTGTTGCAAGCCTAGGCAATACATATGACTGATCGATGACAAAGCCGCCGAACGGCTGATCAAGACCTTTGCAAATAAGCGGCCAAGTCCTTGCAAACCGGCCTCCTGACCATGGTCTACGCTTATCTCGCAGCCCTCACTACCGAGCGAAAAGAATGCGAGCGCGCCTGACACCGACATCAAAGTGTCATCCAGCTCACCTAAATTGGCTCAGGTATTGCTGACCTAGACCAACAAACCGCAAAACGCAGCGTTGAATACGCCCAAAGGAGCTTCGGATGAAACAGCTTTTCCTGGCATCACTGTTAGGCTCGACCATTGCCATGTGCACTGCCGCGATGGCGGCTGATACCGATTTAAAAGCCCTGGAAGCCGCTGCGAAAGCGGAAGGCGCCGTCAACAGTGTCGGCATGCCCGATGACTGGGCCAACTGGAAAGGTACCTGGGAAGACCTGGCCAAGAACTACGGCCTCAAGCACATCGACACTGACATGAGCTCGGCCCAGGAAGTGGCCAAGTTCGCCGCCGAAAAAGACAACGCCAGTGCTGACATCGGCGACGTCGGCGCCGCCTTCGGCCCGATCGCGGTCAAGCAAGGCGTGGTTCAACCGTACAAGCCAAGCACCTGGGCGCAAGTCCCGGACTGGGCCAAAGACAAGGACGGTAACTGGGCACTGGCCTACACCGGCACCATCGCCTTTATCGTCAACAAGAAGCTGCTGCACGGTTCTGAAGCACCCACCAAGTGGGCTGACCTCAAGACTGGCAAATACAAGGTGTCCATCGGTGACGTGAGCACCGCCGCACAAGCCGCCAACGGTGTACTGGCCGCCGCCATCGCCAACGGTGGTGATGAAAAGAACATTCAGCCGGCATTGCTGATGTTCGCCGAGATCGCCAAGCAAGGTCGCCTGTCGCTGGCCAACCCGACAATCGCCACCATGGAAAAGGGTGAAGTCGAAGTCGGTGTGGTCTGGGACTTCAACGGCCTGAGCTATAAAGCCAAGATGGCAAACCCGGATGACTACGTCGTGCTGATCCCGTCCGATGGTTCGGTGAAGTCCGGTTACACCACCATTATCAACAAATACGCCAAGAATCCGAACGCTGCCAAACTGACCCGCGAGTACATCTTCAGCGACGCCGGCCAAATCAACCTGGCGCGTGGTAATGCTCGCCCGATTCGTGCTGAAACGGGCTTGAAACTGCCGGCTGATGTAGCGAAAAACCTGATCCCGGCCGCGCAATACGAAGCCGCCAAGCCCAAGCCGATCACAGACGCCGACGCCTGGGAAAAAACCTCCAAGGCCCTGCCGCAGAAGTGGCAGGAAGAAGTCATCATCAATATGCAATAACGCTGTAGATCCCCTCGGGGGATCTGATGAGGATCCCTGTGGGAGCGAGCCTGCTCGCGATTGCAGTCTGACATTCAACACATGTGTCGAATGTTGAGCAGCCATCGCGAGCAGGCTCGCTCCCACAGTAGATTGAATTGATTTCGAGATTTCTGTTTCGCGGAGTTTTTGCCCCTATGCAGCACAACGTCATCCTTGTCGTTCTCGACGGCCTGAATTACGAGGTCGCCCGCCACGCCATGGGGCATCTTCAGGCTTACGTCGGTGCAGAACGTGCGGCCCTCTACAAACTCGAATGCGAACTGCCGTCTCTGTCGCGCCCGCTCTACGAATGCATTCTGACCGGCGTCACGCCGATCAACAGCGGCATCGTCCACAACAATGTGTCGCGCCTGTCCAACCAGCGCAGCGTGTTCCACTACGCCACCGCCGCCGGGCTCAGCACCGCCGCCGCGGCCTACCACTGGGTCAGCGAACTGTATAACCGCTCACCGTTCATTGCGGCACGCGACCGTCACACCGACAACACCGAACTGCCGATCCAGCACGCGCATTTCTACTGGTCCGATCACTACCCGGACTCGCACCTGTTCGCCGACGCCGAGCACCTGCGTCTGCGCCATGCGCCGAACTTTCTGCTGGTTCACCCCATGAACATCGACGACGCCGGGCACAAGCACGGCCTCGACACCGCGCAATACCGCAACAGCGCACGTTCGGCCGACATCATCCTCGCCGACTACCTGCAAGGCTGGCTCGACGCCGGTTATCAGGTGCTGGTGACCGCCGACCATGGCATGAACAACGACCGTTCCCACAATGGCCTGCTCGCCGAAGAACGCGAAGTGCCACTGTTCGTCATCGGCGATGCCTTCAGCTTCAATCCCGACGCGGCCCCCAAACAAACCGAACTGTGCGGCACCGTCTGCGAGTTGCTGGGTGTTGCCCACGACAAACCTGTGTGCCGGGAGCTGCTCAAGTGAACTCAATCACCCGTGGCAAATGGCTGGCGGCGTTGTGCCTGGTGCCCTTCGCCATTTTCTTTATCGTGTTTCAGATCGCCCCGCTGTGCTGGGTGCTGATCAACAGCGTGCAATCGGAAGAATTCGGTTGGGGCCTGGCCAACTTCAACAAGATCTTCAGCTCGAAGTTCTATCTGCAGGCGATCCAGTACAGCCTTGAGATCAGCTTCTGGTCCAGCGTGTTTGGCATCGTCATCGCCATCCTCGGCAGCTATTCGCTGCGCCGGGTGGATTCGAAGCTGCGCAATTTCGTCAACGCCTTCGCCAACATGACCAGCAACTTCGCCGGTGTACCGCTGGCCTTTGCGTTCATCATCCTGCTGGGCTTCAACGGCAGCTTCACCATCATGCTCAAGCAGGCCGGGCTCATTCAGGACTTCAACCTGTATTCGAAAACCGGGCTGATTATCCTCTACACCTACTTCCAGATTCCCTTGGGCGTGCTGCTGCTTTACCCGGCATTCGACGCCCTGCGTGAAGACTGGCGCGAATCGGCGGCCCTGCTCGGTGCCAACGGCTGGCAGTTCTGGCGGCACATCGGCTTGCCGGTGCTGACCCCGGCATTGCTCGGCACCTTCGTGATCCTGCTGGCCAACGCCCTCGGTGCCTATGCCACGGTCTACGCCCTGACCACCGGCAACTTCAACGTGCTGCCGATCCGTATCGCGGCGATGGTCTCGGGCGACATTTCCCTGGACCCGAACATGGCCAGTGCCCTGGCCGTTGTGCTCGTGGCGTTGATGACCCTGGTGACCGTGGTCCATCAGTTGCTGTTGAAGAGGAGCTACCATGTCTCGCGCTGAACTGGGCCCCGCCGGTGTCTACCACCGGGTCGTGGTGTACCTGCTGTTTACCATCCTGTTACTGCCGCTGGCCGGGACGCTGATCTATTCGATCGCCAGTAGCTGGTCGGCAACCGTTCTGCCTAGCGGTTTTACCTTCAAGTGGTACATCCAGCTGTGGAGCGACCCGCGTTTCCTCAATGCCTTTGGTCAGTCTCTGCTGGTCTGCGTGGGGGCGCTGATTTTGTCGGTGGTGCTGATCCTGCCGCTGCTGTTCGTGGTGCATTACCACTTCCCGAAACTCGACGCACTGATGAACATCCTGATCCTGCTGCCCTTCGCGGTACCGCCGGTGGTCTCTTCCGTGGGGCTGTTGCAACTCTATGGTTCGGGGCCGTTTGCGATGGTCGGCACACCGTGGATTCTGGTGGGTTGCTACTTCACCGTAGCGTTGCCATTCATGTACCGGGCGATCACCAACAACCTGCAAGCGATCAACCTGCGCGACCTGATGGATTCCGCCCAACTGCTCGGCGCGAGTACCTGGCAAGCGGCGTTCCTGGTGGTGCTGCCGAACCTGCGCAAGGGTTTGATGGTGGCGTTGCTGCTGTCGTTCTCGTTCCTCTTCGGCGAGTTCGTGTTCGCCAACATCCTCGTCGGCACGCGCTACGAAACCCTGCAGGTCTACCTCAACAACATGCGTAACAGCAGCGGTCACTTCACCAGCGCGCTGGTGATTTCCTATTTCTTCTTTGTGCTGGTTCTGACCTGGGCGGCCAATATCTTGAACAAGGACAAAAGCCAATGAGCTATGTCAGCGTCCAACACCTGCAAAAAAGCTACTCACAAAAAGGCTCCGCCGGCACCCCGGTGTTCAGCGACATCAACTGCGAAATCCAGAAAGGCGAGTTCGTCACCCTGCTCGGCCCGTCCGGTTGTGGCAAGTCGACCCTGCTGCGCTGCATCGCCGGGCTGACCGCGGTGGACGACGGCAAGATCCTGCTCGACGGTCAGGATCTGGTGCCGCTGAGCCCGCAAAAACGCGGGATTGGCATGGTGTTCCAGAGCTATGCACTGTTCCCCAACATGACCGTGGAGCAGAACGTCGCCTTCGGTTTGCGCATGCAAAAGGTCAACGCCGACGACAGCCGCAAGCGTGTGCTGGAAGTGTTGCAACTGGTGGAACTGAATGACTTCGCCGCCCGTTATCCCCATCAACTGTCTGGCGGCCAATGCCAGCGCGTCGCCCTCGCCCGCTCGCTGGTGACCCGACCACGCTTGCTGTTGCTCGACGAACCGCTGTCGGCGCTGGATGCACGAATCCGTAAACACCTGCGTGAGCAGATCCGGCAGATCCAGCGCGAATTGGGGCTGACCACCATTTTCGTGACTCACGATCAGGAAGAAGCCCTGACCATGTCCGACCGGATCTTCCTGATGAACCAGGGCAAGATCGTCCAGAGCGGCGACGCCGAAACGCTCTACACCGCACCGGTCGATGTGTTTGCCGCCGGCTTCATCGGCAACTACAACCTGCTCGACGCCGCCAGTGCCAGCAAGCTGCTGCAACGGCCGATCAATGGCCGCATCGCGATCCGCCCGGAAGCCATCGAACTGAGCCTCAATGGCGAGCCGGATGCGCTTATCCGTAGCCACAGCCTGCTGGGCAACGTGATCCGTTATCGGGTCGAGGCTCGCGGCGTGGAACTGGTGGTGGATGTGCTGAACCGTTCGGCGGCTGATTTGCATGCCGACGGTCAACGGCTGGCGCTTTCTATCGATCCGACGGCCCTGTGTGAGGTAGCCTGATGCTTTTGTTGTGCACACTGATGTTAAAGAGAGAGCTGCACTGATGGCCTTGGCAATTTTTGATCTGGACGAAACCCTCATCCATGGCGACTGCGCCTCGCTGTGGAGCGAGCAGATGGTCCGCCTCGGTTGGGTCGATGGCGAATCCTTCCTGCGTCGCGACAAGGAATTGATGGACTCCTACGGCAAGGGCCACCTGGCCATGGAGGACTACATGACCTTCAGCCTGGAGCCGATGGCCGGACGCACCCCGGAAGAAGTCGAGCACCTTGTGGCGCCGTGGGTTGAAGACGTGATCGAACCGATCATCTTCAGCGACGCCTGCAAAGCCATCGCCGAACACCGCAAGGCTGGCGACCGGATTCTGGTGATCTCCGCTTCGGGCACACACCTGGTCAAACCCATCGCCGAACGTTTGGGCGTCGACGAAATCCTCGGTATTGAGCTGGAAGTCACTCACGGGGTCTACAGCGGCAACACGGTCGGCACCCTGACCTACCGCGAAGGCAAAATCACTCGCTTGCTGGAGTGGCTGGACGCCGAAGAGGAAAACCTTGAAGGCGCGAGTTTCTATTCGGACTCACGTAACGACTTGCCATTGCTGCTCAAAGTCGACCATCCGCATGTGGTCAACCCGGATCCGGTATTGCTTGAGCACGCCGAAAAGGCTGGTTGGCCGATTCACACCTGGAAGTAACCGAGAACCTGTGTGGGAGCGAGCCTGCTCGCGATGAACGATAACGCGGTCTCACAGGTAGACCGCGTCGCCTGAATCGCGAGCAGGCTCGCTCCCACAGGTTCAATGAAGCCCTTTAGACCAGGCTCTCGTCGATCACCAACACCACTTTGCCCGACACCTGATTGGTCGCAAGCTCGGCGAACGCCGCTTCGGCGTCCTTGATCGGGAAGGTCCTGGCCAGTTGCGGGCTCAGGCGTCCTTCGGCGAACAGCGGCCAGACATGCAGACGTAAATCACTGAACAGGTCGGCCTTGAACTGCTCGTCGCGGCTGCGCAGGGTCGAACTTAGCAAATGGATCCGCTTGGCCAGCATTTGCGCCAGATCCAGTTGTGCTTCACGACCGCCCATCAGGCCGATCAATACCCAACGACCGTCACGTGCGAGCAACTTCAGGTTCAGTGCCGCATAGTTGCCGCCGACCGGGTCGAGGATCACATCAAACGGCCCCAGGTCACTCAAACCGTCCAGGTGATCAGTGCGCACCACCCCGCCTTGCGCGCCCAGGGCCTCGCAGTAGGCCAGCCGATCCGCCGAACCGACGCTGACCCAGCACGGGTTGCCGAACGCCTTGCAAAGCTGAATGGCAGCTGAACCAATTCCACTTGCCCCGGCGTGCAGGAGAACTTTCTCACCCGGTTTGAGCGCAGCCAGTTGAAACAAATTCAGCCAAACGGTGCTGTAGACCTCGGGCAAGGCTGCCGCTTCAGCCAGCGACAGCCCCTCTGGCACCGGCAATACGTGACGGCCATCGACCACCACCTCTTCGGCCATCCCGCCGCCCGCCAGCAGTGCGCAAACCCGATCACCGACCTGCCAGGACGACCCCGCGCCGACCTCGCTGATCACACCTGAACACTCTAGACCGAGCACCTGACTGGCCCCCGGCGGCGGCGGATAGAGCCCCGCTTTCTGTAACAAATCGGCTCGGTTGAGACCTGCTGCCGCCACTCGAATGCGAACTTGTCCTACGTCACACGTCGGACGCAGTGCTTCAACCCACTCCACTTGACCTTCAACGCCTTGCAATGCTTTCACAGTGCCTCCATAGTGAGTCTGGACTGAGCCCGATGCTGTAGCGACGGGCTTTTTGCATTATGCGACCGGCCCGAGGGTCGTACGAGAACTCGTCGAGTGGCGATCAGCCTGATTTTAGCGCGGCATGATCGACACGCAGGCAGTTTGCGTAGAGCCTTGTGGAACCGGCGACTTTAAAGACGGCCTAATATGCGTTATCAATTGCCCCCGCGTCGAATCAGCATGAAGCATTTGTTCCCCAGCACCGCACTCGCGCTTTTCATTGGCCTGGGCAGCTTGTCGCTGTCGCCCACTACGTTCGCAGCCAATAGCTGGGACAACCTTCAGCCCGATCGTGACGAGGTGATTGCCAGCCTGAACGTCGTCGAGTTGCTCAAGCGCCACCATTACAGCAAGCCGCCGCTCGATAACGCGCGCTCCGCGATCATCTACGACAGCTACCTGAAGCTGCTGGATCCGTCGCGCAGTTATTTTCTGGCCAGCGACATTGCCGAATTCGACAAATGGAAAAACCAGTTTGACGACTTCCTCAAAAGCGGCGACCTGAACGCCGGGTTCACCATCTACAAGCGTTACCTGGACCGCGTCAAAGCGCGTCTGGACTTCGCCTTGGTCGAGCTGAACAAAGGCGTCGACAAGATGGACTTCACCACCAAGGAAACCTTGCTGATCGATCGCAAGGATGCCCCGTGGCTCAAGACCAGTGCCGAGCTCGACGACCTGTGGCGCAAACGCGTCAAGGACGAAGTGCTGCGCATGAAGATCGCCGGCAAAGACCCGAAACAGATTCAGGAAACCCTGACCAAGCGTTACAAGAATCAGCTGTCGCGCCTGGACCAGACCCGTCCGGAAGACATCTTCCAGGCGTACATCAACAACTTCGCCATGTCTTACGACCCGCACACCAACTATCTGTCACCGGATAACGCGGAGAACTTCGACATCAACATGAGCCTGTCGCTGGAAGGCATCGGCGCCGTGTTGCAGAGCGATAACGACCAGGTGAAAGTCGTGCGTCTGGTGCCGGCAGGCCCGGCGGACAAGACCAAGCAGGTTGCACCGGCCGACAAGATCATCGGCGTTGCCCAGGGCAGCAAGGAGATGGTCGACGTGGTCGGCTGGCGCCTGGACGAAGTGGTCAAGCTGATCCGTGGACCGAAAGGCACCGTGGTGCGCCTGGAAGTGATCCCGGCCAGCAATGCGCCAAACGACCAGACCACCAAGATCGTGCAGATCACCCGCGAAGCGGTGAAGCTTGAAGATCAGGCGGTGAAGAAGTCGATCCTCAACCTGAAACAGGACGGTAAGGACTACAAGCTCGGCGTCATCGAGATCCCCGCTTTCTACCTGGACTTCAAGGCCTTCCGCGCCGGTGATCCGGATTACAAGAGCACCACTCGCGACGTCAAGAAGCTGCTGACCGAACTGCAAAAAGACAAGGTCGACGGCGTGGTCATCGACCTGCGCAACAACGGCGGTGGCTCCTTGCAGGAAGCCACCGAGCTGACCAGTCTGTTCATCGACAAAGGTCCGACCGTACTGGTGCGTAATGCCGATGGTCGGGTCGATGTACTGGAAGACGAAAGCCCGGGCGCCTTCTACAAAGGCCCGATGGCGTTGCTGGTCAACCGCCTGTCTGCTTCGGCTTCGGAGATTTTTGCCGGCGCCATGCAGGACTACCACCGCGCGCTGATCATCGGCGGTCAGACCTTCGGTAAAGGCACTGTGCAGACCATCCAGCCGCTGAACCATGGCGAGCTGAAACTGACGCTGGCCAAGTTCTACCGGGTTTCCGGTCAGAGCACCCAGCATCAGGGCGTGCTGCCGGATGTCGATTTCCCGTCGATCATCGACACCAAGGAAATCGGCGAGAGCGCTCTGCCGGAATCCATGCCGTGGGACACCATTCGCCCGGCCATCAAGCCGGCAGTCGATCCGTTCAAACCGTACCTGGCACAGCTCAAATCCGAGCATGACGCCCGTTCGGCCAAGGACGCGGAGTTTGTGTTCATTCGCGACAAACTGGCGCTGGCGCAGAAGCTGATGGCAGAAAAAACCGTCAGCCTCAACGAAGCTGAACGTCGCGCACAACACGCTGACATCGATGCCAAGCAACTGGCGATGGAAAACACCCGCCGCAAGGCCAAGGGCGAAGAGCCGCTCAAAGAACTGAAGAAAGAAGACGAAGACGCCATCGCGGCGGAGCCGGAAAAGACCAAACCGGAAGACGATGCCTACCTGAGCGAAACCGGGCGGATTCTGCTGGATTACTTGAAGCTCAACACGGCGGTCGCCAGCAACAAAAAGTGATGGCAATTTAATGCTGACGCTCCCCGGATCGTCATCAAACAGTCATCATTCTGTCGTGAAATACAGGACTGGGCGCACTCTCTAATCAAGAGCGCGCCCAGTCCTTTTTTTATCGCCAGAGATCGCCATGACCACGACCGAACAGCTGAGTGCCTTGAGTTCAATCCTGGCTCAAAGTGGTTTGCACAGTCTGTTCCAGCCGATCGTTTCTCTGTCCGAACGGCGCATCCTCGGTTACGAAGCGCTCAGTCGCGGTCCCTCCAACAGCCCATTGCATTCGCCCATCGCATTGTTCGCCGTGGCCCGCCAGGCTGGCCGTCTCAGCGAACTGGAAATGGCCTGTCGGCACAGCGCCTGTCGTCGTTTCAACGAACAACAGTTACCGGGCAAACTCTTTCTCAACGTCTCCCCCGAATCGCTGCTCGAAGCCGGCCACCAACCCGGTAGAACCCTGCAAATGCTGCAGGATTTCGGCATCCCGCCGAGCCAGGTGGTGATCGAACTGACCGAGCAAACCCCGACCGACGACTTTCAGTTGCTGCAAAACGCGCTGCATCACTATCGGGCCATGGGCTTTTCGATAGCACTGGATGACTTGGGGGCCGGTTATTCGAGCCTGCGACTCTGGTCGGAGTTGCGTCCGGACTACGTGAAGATCGACCGGCATTTCATCGACGGTATCCACCAGGACGCGCTGAAACGCGAATTCGTCGGCTCGATCCTGCAAATCGCCAAAGCCTCACGGGCGCAAGTTATCGCCGAAGGTATCGAACTGCCTGAAGAGCTCGCAGTGTTGACCGAGATGGGGGTCGACCTGGTGCAGGGCTATCTGTTGTGCCGTCCGCAAGAGCATCCGCCACGGGACGCCCGGACGATGATGCCCAAGCACGACATCAGCGCAGTGACGCTCAGCGATGAAGTCAGTGACCTCAGCGCGCTGCTCAACGAACATCCGGCCGTAGCCCGCGACACACCCACCGCTGACGTACTGGAAGCCTTCCGTCGTCAGGCCAACCTGAACTCGCTGGCAGTGCTCGACGAACTCGGCCATCCCTGCGGCATCGTCCACCGCCATTCGCTGTCCGATGCGCTGCTCAAGCCGTTTGCCACCGACCTGTTTGCACGCAAGCCGATCAGCCGTCTGATGAGCGGCGACTTCCTCGCCGTAGAGCTCAGCCAGTCGCTGCAACAGGTCAGCCGACTGATCACCAGTCGCGCCCGGCAACGTATCGAAGAGGATTTCATCATCACCCTCAACGGCGGCTATCTGGGCCTGGGTCGGGTGATCGACGTGCTCAAACTGATTACCGAGCTGAAGATCCAGCAAGCCCGCTACGCCAACCCACTGACCCTGTTGCCGGGCAACGTACCGATTCAGCAATGCCTGACGCGACTGCTGCAACAGAGCCGCGAGTCAGTGATCTGCTACGTCGACATCGACAGCTTCAAACCTTTCAACGATATCTACGGCTACGGCCGTGGCGACGAAGTCCTGCTGTGCTTGGCGCAATGCCTGAATGACCGCGTCGACCCCAGCCGCGATTTCGTCGGTCATATCGGCGGCGATGACTTCCTGCTGGTCCTCGGCCCGGAAGACTGGCGCAAGCGCCTGAACCAACTGTTCGAGGACTTCCACAGCCAATGCCGACGTTTCTACCGCGCGGAACACCTGGAAGCCGGCTGTTTCATCGCCCCCAACCGTCAAGGAGTTCGTCAGGAGTTTCCGCTGCTGTCGCTGTCGATTGGCGTGGTGCATTTACACCCGCAGGCCTGCGAACAGCTCGATTCCAGCCAGCTCGCGGAGATGGCCTCACAGGCCAAGCATCATGCGAAGAATGTGCAGGGGTATAGTATTCATGTGATTGATAGTTTGGAGCGGGAGGAGCAGGTTCATTCCCCTATAGCAACCAATGCAACTTTAATCTGATGCAGGGTGGCAAACAAATCGCCCCCCTCTTCTTTACTCGGAATCCATCAGAAACCGATACTCAGCAAACAATGTAACGGCGTCTCCCTCCCCGTCAATAAGACGCTCGTAAAAGGCACTATCCCTAGCCCATTCCTCGAATACAAGACGCGTTGAGTTTTCGTCCCCTTCACAAGGACTGGTCACCAGCGTCCAGCATTTAGAAATACGCTTATCTGTAGTTTCAAAAAAATCTGCTGCAAAGGGTTTTGGATATTCATCATCGTCCTCAGTACATAGATAGAACCATGGGCAGTTATCCCAAAACTCCACACCATAAACCACGTACTCCCTACCAACTTGGAGATCCAGCACTCCATTTGAGTCGGAGATATAGCGTTTGAGCCTAGCGAAAACGCTCGAGTCTTCCACGCTATGCAAGTTATCGATTTTGCACACTACTTTCATTATGGGTAATCTCCAGGTGGTACCACAGGGTCATTACCCCAAGGTTTCATTCGCTCGACGCTATGCTTCTTAAACTTAAAATCCAATAGACTCCCCGTTTTTTGATCTCTAACAAAGTGAACAACAGAGTCATTTCCGTTTACTGACTTTACTTTCAACTCCATTTTTTCCATGCCTTTAAAATCAGGGTCACTAAGGTTTCTAATGATGACGTTACCTTCCCCCGACTGAGCTGCTTTCAAAGTCATCTGATCTTGGATGCTTTTAGGCTCACGGCTCCACTTGTCCGTTACTCTTACAGAGGGCGGTACCACCTCCCCCTCATCAACCCCCGCCTTCCCCGCCGGATTTTCCGCCTCCCCCGGCTTCTTGCATTTACCCGCCCCCGGGCAGTCATTCAACCCCAACGGATCCACCCACCCCGTCGGGTTCGGGGTGTACTGATACCCGTTAGTCCCACCGGCGAGTTTGCTCGGATCCGGCGTCAGGTAGCGGCCAATGTCCGGATTGTAGTAGCGATGCCGGTTGTAATGCAGGCCTGATTCAGCGTCGAAGTACTGCCCTTGAAACCGTAGCGGTTGCTCCAGTTGCTCTTCGCCAAACTGCTGGAGGCTGGCGAGTTTGCCGTAGGCCTTGTAGGTGGCGGACCAGACGATCTCGCCGCTGTAATCGGTGAGTTCCTGTGGGGTACCGAGGTGGTCGAGTTGGTAATAAAACGGGCAGGCTTTTTTCGGGCCGTAGCCGTCGAGCATGGCCAGCGGGCGGAAGCTGCCGGGCTCGTAGACATAGCTGCGGTGGTGCTCGCGGCTGTGTTCGGCGATCAGC
>NZ_JANLNW010000050.1 GCF_025465945.1 Pseudomonas sp. 6D_7.1_Bac1 | reverse complement strand
CCCCCCCCCCCCCCCCGCGCCCCCCCCCCCCCCCCCCCCCTGGCCGCGACTCGGTCGCACTGAACAGTTAGTTACTGAAGCCTATAACAACAGATTCTCGTGGAGCCTCGCTGATGAAATCCTATGAAGTCAATTTTGACGGTCTAGTGGGGCCTACCCATAACTACGGCGGTCTGTCCTACGGCAACGTTGCGTCCCAGAGCAACAGCCAGCAGTCTTCCAACCCGAAGGAAGCGGCGCTGCAAGGCCTGGCGAAAATGAAAGCGCTGATGGAAATGGGCTTTCAGCAAGGCGTACTTGCGCCGCAAGAGCGCCCGGATGTGGCTGGACTGCGTAGCCTGGGTTTCAGCGGCACCGACGCACAAGTGATCGAGCAGGCTGCCAGGCAGGCGATGCCGTTGCTGGTTGCCAGCTGCTCGGCGTCGAGCATGTGGGTGGCCAACGCCGCCACCGTCAGCCCAAGTGCTGATACCGCTGACGGTCGCGTGCACTTCACCGCCGCCAACCTCAACTGCAAATACCACCGCAGCATCGAACACCCGACCACCAGCCGCGTGCTGGGGGCGATGTTCGCTGACCAGAAACACTTCGCCCACCATGCGGCGCTGCCTGCCGTGGCGCAGTTCGGTGACGAAGGTGCAGCCAACCACACACGTTTCTGCCGTGAATACGGCGAAGCCGGTGTCGAGTTCTTCGTGTTCGGTCGCAGCGCGTTCGATACCCGCTACCCGGCGCCGCAGAAGTACCCGGCGCGTCAGACTCTGGAAGCTTCGCAAGCGGTCGCCCGTCTGCACGGCTTGAGCGATGACGGCGTGGTGTACGCCCAGCAGAATCCTTCGGTGATCGACCAGGGCGTGTTCCACAACGACGTGATCGCGGTGGGTAACGGTGAGGCGCTGTTCTATCACGAGGACGCGTTCCTCGATACCGAGCAGATGCTTGCCGAACTGTCGGCCAAGCTCGCCAAGCGTGGCGGTCAGTTCAAGGCGATCTGCGTGCCACGCGACCAGGTGTCGGTCGAAGATGCCGTGCGCTCTTACCTGTTCAACAGCCAGTTGCTGTCGCGTGCTGACGGTTCGATGCTGCTGATCGTGCCGCAAGAGTGCCAGAACAATCCGCGCGTCTGGCAGTACCTGCAAGAGCTGACCAGCTCTGGCGGCCTGATTCGTGAAGTGAAAGTTTTCGATCTCAAACAAAGCATGCAGAACGGCGGTGGCCCGGCGTGCCTGCGGTTGCGTGTCGCACTGAATGAAACCGAGCTGGCGGCCGTCAACCCAGGGGTTATCATGACCCCGCCGTTGTATGGCACGCTGACCCAATGGGTCGACAAGCACTACCGTGACCGCATGACCGAAAGCGACCTGGCGGACCCACAATTGTTGCTTGAGTGCCGGACGGCACTGGATGAACTGACGCAAATCCTTAAACTGGGCGCGGTTTATCCATTCCAGATCAATTGAAAGCCCGCGTCCGGCTCATGAAGCGTCGGACGCGTTGCTTTATCTCCAGATGAGAACGTAAAAATGAGCGATACCCTGCAGCTGATTCTTGAAGACACCGACGGCACTCAACTGGAAACCTCTTGCACCCGCGTTGCGGTCATGTGGCAGGGCAAAGAGTTGTGGATTCAGCAAGACGGCCGTGGCCAGTTGCTGATCGGCGTTGACGTCGAAGAAGGCGATGCTGAATACGCCAACCTGCTGCTGCGCCCATTGGCGACTAATCTGGTAAGTCTGCAACTGGAAATGGAACCGGCTGAAGTCGGCGACGAAGACCATGTGCATGGCCCGGATTGCAAACACGATCATTAAGGAATTCGCTCTATGCTCGCCCTCGGCAAACTGCTTGAACTGACCCTCGCCGGCCGCGAACCGGCGGAGAAGACTCAACTGACTGTCGAAGGCGTGCGGATGCGCTGGCTGAGCGAAGGTGCGCTGGAAGTCCGGCCGCCGGAAGCTCGCGACAATGGCCTGGACCTGCTGTTGTCAGCCGGCATCCACGGTAACGAAACAGCGCCGATCGAGTTGCTTGATCGCCTGTTGCATGACATTGCCCGCGGTGAATTGAAGCCACGCGCACGTATTCTGTTCCTGTTCGGCAATCCCGAGGCCATGCGTCGCGGCGAGCGTTTTATCGAGCAAGACGTCAATCGGCTGTTCAACGGCCGTCACGAACTCAGCAGTGGCTCTGAAGCGCTGCGAGCCTGTGAGCTGGAGCGTCTGGCGGCGAGTTTCTTCAACCTGCCGGACCGCGAACGTTTGCACTACGACCTGCATACCGCGATCCGTGGTTCGAAAATCGAGCAGTTCGCGTTGTATCCCTGGAAAGAAGGTCGTCAGCATTCCCGTCATGAGCTGGCCCGCCTGCGCGCTGCCGGTATGGAAGCGGTGCTGCTGCAGAACAAGCCGTCCATCGTTTTCAGTTCGTACACCTACGACAAACTCGATGCCGAGTCCTTCACCCTCGAGCTGGGCAAAGCCCGGCCGTTCGGGCAGAACGAAGGGGTTAACGTCTCGCGTCTTGAAACCCTTTTGAAGCAGATCATCGAAGGCACCGAGCCGCAATTGGCAGAAGAGAGCCTGGATGGTTTGCAACTGTTCAGCGTGGCGCGGGAAATCATCAAGCACAGCGACAGCTTCCACCTGCATTTGCCGGCGGACATAGAGAACTTCTCGGAGCTGAAAAAGGGTTATCTGCTGGCCGAGGACATCGCCCAGACCCGCTGGATCGTTGAAGAGGAGGGTGCGCGAATCATCTTCCCGAACCCGAAGGTCAAGAACGGCTTGCGTGCCGGCATTTTGATTGTCCCAACCACTGCCGAAAACCTGGTCTGACCCGGACCTCAGGCTCGACATAAAACCCATGTGGGAGCGAGCCTGCTCGCGATGGCGGTTTAACATTCAACAACGATGTTGACTGTTAGTTTGTCATCGCGAGCAGGCTCGCTCCCACAGGTTATAAGTGTTTAGACGGCTACCGCGCGGTGTTCAGTACGACGCAGTGCACGCATCTTGTGCAGCGTGTCGGCGCAGGTCTTCGCCGCTTCCTGCCCCTTGTGCACGAAATGCTCGAAGAAGAATTTCTGGTGTTCTTCACCTGCATGGAAGTGGTGCGGGGTCAGCACGACCGAGAACACCGGTACTTCAGTTTCCAGCTGAACCTGCATCAGGCCGCTGATCACCGACTGGGCGACGAACTCGTGACGGTAGATGCCGCCGTCAACCACTAGACCTGCTGCGACGATGCCCGCGTAACGGCCGGACTTGGCCAGCAGCTTGGCGTGCAGTGGGATTTCAAAGGCGCCGCCGACTTCAAAAAAGTCGATATCCGATTCCTGATAGCCCTGAGCGACCATTTCGGTGACGAAGCCCTTACGGCTTTGATCGACAATTTCCTTGTGCCAGCACGCCTGGATAAACGCTACGCGCTCGCCCGGATGGTGTTTGCTTTTGCTATCGATTGCGGTGGGTTGCATTTGTTCTGACTCCTGTTTGTATAAAAAACAGGGCGTTATGAATCGAATGGGATTTAAGGGTACGTGCAGGTCAGCCGTGCAGTGTGTGCGCGTTGCCTGCGGACGGCCCTTTGGCGCCAATCCCGTTCTCTCTTCATCCGGACTATGACCGTCGGCCCCGGGATCACACCGGGTCTGCTGACCTTGCCATCACTCACTGCCCAGGGCTTAAGTGATACCAAGCGCTCGCGGGCTATGCGCATTGCGCGCAATTACCGCCGGTGGGGAGTTGCACCCCGCCCTGAGAACGTTTTGCTGCCAGATTTTCTGGCGGCGGAGAGTTTTTAACACATATTGTTGGGCTGCGCATCGCTGCTTTCTGATGATATACATCGGTTTTTCCGTTGGCTTGAACAGCCTTTTCCTGGCCCAAGCCTTGATTAATCGTGGCTTTGGCCGCAGTAATTCTCTTTGAAAGAGACTTCCCTTATCAGCAGTGACGTTAGCGTCCTATTCCGAGGCCTGATTCATGAGCGTTATCGATCTTCGTAGCGACACAGTCACTCAACCGACCGCAGGGATGCTCGACGCGATGGCCACGGCGGCCACCGGGGATGACGTCTACGGAGAGGATCCGACGGTCAATCTGCTCGAGGCCGAACTGGCCAAGCGCCTGGGGTTTGCTGCGGCGCTGTTCGTGCCGACGGGCACCATGAGCAACCTGCTGGGGTTGATGGCCCACTGCGAGCGCGGTGACGAGTACATCGTAGGTCAGCAAGCACACACCTATAAGTACGAAGGGGGCGGGGCCGCGGTGTTGGGCTCGATCCAGCCACAGCCGCTGGAGGTTCAGGCGGATGGTTCGCTGGACCTGACTCAGGTGGCGGCGGCCATCAAGCCGGACGACTTCCACTTCGCCCGGACCCGTTTGCTGGCGCTGGAAAACACCATGCAAGGCAAGGTGTTGCCGTTGGAGTACCTGGCGCGTGCTCGCCGCTTTACCCGTGAGCACGGTTTATCGCTGCACCTGGACGGCGCGCGGTTGTACAACGCAGCGGTCAAGCTGGGTGTCGATGCCCGGGAAATCACACAGCACTTCGATTCGGTGTCGGTGTGCCTGTCCAAAGGCCTCGGTGCCCCGATCGGTTCGGTGCTCTGTGGTTCGGCCGAGTTGATCGGCAAGGCCCGGCGTCTGCGCAAAATGGTCGGTGGCGGCATGCGCCAGGCCGGTATTCTGGCGGCGGCAGGCTTGTATGCGCTGGATCACAACGTACAGCGTCTGGCGGATGACCATGGCAACGCGCAGTTTCTGGCTGAGGGCCTGCGAGCCGCCGGGTATGAAGTCGAGCCGGTACAGACCAACATGGTCTACGTGCAGATGGGCAGCAAAGCCGATGCAATCAAGGCGTTTGCCGGTGAGCGCGGGATCAAGCTCAGCGCCGCCCCACGCTTGCGCATGGTGACTCACATGGACGTCAGTCGGGCGCAGATCGAGCAGGTGATCGCGACTTTCGTCGACTTTTCCCGTAAATGATAATGCTGGCCGTCCAATTGACCGTTTCTATCGTATAAACACGCTGTACCGCGCGCGCAGGGCCGATATAATGCGGCCCTTTGCCGTCGCTTCGTCCGTTGACGATTCGCACAGGCCTTTGGCCGCAGCCTCCGTGGAAGAACCTAATGAAAAGCGCAGAAATCCGTGAAGCCTTCCTTCGCTTCTTCGAAGAGCAAGGCCACACCCGTGTAGCCTCCAGCTCTTTGATTCCGGGCAACGACCCAACCCTGCTGTTCACTAACGCGGGGATGAACCAGTTCAAGGACTGCTTTCTGGGCCAGGAAAAGCGCGCCTATACCCGCGCCGTCAGCAGCCAGAAGTGCGTTCGTGCCGGCGGCAAGCACAACGACCTGGAAAACGTCGGTTATACCGCTCGTCACCACACCTTCTTCGAAATGCTGGGTAACTTCAGTTTCGGTGACTACTTCAAGCGTGATGCGATCACCTACGCCTGGACCTTCCTGACTTCCGACAAGTGGCTGAACCTGCCGAAGGAAAAGCTCTGGGTCACGGTCTACGCCAGCGATGACGAGGCCTACGACATCTGGACCAAGGAAGTCGGGGTTCCGGCCGAGCGCATGGTTCGTATCGGCGACAACAAAGGCGCGCCGTACGCGTCCGACAACTTCTGGACCATGGGCGATACCGGCCCGTGCGGTCCTTGCACCGAGATTTTCTACGATCACGGCGCCGACATCTGGGGTGGCCCACCGGGCTCGCCAGAGGAAGACGGCGACCGTTACATCGAAATCTGGAACAACGTGTTCATGCAGTTCAACCGCACCGCCGATGGCGTGTTGCATCCGTTGCCAGCGCCGTCGGTGGATACCGGCATGGGCCTGGAGCGGGTCAGTGCCGTGCTGCAGCACGTTCACTCGAACTATGAAATCGACCTGTTCCAAAGCCTGTTGAACGCATCGGCCAAGGCCGTCGGTTGCACCAACGACAACCAGGCTTCGCTGAAAGTCGTGGCGGACCACATTCGCTCCTGCGGTTTCCTGGTCGCCGACGGCGTGCTGCCGTCCAACGAAGGTCGTGGCTACGTGCTGCGCCGGATCATTCGTCGCGCTTGCCGTCACGGCAACAAGCTGGGCGCCAAGGGCAGCTTCTTCTATCAGATCGTTGGCGCACTGGTTGCCGAGATGGGTGAAGCCTTCCCTGAGCTGAAGTCCCAGCAGGCGCACATCGAGCGCGTGCTGAAAGCCGAAGAAGAGCAGTTCGCCAAAACCTTGGAGCAAGGCCTGAAGATCCTCGAGCAGGATCTGGCCGAACTCAAAGGCAACGTGGTGCCGGGCGATGTGGTGTTCAAGTTGTACGACACCTACGGCTTCCCGATGGACCTGACCGGCGACATCGCTCGCGAGCGCAGCCTGACCATCGACGAAGTGGGCTTCGAGCGCGAAATGGAAGCCCAGCGCGTCCGTGCACGTTCGGCCAGCTCCTTCGGCATGGACTACAACAGCCTGGTCAAGGTTGACGTGGCCACCGAATTCACCGGTTACACCACTCACAGCGGTTCTGCAAAAATCGTTGCTCTGTATAAAGATGGGCAATCGGTTGACGTACTGAGCGAAGGCGAAGAGGGCGTGGTCGTTCTTGATCAGACGCCGTTCTACGCAGAATCCGGTGGTCAGGTCGGCGATTGCGGCTACCTGAAGGCAGCCGCTGCGCGTTTCGACGTGCGCGACACCACCAAGACCGGCGGCGCGTTCCTGCACCACGGTGTGCTGGCGTCAGGTAGCCTGACTGTTGGCTCGCCCGTTCAGACCCAGGTGGATGCCGAAGTACGTCACGCCACTTCGCTGAACCACTCCGCGACTCACTTGCTGCACGCGGCATTGCGCCAGGTGCTGGGCGGGCACGTTCAGCAGAAAGGTTCGTTGGTCGACAGTCAGCGTCTACGCTTTGACTTCAGTCACTTTGAAGCGATCAAGCCTGAACAGCTCAAAGCGCTGGAAGAAATCGTCAACGCCGAAATTCGCAAGAACTCGGATGTTGAAACCGAAGAAACCGATATCGATACCGCCAAGCAAAAAGGCGCCATGGCGCTGTTCGGCGAGAAGTATGGCGACAGCGTGCGTGTACTGAGCATGGGCGGTAACTTCTCCGTCGAGCTGTGCGGTGGCATTCACGCCAATCGCACCGGCGACATCGGCCTGCTGAAAATCATCAGCGAAGGTGGTGTGGCTTCTGGCGTACGACGTATCGAAGCAGTGACAGGCGCTGCAGCACTGGCTTACCTGAACGCTGCGGAAGAGCAACTCAAGGAAGCGGCCAACCTGGTCAAGGGCAGCCGCGACAACCTGATCGACAAGCTGTCGGCTGTGCTTGAGCGCAACCGTCTGCTGGAAAAGCAACTCGAGCAGTTGCAAGCCAAGGCTGCCAGTGCGGCGGGCGACGACCTGTCGGCTTCTGCCCAGGACGTCAAAGGCGTGAAAGTCCTGGCCGTGCGTCTCGACGGTCAGGACGGCAAGGCGCTGCTGGCGCTGGTCGATCAACTGAAGAACAAACTCGGCCGCGCAGTGATCCTGCTCGGCAGTGTCCATGAGGAAAAGGTCGTGCTGGTTGCTGGTGTGACCAAGGACCTGACTGGCCAACTCAAAGCCGGTGATTTGATGAAGCAAGCCGCTGCGGCAGTGGGCGGGAAGGGCGGTGGTCGTCCGGACATGGCGCAAGGCGGTGGTACTGACGCTGGCGCACTGGATGCTGCATTGGCCCTGACCGTGCCGTTTGTAGAGCAGGGTATTTAAGGCTGTGTGCCGAGCCCGCGGTCTAGTGGCGGGCTTCGCAGCTGTTTGAATTAATGGGCGCCCTTCATGGGCAGAGGCGGCTTTGAAATGGCTTTGATCGTACAGAAATTTGGAGGCACCTCAGTCGGCACTGTCGAGAGAATCGAGCAGGTCGCCGACAAGGTTAAGAAATTCCGCGATGCCGGCGATGACCTGGTGGTTGTGCTGTCTGCAATGAGCGGCGAGACCAACCGTCTGATCGATCTGGCCAAGCAAATCAGTGGTGACGATCAACCGGTTCCCCGTGAGCTGGATGTGATTGTCTCTACCGGTGAGCAGGTGACGATTGCACTGCTGGCCATGGCGCTGATCAAGCGCGGCGTACCGGCGGTGTCTTACACCGGCAACCAGGTACGGATTCTGACGGATAGCGCACACAATAAAGCGCGTATCTTGCAGATTGATGACCAGAAGATTCGTGGTGACCTGAAGGCCGGTCGCGTGGTTGTCGTTGCCGGTTTCCAGGGCGTCGACGAACACGGCAATATTACCACCCTCGGTCGTGGCGGTTCCGACACCACCGGCGTGGCGCTGGCAGCGGCCTTGAAGGCCGATGAGTGCCAGATCTACACCGATGTCGACGGCGTCTACACCACCGACCCTCGCGTGGTGTCCGTGGCTCAGCGCCTGGACAAGATCACCTTCGAAGAGATGCTGGAAATGGCCAGCCTCGGTTCCAAGGTGTTGCAGATCCGTGCGGTCGAGTTCGCCGGTAAGTACAACGTTCCGCTGCGCGTACTGCACAGCTTCAAGGAGGGTCCGGGTACCCTCATTACTATTGATGAAGAGGAATCCATGGAACAGCCGATCATTTCCGGCATCGCTTTCAATCGCGATGAAGCCAAGCTGACCATCCGTGGCGTGCCAGACACCCCGGGCGTGGCCTTCAAGATTCTCGGCCCGATCAGCGCTGCGAACATCGAAGTCGATATGATCGTGCAGAACGTTGCGCACGATAACACCACCGACTTCACCTTCACTGTGCACCGCAACGACTACCAGGCGGCCCAGACCGTGCTGGAAAACACCGCCCGCGAGATCGGTGCCCGTGAAGTCGTTGGCGACACCAAGATCGCCAAGGTGTCGATCGTCGGCGTCGGCATGCGTTCGCACGCAGGCGTTGCCAGCCGTATGTTTGAAGCCCTGGCTAAAGAAACCATCAACATCCAGATGATCTCGACTTCGGAAATCAAGGTTTCCGTGGTGATCGAAGAGAAGTACCTGGAACTGGCTGTGCGCGCTCTGCACACGGCTTTCGAACTGGACGCTCCGGCCCGACAGGGCGAGTGATGCGTTGCCCGAAGGGCGCGGTCTGACCGTGCCCTTCGTTTTTTTGAGTGGCGCGACAGGAACCTGTTCTTTTGCTCGTGCTGGTCAATACTTAGGCGTGTAGGGCTGCGATCGTTCTGGTTGTAGGTCGAGCGCCTTTTTTTTGCAGACTGTTGTCCCTGAAATGAAATGCGTGAGGAGAAAGGTATGCTGATTCTGACTCGTCGGTGCGCAGAAAGCCTGATTATTGGTGATGGCGAAATCACTGTGACCGTGCTCGGCGTTAAAGGAAATCAAGTGCGTATTGGCGTTAACGCGCCTAAAGAAGTTGCTGTTCACCGTGAGGAAATCTACCTGCGGATCAAGAAAGAGAAGGACGACGAACCAAGCCATTAATTTTTATCGTTTTTTATGTTTGCAAACGGGGAAAAGGTTGGTTAAGATACGCCCCGTGTTGCGGAGAGCTGGCCGAGTGGCCGAAGGCGCTCCCCTGCTAAGGGAGTACACCTCAAAAGGGTGTCGGGGGTTCGAATCCCCCGTTCTCCGCCATTATTCGTTTAGTACGTTGTAATCTGGCTTCTTCGGTAAGTTGTTGAAATTACTAGAAAAAAGCGCTTTACAAAAAGATTCAACGGCCTATAATGCGCGGCAACAAATGCACTCGTAGCTCAGCTGGATAGAGTACTCGGCTACGAACCGAGCGGTCACAGGTTCGAATCCTGTCGAGTGCACCATTTAAGGGTTGTTTGCAGTCATGCAGGTAACCTGGCTTCAACCAGTTGTGATCTGGTCTAAAAACACAAATTGCACTCGTAGCTCAGCTGGATAGAGTACTCGGCTACGAACCGAGCGGTCACAGGTTCGAATCCTGTCGAGTGCACCAAACACCAAAAAGCCTGCGTCTAACGCGGGCTTTTTGCTGTCTGGGATTTGCCTTTTACACATCCCTTCTCATCGAACACGATTTGCGCGCTACGACCTTTCTTGCTGTCGTAGCGATAATTCGTTGTCGCATTCCGAGTACTGATCTTGTCTGGTTTGCCCAGTGCACTTTCAACTTCCTGTTGGCTCATGCCAGGAACGATCCGCTGATTGATGATCGCTTCGCGACGCTCCTTGGCGCTGAGTAGATTCCCGCACTTGTCATTCAACTGGCCGACAATGGTCGGATCTCTCGGTTTACTTTTAATACCTGATGTTTCTTGAGGAGTGGTGTCGGGGAGCATTGCATCGAACTTGAATGGGCTTGGGTTGTAAATGTTCTGTTGCGACAGCGCCTCCCCAGGAGGACAGCTCAGCGTCGTATAGGTGATGCGGCCATCGCTGTCTTCACATCGATGTACGGTCGTTGCGGTGGCCTGAAGCGATAGGCACAGCGGGGCGATCAGCAGGGTTGCGAGTTTTTTCCTGGGCATTGGGCGTCCTCCGTGACGGTCACGATCAAGGGTAGTTGCTGCATTTTTCAGCGGTGGAGTGTTTTCTTTTCAGAATGAGTCGTCGCAGTTTCGTGTATGCGGACAGTGCCCGGGTTTGTCTCGCAAGCGCTTGTTCTGGCCCGGATTTTTTGACGTTTAAAACCGTCAGGCGGTGTATGATTGCGCCCGTCAGCCCCGCCGGGGCTTGTGGAATACCTCCATGGACTTACCCAGTAGTTACTCAGTACCCCGTTTTACCAATCATGAATTGACTGATTGATCCTTCCGGCGTGCCCCGCTGCTGGGAGTGGAGTTCGCCTATGACTGAAGTTGAAGTAAAGAAAACGCAAGAAAGCTTGCAAGACCGCCTTGCTCAAGTCGTTGAGCTGCTGCATCGCCAGCGGGTGGTCGAAGACCTGACTCATCGTCAGGAGGGTCCTCACCACGATCTGGTCGAGAACCTGGTCCACCGGCAAAACCTCGTCGAGTTGCAACGCAAACTCGATGATCTGCACTCCGCCGACGTTGCTTACATCCTTGAAGCCTTGCCGCTCGCCGAGCGTCTGACTGTCTGGCAGTTGGTCAAGGCCGAGCGCGACGGCGACATCCTGCTGGAAGTATCCGACTCGGTTCGCGAAACCCTGATCGCCGACATGGACGATGACGAGCTCCTGGCTGCGGCCAAGGAGATGGATGCTGACGAACTTGCTGACCTGGCCCCTGAGCTGCCGCGAGACGTCGTCCACGAGCTGATGGAAACCCTTGACGGCCAACAGCGTGAGCGTGTTCGCTCCGCGTTGTCCTATGACGAGGAGCAGGTCGGCGCATTGATGGACTTCGAGATGGTGACGATCCGTGAGGATGTCAGTCTTGAAGTGGTTCTGCGTTACTTGCGTCGCCTCAAAGAGCTACCGAGTCATACCGACAAGCTGTTTGTCGTTGACTATGACGGCGTGCTCAAAGGTGTGCTGCCAATCAAGCGATTGCTGGTCAATGATCCTGACAAGCAAGTCTCGGAAGTCATGGCCAGCGATCCGGTGAGTTTTCACCCGGACGAAGATGCCTACGATGCTGCGCAGGCCTTTGAGCGTTATGACTTGATTTCGGCCCCGGTGGTCGACAAGAACGACAAGCTCATTGGTCGTCTGACTATCGACGAAATGGTCGACCTGATTCGTGAAGAGAGCGAAAGCGAAGTTCTCAACATGGCGGGTCTGCGTGAAGAGGAAGATATTTTCGCGTCAGTCTGGAAGTCCCTGCGCAATCGCTGGGCCTGGCTGGCGATCAACCTGATTACCGCGTTTGTGGCGTCGCGGGTAATCGGTTTGTTTGAAGGTTCTATCGAGAAACTGGTGGCCTTGGCAGCGTTGATGCCAATCGTTGCCGGTATTGGCGGTAACTCCGGCAACCAGACGATCACCATGATCGTTCGTGCCATGGCGCTCGATCAGGTCAGCACCGGTAATACCTCGCGCCTCATGCGCAAGGAGCTGGCGGTAGGTTTGATCAATGGCCTGGTCTGGGGTGGGGTAATCGGCATGGTGGCCTATCTGCTGTATGGCAGTTGGTCGCTGGGGGTGGTGATGACTACCGCCATGACCTTGAATTTGTTGCTGGCGGCGTTGATGGGGGTATTGATTCCAATGACCCTGGCACGGGTCGGGCGCGACCCTGCAATGGGCGCCAGTGTCATGATCACGGCCATGACCGACAGCGGCGGCTTCTTCATCTTCCTCGGGCTGGCGACTATCTTCCTGCTCTAGTTTCTATTGCCCGGCCTTGCTCAAGCCAGCAGGCCGCGCAGTTTCATTTTTAATCTATTTAGTGTGATGTCGATGGCGATTGAGCTTGCCGTCGAGAAAGCGATTACCTGATTTTCAGGCAAAAAAAAAGCCAGCACATGGCTGGCTTGAGCTTTCGGGATGTAATCAGGAGGCGTCTGCGGCCATTTCGGCGTCATGAGCAATCAGCGAAACCAGTGCGTTTTGCTGGCGGTGGGAGAGTTGACGGAAACGTTGAAGCAGTTCGCGTTCGTGCAGTGACAGCTCGGGGCTGTCCAGGCGCATGCTCAATTCTTCGCCCAGCGCGCCTTCCTGAATAAGACTCTGCTCCAGGCGCGCGATGATCTCGGAATTCATGCTGCGGTGATGATTGCGAGCCACCTCGGCAATGCGTTCACGCATCCCGTCTGGCAGACGTACGACGAACTTGTCAGCCGTACGGCTGGAATAAATTGCCTGTTTCAATGGGCGCATATATTTAACCGGTTAGTTCAGGGGAGCGGTTCTCGGAATTGGCCGCAGGATGTCAGTAGGACAAGCTTCGCTGCCAAATGTTCAACCTGAATTGATAAGAGGCCCGCATCATGCCTCAAAATTGCCAGATCATTGGCGTCAATTCTGTGACAAATATTGAACTGGAAGCAGGCGTTATGCCAGCACCAATTATCAGAAATGCGGACTGGTTTGAAAACAGTCACCGGGCCCGTACATCTGACCGCGTCCTCTTGCCCGACAGGTGGGTGCCTGAGCGCTCCTGAACGTGCATGCTATGCGGATACGATCTTCGTTCCTTACCTGATACAGAATAGTGGCAAATGGCCGATTTACTAGGGCGAACACGTAATGGGGGATGATGTGGGGATGCGCGGCAGACTTATTTATTTGATGGGGCCGTCCGGTTCTGGCAAAGATAGCCTGATCGATGCCGCCCGCGACGCTCTGCTTCACCTCGATTGCGTTGTGGCGCGCAGAGTGATTACCCGGTCGGCTGAATCGGTCGGCGAAGACGCTTTTGGCGTTTCTACGGCGCAATTCGCTCGGATCAAGCGCGAGGCCGGTTTTGCACTGTGCTGGCATGCCAATGGGCTTGATTACGGCATTCCGGCAGAGATCGATCAGTGGTTGAGTGAAGGTCGCAATGTGCTGATCAATGGCTCAAGAGGTCATCTGCCTCAAGCCATAGCGCGTTATCCGACGTTGTTGCCCATACTGCTGACGGTAAAAACCGATGTCTTGCGCAAACGTCTTGTGCGGCGAGGGCGCGAAAGCGCTGAGGAAATCGAAGCCCGACTTGAGCGCAATGCCCTGTTTTCAACGGATGCTGCGCAGGATCATGCAGAGGGGATTTTTCAGCTGGATAATTCTGGCGAGCTTTCAACTGCAGTCGACAACTTGCTGACTCTGTTGAGGCGAGAGGGTGTCAGCGCAAAACCGCATCGAGTCTGATGCCGTGATCGAGGCTGGGCGCTTGCCTACACTTAATAAGCCCTACAGACGACATGACAAAACCGGGCTTGCCCGTTAACATGCACGCCGTCCATCGCGCCGCATGTCCTTGCGGCCGGCATGTGTCTCAGTAGCTCAATTGGATAGAGCATCCCCCTCCTAAGGGGAAGGTTGGCAGTTCGAACCTGCCCTGGGACACCATATAACTCAAGGCTTTCAGCTCTTTTTGTAATTCGGCGTGTTTGGCCATGGGTGCATAGTGGGTGCAGCCGGATAACCGCAAGGGGCTTTAAGTGCCGGAAACCTTCTCAATTCTCGCTACGTTGAAGCTTCTGGTTAAGCCTTTTGCAGATTTCTTCTGGGGGCGCTGGAAGGAGTCGAAAGGCAAGCAGGTTGGCCTAAACCGTTTCTATGTTGAGCTCTCTGACGTAAGGGACAGGGCTGTCGAGGCTATTCGGTTGCTCGCAAAGGAGCACAATCGTCGTAACGATCCAAAAGAGCGCCGCGGGCGCAGCTTGGATTCTTATGGACCTGTATCTGCTCCATATCGTATAGATTTCTTTACGATCAGAGGCATCTTAGAAAAGCAGTACGAAGATTTCACTCCAGATCAGCGAAGAAGAATTGGAGAGGTTTTTGAGTTTGTGAGGGAGTACAACGAGTGTGTTGATACGCTGAGACTTCTCAATGGAAAAACGTTTTCGGAGTTTGAGTGGGGGTTTGCTCTAAAGCCTATTACTGCTCTTGCAACGATCGTGTTCCTCACAGTAAAGCTGATCGAGCAAAAAGAAAGACTCAACATTTCCGATTCTGAAACAGGCCGAACCGCCATCCAGAAGGTACTGGACGGCTATGGAATCAAGCTGCATGACGCTATTTTGTCGGAGCCTGAGAAATAGCAGTTCAGTTCAATTCCCTAATCCTTAGTACCGTAGTCGTAGAACAGTTGGCGTGTCTTGCCGTTGCACGGATGCCGAGGCCAGCGCCGAGCAACTCGGTCACGCGCTTGTGCAGATCTACGTCTACAGGTCGCCCTTGGTACTTGCCGGCGGCCTTAGCCTTTTCGATACCCTGGGCCTGGCGCTCGCGGCGCTGCTCGTAATCCTTGCGGGCAATAGCAGCCATCATTTCCACCAGCATCGAGTTGATCGCCCCCAGCATCCGCCCGGTGAACTCGTCGCCCTTGGTGTCCTGCATGCCCTGGTGGCTCGTTGGCAGGTCGAGCGCGACGATGCGCAGTCCCTTGGAGTCAATCGCAGCCTTGAGCTTCTGCCAGTCCTCCACAGGAAGGCGTGAGAGGCGGTCTATCGACTCCACCAGCAACACATCACCCTTGCGCGCATCTTTGAGCAGACGCAGCAGCTCAGGCCGGTCTGCGGTCGCACCGCTGGCATTCTCCAGGTACACACTGGCAATCGTCTTGTCGTGATCGGCGGCGAACTGCTCGAGTGAATCGCGAGCGCGGCCGGCGTCCTGCTCTTCGGTCGATGCTCGGAGGTATGCACGGATGAACATGATGGGGGCCTGTATCAGTTAGGGTGTTCTCCTAATACTGTTTCACTTTGGGTGTTACTTATCAAGCGAAAAGGCTGAAAAAGGCGAAATCTGCGCGTATCTGGATAGGCATACTCATCTGAGTCGATGACTCAAGCCGTACGTTTGCTTGGAAGAGGCTCTATTCTAATGTCCGGTTCCGTGCTACTGGACAGAATGAATGGAAGGCAGTAGCGTCGGATTGCCACCAGGGCTGAGCCGATGCAGTGCCAGTCATCGTTGTAGTGCAATGTGACCAGGATGGAAGCAATGGCAGACAAACACCCTTATACGTCAGGTGCTACAGGGCTTACACAGACAATAAACCAACTGAGAAGGGCATTCCCCGCTCAACTAACGGCAGATACGCTAAAGAAGCTTGGAATTGCTCCTAACAACGAATCGTATGTGTTGAACACCCTGCGTTTTATCAGCGTGCTTGATGCAGATAACAAAAAGAATTCTGTTGCTGTAGGTGTATTCAATCAACACGAGGACCCGGATTTCCAGGCAGGTTTGAGCGGTCTAGTAAAGCCTGCCTATGACGCACTGTTTGATCTTCATGGAGATGATGCATGGAAGCTTCCGACAAATAGGTTGATTGCGTTCTTCAGAAACCATGATCATACAAGCGATATTGTAGGGAAACGTCAAGCGTCGACGTTCCAAGCGTTGGCCGTTCTATGCGGTCAAACTGAGGAGTCTGTGCGTTCTCCTTCCAGTAAAGTTAAGAAGGCCGATTCTACCCCAAGGCCGCCGCGTGCTAAGCCAGCAACTCAGATCAAGGCAAGTGAGAGCGCAGTTAGTCTGGATGCTGAACGCGCGGCTATGGTACCGAAAGCTGATGCGGTAGCAGCGCAAGGAAATGGTATGGCGCTTACTGTTCGGGTGGAGATAAATTTGCCTGCCGGTGGTGACCAGGAAACATACGATCGCATTTTCAAAAGCATTCGGGAGAATCTGTTGAATGGCAGTAACTCTTAAGGCTTTCGAAGCGATCGTGAGACGTTCAGTTGGGTTTAATAATGCTGAAGAGCGGAGCGTTTCCCCGTTACATGCTTTTGATCTCCGAAACATTCATCCGAAGCTTCCTGAAAAGGTAAAAAAGCTTTTTGATGATGGGCATTGCGCTGAGGCAACATTCGAAGCTTTTAAGTTTGTTGATAGGACTGTTCAGAGGCTCGCACAGATCGATGAGTCGGGCTTTAAATTAATGATGCGAGCTTTCAATGAGACAACTCCTCTTCTGAGCCTCACTGGATTATCTAATACCAGCGAAAAAGACGAACAGAAGGGGTATTGCTTCATTTTTTCAGGCGCAATGATGGCAATCCGAAACCCGCGTGGTCACGATGTTGAGGCTACAGATGATCCTGACGTCTGCCTGGATCATCTCGCGTTAGCATCGCTTTTACTTCGACGACTTGAGCAAAGCGACTTGTTTTAAGTAGTGGTATGGGCGAGCGCCTTGTAAGGAAGCACCTTACATCTGGTCCTCAGCGTAAATTGCCGCACTGATTATCGCCCCACCCACCCGACGCTTGCCGAAACAGAGCGGCACCGGGTTGCCAGAGGCGGTGGTGTTGCGGGCTGAGCCAAACGCGTA
This sequence comes from Pseudomonas sp. 6D_7.1_Bac1, assembly GCF_025465945.1. Classification (GTDB taxonomy): domain Bacteria; phylum Pseudomonadota; class Gammaproteobacteria; order Pseudomonadales; family Pseudomonadaceae; genus Aquipseudomonas. The sequence goes on along the minus strand of NZ_JANLNW010000050.1, from coordinate 124,924 downwards.
GCCCGGTGTATTTTCGGGGGCGGCGCTGGTTTTCAATCCCTGGGCTTGGGGGCTGAGCATCTGAACAATGCCTCCAACGGCAACAACAGCCCCCATCTTCATCATCGGAATCCCCGCAGCCCCACCACCCATGGCTGTTATCACTGCTCCAGCAATGATGAGAACTGAACCAACAATTGTTTGCATCGAGCCGGCACGCTTGCTCCCGCAAATCACCGGGACGATTCGGATCTCTCTCGTGCCGCCCAGCTCCAGCTCCTTTTCACCGACGTTTTTTCGGTTGCGATAGATCGCGAACTCCAGGCCTTTTTCTTTCGCAGATGTCAGGTACTTGGCAAAGCCTGGATGGTTTACGTCGACCGCCTTTACAGCCTCGCGCACGTCGCCGGTCGACAATTCGTAGGTGTGCTCACGCCCGAACAGCTTCGCGGCCGAGCCGCCGAGCAAGATTCGAGTCTTGCTGCCGTAGTTGGTGGCCATTGCCATCGCTTTTACTCCAGTGCGCCTGTGGCGCTGTTGGTTGGCACGTCGACACGCAGTTGCATCGCCAGGATCATTCGAGAGGCCATCGCGTCGTCACGAATTGCCTTCTCGCGCTGTGGGCTTGGGTTCCAGGCCGAGCAGTGAATGGCTTGATGTGCGCGGGCGCCGCGGAAGGTGCCGCGTAACAGGTCAGCCGATACCCGGGCTTCGTCTTCAGTGAAGAATGGTCCATCAATGACAACCTTCTGGCCGTCGCGAATGTGCTGAACATCCCAAACGATGTACCCGCCAATCATCTGTTCATGGTTCGTGAACTCGGTGGTTTTGCATGCCTCGGCGAAGCGTTCTTGATAGGTGGTCACGGTGTGCTCCTGCGCCCTAGGTGGTCGTGCATCGACGACCACGGGGCGCGCTAATTAGGCAGCTTCATGTTCTTCAGTGGCGGCGGCATCGGCTTTAGGCTGAGGGCGTGCAGGCAACTTGCCGAGCCATTCACGCAATGCTTCAGAACCATCACAACCCGACCGCCACTTTTCAAAGCGATTGGCATAACCGGCAGAGTTTGCAACAAGGCCGCTGAGCGAGACGCCGACTTGAGAGGTAGTCTTCAGCACGTCGTCATAGACGGCCAGCATTTGGCGCAGCGCCTCCACGTCGTCAGCACGAGAGGCCGCGATCCCAGCTCGGGACAGGCCGGCGGCCGATTCTGCGTTGAGGCCGGAGAGCATCGGGTTTGCTCGCAAGACTGCCTCTACGATTTCGGGATGATTGCCGAGGCGCGCTTCGGCCATCAGGTTACGACGGTCGTCGGTGCTCAGGCCTCGAACGAGGGTGCGAAGCTCCTGGTCAGCCAGGAAGCCGACGATGTCGGTGTTGGCGCGTTGGCTGACCGGTGAGAAGCCCCGAGTGACGGTTTCAGCCAGAGTGGACATATCTTTGGCGACTGTTTGCATGGCTGGAAGCAGGGCGGCCGTCAGACCTTCAATCTTCTCCTTGCTCAGGCGCTCAATGGCGGCCGCATTGAAGTCCTTATTGGCGCGGATCGAGATGATGTCTTCCCCGGCGTCTTTGAACGTCTCCAGGGCGAGCATCTGGAGTTTGCGAGCGGACTTCATCAGCCCGCCAGCTTGCCAAGTACCTTTGCTGCCATCCGCTTGCTGGACTGAGAAGGTGCGCGACTCGATGTGCGAGTGGTCGTATTCGGAGTAATGGACGTTGGTCAGGCCAACTCGGAGAACTGCTCTTTTACCAATCTTCATTGGGATACCTTTTGGTTGTGTGGGCCTTGATCGGCCCTGTGTGCGTGTTGGGTGTCGTTGAAAATCTCGTCGAGAGAGATTTTCCCTCGTGGGCTTCCGCCGCCGGCGGCCGCGGCGCTCAACTCGTCCATCAGGTCGCTGATTTCTCGCACGTCGTTGTTGAGCTGAGTGCTGCCGGTCTGTTGCCGCAGCTTGGCGATCTGGCTACGGATGCTCATCGCGAGCCTCGATGATTTGACGGTATTGGTCGGCTACGTAGTCCGACAGGCTGATGCCTTCAGGTGGTCGCTGTAACTGCCAGGCGCCCGCCGGTGGAAATGGCTGCATATCCATGATGCCGACCTGGTACGGACGGCTCGGGCGCTCAACATCGATTACGTGCAGGATCATCGCCCTAGCCACCTCTTCGGCGTCTGCGCTGTTCATCTCGCAGAAGGGAAAGTAGAGCGATACGTTCAGACCGTTGATGCGGTAGTTGACGATGTGGCCGACGGTCTCAGGCAGGTCCATGGGCGTCGTGCTGGCATTCACGACAGCCAGCACGATCAGCACAACCATCTCTTCGTCGATGCCCATCTTTTCGGCAATGCGTTTGATCTCGGCCTTCAACGCTTTCAGGCTCATCGCTGCATTCCCTCCATCTGCTCGCGGAGTTCTTCGACGGCCTTTTGCAGTTCGGCAACTTCGATCACCCGGGCGACAGCGCCCAAGCCTTCAATGAGTGATTTGCCCTGGTCGGGCGCAATCTGGCCGGCGGCAACGGCGCGCAAGATCGAGCGGGCGGCGCTGGGAAGGTCGGTATCGTCGAGTTCGAATTGCACGGGCTCGGAGGTCGGCTTGATCGGCGGCACCAGGCGTTCAAGGATCAAGCGGCAGGCCTGCATATCGCCGCCTTTTGCGGCCTCAAGCACTTTCGTGGTGACGGCTGTTGCACCCTTGGCCAGCTTGGCGCGGATGGCCTGAGTTTCTCCGGAGCGGCCGCCAGGGTTGCCGGATTGGCCGGGCTTCCATTTGCCCGATTTGTCTCGATCAGTCATGCAGTTGTGGAATCCATGGCAATGACGGGTTTGTTTTCTGCGAGGGCGATCAGCAGCGCGGATGCTTGAACGCTTCCGTCGGCGGCGGCTTCGCGGAGTCGACCCCAGGCCGCAGCAACTTCAGAACGGGTTGGTCTGTGCTGGCGTCCTCGGGCGGGCTTGGCTGTATTCATCAGGTGGCCTCGAATGGGTTTTGAATGGCTCAAAAAACTCACATTAGGCATGATCTGATCATTTATCCAGTGCTTTATGGGTGCACATAAAGTGCTACACGTAACCGGATTAAATGGGACTGAAATAGTTGGTTTGCAGCGGATCGAGGAGGGCGTTTCTGTTGCAGTAAGTCGATGGTAGGCAAAGTGATACAGGGTTGTGATCTGTGGAGGAATGGTCATCAGCACCACACCTTGTACCGATTTCAAATCTGACCAAGTTGGAAGAACTTGGCCATTACCCCGTTGCAGGGTCGTGCGGATCGAGCGCTAACGCTTTTCACTGGGGGAAGTTGGATTTCAGATCGGACATGGATTTTAGATCCAGGTGGTGGCCAAAGCCCGATTGCTGGACATTGGACCTGACCTCCCATTTCGGTAGGGCAGGTGTCGCGACACGTTTCGCGAATAATGAAAACGTGTCGCGGAATTGATGGCGCAGATTTGCGCCATCCATCAGTGAGGCTCCGTGACCAGCGGGGGTTAAACATCCGTGCTTGAGGGGACGGCTCTGGACCAGCTCACCAAGGCTCCTGATATGGCAGGGCAGTTTTACACCGTTGGTGGGAAACCGGTGTCGCGCACTGAGGCAGAGCTATGCGTCAAAATCTGGATGATCCCCCACTGGGGAAATACCCCTGAACGGTGGGATTTTCGAACCACAGAGAAATCCTCGGTAGTTCGCCTTTTCGCCAAAGGGCTATTTACGATCTGCTCGTAAAACCAGCAGGGATGCAACCCGGGGTAAAGTGATGGAGTCTCACTTTGCCTCGGATGGCTCAAATGTGAGCCATGATCACATTTACCGCCTGCTCCAGCCTGCTGTCAGGCTCGCCGCAAGTGAGGCTCGAACTCAGATCCCTCTCCCCGTGAGCTGAGTTTCCATTTGAGTCTTAAATCTAGCTAATTCCTTGAATTCAATACCTAATTCATCTTTTTCTACTAATTGTGGGTCGAGAAAGGCCCGCAGCCCTTGTTCGCCCATACCATGCGCCCAAATGAAGAGTTCTATTCCAGCGATAGTCGGTGCAACGCAAAAAGCGTGGCTGTCCACTTCGATATGTGATGCCTTCAATACCTTAGGATTATCGAATTGCCAGGATTCTTCAATTAGGTCTTCTCGACTTAAGCCCGAGAGCCCATGAACAATGAAAGACATCTCTTTTCGCCCGTCCACTACCCCAAAGGTCCGCTCGTAAACCCTAGCAGGTAGCACCAACTCCAACTTGCAACGGTCTACGTAACTGTTTAGATCCAGTTGACGTCCCTTTGCGAGGTTCCACATCAGGTAGTAAAAAAGGTAGTGCATGCGTAGCTGATAAACGGACATGGATTGAACGATCTGGGCGTAGTAGACACCTCTATCGTCTACTCCATCTGGAGTGCGAGCCGATGCCAACACTCCACCAAAATACTCAGCGAATAACGCCTCCTCGGTAAATCGCCCCTCATCAATGACGTGCTTCAAAACTCGAGCGTTGACTACGCCGGGTTCCGACAGCTTGTCTCCGGCCTTGCTGGTAGCGCTTTTGAAGATTGCGCCCAAATTTTTTTGGCTTTTCTCTACGAGACTTTTTAGCTCTCCGCCCAAGTAATCCGCTGTGGGCCCCAGAAGTTTCGCTACCCCATCCTTCGAGAGATAGGCCGCCGCCGCTGCTCCTGTGCTTACTGTTATCGGGTCTACCATTTCTTCCTGCTCCGGTAAGGGCGATTTCCCTGAGAGGGTTGTATATCTGTTCGGCAACGAGCCTTCAACCCCGCTGGAAGGAGATGGACTCAGTCAGGTGCGCGGTCGGCCCGAGGTTGAAAGCTCGGTGATTCCGTCTCTGATGAACTCCAGGTTCTCATCCAGAGTGGCCAGTGCGCCGCGCACGTTTTCGGCGACGTCCGCCGATCCGCGCTGCTCGACCCAGTTGGAGAGCTCTTCTACAGCGGCGCCCAGGGCGAGTTGGTTTTGATTCAGTGCGTTGAGCAGGCCGGCGATCATCGTGTTGTTCATTGCATCCCTCCATGTGAATCCGAAGGGTAGCAGTGCGCGCTCATATCGACCTGGTGTCCGGCCTGGCTAACGTTAGATAACGGTGGGTTAACGTTATTGGGTGGCGGGGCGTCTCCACACTTTTGCGGAGTCGGCCAATCTGATGTGCGAGATAGGCGAAATGTTCCGCTGATTGCCATCGATGCGAGATATTCAGCTGCAATTCTGATTATAGGAAGACTATTTTGTTTGTTATGTGGATAAGTAGCAGGGTAATTACCTTGGTTCCATGCAGCGGGCGCGCGGTTATGCACTCAGATTTGAGGGCATTAGCCAGATGCGCGGAATTTTGCTCACATCTCGTCCAAGCACCTGGTGTACTCAGATTTGAGTACACCGACGATGGCCCAGTTTTGGACCATCCCCACTTTCGGATTTGAAATCCAGAAGGGTCAGATTTGAGATCTGACCCTTGGCCAGGGGTAGGGCTACCTCTTCACCTTTCGCCCTCAGCCTGAGGATGGATCGGGCACTACGAAAGTTTAGAAGTGGAGATGCCCTCAGGTTTGAGGGCGTTTAAGTGAAAGGACAACAACCAAACCAGCATGCAGTCTGATATGGATTTACAGATTCAGGTAGGCTCGACCATGCCGCTGTAAACTACCTTTAAGGCTCTTTCGCCGTAAGTTAATAATTCGCTAGAAGTGATCTGTACTGAGTCGCAGTCTGGATTCGTGTCATGATGGAACTGACCTGCATAATTGTTAATGTCTTGAAGTTCATCGACGAGAGTTTGTGCGTAAATTAGGGGGCTCGGTGTTGTTGCATTCCTTATATGAGTTAAGACTTGGCCGAACATTGAATCTCTTGGGAGTAGTCCTGGGAATCGGCGATGTAAATAGCCTTCTAAGAATGGTCTGATGGCTTTTGCGGTACTCCTTGAGTCGTGAGGGGCTCCGGCGCAAAACTCCGTAAGTACCCGATGATGTCTATAAAAGGGGGACTCGCACTCTTTGTCTACATCAAATTTATCAAGATCGCTATAGCCGTTAGCAGCATGTCGTAATTGAATGGCTTGTAGCGCTGGTGTGTCCTTTGCGTTTAACTCATCACGCATATCTCGGATAAAATAAGGGTCATGAGCCAATACTATAAGTTGCTCTGACTTGTCATGGATGCTCTTAAGTATTGCTCTGGTTTGGTTTTTTCGATTGACGTCAAGACTACACATGGGGTCATCAATGACAACGATTTTCTGAGATAGACTTGGATCTGCGGAAACAGTCGCCACAAAAAAAAGCAAACGCTAATGTTCGTTTATCCCCTTCGCTTAGAACTGTGGAGAATTTTGGTGTTCCATCGAGAGAGATTGACATTCCTCTTAGACGTAACCCATATTCGCTACGAGCGGAGCCGCCTCTGAAGTTTGAATCCATTTTCTCGATACGAAACGTCGCTCCAAATTTCTCAAGCAGTGAGTTGATGGACTTTTGAAAAGTAGATAATACCGCTGACATTTGTTCGTTTAGCTGCGTCCGGGCAGCCTTTTTCTTGGTTTCTGCCTCAGTTGCGTTTTGTTTTGCCCCAGCAAGTGATGTGAATAGAGCGGTAACAGCTTTGCTGTGCCGAACCGCTCCCAGTTGGAGTGCAATTACTTGCTGGCTCATCAGTGTTGCATTTTCAGATGCGAGGCCGGTTCTGTATTTTTCGATCAGTAATTTAGAGTCTTGAATTTGCTGGTTTGCTTGTGTCATTAGTTGAATTATTTTACACCAAAGTTCTTGTGCTTGGCTTTTTTCTGTACTATTGCCAATGACTTCCAGTGGCTTGCTGATTTTGGAGGAGGCGAGGTTTAATAATAAGTCTCGCAATGCTCCGATAAGCTCTTTGGCTTTCGCGCTTTCAAAGCTACATGAAGGTGTATTTACCTCGGATATCCATTGAGCAATAGCTGCGGTTGCCTTTGAAAAGCCAACATCAAAAGCATCAATCACAGAGTCGGATGCCCGAATTTGAATTCCTCGCTCAAGCACTGACACCTGCTGTTTTAGCTCTTCATAGGATTTGTTGAAGTGTGTTCTATATGCTTTGATCAAATCTGTCTCAGAAGTGCTCTGCGCGCAGTAAGGGCAATTTTTGCTGTCATCGAATTTTTGCCCTTCACTAATCCATTTTTCAATATCTGGTTTTGATATGTGTTGGAGATGTTTTTGGATGATGCTTTCTGCGTCTTCTTGTATGTCATTTAAGGAGGTGTTTAATATTTTGAATAAGCTTTCAAGGTCAAGTGTGGGTAGTGGGGCTTGATCCGGAAGAGGGCGCGCAAGAATATTGTTAATGTTGTTCGCGATTTGAATTTTTTTTTGAAGGTCTGCTATTTTTGTCGCGGCGCTTGGATCAAGACTGAGTTTTTGAAAAGCAGGCAGAAGCATTCCCTGATGAAATCCTGCCAATTGTGCAGTGATTTGTGAAACTTCAGAATTGGCAGTTGCTGCGAGCTTAGTTGTTTCTTCTTCAGTCGCACGTGCTTTCACTGCTGACGAGCCCAAGGCGAATTGAAGCAGGTTTTTACGTTGTCCAGGAGTTACGATACCGCCAGAATGAACATTCTTCTCGACAAAGTCAGCATCAAACACCAAGAGTTCCTGTCTCTTTTCTGACCATACACCGTTCGAAAAAGAGACTTTATGGCCACTTCCAAACGTTAGATCTACCAGTGGAGCCAAGCTTGCATCGATGGTCTTTCTTTCGGTTATCAGCGTGGGGTCTCCCGTCGCAGCTGATCGGAGAATACTTGCCAGTGTAGATTTTCCTCGTCCGTTATCCGCGTAAATTAACTGTGCCTTCCATAGCTTCAGAGGTTTGCCATTGACGTCGTGAAGAAGGCCTATTCCTTGAATCCTTTCGATTCTTTCGAGCACGACAAAATCCTCCAAGTGACGCATGGACAATCATGGACAGACGATTACCAATTGAAGGTAGCACAGGCTTTGGGATTCGCTTCGGAACCGGATGGGAGGGGAGCAGAAGTCGGGGAAATAGCAAATAGTCGCATTAGGCATGGTGGCGTATCCGCTGGTTCACCTCAGAGGCATTATTCAGGTGACTTGTTGGTGCTGATGTTCTTACAAAACCACCTTTCACGAAGAGTTGGTTGGTAGATATCTATAAGGGTGTATTGATTCGATACAGGAAGAATTGATTTAGTGGTATCGATTCAATACACGATGGGTGGGTTTCTGAACCTAGCCGGACAGAGCGGGACGGTGAAATTTTCTACGTGTATTGATTCAATACCGCTACGTGTATTGATTCGATACAGGATCAATTCGAATTTGTTAGCTCGCGCACGGTTTTGGGTGGAGCGTGCGTCCACGACACTTCCAGATCTTTGCCAGGACATTCATCGATCGCGTACCAGGAGAGTGCATAGAGCGCGCACCTCGATCCGTGACGAGAAAACAGGCTACTGCGAGTTTGGATGATCCACCCTCCCGTCAGCAGGTCTGCCAGCGCCTTTTGCAGGATGTTGGGAGAGCTGACCCCCCATTCTTTTGCCATTGTGCGAGTCGCTGCTAGGTTGCCGTTGTTGTTACCGTTGTACTGCATGTGCAGTTCCATTAGAACGCAGCGGGCAACGAAACTCAGCGAGCGATAGGGGGCCGACTGGCCCATAGTCCAAAGCACCATGGCGAATGGTTTGGCCTTGGCCTTCATGTTGCCCTTGGTTTTTCTGACAGCCATCAGCAGCTCGCAGGAAGGGGCGAGGGCGCGCTCAAATTGAGCAGGCCCCCGTATAGGGTTGTTGGATCATGCCGGTTAGCAATTACTTTCGTTGGCCGGCCTAGAGACAGGATGTGCTTTCCTAGGCGTTGAGTTATTCAGAGCACCACCTGCTGAAAGCTACCGCGGCGGGCGGGATCACAGGCGCCAAACAACGCATTGTTCAGCGTTGTCCGGCTTTCGCTCCAGAGGTCGTAATCCGCGTGGCCACCGACGGCCTGACGTTTTACCCAGTCCGGCAATTCGTTGCGCCGACGCATTTCGTTTAGGAACGTCCACCAACGGCTTGCGTGGCGTTGCTCCACAGCAATCAACCCTATCAGTGCTGTCTGCTGGGTATCTGTCATCTCGATGATTGGCTCACTTACATCGTTTGCAGTTTGGGGGCAGTCGAGGTTCATTGGCTCATCCCCACCCGCCAGGTGCCGAGGTTGCGCAGAGGCAGCAGGTCAACCAGTAGTGTGGTTGCCGGCAAAGTGAGTTGGCCGAACGAGCGACCAGCGCGGTCAAGAAGGAAAATGGTGATATTCATGCGGCCACCCTCCAGACCATTGCTGTCGGATTGTTTGGTGGCAGGGTGAAGGTGGCATCATTGGCCGCAGCGGCTGTAGAATCGATGCGTTGCATGGGTTTCTCCGAAGATCTCTGTGCGATACGTCGGGTCAGTGTTGGTAGCACTGGCTCGACACTTCTTTTCACTGACCCCAACTCTGGGGGCAGTCTTCCAGTTTGAATCCATTCATGTGTTGCTCCCTGGACCGTTATCGCTATCACCGCGCACCTTCCTTTGCTGCGCGCTCGATCCAAGCCTTGAGCTCGGCCATCAGGATCAGGCGACGCCGGCCAAGCTTGAAAGCCTTCAGGTCTCCTGAAGCGATCAACTCATAAACGCCCGATCGGGAATAACCGACGATCCTTGCTGCGTCCTCAACGCTTACCGAGAGGGGGGCAATCTGATGTGCTTGTTCCATGGGTTTCTCCAAATCCCCGTCGAGATGACTAAGGCTCGGTGTGAATCCTATTGCTGTACTTGGTGTACGTCAACTGCAATCATTGGCTGTGTGTGAGCGTATGGACTTCGCTGGACGCAAAAGGTAGGATTCGGTTTAAGCGTAAATTGACAGGTGCGGACGAGATGGCGAAGAACAAGCCCAGCCAGGGCGCACGGAAGACAGAGACGTTGACACTGCGTCTCGACCCTAAGGTAAAGATGATGATCGAGCTGATCTCGCGTATTCGCCGACAGTCGATTACAGGAGTTGTCGAGGCAGCTATAGAGGAAATAGCTTTTGACTTGGACGCGCCGTTTTATTTCGACGGAGAAACTGAAAAATGGTCTCTTTCTAGCGCTGTAAGCGAGGTTTGGTCTACCGATGAAAGCGAGCGGTTCATAAATATGTGCTTTCACCTGCCGAGCTTGCTGACTTATGAAGAGCAGCGAATCTGGGAGACTATTAAGGCTTCGCCGTTCTTTTTTGCGACGGAAGAGTCGACAGTTGCAACTTTATTCACGGTAGAAGGCAAGGGCCGTCTAGATCGAGTCACTATCCGTCGCTGGTGGAGCGATCTACTTGGGCATGTAGATGAGTTTCGGGATAGTCGTACGATCGTTCCTTTTGAGCCCAAAGGCTAGATCAGTTCTACTGCCGCAGCCTTCGTACCTGGCGCCAAGTGGGCATAGCGCAGAGTCATCTTGATATCCGCGTGCCCCAGCAGATCCCGTACCGTGTTGAGCGGTACGCCAGCCATCACAAGGCGTGAGGCGAAGTCGTGGCGCATATCGTGCCAGCGAAAGCCCTCAATCTTGGCTCGCTCCAGTAGCTTGAGCCAGGCGCTTTTTACGTCCTCAAGGCGGTCGCCTTCTTGGCTCGGGAAAACGTACCGAGATTTACCGGCCTGCTTTTTCCAGTTCTCCAAAACGCTCACGGCCTCCTTATTCATCGGGATGTGTCGCGTGTCGCTCGTCTTGGTTGTGTCGCCGGCGGCGGTAATCGTCTTCGTGTCGAAATTCACCGCTGACCATTTCAGATCGAACAGCTCCCCGCGCCTCATGCCGGTATTCAGTGACACGAGAACCATCGGCTTCAGGTGATCGGTGAATGACAGATCCCGAAGGCTTGGGAGCTGCTTTTTGTTTCGGTCAAATCGCCATTTGTTCGCGCTCTCGCGTTCGGCCCGCATCTCGTCCTGCCTGGCATCCAGCGCTTCGCGCAGACGCTTTGTCTCGTCTGCGTCCAAGTAGCGGACCAGCCCCATTGAGTCGACCTTGAGCTGTTTCAGCTTGGCCAGCGGGTGTGTACCGATGTACTCCCATTCAACAGCTCGACTGAAAACGCCGCTGATCGAGCCCATCTTTCGGTTGACCGTCGACGCCTTGTTGCCGGCCTGCATCCAGGTGGTGCGGATCTGCTCCAGGTCGCGGCCGGTGATCGCATCGAGGCGCAGAGCCATGATCGCGTCGAAGTTGTTGCTCAGGGTGTGTTGCGTCTTCTCGTGGCCTTTGTGGTGCGTCTTGAACCACGGCATATAGGTGTCGTCGATGAACTCGCGCAAGGAGGGCAGGGTGGCGCCTCTCCGGCCTTGGGTAACAGCCAGCGGCTCGCCAAGCGTTCGCGCCTCTGCGAGATATTGGGTTGCCTCGGCTCGGGCCTGGTCCAGCGTGAGGATGCCAACACGCCCTAATGTCTTCTTGCGGCCGCGAGCCCAGGACACGACATATGACTTTGCGCCGGCGGGTGTCACTCGCACGAATAGACCGCCGACGGTGGTATCGTGGACTTCGTATCCGTTGCCAGTGACCTGCAGTGATGCCAGCAGTTTGGCCGTAAGCTTCTCTTTCAATTTGTCCACGTGGGTGCATGGTGGGTGCAAAAAGAACTATACGGGGTCGTTTTTACGGACGCAACCGGACTTAAAGCCCAATGAACACGGGGTTTGGTCAATGGCTGCTGGAGTTGAGATGACCATCCTAAGGGGAAGGTTGGCAGTTCGAACCTGCCCTGGGACACCAATATAAATCGGGCCTCTTCAACCACTTTCCTGGCAGATCATTTTCTCCGTGGCAGCAGGGTGGCAGCAGAAGGTCAAAAAAGCCCCGCCGGGCGATAACCGGGCGGGGCTTTTTTATTCTATTGAAGGGGCTGACAGATACAGCTCGCCATCATCATCCTGGGCGTTCGCGCCAAGTCGACTCGCGATTGGCTGATACGTATCAGTTACGTCGCCCGATACTGGCCGTATCCGGGCTGTTACCTTCCCGGGCGTGTTGTCACTTCTGCAACGTTCTACAGGCCAATAAAGTAGTGCCATCAGTGTGTTTTGCAGGGACGCGAGTGCTTGTGGGCCCTGTTGTCCACTGATCCCCCAATCACGGAAGAGGTGACACCATGAGTTTCGTAACCGTTGAAAAAAACCAGAGCAGTGCCCCGTCGGAAGCCGACCTGAAAAAAGCCATGGTCGAGTCCGGCGGCACACCGGGCGTGGTGACTGGAAACAACGCCAGCCGAACCCTGACCTATACCGGCACGGTCAATCACACGGTGTATGAGAACAAGTTGATCCAGATCGCCAAAGGCAAGCGAACCAGCTGGAACTTCGTCTGGGCTGATGTCCTGGTGAGTTGAGGTCACGGCGGGGCAATCTTGCGGTTGCCCCTTCTGCTCAGGAATCGTCACTGCCACCTTGGGCGAAGTAGCCTGTCAGCGACCGACAGATGGATTCGGCCAGATCTTCCTGGGTGGCGATGCCATAGGGTCTATTGCGATCGAACTGCGCCGACCAGCGGATACGGCCATGAGCGGCATCGATCAGGCGTACCGAGGCCCGAACACGAGCCGCTTCCACCCGCACGCTGCCCTCCAGGGAATAACTGCCTCGCTGGGGTGGGGCTGTTACGCTACTTCGTGGCACCTTCATCAACACATGGTTCGCACGTGGCCGCATCTGTTCAAACGACTCGAACAGCCTGCAGCTCAGCTCTTCGTACAAGCCCCGGGTAAAGTCGTCGCCATGGCGGGTGATGCAGGTAAACGGCAGGATCTGCAGGACAGGATGGCGTGTGACGGTCCTCCTGGGCCTGAGTCGCTCGTACGCCAACCGGTAACAACCGGGCGGCACGCTCAGGCGTACCGGGTCCTGCTGGCCAAGGGTGGCGTAATGACTGGTGAGCTTGCGCCGCAATCGGCCTACTTGCACCCGCACCACCGGATCGTCGCTGGTGCAGTAGACCGCCGGGTCGCGGCGAAACACCGCGATGCCTATGGCGTGCTCGGTGAGAGGGATGTCCGAGCATTGGAGGTCGTGCTCGACCAGGAACCGCAGCAGGCTGCCCATTCGGCTCGACTTGGCAAACAACGGACTGGTCAGTAGACGCGTCAGCACCTGCTCCACCTCTTCCCGGCCGAGTGGCTCGGGAACAGTCTCCAAACTCGAATTGCCAATGCGCTTGATCACATTCGGCCTGCCTCCCTGCAGGTTGCAGTCTGTCGCTCGCCATGCTCAACGGCCGCCCGTGGATCGGCTTGAGCGCTGCCAATTCGTAGCTTAGCAGTTGCAACAGGGTGGGGAAGAGATTGAAGCGGGTGAGCCATACCCAGAGCTTTTTGAGGTTTTTTTGAAGGACACCCACGTAAACCCACAATTGTTTGCTGGCACCTATAAGGGAACGCCACAACTGGCCGATAACCCGTTGGGCCGTTGTCCTGCGCGACGCCATACTGGGCAGCGGAGTTGAGCGGGTCCCTGCATTTGTCTTTGGGTTCATCTTCTTAATTGCCTGGAATCTTCGATGCTGGCGTACCACCAAAAGAGCTTTTTGATCGTCGATGATTTCTCGGATTTCCGGAGTTCAGTCAGGTCGATGTTGCGTGAGCTGGGTGTCAAGGATGTCGACACGGCCGACACGGGCGAGGTGGCGCTGCGCATGTGTGCGCAGAAGCGCTACGACTTCATCCTGCAGGACTACCATCTCGGCGATGGCAAGAAGAACGGTCAGCAGGTGCTCGAAGACCTGATGGTCGAGAAGCTGATCAGCCATGAAAGTGTGTTTCTGATGGTCACTGCCGAGAGCAGTCAGGCGATGGTGCTCAGTGCGCTAGAGCATGAGCCGGATGCTTACTTGACCAAGCCTTTCAACCGCGCCGGTCTGGCTCAGCGGCTGGAGCGGCTGGAGCAGCGCAAGACGTTGCTCAAGCCGATCCTGCAGGCGCTGGATCGGGGCAAGCCGGTTGAAGTCCTCAATGCCTGTATTGCGCTGTGCAAGCAGGACCCCCGGTATTCGCCGCTCTGCCTACGCTACCGTGCCGATGCGCTGCGCGATATGAATCAGAATGAGGCGCTGGAGCGCTTGTACAACAGCATTCTGGCGGATCGGCCGTTGCCGTGGGCTTACGTCGGTCTGGGGCGATTGCTGTTCAAGCGTGGACAGGCCGGTCAGGCAAAAGCGGTGTACGAGAAGGCGCTGAAGGCCTTCCCGCTGATGCCGGCGCTGTATGACGGCCTGGCCGATGTGCTGGTCGCTGAAGGCGACACCAAAAACGCACAAAATGTGCTGGAAGAGGCCGTTCGCCTGTCGCCATTGGCGGTGCGCAGGCAGTCGTTGTTGGGCAAGTTGGCGATGACCAACGAAGACTTCGAAGGCGCCGCGAAAGCCTATCGCCAGGCGGTTTCGCAAGGGGCGCAGTCACGCTTCAAGGACCCGGAAAGCAATCTGGGCCTGGCTCATGCGCTCATCAGCAAAGGCAGTGAAAAGGGGCTCGATACCCGCACTCGGCTGGAGATCAACCAGACCCTGAGCGCCGTTGCCAAGGAAAACGCCAACGATCCGGGGCTGCAGATTCGGGCGCGTTTGATGAAAGCCACCAGCCTGCTGCTCAACGATGCCGAAACTGCCGAGAAACTGACGGAGCAGGCACTGACCCGTCTGGATGGCATGGAGCAGTTCATGAGTGCCGAAGCGGCGCTGCTGGTCGCCAAGCAATTGAAGATGCTGGGGCAGGCAGACGCTGGCAATTCGATGTTGAAAAACTGCGCGGAGATTTACGGTGATGACCCGGTGGTGATGCAGGGGATCGCCAAGCAGACCGACGATCCGGCGATTCTCAATTCCGGCAATGCCGCGGCCGATCTCAACCGCCAGGGCGTACGCAGTTACAAAGCGGGGGCACTGCCCGAGGCGCGGGAGCTTTTCCGTGGCGCACTGTTGTTGCAGCCGAAGAACATCAGTATTGCGCTCAATATGGCGCAGTCGCTGTTGCATGGGGCCGATGCCAATCTCGACGCAGCGCTGCTGGAAGAGTGCCGCACGTGCCTGAAAATGGTGGGCATGATGCCCGAGAGCGATGCGCGTTATCCGCGTTATCAGAAGCTGCGAAGCAAGGCGTTTGGCGAATGAATGATACAGACGAGGGGCTCGACTTTTCCACGGTGATTGCCTCCACCGTTCACGACATGAAGAACTCTCTGGCCATGCTGATGCAGGCTCATGGGCAGTGGCTGGCACGCTTGCCTGAGACTCAGCAGCAAACGGCCGAGCAAGGCGTGATCGACTACGAGTTCGCGCATCTCAACGGCATGCTGGTGCAGTTGCTGGGGCTCTACAAACTCGGTGTCAACCAGTTGCCGTTGCGCCCGGACTATCACGAGCTGGACGATTTCATCGAAGCGCAGTTGGCGGCTCATCAGGACGTGTTCAAGAGTCGCGGTATTCTGGTGACTTACGAGGTTGATCCCTTGAGCCCTCTCGGGTTCTTCGACCGGGAGTTGATTGGAACGGTGCTGGCCAACGCGATTAACAACGCCATTCGTCACGCCCGGCATTCGCTGTTGATCACCGTAGGCGAAGAAACCGGGCAGTTGCTGATGTCGATCAATGATGACGGCGAGGGTTTCCCGGCCCAGATGATCGAACGTCAGGCGGATTACGTGCAGGGCATTAATCCGGCCAGTGGCAGTACCGGTCTTGGTCTGTACTTCGCCGCGCGCATTGCGCAACTGCACCAGCGCAACGGCGAGCACGGGCGCACCGAAATTCGCAATGGTGGTCCCTTGGGTGGCGGGGTGTTCAACCTTTACCTGCCCTGATATCTGCCTCGTCGCGCACAGCTTTTTGTAGGACATTTTTGCGCGTCAGTGCTTGATATTCCGAACGGCTGATGCCTATTTTGTACACGTCGCCGTTCGCGGCTTGCGCACTACAAGGATAGAGTCATGACGACCGATGGCCACCGTTCTCTCGCGCAGCGATTGACGGGCATTGATGAGATTGAATGTGTCACTCCGGATCTCAATGGCGTGCCACGCGGCAAGGTAATGACTGCTGAGGGATTCCTCGAAGGGCGGCGTTTGCAGATGGCCCGTGGCGTACTGCTGCAATGCATCATGGGCGGTTATCCGCCTGCGCGTTTTTACGGCAGTGACGACGGCGACCTGGCGCTCAATGCCGATCCGAAACACATTCACCGTCTGCCCTGGAGCAAGCAGCCTCGCGCGTTGGCCATTTGTGATGCCGATGAGTTGACCGGGGAAAGCTCGCGTCTCTCGACTCGTGGCCAGTTGAAAGCAGTCATCGCCCGTTATGCGGCGCGCGGTTTGGCGCCGGTCGTGGCGACCGAGATGGAGTTCTTCGTTTTTGCGCCGAACACCGACCCGACCCAGCCATTTCAGCCGCCGGTAGGGCTGGATGGACGTCGCGAGGAAGGTCATTCGGCATTCAGCGTCAGTTCCAACAACGGCTTGCGCCCGTTCTTCAGTGAAGTCTACGAATGCATGGCGGCCCTGGGTTTGCCGCGCGATACCTTCATGCACGAGATGGGCATCAGCCAGTTCGAGATCAACCTGCTGCACGGTGATCCGTTGTTGCTGGCTGACCAGACATTCCTGTTCAAGCACTTGCTCAAGGAAGTCGCACTCAAGCACGGTCTGTCCGTGGTGTGCATGGCCAAGCCGCTGGCGCATACGCCGGGCAGCTCGATGCACATTCACCAGAGCATCGTCGAGATCGGCACGGGTCGGAATGTGTTCAGCGATGAGGCTGGACAGCCGACCGCACTCTTTCGTCATTTCATCGGTGGTCAGCAGGCCGGTATGGCGGATTTCACGGCGTTGTTTGCGCCGAACGTGAACTCTTATCAGCGTCTGTGCCATCCTTATGCGTCGCCGAACAACGCCTGCTGGTCTCACGACAATCGGGCGGCGGGATTGCGAATTCCAGCCAGTTCAGCGGCGGCGCGGCGGGTCGAGAACCGTCTGCCCGGTGCCGACGCCAACCCGTATCTGGCGATTGCCGCCAGTCTGGCGGCCGGGCTGCATGGCATCGAAAACGAACTGGAGCCGACGCCGGCCATTCAGGGGGAGTTTGAAGTGCCGGAAAGTTTGTCGTTGCCGTGTACCTTGCATGCTGCTCTTGAGCGTCTGAAACGTAGCCAATTGGCGAAGGAACTGTTCGGCAAGGAGTTCATCGAAGGCTACATCGCTTCGAAGACCATGGAGTTGAGCAGTTTCCATGATGAAATCACTCCCTGGGAGCGGCGAGTTTTAGCCGCCCAGGCCTAACCGATTCGTCGCTGTCGGGCTATCGTTGACGGTAGCCCGGTACTCACTGCAAGGAGCCGCTCGGAACGCCGATGCGCCAAATCTGGAAATCCTTTCGAGCGCTTTATTTCGCCTCGCTGATGATGTTGATCGGTTCGGGCCTCCTCAGTACTTACCTGGGCTTGCGCCTGGCAGCGGACCATGTCGACAGTCTGTGGGTCGGTGCGCTGATGGCGGCCAACTATTTCGGCCTGGTGCTGGGCGGGAAAATCGGCCACCGGTTGATCGCCCGGGTCGGTCATATCCGGGCCTACTCGGCCTGTGCCGGAATCGTTGGCGCGGCGGTGCTGGGGCATGGATTGATCGACTGGCTGCCGGCCTGGCTGGTGCTGCGGATGATCGTCGGCCTGGGCATGATGTGCCAGTACATGGTCATCGAGAGCTGGCTGAACGAGCAGGCCGATGCCAACCAGCGTGGGCTGGTGTTCAGCGGCTACATGATCGCTTCATACCTTGGGCTGGTGCTGGGTCAGTTGATTCTGGTCATGCACCCGTCTCTGGGGCTGGAACTGCTGATGTTGGTGGCGCTGTGTTTTGCGCTGTGCCTGGTGCCGGTCGCGCTGACGCGGCGCATTCACCCGGCCCCTTTGCACCCGGCGCCGATGGAGCCGCGCTTCTTCATGAAGCGGGTCCCGCAGTCCCTCAGTACGGTGCTCGGCTCTGGACTGATCGTCGGTTCGTTTTATGGTCTGGCGCCGTTGTACGCATCCCAGCAAGGGCTTTCCACTGAGCAGGTCGGTCTGTTCATGGGGTGCTGCATCTTTGCGGGGTTGCTGGTGCAGTGGCCGTTGGGCTGGTTGTCGGATCGTTATGATCGGGCGCTGCTGATTCGCAGTTTTGCTTTTTGCCTGGCGTTGGCGGCGTTGCCGTTGGCGATCATGCCGCAGGTGCCGCTTGAGGTGCTGTTTATCGCCGGTTTCGCGTGCTCATTGGTGCAGTTCTGTCTGTACCCGTTGGCGGTGGCGTTTTCCAATGACCACGTCGAGGGGGATCGGCGGGTATCGCTGACCGCCATGCTGCTGGTGACTTACGGTGTGGGCGCGAGCATCGGGCCGTTGGTGGCCGGCGTACTGATGAAGTTGTTCGGCAGTCAGATGCTGTATGCGTTCTTCAGCTTCTTCGCATTGGTGCTGGTATGGCGCATCCGGCCGAAAGCGGTGACCAACCTGCATCAGGTTGATGACGCGCCGCTGCATCACGTGGCCATGCCAGACAGCATGTCGAGCTCGCCACTGGTGGCGGCTCTCGATCCGCGGGTTGATGAGCAGGTTGTGCATGACCAGATGCAAAATGGCGCGAGCGCTCATCCTGATCCCGATCGGAATGCAAAGGCCGAGGACGCCAGCAAATCTGACGAAGAGCCTCCTGGGCCGGAGCACCCGCAAAGTTTTACCGGGGCCAGACCGTAGAGGCAAAAAAAACGGGCAGTCACCGAAAGGGACTGCCCGTTTTTTCACGCGTGTGGATCAGAAATCGTCTTTGTCGAAGCGGCGTGCTTCGCGTTGCAACTGATAGACGAACCGCTCGACCTGACGCTGCACCAGTCCGCTCATGTTGTGAAAGCGTACGCCGGCAAAGGTGGTGTCGATTCTCTCTTCGTGGTGCAGGTAACGCAGCTCGACCGGTGCCGTCATGCTGCCGAAGGGCAGGGCGGCGATGAAGCGTTCATAGACCTGACCCAGCTGAAGCCCGCTGGTGATGTCGCCCGCAAAGCGCAGCTTGCAACCTGTCGCCGAGATGTCCAGCAGTTTGCCACTGATGGGCGTCTTGAGCTTTTCGCCACCGAGTTCGATGTTTACCAGTTGTGCCAGTTTCAAGGCTGCGCGAAACGCGTTGCGACGCTGGTGATAAACCACTTCATCCGGCAGCGTGCCACGGTAGCAGCGGCCGCCATTGGATTCGTCGATGGTCAGCGTGCCGTTGCTGTCCCAGGCAATGCGTACGCCATCATGAAAGCCTTCAACCCGAAAAGCTTCGCCGGCAAGCAGGTAGCGTTCGCCATCGCGAGGGATCATTTCGTCCAGAGCGATCATGTTGCTGTCGCGATCAAGATCGACCAGATAGCTCTGAAAGCGCTGGCTGCGTTCATGGAACGTGATGATCAGGGGATCATGGCTCTCTTGCAGCATTCGCAGATTGCCGGTGATTTCCAACGGGGTGCTGAGCACCTTGGGTGGCTGCGGAGCATCTTCCGCGCTTAAGGCGTTGAACACGGTTTATCAATCTCCAGACAGAATACGGTCACACGCAAGAGCCAGCATTCTGCCAGCATGTTTCGCGCCTTGATAGAGCGCGCTTATTTATGAGTTCAAGCCTGACTGAGCGGGCGGGGCTTCACAAGCATGGCGGTTGATCCGCGAGCGTCATAAAGGGTTGGAGACTCGCCACCGTTGAGGATTTTCAGCTGATTGGCGGTGGTGGCTTGTTGCACCTGGATCGAACGGCCATTGAGCTCGTTGGCGGCTTGGCAATCTGCGAGCAGTTGGGTCAGCGCGTCGCTTTGACTCAGTAACTGATCGCCAATGCTTGACTGAGCGGCGAATTGTTCCAGGCCTGCGCGGTTGGCAGGAAGGTTCAGGTTCGCGAGAAGTTCGCTGCGTTTGCGGCCATGCTGTTCCAGCAGAATGATCAGCCCCTGTTTCTGGGCCAGAATGTCTTCGAGCAGCGGCATGTCGCGGCCGTGCAGGGCGAGGGATTCGGTCTTCAGCAGCTCCAGCAGCTGTTGAGCTGGAGCAAAGTCATCGGTGATCAGTTGCAGTAAATTAGTGTCGTGCATGGCTGGCCTTGGGTTTTAAGCGTCCAAAAGCCTGGCGCAGGCCTTTGGCTAGCGCTGGGCTTCGAAGTTGAGCAGTTTGCTGGCTACACGGTTGCTGTCGACTTTATAGCTGCCATCGGCAATCGCTGCTTTCAACTCGGCCACGCGGGCGTTGTCGACGGCAGGCTGATCGCGCAGCTTGTCAGTGATCTTCTGCAACTGTTGAGCCTCATTGCTGAGGTGTACCGATTCCCCGCTTGTGCTGGCACTGACCTGTTCGGTCGAGGTACCCAGCGGCGCGGATTTACCGGTATCGCCGGTTTCCTTGTTGGCGCTGGTACGCGTGCTGCTGGTGAGCGTGGGGGAGCTGTTTAAACGGCTGAAATCGATGACCATGATAAAAAACCTCTGGGAATTTGGACGCTTGCCATGTTTTCGGCCATACCCGGAAAAACTTTAGGCTCAATAATCGATGAGCTCGGGCGCGTCGGTATTTGCCCTGCGTGAGGCACAGTTTAGGGAACAGGGCGGTTGCGCGCCAGTTATCTACATGGAGACTTCAACCTGGCCAGGGGCCATTACTTGCGCCTTGATGACCCGCTGGGAGTTGAGGTTTTTGACCCGGATCTGCTCGTTCAGGCCGCCATTGGACAGCGCTTCACCCGGCATCCGCACGCTGAGCGTGCCGCTGCGGGCGGTGATGACTACCTGATCGCCCTTGCGCACCACTTCTGCCTGCTCCAGATGAACGAGGGTAATCACCTGGTCGGCGACCATTGGTCGGACAAGTTTTTGTCCGATGGCTTCATCCACGGTTGTCAGATATCCCTGATTGATCAGGCTGATATCGCGCTCGCGCAGCATCACGTCTGAAGGCTCGATGATCCCGGCTCGCTTGAGGGGGCGAGTGGTGGTGACGACCTCGCGAAACAGGCGGACTTGAGCGGGTACGAAGACCGTCCAGGGGGAGGCGCCGTCGCAACGGACTTTCACCGTGACCCGGCCTATGGGCTTGGCCGGGCTCTCCAGTGTTGCTGTCAATTCCTTGTCGCACGCCGGCATATACATGCGCGGGTCGAGTTTGTTGACCTCGATTTCGTAGCGCCCTTCGGTTTGACTGGTGGCCAAATAGTCTTCTACGGTGAATTCAAGAAAGCCCTGAGTGACGCCGATAAGTAGATCAGGCAAGGTAACCGGATCAGCAAGGGCAGGGCTGCCAACGTTGAGCAGGCATACGGCTGACATAGCGCCCAAAAATTTGCGGCACATTGATGTCAGGCGTCGGGAAAATGTCGTTTTTGCGTTCATAAGAGTTAAAAAGCAAGCGCCGTGCCGTTTAGTGATGAATGTGCGTCGCAACACATTAGCGTTGGTGTAGGAGTCTGGGCATGGCTGGTGTAATGGATTCGGTAAACCAGCGCACGCAACTGGTAGGGCAGAATCGCCTGGAGCTGTTGTTGTTCCGTCTCGACGGTCAGCAGCTTTACGGGATCAACGTGTTCAAGGTTCGGGAGGTGCTGCAATGCCCCAAACTGACCCTGATGCCAAAATCCAGTCCTGTCGTGTGCGGTGTGGCGAATATTCGGGGGGCAACCATTCCGATTCTGGATCTGGCGATGGCGACCGGCTCTGGCGGGTTGCAGGATCAAAGCAATCCCTTCGTCATCATCACGGAGTACAACACCAAGACCCAGGGGTTTCTGGTGAGGTCGGTCGAGCGGATCGTCAACATGAACTGGGAGGAGATCCATCCACCGCCCAAGGGCACGGGGCGCGATCATTACCTGACCGCTGTGACTCGAGTCGACAATCAGTTAGTCGAAATCATCGACGTGGAAAAGGTCCTGGCGGAAGTTGCGCCAACCTCGGAAACCATTTCGGTTGGCGTGGTGGATATCGAAACCCAGCACAAGGCGATTTCCTTGCGAGTGCTGACGGTCGATGACTCGTCGGTGGCGCGCAAGCAGGTCACGCGTTGCTTGCAGACGGTGGGGGTTGAAGTCGTTGCGTTGAACGACGGTCGGCAAGCGCTGGATTACCTGCGCAAACTGGTCGATGAGGGCAAGAAGCCGGAAGAAGAATTCTTGATGATGATTTCCGACATCGAAATGCCCGAAATGGACGGTTACACCCTTACGAGCGAGATCCGCAGCGACCCTCGCATGCAAAAGCTCCATATCATCCTGCATACTTCGTTGTCAGGTGTGTTCAATCAGGCGATGGTGAAGAAGGTCGGTGCCGATGACTTCCTTGCCAAATTCCGTCCTGATGATCTGGCATCCCGGGTAGTAGACCGGATCAAAGCAGCAGACAACAGCTAGTGGCCTTCGCTCCTGGCGGTCAATACGATTTAAGAGGCGGCATCATTGTCTACGGGTAATTTGGATTTCGAACAGTTCCGGGTCTTCCTGGAAAAAGCCTGTGGCATTTTGCTCGGTGAAAACAAGCAGTATCTGGTGTCGAGCCGTCTCAACAAACTGATGGAACAGCAAGGCATCAAGTCCTTGGGAGAGTTGGTTCAGCGCATTCAGACCCAGCCGCGCAGCGGTTTGCGCGAGATGGTGGTGGACGCGATGACGACGAACGAAACCCTCTGGTTTCGCGACACCTATCCGTTTGAAGTCCTGAAGAACAAAGTGCTGCCTGAGTCCATCAAGGCCAGTCCCGGGCAGCGTCTGCGGATATGGTCGGCGGCTTGCTCGTCCGGACAGGAACCGTATTCGCTGTCGATGTCGATCGATGAGTTCGAGCGGGTCAATATGGGTCAGTTGAAGATGGGGGTGCAGATCGTTGCCACCGACCTGTCCGGGACCATGCTGACCAACTGCAAGACCGGCGAGTACGACAGCCTGGCGATCGGTCGCGGTCTTTCGCCGGAACGCTTGCAACGTTACTTCGATCCGAAAGGGCCGGGACGTTGGGCGATCAAGGCGCCGATCAAGAGTCGGGTAGAGTTCCGCTCGTTCAACCTGCTGGACAGCTATGCCAGTCTCGGCAAGTTCGACATCGTGTTTTGCCGCAATGTGTTGATCTACTTCTCTGCTGAAGTGAAGAAAGACATCCTGCTGCGCATTCACAGCACGCTGAAGCCGGGCGGTTATCTGTTCCTGGGGGCTTCCGAAGCACTGAACGGTTTGCCGGATCACTACCAGATGGTCCAGTGCAGCCCGGGGATCATCTACCAGGCGAAGTGATTGGCCGGTAGTGGGTACTGCATGAAAAACGGGAGTCCTCAGGGGCTCCCGTTTTTTTTGCCTGCCAATTGCACCATCCCCTGTGGGAGCGAGCCTGCTCGCGATGGCGTGGTGTCAGTCGACATCAATGCAACCTGCCACACCGTTATCGTCGGAACGCCGCCCGGAGCAGGCTCGCTCCCACAGGGTTCGGTGTTGTTCTCCCAAGTCGTTACAAGCGGCAGAAAAGCGGCAGGCGCCGGAAATCCGTTGCCGCTTTTCTGGCATTGCCGCGTTGCCGCTGCCCGCAAAGCCCCGGTTTATGGGGGTTGAGAAGCTGGCACGGGGCTTGCTATATCCCTGTTACGAAAAATCAGGTCACCCAAAGGTTTCCGACATGAGCATCAGCTTCGATAAAGCGCTCGGTATCCACGAACAAGCCCTGGGCTTCCGCGCTCAGCGTGCCGAAGTCCTGGCCAACAACATTGCCAACGCCGATACCCCGAACTACAAGGCTCGGGATCTGGACTTCTCGTCGGTTCTGGCTGCCCAGAGCGACAAGAACAAAAACGGCACTTTCGCTTTGAACATGACCAATAGCCGTCATATCGAAGCCCAAGGTCTGAGCAGTGCTGACGAGTCGTTGCTGTATCGCACGCCGATGCAACCGTCGATTGACCAAAACACCGTGGACGCCCAACTGGAACAGTCGAACTACGCGGAAAACGCGGTCAACTTCCAGGCCAGCTTCACGCTGCTCAACAGCAAATTCAAAGGGCTGGTATCAGCCCTGCGCGGGGAGTAATTCATGTCTCTGTCCAGTGTTTTCAACATTGCCGGTAGCGGCATGAGTGCTCAAACCACTCGCTTGAACACCGTCGCCAGTAACATCGCCAACGCCGAGACCGTCTCTTCGAGCATCGATCAGACCTACCGTGCCCGTCACCCGGTGTTCGCCACCATGTTTCAGGGCGGTCAGTCCGGTGGCAGCGATTCGCTGTTCCAGAACCAGGATGCCGCGGGCAAGGGCGTGCAGGTACTCGGCGTGGTCGAAGATCAAAGCAACCTCGAGGCACGCTACGAGCCGAACCATCCGGCGGCTGACGCCAAGGGTTACGTCTATTACCCCAACGTCAATGTGGTTGAGGAAATGGCCGACATGATTTCCGCCAGTCGTTCGTTCCAGACCAACGCGGAAATGATGAACACCGCCAAAACCATGATGCAGAAGGTCCTGACCCTCGGTCAGTGATAAGGGGCTACTACGATGAGTGTTACCGATACCACCAGCACCCTGAGCATGACCGACCTCCTGGCGAACTCTTCAGTCAAGAGCACCAGTTCGACCGCTTCCGGCCTTGCCGCAGCCACGAAAAGTGCGACCGGCAGCCAGACGTTGGGCAAGGATGCATTCCTGCAATTGCTGGTGACCCAGCTGAAAAACCAGAACCCGCTTTCGCCGCAGGACAACGGCGCATTCGTCGCTCAACTGGCGCAGTTCAGCAGCCTTGAAGGGATCACCTCCCTCAACACGACCGTGAGTTCCCTCGCCAGTAATTTCAGCTCTTCCCAGGCCTTGCAGGCTTCTTCGCTGGTGGGGCGTTCGGTGATTGCGCAATCCAGCACCGCTCAGATCAGCGACTCGAGCAAGGGGCTGACTGGTACGGTAAACCTGACATCGTCGATCTCCGACGGTACGGTGAAGATCAGCGACTCAAGCGGAAATGTCGTGAGAACCCTCAATCTGGGCAGCCAGCCTGCGGGCAGTGCCAGCTTCAGTTGGGACGGCAAGGACAGCAGCGGCGCCTTGGTCCCGGCGGGCACCTACACCTTCAAGGCCAATGCTCCGGTCAACGGCACCGCGACCGATCTGGCCACCTACCTGCCAGCAACGGTCAACAGCGTGACGCTGAGTCAAACCGGCGGCGAGTTGATGCTCAATCTTGCAGGCCTGGGCCCCATCGCCCTGTCCAAAGTTCAAACCATTGGTATATAGAGCCGGCTAACGCGGCACAAAGGAGTGGAATATGTCTTTCAATATCGGCCTTAGCGGTCTCTATGCAGCCAACAAGCAACTGGACGTGACCGGCAACAACATCGCCAACGTCGCGACCGCTGGTTTCAAGTCTTCGCGCGCAGAATTCTCGGATGTCTACTCGGCAACCAAGCTGGGTAACGGCTCTAAAGTCGTCGGCAGCGGCGTACGCCTGGCCAACGTTTCCCAGCAGTTTACCCAGGGTGACATCAGCAACACCGGTAACGTGCTGGACATGGGCATCAATGGCTCGGGCTTCTTTACCCTGAGCAATAACGGTTCGACGTCTTACACCCGTGCCGGTACGTTCAAGGTCGACAAGAGTGGTTTCGTTACCAACACCGACTACACCTCTCGCTTGCAGGGTTACGCTGCGGACTCCAATGGCAAGATCATCAATGGTGTGTTGACCGACCTGAAAATCGACACTTCGAACCTGGCACCAAAGCCGACTTCGACCGTGTCCTCGACGATCAACCTGAACTCGACCGCTCCGGTGATCGACGACACGGCGGCCACCGGTATTCCATTCGATCCGACCAATACCGCGTCTTACACCAAGTCGTTCAGTACGCCGATCTATGACAGCCAGGGCAACTCGCACGTCCTGGATCAATACATGGTGAAGACCGGCGCCAACACCTGGAAGGCCTACACCCTGGTGGAGGGCCGCAACCCTGATGCTACCGGCAGCGACCCTAAAGTCACCGCCCCGATCGCTTCGACCATAACGTTCGATACGAGCGGCAAACTGGTCTCGGTGGCGACACCACCTGCAACACCGGCAGCGCCTAACGTCGGTAACAACCTGACATTGGCTGGCTGGGTACCCGGCACAGTGACCAATGGTGTGTGGAAGGCTAACGGTGCAACTGCCAGCGCGACGGGCATGTCCATTTCGATGACCAACACCACACAGTTCAATGCCGACTCCGCGCGTTCGATTCCGGCTCAGGATGGTTATGCCACTGGCGAGATCACTAACCTGACCATCGACGGCACCGGCACCCTGTTCGCCAACTTCAGCAATAACCAGAACAAGGCGATCGGCCAGGTTGCCTTGGCCAGCTTCACCAACGAGCAGGGTCTGCAAGCGGTCGGCGGCACCAGCTGGAAAGAAACCTACGCTTCGGGTATCCCGGGTTATGACGCACCGACCACCGGTACGCTGGGGTCCATCTCGTCCAACTCCCTGGAAGGGTCCAACGTCAACCTGACCAACGAACTGGTCAACCTGATTCAGGCGCAAGGCAACTACCAGGCGAACGCCAAGACCATCTCGACCCAAAGCACCATCATGCAGACCATCATTCAGATGACCTGATGCCGGTTGGCAGATAGCGCTTGGCAAAGAGCCCCTCGTAAGAGGGGCTTTTTTGCGGCCGGGATTTTTATCAGGAGCAGGGGTTCTGGTTGTCAGTGGTGGCCTCATCGCGAGCAGGCTCGCTCCCACAGGGGGAATGTATTCAAATGTGGGAGCGAGCCTGCTCGCGATGGCGTCAGTACGGCCATAGTTTTCCTTCAGGCAAAAGAAAACCCCCGATCAATCCAGAGGATTCATCGGGGGTTTCAGGTCAGCGCCTTGCAGCGCTCACCGGCTCAGCTTATTGGCAAGCTTCGCAATCCGGCTCGTCGATGGCGCATGCCTTCGGCACTGGAGCAGGACCGGCTGGAGCGGCCAGGACCGAGTCGTCACCGTGGTTGCCGCCGCTGGAAACAGCGTTCAGCTTACCGGTGTTGATGGTCGACTTCTCGGTGCTGGTCGCGGCCAGGGCACGGAGGTAGTAAGTGGTTTTCAGGCCACGGTACCAGGCCATGCGGTAGGTCACGTCCAGCTTCTTGCCCGATGCGCCAGCGATGTACAGGTTCAGCGATTGAGCCTGGTCGATCCACTTCTGACGACGACTGGCCGCGTCAACGATCCACTTGGTGTCCACTTCGAACGCGGTCGCGTAGAGCTCTTTGAGTTCTTGCGGGATGCGTTCGATCTGCTGCACGGAACCGTCGTAGTACTTCAGGTCGTTGATCATGACCGAGTCCCACAGACCGCGAGCCTTCAGGTCGCGAACCAGGTACGGGTTGATCACGGTGAATTCGCCCGACAGGTTCGATTTCACATAGAGGTTCTGGTAGGTCGGTTCGATCGATTGCGAGACGCCGGTGATGTTGGCGATGGTCGCGGTCGGTGCGATGGCCATGATGTTGGAGTTACGAATGCCTTTCTGCACACGGGCACGCACCGGTGCCCAGTCCAGGGATTCGTTCAGGTCGACATCGATGTACTTCTGGCCGCGCTGTTCGATCAGGATCTGTTGCGAATCCAGCGGCAGGATGCCTTTGGACCACAGCGAACCCTGGAACGTCTCGTAAGCGCCACGCTCGTCAGCCAGGTCGCAGGAAGCCTGGATCGCGTAGTAGCTGACCGCTTCCATCGACTTGTCGGCGAACTCGACGGCTGCAATGGAACCGTAAGGGATGTGCTGCAGGTACAACGCGTCCTGGAAGCCCATGATGCCCAGGCCGACCGGACGGTGCTTGAAGTTGGAGTTCTTCGCTTGTGGCACCGAGTAGTAGTTGATGTCGATAACGTTATCGAGCATGCGAACGGCGGTGTTCACGGTGCGTGCAAGCTTCACGGTGTCCAGCTTGCCGTTGACGATGTGGTTCGGCAGGTTGATCGAGCCCAGGTTGCAAACGGCGATCTCGTCCTTGTTGGTGTTCAAGGTGATCTCGGTGCACAGGTTCGAGCTGTGAACCACGCCAACGTGCTGCTGTGGGCTACGCAGGTTGCATGGGTCTTTGAACGTCAGCCATGGGTGGCCGGTTTCAAACAGCATGGAGAGCATTTTGCGCCACAGGTCTTTGGCCTGGATGGTCTTGAACAGCTTGACCTTGCCTGGGTACTCGGTCAGGGCTTCGTAGTACTCGTAACGCTCTTCGAAGGCCTTGCCGGTCAGGTCGTGCAGGTCTGGAACTTCGGACGGCGAGAACAGGGTCCACTTGCCGTCATCGAAGACGCGCTTCATGAACAGGTCGGGGATCCAGTTGGCGGTGTTCATGTCGTGGGTACGACGACGGTCATCACCGGTGTTCTTGCGCAGCTCGATGAACTCCTCGATGTCCATGTGCCAGGTTTCCAGGTAGGCGCAGACAGCGCCTTTGCGCTTGCCACCCTGGTTAACGGCGACAGCGGTGTCGTTCACCACTTTCAGGAACGGTACGACGCCCTGGGATTTGCCGTTGGTGCCCTTGATGTACGAGCCCAATGCGCGAACCGGCGTCCAGTCGTTGCCCAGGCCACCCGCGAATTTCGACAACATGGCGTTGTCGTGGATCGCGTGGTAAATGCCCGACAGGTCATCCGGCACGGTGGTCAGGTAGCAGCTCGACAGCTGTGGACGCAGGGTGCCGGCGTTGAACAGGGTTGGGGTCGAGGACATGTAGTCGAAGGACGACAACAGGTTGTAGAACTCGATCGCACGGTCTTCTTTGTTCTTCTCTTCGATGGCCAGGCCCATGGCCACGCGCATGAAGAAGATCTGTGGCAGTTCGAAACGCACGCCATCCTTGTGGATGAAGTAACGGTCGTACAGGGTTTGCAGACCCAGGTAGGTGAACTGCTGGTCGCGCTCGTGGTTGATCGCCTTGCCAAGTTTTTCCAGGTCGAAGGATGCCAGAACCGGGTTCAGCAATTCGAATTCGATACCCTTGGCGATGTAGGCAGGCAGGGCCTTGGCGTACAGGTCGACCATTTCGTGGTGGGTCGCGCTTTCAGCGACTTCCAGGAAGCTCAGGCCTTCGGCACGCAGGGTGTCCATCAGCAGGCGCGCGGTCACGAACGAGTAGTTCGGCTCACGCTCAACCAGCGTACGGGCGGTCATCACCAGCGCGGTGTTGACGTCGGTCAGGGCCACGCCGTCGTAGAGGTTCTTCAGGGTTTCGCGCTGGATCAGGTCGCCGTCGACTTCTTCCAGGCCTTCGCAGGCCTCGGTGACGATGGTGTTCAGGCGGCCCATGTCCAGTGGAGCAAAGGTGCCGTCGGCGCGGGTGATGCGAATCGACGGGTGAGCCTGTACCGCTTCCTCGGCAGGCGCGCGGGTGGCGCGTTCCTTGGAGCGGCCGTCACGGTAGATCACGTAGTCGCGAGCCACTTTCTGCTCGCCGGCACGCATCAGGGCCAGTTCGACCTGGTCCTGGATTTCTTCGATGTGGATGGTGCCGCCCGATGGCATGCGACGCTTGAAGGTCGCGGTGACTTGTTCGGTCAGGCGGGCAACGGTGTCGTGGATTCGCGACGAGGCAGCAGCAGTGCCGCCCTCAACTGCGAGAAACGCTTTGGTGATGGCGACGGTGATTTTGTCATCGGTGTAAGGAACGACAGTGCCGTTACGCTTGATCACGCGCAGTTGGCCTGGCGCGGTGGCGGACAGATCCGAATTCGAATCAGCGGCCAGCGGCGCGGTGCCCTGCGGGTTCTCGCGAGTTGTGTCGGTTTGCATGGGTGTCTCCACGTTCTCTATGTTTGTTTGGGCACCATGAAGGTGCCCACCGTTCCGTCCTGAAGCACTACAACCGGCGATTGCCGGGCATAACAACTTCGGGACAGTAGGAAGGGGCTGTTGGGCGCCGCTTCCATGCCGAAGTCTTTGGTCTCAAGCCAGGGGCTGAAAACCGAATTCCGTTTGGGTGACCGTTAATATTGACTGCAACACCCGTACCGTTTTCGCCGTTGGAGGCTGAAAAACAGTCGCCATCCGCAGGTGCGGTTTGGGCTTCTGAAAATGCGTTTGGTTCAACCAAAAACATGCAAGAAAAGCACTTGAGTTTCTTGTCTGATTTGTGTTTGGTTTTCCGTGTAAAACCCTACATGTAGGGTTTTTTTGAGCGCGAGCTACAAGATAATGCGTTTTGGGGGGTGATTGCAACGTACTACCTGTGGATAAAGCTGTGCGTAAAATGTGGATGAAACTGCCAATCATCGTGTAGGCCGCGACCCTGCTGGGGTGGACCGTTTGTCATAGAATTTCGCCCTGAAAAATAGCCTGGGGCGGATTTTTGCGGGCGCGAACCCTATCACAAAAAAACACAGTTACCGAGCGCATTTGCCAGCTTGTGTTCTCAAGGGGAGGCATTGCTACAATCGGCTGCTGTGTACGCAGTCTTATCCACTCAAATCATTACAAAAAGACGAGTGGACCCTTCCTTGATAGTGTTCGGTAAAGAGGTCACCCGTGGAGCAAGAAGCGTGGCAGGTATTGATAGTCGAGGATGACCAGCGCTTGGCTGAGTTGACCCGTGAGTACCTGGAAAGCAACGGCCTGCGGGTGACTATCGAAGGCAACGGTGCACTGGCGGCGGCGCGGATTATCGCCGAGCAACCGGACCTGGTGATCCTTGACCTGATGCTCCCCGGTGAAGACGGCCTGACGATTTGCCGCAAGGTCCGCGATCGCTACGACGGGCCGATCCTGATGCTCACTGCGCGCACTGACGACATGGACCAGATCCAGGGCCTGGACATGGGCGCCGACGATTATGTGTGCAAGCCGGTACGTCCGCGTTTGCTGCTGGCGCGGGTCCAGGCCTTGCTGCGACGTAGCGAAGCCCCTGAGCCTGCGGCCCCGGAAAAACTCCGTCGTTTGCAGTTCGGTCCGCTGGTCGTCGACAACGCCTTGCGTGAGGCGTGGCTGCATGACAATGGGATCGAGTTGACCAGTGCCGAGTTTGATTTGCTCTGGCTGCTGGTGGCCAACGCCGGGCGGATCCTGTCCCGCGAGGAGATTTTCACGGCGCTGCGCGGCATTGGCTACGACGGCCAGGATCGCTCGATTGATGTGCGCATTTCGCGAATCCGGCCGAAGATCGGTGATGACCCGATCCACCCGCGACTGATCAAGACCATTCGCAGCAAGGGGTATTTGTTCGTTCCTGAAGCCTGCGTAGACCAGCCCCTGTGAACTCGATCTTCCTGCGCATTTATGGCGGCATGTGCGCCGCGCTGATTCTGGTGGCGGTACTTGGGGTATTGGCCTTGCACCTGCTCAATCAGGTGCGCGGGGAGCAATACCGCGAGCGCCTGGCTCACGGCACGTTTTCCTTGATGGCCGACAACCTGCAACCGATGAACGAGACCGAACGTCATCGTGCGGTGCTGGTGTGGGAGCGTTTGCTGGGCATCCCCTTGAGCTTGCAGACGTTCGCCCAGACCGACCTCGACCTGAGCCAGCGCACGCGGGTACTGCGGGGTCAGGCCTTGGTGGAACAGACCGGGCCGCACGCGGCGAAGGTCTACCGGTTGGTCAGCGATAAAGAACAGCTTGTGCTGACGGGGGAAGTACAGCAGATCAGCGAGCAACTGGCGCGGGCGACGATTTATCTGTTGGCTGATGAGTTGGTGCGCTATCCGGTGGCCGAGCAGCCCCAGCGTCTTGAGGCACTGAAGAAGGACAAGGGCTTTGGCTTCGACCTGCAACTGATCACGGTCGACCAGGCAGACATGGACGAGGACCAGAGCCGTCGGGTCTCTGAAGGCGACACGGTAATGGCGTTGGGCAAGGGCGGCGATTCGATCCGGGTGTTTGCCGGGATGGTCGGTACGCCTTGGGTACTGGAAATCGGCCCGCTGTATCAGATGAGTCCGTACCCGTCGGAGTGGCTGGTGTTGATTGCGGCACTGGGTCTGAGCCTGATCGGGTTGATCGTCTATTTGCTGGTGCGCCAGTTGGAACGTCGCTTGAGGGGGCTGGAGTCGGCCGCCACGCGGATCGCCAAAGGCAGCCTGGAAACCCGTGTGTCGGCACGTGGTGCGGACTCGGTGGGACGGTTGGCCGCGGCGTTCAATGGGATGGCCGAGCACTTGCAGCAACTGCTGGCGATACAGCGTGAACTGGTGCGTGCGGTGTCCCATGAGCTGCGTACGCCTGTCGCGCGGTTGCGCTTTGGTCTGGAAATGATCAGCACGGCGAACACACCGCAAGCACGGGATAAATACCTGGAGGGCATGGACCACGATATTCAGGACCTCGACGGCCTGGTGGACGAGATGCTCACGTATGCGCGGCTGGAGCAGGGTTCGCCAGCGCTGAACTTCCAGCGGGTCGATCTGGACGCCTTGGTCAATCAGGTGATCAGCGAACTGGCGCCATTACGCGCCAACGTGACGGTTCAGCGCGGCCTGTGTCTGTCGGCTGCCGATTGCGATGACGCCTGGGTCGACGCTGAACCGCGCTACCTGCATCGGGCGTTACAGAATCTGGTGAGCAACGCCATGCGTCATGCCCAGTCCCAGGTGTCGATCAGTTATCAGGTGGGGCAGCAGCGTTGTCGCATCGATGTTGAAGACGATGGGCCGGGTGTGCCGGAAAATGCCTGGGAAAAAATCTTCACACCGTTTTTGCGTCTGGATGACAGCCGCACCCGGGCGTCCGGTGGGCACGGTCTGGGGCTGTCTATCGTGCGCCGGATCGTTCACTGGCATGGCGGCCGGGCGTTGATCGGCAAGAGTAAAAACCTTGGCGGAGCGTGTTTCAGTCTGAGCTGGCCACGCAATCAGGAAAAGCCCTGAGATCTTTGTTTACTGTAAGGGCCTCATCGCGAGCAGGCTCGCTCCCACATTTGATCTGTGTTGTTCACAAATATTGTGTTCACCGAGAATCCAGTGTGGGAGCGAGCCTGCTCGCGATGACGGTCGAACAGGCACTGAAACTCTTCAGGCCTTGATGCTGACCAGGCTCAACAACTGCCCATCGTGCAACCCAAACTGCGCGTCCAGTTCCGTGCCGTAGTGCCATTCGCTGGAGAGGTCGGTCAACAAGCGCAGGCGAACATGGCCGCTGTTGGTCCACTCCAGCATCTCGGCATGCTCGAAATAAAAGCGTT
Organism: Pseudomonas sp. 6D_7.1_Bac1; assembly: GCF_025465945.1. Classification (GTDB taxonomy): domain Bacteria; phylum Pseudomonadota; class Gammaproteobacteria; order Pseudomonadales; family Pseudomonadaceae; genus Aquipseudomonas. The sequence continues at coordinate 91,742 of NZ_JANLNW010000050.1, read as the reverse complement.
TCTGCACGATGGGGTAGAGCGCCTTGAACAGGCTTTCCTTGACCGAGAAGGTCAGGGTCACCCACAGCGCCAACTGATCACGAGGGCCAGCGGCCATGCGCTTGAGCTCGGGCGGGGTCAGGATCTCGCCGGCCAGACGCTCGGCGCGTTCGGTGTCGAGCAGGTTTTCCTGGTCCATGCCCAAGCCGCGCCAATGCGTCTTGCGTGCAACGATGGCCGCGGCCCGGCCGGTGCTGTGGGTGATCGAGCCACAGATATGCGCTGGCCACACGGGCGCACGGTCCTCGCCAATCGCCGGAATGCAGTCCAGACCTTCCAGTTGATGCAAGGCGGCCCGGGCGCACACCCGCCCTGCGAGGAACTCGGCCTGACGTTTGGCGACCGAGCGTTGAATGCTGGGGGGCGGCTCGATCGTGCTGCGCTGGAAGTCGTTGAATGCCAGCAATGACGGATCGAAACGGGTGCTCAGCAGCACCGTGTCGGACAGCATGTCAGGCAACGGCCAGTGGGCGTCGAGCGGCGTGCAGCAGGCGGGAAGAACGAGGGGTGGGTTCATTCCGGCATTTTGCCGGGTTGCCTGGGTGCTGGGTAGTGTTGGTGGCGCAATCATGTGGCGCGCAGTGCTGTTGTGGCGAGGGAGCTTGCTCCCGCTCGACGGCGTAGCCGTCGCAATGTCAGCAACACTGTCTGATCACGAGGACATTGGGGGCGCTTCGCGACCCAGCGGGAGCAAGCTCCCTCGCCACAAGGATGGTGTCGGTACCCATCAGCCAAAGATTTTTTTGAAGAACGCCTTCATATCCGCCCACGAGCGTTCATCGGCGGCTTTGTTGTAGCCGATGTCCGGGCCGCCGTGATCGCCGTGGCTCAGGCGATCAGCGTCCGGGTTGCTGAAGCCATGCTTGGCACCTGCCAGGCTGACGAACTTATAGTCGGCACCGGCCTTGTCCATCTCGGTTTTGAACGCCGCCACCTGGTCCGCGGTGACCATGCTGTCCAAGGCACCGTGCTCCACCAGTAGTTTGGCCTTGACGCTGCCGGGTGTCGCCGGGGTGCTGGTTGCCAATGCGCCATGGAAACTCACCACGCCGGCCAACGGTGTTCCCTGGCGTGCCGCATCAAGGACGATCTTGCCGCCGAAGCAGTAGCCGATGGCCGCCAGTTTGTTCGGGTCGGTCTGAGGTTGTTGCTTGAGCAGATCAAGCCCGGCATTGAAGCGAGCGCTGGCTGTCGCGCTGTTTTTAAGCGCCGCTTCCATGAACGCCATGGCGTCTTTCGGGTGCTCGGTGTTTTTGCCTTCGCCATACATATCGATCGCCAGTGCGCTGTAGCCCAGCCCGGCGAGGTCACGAGCCCGGCGCTTGGCGTAGTCGTTGAGCCCCCAGAACTCATGCACCACCACCACGCCCGGGCGCTTGCCTTGAATGCTGTCGTCGTAGGCGTAGTAACCGATCATTTCGGTGCCGTCGGCACTCTTGTAAGGGATCTCTTGTGTCTTGATCGCCGCTTGGTTGAGGCCGCTCAAGGCCAGTAATACGAGTGCGATAAATACGCGCATGGTGGGGCTCCTTTAAAAGACGTTCAGACAGCCTAGTCGATCCTTCTCGGGCCGAGATCGGAATGTGTTCAGGGGGAGTTCAGCGGTTTGTGGTTAACCTACAGATACCGCTGTGGTATCGATTGCTCCGGCGAGGGCTCGCGGATGTTCTGCCACAGGTTTAGCAAACGCTTGGGTTGAACTGAGTTACCGTTACTGTCGTATAAGTCGTCGAGGTGCGAGGCACCCGTGGAGACGTTGATTTGCCTGGGAGAGCGTTATGAAACTGCTGGTCGTCGAAGACGAAGCGCTGCTGCGTCATCACCTGCAAACCCGTCTGAGCGACAATGGTCACGTCGTCGAGTCCGTGGCCAACGCCGAAGAAGCCTTGTACCAGACCGAGCAATTCAACCATGACCTGGCGGTGATCGACCTCGGTCTGCCGGGCATGGGCGGGCTGGACCTGATTCGCCAACTGCGTGCGCAAGGCAAGACTTTTCCGATCCTGATCCTGACCGCGCGTGGCAACTGGCAGGACAAGGTCGAAGGCCTGGCTGCCGGTGCCGACGACTACGTGGTCAAGCCGTTTCAGTTCGAAGAACTGGACGCGCGCCTGAATGCGTTGCTGCGCCGCTCCAGCGGTTTTACCCAGTCGACCATCACTGCCGGGCCTTTGCTGCTGGACCTCAACCGCAAGCAAGCGACCCTTGACGAGCAGCCGCTGTCGTTGACCGCCTACGAATACCGGATCCTCGAATACTTGATGCGCCATCACCAGCAAGTAGTCGCCAAGGACCGTTTGATGGAGCAGCTCTACCCGGATGACGACGAGCGCGATCCAAATGTGATCGAAGTGCTGGTCGGCCGTCTGCGGCGCAAGCTTGAAGGCAAGGCCGGTTTCAAACCGATCGATACCGTGCGTGGTCTGGGCTACCTGTTCAATGAGCGCTGCCGGTGATTCGTTCGCTGCGCTTGCGCTTGATGCTCGCCGCCACGACGCTGGCGGTGCTGTTCATGCTGGCCTTGTTGCCGGCTATGCAGGGCGCGTTCAGCCTGGCGCTGCAAGACTCGATCGAGCAGCGCCTGGCGTCGGATGTCACCACGCTGATTTCTGCAGCGCGGGTTGAAAACAACCGTTTGGTGATGCCCACGCAGATGCCGGATGAGCGCTTCAACCTCACCGACAGTCGCTTGCTGGGCTACATCTATGATCGCGACGGTCATCTGGTCTGGCGCTCGCGGGCGACTCAGGAAGAGGACATCAACTACAAGCCGCGTTACGACGGGCACGGCAATCAGTTCGCACGGATTCGTGAGGCCAACGGTCAGGAATTTTTCGTCTATGACGTCGAGGTCAAACTGCTCGGCGGTAAAAGTGCAGCGTTCAGTATCGTTGCACTGCAGCCGGTGCGTGAGTACCAACTGACACTCGAAGGCCTGCGCGAAAAGCTCTATCTGGGGTTTGGCGCCGCATTGGTGGTGTTGCTGTCGCTGCTGTGGATCGGCTTGACCTGGGGCTTGCAGGCACTCAAGCGCTTGAGTCAGGAACTGGACCAGATCGAGAGCGGCGCCCTTGAAAGCCTCAGCGAAGAACACCCCCGCGAACTGTTGCGCCTGACCGGCTCCCTGAACCGTTTGCTGCGTAGCGAGCGTGAACAGCGCAGTCGCTACCGCGACTCTCTGGATGACCTGGCCCACAGTCTGAAAACCCCGTTGGCGGTTCTGCAAGGGGTCAGTGAAGACATGGCCAAGCGCCCGGAAAGTCGGGAGCAGGCGTGGGTACTGCAATCGCAGATCGAGCGCATGAGTCAGCAGATCAGCTATCAGTTGCAGCGCGCGAGCTTGCGTAAAAGCGGTCTGGTACGCCACCAGGTGCGATTGCGGCCGGTGCTGCAAAGCCTTTGCGATACGCTGGACAAGGTCTACCGCGACAAGCAGGTACGAACCTCCTTCGATCTGCCGGACCCATGCTACGTGCCGATCGAGCAGGGCGCCTTACTGGAAATGCTCGGCAACTTGCTGGAAAACGCCTATCGCCTGTGCCTGGGTGAAGTGCGCATCAGCCTGCGGCAGACCATGAGTGGCGTTGAGCTGTGTGTCGAAGATGACGGCCCGGGCGTGCCACCGGATCAGCGTGCGCGGATTCTCCAGCGCGGCGAGCGACTGGACCGCCAGCACCCGGGGCAGGGCATTGGCCTGGCGGTGGTCAAGGACATCATCGAGAGCTACGGCGCACAGTTGACCCTGGGGGATTCAGCCTTGGGTGGTGCGGCGTTCCGGATTCATTTTCCGGCTGTGTGAGGTGATGGGGGCTCTTTTGGGCCTCATCGCGAGCAAGCTCGCTCCCACATTTGATCTCAAGTGCTCACAAAAAATGTGCTCACAGCAGATCCCCTGTGGGAGCGAGCCTGCTCGCGAAGGGGCCAGTGGCTTCATCAAAAAAATCAGCCTTGAAACTCATTTTTCCTGGGCGCGATAAGCACCAGGCGTCAGTCCAGTCCACTTTTTGAACGCCCGGTGAAACGCCGAGGGTTCGGAAAACCCCAGCTGTTCAGCGATCTGTTGCAATGATAGATCGGCGCGGCTCAGGTGATAAATCGCAATGTCGCGGCGCAGTTGATCTTTCAACGCCTGAAAACTCGAACCCTCTTCACGCAAGTGCCGACGCAATGTCTGCGGGCTGATGTGCAGGTGCGCGGCGACCGCTTCCAGGTCTGGCCAGCGCGCACTGTCGCGGCTGAGCAGACGCCGTAGCTGGCTGCTGAGGCTGTCGCCGTCGTCCGGACGCGACAGCAGGTCGGCGGGTGAGCGTTCGAGAAAATGCTTGAGGGTTCGTTCGTCCTGCAGCAGCGGCATGTGCAGGTAACGGCTGTGAAACAGCAGGCTGCTATGCTCGGCCGAGAACACCATAGGGCAGGGGAACAACAGGTCGTATTCGGCGCCGTGCTCGGGTTTCGGGTAGCTGAAGCTGGTCTGTTCCAAACGAATGCGCTGACCGATTAGCCAACTGCCCAGTCGATGCCAGATCACTAACTGGCATTCGCTGAAAAAGTGATCCGGGTCCCACAGCTGCGAATCGTCCAGGCTCAAACGGACCATTTCGCCCTCGCGGGTCAGGGTCAGGCGCGGAGCATCGGGGAATAGGCTATAAAACAATAAGCCGCGACTGAGTGCTTTCTCAAGCGTACGGCAGTGGATCAAGGCATGGCACATCATGGCGAAGGTGCCGCGTTTGCTTGGGCCGCGGGCAAAGCCCAGGTATTCGTCGTCCAGCGCCTGCCAGAGCCCTTGCAACAGACCGGTGAACTGTTCCGGCGCGATCCTTGCGCGGGGCTCGTCGAGCAATTCGGCGCTGATCCCCAACTGTTGCAGCAGGCCCGAATAGTCATAGCCACGTCGGCGCGCGCCACTGAGGGCCGCACGGGCAAAATGACTGGCGATGGTACGTTCGCGCATGGGGTCTGGTCCGTCCATTGAGTGGCGGATCTTAGCCACGGCCTCAGGGCTGGACAAGGCGGATATCCGCCAAATTGCAGGACGAGTACCGGTCGATGGGCGGGAATCCGCCACTTCGATCAGGTAATCGAGGCAAGAAGGAATCCTGCAGCCCTGATGGCAAAAGGCTTTTGGGTGATTTGGGCAAGGTGGCACGGGCTTTGCGATAAGGGCGATAGCTCGACAAAACAAATCCCTCCAGCGCAGGAGGGTTCGCACTTTAGGTGTCGTCTGCGTCAGATGGATGATTGCAGCGCGGTGCTCTTGAGGAACTTTGCAATGACGACTCGTCAGCCACTGTACAAATCCCTGTATCTCCAGGTGATCGTTGCCATCGCTATCGGCATTCTGCTCGGTCACTTCTACCCGCAGACCGCCGTGGCACTCAAGCCACTGGGTGACGGGTTCATCAAACTGATCAAAATGGTCATCGCGCCCATCATCTTCTGCACCGTCGTCAGCGGTATCGCAGGCATGCAGAACATGAAATCGGTCGGCAAGACCGGCGGTTATGCGCTGCTGTACTTCGAAATCGTTTCGACCATCGCGTTGCTGGTGGGTCTGGTGGTGGTCAACATCGTGCAGCCAGGTAGCGGCATGCACATTGATGCCAGTACCCTGGATGCCTCCAAGGTTGCGGCCTATGTAGCCGCCGGTGCTGACCAAAGCGTCGTTGGCTTCATCCTGAACATTATCCCGGCCACCATCGTCGGTGCGTTCGCCAACGGCGATATCCTGCAAGTGCTGATGTTCTCGGTGATCTTCGGTTTCGCCCTGCATCGCCTGGGTGCCTATGGCAAGCCGATCCTGGACTTCATCGATCGCTTCGCCCACGTGATGTTCAACATCATCAACATGATCATGAAGCTCGCGCCAATCGGTGCCTTGGGCGCCATGGCCTTCACCATCGGTGCCTACGGCGTCGGCTCGCTGGTGCAACTGGGTCAGTTGATGGCCTGCTTCTACATCACTTGCCTGTTGTTCATTCTGGTCGTGCTGGGCAGCATCGCTCGCGCTCACGGTTTCAGCGTGCTGAAAGTGATCCGCTACATCCGTGAAGAGTTGCTGATCGTACTGGGTACTTCTTCTTCGGAGTCGGTACTGCCACGCATGTTGATCAAGATGGAGCGTCTGGGCGCGAAGAAATCCGTAGTGGGTCTGGTGATCCCGACCGGTTACTCGTTCAACCTGGACGGTACCGCCATCTACCTGACCATGGCTGCGGTGTTCATCGCTCAGGCGACCGACACCCATATGGACATCACGCACCAGATCACCTTGCTGGTCGTGTTGCTGCTGTCCTCCAAAGGCGCCGCCGGTGTGACCGGTAGCGGCTTCATCGTGTTGGCCGCCACGCTGTCGGCGGTCGGTCATCTGCCGGTTGCCGGCCTGGCGCTGATCCTGGGGATCGACCGCTTCATGTCTGAAGCCCGCGCCTTGACCAACCTGGTGGGTAACGCGGTGGCCACTCTGGTCGTGGCCAAGTGGGTCAAGGAACTGGATGTCGACCAGATGCACACGGAACTGGCTTCCGGTGGTCGCGCAATCACCAACACCCATGGCGAAGACGATCAGCATGTGGCTGAAGGCCAAACCCCGACGTCGGTGAAGTAATTCATCGAGTTGATGAAAAACCCGCTTCGGCGGGTTTTTTTTGCCGCAGGTTTGAGCGCAAAGGTCAGTCCGGCTGATGCTTAAGGTGATTGCTGCAAGGTCTTCGGCTGCCTAGGCTTGAGTCATCGCTGAAGGAGAACGCTTATGCACGGGCCACTGGCATCACTCAAGGTTCTGGATTTTTCGACGTTGTTGCCGGGGCCGTTCGCCTCGCTGTTGCTGGCGGACATGGGCGCTGAGGTGTTGCGCATCGAATCGCCGACCCGCATGGACCTGCTGCGGGTCCTGCCGCCGCATGATCAGGGCACCTCGGCCAGCCATGCCTACCTCAATCGCAACAAGCGCAGTCTGGCTCTGGACCTCAAGCAGCCCGCGGCACTGGAAGTGGTCAAACAACTGCTACAGGACCATGACATCCTCCTGGAGCAGTTTCGTCCGGGAGTGATGGAACGTCTGGGGTTGGGCTATGAAGCCCTGAAGGCGATCAATCCGCGGCTGATTTACGTGTCGATCACCGGTTACGGCCAGTCCGGCCCCTACAAGGACCGCGCCGGTCACGACATCAATTACCTGGCGCTGACCGGTCTGGCCAGTTACACCGGGCGCCAGGACAGCGGGCCGTTGCCATTGGGGATTCAGGCGGCAGACATTGCCGGTGGTTCGCTGCATGGGGTGATCGGCCTGTTGGCGGCGGTGATTGCCCGTCAGCACAGCGGCCAGGGCCAACACCTGGACGTGAGCATGACCGACTGCGCATTCAGCCTGAACGCCATGGCCGGAGCGGGTTATCTGGCCTGCGGTGTGACGCCGGGGCGCGAAGATCAAATGCTCAATGGCGGCAGCTTCTACGACTATTACCGCACCCGCGATGGCCGCTGGATGTCAGTGGGCAGTCTGGAGCCCGATTTCATGCAGCAGCTGTGCACGGCGCTGGGTCGACCCGAGTTGGCAGCGCAGGGTTTATCACCCAGACCCGAACAGCAAAAGGCGCTCAAGCTGGCGTTGCAGATCGAGTTCGAAAAACATGATTTTGCCGAGCTTTGCCAGCTGTTTGCCGGGCTCGATGCTTGCGTTGAACCGGTGCTGAGTCTGGCCGAGGCGGTCGATCACCCGCAGCTCAAGGCACGGGAACTGGTGACCCAGGTGCCGCGCAACGACGGCACCACGCAGGCGCAAATGGCCTGTCCGTTGAAGTTTTCGGAGGGGTTGCCCGAGCCAAGATATATCGGTGCGGCGTTGGGTGAACATACCGATCAGGTGTTGGGTGGGCTGGGGTACAGTGCTCAGCGCATCGAGGAATTGCGGCGTAACAAGGTGGTTTTGTAGGGTTTTCGAGGGCCTCATCGCGAGCAGGCTCGCTCCCACACGGGATTTGTGAACGACGCAGATCCAATGTGGGAGCGAGCCTGCTCGCGATGGCGTCGGTATGGACACCACAAATCCTGCTACTCGACCCGCGACTCACCGGTAAACACCAGCGTCTGCCGGCAACGCCGACACAAATACCGCCGTCCCTGTCGCACCAGGCTATGGCGCTGGGCCGAGAACGGGAAATTGCTGTTCGCGCAGGGGCAGCGGTAGATGTAGCGGGTCACGCTGCGGCGTTTGATTGCGTAGGTGTGGCAACGGTTGGGCGGCAGCTCATAAACCCCGCGCATGATCAATTGCCATTCTTCGCCGTGCGGCGCAATGCGGTCGCCGAAGAGTTGATGGGCGATCAGGTGCGCGACTTCGTGGGCCACGGTCTGCTTGAGGAAGTCTTCGGTATTTTCCCGGTACAGCTGCGGATTGAAGCGCAGCAGGTTTTCATGCAGGTGCGCAACGCCGGCCTTCTGGCCGCGCAACTTGAGGCTGACTACCGGACGTTTGAAGGATCGTTTAAAAAAGGATTCGGCTTGTTGGAAACAGTCTTCGACACGGGTGTTGAGTTGCTCGGGCATGCTTAACGGATCTCCAGAGGCGTCGAGTATGCTGCAAACCATGCTCATTGCGAATCGCTCAGGCGCCGAATGGTCGTCGCACTATTTAGAAGTTAGAAGGCCGCCTTGCGGCGGCCTGTGTTGGCAGATCCTTGTTTGTTTTGTTGGCGGCGTCCTTTGCTCGCTTCAATGACTCGCTTCAATTGCCCGTTTTAGTTGGTATAGACCGGACCGACGCCCAGGCCCCAGACAATAACGGTGAATGCCATGATCGCAACCAGCACCACCAGCCCTACGGCGAGCACTGAACTTGAGAACAGAAAACCCTCGTCAGACGGAATGTTCATGAACGTCGGCAGCCCCACATACAGCAGGTACACGGTGTAGCAGATGGCTGCCGTGCCGACGACCATGCCCAGCCACATGTGTGGATACAGCGCCGCCAGACCGCCGATAAACAGAGGCGTGGCGGTGTAGGTGGCAAACGCGACACAGCGTGCCAGGCTCGGGCTGGCGTCATAGGTGCGGGCCATCCAGTGGATGAACGCCCCCATCACTGCGACCCCGCCGAGCATCGCCAGGTACGACATGATGGTCATCCAGAGCGCGCTTTCCTGGGTCAGCATGACCGGCGCACGACTACCGATGACCCAACCGACCTTGGTGGTGCCGATAAACGCCGAAATAGCCGGTATCGCCGCCAGAATCAGCGTATGGGTGAGGTACATGTGGCTGATGCTTTCCTCTTGGTCGCCACGGATTTCTTTCCATTCTTGATCAGGGTGGGTGAACAGCCCCACGACGTGATGGATCATAGTCAGTCACTCCTGCGTGATTGCTATCGCCCCCCAGCGGAGCGCCTACGGGCCAGCGGCCAAGTAAGTAGAGGTCTGAAATGTGTGCGACCTTATGTCGCAGTATAGAAAGGACTTGCTGTTGCAGGTGGGGGGCTTTAGAGCAAATCGCGCTGTAAACCCGGGTCTTAATTGCGGTTGTGTCTTGCGATCTTTTCAGCTCTTCGCCCGGTCAGCGTTTTTGCGTAAAATGCCGCCTTTCGTCACACCTCGCGGATTTCAAGCGCCATGGGCACTCTTACGGTCAACCAGAACAAACTGCAGAAACGTCTACGTCGGCTGGCCGGTGAAGCCGTCGCCGATTACAACATGATCGAAGAGGGCGACAAGGTCATGGTCTGCCTGTCCGGCGGCAAGGACAGCTACACCATGCTTGATGTACTGATGCACTTGCAGAAGGTGGCGCCGATCAAGTTCGAGATCGTCGCGGTGAACATGGATCAAAAGCAACCGGGTTTCCCTGAGCATGTGCTGCCGGCCTACTTGAAAGAGCTGGGTGTGGAATACCACATCGTCGAAAAAGACACCTATTCGGTGGTCAAGGAGCTGATTCCAGAGGGCAAGACCACCTGCTCGCTGTGTTCACGTCTTCGTCGCGGCACGCTTTACACCTTCGCCGACGAAATCGGCGCGACCAAAATGGCCCTCGGTCATCACCGCGACGACATCGTCGAGACGTTCTTCCTGAACATGTTCTACAACGGCTCGCTCAAGGCCATGCCGCCGAAATTGCGCGCCGACGACGGACGCAACGTGGTGATTCGCCCGCTGGCCTACTGCAACGAGAAAGACATTCAGGCTTACTCGGACCTCAAGCAATTCCCGATCATTCCTTGCAACCTCTGTGGCTCCCAGGAAAACCTGCAACGCCAGGTGGTCAAGGAAATGCTTCAGGAATGGGAGCGTAAGACGCCGGGCCGCACCGAAAGCATTTTCCGTGGCTTGCAGAACGTCATACCGTCGCAGCTGGCGGACCGTAACCTGTTCGACTTCACCAACCTGCGCATCGACGAAACCGCTGCGTCGCGTTTCGTGAATGTGGTGAACCTCTGATTGCTTGAACCGTTCTGACTTAACGGCGCTCGCGGGCGCCGTTTTTATTTCTTTGCTCAGGAGAGGGCATGCGCGATTACAAGTGGCTGCACGAATACTGCCTGAACCGTTTTGGTTCGGCAGCCGAACTGGAAGCCCATCTGCCCGTGCCCAAGACCCCGGCACAACTGCGCAAGATCAGCGATGATCGTTACCTGTCGACCCTGGCGTTGCGGGTGTTTCGCGCAGGCCTCAAGCACAGCCTGGTGGACGCCAAATGGCCGGCGTTCGAGGAAGTGTTCTTCAGGTTCGATCCGGAAAAGGTCGTGCTGATGGGGGCCGAGCACCTTGAGCGGCTGATGCAGGACGCGCGGATCATCCGCCACCTGGGCAAGCTCAAGAGCGTGCCGCGCAATGCGCAGTTCATTCTGGACGTGGCGAAAGAGAAGGGCAGCTTTGGTGAGTTGATTGCCGAGTGGCCGGTGACCGACATCGTTGGCCTGTGGAAGTACCTGGCCAAGCACGGGCATCAACTGGGCGGGTTATCGGCGCCACGGTTTCTGCGGATGGTCGGCAAGGACACCTTCGTGCCGACCTATGACGTGGTGGCGGCGTTGAATGCGCAGCAGATCATCGACAAGGTGCCGACCAGCCTGCGGGATCTGGCGACGGTGCAGAACGCCTTCAACCAGTGGCACGCCGAGAGCGGCCGGCCGATGTGCCAGATATCGATGATGCTGGCGTATACTGTCAATCATTGAGACCGAGGCGCCTTCATCGCGAGCAGGCTCGCTCCCACAGGGAATTTGTGAACGACGCAGATCCAATGTGGGAGCGAGCCTGCTCGCGATGGCGGTCGGTCAGGCGACAGAGATCTCGCCTTCACCCGCCAGTTTGCGATTGAGCTGAAACCGCCAGCGCACATACAGCAGCGCCGAACAGAACACTGCCAGGCTCGCGGCCATCTCCAGCAGACCAAACACCTGTCGATTCGGGTCGAACGCGGCAATCGCGCCCTTGATGAAATACAGGTTCACCACAAAACACATCCATGAATGCCCGCGTGCGCTGCCGCTGATCATGCCCGGCGCCAGCAACAACAAGGGCACCAGTTCAATCAGCAGAATCACCCATGGCCGTGCACCATGCAGGTCGGCGATCACCAGGTAGTAGGCGCAGAGCAACCCCACCAGAGCGAAAAAACACAGCAGGCTGACGGCCCGGCTGATCCGCACACGCGGCTCCAGCCACGCGATGGCGGGCAGGATCTTTGGCTTTTTAGCCACGGTTGCTCTCCATTGGCTGAGCACTTTCCAGTTTCAGGGCAGTTTTCGCCAGGCGCTGGCCCAATGCTCGGCACAGCGCGACTTCATGTTCGTTCAAACCGCTTTTGCCGTCAGCGCCGGCGTGATGGCTGGCGCCGTAAGGCGTGCCGCCGCCGCGGGTTTCCAGCAATGCCGATTCGCTGTAGGGCAGGCCGGTGATCAGCATGCCGTGGTGCAGCAATGGCAGCATCATCGACAGCAAGGTGGTTTCCTGGCCGCCGTGCAGGCTGGCTGTCGAGGTGAAGACCCCGGCCGGTTTGCCCACCAGCGCGCCGGTCAGCCACAGGTTGCTGGTGCCGTCGAGGAAGTACTTCAGCGGCGCCGCCATGTTGCCGAAACGGGTCGGGCTGCCGAGGGCCAGGCCCGCGCAGTTTTTCAGGTCATCAAGGCTGGCGTACAGCGCGCCTTCGTCGGGAATGTCCGGCGACACCGCCTCGCACTCGGTGGAGATCGCCGGCACCGTGCGCAGGCGCGCTTCCATCCCGGCCTGCTCAACACCGCGGGCAATCTGCCGGGCCATTTCATTGGTCGAGCCGCTGCGGCTGTAATACAGAACCAGAACGTACGGCGCGCTCACGGCAGAATCTCCAGCACGTTCTCTGGCGGACGGCCGACGATGGCTTTGTCGCCGACTTCAAGAATCGGTCGTTCCATGAGCTTCGGATGTTCAGCGATGGCCGCGATCAATTGCGCCTCGCTCAGGCTGCTGTCGGCCAGGTTCAGGATTTTGTATTCGTCTTCGCCAGTACGCAGCAGTTGGCGGGCGCTGATGCCGAGTTTGCCCAGCAGGCTTTGCAACTGCGCGGCGTTCAGCGGGGTTTCCAGGTAGCGGACCACGGTTGGCGTCAGGCCACGGGCCTCCAGCAGTTCCAGCGCACCGCGGGATTTCGAGCAGCGCGGGTTGTGATAAAGCGTCAGATCGGTCATGTGCGGGTCGCATCTTGCGTAAGGTGGCGGCTATTCTACCTGTGCGGCGGGCAGTCCTGAACCTTGGAAGGCGATGGGTTGCAGCAGAACCTATTTTTTGAGTAAGGATCATTACCCATGACAAGGCGACTGACAGCAGCATTGGCCCTCTTCGCAACCTTGCTGCTTGGCGGCTGTGGCTATGACTACGGCACTGATCAACTGGGACAGAAAGTGGCGTCCGGGCGCCTGGACGGTCAATGGTTTGTGCTCAATTACTGGGCCGAGTGGTGTAGCCCGTGTCGTACCGAGATTCCTGAGCTCAATACCTTGGCCGACCAACTCAAGGGGCAGAAAATCAACGTGTTCGGGGTGAACTTCGACAACGTGCAGGGCGATGACCTCAAGAGTGCCAGTGAAAAACTCGGGATCAAGTTCACTGTGCTGGCCCAGGATCCGGCCGACCACTTCGACTTGCCGCGCAGCGAGGCGTTGCCGGTGACCTACATCATCGATGACAAAGGCAAGGTGCGTGAGCAGTTGATGGGAGAGCAGACGGCGGGTGGGGTGATGGCGAAGCTTAAGGCGTTGCAGACTAACAATTGACGGCGGGCTGAGCGCCCACCTGTGGCGAGGGGGCAAGCCCCAATGCCAGTCAGTTAAGGGCAATCCCTGTGGGAGCGAGCCTGCTCGCGATAGCGGTGGGTCAGTCAACATTGATGTTGAATGTAATGCCGTCATCGTCGGAACGCCGCCCGGAGCCGGCTCGCTCCCACAGGTACGGTGTTCGCCTCAAATCAGGGGTTTAACCCTCTTCAAGCCACCAGCGCAGCGGCTTGCCTTCGGCAGGCCAGAAGCGCATTTGCTCGATCGGCGAGATGTCCCAGCGCTGCACGGTTTCCAGTGCTTGCAGGAAGCGTTTTTCCTGTTCCATCAAGGCCGGGGCGCATATTTTGCGAGTGCTGCCGACTTTGCCGAAACTCAGCTTGTCGCCGTCCAGGGTGTAGGGCGCGAACCAGTGGTTGCAGCCACCATTGCCATAGGCGCGACCGTCTTCACCCAGGGTGATGGTCAGGTGACTGCTGTCGATCAGCGGACGCTCGCCGATCCACTCCAGAATGTAGCTGCGGTCCTGTTGCAACTGCACCGGCTCAGCGGCGCAACCCAACAGGCCAGTACTGGCCATCCCGGCCAGAACGAGGTGTTTCATTACGCCGGCTCCTGGCATTTCGGGCACAGGTGCTTTTCGCCGGCCGTGGTCCAGCCCAGTTCGCTGATCCGCGTAGTGGCGGCCGGTTTTTCTGCCTTGTTGCCCAGCTTGGCATCGACCGCGAACTCGAACTTCAACTCCTTGGCGCAGCTGTCGCAGTTCACTTGCCAGTTGTGGATCGCCAACTCACCAAACACCGGACCACTGGCCACTGCCACCCATTGGCCCATGGGCTTGAGCAGGTGGCGAACGTTTTCAACGGTCAGGCGCATGGACAAGTCCTTGCTGCCTTTGAGGGTGACCAGTAGCACGTCATCGGCGCGGATCGAGCCGCCGTTGCCGGTGACTTGATAACGCCCCGGCGTCAGAGCGCGGCATTCGGTCAGGGTGTGTTGCGGGTTCATCAGGCTGTAGCGGAAATCGTGTTCGACCATGGGTCCTCCAAATATGCGCGATATGCTAGCACGCGAATGAATCAGGCATGGCCCATGGTTGCGACCTTCGATCAGACCAAATCAGCCTTCGACCTGATTGTGTGGGGTGCCGGCAGCCCAATCGGTGATGTTCTGCAATGTGGTGGTGGCGATCGCGGCCAATGCTTCGCGGGTCAGGAAGGCCTGGTGCGCGGTGACGATCACGTTGGGGAAGGTCAACAACCGCGCCAACACATCATCCTGCAACGGCAGGTCGGAGCGATCCTCGAAGAACAGCTGCGCTTCTTCTTCATAAACGTCCAGCCCCAGATAGCCCAGTTGACCGTTTTTCAGTGCTTCGATCAGCGCCGGCGTGTCCACCAGAGCGCCACGCCCAGTGTTGATCAGCATGGCGCCGGGTTGCAGATGCGCCAGTGACTGGCTATTGATCAGGTGTTTGCTTTCGGCGGTCAGCGGGCAATGCAGGCTGATGATCTGCGCTTCGGCCAACAGTTCCGGCAACGGCAGGTAACGGGCGCCAAGGGCCTGGACGGCAGGATTGGGGAAGGGGTCGCAGGCCAGCAACTGGCAGCCAAACCCGGCCATTATTTTCGCGAACGTGGCGCCGATCTGCCCGGTGCCGACCACGCCGACGGTCTTGCCGAACAGATCGAAACCGGTCAAACCGTGCAGGCTGAAGTCGCCTTCGCGGGTGCGGTTATAGGCGCGGTGCAGGCGTCGGTTGAGCGCCAGGATCAAGGCCACCGCATGTTCGGCCACGGCGTGGGGCGAGTAGGCCGGTACGCGCACGATGCTCAAGCCCAAGCGTTTGGCCGCAGCCAGGTCAACGTGGTTATAACCGGCCGAGCGCAGGGCGATCAGTCGCGTGCCACCGGCGGCCAGTTGTTCAAGCACCGGCGCGCTGAGGTCGTCATTGATAAAGGCGCAGACCACCTCATGTCGCTCGGCCAGCGCCGCTGTGTCCAGGCTCAGTCGCGTGGACTGGAAGTGCAATTCGATACCGGCGGGCAGCCTGGCTGCGAGGAAGCTGTCGCGGTCGTAGGTCTGGCTGCTGAAGAGAATCGTGCGCATCGTGTCCTCCTGGAAATATCACGTCTTCACGCCTTTGTAGCAGCTGGCGAAGCCTGCGTTCGGCGGCGTAGCCGTCGTAAACCCGGCATACGCGGTTTACCTGAAAGACCGAAGTAGCTGATTTCACGACGGCTGCGCCGCCGAACGCAGCCTTCGGCAGCTGCTACATTAGCCTTTGTGGCGCCCAGCGCTATTGATCTGGGTCAGGCGCCGATACGCGCTTGCGAGGCCAGACGGTTGATCGCCCGCTCAAGTTCTTCCAGCGCCACCAGGGCTTTGGGGTCTTGTTGCTTGAGCAGGGTTTCACTGCGTTGACAAGCGGCGCGCAGTTGCGGAACACCGCAGTAGCGCGTTGCGCCGTGCAGGCGGTGGACGCGTTCGATCAGGGCATTCTGGTCATTGCTTTCACGGGCGACGCGAATCGCCTCGCGGTCGGCTTCCAGCGAGGCCAGCAACATCGCCAGCATGTCGGCCGCCAGATCGGCTTTACCGGCCGCCAGGCGCAGGCCTTCATCCGGGTCGAGCACCAGCAGGTCGCTGGTGTTGCCATAGGCGTCGGCCCGCTCCGGACCGTGATTACGCAGGGCCAGCCCGGTCCACTTCAACACCACCTGCGCCAATTGGCGTTCGCTGATGGGCTTGGTCAGGTAATCGTCCATGCCGCTTTGCAACAAGGCGCGTTTTTCGTTGGCCATGGCGTGCGCGGTGAGGGCGACGATCGGCAGCGGTGTGCAATGCCGTTCGCTTTCCCATTGGCGAATCGCTTCGGTGCTCTGACGTCCGTCCATGCCAGGCATCTGCACGTCCATCAGCACCAGGTCGAAGGCTTCGGTTTGCACGGACTTGATCGCCGCATAACCGCTTTCGACCGCCAGCACCTTGGCGCCCATGTCTTCGAGCAGCGTTTGCACCAGCAGCAGGTTGGCCGGGTTGTCGTCGACGCAGAGTACTTTGGGCGCGCGACTGGAAACCGGCTCACCCGGATCGTTACGCAACTGACGCGGGTTGACCAGATCCGACAGCGCGCGGCGCAACTTGCGGGTGCAGGCCGGTTTGGCCTGCAATTGGCTGTGGGGGTTGGGCACCGAGAGATGGAACAGCGTCTGTTCAGTGGTCGGGCACAGCACCAGCACTTTGCAGCCCAGGTGTTCGAGGTCCCAGATATGCTGATTGAGCCGCTCCGGCGGCATGTCGTTGGAGGTGATGCCTAGCACTGCAAGGTCGATCGCCTGGTCGGTCTGATGCGCGCCGGTGACGCCATTGGTCAGGCTTTCCAGGGTGTTGAACGGTGTCACTTCCAGGCCGCAGTCTTCCAGCTGATGCTGCAAGGCCTGGCGTGCCAGTTCGTGGTTCTCCAGCACTGCAACGCGCCGTCCGAGCAACGGTGGTGCCGGCAGGTCTTCGGCATCGTCGCGGGTTTTCGGCAGGCTCAGGCTGATCCAGAATTCCGAGCCTTCACCCGGCGTGCTGTCGACGCCAATCTCGCCGCCCATCTGCTCGATCAAACGTTTGGAAATCACCAGCCCCAGACCTGTGCCGCCCGGTTGCCGGGACAACGAATTGTCGGCCTGGCTGAAGGCCTGAAACAACGCACGCACGTCCTGATTTGACAGGCCGATGCCGGTGTCCTGAATGCTGATGCGCAACTGCACGCTGTCTTCGTGTTCTTCTTCAAGCATGGCGCGGGCGACGATGGTGCCTTCGCGGGTGAACTTGATCGCGTTACTCACAAGGTTAGTGAGGATCTGCTTGAGCCGCAGCGGGTCGCCGACCAGAGAAAGCGGGGTGTCGCGGTAAACCAGACTGACCAGCTCAAGCTGTTTGGCGTGGGCGGCGGGGGCGAGGATGGTCAGTGTGTCCTGAAGCAGATCGCGCAGGTTGAACGGAATGCTGTCGAGCACCAGTTTGCCGGCTTCGATTTTCGAGAAGTCGAGAATCTCGTTGATGATCCCCAGCAGGCTGTCGGCGGACTTTTCGATGGTGCCCAGATAGTCGAGCTGACGCGGCGTCAGTTCACTTTTTTGCAGCAAGTGGGTAAAACCGAGGATGCCGTTGAGCGGTGTGCGGATCTCGTGGCTCATGTTGGCGAGGAACTCGGACTTGATCCGGCTTGCCTCCAGGGCTTCCTTGCGCGCCAGATCCAACTCGATGTTCTGGATCTCGATGGTTTCCAGGTTCTGCCGGACGTCTTCTGTGGCCTGGTCGATGCTGTGCTGCAATTCTTCCTGGGCATTTTGCAGGGTGCTGGCCATGCGGTTGATACCCGAAGCCAACTCGTCCAGCTCTTGACTGCCGAGCGGTGGCAGGCGGGTTTCGAGTTGGCCGTCCTTGAGTTGCGCCACGGCCTGTTTGATCAGGTTCAGCGGTGTATTGATGGTGCGGCCCATACGCAACGCCAACAGCGCGGTGCCGACCAGACCTGCGGTGATCAACAGCACGCTGGCGAACAGGCTGCGGTAACCGCGCAGCAACATGCCGTTGTGGGAGAGTTCCAGTTCGACCCAACCCAGCAAGCGATCGGACTCATCAGGGATCAGTTCGCCGGCCAGGTTGCGATGCTTGCCAAACACCGGCAACAGGTAACGAGTGGCGTCGCTGCCAGTGCGTTGCAGCATGTGCTTGCTGTCGCCGGTGGGCGCCTGATTGAGCATCAGCGGGCCGGCGTGTGCCAGTTGCGTGCGGTCCGGTGCAAGGAACGACACCGCGCGCACATCCGGTTGCTCCAGCGACTGGGTAGCGATGCGTTCCAGCAGGTCGTCGTTCTTGTGGCCCATGGCCGGGGCGACCAGAGGTGCCAGTTGTTCGGCGATCATTTCGCCGCGTTGCAGAAGTTGGGTTTGCAGGTCGGACTGCTGCATCCAGGTGAAGTAGCCGCCCAGAACCAGAGCCATCAGGCTGGTCGGCAACAAGGTCAGTAACAAAACGCGACCTTTGATCCCCAGTTTCTTCAGCACGTCACTCTCCTGCTATCACGCTGTTTATAGATGACCTATGCGTGCATCCGGCACGCGCTACCCGCGCAGTGTAGCGATTTGCTTGCGGGCAATCTCGGCAAATTATCCAGCGCTTTGTGACGGTTTAAGCGTCATGGGGGCTTGCTGCGAAAGTCGCGGGTTGCTCACGGCCGGGCAATCTTGAATAATCAGTGATTGAGAATGACTTGCAGAAGCTAATGACTCCCGTATCAGTTGGGCCCCCGCGTATCCTGGCCATTGAAGACGACCTCGTACTCGGCGCCTATGTTCATGAGCATCTGGGGCGCTGTGGTTTTCAGGTGACCTGGTGCCAGAACGGCAAGGACGGGTTGGCGATGGCTCGCAAGCGAGCCTTCGATGTCGTACTGATGGATATTTTGCTGCCGGGAATGGATGGGTTGGCGGTATTGACCAATTTGCGGGCCAGCGACTCCACCCCGGTGCTACTGATGTCGGCGTTGGGTGCTGAAGCGGATCGCATCAGCGGCTTTCGTCTGGGCGCCGACGACTACCTGCCCAAGCCTTTCAGCATGGCCGAATTGCGGGTGCGCATCGAAGCCATCCTGCGGCGGGTGGCCCTGGACCGTCGGCATATGCCGCCATTGGTCAGCGGTGACACTCACAGCCTGCGTTTCGACGATGAGCTGTGTGATGTTCACTATGGTGCGCAGTGGGCCGGGCTGACCCGCAGCGAATACCGGCTGCTGGAAACCCTGAACCGCAATGGTGATGAAGTGCTCAGCAAGGCCTTCCTTTACCAGCAGGTGTTGCAACGCGGCTACGCTCCCCACGACCGCAGCCTGGACATGCACATCAGCCAGATCCGCCGCAAACTCAAGGCCATCGGCTACAGCGAGCGCGAAGTGCGCACGGTCTGGGGCAAGGGCTATGTGTTGAGTGCGCTTGATGAAGTGGCCTGACCTGGTGGTGCCTTTGAACAACGTGAGTGAACAGACCCGCACCTTCGATCAAATATCCGAATGCCTGCAAAGCACCGTGGCCTTGCAGCAACAATTGCTGCGCGACTTGTCCCACGAGCTGCGCACACCGTTGAGCCGTCTGCGGGTGGCCAGCGAAAGCGAGCAGGACCTGCTGCAACTGCGCGAGCGGATCGGCCGGGAAGTCGATGGCATGCAACGGCTGGTAGAGGACACTCTGCAACTGGCCTGGCTCGACACCGAACGCGCACCCTTACCGGATGAGGCAATCCAGATTCAGGCCCTTTGGGAAATGCTCACGGAAAATGCCTGCTACGAAAGCGGTTGGCCCGCCGAGCAACTGCACTGCGCGGTGGATGCTTCGTGCTGGGTTCGTGGCCACTTGAATACCTTGGCCCAGGCGCTGGAAAACATCCTGCGCAACGCCATCCGCCATTCTCCGGCCGGTGGCATCGTGCGCCTCGATGGCCTGCGCGATGGCGATGACTGGCATCTGTGGCTTGAAGACCAGGGCGGCGGCGTCGCCGAACACGACCTGCAACGGATCTTCGACCCGTTCACCCGACTCGACGGCTCACGCCCCGGCAATGGCGGGTTTGGCTTGGGCCTGAGCATCGCGCGCAACGCGGTGCAGCGCCAGGGCGGACGTTTGTGGGCGGAGAATGCGGGGCAGGGGTTGCGGCTCAATATGCGCTTGTTGGCTGATCTTGATGGCGTCAGTGACGACGCCTTCGCGAGCAAGCTCGCTCCCACATTGGAACGGTTACACACAAAGAAAGTGTGAACAGCGCGGACCCTGTGGGAGCGGGCTTGCCCGCGAAGAGGCCCTCCCATCCAGCACAAGGCGTGGCTTATTCCCATAAACCATAAGCCCCATACTTTGCGTGATATGGCCTGCGCGCGTTTGCCGGTATGATGGGCGCCCCCGCAGTCTGGATTGCGAATACGCCATGACCTTGCAGTACCCAACCATCGCCGATTGCGTCGGCAACACTCCGCTGGTTCGTTTGCAGCGCCTGCCTGGCGCCACCAGCAACACCCTGCTGCTCAAGCTCGAGGGTAATAACCCGGCGGGTTCGGTCAAGGACCGTCCGGCGCTGTCGATGATTACCCGTGCCGAGCTGCGTGGGCAGATCCACGCCGGCGATACGCTGATCGAGGCGACCTCCGGTAATACCGGGATTGCCTTGGCCATGGCCGCGGCGATCAAGGGTTACAAGATGATCCTGATCATGCCCGACAACTCCAGTGCCGAGCGCAAGGCTGCGATGACTGCCTATGGCGCCGAGCTGATTCTGGTGACTCAGGAAGAGGGCATGGAAGGTGCTCGCGACCTCGCCGAACGGATGCAGGCTGAGGGCCGTGGCAAGGTGCTCGATCAGTTCGCCAACGGCGACAATCCTGAAGCGCACTACACCGGCACTGGCCCGGAAATCTGGCGCCAGACCCAGGGCACCATCACCCATTTCATCAGCTCCATGGGGACCACGGGCACCATCATGGGTGTTTCGCGTTACCTCAAGGAGCAGAGCTCCACGGTGCAGATCGTCGGTCTGCAACCCATGGAAGGTTCGGCGATTCCGGGTATCCGTCGCTGGCCGCAGGAATACCTGCCGAAGATCTATCAAGCCGAACGGGTTGACCGGATTGTCGACATGGCCCAAAGCGAAGCCGAAGACGTGACCCGTCGTCTGGCGCGTGAAGAAGGCATTTTCTGTGGTGTGTCCTCGGGCGGTGCGGTGGCAGCGATGTTGCGCCTGTCCAAAGAAGTCGAAAACGCGGTGATGGTCGCGATCATTTGTGACCGAGGCGACCGTTACTTGTCGACCGGCATTTTCGACGCGCCCAACTGATGGCCAAGCAAGAGAGAGGCCTGCGCTTCCAGCCCACTGGCGGCAGCAAGGCCCCGCAAGTCCCGACCGGCAAAAAGCAGCGCTTGACCATTGAGCGCCTGGCCAACGACGGTCGCGGTATCGCGTTTTTCGAAGGTCGTACCTGGTTCGTCATCGGTGCTTTGGCCGGTGAAGACGTCGAGGCGCGAGTGCTGGGCGCTCACGGCAAAGTCGTCGAGGCGCGCACCGAGCGCGTCTTCGTGGCCAATGAATTGCGTCGCCCGGCACCGTGCGCCCATGCCGGGCGCTGCGGTGGTTGCAGCGTGCAGCATCTGCCCCACAACGAACAACTCGCCCTGAAACAGCGCATGCTCGCCGAGCAGTTGTCGCGGGTGGCCGGTGTCGAGCCCGAGCAGTGGGCCGCACCGTTAAGCGGTCCTGAGTTCGCCTACCGACGTCGCGCCCGAGTGGCGGTGCGCTGGGACGTGAAGGCGAAAAAACTCGAAGTCGGATTTCGCGCCGCAGGAAGTCAGGACATCGTCGGCATCAACGATTGCCCGGTGCTGGTACAGCCCTTGCAACCGATCATGAGCCGCTTGCCGGAAATGCTTCGGCGTTTGAGCAAGCCTCAGGCGTTGGGTCATGTGGAATTGTTCGCCGGTTCATCCCTGGCAGTGTTGCTGCGGCACATGGCGCCATTGTCTGAAAGTGACCTGAGCATCCTCAAGGAATTCTGCGCATTCCATAACGCCCAATTGTGGCTGCATGGCGAAGGCGAGCCGCAACCGGTCGACGCCGATCAGGCGTTGGGTTACCGACTCGAGCCGTGGAATCTTGAACTGGCGTATCGTCCGGGTGACTTCATTCAGGTGAACGCCGGGGTCAACGAAGCGATGGTCGCCCAGGCGCTGGAATGGCTGAAACCTGCAGCTGACGAGCGCGTGCTCGATCTGTTCTGCGGCTTGGGTAACTTTGCCTTGCCGCTGGCGCAGAAAGTCCGTGAAGTGGTGGCGGTGGAGGGCGTGCAGACCATGGTCGAGCGCGCCGCTGCGAATGCCGCTAGCAACAATCTGCATAACGCGAAGTTTTTTCAGGCCGATTTATCCCAGCCATTGGCTGATGCCGAATGGGCCAGCGAGGGCTTTTCTGCGGTACTCTTGGACCCACCGCGTGACGGTGCTTTCGAGGTGGTGCGCACGCTCGCATCCCTGGGCGCCAAGCGGTTGGTTTATGTGTCGTGCAACCCGGCAACTTTGGCGCGCGACACAGTCGAATTGATCAAGCAGGGCTACCGGTTAAAACGTGCCGGGATCCTCGATATGTTTCCTCAGACGGCACATGTCGAGGCCATGGCGTTATTTGAAGCGAGCTAGGATGGCTCGTCTGATCCGACTAGACCGCCCATGCATCAACCGCGTCAGCCCAGCGGGGGCGCATGGGTAACGAAGGTCAGCGATTTGACGCATTGAATCTGCGTCGTAGGGAAGGTAAGCAAGATGGTACAGGTGAGAGCACACCAGCCGATCAATACCGACGGCAGTATCAATCTCGAGGCTTGGCTCGATCATGCGGTCAGTGTCGATCCGGCACTGGATCGCGAAGCCTTGAAAGAAGCCTGCGAGTTCGCTCGCCAGGCCGAACAGCAAGACAATGCGGCGAAGAATCTCTGGTCCGAAGGTACGTCGTGTTTTCGTACGGGCCTTGAGATCGCGGAAATTCTCGCCGACCTCAAGCTCGATCAGGATTCGCTGGTCGCGGCGATTCTTTACCGTGGCGTACGCGAAGGTCATATCCAGCTGCCGGCCGTCAGCCAGCGCTTCGGTCCGGTGGTCGCCAAACTGATCGATGGCGTGCAGCGCATGGCCGCGATCAGCGCCAGTCTGAGCCCGCGCCAGTCGTTGGTGCTCGGTACCCAGGGCCAGGTGGAAAACCTGCGCAAGATGCTGGTGGCCATGGTCGACGACGTGCGCGTCGCGCTGATCAAACTGGCCGAGCGCACCTGTGCGATTCGTGCGGTCAAAACCGCCGATGACGAGAAGCGCAACCGGGTCGCCCGGGAAGTCTTCGACATCTACGCACCGCTGGCTCACCGCTTGGGCATCGGCCACATCAAGTGGGAACTGGAAGACTTGTCTTTCCGTTACCTGGAGCCGGATCAGTACAAGCAAATCGCCAAGTTGCTGCACGAGCGGCGTCTTGATCGCGAGCGGTTCATCAGCGATGTGATGAACCAGTTGCAGAACGAATTGCAGGCCACCGGCGTCGACGCCGACATCAGCGGCCGGGCCAAACACATCTATTCGATCTGGCGCAAAATGCAGCGCAAGGGTCTGGAGTTCAGCCAGATCTACGACGTGCGCGCGGTGCGCGTGCTGGTGCCGGAAATGCGCGATTGCTACACCGCGCTGGGCATCGTCCACACCTTGTGGCGGCACATCCCGAAAGAGTTCGACGACTACATCGCCAACCCGAAAGAGAACGGCTACCGCTCGTTGCACACCGCGGTGATCGGCCCTGAAGGCAAGGTACTGGAAGTGCAGATCCGCACCCACGCCATGCACGAAGAGGCTGAACTGGGCGTTTGCGCGCACTGGCGCTACAAGGGCACCGACGTCAAATCCGGGTCCAATCACTACGAAGAGAAAATCTCCTGGCTGCGTCAGGTGCTCGAGTGGCACGAAGAGCTGGGCGATATCGGTGGTCTGGCGGAACAGCTGCGGGTCGATATCGAGCCGGATCGGGTGTACATCTTCACCCCCGACGGTCACGCCATCGACTTGCCCAAGGGTGCAACGCCGCTGGACTTCGCCTACCGCGTGCACACCGAAATCGGTCACAACTGCCGGGGTGCGAAGATCAATGGGCGGATCGTTCCGCTCAACTACAGCCTGCAAACCGGTGAGCAGGTCGAGATCATTACCAGCAAGCACGGCACCCCGAGCCGCGACTGGTTGAACCCGAACCTGGGGTACATCACTACCTCGCGGGCGCGGGCGAAGATCGTTCACTGGTTCAAGTTGCAGGCGCGCGACCAGAACGTTGCCGCCGGTAAAACCCTGCTCGAGCGCGAACTCAATCGCCTCGGTCTGCCGCAGGTGGATTTCGAAAAGCTGGCCGACAAGGCCAACATGAAAACCGCCGAGGACATGTTTGCAGCGTTAGGTGCCGGCGATTTGCGCCTGGCGCAACTGGTCAACCTGGCACAGCAACTGGTCGAGCCGGAACGCGGCAACGAACAGCTGGAGCTGATTCCGCGCAAAGCCACCGGCTACAAGCCCGGCAAGCGCGGCGACATACAGATCCAGGGCGTCGGCAACCTGATGACCCAAATGGCCGGCTGCTGCCAGCCGTTGCCAGGGGATGCGATCGTCGGTTACATCACCCAGGGCCGTGGCGTCAGCATTCACCGTCAGGACTGCGCGTCGGTGCTGCAACTGGCCGGGCGCGAGCCTGAGCGGATCATCCAGGTCAGTTGGGGCCCGGTGCCGGTGCTCACCTATCCGGTGGACATCATCATTCGTGCCTACGACCGTTCCGGTCTGCTGCGTGACGTTTCGCAAGTGCTGCTCAACGAGCGGATCAACGTGCTGGCGGTCAACACCCGCTCGAACAAAGAGGACAACACCGCGTTGATGTCCCTGACCATCGAGATCCCGGGTCTGGACGCATTGGGGCGGTTGTTGGGGCGTATTTCCCAGTTGCCGAACATCATTGAAACCCGGCGTAACCGCACGCCGTGATCCACCTTATCCCTGTAGCAGCTGCCGAGCTCGCGAGGCTGCGTTCGAGGCCGAAGGACTCGCCCATCAGGCGACGCGATCTGGCGGATGCACCGCGTTGTCAGGTTTTACGACCGCTGCGCGGCCGAACGCAGGCTTCGCCAGCTGCTACAGAGTTTTCGAACACGAGTGGTGTTGATGTATAACCTTCAAGACTTGCTGCATTTGATGAACCGCCTGCGCGATCCGCAGTTCGGCTGCCCGTGGGATATCAAGCAAACCTACCAGACCATCGTCCCGCACACCCTGGAAGAAGCGTACGAGGTGGCCGACGCTATCGAGCGCGGTGACTTCGATCATTTGCAGGGTGAGTTGGGCGATCTGCTGTTCCAGGTGGTGTATTACAGCCAGCTGGCGCGGGAGGAGGGGCGTTTCGAGTTCATGGGGGTGGTCGACAGCATCACCCGTAAACTGATTCGTCGTCATCCCCACGTATTCCCGACTGGTGATCTGTACGCGCCGCTGGATATCCCGCGGCTCAACGAAGAGCAGGTCAAGCAGCGCTGGGAAGAGATCAAGGCCGAGGAGCGGGCCGAGAAGTCCCTGGCACCGGAACAGTTGTCCTTGCTCGACGATGTGCCGGCGACTCTGCCGGCGCTCTCCCGTTCAGCCAAGTTGCAAAAACGTGCGGGGCAAGTGGGTTTTGACTGGCCGGACGCGTTGCCGGTGCTCGATAAAGTCCGCGAAGAGCTCGATGAAGTGCTCGAAGCCATGGCGGATAACGACGCGGCGGCCATCAGTGACGAGGTCGGCGATCTGTTGTTTTCCGTGGTCAACCTGGCGCGTCACCTCAAGGTCGATCCGGAAACCGCATTGCGCGGTGCCAACAGCAAATTTGAAAGACGTTTCCGATTTATCGAACAGGCATTGCGCGACACCCGTCGTCCCATAGAAGATTGCACCCTCGAAGAGTTGGACGCCTTGTGGGGCGAAGCCAAACGTCAGGAAAAGAATTTGCCCAGCTGCGGCTGAGCTGTTGCCTAAGTGAGTAAGCACCATGAGCCTTTCCCTTCGCGACCAGTTGCTCAAAGCAGGACTGGTCAACCAAAAGCAGGCCAAACAGGTCGGCAAAGACAAACAGAAGCAGCAACGTCTGGTCCATAAAGGTCAGATCGAACTCGATGACTCCCAGCAGCGCGCGGCCCAGGAGGCCATGGCCGAGAAGGTCAAGCGCGATCAGGAGCTCAATCGCCAGCAGCAGGAGAAGGCCGAGCAAAAGGCCCGTGCCGCGCAGGTCAAGCAATTGATCGAAGTCTCGCGCCTGCCGAAGCTGACCACCGAGGACTACTACAACTTCGTTGACGACAAGAAGGTCAAGCGTATCTGCGTCAACACCCTGATGCGCAACAAACTCAGCAGTGGCTCCCTGGCGATCGTGCATCACGCTGGCGGCTACGAAGTGATCCCTCGTGAAGCGGCCCTGAAGATTCAGGAGCGCGATCCACAGCGCATCGTGCAGATGAACACCCAGACCGAAGAAGTCGATGCGGACGATCCGTACGCGGCCTATCAGATCCCTGATGATCTGATGTGGTAAGCCTTTAGGCGCTGGAACAACGACAAACCCCGCTGATTGGCGGGGTTTGTCGTTTTCCAAGTCTGTAATTGCGGTGTTCAGGCTTCGCGTTTCTGCTCTAGATTTTCCAGTTCGGCCTTATAGCTGTGGGCGTCACTCTCGGAGTGAAACATCCCCACCAGCATGTCTTGTTGATGTACGTCCCAGATCCGGATACCGGTGGCTACGCCTTCATGGGACATATGTGAATCGTCGCGTTCAGTTACTTTTACAGTCATCTGCTGGCTCCAATCTCAATTGATCTGCAGCAAGGCGTGTGCAGGCCTTTGTTATATATTTTGTTAGCTTGCTAAGTAAATCCTTTAAACCGGTAACGATCTTTTGCAGAAATTGAGAAAGTCCCGCAGCCCTTGCAGGCCGTGACATTCGGTCGCAGGGCTTAGGGTTTCATGACAGAAGTTTCATGTTTCCAAGGGCTTGGACGCAAATCAACAGACGAAAAAAAGCCCCGCGATTGCGAGGCTTTTCATTTCTAGCGGATCAGCTGCCTTTGACAGCCTTGCCGTCGACCGTACCGTCCAGGAGCATGATGTTGTACTCCTTGCCGTCGGTCTCGACCTGGCGCAGGGCTACCAGAATGTAGCCCCAGTCCTTGGCGAACCACATTTCGGTGATGCGCTTGTTCTGTGTCGGGTCGCGGACGCGTTCGACCTTGATTGCATCGACCGAGCCGGCCTTGGTCTGGACTTTCTCAGAGCCGATCACGCGGAAATCGTAGGTGTCCATGTCTTCACCTTCGACCACCTGATAGCTCATGCTTTTCTTGCCGGCTGCCACATCACGCTGCAGGGCCAATTGATAGGTGGACTTGTCCAGCATGCCGCTGTTGAGTGGCACTTTGACCGGATCACCGCGATCAGTACCGGTGACCATCTTGGTGGACCAATCGAAATCCAGGTCAATTTTCTTGGCTTTGCCCAGACCGCCCCGTTCGAAGTGGTAGGTCTGTGGCAGCAGCGTGTCCTTGTCGAGGCGTAGGGTGCTTTCCTCGGTCAGGCTGGCGACCAGCATGGAGGCCTTGAAATTCAAGGTCCAGGAGCCGTTGGCATTTTTCGACAGGCTGCGTTCGGCCGAACCGCTCATCGGGAGCTGCTTCCAGTCGGCGGTGTAGCTGGCGGAGAACGGTTGAAGGTCTGCCGCCTGCGCAAGGGGCAGGGCGAACAAAGCACAAGCGAAGAGCAGGGCGCGACGCATAAAATCTCCTAGTTTCGAATCAAGTGACCGCTGGCAGCGAGTAACTGACCATCCAGTAAAGCACCCTGTTCGCCAAGGCTCAGTCGGCCCTCGGCAAACCAGCGTACGGCCATCGGGTAAATCTGGTGCTCCCGGGTGTGAACCCGTTGCGCCAGACTCTGCGGCGAATCGTGCAACTCTACCGGTATTACTGCCTGTACGACCAGTGGTCCGCCATCGAGTTCCTCGGTGACGAAGTGCACGCTGCAGCCGTGTTCGGTGTCGCCGGCCTCCAGCGCTCGCTGATGAGTGTGTAACCCTTTGTATTTGGGTAGCAGCGAAGGATGGATATTGAGCAGGCGGCCCTGATAGTGACGGACGAAATCAGCGCTGAGAATACGCATGAATCCGGCCAGTACAACGAGCTTGGGTTGGAAGGCGTCGATCAGTTCGATCAAGGCGGCATCGAAGGCCTCGCGACCTTCGAAAGCCTTGTGATCCAGAGAGCGGGTGTCGATACCCGCGTCCCTGGCGCGCTGAAGGCCGTAGGCATCAGCGCGGTTCGAGATCACGGCGCGAATGCGCACAGGGTTGTCCGCGTTCTGCGCGTCGTCGATCAAGGCCTGCAAGTTACTGCCGGTGCCGGACAACAGCACCACAACATCACAGGTGGCGGACATCAGTGCGCCTTGAGGTTCTTCAGTTCAACCTGGGCAGCACCTTCGGCAGCGGTAGCGATCTGACCGATGACCCAAGGCTGCTCGCCGGCTTCACGCAGTACGTTCAGCGCGGTTTCAACGTGCTCCTGGCCAACACAGATAACCATGCCGACGCCGCAGTTCAGTACGCGGTGCATTTCGGTTTCGTCAACGTTGCCTTTTTCCTGCAACCAGTCGAAGACGGCGGGGCGCTGCCAGCTGGCAACGTCAACCACGGCCTGGGCACCTTTTGGCAGGACGCGCGGGATGTTGTCGAGCAGGCCGCCACCGGTGATGTGGGCCATGGCTTTGACGGCGCCGGTGTCTTTGATCAGCTTGAGCAGCGGCTTGACGTAGATACGGGTTGGCGCCATCAGCAGGTCAGTCAGCGGTTTGCCGTCGAGCTGGATGTTTTCGATGTCTGCACCGGACACTTCGATGATCTTGCGGATCAGCGAGTAGCCGTTGGAGTGCGGGCCGGAAGACGGCAGGGCTAGCAGGGCATCGCCAGCTGCGACTTTCGAGCCGTCGATGATTTCCGATTTCTCGACCACGCCTACGCAGAAGCCGGCCAGGTCGTAGTCTTCGCCTTCGTACATGCCGGGCATTTCAGCGGTTTCGCCGCCAACCAGCGAGCAGCCGGACAGTTCGCAGCCAGCACCGATGCCGGTGACGACTTGAGCGGCGGTGTCGACGTTCAGTTTGCCGGTGGCGTAGTAGTCGAGGAAGAACAGCGGCTCGGCGCCGCAAACCACCAGATCGTTGACGCACATGGCAACCAGGTCAATGCCGATGGTGTCGTGCTTGTTCAGGTTCAGAGCCAGACGCAGCTTGGTGCCGACGCCGTCGGTGCCGGAAACCAGCACGGGCTGCTTGTAGCCAGCCGGGATTTCGCAGAGGGCGCCGAAACCGCCCAGGCCGCCCATGACTTCCGGGCGCGCAGTGCGCTTGGCGACGCTCTTGATGCGTTCGACCAATGCTTCACCGGCGTCGATGTCTACACCGGCGTCCTTGTAGCTCAGGGAGGGTTGCTTGCTCATGATCCAGGCCTTTAGGGGGGATTCAGGGGTAACGACCGAGCCCGGTGAGCGCGCTGAAATAATTGTGGCGCGTTTGCCGCGCAAGCATTTCAGAGTACCCAGCCGTTGCCGGTCTACGAAGGCGCGCGATTTTATCAGGCTTGAGGGGCAGCGGCCATCCTCGGGCCGACGGGCAGGGGCATATCGCGTTAAAAAAACCGAAAATGCCCGTGCTGGTGAGCTCGCTCGTGGCTGTATAAGGTATAGCCGTTAACCGGCTATCGTTATGACAGAGTGAAAACTTCCATCGATCACGTGAATGTTTTGCGCAAGCCAGTGGTCACAGCCTTGCTCAAGTCTGTTCACTCGGTCTGTTCCAGCCGCTTTTTGTCGTCGGGAATCCTCTATGCGTCTGTGTAAATTTCTTTTTGCGGGTTGTTTGTCATTGGTCAGCCTGGCGAGTCACGCCCAAACCGTTAACGGTCTTTATCAAGTTCGCGAGCCGGTCAGCAGTCAGGCCCCGGAAGAGCGCGATCAGGCTACCCAGCGTGCGCTGGAAACCCTGGTACTGCGCCTGACCGGTGACGACAAGGCTGCTCAGAACCCGGGCCTGGCGGCGATTCGCAAGGACCCGCAGCAGATCATCAGCCGATATGGCTACGACGCCGGACCGCCGGAAAGTCTGCAAGTTGACTTCGATCCGGTGAGTACCGAACGAGCGCTGCGTCAGGCCGGGCTGGCCTTGTGGGGCGCCAATCGGCCGTCGATCCTCGGTTGGTGGCTGAACGATTCGACCGAAGGTTCAAGCCTGGTGGGCGACGGTCAGGCCAGTGCCGCGCCGTTGCGGCGTGCGGCCCAGCATCGCGGTCTGCCGTTGCGTCTGCCACTGGGTGACCTGAATGAGCAGATCGTCGCCACCGCGCCGAATCTTGAAGGCAATGACCCGGCGCCGCTGCATGGGATCTCTGAGCGCTATGGCGCGGATGCTTTGCTGGCAGTGCATGCGCATCAAGAGGGCGGGCAGTGGCAGGCCAAGTGGCATTTGTGGCTGGGCAACCAGCGTGAGCAGGGCAGTGCTCAGGGCGCCGACAGTGCTGCCGTCGCCGATGCGGTATTGCTGGCAGTGAGTCAGCGTCTGGCGCCGCGTTTTGTTGCCAGGCCAGGAGCGTCCACTGAGCAGTTGCTTGAGGTACAGGGTATGAATCTGGAGCGCTACGCGGTGCTGGGGCGCTTGCTTGAGCCATTTGGTGCGCGCCTGCAAAGCGTCGACGGTGACCGGATTGTCTATCGAGTCAACGGCAGTGCTGACCAATTGCGTGCACAATTGAGTCTGGCGAAGTTGCAAGAGGTGCCGGCGAGCGCTACACCAGCACCGGTTCAGCCAGTGGTCGGCGGTTCGGCACCTGCTGCGGCCGCCCCGGCACCTGCGCCAAAAGCGCAGCTGAGTTTCCGCTGGTAGGTTTTTCTTTCCTTATATAGAAGCTGGAGTGGTTCATGGCCGATACGCGGCGTTGGATTTGGCTTGGTGGGGTGGTCCTGCTGTGCGCATTTGTGTACCTGTTGCATCCGATCCTCACGCCGTTCCTGGTGGCGCTGTTGCTGGCCTATCTGTTCGACCCGCTGGTGGATCGCCTGGAGAAGCTCGGTCTGTCGCGGACCTGGGGCGTGGTCACGGTGTTTACGCTGTTCACCTTGATTGTCATGACACTGTTGCTGGTGTTGGTGCCAATGCTGGCCAAGCAACTGTTTCGCCTGTACGAACTGACACCGCAGATGCTCGACTGGTTGCAGCACACCGCGATGCCCTGGGCGCAGTCGAAACTCGGGTTGGCGAATGGTTTCTGGAAGTTCGACAAGGTCAAGGCCGCGATCAGCGAACACATGGGGCAGACCACTGACATCCTGGGTGTTGTGTTGAGTCAGGCCACGGCATCGGGTCTGGCGTTGATCGGCTGGCTGGCCAATCTGGTGTTGATCCCGGTGGTGAGTTTTTACTTGCTGCGCGATTGGAACCTGATGACGGCGAAGATCCGCAGCCTGCTGCCGCGTAATCGTGAAGAGCGTGTGGTTGCACTGGCGGGCGAGTGTCACGAGGTGCTCGGCGCATTTGTTCGCGGGCAGTTGCTGGTAATGCTGGCGCTGGGCGTGATCTACGCGGCAGGCCTGATGCTGGTCGGGCTGGAGCTGGGGCTGTTGATCGGTCTGATTGCCGGTCTGGCAGCGATCGTGCCGTACATGGGCTTTGTGATCGGGATCGGCGCGGCATTGATCGCCGGATTGTTTCAGTTCGGTGGGGAGCTGTATCCGATGATCGGGATCGTCGCGGTGTTCATGGTCGGTCAGGCGTTGGAAGGCATGGTGCTGACACCGTTGTTGGTGGGGGACCGGATTGGTCTGCATCCGGTGGCAGTGATCTTTGCGATCCTGGCGGGCGGTGAACTGTTCGGCTTCACCGGGATTCTGCTGGCGTTGCCGGTGGCGGCGGTGATCATGGTGCTGGTGCGCCATGTGCATGATTTGTATAAAGATTCGGGTATGTACAGCGGTGTGGAAGATTCGGAATGATCAGCACTGTCGATTAAGCGCAAAAGGTTGCCCGGCGCATTGCCGGGCAGGCCTGTAGAGCACTCCTGGCTGTCACATACGCCGTCAAACAAACCCCGCCGATACCCGCAAGTTCACGCAAACCTTTGATTTTGCTTATGGTCTGCTGCATTGTGCGGCCGGCGTCACGGGTATAAACTTTGCAAACTTTACACAGAGGCCACTAACGGTTCGTTTGGAACTGTTCAGTCAGCATGAAACCGATTCAGCTGCCCCTAGGTGTGCGTCTGCGTGATGACGCTACCTTTATCAACTACTACCCCGGCGCCAATGCCGCTGCACTCGGCTATGTCGAGCGGCTGTGCGAAGCCGACGCCGGTTGGACCGAAAGCCTGATCTATCTCTGGGGCAAGGATGGCGTAGGGCGTACGCACTTGTTGCAAGCGGCTTGCTTGCGCTTCGAGCAGATGGGGGAGCCGGCGGTGTACCTGCCGTTGGCTGAGTT
Source organism: Pseudomonas sp. 6D_7.1_Bac1 (assembly GCF_025465945.1). GTDB lineage: Bacteria > Pseudomonadota > Gammaproteobacteria > Pseudomonadales > Pseudomonadaceae > Aquipseudomonas. Next base: position 59,306 of record NZ_JANLNW010000050.1, on the reverse strand, counting down.
GCTGGATCGCGGCATCGAAATTCTCGACAACCTTGAGCAGTATGAACTGGTCTGCCTGGATGACTTGCAGGCGGTAGCGGGACGGGCTGATTGGGAAGAGGCGTTGTTCCATCTGTTCAATCGCCTGCGTGACAGTGGTCGGCGTCTGCTGATCGCCGCTTCAACTTCGCCACGCGAGTTGCCGGTAAAACTGGCTGACCTCAAATCCCGCTTGACCCTGGCGCTGATTTTTCAGATGCGGCCCCTGTCCGATGAGGACAAATTGCGCGCGCTGCAATTGCGCGCTTCGCGTCGCGGGCTGCACCTGACCGACGAAGTCGGGCATTTTATTTTGACTCGCGGTACTCGCAGCATGAGTGCCTTGTTCGAGCTCCTTGAGCGCCTCGATCAGGCCTCTCTGCAGGCTCAGCGCAAGCTGACGATCCCCTTCCTCAAAGAAACCCTGGGCTGGTAAAACTGCGGCCTGTAGCGCGTTTCGGCATATTCCAGGCGTCAGAAAACCCGCTTGTGGAAAGACTTTCGCTGCGCGTGCAGATTTAAAATGGGCTTAAGCGCTTAGATGTTAACGAGAAACCGATAAGTCACATTTGAATCGATTGAATTTGCAAATGAGGGCGATAGAAGGCATAGTCTCGCCTTCTTTACAACTTCAGCCACGGTCGTGCCCATGCTAAATCGCTTCGCACCCCTCGTGCCTCTCGCACTTGTCACCCTGCTTTTTGGTTGCGCGGTTCATTCCCCGGTCTCGCAACAAAACGATCAGCAGGTTAAAAATTCAGCGACTGCCCAGTCTTCCGTTATTTATCAGGAAGAACTGGCTACCGAAAAAGAACTGGCTGATTTCGCTGGGCGCAAGCCTTACCAGCTTCCAGTTCTGGCCGACAGCATCCTCGAACGTGGTCTGTCCCTGGTCGGTACCCGTTACCGTATGGGTGGTACCTCTGAAGCCGGATTCGATTGCAGCGGTTTCATCGGTTATCTGTTTCGTGAAGAGGCTGGCATGAACTTGCCGCGCTCCACTCGCGAAATGATCAACGTGGATGCCCCGCTGGTCTCTCGCAATAACCTTAAGCCTGGCGACTTGCTGTTTTTCGCCACTAATGGTCGTCGCGGTCGCGTCAGTCACGCCGGGATCTACCTGGGCGATGACCAGTTCATCCACTCCAGCAGCCGCCGCAGCGGTGGTGTCCGGGTCGATAGCCTGGGCGACAGCTACTGGAGCAAGACCTTCATTGAAGCCAAGCGAGCACTCGCCATGGCGCCAACGACGGTCACGGCGCGCAAATAAGCGGAAGCCGCAGCAACGGCGCCCAGGGTGCAATACCCGGGCGTCGGTTACCGAAAAAATCGCTGACACCTGCAATAACCCTCCAATTTGTAATCCCAACTTAAAGTCTTACTTGAAGTTTGGCGCGTAGCCGCTAGAATCCTGATCTATTGTTGACTAACTAACCGCGTAAGCCCTGCTTACGCGGTTTTGTTTTCAGTCTCTCGGCAGAGAAAGCCGCAGCCAGATCAGGATGCTCTGTATATGACGATGTCGGCCCGCCTCGCACTTATCTTCTTCGCAGCGCTGCTCAGCGCCTGCGCCAGCCGTACTCCGCCGCCTGTTCAAGTCGTGCGTGCTCCGGTTTTTGCTCCCGCTCAATCTTTCTCGCCTGCCGCTGAAGACGTGTTGATTCGCGCACTGGGTCTGGTCGGTACGCCTTATCGTTGGGGCGGCAATACACCGGACTCGGGTTTTGATTGCAGCGGCCTGATCGGCTACGTCTACCGCGATGCAGCGGGTATTTCCCTGCCGCGTTCGACTCGCGAGATGATCGGCATGCAAGCGCCGGAAATCGGCCAAGAGGCGCTGCAGACCGGTGACCTGATCTTCTTCGCCACCAATGGCGGCTCGCACGTCAGCCACGCCGGAATCTACGTCGGTGAAGGTCGCTTCGTGCATGCACCGGCCACGGGTGGTACGGTGAAGCTGGACAGCTTGTCCAAGGCCTATTGGCAGAGAGCCTACCTGAGCGCCAAGCGTGTCATTCAGCCTGAACATCTGGCGCACAATCCCTAGGGGCTGTTGAGGTTGTCATGACCGCTCGCACACTCAATCTCGACGATTCCCTCTACAACTACCTGCTCGACGTATCCTTGCGTGAAACGCCGCTATTGCACCGTTTGCGTGACGAAACCCAGGCGCTGCCGATGGCGCGTTGGCAGGTAGCCCCCGAGCAAGGGCAGTTCCTCGCTTTGCTGGTCAAGCTTACGGGGGCCAGACGCTTGCTTGAAGTGGGCACTTTCACCGGCTACAGCGCCTTGTGCATGGCCGCAGCCTTGCCGGATGACGGTACGCTGATCTGCTGCGACATTCCCGGAGAGTACAACGCCACGGCACGCCGTTACTGGCAGGAGGCTGGCCTTGCCGAGCGCATCGATTTGCGTTTGGCGCCCGCGTTGCAAACATTGGCTGAACTTGAGCGGCAAGGGCAAAGTGGTTGCTTCGATCTGATCTTCATCGATGCCGACAAGGCTAACTACCCGGCTTATCTGGAAAGCGCTTTGCGTTTGCTGCGAAGCGGCGGGCTGGCAGTTTTCGATAACACGCTGTGGAGCGGGCGGGTGCTCGAGGTGAATCCCGAGAGTGAAGACACCCGCGCCATTCAGGCGTTGAACCGCGCCTTGAAGGATGACTCGCGTGTCGATTTGTCGCTGTTGCCGTTAGGCGATGGATTGACGTTATGCCGCAAGGTGTAGCAGCAAGCTTTATGGCTTGCACGTCTATCAGGTCATTGCCGACCAGGGTCATGCCGAACGGCGAGTTGGTCTCGGCCACCAACACGTCACCGTTGGGCGGTAGGTAAAGCCGGCGCGGATGATCAAGCTTTTCGGAAAACGCCATCACTTGAGTGTCAGGTGATGCGCTCTCTTCTCGTGCAGTGAATCCCGCCAAGGTGCACGGCACCCTGTCTGATCGGTGCGTGATGCGGCTGTCTTTGGCGGGGTATCAGTGCCTCTGTTACATCTTGATAAGATTAATAATGCGCGTATCGTAAGCAGTGATTAGCCGCAAAAACGTGTGCACTTTCGATGCAGGGAAACTGTCCGGCGGCAGATAGTCGGTGATTTAAGAGCGGTACGTTCTATGCATAACGGAAAAGGGATTTCCCCGTATAAAATAAAACTAACGCTGAGGGAACGGTGTTGAAAAAAGCTACGCTTGCGCTCGATTCTGTTGATATGAAAATTCTGAATGTGATTCAAGCGGATTGTCGGATTACAATCTCGAAGCTTGCCGAAATCATGTCCATGAGCGAAACGCCGTGTTGGCGGAGAATCAAGCGCCTTGAGGAGGAGGGCTTTATAACGGCGTATCAGGCGGTCCTGAATAAAGAGGCGCTAGGCTTTCAGGTCACCGCTTTCGTTCATGTATCAGTCGACTCCCATACCGAAGAGGTGACGCGGAGTTTAGAACAAAAAATTATTTCATGTTCGGAAGTTGTCGGTTTGTATAACGTGACCGGCGACTATGATTTTCTGATACAGCTAGTATGCAAAAATATCCAGGAATATACTGTTTTTATTGAAAAGACGTTGCGTGCGATTGTCTGCGTAAAACAAATAAAAACCTCTATTACATTAAGGGAGGTCTACAAGACTAATCTACTGCCCTTGGCTGCTTGTAGCTGAAGCTGTGGCTTTTGGTGAGCTGCGATCAGCGGTTCATTGGTGCGCTTGCATGCTCTTTTGCCTTGGCACTGCCCCTGTGCGATCACAAGTCCTTGTTTCAATGGGGAAAGAGTATCAAGCGAGAGAAATATTTCAGATGCCGGGGTGCTGCGGAATGTTTTTGCAAATGCGTTGGATTTGGCGTTGAAATTAGCAATTTTATTTTGCCCGGCTTATGAAAATATTTGTGTGAGCCGGGAATCTGCTATTGCGGGTTGAAATGAGAGTTTCAGTTCTGCAGATGGTTTTCCGTTGAAGGTGGCTCGCCCATAATCTATCTGATGAGGAATACCCAATGTCCAAAACTACAGAAGTTCAGCGCACTCAAGAACAAGCAGCAAGCACGCCGAAGAAGATTGTGATCAAGGCAAAAAGCAATCGTCCGATTTTGATGGCTGCCCACCTGTAAGTATGAATCGTGCCGGGCAACTTCATGTTGCCCGGTTTATTTATGATGGATAGGGTGAGCAGCCATGGGCGATATGTATGTGACCTACGGACGGTTTTCAAAGAGTGATGATGCTGCTGTAAAATTATATGTTGTTTCAGGCGCTGAGCATGAAATACAAAATCTGGAAGGCGACTATCTGGAATGGAATAAGGTACTTTCCATGCTCAATGGTCGGCATACTATTTCAGCTGTGTGCGAAAAAAACAAGCAGCTGAGTGCCAATGATATCCATGAGCTGATAACGGCATTGGAAGATTCCAATCTGGCCTTTAAAGTCAACTCAGGTGCTGATTTTGTAAGTGGTGATGAGGCCATCCTGGAGATTGAAGATCTACAGGCGCAGTTGCTTCATGACTATTTGTATAAAAACAAATTCTGGTTGGCCATGCAGCAGCCTGAAACAGTCCCGGAAAATGTCTATTACGGGATGGCCATAGAAAACTATCATTTTCTTTTTCGTGAAAGTTGGTTCGATTCACCAGTGCTTAATTTTGTAGCCTCTACAAAAGCCCGGCTGATAATGAACGAATTCTATTCCGAGGAATATGGTCATGATGAGTTGATATTTCGAGCATTGCAAACCCTGGGCATTACTCGCGAAAATATCAAGGAAACAATACCTCTTCCTGAAACCCTGGCGCTCTGTAATGCTTTGGCCTATTGGGCCGCAAACGATCCGCTATTTTTCTTTACCACCATGGGTATTTTGGAAGGGAAGGATATAGAAGTCGACAGCTTTATACTTGCCATGCAGAACAGCAAGAAAATAAGCACTTCTTTCATCAAGCCTATTCTGGATCATGCCAACATAAATATTGGTGCCGAACATGGTGTTCTGACCAGGGAGTTGTTTAGAGAAATACCGGTGGTGACCCACGAACAACTTAAGCAAATGCGCGCCAATACCCATATATTCGTTGAACTGTATGACAATTTCCATTCGGCCGTGTGGGAGCATTATTCCACTTCGAGCGACCTATTGAGAACACTGTCAGGGATCACGTTGGAGGGGGCGGAAAATGCAAACCAGTACTAAGCGCTTTAATTACCCAAAGCTGCGTCAAGGTGTCGTATACCGCCGGATCTCCAATGAGCATCATCTGGACTACCGCAGTCAGAGTCTGATTCTGGAAGATGATGGAAATGATGCACTCATTGCGGTCATTCAGGATCTGCAACAGGGCTCGCTGAGCACCGAAGATTTTTATATAAAGCACGCTGCGCGCTATCCAGATGACCAATTGGAAGTCTTGATTGCGGATCTCGATAAAAACTATCTGCTGACAGAAGGTCGGTTTCCGGTGGTATCGGGCGTACTTTCAGGGCTCGAGTTTTCGAAAAAGCTCAAGCTGTTGACGTCGGCGCTTCATGTGAGGATTGGTAACTCTGCATTGTACGAGAAGATGCTCGATGGTTCAGTGAGTCGCTCCCAGTTGATAGGGTTTGCGGTGGAGTATTACCATATTGTCAAAAGCGCTCCAAAGGTTATTTCACCAGCATTGGCGCACAATAGTTCACCTGAGGTCTATCAGGGTATCAAACGGTTATTTCTTGAAGAACATGACCACGAGTCGTTGTTGGCCAATGCCCTGAGTCATGTCGGCGTCGATCGGTCGCAGTTGGCGCTGGCTTCGCCCCTGGACACGACTTTTTCAATTTATTCGACATTGGGTGTTTATGCCCGTCAGCACATCATCAGTTTTATCAGCGCGTTATTCCTGTTTGAAGAGCCCTATCCGGAATTCAATAAGCTGTTTGTTGAGTCCTGTGTAAGGTTAGGATTGCCGGATGCTTTCTGGAAGCCGATTATCGGGCACTCTGATGTAAATAGTACTGGCGATCATGGCGCTATCACTGATTCTTTACTGGTTCATTATTCGGCTATTTCCGAGGAAGAGTCCAGGGTTACCCTGATACATACCTGTGCTCTGTTAGAGCTGATGTCGGCTTGGGATAAGCAGATTTGCAAGTATTACAGTGATGAAGTGAAACTCAGAATATTCAACTAATGCGAGGATAGGCAATGGACTCCTGGTCTCTGGAAGCATTCAAAAAACCTTACTTGAAAGTTGGCTATATAGAAAAAATTGAAGCCGGTGTATTCGAAGTGGGGGAGTCCATTTCTGAACTTGTCATAGAAAGCCAGGCGTGTGATGCTCTTATCGAAACCGTCCAGCATCTGAGAGATCCGGACAGTGAAAAGTGGCGTTCGTTGATCGAGAGTGATGTTGGCGGCGAAGTCAGTGATTTGGTCAATCACTTCAATGAAGTCGGGTTGGTGAGAGAGTCAAGCCCTGAGCATACTCTGGGCGGCAAGAACTCTATTACCTCGGACAGCATGGCTGAGGCGAAAGATGCCTTGCAAAAAACATCGTTCGACGACCGCAAGTTAAGTATCGCGCTGCTTGAATTTGTTAATAATTTACACACGGCTTCCGTGAGAACTGTTCTTGCTGAAAGCGGTAATGTCTATGTCCGGTACATCAAACTTGTATTTTTGTGTTGGGCCGTTACCTGCCAACCCGCCGTGACGGTCGGCAAAAAGCTGCTGCAGTATTTAAGTGGTTACGACGACAAGGTATCTGAAGTCGAATACTCCGCCTTTTGGGCTGGCGAATTGAGAAAGTGCCTCAGTGTCCTGGTATGGCTGTTGAACAAGAGCCAAAAGACAGACACTCGGCATGTTGACTTTCCAGCGCTGCACATCGATGAGGTGGACTCCGGGGTCAATCTGGCCGTGCGTCTGGAGCGGTGGGGGCTTGACTATATGGAATGCGTAGCGCCGAGTCAGTACCAGGTTGCACTGGCTGGGACCGGCCCCGGGCGTGAAGCATTGATTGCCGCCAGTTATGCGCAGGAATATTACATTACCGATCGGTTTGTGGATCTCATATCGCCGGCGATCTCTCAGCGGTTACCTCGCCCGCTGAAAAAACTGGCTCGACGTTATTACATGGAAGAGGCCGGTCACGAACTGTATGAGTTGAAGACCTGCAAAGCATTGGGTATGAGCGAGACAGAATTGCATTCGTCGTTGCCGACGCCTTTTGGCCAACTGGTATGTGACATCTATACCTATCTGGCCTCGAAGGAACTGGTGGCTTATTTTGCAGCGGCTACGATTACCGAAGGCTTGCCCGGTCAAGTCAACTTGTTGAATGAACTGTCAGCCAGTAACAACCGGACGCCCCTGTTCAATAAGACTTCCCGTAAACATGAGTCGCTGAATGAAAAGCTCGGCCATCAGTACATTTCCAGAATCATGTTGGCGGAAGTAGGGGAGTTAGGCGTCGAGGAACAGCAAGTGGCCGCGAATGCCTATGCCTTACTGCTCGATCTTAATATTCGGGCCTGGGAACAGCTTTATGAGTTCCATGTTGTATTGGAAATGCCCGCGATTAACTACCGTATGCGCGATTATATTTCATGAGTGAAGTGATCAAACTCTACGAAGCGTTCGTTAACCCTCATTGGAGCGAGGTACTGCATCAGTTAGGGGAGCAGCCGGTCTTCATCCGGGCCAAGGATGAGTATTTGTATGACGATTCGATGAACCCTTGGCTGGATCTGGTCGGCCATTATGGGGCGGCGATATTCGGCCACAACAGGCAAGAGCTCAAGGATGCATTGCTGGCGGCGCTGGCGGCGGATATTCCTTGTGTCACACCGCTGGGTCTCAATGACTTGTCGGCGCAGTTGGCTATTGCCTTGGTTGAACGGCTTGGGCTAAGCGGCCACTGGCGTTTATCGACGCTGACTACCGGAACTGAAGCGGTAGAAGGGGCTATCAAGGCTGCGCTGGTGCACACAGGCAGATCGCGTCTGTTGGTTCGCTGCGGCTGTTTTCATGGTGCCAGCTCCCTGGCGATGCATATCACCGATAACGAGCTCTGGCGAAGTGGGCTGCAGGCGCTGCCTTGTCCGCTGGACATCGTTTATTTCGAGCATATCGAAGAAGCGATACACGAACTGGCGAGTGGGGAGTTTGCCGCGTTGCTGATAGAGCCTCTTCAAGCAATTGGCGGGGGGCGCGTTTGCTCGGCGCAGGAAGCTGAAGATCTGCTCGGTGCCTGCCGTGCCTCGGGCACCATAAGTATTTGTGACGAAATTTTTTCCGGGCTCGGTCGCTGCGGTCATTACAGTGCAATGCAAGCGCTGAAATGGGTGGTAAGGCCCGACATTCTGTTGCTCTCAAAGTCGCTGACCGGAGCTTTTTTCCCAAGTGCAAACATGCTCATGAGGGCCCCCATTGCCGACTCGATCTTTGACCGTCCAGGTTGCCAGAAGATACTGGGTTCGACCTTTGCGAATAACGCTCTGGGCCTTAGCGTAGCCATTGCTTCGCTGGCGCTGCTCGACGAATGCCTGGACGACGATACCGCTCGAAAAAAACGAGATGATTTCGTCATAGCCTTGCACGACTCGGCAACACGGGTGGAAGACTTGGTCAGCGTCCACGCTTTAGGTGCCTGTATCACGCTGGAGTTTTCCGACGCGCAGACGTGTTTTTTTGTCTGGCATTCACTCTTTGCAAATAAAATACTGACCACCATCTGTAGCAACAAACCTTCATGTCTGAAACTCCTTCCGTCGCTGATGATGCAAGCGAAAAGTTATGCTCTATTTCTGGAGGTGTTCAATGCAGTGGTTGCGGAGTGTTGAATGATGAGCAGTAAACCAACCATTTTATTGCTCGGGCCAACGGACGATTATCTGAAGAAAGTATCTGCCAAAGCCGATGTCGTGGTCATCACCGAAGAGGCGCGAATCACACGCTATCAGAGAGCGTTGATCGAGCCAGAAAATATCGTGAACTTTGATGATCTGTATGCGTTGATCAGGCGCGCGGTGATTTTACACGCGCAGATCGTGTTCGACGGTGTCTATTCGTTTACCGAACTGGGTATGGAAGCTACGTCGGTACTCTCTAAAGTGTTGGGTATTCCCGGTCCGAGTTTAAGTTGCTCCTTCACCTGCAGAGACAAGTTACTGACACGACAGGCACTTGAGGAGAAGCAGCTGAATACTGTGCGCTTTGAGTTGATCCGTCCCGCTGTAACAATGAATGGACCGTTGATCGCGGCGGGCAGGAAAGTCATAAAGCCTATTGATGGTACAGGTAGCGTTGGCGTTCGAATTGTCGAGGACGGAGAAGGGATCCCTGTATCAAGCGAGGTTTGTATTCTCGAAGATTTTGTCGGGGGGCGCGAATTCAGCTGTGAAACGTTCAGTGTCAATGGCAAACACTTCAAATTGGCCGTTACGGAAAAAATCCTTTCAGGCGCCAGTGGTGTGGTGGAAGTAGGCCATATTGTTGATCCGTCAGAAGAAATAATAAGTCCAGCTCATTGGGTATATCTTCAACAGGTGCTGGATGCGATCGGTTTGCGTGATGGTCCTGGCCATATCGAGTTCAAGTTGCTCGATACTGAAATACATATTATTGAGTGTCATAATCGCCCCGGCGGAGACAGAATCTGGAGTCTGGTTGAAATTGCCACCGGTTTCGACATGGTGTCGGCATCGGTTGATCTGTTATTGGGGGGGGCTGTAAATGTACAACTGCATAATAGTAGCTGCGCCGCCATTCATTTTTTCGAATACTCACCAGGCGTCGTTCGTCATTGCAAGGAATGGCAAGGGTCCTTGGCACCAGACATTCACTGGCTGGACTGGAAATTGTTTTCAGGTATGGATATAGCCCCTATTACCAGTTCGTCTGACAGGTATGGTGGCTTCATCGTTTCGGCCAGTACAAGGTCGGGCCTGATAAGGCGAATCGCTGAGGTAGAGCGCCAATTCGAGGTTGAAGTGTCGTGAATGTCTTTTCCATGATAAAAGCGCTTCCGGTAACGGCATTGCGCGTGTTGTTGATTCAGTGGCTCACGGCGATTGGATATTTTTCGGTTATTCCTTTCTTTATGGTTTACCTGGTTCGGTATCTGCATTTTTCTCCTGCATTTGCTGCTACTCAGTTGACGCTTTTTTTAGTAGGCCAGTATGGTGCATCTTTTATCGGTGGTTATATTGGCCATGTCAAAGGTCCAGTATTGGCTATGCGCCTGGGGTTGGCCCTGCAGATTGTTTGTTATCTGGTGTTTTCCTGTGGGATTGACGACGCGTTTTATCTGAGTTGCTTCAGTCTTCTGTTAGGCGTCAGTAAAGCGTTCTTTACGCCTGCTTCCAAAGCTTTACTCTCTACGTTGACGCCGGGGCAAGATCAATTGTTGCTGTTTTCCTTGCGCAGCACGATTAATAATCTGGGTGTTGCAGTAGGAAGCGGTATTGGCGCTTTGATGCTTGATTTTAATGTCGTCGGTTTTTTTATCGCCGCCGCCACAGTGCAAATAGTTGCACTGGTTCTCTTGCTGACCCTGCGATTGCCGGCCATCGTCCTTCCGGATAATCTCAAAAATGCAAGTTTTGTCGCGGGGGTGAAGAGCTTGCTGCTGAAGCCATTTTTTCTATTGTTGTTAGTGTTGTACGCACTCTATAGCTTTTTGTATATCCAGCTCGAATACTCGTTTCCCCTGCGTGCGTCACACGCCTGGGGCAATGAAATGGTCGCTTATGTTTTCTGGGTAAACGCGCTGGTGGTGATGTGCCTGCAGCTTCCGCTCAATTTGTATTTGTCCCGGTTTGTTTCTAATTGGACCGCTATTTTTCTGGGGTTCCTGTTTATGGTCATGTCGTTTCTGGTCATTGGGATGACCGATGTGAGCACACTCTTTTTACTCGCAATTGTTTTTTTTACCTTCGGCGAGTTAATTATCGATCCCGCCATTGATACGGTGGCTGGAAGTCGCAGTGAAAAGCATTTTCTGGCGATCGCTTTTTCCCTGCTTGGTTTGGCAGGTCTCGTGGGGGGCGTGAGTGGAAACATGATCGCCGGCGCGCTGAGTACGGGTGACGGCGTCTTCCATAAAAGCCTATGGTTTTTGAATGTGCTGTTGGCTATGGTGGGTGCGGGACTTGCTGTACTCACCATTAAAGTAAAATTTTCGAGCAGGATGGAACCTTATAATGAAAAGAACTGATGAGTTTTTCACAGCTGAAGGTTTCAGGTTAAGCGCTGATAAGGATATGTTGAATATAGATTTTATTCATGGGTTTCTCGTTCAGTCGACATGGGCCAAAGGCATTACACGCGACCGCGTGCAACAGAGCATAGATAACAGTTTGTGCATGGGTGTCTACCACAATCAGACGCAAGTCGGTTTTGCACGTCTAGTCACCGACTTCGCGACGTTCGGATATTTATGCGACGTTTTTGTCGATGAACATTATCAGGGCAAAGGTCTGGGCCGTTGGGTGTCCGAAGGCATACTGGCGGGGCCAGAGGCTGCGCAACTTCGCAGGATCATATTGGCGACTACCACAGCGCCGTGGCTGTACGAAAAAATGGGGTTTGTGCCAGTCAATCAGCCCAACTATATCTGGCAAGTCTTCCGCCCCGACATCTATCAGCGCTGAGACGTTAACCTGTTGTCGTCACGCTTGACCCCCGCCCGTTGAACTACCAAAGGCCGGGTTCAGGCGTTCTGCAGGGTGTTCATTTGTAAGTACCACCAGGCAGGTGGAGCACGTTGGCCGGTGGTTCAACCTGTCAGCCGCGTGCCTCTTTGAGCAACACCGCAATGCCCGGATGGTAGTGACCGGCTTCGTTGTGCAATTTGCGGTAGGCATAGGGGAAGTACCAGGCCACGGCGCAGGTGTGTTCCTTTTGCAGGTCGTCGACCATGTCCTGCAGTTCTTCCGGGGTGGCGCTCTGTTGGGTCTTGTGTGGCGCCACGAACAGGCAGCCGAGTTTCAGGTCGCTGGCGTAGCTGATTTTCTTCGCATCGCTCACGGCATCAAGCAGGGCCTGGGTGAGGTTCAGGTTGTTGACCCGTGGCCAGCGTTGGGTGGCTTGCAGGTAAGCACGGTCTTCTTTGCTGGCGATAAACAGATCGACGCGGCCATTGCGCTCGCCTTCCTCGATCTGCTTTTTCGTTGGAGTCTGTTCAGTGGTGACCATTTCTGCCATCCACGCCGCTGCCGAAAGCAGGCTCAGGTTGGCGCGTTCGTCAAACCAGTAGGGGCTTTCGTTATCGCCGCGTACCGTGTTGTAGCGGTCGATACACTCGAACCAGCGCTCCAGCACCGGACGCAGGAATTCCAGCCTTGGGTTACTGATGATCATGCCTTGCATGTTGCTCACCCTTTGTTCTTGTAGTGTAAGGTTGTGGCTCTTTGATATCACTGCTTTCAGTGTGGCACAAGATTGGCGCCAGTTTATTGATTGAGGTCGGTTTCTATCCATCGATGAGCCCCGGCTTTAATTGACGCTCCACCCCCAACCCTCTAACCTTCGCGACTTGTTTCAGGTGCTCTGTGACCCTGTGGTCGACCGAGTGAAACAGGGAAGCCGGTGAGGGCGCGTTCTTCGACAGAACGGGCGACGATCCCGGCGCTGCCCCCGCAACGGTAAATGAGTAAAAACTGTGCTTTGAGCCACTGTGTCCAGTATCGACATGGGAAGGCGCGCAGTCAGGCGCAAGCCACTCATGAGCCCGGAGACCGGCCTGATCCATCCAGCGGCATCACGGTGGGCGATGCCAGGCTTCTTGCCGTCTATTTCTATGCCTGCCCGCCGTTATCCAGCCTCAACGGAGAGCTCCCCCATGACTGATTCCCCTGATCGTGACGAACGCCATCTGGCGCGCATGCTGCGCAAGAAAGCCGTGATCGATGAGCGCATTGCCAACTCGCCGAACGAATGCGGCCTGCTGTTGGTCCTGTCCGGCAACGGCAAGGGCAAAAGCAGTTCAGCGTTCGGCATGCTTGCCCGAGCGATGGGTCATGGCATGCAGTGCGGCGTGGTGCAGTTCATCAAGGGGCGCAACAGCACCGGGGAGGAGTTGTTCTTCCGCCGTTTCCCTGAACAAGTGCGCTTCCATGTGATGGGCGAAGGTTTCACTTGGGAAACCCAGGATCGTCAGCGCGATATCGCCGCCGCTGAAGCTGCGTGGGAAGTCTCCCGCGAACTGCTGCGTGACTCAGGCGTAGGCCTGGTGGTGCTCGATGAGCTGAACATCGCCCTCAAGCACGGTTATCTGGACCTCGACCAGGTGCTCAGCGACTTGCAGGCGCGTCCGCCGATGCAGCACGTGGTGGTCACCGGGCGTGGCGCCAAGCCGGAAATGATCGAACTGGCCGACACCGTCACCGAAATGGGCATGATCAAGCATGCATTCCAGGCCGGGATCAAAGCGCAGAAAGGCGTTGAACTGTGAATGAGCCCCGTCACTGTCCGGCAGTGCTGATTGCCGCGCCGGCTTCCGGTCAGGGCAAGACCACCGTCACTGCCGCACTGGCCCGCTTGCATCGCAATCAGGGGCGCAAGGTTCGGGTATTCAAATGCGGCCCGGACTTTCTCGACCCGATGATTCTCGAGCGCGCCAGCGGTGCGCCGGTGTATCAACTGGACATGTGGATGGTCGGCGAGCAGGAAAGTCGTCGGTTGTTGTGGGAAGCGGCCGCTGAGGCGGACCTGATTTTGATCGAAGGCGTGATGGGCTTGTTCGACGGCACCCCGTCCAGCGCCGATCTGGCGCGGCACTTCGGCGTGCCGGTGCTGGGCGTGATCGACGGCACCGCCATGGCTCAGACCTTCGGCGCGCTGGCGTTGGGGCTGGCGCGTTATCAGCCGGACTTGCCATTTGCCGGTGTATTGGCCAACCGCGTCGGCACCTTGCGTCACGCACAATTGCTCGAAGGTAGCCTGACCGAAGGTTTGCGCTGGTACGGCGCGTTGTCACGGGAAACCGGCATCGAATTGCCAAGTCGTCACCTGGGGTTGGTCCAGGCCAGTGAATTGAACGACCTCGATCTGCGCCTCGACGCAGCTGCCGAAGCCTTGGCCAGCAGCTGCGAAGTGGCGTTGCCGCCTGCTGTCGAGTTCGCCGCGCCTGACGTGATCGCTGCCGAGCCGTTGCTGGCAGGTGTGCGAATTGCCGTGGCTCGCGACGAAGCCTTCGCCTTCACCTATGGCGCGAGCCTCGACCTGCTGCGGGCGATGGGCGCCGAGTTGCGGTTTTTCTCGCCGATCCATGACCGCCAATTGCCTGAAGCTGACAGCCTGTATCTGCCCGGTGGTTATCCGGAATTGCACCATGTGGCGTTGGCTGAAAACACCACCATGCTCGATGCCATTCGCGCTCACCACGCTGCCGGCAAGCCGATGCTGGCCGAATGCGGCGGTATGCTTTATCTGCTCGACTCACTGACCGACGTCGACGGTTCGCGCGCTGAGTTGGTGGGGCTGCTGGCCGGTGATGCGGTGATGCAAAAGCGCCTGGCCGCGCTGGCCCTGCAAGCGGTTGAATTACCCGAGGGCGCGTTGCGTGGTCACACATATCACCATTCGTTGACCAGCACCGAGCTTGAACCGATCGCCCGTGGCCTGAGTCCGAACGGCGGGCGCGGCGCCGAAGCGGTTTACCGCGAGGGACGGATGACGGCCTCTTATGTGCACTTTTATTTCCCGTCCAATCCATCGGCGATCGCCGCGCTGTTTGCGCCAGACCTGAACCCTGTGGGAGCGGGCTTGCCCGCGAAGAGGCCATGACAGACAACGCATTTTCCGAGGCCGAGCGCGAAGCGGTTTATCGCGCGATTGCCGAACGTCGTGACATGCGTCACTTCAGCGGTGGCAGCGTCGAACCCGAGCTGCTCCGGCGTTTGCTCGAAGCGGCGCATCGGGCCCCGAGTGTCGGCTTGATGCAGCCCTGGCGGTTCATCCGCATCAGCGACCGGGCGTTACGCGGCAAGATCCAGCAATTGGTGGAAGAGGAGCGGGTACGCACCGCCGAGGCGCTGGGCGAACGCTCCGACGAGTTCATGAAGCTGAAAGTCGAAGGCATCAACGACTGCGCCGAAGTGCTGGTCGCCGCGCTGATGGATGATCGCGAGCGGCATATTTTTGGCCGTCGGACCTTGCCGGAAATGGACATGGCGTCGTTGTCCTGCGCAATCCAGAATCTTTGGCTGGCGTCCCGTGCCGAAGGTTTGGGCATGGGCTGGGTCTCGTTGTTCGAGCCGCAGGCATTGGCGGATCTGCTCGGCCTGCCGCCGGGGGCCAAACCGTTGGCGGTGTTGTGCCTGGGCCCGGTCAAGGCATTTTACCCAGCGCCGATGTTGGTCCTGGAAGGCTGGGCGCAGGCGCGTCCGCTGAGTGACCTGTTGTACGAAAATTATTGGGGAGTGAATCAATGAGTGTGGCGTTGCTGAGTGTCGCCGGGGTAGCGCTGGATGCGTTGCTGGGCGAACCCAAGCGCTGGCATCCGCTGGTGGCGTTCGGCCGTTTTGCCGATCGTATCGAGCAACGTTTCAACTCCGCCGGCCGTGGCTGGCGCAGTCATGGTGTCACCGCGTGGGTGATGGCGGTGCTGCCGCTGACCCTGTTGGTGACGGCGTTTTCCTGGCTGCCCTACATTGGCTGGGTCGTCGAGATCCTGGCGCTGTATTGCGCCCTTGGCCTGCGCAGCCTCGGCGAACATGTCGAGCCAGTGGCTCAGGCCCTGCGCAGCGACGATCTGGATGAAGCACGCACGCGTGTCGGTTATCTGGTCAGCCGTCAGACCAGTGAATTGGACTGCACCGAAGTGGCTCGTGCCGCCACCGAGTCAGTGTTGGAAAACGGCAGCGACGCGGTGTTCGCCGCTCTGTTCTGGTTTGCCGTCGCCGGTGCGCCAGGGGTGGTGCTCTATCGCCTGAGCAATACTCTCGACGCCATGTGGGGGTATCGCAACGAACGCTTTGAGCGCTTCGGCTGGGCGGCGGCGAAAATCGACGATGTGCTCAACTACGTTCCGGCGCGTCTGGTGGCTTTGACCTATGCGCTGTTGGGTAAAACCCGCTTGGCACTCAAATGTTGGCGCACCCAGGGGCCGACCTGGGACAGCCCGAACGCCGGGCCGGTGATGGCTGCTGGCGCGGGAGCGCTCGGGGTCGAGTTGGGCGGCGCGGCGATCTATCACGGTGAGCTGCATCAGCGTCCACAGTTGGGTGAAGGTGTGCCAGCAGACGCCAACTCCATCGATCGCGGCTGGCAGTTGGTTCAGCGCGGGGTATGGTTGTGGCTGCTGATTCTCTGTGTGGGGGCCGAGTTTTATGCTTGAGCACGGTGGCCGTTTGCGCAAGGCGGCGTTGCAGTACGGCATCGCCGAAGCCGATTGGCTCGATTTGTCCAGCGGGCTGGCGCCCTGGCCGTGGGCGATCCCGGAGATTCCGTTGCGGGCCTGGGCGCGCTTGCCGGAAACCGATGATGGGCTGGAGCAGGCCGCGCGCGAGTACTACGGCGCCACGCATGTGTTGCCGGTCGCCGGCTCCCAGGCGGCTATCCAATTGCTGCCACGCCTGCGTCGCGCCGGCAAAGTCGGCGTGCTCTCACCGTGTTACGCCGAGCATGCCGAGGCCTGGCGTCGCAATGGATATATCGTGCGTGAAGTGCTGGAGCAGGAAGTCGATTTCTTCCTCGACAGTCTCGACGTGCTGGTGGTGGTCAATCCGAACAACCCCACCGGCCTGAGCCTGACCCCTGAGCGCCTGCTCGACTGGCATGCGCGGTTGGCGCAACGCGGCGGTTGGTTGGTGGTTGACGAAGCGTTCATGGACAACACCCCTGCGCTGAGTTTGGCTGCGTATGCCGATAAGGTCGGGCTGATCGTTTTGCGTTCGTTTGGCAAGTTTTTCGGTCTGGCCGGGGTGCGATTGGGCTTCGTGTTGGCTGAGCGCAAGTTGCTCAAGCTGCTTGCCGAGCAGGTCGGGCCCTGGGCGGTCAGCGGGCCGACTCGGGTGTTGGGCCAGGTCTGTTTGCGCGACACTCAAGGGCATGCTCGCCAGCGCTTGCGCAGTGAAGAGGCGAGTCAGCGTCTGATTGAAGTCCTTGAGCGCCACGGCTTCAAGCCGCAAGGTGGCTGCGCCTTGTTTCAGTGGTTGATTACCGAGCGCGCTGAGCACCTGCACGAATTCATGGCCCGGCA
Source organism: Pseudomonas sp. 6D_7.1_Bac1 (assembly GCF_025465945.1). Classification (GTDB taxonomy): domain Bacteria; phylum Pseudomonadota; class Gammaproteobacteria; order Pseudomonadales; family Pseudomonadaceae; genus Aquipseudomonas. The sequence goes on along the minus strand of NZ_JANLNW010000050.1, from coordinate 42,113 downwards.
CGGCATCTTGCTGCGTCTGTTCACCCACAACAGCAGCCTGCGTTTTGGCTTGCCGGCCAATGAAGTCGATTGGTTGCGCCTCGAGCACGCTTTCGAAGCCTACGCCAAGGAAACCCCATGACCACGCTGATGGTGCAAGGCACCACCTCGGACGCCGGCAAAAGTACCCTGGTAACGGCGCTGTGCCGCTGGCTGACGCGCCAGGGGGTTCGCGTGGTGCCGTTCAAGCCGCAGAACATGGCGCTCAACAGCGCAGTGACCGCCGATGGCGGCGAAATCGGTCGGGCTCAAGCCGTGCAGGCCCAGGCGGCCAACCTTGAGCCGCACACCGACATGAACCCGGTGCTGCTCAAACCCAACAGCGATACCGGCGCGCAAGTGATCATTCACGGGCGCGCGGTTACCACCATGAACGCAGTCGCCTATCACGACTATAAAGCCATCGCGATGCAAGCGGTGCTGGCTTCCCATGAACGCTTGAGTGCAGCTTATCCGGTGGTGATGGTCGAAGGCGCGGGTTCGCCGGCCGAGATCAATCTGCGCGCTGGCGACATCGCCAACATGGGGTTCGCGGAGGCAGTAGATTGCCCGGTGGTGCTGATCGCCGATATCAATCGTGGCGGGGTATTCGCGCACTTGGTCGGTACGCTGGAGCTGCTGTCAGTCACTGAGCAGGCGCGGGTCAAAGGCTTCATCATCAACCGCTTTCGCGGCGACATCGCTTTGCTGCAACCGGGCCTCGACTGGCTGGAAGAGCGTACCGGCAAACCGGTGATCGGCGTGCTGCCATATGTGATGGATCTGCATCTGGAAGCCGAAGACGGCATCGATCAGCGTCAGACCGATAAAGCCGAGCAGGTGCTCAACGTGGTGGTGCCGGTGTTGCCACGAATCAGCAACCACACCGACTTCGATCCCCTGCGTTTGCATCCGCAGGTCAATCTGCAATTTGTCGGTCCCGGTCAGCCGATTCCACCCGCTGATCTGATCATCCTGCCGGGCTCGAAAAGCGTGCGCAGTGACCTGGTTTACTTGCGTGCCAACGGCTGGGACACCGCCATCGCTCGCCACTTGCGTTACGGCGGCAAGCTGCTCGGCATCTGCGGTGGTCTGCAGATGCTTGGCGAGCAATTGCATGACCCGTTGGGCCTGGAAGGCGCGGCGGGTTCCAGCGCCGGTCTCGGTTTGCTGGCATTCGAAACGGTGCTCGAAGAAGAGAAACAGCTGCGCAATGTGCATGGACGTCTGGCCCTGGAAAACGCCGAAGTCAGCGGTTATGAAATTCACGCCGGGGTCACCACCGGCGCTGCTTTGGAGCAGGCGGCGGTGCTGCTGGATGACGGTCGCTGCGACGGCGCTCAAAGTGCCGACGGGCAGGTGCTCGGTACGTACTTGCACGGCCTGTTCGAGTCCCCGGCTGCGTGCAGTGCGCTGTTGCGTTGGGCTGGTTTGCAGAACGTGCAGGAAGTCGATTACCACGCCTTGCGCGAGCGCGATATCGAGCGCCTGGCTGATTTGGTTGAGAAGCATCTGGACACCGGGCTGTTGCGTGAACTCTGCGGGTTTTGAGGTGGCTGTGCTGGCCCCATCGCGAGCAGGGGGAATTGTATTGAACACAAAATGGAGCAACACCTCACATCTAACGTGGGAGCGAGCCTGCTCGCGATGAGGCCTGTCGTTACACCGCAAAAATAAAAGGTTATGACCATGTTGCAACTGATCCTCGGCGGCGCCCGTTCCGGTAAAAGCCGTCTGGCTGAAAAGCTCGCCAGCGAAAGCGGCCTGGCGGTGACGTACATCGCCACCAGCCAGCCACTGGACGGCGAAATGAATGCCCGTGTGGCTCATCACCGAGAGCGTCGTCCGCCTGAATGGGCGCTCATTGAAGAACCACTGGAACTGGCTCGGGTGCTGCGCGAAACCGCTAGCATCGAGCGTTGCCTGCTGGTGGATTGCCTGACCTTGTGGTTGACCAATCTGCTGATGCTTGAAAACCCCGAGCGTCTGACGTATGAGCGTGAAGCTCTGTTGGAGTGCCTGGCGTCACTGCCGGGGGAAATTGTTTTTGTCAGCAACGAGACCGGTCTGGGTGTCGTGCCGCTGGGCGAGTTGACTCGCCGCTATGTCGATGAAGCCGGTTGGTTGCATCAAGCCTTGGCTGAGCGCTGTCAGCGTGTCGTGCTGACTGTCGCCGGCCTGCCCCTGACTTTGAAAGGAACTGCTTTATGACTCACTCCTGGTGGCTGAACCCATGCAAGCCGATCAACGCGCAAGCCCATGAACAGGCCGCGGCCCGACAGCAGCAACTGACCAAACCGGCGGGCTCTCTCGGGCAACTGGAGTCGGCGGCAGTGCAATTGGCGGGGTTGCAAGGTCGGGTCAAACCGAGCCTGAACCAGCTGTGGATTGCGATTTTTGCCGGTGACCACGGGGTGGTCGCCGAAGGAGTTTCCGCGTTCCCGCAGGAAGTCACCGGGCAGATGCTGCACAACTTTGTCAGCGGTGGCGCGGCGATCAGCGTATTGGCGCGGCAACTTGAAGCACGGCTGGAGGTGATTGACCTTGGTACCGTCACACCTTCGTTGAGTCTGCGGGGCGTACGTCATCTGCATCTCGGTCCGGGCACTGCAAACTTCGTTCACGGCCCTGCAATGACCCAAACCCAGGGCGAGCAGGCCTTGCAGGCCGGCCGTGACAGCGTATTGCGGGCAATCGCAGAAGGCTGCGAGCTGTTTATCGGCGGCGAGATGGGTATCGGCAACACCACCGCCGCCAGCGCTGTGGCCTGTGCATTGCTTGATTGCCCGGTGATGCATTTGACCGGGCCAGGCACCGGTTTGAACGCAGCGGGCGTGAGCCATAAGGCTCAGGTGATTGAACGCGCCCTGGCGTTGCATGCTGCTCAGCGCGGTGACGTGTTGCAGACGATGTTCAACCTTGGTGGTTTTGAAATCGCTGCGTTGGTCGGTGCTTATCTGGCCTGCGCCCAGGAAGGTTTGGCGGTGCTGGTCGACGGCTTTATTTGCAGCGTTGCAGCGTTGGTCGCGGTGCGCCTCAATCCGGCGTGCCGCGAGTGGCTGCTGTTTGGCCATCGCGGGGCGGAGCCGGGGCATCGCCATGTCCTGGAAACCTTGAATGCCGAGCCTTTGCTGGATCTTGGCCTGCGACTCGGTGAGGGCAGTGGTGCCGCGCTGGCGGTGCCGTTACTGCGTCTGGCCTGCGACCTGCACGGGCAGATGGCGACCTTCGCTGAAGCGGCCGTTGCCGATCGTCCGGCATGACATTGCACCTGGACCTGCTGCGCCACGGTGAAACCGAACTCGGTGGCGGTTTGCGTGGCAGCCTGGATGACGCGCTGACAGCCAAAGGTTGGGAACAGATGCGCGCAGCGGTGATTGACCAAGGGCCGTGGGATCGCTTGGTCAGTTCGCCACTGCAACGTTGTGCGCGTTTTGCCGAGGAGTTGGCCGAGCGGTTGGGCATACCGGTCGTGCTGGACAAAGACCTGCAAGAGTTGCACTTCGGCACATGGGAAGGGCAGAGCGCGGCGACGCTGATGGAAACCGACGCTGAGGCGCTAGGGCTGTTCTGGGCTGATCCCTATGGGTTCACACCGCCCGAGGGGGAGCCGGTGACCGCGTTTTCCACGCGGGTGCTGGCGGCCGTCGAGCGCTTGCATCAGGCCTGCGCCGGCGAGCGAGTGCTGCTGATCAGTCACGGTGGGGTCATGCGTTTGTTGCTGGCCCGCGCGCGCGGGTTGCCGCGCGAGCAATTGCTCAACGTTGAAGTCGGTCATGGCGCGCTGTTTTCGCTGTGCATCGAGGCTGATGCCGTGCTCAGGGAAGAGGGCTGAGCATGCTGCCGTTCTGGATCGCCCTGCAATTTCTCAGCAGCTTGCCGATTCGTCTGCCGGGCATGCCGGCGCCTCAAGAACTGGGGCGTTCGCTACTGTTTTATCCGCTGGTGGGGCTGCTGTTTGGTGGGTTGTTGTGGGCGCTGAACGGGCTGTTGCTCGGTACGCCAGCGTTGCTGCATGCGGCGTTGCTATTGAGTGCTTGGGTGGTGCTCAGCGGTGGTTTGCACCTCGACGGTCTGGCCGACAGCGCCGATGCGTGGCTCGGCGGTTTTGGTGATCGCGAACGCACTTTGACCATCATGAAGGACCCACGCAGTGGGCCGATCGCGGTGGTGACGCTGGTGCTGGTGCTGTTGCTCAAGTTCACGGCGTTACTGGCGTTGATTGATCAGCACTCCATCGTCGGCTTGATCCTCGCACCGTTGATTGGTCGCAGTGCCTTGCTCGGGTTGTTTCTGAATACGCGGTATGTGCGATCCGGCGGCCTGGGACAGGCGCTGGCCGATCATCTGCCGCGCAGGGCCGGTCTGCAGGTGATGTTGCTGAGCGCGCTGGCCTGCGTGCTGATCGGCGGCTGGAGCGGTGTGGTTGCGCTGCTGTTGGCGGCGCTGATGTTCTTCTGGCTGCGCCAGGTGATGCTGCGGCGTCTGGGCGGGACCACGGGCGATACGGCAGGGGCGTTGCTGGAATTGCTGGAAGTGACGGTGCTGGTGGGGTTGGCGCTGGTCTGAGGTGGGCTATTAAACACTCAAGGCTTCGGCCATTTGATATTCACATCTTGCTTTCAGTTAACCGCGGGTATATACACGCACCATGCTAGCCTCTCAATGTTTATGCATCAACCTGCGTCGCGCCGCTCGTGGCGTCAGCAGGCACTACGACGGCGCCCTCGACGGCTTCGGGATCAACGTTGCGCAGTATTCTTTGCTGTGCAATTTGCAGCGTCTCGATCAACCGAGTATTTCGACCCTGGCGGAAGCCATGGGCCTGGATCGCAGCACTCTGGGGCGCAATCTGCGGGTGCTGGAGGGGGAGGGGCTAGTGATGTTGGTTGAGGGTGAAGACCAGCGCAATCGCATTGTGCAACTGACTGAAACCGGGCGCGAACGCCTGGCAGCGGCCTTACCGGCCTGGGAAGCGGCGCAACAGCGGTTGATCGATCGTCTTGGCGCGCAGAAGCGCGCAACCTTGCTGGCCTTGCTGGATGAACTCGCCTGAGGCGGCGGGCCTTTCCAAACGTAAGCCCGAATTTAAGCCCGAACTTAAGCGGGTATATACCCGCTACTGGAGAATAAGAATGACATCGATGTGGCGAACCAGCGGTTGGGTTCTACTCGGGAGCGCGCTGATTCTGGCGCTGTCGCTCGGCATACGGCATGGCTTCGGGCTGTTTCTGCCGCCGATGAGTGCGCAGTTCGGTTGGGGGCGCGAGGTGTTCGCCTTCGCTATCGCCTTGCAAAACCTGATCTGGGGCCTGGCGCAGCCATTTACGGGGGCATTGGCAGATCGCTTCGGCGCGGCGAAAGTGGTGCTGATCGGCGGTGTGCTGTACGCCGTGGGGCTGGTGTTTATGGGCTTCTCCGATTCGGCATGGTCGCTGTCGTTGAGTGCCGGGTTGTTGATCGGTATCGGTCTATCCGGTACCTCGTTCTCGGTGATTCTTGGCGTGGTGGGGCGTGCCTTGCCACCGGAGAAGCGCAGCATGGGTATGGGGATCGCCAGCGCTGCCGGCTCCTTCGGTCAGTTCGCCATGTTGCCTGGCACGCTGGGACTGATCGGCTGGCTCGGTTGGTCGACGGCACTCCTGGTGCTGGGCATGCTGGTGGCGCTGATTGTGCCGCTGGTCAGCATGCTCAAGGACAAACCGCTGCCGGTGCTCGGCCATGAGCAAACCCTGTCCGAGGCGTTGCGCGAGGCGTGTTCGCACTCGGGTTTCTGGCTGCTGGCGTTCGGCTTTTTTGTCTGCGGTTTTCAAGTGGTGTTTATTGGTGTGCATTTGCCAGCGTACCTGGTCGATCAGCATCTGCCGGCCAGCGTCGGCACCACGGTGTTGGCGTTGATCGGCCTGTTTAATATCTTCGGTACATACACCGCTGGCTGGCTCGGCGGGCGCATGTCCAAACCGCGTCTGCTGACCGGCCTCTACTTGCTACGTGCGGTGGTGATTGGTCTGTTCATTTGGGCGCCGGTCACACAGGTCAGTGCTTATCTGTTCGGCATGGTCATGGGGTTTCTCTGGCTGTCGACGGTGCCGTTGACCAACGGCACCGTAGCGACACTGTTTGGTGTACGAAACCTCTCTATGCTGGGTGGTATCGTTTTCCTCTTCCACCAGTTGGGCGCGTTCCTCGGCGGCTGGTTGGGTGGGGTGGTTTATGACCGAACAGGAAACTATGACTTGATCTGGCAGGTAGCGATTCTCCTCAGTCTGCTGGCGGCAGCCTTGAACTGGCCCGTGCGCGAGCGCCCGGTGGCGCGGTTGCAGGCTCTGGCGAGTGCGGCGTGAGCAGGGGCGGAGTGTGGCTTGTCGCAGCCGGTGCTGGTGCACTGTTGCTGGCGCTGGTCTGGTGGGGCTGGCATCAGGGCGGTCTGGCGCTGATGCAACTCGGTATGGGTTCTTGTTGAGTCAGCACCCACTAAAAAGCCCCGCCTCTGTACAAGAGAGCGGGGCTTTTTCAATTCAGCCGATGAGCTGTTCAGGCTCGCCGTGAATCAGAAGCGGTAGGTCGCGCCGACACCAAAACCATTGGCGCTGTTTTCGTACTTGGCGCTGTAACTGTCTACCTGATTGGAGTTATTCACCGTGACAGCTTTTTCCTTGAGGTAGGAGTAGGCGACGTCGATAGTCAGATCATCGGTGACGTTGTAGCCAGCGCCAAGGCTGAAGACCGTGCGGTCACCCGTAGGAATACGTGGGGAACGGTCAGTATTGTTGGTAGGCGACTGGTCGAAGGTCAGACCAGTGCGCAATACCCACTGCTTGTTCAGCTGGTAGGAAGTACCGATGGCGTAGGCCCAGGTATTGCGCCAGTTCTGCTCTTCGGTGATCGTGCCGAACAGGGCAGGGGACAATGCACCGCCTTGTGCCGCCGTTACACCATCGTTGTTGACGGTGATGTTTTTCAGACGGCTCCAGCGTGTCCAGGTGGAACCTGCATACAGGGTCCACGCATCCGTCAGCTGTTGTGTCACGGAGAAATCGACCGATTCAGGCGTTTCGATTTTCAGCGAGGCATCGTATCGATTGCTTTGCAGGAAGGCGGAAGGAGCATTTGCGCCTGCGGTGATATCGGTATGACCTTCGAGCTTGTAATTCACTTTCGAGTGATAGGTCAGGCCGACGCGAGTGGTGTCGGTGGCTTGTACCAGGACCCCGAAGTTGTAGCCCAAAGCGGTATCGTCCCCTTTGATTTTGACGTGGGTATCGCCAAAAAGAGGTACGTCCGACTCGAGAGTGCCGCCCATGCGGTTAATGGTCGGGCCGAAACCGATCGATACTTTGTCGTTAAAGGCATAGCTGACGGTAGGTTGGAAGGTGACAACCTGGACTTCACTCTTGCTGCCGAAGCCGCCACCCTGGAAGCCACTTTCATAGTTGGTAATCAGACCAAAAGGTGCATAGACACCGAGGCCGAATGCCCAGTGATCATCAATCGGCTTGACGTAATAGCCCATCGGAACGGCTGTGAATGGCACCATGTCGCCCTTGTTGGTACCCGGGTGGGCGCCTTGGGCGTCTTTGATATCGCTCGAAGCATCGATAGCTGCCAGCCCGCCAGTGACTTCCTGGCGCTTGATACGCGACATGCCGGCAGGGTTGCCAAATACAGTACTTGCATCATCGGCAGATGAAGAGCGTCCCGCATAACCAGTGCCCATCCCACTGATGCTCTGTTCGTTGAGGGCAAAGCCACTTGCGAAGATCTGGGTGGATGCCACGGCAACGGCGAGGCTAAGGGTGGTTTTGAGCATTACTTTTTTCATTATTAGAACTCCTGGTGATCACCGGGGCGAAAATTACCAACATTTTCGTTCCGGCGCTATAGGCTGTATGGCTTGAGATAGAGCGCTTTTGTAGGACAATCAGACCAAATTCGCATCTATATGCGCGATCTTGCACATTGCCCGATTAACAGGCGATCTGATTCAGAGGTGATACACAGGTTTGCCAGGCGCAGGTGAAGTCACGCAGACGACCTTGCGGCTGGAAGATCTGGCGCCAGATTCGGGCCATGCCCAGCAGGTCATCTGCCTCGGGGAGCGGGGTGTTTTGTTCTTCTATTAATAGCCAGGCGATGGCAGTGGCGTAGCGCAGGTTGACCGTCAGTTCGAGGTGCGGGCCGCTGAGAAATGCATGCTGGCTGGCGAGGCCGCGAACCAGGCTGGCGCGCTCCGGGTCCAGCGCCAGATAGTGATCCCAAAGTGCCTGATGGCGAGGTTCGGCAATCCGGTACAGGCCATGCCCGCGGCGGTCATGCAGGGCGGAACCCAGGGCGGACTGACTGGCGGCAATGCCCAGCAGCAGGGATTCGGCTGTCGTGCTGTGACGCCCGAGGTAAATCAATGTCGGACGGATCACATAACGGCACAGTTCGCTGGCGGCGATACCCATAAAGCCCTCGAAACGTGAAGTGGGCGGCAATTCCTGAAGGGGAGCTTGGCAGCGCTGGATCGGTTCAGGATCGCCGGAAGCGGATCAAGCCGCTTGAGTTGAAGTGTAGTGTCATATTCTTGCCGTAAAGGACTGTTTTTAAAATATTTCTGGCTTCGAGTTATAACCGTTATACCGCTTAGTGCTTAAGCCGGTACAGCGAATGGAGAAACATCAGGCAATAAAAAGCCCTGCTTTTTGGGCAGGGCTTTTGAGGTTTTCAGCCTTTCTGGCGTTTCAGGCAACCAGTGCCTGACGGGTACGCTCGATCACGGCCTGCAGCGGCTCGGCGCTGGAGTATTGATCGGGGTACAGGCGTTCGCTGTGACGAGCGATGCCGTGTTCATTGACCAGGGTGAAGCTGAAGCAGCCTTTGCGAGCAGCCATGATCAGGCAGTTCATTGGTGCAAAAGCGTTGGTTAGGGTGCGAATGGCATCCTGAGTATGGATTTGAGTAGACATGGTTATTGGGTGTTCCTACAAATGACACGGATAAGAACCGTGCAACGTTAAAACGTTCCAGTAACATCGATCACCATTGATCGAACGAAGAACCCGACTGGAACAAAGCAGCCAGTTGAAGCGCTATGATTTTTGCGCGCTTGGGCCGGCAGGTAGGTACTTAGGAGGGCAGGCAACACATCAAGGGCAAAGGTTCTGGGCCCGGGGTGAAGATCCTGATCAATTTGCAGGTTGGTTCGGTCAGAGTAAGTGAGCTTCGCAACACCCTTTGCATTCGATTCAAAGGCAGTGTTGTCGCAAGCGTTACCTGGAAACCATCGAGGTGGTCGATCCCGTGATGTCGGTAAAGGCTTCTCTTTAGGGAAGGTATACCGCAGGAGTTGTTCGACCAGAATTGACTTTCAGCTTGGTACTAACGCCGCGGATACTAACGGATTGAATTCAAGAAAGGAAGTGTGTTAGGCAAAAAAACTTCTGTGCGTGCGTGGATCTCTCTGCTCGCAGGCCGGAATTTGCCGTGCCTGGAGCGATTTGCAATCGCTGGGGAAATATCGCGGCAAGAGTACAGCACACAATTGGGTCGCTGTGTGTCCGGCAGCGTCAGCCATTAACGTGCTTGAAACGCAGGTGCGTCGAGGCTTGTTGTGACTGATTGCCTACAGAGCGCACGAAAAGAGGGCGACGATATAACCGCCTCAAAGGTACTTGTGCACATTAGTCGCGCGGGCTGTCACGGGGCTGTCATTTCGCCTTCAAGCGCAGTGGGTGCCTGTAGTGAAAATTTAAGTCAATGAAAAACATCGCTTTTTTTTACTGGTGAAAAAATCGTCAGTTTGACTGCGGGCCCCATTCCACAGGGCTTGCGGCGAGTTCAGGGCGGGTTGTCCACTGAGTTATCCACAGCTTCTGTGGATTGTCCCAAGCGCTTGCTCTAGCACGGGCGTACCGGCTTTTTTCGACTTTACCCGTATGAAAAAAGGAGTAGAGTGGCGCGCCTTCCGATCTGCCCCACAGTGCTTTATGAAGTTTCGCTCAGTATCAACCTCCGCTACCGCCACACCCTCAGGTGTTACCCCACCCAAGCGTTTTTCGATACGCGTCGCCGAATGGTTGCTCGACAGCCCACGCCTGGGCGAAAACCCCAACGTCAAACATTTCGCCGGGCGTCTGCTCAAGGCTCCGGCCCGTGAAGGGGTGGTAGCAGCGCAAAGTCGTCTGGGGCAATTGATGTGTCGCGAATGCGGGAATGCCCGGGATCGGCGCATTGGCCAGGACCTGCTGCGTCAGGCCGCGCGTGCCGGTGACCGGCGTGCCCAGCGCGAACTCGGTCAGATCGAAGACTGAGCTGTCCAAGCTCCGACGGCTTGGTTAACCTTCGCGCTTTAATTCATCGGCAGGAGTCGTCATGGCTATGGACGTGACCAGTGTATTGCTCGGTCTGGCGGGGGCTGCGCTGCCGTTGTTGGTGCTGGCGTGGCAACTGCAGCGACGCCTGAGCACCGGGCAGTCCGAGCTGTCGCTGCTTGAAGAGCGCTTGAGCACTGCGCAATTGGCGCAGGACGGTCTTAATGCGCAACTCGATGCCTGCCGCGATGAAATCAGCGACTTGAGCCAGGCCAACGCCGCCAAGCAAGCTGATCTGGCCGCTGTGCGCCGTGAAGTCGAACTGTTGCAGGTCGAGCGCGACAATGCGCGTGACGCAGCCCATGCCTGGAACCTGGAACGCAGCGGCAAAGAAGCCGAGTTGCGGCGTCTGGACGCTCAGGCTGCGTCACTCAATGCCGAGCTGCGTGAGCAGCAAGAAAGCCATCAGCAACGCCTGAGCGACCTGCAAGGCTCGCGGGACGAGCTGCGGGCGCAGTTTGCCGAGCTGGCCGGGAAGATTTTCGATGAGCGCGAGCAGCGCTTTGCCGAAACCAGCCAGCAGCGCTTGGGTCAGTTACTCGATCCGTTGAAAGAGCGCATTCAATCCTTTGAGAAACGCGTCGAGGAAAGCTATCAGGCCGAAGCCCGTGAGCGCTTCTCGCTGGCCAAGGAGTTGGAGCGTCTGCAACAACTGAACCTGCGCTTGAGCGACGAGGCGACCAACCTCACACGAGCGCTCAAAGGACAGAAAACCCAAGGTAACTGGGGTGAGTTGATTCTCGAGCGAGTGCTGGAGCACGCGGGCCTGGAGAAGGGCCGCGAGTACCAGACTCAAGTCAGCCTCAAGGGGCCGGATGGCGAGCGCTTCCAGCCCGACGTGCTGATTTATCTGCCGGGCGACAAGCAAGTGGTGGTCGACTCCAAGGTGAGCCTGACGGCCTATCAGCAATACGTGTCGGCTGACGACGACGCGATTGGCCAGGCCGCGCTCAAGCAGCATGTGCTATCGCTGCGTAATCATGTCAAAGGCCTGTCCGATAAGGACTATAAGCGTCTGGACGGTTTGCACAGCCTGGATTTCGTCTTGCTCTTCGTGCCCATTGAGGCGGCTTTTGCCGCGGCATTGCAGGCCGAGCCGAATCTGTTTCAGGAAGCCTTTGATCGCCATATCGTCATCGTCAGCCCGACCACCTTGCTGGCCACGTTGCGCGTTATCGACAGCCTGTGGAAGCAGGAGCGCCAGAGCCAGAATGCCCGGGAAATTGCCGAGCGCGCGGGTTGGCTGTACGACAAGTTTGTGCTGTTTATTCAGGACCTGGACGAGGTCGGCAATCGCTTGCAGCAGTTGGACAAAGCCTACAGCGCTGCACGTAACAAACTGACGGAGGGCCGTGGCAATCTGGTCAGCCGCAGCGAGCAGCTAAAATTGCTCGGCGCACGGGCCAGCAAGAGCTTGCCGGCAGATCTGCTGGAGCGGGCGATGACCGGTGTCGATGGGTTGGCGGAGTTGCCGGAATAAATCAAAAGATCGCAGCCTGCGGCAGCTACACGACCTGATTCAGATTTGAGCTGCCGAAGGCTGCGATCTTTTCTCGTATCCTTCATTACAACGGCAAATGCCGGCTCAACAACGCCCGCAACGCTGCCGGTTTCACCGGTTTTGGCAGGTATTCCAGGCCCGCTGCATGCACTTGGGCAACCATCTCCGGTCGCCCGTCAGCACTGATCACCACACCGGGCACCGGCTCACCCAGTTGGGTACGTAGCCAGCCCATCAAATCGGTGCCGGTTTCGCCATGGTCGAGGTGGTAATCCACCAGCGCCAGTTGCGGGCGAACGCCGTCGCTGAGCAGCACCGCACATTCATCGCGGTTGCGTGCGGTGTACACCTGACACCCCCAGCGCGAAAGCAGGCTGTTCATGCCAATCAGAATGCTGTCTTCGTTATCGATACACAGCACCTGCGCGCCCGTCGGCAGTCGGCCATTGAGCTCGGCAGTTTTACCTGGCGCACTGGTTTGAGCCTGGGCCAGGGGCACGCTGACGCTGAACACACTGCCTTTGCCTGGCCAGGAACGCACTTGCAGTTGATGACCGAGCACCCGGCACAAGCCGTCGGCAATCGCCAGGCCCAGGCCCAAGCCTTTTTCGGCGCGGGTCTGGTGGCTGTCGAGGCGCTTGAATTCCTCGAAAATCACCTGACGTTTGTCTTCTGGAATCCCCGGGCCACGGTCCCAGACTTCCAGGCACAGGTGATCGCCCTTGCGCCGCACGCCCAGTAGTACAGGGCCTTTGGCGTAGCGAAAGGCATTGGTCAGGAAATTTTGCAGAATCCGCCGCAGCAGTTTCATATCGCTGTCGGCCCGCAAGCGGCTGCCGCGCAGGCGAAATCTCAGCCCTTGTTCCTGCGCCAGGGCCTTGAATTCGGCACCGAGGGTGTCAAATAAATCGTTGAGCACAAACGGCTTGCGATCCGGGTTGATCTTGCCGTTTTCCAGGCGCGAGATATCGAGCAGGTCGCTGATCAAGTCCTCGGCCGAACGCAGCGAACTGTCCAGATGCTGCACCAGTTGCCGGGTCTGTGTAGAGAGATCGTCGTCCTGGTGGGACAGGGCGGAGGAGAATAGACGCGCGGCGTTTAACGGCTGCATCAGGTCGTGGCTGACCGCTGCGAGGAAGCGGGTTTTCGACTGGTTGGCCGACTCGGCGGTGCTTTTGGCTTCGGTCAGGGCGACGTTCAACTGCGACAGTTCATGGGTGCGCTCGGTGACGCGCCGCTCCAGACCCTCGTTGGCCTCGGTCAGCGCCTGTTCGGCTTCGCGGAACGCGGTGATGTCGGTGAAACTCATGACAAACCCGCCACCCGGCATTGGATTGCCGATCAGCTCGATGACTCGACCGTTGGGGAACAACCGCTCTGAAGTGTGGGCGCGTCCCTGACGCATCCAGTGCAGACGTCGGGCAACGTGCACTTCCGCCTCGCCGGGGCCGCACAGGCCGCGTTCGGCGTTGTAGCGAATGATGTCGGCAATCGGCCGGCCGACACTGATCAGGCCATCCGGGTACTTGAACAGTTCAAGGTAACGACGGTTCCAGGCCACCAGTTTGAGCGACTGGTCGACCACGCTGATGCCTTGGGTGATGTTCTCGATCGCGCCTTGCAGCAAGGCGCGGTTGAATTGCAGCACTTCCGAGGCTTCGTCGGCGATTCGTACCACGTCCTCAAGCTGCATTTCCCGACCTTCAATGGCGGCTTTTACCACCGCACGGGTCGATGAAGCCCCCAGTACACCGGCGAGCAAGCGTTCGGTATGAGCGATCCATTCTCCGTCAGCGTTCTGATTGGGGTTGAAGCCTTTGCCCTGGCGGTAGGCGAAGCGGATGAAGCTCTGACGTGCCCGTTCTTCACCCACAAAACGCGCCGCGAGTTGTAGCAGATCGTCGATTTGTACCGACAGCAGCGAGCGGGCGCTCGGTCGTGCGCTGATCTCCTGGCCAATAAAACGCCCAGCCTGCCAGTGTTCCGACACCCGTGTCCGGGAGAACACTGACACCCAGGCGAACAACGTGAAATTGCCGGCCAGCGACAGCACCACACCTTGGGTCAGCGGGGTAATCGGCAGGTTCAGAGGATTGCCGTGCAACCAGCCCAGGCCCGGGAAGCTGTTCAGCGACCAGCCCAGGCTGAGGGCGGCGATCGGCAGGATCAAGGTGTAGAACCAGAGGAAGGTCCCGGCGGCGAGACCGGCGAACACCCCGCGGCGGTTGGCCTGTTTCCAGTACAACGCGCCGAGCATCGCCGGTGCCAGTTGGGTCACGGCGGCGAAAGCGATCTGCCCGATGGTGGCCAGACTGGCGGTTGAACCGAGCAGGCGGTAGGCGACATAGGCCAGCAGCAAAATCACCACGATGCTCACGCGACGCACCGAAAGCATCCAGTGGCGGAATACCTCGAATGGCCGCTCGGCGTTTTTTCGGCGCAATAGCCATGGCAGCAACATGTCGTTGGAGACCATGGTCGACAGTGCCACGCTGGCGACGATCACCATCCCGGTGGCGGCCGATGCGCCACCGATGAACGCCAGTAATGCCAGTGCCGGATGGGCCTGGGCCAGCGGCAGGCTGATCACGAAGGAGTCTGGCAGTACGGAGCTTGGCAGCAGCATTTGCCCGGCCAGTGCAATCGGCACCACGAACAACGCGGCCAGCGCCAGATAGGCCGGGAACACCCATTTTGCCAGGCGTAAATCCTGCGGCTCGATGTTCTCCACCACAGTGACATGGAACTGTCGGGGCAGGCAGATGATCGCCATCATCGCCACGCCGGTCTGTACCACCATCGATGGCCAGTTGATGGTTTCTTTCCAGTATTGCTCCAGGCGTGGTGCGAGCATGGCTTGATCGAACAGGTCGTCGAAACCGTCGTACAAACCATAAGTGACGAAGGCGCCGACCGCGAGAAAGGCGAGCAGCTTGACCAGCGCTTCGAACGCAATCGCCAGCACCATGCCACGGTGGTGCTCGGTAGCATCGAGGTTGCGGGTGCCGAAGACGATGGTGAACAACGCCAGAATCAGCGACACGATCAGTGCCGTGTCCTGGGCGCGAGTGCCCATGGCGTCGGCGCCGGCGCCGATCAAAAGATTCACACCCAGCACGATGCCTTTGAGCTGCAAGGCGATGTAGGGCAGCACGCCTACCAGGCAGATCAGTGCCACGACTACCGCCAGCGATTGCGACTTGCCATAGCGGGCGGCGATGAAGTCGGCAATCGAGGTGATGTTTTCCTGCTTGCTGATCATCACCATTTTTTGCAGGACCCAGGGCGCGCACACCAGTAGCAGGATCGGTCCCAGATAAATCGGTAAAAACGACCAGAGTTGTTCGGCGGCCTGACCGACAGCGCCAAAGAATGTCCAACTGGTGCAATAGACCGCCAGCGACAGGCTGTACACCCAGGCACGCATTCGCGGCGGCAGCGGCGCGCTGCGGCGGTCGCCGTAAAAGGCGATGGCGAACATGATGGCCATATAGGCCAGGGCGACGGCAGCAATCAGCCCGCTGGACAGCGACATGGGAACTCCAGGCAAAAGACACCCGGGACGCAAGCCCGGTCTGACAGTCTCGCACGACCCACACGGTTAGTCAGTGTCGACCAAGGTCTCAGCGCGGCGAGGTGTCGCAGGGTAACTTTCTTTGTCGATACCGACCTCATCGTCGGAACGCCGCCCGGAGCAAGCTCGCTCCCACAGTTGATCGGTGTCGCCACATTATTTGTGATCAGTACTGAGTCAATGTGGGAGCGAGCTTGCTCGCGATTACATCAGGCGCTGAGACTTCACTGACGCAACGAAATATCGATCAACCGATGCAACTCTTCAACCTCAAGCGCCGCCGCCGCGAACAGGATGCGGAACACAGTCGGCGCCACCACCATGTTGATCAGTCGGTCGACACTTGGCTTCGGCTCATCTGAATAACGGTCCAGAATCGTCTGCAACTGCCCGCTGAGAATGCTCACGCAATACCCCGGCGTGGCGGAGCATTGCACGTCGCGCATCATGTTGCGGCCCGGTTCTGAACTCATCTCGTCCAGATACTGCTCGGCCCAGGCGCGCAGGTCGCCCCGCAGGCTGCCGGTGTTGGCCGGTTCGCTGTCAGGGCGCATGCGTGCCAGCGCGACGTCGGCCAGCAGTGCCGACAAGTCGCCCCAGCGTCTGTAGATCGTCGACGGCGTCACGCCGGCGCGGGCGGCGATTTGCGGCACGGTCACGGTGGAACGCTCCTGCTCTTCGAGGAGTTCGCGCACTGCCGTGTGGATGGATTCCTGCACCCGGGCACTTCGGCCGCCAGGGCGTAACGCTTCTTTAATTGCCATGCAGCAGACCTTAACACAAAGAATTTGCTTTAAGCTGAGGCCAGTAGCACACTCCGCAAAAGCAAAAAATTAGCTTTTGCGGAGTGTGCCCATGTCCAGTGCTGTCTCAAACCGTTCCAGTCTGGTGTTCCTGGCGATCACCTTACTGAGTTTTCTCGCCGCTTCCAGCGCGCCAACACCGCTTTATCACCTGTATCAGGAGGCGCTGCAGTTTTCTCCGGCGACCCTGACGCTGATTTTCGGGGTGTATGCCCTGAGCTTGCTGGTTGCGTTGCTGACGGTCGGTTCGCTGTCGGATCATCTGGGACGCAAACCGGTGATCTTCGCCGCGTTACTGTTGGATATGCTGGCGATGCTGCTGTTTATCAACGCCGACAGCGTGGCCTGGCTGATTGCCGCGCGTGTGCTGCAAGGTTTCGCCACCGGCATGGCCACCAGCGTGCTCGGCGCGGCGTTGCTCGACACTGACCGGCAACAAGGTCCGCTGGTGAATAGCGTCGCACCGCTGCTGGGCATGGCGTGCGGGGCATTGGGTACCGGGTTGCTGGCGCAATACGCGCCACAACCTTTGCAGTTGGCTTACTGGATTCTGTTCGGGCTGTTCCTGCTGCAAGCCCTGTATGTCTGGCGTCTGCCCGAAAGCGTCAGTCGGCAACCCGGCGTCTGGGCGTCGCTGCGCCCCACCTTGCATGTGCCACTTCAGGCGCGGCGGGCGCTGTGGTTGGCGCTGCCGGTGGATGTGGCGGTCTGGGCGGTGGGTGGGTTCTTCCTGTCACTGGCGCCATCCCTGGTGCGTGCGGCGACCGGTTCGACCTCGAACCTGATTGGCGGAAGTCTGGTGGCGGTGTTAACGGTCAGCGGCGCGCTGATGATCTTCTCGTTGCGCAATCGTCCGGCAGACAAAGTCCTGCGCCTGGGCGCAAGTTTATTGGCGATCGGCATCACCCTGATTTTGACGGCGGTGCACAGCGCCAGCCTGTCGCTGTTTTTCTTCGCGACCCTGGTGGCCGGCAGTGGTTTTGGCGCCGGTTTTCTCGGTGCCTTGCGTAGCGTGGTTCCGCTGGCCTTGCCCCATGAGCGCGCGGGGTTGATGTCGGCGTTCTACGTGCTGAGTTACCTGGCGTTCTGCCTGCCGTCGCTTGCGGCAGGCAACCTGACCCGGACCTTCGGCCTGATCGCTACCACCGATGGTTATGGTGCGGTATTGATCGTGCTTTCGCTCGGCGCCTTGTTTGGGTTGATGCGCCAGCGTCAGGCCGAACTGTGCGAGGCCTAGCTGGGTCGAGACGTCTTCGCGCTCATGCGTTAGCCTTGGCTCCGATCGTAACCGCTCTGTTCCTATTCGAAGGATTGAACCCTCATGAAGATCATTCGCAGCAAGTCCTTCACCGGTGACCGCGCCTGGGCGGCGCTGGATATCGCTAACATGAACGGCATCACCACCCGTTTGCACTGGACCGATCAGCCCTATAAATGGCACGTCAACGATGGTCAGGAAGTGTTCGTCGTACTCGATGGGCAAGTACAGATGCGCTATCGGGAGAATGGCATCGAGCAGGCTACGCTGTTGGAGGTAGGTGACATCTTTTATGCAGCGGTTGGCACCGAGCATGTTGCCCATCCGCAAGGCGCGGCTCGGGTATTGGTGATTGAATCGGAAGGCAGCGTTTAACGTCTATATCAACAAAACAGATAACAGTTAGAGATATTACCCGTTATATAGATATTCGATTCGGTTCTACCATGAGTTCCACCTCACCCGAGGACAGGAGTTCACCATGCAATGCCCCAACAGCAACAAAACCGTTAATCGGCCTTTGAGCCATTTGCAGCATCCTCGCGAAGCGATTCGCCAGTTCACCCCGAACTGGTTCGCCGCGACCATGGGTACCGGGGTTCTGGCCCTGGCACTCGCCCAATTGCCGGTGTCGATCCCCGGCCTGCATGCCTTCGCCGAAGGCCTGTGGATGTTCAATATTTTCCTTTTCCTGCTGTTCAGCGGGTTGTACGCCGCGCGCTGGGCGTTTTTCTTCGATGAAGCGCGGCGGATATTCGGCCACTCCACGGTTTCGATGTTTTTCGGCACCATTCCCATGGGCCTGGCGACCATCATCAACGGTTTCTTGCTGTTCGGTTTGCCGCGCTGGGGCGAGGGCGTAGTGCACCTGGCTGAGGTGTTGTGGTGGCTGGATGTCGCTATGTCGCTGGCCTGCGGCGTCTTGATTCCGTACATGATGTTCACCCGCCAGGAGCACAGCATCGACCAAATGACCGCTGTCTGGTTGCTGCCGGTGGTGGCTGCGGAAGTCGCGGCGGCCAGCGGCGGCTTGCTTGCACCGCACCTGGCTGACGCCCACTCGCAACTGGTGGTGCTGGTGACCAGCTATGTGCTGTGGGCATTCTCGCTACCGGTGGCGTTCAGCATCTTGACCATCCTGTTGTTGCGCATGGCCTTGCACAAACTGCCTCACGAAAACATGGCTGCATCGAGCTGGCTGGCACTGGGGCCGATCGGCACCGGGGCGTTGGGCATGTTGCTGCTGGGTAGCGACGCACCTGCAATTTTCGCCGCCAATGGCTTGCCGGGTATCGGTGAAATTGCCGCCGGGCTGGGGCTGGTCGCCGGGATTACACTGTGGGGCTTTGGCTTGTGGTGGATGTTGATAGCGGTGCTGATCACCCTGCGTTACCTGCGTACCGGGATTCCTTTCAACCTCGGCTGGTGGGGGTTCACCTTCCCGCTGGGCGTCTATTCGCTGGCCACGCTGAAGCTGGCGAGCACCTTGAACCTGAGCTTCTTCAGTATCTTTGGCAGCGTGTTGGTCGTCGCGCTGGCGATCATGTGGTTGATCGTTTCCAAGCGTACCGTGCAGGGCGCCTGGCGCGGTGAGCTGTTTGTTTCGCCATGTATTGCCGGATTAGCGAAATAATTCGCAAAGTTTAGGTAAGGTTGTGGCCTGGATTGCGGTACGACATTCCAATAAGAGCATCCAAGCCACACAGGGACATGGAAGATGAGTCACCCTTCGCAGTTCACCTTGCTTCGCAAGCGGCGGTTTCTGCCGTTTTTTGTTACGCAGTCTCTCGGGGCATTCAACGACAACATCTTCAAGCAGTCGTTGATTCTCGCCATTTTGTACAAGCTGACGATTGAGGGCGACCGCTCGATCTGGGTCAACCTGTGTGCGCTGCTGTTCATCCTGCCGTTTTTTCTGTTCTCGGCGCTGGCCGGGCAGTTTGGCGAAAAGTTCGCCAAGGACGCGCTGATCCGTCTGATCAAGCTCGGTGAAATCGCGATCATGGCGGTTGGCGCCGTTGGTTTCCTGTTCGATCACCTGTCGCTGATGCTGGTGGCGCTGTTCGCCATGGGCACCCACTCGGCGCTGTTTGGCCCGGTGAAGTACTCAATCCTGCCCCAGGCTTTGCACGAAGAAGAACTGGTGGGCGGTAACGGTCTGGTGGAAATGGGCACCTTCCTGGCGATTCTGGCCGGGACCATCGGCGCCGGAATCATGATGTCGTCCAGTCACTACGCCCCGATCGTCTCCGCGGCGATCATCGGGGTCGCGGTGCTAGGTTATCTGGCGAGTCGCGGCATTCCGCGTGCGGCGGCGTCCACTCCCGAGTTGCGGCTGAACTGGAACATCTTCAGTCAGTCCTGGGCGACCTTGCGTCTGGGCCTGGGGCAAACGCCGGCAGTGTCGCGTTCGATTGTTGGCAACTCGTGGTTCTGGTTTGTCGGGGCGATTTACCTGACGCAGATCCCGGCCTACGCCAAAGAGTGGATGCACGGCGACGAGACCGTGGTGACGCTGATTCTGACGGTGTTCTCGGTCGGTATCGCGCTGGGTTCGATGCTCTGCGAGAAACTTTCCGGACGCAAAGTCGAGATCGGTCTGGTGCCGTTTGGCTCCTTCGGTCTGACGGCGTTTGGTTTGTTGCTCTGGTGGCACTCCGGCGGTATCCCGGAAAGTCTTGAGGGCCATGGCTGGATCGAAGTGCTCGGCTTTGGCCATACCTGGTGGGTGCTGTTCGATATTCTCGGGCTGGGGATCTTCGGCGGTTTCTACATTGTGCCGCTGTACGCGCTGATTCAGTCGCGCACCGCCGAAAACGAGCGAGCGCGGGTGATTGCAGCCAACAACATTCTCAACGCGTTGTTCATGGTGGTGTCGGCAGTTGTCTCGATTGTTCTGCTGAGCATCGTCAAGCTGTCGATTCCCGAGCTATTCTTGGTGGTGTCGCTGCTGAACATTGGTGTGAACGTCTACATCTTCAGCATCGTTCCCGAGTTCAGCATGCGCTTCATGATCTGGCTGCTCAGCCATTCCATGTACCGCGTTCAGCACCGCAACCTCGAATTGATTCCCGATGAAGGCGCGGCGTTGCTGGTCTGCAACCATGTGTCGTTCGTTGACGCCTTGCTGATTGGCGGTGCGGTGCGTCGGCCGATTCGCTTCGTGATGTATTACAAAATCTACAACCTGCCGGTGCTGAACTTCATCTTCCGTACCGCGGGAACCATTCCGATTGCCGGGCGCCAGGAAGACATCCAGATTTACGAAAGGGCCTTCAAGCGAATCGCCCAGTACCTGAAGGACGGTGAGCTGGTGTGCATCTTCCCGGAAGGCAAGCTGACCGCCGATGGCGAGATCAATGAGTTCAAGGGTGGGCTGACGCGGATTCTGGAAGAGACGCCGGTGCCGGTGATTCCATTGGCCTTGCAAGGGTTGTGGGGCAGCTTCTTCAGTCGCGATCCGAACAAGGGTTTTTTCCACCGCCTCTGGTCGCGGGTGACCGTGGTGGCCGGGCCGTCGGTGACGGTTGAGGTCGCGCAGCCGGCACAGTTGCAAGCGCTGGTCGGCGAATTGCGTGGCACTGTTAGATAGTTGGTGTTTTGGCGGGCCTCATCGCGAGCAGGCTCGCTCCCACACTTGATCTGTGAACAACACAGAACCAATGTGGGAGCGAGCCTGCTCGCGATGGCGGTAGAGGCCTAAGCGCTGACTTTGAGCCCAACCAACCCGGCAATGATCAGCGCGACGCTGGCCAGGCGGAACAGCGCCATGGATTCACCAAACAGGATGATCCCGGCGATAACCGTGCCGACTGCGCCGACGCCCGTCCAGATGGCGTAGGCCGTGCCCAGCGGCAGATCCTTCATGGCCAGACCCAGCAGACCCAGGCTGATCACCATGGCGCCGACCGTCAGGACGGTGGGAAGAGGGCGGCTGAAGCCGTCGGTGTATTTCAGGCCAACGGCCCAGCCGACTTCAAACAGGCCAGCGAAAAACAGAATGATCCAAGGCATAAAAACCTCCATCGATTGACGGGGTCGTCCCCAGATTAGTAACTCGATCGAGCCGCGAGGTCGTCCTCGCGATGCGCACTATAGTGCCCATCATTAACCTGAGGATCAAGTTCCAGGCTCAGTCGGTTGCTTGTTGAGCCGCCAGTTCGCGGTCCTGTTTCTCGCTTATCCGGCGAAAATACGTCGAAAGCAACGCCCCGGAAATGTTGTGCCAAACGCTGAACAACGCGCTGGGCACCGCCGCCAGCGGCGAGAAGTGCGCACTGGCCAGCGCCGCGCCCAGACCCGAGTTCTGCATGCCGACTTCCAGTGCCAGGGATTTACGTTGCGCCAGCGGCAGCTTGAACACGCGTCCGGTGAAGTAACCCAGCAGAAAACCGAAGCTGTTATGCAGCATCACCACGGCCATGATCAGCAGCCCCGATTCGGCAATCTTCGCCTGACTCGCGGCGACAACGGCGGCGACGATAATCACGATGCTCACCACCGACACCAGCGGCAGTACGTCCACCGCGTGGCGAACCCGATCACCCAGCAGACGCTGGGCAACCACGCCGAGCACGATCGGCAACAGCACGACTTGCAGGATCGACCAGAACAGCTCCATGAACGAGACCGGCAACCAGGCCGAAGCCAGCAGCCAGATCAGGGCCGGCGTCAGCAGCGGAGCGAGCAGGGTGGTGACGGCGGCAATGGCCACCGACAGTGCCAGGTCACCACGGGCCAGCCAGGTCATCACGTTCGATGAGGTACCGCTCGGGCAGCAACCGACCAGAATCACCCCGACGGCGATTTCTGGCGGCAGGTGAAACGCCTGGCAGAGCAACCACGCCACGCCGGGCATGATCACGAAATGCGCGACCACGCCGAGTGCCACACGCCACGGATGGCGGGCGACTTCAGCGAAGTCTTCGAGTTTGAGGGTCAGGCCCATGCCGAACATCACCAGTCCTAGCAGCGGCACGATCGCGCCTTTCAAACCGGTGAACCACGCGGGTTGCAGGAAGGCCACCACGGCGAAGATCAGTACCCAGTAAGCGAAGGTGTTGCCGACAAAGCGACTCAGTGCTGCCAGTGCACGCATGATCTGTTCCTTATTATTTAAATGAAGCCTCAAAATCAATGTGGGAGCGAGCCTGCTCGCGATGAGGGACTGACATTCAACAATGATGTTGACTGAAACTCCGCTATCGCGAGCAGGCTCGCTCCCACATTTGAGATCACCAGCTTTTAGATCCCTTGCGGAGTCTCTTCGCCGCCCAGGGCTTCAACCAGCGCCGGGAGGAACTCGCCGAAGGTCAGCATCATCAGGGTGAAGCTGGCATCCAGCTGGCCGAGGGCTTCATCGCCACCGTCCTGTTCCGCCTGATCCTGCAGCAGGTCTTCGAACTTCAGACGCTTGACCACCATCTTGTCGTCGAGGACGAAAGACAGTTTGTCTTGCCAGGCCAGGGACAGTTGGGTGACCACTTTGCCCGTGCTCAGGTGCAGCTGGATTTCTTCGCTGGTCAGGTCCTGACGCTTGCAGCGCACGATCCCGCCGTCTTCGTGGGTGTCGCGCAGTTCGCATTCGTCCAGCACAAAGAAGTCGTCCGCGGCTTTCTGGGTGGTGACCCATTCAGTCATGGTCGCGGTCGGGGACATTTTCACGGTCAGCGGACGTACCGGCAGCGAGCCAATCACTTCACGCAGGGTCGATAGCAGGTCTTCGGCGCGTTTCGGGCTGGCCGAGTTGACCAGAATCAGGCCCTGTTTCGGCGCGATGGCAGCGAAAGTGGACGAACGACGGATAAAGGCCCGCGGCAAGAACGCCTGGATGATTTCATCCTTGAGCTGATCACGCTCCTTCTTATAGACCTTGCGCATCTGCTCGGCTTCGATCTCTTCGACCTTTTCCTTGAGCGCGTCACGTACGACGCTGCCCGGCAGAATGCGTTCTTCCTTACGCGCGGCGATCAGCAGGAAGTCTCCGCTGACGTGCACCAGGGGTGCATCTTCGCCTTTGCCAAACGGCGCGACGAAACCGTAGGTGGTCAACTCCTGGCTTGCACATGGACGCGCCAGTTTGGTGGCCAGTGCAGTTTCCAACGCCTCAGCATCAAAAGGCAGATCTTGGGTCAGGCGATAGATAAGCAGGTTTTTGAACCACATGGGGTGAGTCTCTCCTTTATACAAAGGGGGGCATTATTCTCCGCGCAGAGCCATAGGCCAACCCTCAGCTAAGCCTTTGGAAGGCCTGAAAAAATTATTTTAAAAAGTGCTTGCCAGAGGTGGGGCTGCTCCGTAGAATGCGCGCCACACCGAACGTGAAGGGTGATTAGCTCAGCTGGGAGAGCGTCTGCCTTACAAGCAGAATGTCGGCGGTTCGATCCCGTCATCACCCACCATTCGCATTCAGTGTTACGCGCAGCGGTAGTTCAGTCGGTTAGAATACCGGCCTGTCACGCCGGGGGTCGCGGGTTCGAGTCCCGTCCGCTGCGCCATATTCGGTAACCTGGAACGCTGAACGCCAGGTCACCACAGAAAGCCCGCTAACGCGGGCTTTTTGCTGTAAAGGGTTCCATGCGAAGTGCACTGTTTCATTGAAATTCAGCTTTTTTAATAATTTTCTTAATTAAATCAGCACGTTACGGATTTTTGTGGCACAATGCGCCCCGCAACGAAGGTAAAGGGTGATTAGCTCAGCTGGGAGAGCGTCTGCCTTACAAGCAGAATGTCGGCGGTTCGATCCCGTCATCACCCACCATTACTTTCAATGTTACGCGCAGCGGTAGTTCAGTCGGTTAGAATACCGGCCTGTCACGCCGGGGGTCGCGGGTTCGAGTCCCGTCCGCTGCGCCATATTCGGTAACCTGGAACGCTGAACGCCAGGTCACAACAGAAAGCCCGCTTAATGCGGGCTTTTTGTTGTCCAGAATTTAGCCTGGCGCTTGCAGGCGCTGCCGCCGGGGTGTCGCATTTACACGCCCACCAGGCGATAGCCCACCTGCAGCTCGGTAATGAAATACTGCGGTTGTGCCGGGTCTGCTTCCAGCTTCTGCCGCAAATGCGCCATATGCACCCGCAAATAATGCGCGCGTTCCACAAAATCCAGGCCCCACACCTCCAGCAATAACTGACGATGGGTGATGACTCGGCTTTGCCCGCGAATCATCGCGCACAGCAGCCGATACTCGATCGGCGTCAAATGCACTGGATTGCCCTGGCGCCAGACTTCATGAGTGGCCAGGTCGACCTCGATCTCGCCGAAAGCCACCTTGCTGGTCGCCGCCATCGTGCCGCTTTGCACGTGTCGGCGCAGTTGCGCACGAATCCGTGCCAGCAACTCGGGCACGCCAAAGGGTTTGGTCAGGTAATCATCGGCTCCAGCGTCCAGGGCGGCGACTTTTTCCTCCTCCCGGTCACGGGCCGACAACACCAGAATCGGCACTGCCATCCAGCCCCGAAGTTCGCAGATCAACTGTTTACCGTCACCGTCGGGTAAACCGAGGTCGACGATCACCAGGTCTGGCTGGCGGCTGGCCGCATGAATCAACGCGCGTTTCACGCTATCGGCCTCGAACACCTCGAAGCCTTCATCGCGCAAGGCAATACCGACGAAACGGCGAATGTTGGCCTCGTCTTCAACGATTAGAATGCGTGCACTGGTCATAGGGTATCCATTGATGGCGGAGTGCCCGCCGGTAAAGTGATGGCAAAGGTAATGCCCTGATCGGCGTCGGGTAGCGCTTCGATACGTCCGCCATGGGCCTCGACGATTCGTTTGGCCAGTGCCAGACCCAGGCCGATGCCCGCGACGGCGGATTCCTGCTGGCCGCGTGTGAAGGGTTCAAACAGGTTGTAGGGATTGTTCCCGGCAGGGCAGCCAGGACCGTTGTCGCTGACCTCCAGCAGGATCTTGTCCTCGGTCTGGCAGGCCGCGACGGTGACCCGTGTCCCCACCGGGGTGTACTTCGCGGCGTTGTCCAGCAGGTTGACCAGCACTCGCTCAATCAGCAGTGCATCGATCTCGACCAGCGGCAACCGCGGCGAAATATCGGTCTGTAGCACATGCCCTGTCAGCGGCTCGCGTAATTGGCGCAAGGCACTGCCGACGATTTCTTCCAGGGAATGCCATTGCCGATTAAGCCGCACACCGCGCTCCTGCATGCGCGCCATATCCAGCAGGTTTTCGATCAGGCGCTGCATCGAGGTAGCTTGATCGTGAATGCCCAGCAGCAAGTCTGTCAGGGGGCCGGGAGGGGCGTGGGGCAGGGCGGTGTCGGCGGCGCCGATCAGCGTCGTCAAGGGGGTGCGCAAGTCGTGGGAAATCGCGGCGAGCAAGGTGTTGCGCATTTTCTCGCCTTCCATCTGCACCAGAGTGCTTTGCGCCACTTCGACGAAATGCACCCGCTCCAGGGCAATCGCCAACTGGCTCATGCAGGCTTCCAGCAGGCGGCGTTCTTCGGGTTCGTTCAGGCGTTCGTTCTGTGCCAACTCGAGCACCAGGACGCCGCGTACCCGCATGGGTGCCTTCAATGGTAAATAACAGCCCTTGGCGGCGCTTAGCGTGTCGGTGCCCTGGCCGGCCGGTTGGTTGTTGTCGTAAGTCCATTGGGCGATGCTTTCGTCGATGGGTAGTACGCCTGGGCCGACGCTATGGACGCCATCGGCAGCGTCTGGCAACGCCAGCCCGACACGTGCCTCAAACACCCCGCTAAAGGTGCGTAAGGTCACTTCGCTGATCTGCTCCACGGTCAATGCCGCCGACAGGTCCCGGGCCAGTCGGGCCAATGAGGTGGCGCGCCGTTCCCGTGCCGCCGCGGTGCGTGCTTCATGGCGCAGCCGGGCGGTGAGTTGCCCGGTGATCAGGGCGATGCCCAACATCAGGGCGAAGGTAAAGAAATATTGGGTGTCGTTGACGCTGAACGACAAGCGCGGCTGGACAAAAAAGAAGTCGAAACACAGCACCGCCAACATCGCTGCCCAGCCCCCGGGGCCACGCCCATAACGCAGGGCTATCAGCACGACAGTGAGCAGAAACAGCATGATCACGTTGGCCTGGTCAAACACCTGCAACAGCAACGCCGCGACGGCGGTGGTGGCGAAACAGGCGAGACTGGCCCAGACATACGCCAGGGTTCTGCCCGGAGGCGAAGGTGGCTTTTCGGCGGTTTTAATAGGCGCCGCGGCGGGTAGCAAGCCGTGGGCGATGACGATCTGATCAATCTGCGGATGATGCCGGCTGATCCGGTCGCTGATGGACTGATGCCAGAACTGCCAGACCTTGCGCGGATGGTGACCGAGCACCAGGCGATTGGCGTTGTTCTCGCGGGCACAGGCTGCCAGTGCCTCGGCGACGTCCATGCCCGGCAAGGTCGCGGTGTCGGCGCCAAATTCGGCGGCCAGCGCCAGGGACTTCATCGCGGTCAGATAGCGTGAAGCGCAGGCTCCCCGGCGTTGTGCCGAGGCCACATGCACCACGATCCAGTCAGCCTCAAGCTTTTGCGCCAGGCGCGCCGCTTCACGCACCAGGCGTTCATCCCCGGCGTCGCCCGCTATGCCCACCAGCAGCCGTTCACGGGCCGGCCATAAGGTTTTGATCGACTGTTGGCGGCGATAGACACGCATTTGTGCATCGACCCGGTCGGCGGTGCGCCTCAAGGCCAGCTCACGGAGGGCCAGCAGGTTGCCCTTGCGGAAAAAATGCCGCGAAGCGCGCTCGGCCTGAGGCTCCAGGTAGACCTTGCCTTCCTTCAAACGCCGCAACAGGTCATCAGGTGGCAGGTCCACGACCACTACTTCATGGGCATTATCGAACACATGGTCAGGCACCGTTTCCCTTACGCGAATACCGATGATGCCGCTGACGATATCGTTGAGACTTTCCAGATGCTGGACGTTGAGGGTGGTCCACACATCAATCCCGGACCGCAACAGTTCCTCAACATCTTGCCAACGCTTGGGATGGCGGGAGCCCGGGACGTTGCTATGGGCCAGTTCGTCCACCAACACTACCGATGGGCGTCTGAGCAGGGCGGCGTCGAGGTCGAATTCGCTGAGGGCGCGTTCGCGGTGCAGGATAGAGGAGCGGGGTAGCTGCTCGAGTCCGCTGAGTAACTCGGCGGTTTCATGGCGGCCGTGGGTTTCCACCACCCCGGCCAGCAGGTCGCGACCCAGTGCCACTTCCCGTTGCGCCGCCGCGAGCATGGCGCAGGTCTTGCCGACCCCGGCATTGGAGCCGAAGTAGATACGCAATTTGCCGCGCAAGGCGGCTTGTTCATCCTGCTGGAGTTTGGCCAGCAGGACGTCGGGGTCGGGACGGTTGTCAGGTGGAGCGTTCAATCGTTCTATTGCGGCCATACCCATCCTTGGTCAGTTGTTCAGCTTAGGGATTCGAAACGGCGAGGATCTGCTGCAGGAGCAGGCTTGCCGGCGATTGCATCGCGAGCAAACCCGCTACCACACGGGCTGCGTGTTACACCAAACCTAACCCCGCCAACATCATGTCAATCACCTTGATCCCGGCAAACGGTACCAATACCCCACCCAACCCATAAATCAGCAGATTGCGATTGAGCAGCGCCGCCGCGCCAATGGCCTTGTAGGTCACACCTCGCAACGCCAATGGGATCAGCGCCACGATGATCAACGCGTTAAAAATCACCGCGCTGAGAATCGCCGAGTTGGGGCTGCTCAGGTGCATCACGTTCAACGCGCCCAGTTGTGGATAGGTGGCGACAAACGCTGCCGGCACGATGGCGAAATACTTCGCCACGTCGTTGGCCACGCTGAAGGTGGTGAGGGCGCCACGGGTCATCAGCATCTGTTTGCCGACCTCGACCACTTCGATCAGTTTGGTCGGGTTGCTGTCCAGGTCGACCATGTTGCCGGCCTCTTTGGCCGCCTGGGTGCCGCTGTTCATCGCCACAGCCACGTCGGCCTGGGCCAGTGCGGGCGCATCGTTGGTTCCGTCGCCGGTCATGGCCACGAGCTTGCCCTGGGCCTGGTAGTCGCGGATCAGCTGCAGCTTGTCTTCCGGCCGGGCCTCGGCGAGGAAGTCATCGACGCCCGCTTCCACGGCAATCGCCGCAGCGGTGAGGCGGTTGTCGCCGGTGATCATCACAGTCTTGATGCCCATGCGCCGCAGTTCGGCGAAGCGCTCCTTGATGCCGCCCTTGACCACGTCCTTGAGTTCCACCACGCCCAATGGCCTGGCCCCGTCGCACACCACCAGCGGTGTGCTGCCACGCCGCGAGACCTCATCGATTTTGGCCTGCAACGCCGCCGGAAAGCTGCCGCCCAGCGCCTCGACATGACTGCGAATGGCATCGGCCGCGCCTTTGCGAATGGTCCTCCCCTCGGGCAGGTCGACACCGCTCATGCGGGTTTGCGCAGAAAAGTGCACGAAGCTGGCGCCTAATGCGTGGATGTCCCGCGCCCGCAGGTCAAACTTCTGTTTGGCCAGGACCACGATACTGCGCCCTTCGGGAGTTTCATCGGCCAGGGAAGCCAACTGCGCGGCGTCTGCCAGGTCTGCTTCCTTGATCCCCGGTGCTGGCAGGAAACTGCTGGCCTGGCGGTTGCCCAAGGTGATGGTGCCGGTCTTGTCCAGCAGCAACACATCGACATCACCGGCCGCCTCGACGGCGCGACCGGAGGTGGCGATGACGTTGGCCGACATCATCCGGCTCACGCCCGCCACCCCAATCGCCGAGAGCAAACCGCCAATGGTGGTCGGGATCAGGCACACCAGCAACGCCACCAGCACAGTGGCGCTGACCACGTTGCCGCTGCCGCTCATGGCCACGGCGAAGATCGAGTAGGGGCTCAGGGTCACGATGACCAGCAGAAACAGCAGGGTCAAACCCACCAACAGAATCGTCAGGGCGACTTCATTCGGGGTCTTCTGGCGCTTGGCGGACTCGACCATGGAAATCATCCGGTCTAGAAACGATTCACCCGGATTGACACTGATCCGTACCACTAGCCAGTCCGACAAAACCCGCGTGCCACCGGTGACCGAGGAAAAGTCGCCACCAGCCTCGCGAATCACCGGAGCCGATTCGCCGGTGATCGCGCTTTCATCCACCGAGGCCACGCCTTCGATGACGATGCCGTCCAGCGGCACCAGGTCGCCAGCCTCGATCAGCACCACGCTGCCCTTGCTCAGCAGGCTGGCTTCGGTCGGCTGCCAGGCGGCGCCATACCGGGGCTTTTGCAACAGCTTGGCCAGGGTCTGGCGTTTCATGCTGCGCAGACTCGCAGCCTGGGCGCGGCTGCGGCCTTCGGCCAGGGCTTCGGCGAAGTTGGCGAACAGCACGGTAAACCACAGCCACAAGGTAATGCTGAGGATAAAGCCGCTGGGCGCCTCACCTTGACTGCTCAAGGATTGAAACCACAGCAGGGTGGTGAGGAGGCTGCCCAGGTAAACCACGAACATCACCGGGTTTTTCCACTGCGCCTGAGGCAACAGTTTCTTGAAGGCATCGACGCAGGCGGTGAGCACGATTTTGCGATCGAACAGGGGTAAACGAGCGTTCTTGATCATGATGGATGTCTCTTACTCACTGGCCGCAATAGGTGGCTGACGCACGGGCAACTGTGCATCCAGCGCGAGGTTCAGTTGCAGCACATTGACTCGGGGTTCGCCGAGCAGGCCGAAGGTACGTTCGGCGGTATGGCTATTAACCAGTTGCAGCAGATCGGCTTCGGGCAGTTGGCGCAGGCGGGCGACCCGTGTGACCTGAATCAGTGCATTGGCGACCGAGATATGCGGGTCCAGCCCCGACGCGGAGGCCGTCACCGCATCGACCGGCACCTGGGTGTCAGCGGCCAGGCCATTTTGTTGGTGATAGTCCAGAACCCGCGCGGCCACTTGATCGATCAGTTTCTGGCTGGTCGCCCCCAGGTTGCTGGCGCCGCTGGAACCGGCGTTATACGGCTGCGGTACGCTCTTGCTCGGGTCCTGTGGATCAATGCCGAGTGTCATGCTCGGACGGCCATGGAAATACTCCGGACGGGTGAAGTCCTGACCGATCACGGTCGAGCCCACCACCAGGCCGTCGCGCTCGACCAAACTGCCCTGGGCCTGGAAAGGGAACAGCAGGTTCGCCACCAGGGTGGTGAACATCGGATAAGCCAAGCCGGTCAGCAGCATGAAAAACACCGCCGAGACCAGCACCGGGCGCAACAGGCCCTTGAATACGGATTGAGTCGTCATCAGCGTTTCCTTAGTTGTACGTCTGGCCGGACAGCAACTGCAGTTGCTCCACCAGCGGGCCGAGCGCGAGCGCGGGCAGGAAGGTCAGACCGCCGACCACCAGCGCCACGAATACCACCAGGAACATGAACAGAGGGGTCGCGGTGGGGATGGTGCCGGCACCGGCAGGCACGGTCTTCTTCATCGCCAGGGAGCCGGCCACCGCCAGCATTGGCAACATGGTGAAGAAGCGCCCGATCAACATCGCCAGACCAATGGTGGTGTTGAAAAACGGCGTGTTGGCGTTCAATCCGGCGAAGGCCGAACCGTTGTTGGCGGTGCCGGAGGTGTAGGCGTACAGCACCTCGCTGAACCCGTGAGGACCGAGGTTGTTGAGGCTGGCGATGGTGTCCGGCCACAGGGCGGCGAGAGCGGTAAAGCCGAGGATGCTGACGGGATGCGCGAGCACCGAGAGCATCACCAGTTTCATCTCCCGTGCCTCGATTTTCTTGCCGAGGAATTCGGGGCTGCGGCCGATCATCATGCCCACCAGAAACACCGTCAGCAGCGCGTACTGGATCAGGTTGATAAAGCCCACGCCGTCGCCGCCGAACACGCAGTTGAGCATCATCTGCGCCAAGGGCACGAAACCGCCCATGGGGGTCAGCGAGTCGTGCATCGCGTTGACCGAACCGGTGGTCGCCCCGGTCGTGGTGGCGATGAACAGGCTGCTGTCCGCGATGCCAAAGCGCAGTTCCTTGCCTTCCATGTTGCCGCCGCTCTGGCTCGCCGACAGCAATTGGTTCGCGCCGACCTGGGTGAGCAGTGGGTTGCCGCTTTGTTCGGCGCTGTAGACCAGGGTCAGGAAGCCGACAAACATCACCAGGAACGTGCCGAAAAATACCCAGCCCTGACGGCGCTGCAGCAACATGCTGCCGAAGGTGTAGGTCAGTGCCGACGGAATCAGCAACATACTGAGGATGTGCAGGGCGTTGGTCAGCGGTGTCGGGTTCTCGAACGGGTGCGCGGCGTTCATGCTGAAAAAACCGCCGCCGTTGGTGCCGATGTGCTTGATTGATTCAAAGCTCGCCACCGCGCCGACAATCAACTGTTGCTGCGCGCCCTCCAGGGTGGTGGCCAATGCCTGGGACGCGAAGGTCTGCGGCATGCCTTGCCAGACATAGACCAGCGCCATGCCCACGCACAGCGGCAACATCACCCGGTACAAGATGCGGGTGAAGTCGACCCAGAAGTTGCCGATATCGCCTGAGTTGGCGCGGCTCAACCCGCGAATGAAACCTGCCGCGGCCACCACACCGGCGGTAGCACCGACAAACATCAGGAAGGTGATCACCGCCATCTGGCTGAAGTTGGACAGGCTGGTTTCACCTGAGTACGCCTGCCAGTTGGTGTTGGTGATAAAGGACGCAGCGGTGTTGAACGCCAGGTCCGGCGTTTGTGCCGCCAGCCCCAGCGGGTTGATCGGCATAAAGCCTTGCAGGCGCAACACCGCATAGCCCAGCAGCATCATCGCCGCGTTCGACAACAACAGCGCCGAACCATAACGGGCCCAGCCCATGGTTTCGCCTGGATCAATGCCCAGCAAGCGATAGGTACAACGTTCCGGCAGGGCGTGCGTGCTCCCGGTAAATACCCGGGTCAACCACTTGCCCATCAACACGGCGAGCCCGGTCATCAACCCCAGGATCAGCGCAAATTCCAGCAGAGTGCTCAACATGTCGAAGCTCCGTTCAAATCTTGCCCATGGCGACAATGGCCATGGCTGTCGCAACAAAAAACACCAGGGAAACGCCTACAAAGATCAAGTCGTACATGGCGGATTCCTCAGAACTTCTCTGCACGAATGAGGGCATAACCCAGATAAGCGAACAGCCCAACGGCACATAAGTCGCTGGCGATGTAAATGAACTTGAGTGTCAGCACGATGTAACTCCCCTTATTAACGAAAGACCCACGCGTCCAATAGCGGACCCGGGGGAGATTAAGGGAGGCGGCATCAAGGTCGGGCACTGATTGGAGGGGGTGACGTTAAGATGGCATATAGGTGGGGCTGCACAAGGCGAACACAAACAAGGGATAACCCGAGTTCGGGTTATCCCTTTAAAGTTTGATGTTGTGCGGCTTTTGATAATCAGCCTATTTGGCTTTCTTCTTTTCTGATTGGCGCGTGCCAAGATGTTCAAAACAAAAAGCCGCGGCACCGAACAGTGCAATCATTGACAGGATGATCATGCCTAACGTTGAGCTTTCCACAATGACTCCCTTCTTGTTGAGTGGGTAGGCGGTCACGGTAGTGGGTGGCGAGTAGTGGCTCAATAGACTCGACGTAATCGTTATGGCGAATCGCCAATCTATACGAGTTCTTTACAGCCCCACTCTCCGATCCTGGGGGGTCATTGCTGAGTGTTGCGACTGTGGCGGTAGTCGCTGACCGCTTCGTAAACCGCTTTGCGCAGTCGATTGATGCCGCCGATAGGACGGTGGGCTTCCAGTCCAAACCAGGGGTTGAAGGACTGGTTATCGCATTGCAGGTTCAGAGCCGGCGTGTCGAAGTCCTGGGCGGGGATCTTGATCCGTGCCACGGTTTCGAACGGTGCATCGCTTTCACGCCATTCGATGCTGGTGTCTTCGATCGGCATGTACTTGGTCGGGTCCTGGCGCTGGATCTGCAAGACAAAACACGCCGGTACCCGATCCGTCGACAGTTGTTGATTCAATGCACTGCGCAAGAAGTTTGGCAACTCTTGATTCTGGGCCGGCAAGTCGTAGGTTGGGCAGCTGTCCGGATCGGGTGCGACACGGAACTTGGCGTTGGCCGTACCGAATTTATACGGCGAGACGGAAAAGTAGGTGGACTGGGTCGGGCTGGCCGGTGCTGGCGCCAGAGTCGCCAAGGCAATGAACAGGTGACGAACCTGCCAGCTACGCGGATCCCAACTCGGGAAGAATGCCATGACCTGCTTGCCGTCGGCTTGGGCGGCGATATTCTGACGGTACTCGGCGACATTGCTGACGAAGAAGTTCGGATGGCTGAACATCACGAAATCCTGCTCGCTACGGCTCTGCTGATCCTTGAGCAACTGCGTACCCGGCACATCAAGCAACTTGATCGCCATGCCTCGGGCATCGCGGACGCTGTCGAATTGCGGATAGGCATTGCCGTTGGACAGCCGCAGGGTGGCTTGCCAGGTCTTGCCGGCTTCAGCGAAAACGCCTTGGCGCAATTCGGGCGTCAAATCGGCCAGCACCTGAACCTCGGCTTTCACACAGCCATGAGCCTTGGCATGTGCATCACGCAGGTAGCGAATGTTTTCGCGGTGCTGGTCAACGATGCGCACGGCGGTCTGGATGATGTCCTGTGTCATTGCTGCTTCACCGACCGGGATGTGCTCTTTGGCAGAGACCGGGCCGCTGTAATGCCAGGCGAACCAGGCCGTCGCCACAGCCCAACCCAGCAAGCCAAGGCCCAACAGAAGCAGCAGGGTCTTGCCGAGCAATGCGCCGATACGTAGCCAAAGAGTGATCAACATGCACGAGTCCTTTTTGCAGAGGCGACGGTCATGGCAGTTGCGATTCCAGCGGGCCGCCGAGCACCTTCAGGTATTCCAGCAGGGCCCAGCGCTCTTCTGGCTGGAGCAAGCGGCCGATGACCCCATTGCCACGTTCGCCGGCACGAAATTCGTGACCACTGTTGTGGTTGCCAGTGATGCTCGTATCGAACACAAAACCGTTGGTGAAGGCTTCAGTGCGATAACCCAGGTGCTGCGGGTCGTATTCGAACGAGCCTCTATAGAAGGTAGTTGCACGCTCATCCTGCGGCGAGAGCAGTTGGTAGATATTCGGTACTGAACCGTTGTGCAAAAAGGGTGGCGTCGCCCAGACGCCTGCCAGTGGTCGCGCCTTGTAGGCGCGTAGTTCACGAACGCCAATCGGCAGGCCAAATCCATCCATGTTCGGGCGTTCTTCAGGTGTGACATTGGCGTCGCGGTATGCGCGGTTTTCAACGAAAGCGGTCACATAGGCCAGCCCTTTGGCGACCGAAAGCTTGCTCAGGTCCAGTGGCGCCTTGGGTGTGGGGTGCAGTTTGACGTCCAGTTTCGCCAGCTCGCCCAAGTCCCACTTGAGCGCGCTCAGGTTGAAACGGTGGTCGGTAATGTTGTTGGCGGCGCCGGGGTCGGTGCCAATGACGTCCACCGGCAACATCTTCAATTTCTGTTCAGGCCGACCATTGACCGCCGTCACGTTCGGTACATGGCACCCGGCGCAGTTTTCGGCGAACAGCGTGCGGCCCTTGGCGGCCAGTGGTTTGTCGATGCTGCCGAGCAACTCTTCGGGCCAGGCCGGTGGCTTGAGTCGCTGCAGGGTTTCTTCAATCAGTTGCAGGTCACGTACGCGCACGCTGGAGGGGTAACGATCATCGCCCTTGAGTGGCTGGCCAGCGGCGTCGAAGAAGTTCAGCGTCGCGCCGACACCCAGGGCTTCACCGATGTTGCGCGCCATGGGTTGCTGGGCTGAGCCGTTCCACTGCACCCAGTCGAAGGTCCAGATATCCCACAGCTGCGGGTAGTCCACCGGGGCATTGGCCACTCGGTAGTTTTCTGGCGAGATAGCATCGCCGAAGCTGGCGTTGGCGATACGTCCGAAAGCATCGGTACGGCCTGGACCTTCTTCCGTGGGATAAAGGCCGCGGTGGGTGTCGTTCCAGGCAGCGCGCAGGAAGGTATCCAGTGAGGTTTTGAAGTCCTGGCGCAGTTGTGAGTGTTGGGCGTCGTAGTCCTGACCGAGCACGTTGCGTGCGAAGCGTTCGAATTTCCAGGGGTTGTAGTAGGTCGAGGCGAGGCTTGCGACCAATGCCTGACCGAAACTGCCGCCGCGTAGAGTCGGCACGCTGGACGGCAATACGTGCTGTGCCGAGCCGCCGTCAATGCGTACAGCCTGGCCTTTGAAGCGCAGCTCGCCGGTGTGGCAGGCGGCGCATGTAACATCCAGAAACTCTTCTTTGCTGCCTGGGTTTTGATGACGAGCGAAGCCTACCGGCAGGTTGCCTGGGTTGTTCGGCGTGGCTTTCTGGGCGGGATCCACCAGAAAGCCAAATCGAGCCAGGTATTCGGGCGCTGCAAAACGTTGTTCCGAGAATGGCAGTTCGAGTGATGTGAACCAGTCGTAGCGCAGGCCTTTGACCTGCGTACCCTGCGGCGTAAAGTAGTAGGTCTGGCGGTCGGCGGCGTTCCACTGTTCGAGGTAATGCACCTGCTCGACGGGCGTATAGACGGGCAGTTTCGGGTTGGCGACGTAATACAGGATCACCGCCAGAGCGATTGCCAGCAGGGCGAGTACCAGAAACAGAACACGGAGTAAGAGGCGCAAGATAAACATCCTTGTCGATTTGTAGCCTTGTTATGCCTCAGCCCTGATTTCACGGCAAGTGGCCATTACGCCAGACGTTGTAGGAACTGGTATTTTCTGTACTGAGAAGAAGCTGACAGAAGCTTCACGACCACCACGCGCAAAATGCGTTAAAAGACCTGAACTTATCAGATGTTTCCTGCTCTCATGCCGGTAGCCATTGGTCGTGGCGGCCTGATAAGCTCGCGGCTTTACTCGATTGCCCTTTAGGCGCATGAACAAGGAAATAGCATGAAACAGCATCGGTTGGCGGCGGCGGTGGCCCTGGTTAGCCTGGTACTCGCGGGTTGTGACTCGCAGACCAGCGTTGAGCTGAAGACCCCGGCGCAAAAAGCTTCCTACGGTATCGGCCTGAACATGGGCAAGAGCCTGGCTCAGGAAGGCATGGATGACCTGGATTCCAAAGCCGTAGCCCAAGGCATCGAAGATGCCGTCGGCAAGAAAGAACAGAAACTGAAGGATGACGAACTGGTCGAAGCTTTCGCTGCGCTGCAAAAGCGCGCTGAAGAGCGTCTGGCCAAAATGAGCGAAGAGTCGGCAGCTGCCGGCAAGAAATTCCTCGAAGACAATGCCAAGAAAGCCGGTGTGACTACCACCGCTTCCGGCCTGCAGTACGAAGTGATCAAGAAGGCCGACGGCCCTCAGCCTAAGCCGACCGACGTAGTGACTGTTCACTACACCGGTACCCTGACCAACGGCACCGTTTTCGACAGCTCCGTCGAGCGCGGCAGCCCGATCGATCTGCCGGTTAGCGGCGTGATCCCGGGTTGGGTCGAAGGTCTGCAACTGATGCACGTAGGCGAGAAGTACAAACTGTACATCCCTAGCGATCTGGCCTACGGCGCACAAAGCCCTAGCCCGGCAATCCCGGCCAACTCGGTGCTGGTATTCGACCTGGAACTGCTGGCGATCAAAGATCCGGCAAAACAAGACGCCGCCAAGTAATCAGCGTCTGTTACAAAAACAACGCCCCGTTCATACGGGGCGTTGTTGCATCTGGCGTTCAGTGGCCGACAATTCAAGCGAACGGACGCCGCAGAGTGGAGTCATAGGATCGATGGTGCCGCTGTTAGACACAGTACGTCGCCAAGTCAATGAAATGTTGGGTTTTTTTATGTGAGTAAAAAACGCCCGATCTGAGTTGAGCCCTTGTAAAACGGGGCTTTCAGGCGTGAAAAGAGGCTCTGTTCACAAGGTTATCCACAATTTGTGTGGATAACATTTCAGCGGGAGAGATGATGAAGGCACCTTGGGATTTTGCTCGTTTCCTGCCGTTGGCGGGAAGGCTGATCAGTCGTGGGCGTTTGCCGGCCCTGTTGTTCGCCGTAGCCAGAAAAGGTGCGAGCCAGGGTAACCGTTTGGGCAAGCTCAAAGACGACCTGCGATTGCTGCAGGCATTGTGCCTGGCGTACTGGCGTGGCGAGTATCGGGACATCAGTCGCAAGTCGATGCTGACGGTGGTGGCGGGTCTGATGTACTTCCTGAGTCCGATAGGCGTCATTCCGAATTTCATCCCGGTATTTGGCATGCTCGATGACATCGCGGTGCTGGCCTGGGTGATGAAAACCCTCGATGACGAACTGAGCGCTTTCCGTGCCTGGCGCGACCGTCAATCTCCGGAAAAACTCGCAATTGTTGAGCGTCTCCCCGATACGCTGGAGCAATTGCAACTGCAAGGCCCGAAAAAAACCTGAGTCAATTCAGGTTCCTCCACAGATTGATCCCCCCTCGGGACCTTGGCGGCTGTTAGGATTACACTTCTAAGGAAAAGTGCCGACTCGCTAAGTGTTGTTGTCCTACGGGGTAGTCATGGATATTCAGATAATTGCACGCGATGGCGAACCCGAATACGCGGTTCTGCCGTGGGCTCAGTATCAAGCGTTATTGAAAGCAGCAGGCGTCACTGAACAACCACCGCGTGAAGCCACAGCTCGCCACGCGGCCGCAGCAGACCAGGTGCTACCGGGTCTGGATCAACTACGCAGTTTGCGTGAAGGGAAGGGCATCGCCATCGAGGCGCTGGCCCGCACGGTAGGCATCAGCCCGTCTTATCTGGCCTTGATTGAAAGTGGCGAGCGTCAACCTGACGCTGCGATTCGCCGCAGCCTGGCCTGGGAGTTGACGGTGCCGGGATGGAGGGATGAATCGTGAGCGTACGCATCAGTCGTCAACATTGGGACGGTTTAATCGGCGAGCTGGATCAGGCCCGCCGCCAGCGTCATCTTCTGACTTATCGCGCTTTGCTTGAGCGTTTGCAGTTACCAAGCCCTGCCATGCAAACCCTGACTGCTGCTCTTGAGCACCTGGCAGCTCTGGATGCGCGGGCCGAGCAGCCGTTGCGCAGTTCGCTGGTGATTAGCCAGGGGGCAAGTCGTTTGCCGCGCACCGGGTTCTTCGAATGTGTCGAGCGACTGGGGCGATTCTCAGGTCCATCCGACGGTGTAGCCGCCGCGTCGTGGCATGCATCGGAAGTGGTGCGGGTGTTTGAGTACGAATACCCCGAATCAGCGGAGGCCTGAATGTTCTGGCGACTTAAAGCCCGTGCCAGTTACTGGCTGGCACGCCGGCTGTTTCATTGGTCATGGTTTGTCCGCCAACCGCGCGGCTGGAGCTGGCTTGAAGGCCAGTTCGCGCGCATGGCGAACCTCGGTGATGTCGGAGCACAAAGTTTTTATGGTCACATCCTGACGTTCCGTGGCCAAGGCCTCGGTGCCCGCGAAGAGGGCGTACGCTTGTTGCGTCTTGCGGCGTTGGCGGGGGATGGTAAAGCAGCCTATCAGGTCGGTGTGATCAGCCTCGCCGGCACACCGAGCAAGGCCCCTGACGCTGCCGAGGCGGCGCGCTGGTGGCAGATGGCTGCCAAGGCTGGGCATCCGTTGGCCGAGATCAAACTCAAGGAACTGGAGTCGCGTCAGGCTTAAAGGCCACTCTCATACTGACTGATCCGGTTTGCCCATGATCGCACTTCATCAGGAAAGCCGGGTTTTCAGGTTCACTACGGCTACGCAGTCGATCGCGGGCAACAGCTAGGTGCCTCCCACTTCTTACAGGCATTTGTAGTGTATTCGCCCGTGAAGTAGTGCTCATTCCGATTGATTGAGCCATTCCTTCAGCTTTAACGAAACGCCCTACATCATCCTCATACTGTCCTGACTTCTTTCCCCACGTAATCCCCGCAAAGTCTCGCGTCCCACAATGACCGCGTGAAGATTGCGAATGCTCGATCCAGAAAAACTCCAGGCCCTGAACACCGCCATCGGCCATCTGGTCATTGCTGCGCTGAACCCGAAAAGCCCGGACGTTGACGCTGTTTTAAGCGACTTCCGACATTGCCTTAATGACTACGAGTCATGGGCCGAGAGTTTCTGGACCGGCGCGGCGCTGGACGTCGAGCAAGTGTTCAAGGTCGGCAACGAAGTCAGCCTCAGCGCCCCGAAAGACTCGACCACGCCCGTCAGTGCGACCGTTGCGGCGTGCCCGGCCGGCGGGCCGCTGACCCTGGTGCACATGTTCCAGGCCGCCCGCTTTGTGCCGATCGGCAACACCCCGGTGCTGCTCGAAGCGCTGACCCTTGGCCCTGAAGGTGAAACGGTGGACGGGGAGCCGATCCGTGCCAACATTGGCCCCAGCGGCATCCTTGAGATCCCCGAGTGCTGGCGTGGCAGGCGCTATCGAATCACCTTTTACCCCAATGTGTCCCAGGACCATGTCAAAGCGCTTTACGCCTCCTACCAAACGACAATCAATGACCTTGAAGGCTGGTTGCGCAGCGAATGGACGAACGAGTTCCAGCCGTTGTGGGCGAGCTTTTCGCAAAGCGGATTTATCGAACGCTACGACGCGTTGCAGCAGGCTGACCGACGTGGCGTTGAAAACGCCTTGCTCGACCTCTGGGATGATGTGCAACAGCTCTACCAGTTGCTGGCAGACCTGCAAGCCAACAGTGAAAAGCTGCTTGAGTACCTGACCCAGGCTGAGCTCGACACCCTGCTCAATGCGTCCGCAGAGACCATCGCCAACGGTTTGCTGGTGCTCAGTGATGAACCGCTGCTGTTCATTTATCTGGCGGCCGTCACCAGTTGGCTGCGAATGCTGCCGCCGCAGTATGCCGCCGAGGTGATT
Organism: Pseudomonas sp. 6D_7.1_Bac1; assembly: GCF_025465945.1. Classification (GTDB taxonomy): domain Bacteria; phylum Pseudomonadota; class Gammaproteobacteria; order Pseudomonadales; family Pseudomonadaceae; genus Aquipseudomonas. The sequence goes on along the minus strand of NZ_JANLNW010000050.1, from coordinate 1,860 downwards.
GCCGAGATCCGCACGGGCGTGTTGATCGGCCTGTTGTTGAGCTGCGTGAGCGGGCCGATGGGCCTCGGCGTGCGTGCGGGCGCCAAAGTGCTGGGAAAGGTCAAATCGGAGCGTGCACGCAAGTGGCTGGGGGCCTTGAGTATCAGCCTGGCGCAAGCCTCCAGTACGCAGCGTTCCAGCCGTCACGCCGATGCGCTCAAGCCGTTGCTGCTCAGCGCCCACCAGGCACCGCTCGCTCCCACGCCTCGTGGGCCGTTGAAAATTACCCCCGGTGACGCGCCGATCCTTTCTGTGCAAAACCCCGCGGCCATCAGGCGAGACAAGCCCCGGCGGATGACCAGCTTGAGCAAGCAGGAGCATCACGACAACGCTCCGGCTCAAGCGAAAAATCCCAACGGCGCCAGCGCCGACACCGCCAACAAAACCGCGACCCATGGCTGCCCGGTGTCGATGGTCACCGGCGAAGAACTGCTGACCCTCACCGACGGCGAACTGGACGGCGTGCTGCCGTTCGCCTTCACCCGCTTGTACCGCACCAGCGCCGTGGAACTCGACAGTGGATTGGGGTTCGGCTGGAGCCATTCGCTGGCGCATCGCCTGGAAGTCGACGGCGATGACGTCGTCTGGATCGACCACGAAAACCGCCGCACACGCTTCCCCAGGCCCAGCGCCGAACGCCCGGCGATCCACAACAGCCTGTCCCGTGCAGCGATTTATCTGGGCGACGATGCCGATGAACTGATCCTCGCTCAGGCGGGTGAGGCGACGCGGTTTTACCATTTTCGCGACGGTCACCTCACGGCCATCAGCGACCCTTACAACAACCGCCTGCGTATCACCCGCGATCGCCAGGCGCGGATCAAACGCCTCGATAACGGCGCCGGTCGTGCCTTGCTGTTGCAGTACGACCGGCGACATTTGATCGCTGTCGACTATCAGGTCTATCGCGCGGCTGCGAATCTCAATGAAGCCGCCTGGCAGACCGAGCAAATCCTGGTCGCTTATCGCTATGACGAACGCAATCGACTGATCGAAGCCATCAACGCCGCCGGTGAAAGCGAGCGCTACGACTACGACGATCAGGCGGTGATTCTCCAGCGGCAACTGGCCGGTGGCGCGAGCTTCTTTTGGGAGTGGGAGCGCGACGGCAAGGCCGCTCGCTGTGTGCGCCACTGGGCCAGTTTCTCGCAGATGGATTCGCGCTACGTCTGGGATGACAGTGGCAGCGTCACGGTGCACAACGCCGATGGCAGCGAAGAGGTTTACGTCCACGACCAGCAGGCACGACTGGTGCGCAAGGTCGAGGCCAATGGTGCTGAACACCTGAAGGCTTACGACGATAACGGTCAGTTGGTGGCCGAGAAAAATCCCCTCGGCGGCGTCACGCAATACACCTATAACGAAGCCGGGCGGCTGCTTGCGGTCATCCCGCCAGAAGATGAACCGACCCACTACGAGTATCACAACGGCTTCGTTCGGGTGATGCATCGGGGCAGGGCGCGTTGGAAGTACCAGCGAAACAGCCAGGGTGATATCACCGAGCACATCGATCCTGATGGCCACATCACCCATTACCACTACGATGATCGGGGACGACTGCTGTCGATCCGCTATCCGGATAACGGTTGTCATGTCTTCACCTGGGACAGCCTCGGGCAACTGACTGAGGAGCAATTGCCGGGCGGTGGTCGGCGGTGCTTCGCCTATGACGCGTTGAGCCGGCAAATCCGTCGTCAGGACGAACACGGTGCGCTCACCCAGTATCAATGGGACGTCGTCGGTCGGCTGATTCAAATCACCTTGCCCAGCGGCGCCACCCGCGCTTTCAGTTACAACGCTTACGGCAAAGTCACGGCCGAA
>NZ_JANLNW010000011.1 GCF_025465945.1 Pseudomonas sp. 6D_7.1_Bac1 | reverse complement strand
GGGGGGGCGGCGGCCCCCCCCACGGTGGGGGGGGGGCCCCACCCCCCCCCCCCACAAATGCTCACCAGTCTGGAAATTTGTGTTAGCCAGCATCACGATTGTCTTGAGGTAACACCGGCGCGCTGTTCTGGGCAGCTAATACTCAAGACCCATGCACCATTCGATGAACGGCCGCCTCTGTTTGCTGCATTGAGGTACTGTTTTGGGCAGCCTTGAGTGTTGTTCGAAGGCGAGCTTAGGTTCCAGAACGGCCGCTTTATCCGCTTAGTAGACGATTGCTATCCACTGGGTTGGCGCAGGCGTCTTGTGGTCTGGAACTTGCTCGACTCAAGCCACAGGCGCGCCGTCAGAGCGTGCTGAAAAAATATTGCCGTGGGTGCGCCGTGATGAGTAGCAAAGCTGATCCGCAGTTTCGCGATATTCGTATCGATCGCTATGACCTTGAGGGGGCGAGGACCTGGATGTCGGGTATCTGCGGGCCGCACCGCCTCGAAACCGCGACGCCCGAGCGGATCCGCTTTCATCACACGGCCAATGTATTCAAGTCGATGGCCACGACCCTGGGCACGATCGAATACGGCACCGATGTGACCGTCGATATCGAAGATGCCGAGCACTTCAGCAGCTACAGCCTCAGCCTGCCGTTGGTCGGTGAGCAGGAGCTGAGCAAGAACGGCACGCTGCTCAAATCCAATCGCGATCAAGGGGTGATCATCTCGCCGAATGAAAGCCAGATGCTGGCGATCTCCGGTGACTGTCGCAAAATCCAGGTGGTGATCACCCGCGCGGCCATGAGTGAGTCCCTTGAAGGGATGTTGCAGCGCCCGCTGGATACGCCGCTGCGTTTCGAGTCGGTGATGGATGCAGTAGACGGCGCGTCGGCCTCATGGTGGCGCATGGCGCGGTACTTCATCGCTGAGCTTGAGCGCTGCAGCGCGCTGTTTGAGCAGGTGGTCTTCACGCGGGACATCGAAAGCTCATTGATCAAAGGCCTGATCCTCGCCCAGCCGAACAATTACTCCGATGAGCTGCGGGACGTGTTGGGCGTGAAGTTGCCGCACTACCTGATCAGGGCCAAGCAGTACATCCACGACAACGCCCGCGAAGCGCTGCACCTGGAAGACATCGAAGCGGCAGCCGGGGTGTCGCGGTTCAAGTTGTTCGAGGCGTTCAGGAAGTACTTCGCCTTGTCGCCGATGGCCTATCTGAAAAAGTACCGGTTGAACGCGGTGCGCCAGCAGATTCTTGAGCATGGCCTGGCGCGCAACATCTCGGAAATTGCCATGGGCTGGGGGTTCACCCACATGGGGCGTTTTTCCGCCGAGTACCGCAAGTTGTTCGGCGAATCCCCCAGCACAACCTTGCAGCGCAACGAGGCTCGGCGCATGCGCGGGTTTTGAGGCGCATGGTGTTCAGGGGCAATCGGCAACGGCTTATTTGCGGGTAACCAGGTCGAGCAGGTTGTCGCGCTCCTTGATTTTTTGCAGGACGATTTCCGAGCGGATATCGGTAACCCCTGCGGTGCGGTTCAGCTTGTTGACGATGAAATCCGAGAAGTGTTTCAGGTTGCGTGCCTGAACCCGCAGCACATAGTTGCTGGCCCCGGTAATCACGTACGCGGTGGCGACTTCCGGCCACGCTTGTACTTTCTCGATAAACGTCTCGTGCCAGTCCTCGACGTCCTGTCGCAACGACACATGGACGATGGCTTCCAGTTCGATACCCAAGCGTTCGGCGTTCAACACCGCGCGATAGCCAGTGATGATTCCCTCGCTTTCCAACAGCCGCAAACGTCGCAAACATGCCGACGGCGACAGCGCGACTTTCTCCGCCAGTTCCTGATTGCTGATACGCCCGTCCTGCTGCAAGTAATGCAGGATCCGCAGGTCTGTCGAGTCGAGAGTCATGGCTTGAATAAATCCGCGATTTTTTGAGTTGGATTCGAATTATCTTCGAGATAACTACTATATGGCCCTCCACTTTGCACGAAAATTCTCCAAAGCTTCGTTCATTATTTGCTCATTGTGCCGGCGAAAAAATACCCAAGGCAGCGCATCCAGCGGCGGCATGTCATCTCAAGAACAGGAGCGACAATGATCACAAGAAACGATTGCCTGGCACTCGATGCACAGGACTCCCTGGCTCATCTGCGCAACCAGTTCGCGCTTCCCGAAGGCGTGATTTACCTCGACGGCAACTCCCTCGGTGCGCGCCCGATCGCGGCGCTTGAACGAGCTTCGGCAGTGATCGCCGAAGAGTGGGGCAATGGTTTGATCCGCAGCTGGAACAGCGCTGGCTGGCGCGATTTGCCGGAACGTCTGGGCAATCGACTGGCCGGGCTGATTGGCGCCGGTGAGGGTGAAGTGGTGGTGACCGACACCACCTCGATCAACCTGTTCAAGGTGCTCGGCGCGGCCTTGCGCGTGCAGGCCACGCGGGCGCCGACGCGGCGAGTGATCGTCAGTGAGTCCAGCAACTTTCCGACCGACCTGTACATCGCCGAAGGGCTGATGGACTTGCTCCAGCAGGGCTACAGCTTGCGTCTGGTCGATAGCCCGCAAGAACTGGCGCAGGCGATTGACCAGGACACCGCCGTGGTGATGCTCACCCACGTCAATTACAAGACCGGCTACATGCACGACATGCAGGCTGTGACTGCGCTGATCCACGAATGCGGCGCGCTGGCGATCTGGGACCTGGCGCACTCCGCCGGTGCGGTTCCGGTCGATTTGCGTCAGGCCGGCGCGGACTACGCCATCGGCTGCACCTACAAGTACCTCAATGGCGGCCCCGGTTCGCAAGCCTTCGTCTGGGTTTCGCCGCAGTTGTGCGATCTGGTCACGCAACCGCTGTCCGGCTGGTTCGGTCATTCCCGACAATTCGACATGGCCTCAGGCTACGAGCCGAGCAACGGTATCGCGCGCTACCTGTGCGGCACTCAACCGATCACTTCGTTGGCGATGGTCGAGTGCGGCCTGGAGATTTTCGCCCAGACCGACATGGCCAGCCTGCGCCGCAAATCCCTGGCACTGACCGATCTGTTTATCCAGTTGGTCGAGCAGCGCTGCGCCGCCCACGATCTGAAACTGATCACCCCGCGCGAACACGCCAAGCGTGGCAGCCATGTCAGCTTCGAGCACCCGCAAGGCTACGCGGTGATCCAGGCCTTGATCGCCCGAGGCGTGATCGGTGATTACCGCGAGCCGCGGATCATGCGCTTCGGTTTCACGCCGCTGTACACCCGCTTCAGCGAAGTCTTTGATGCGGTGCAGATTCTTGGCGAGATTCTCGATCAGAAAACCTGGTCGCAAGCGCAGTTTCAGGTTCGCCACAGCGTCACCTGATTCCAGCACTGTCTGTGGCGAGGGAGCTTGCTCCCGCTTGAGTGCGCAGCACTCACAAAATCGGTATTCACTGTGAAAATTTTGGGGCCGCTACGCAGCCCAGCGGGAGCAAGCTCCCTCGCCACAGGGTTCAGTTCGACTGTGTGTCCTGGTTTATCCAAATGATGTGCTCTCTAAAAAACACAATATTCAGAGGACAGATAACATGAGCGAAGCCCCAGGCTTTGAGACTATTTCCAACCGTGAGCATGGCCTCAGGCGCCAGCTCACGTCGGGGCAGATGAGCATGATCGCGATTGGCGGTGCGATTGGCACCGGCCTGTTCATGGGCAGCGCCTACGCCATCGGCTATGCCGGGCCGAGCGTGCTGCTCAGCTATGCGATTGGCGCGATCATCACGCTGCTGTTGATGGGCTGTCTGGCGGAAATGACCGTGGCCCACTCGACCTCGGGTTCGTTCGGCGCGTATGCCGAGTTTTATGTCAGCCCGCTGGCCGGGTTTCTGGTGCGCTATGCCTATTGGGCGGCGATTGTGTTGGCGGTCGGCACGGAAGTGACGGCGGTTGCGATGTACATGAAGTACTGGTTCGCCAATGTGCCCGAATGGATCTGGATCGTCTCGTTCTCCAGCGTTCTGATCGTGCTCAATGCCATCAGCGTGAAGACCTTTGGTACCTTTGAGTACTGGTTCTCGACCATCAAGATCGGCGCGATTGTTGGCTTCATCATCCTCGCGGTGTATGTGGTATTCGGTTCCGGTAACCCGGATTACGGTGTGCACAACTACACCAGCCATGGCGGGTTTTTCCCCAATGGCCTGCAAGGAATGTGGGTGGCGGTCATCGTGTCGATCTTCAGCTACCTGAGTGTGGAGATGATCGCGGTGGCGGCCGGTGAAGCGCAGGATCCGGAGCGCGCAGTGAAGAAAGCCTTTCGCGCGACCATCGTACGACTGGTGGTGTTTTACCTGCTGACCCTGGCCCTGATGTTGGCGATTGTGCCGTGGGTTCAGGCAGGTCATGCGCAGAGCCCGTTCGTCACGGTCATGCAAACCATCGGTATTCCGGGTGCCACCGGGGTGATGAATTTCGTGATTCTGATTGCCGCGTTGTCGGCAATGAACAGCCAGCTCTACATCACCACGCGGATGATGTTCAGCTTGTCCCGTGGCGGTTACGCACCCAAGGCGATGGGCGCGTTGAGCAAGACTGGCATCCCGCTCAATGCCTTGCTGCTGTCGAGTTCGGGCATTGCACTGGCGACGCTGCTGAACGTGATGTACCCGGAAAGCTCCTTCACCTTGATGATGGCGATTTCCATGTTCGGCGCGATCTTCACCTGGTTCATGATCTTCCTCACGCACTACTGTTTCCGTCGCTATCACCAGCGTCACGGCGAGCGGAAACTGTCGTTTCGCATGCGTCTGTTTCCCTACACCACGCTGTTGGGGCTGGTGCTGATGGGCGCGGTGATGATCACTACGTACTTCACCGAAGCCTTCAAAATGACCCTGGTGTTTGGTGTGCCTTTTCTGCTGATCCTCTCGCTGGTCTACGGGGTGTTTTTCAGAAAAGCCAAGGTCAGTGCCGCGCTTAGTCCGTTGCCGAAAGTCCAGAGCTGAGGTGTTAGTTGTCCTGCCGGGGTTGCAACGCCTCCAGCAGGGCTTTGGCGTAACGGGGCAGGGCGTCGAATGAGCGTGCGCACAGCAGCAGTTTTCGCTGGGCCCATGGCTCGTTCAGCACCAGGCGCTTGAACGCTTGTCCGCCCGCCCAGCGCTCGACCGCCGCCAGCGGCACAATCGCCAGCCCGGCGCCATGGGCCACCATGCGAATCACCCCGTCAAAGCCATCGGCACGAATGCGGATCTGCATGCGCAGCCCGGCGTGCAGCGCCTGTTCTTCCAGGTAGATCGCCAAGGCGCTGTTGGCGTTCAGCCCGACGTAATCGTGAGACAAGGTTTCGCTGAAGCCGGGCGGTTCATGGTCGGCCAACGGATGATCGTTCGGCATGATCAGCACCAGTGGATCATCGCGAAACGCTTGAGTCTGGAGGTCGTGGGTGTCCACCGCATCGGAAACGATACCGAGCTCGGCCGCCCCCTGGCGCAAGGCATGGGTGATGCGCAGGCTCGGCAGTTCTTGCAGGTCGATGTCGAGGTTGGGGTGTTCACACAGAAAGTCCGCCAGCAACTCGGGCAGGTATTCGCTGATCGCCGTGGTGTTGCACAGTAGCCGTACCTGGCCTTTGACACCTTTGGCGTATTCCGCCAGATCCTGTTGCAGGCGTTCGGCCTGTTGCAGCAATACCCGGGCATGTTGCGCCAGCGCCTTGCCGGCCGGAGTCGGGCTGATGCCGCGACGCCCGCGCTCGAAAAACACGGTGCCCAGCGAAGCCTCCATCGCACGGATGCGCGCACTCGCCGCCGCCAGTGACAGATGGCTGCTGACCGCGCCGGCAGTGATGTTGCCGGCGTCGAGGATGTTCAGGTAAAGCTTGAGGTCGATCAGGTCGAAGTGCATGGGGGGGTCCAAGACTCTGTCAAAACAAGAGGCAGGCTCAGTATATGGCAGATTTTCACGGGCGCTCGGAACGCTCAGGATAACGCCATGAATACACTTCTCGCGTTCTATCAAAACCTCGGGCTGGCCTTGTCTTTGTTGGTGGTTGTCACCTTTCTGATGGCCGGCATGATCAAAGGGGTGATCGGCATGGGATTGCCGACCGTTGCCATGGGCCTGCTTGGTCTGGCTATGGCTCCGACTCAGGCTGCGGCGCTGCTGATCATTCCGGCGACGCTAACCAACGTCTGGCAACTGGTCTTCGGTGGGCACTTGCGTCCATTGGTCAAACGGCTGTGGCCGATGTTGTTGGCGATCGTCATCGGCACCGGCGCAGGCACGTTGTGGCTGGGGATCGACGGCGGGCAATGGGTGGTGCGGGGGCTCGGCGCGGTTCTGTTGCTCTATGCCTTGAGCGGATTGTTGCTGCCGACCTTGCGGGTTGGCAGCACAACCGAACGCTGGCTCGCCCCGCTCTGTGGCGTGCTGACCGGCATCATCACCTCGGCCACCGGGGTCTTTATGATTCCGGCGGTGCCCTATCTGCAAGCGTTGGGGTTGAACAAGGATCAACTGGTGCAGGCGCTGGGTCTGTCATTCACCGCGTCGACCCTGGCGCTGGCCGCCGGCCTGATGTGGCGCGGTGCGCTGGGTGGTGGTGAGCTGAGTGCGTCGCTGCTGGCGCTGATCCCGGCGTTGCTCGGCATGCTGCTGGGGCAATGGCTACGAGAGCGGATCAGCGCCGTGCTGTTCAAGCGAGTGTTCTTCGTTGGCGTTGGATTGCTCGGTGGCCATCTGCTGATCAGCGGTTAGCTGAAGACGGGCTGAGCATGTCGATGCGGTGGATATCGAAGTCGCGTTCCAGGTAATCCATGCGCTTGTCGAAAAACTGCTGCATGTGCGGCAGGTTCGAGTGCACGTCCAGATGCGCCAGGGATTGCCAGATCTCATAGAAAATAAACAGCGTCGGATCCTGCTGGTCGCGCAGCATGTGGTACTCGATGCAGCCAGGTTCGGCACGACTGGGTTCGACGTAAGCGCGGAACAGGGCTTCGAAGGCTTCGGCTTTTTCCGGGCGGGTTTTGGCGTGCAGGATGAAACCGTGTTGTTCACTCATGCAGGAATCCTCAAGTCAGGGCCAGTCAGGGTTTGTAAAAATCCTACGGCAACAATCAGCTGGTGATTCGTGCATTTTGGTCAAATGTAATTTGCCGACTTCGGGCTTATTCAATGGAGGGGTCATCGATACCTTGCCGTCATCAACTTTAAAACTTCTCGATCCTGCGACTTATCCACAGCGCGGCAGATCGGACCCTGATGATGAGGCTACCCATGAAAAAAGTACTGTTGCTCAACGGCGGCAAGCAATTCGCCCACTCCGACGGTCGCTACAACGCCACCCTGCACGAAGCCGCACTGAGCGTGCTGGATCGCGGCGGTGTCGACGTGAAAGTGACCCACATCGACGAGGGCTACGACATTGCCGAAGAAGTCGCCAAGTACCTCTGGGCCGATGTGATCATTTACCAGATGCCGGGCTGGTGGATGGGTGCGCCATGGACCGTGAAAAAGTACATCGACGAAGTCTTCACCGAAGGCCACGGCAGCCTCTACGCCAGCGACGGCCGGACCCGTTCCGATGCTTCGCAGAAATACGGCAGCGGCGGTCTGTTGCAGGGCAAACAGTACATGTTGTCGCTGACCTGGAACGCCCCGCAGCAAGCCTTCGACGACCCGACCGACTTCTTCGAAGCCAAGGGCGTGGACGCGGTGTACTTCCCGTTCCACAAGGCCAATACCTTCCTTGGCATGAGCGGTCTGCCGACCTTCCTGTGTGTCGACGTGATGAAGCGGCCGAACATTGAAGGAGACATCGTGCGCTACGAGCAGCATCTCAAGCAGGTCTTCAACTTGCCGGCATAACCTGCGTGATGCCCCGCATCCAGTTACTATCGAACACCTGAGCAGCGGCGCGTTTTAACCTATGGCGAGGGGGCAAGCCCGCTCGCCACAAGGAATGCCTGACTCCTGCCATCAGGTGCATTCGATAGGAAGGACACACGTGAAAGCCAGATCCGATGAGTTGCAGATTTTCGTCTGCGTGATCGAGTGCGGTTCGATTTCTGCGGCGGCTGAACAGGTCGGGCAAACGCCCTCGGCGGTCAGCCGCACGCTGTCGCGTCTGGAGGCCAAGCTCGACACCACGCTGATCAACCGCACCACACGGCGCATGGACCTGACCGAGGAGGGCAAGTACTTCTTCGAACAGGCCAAGCTGATTCTCGACCAGATGGACGAGCTCGAAGAGCGCCTGTCCTCGCGTCATAAAACACCTTCCGGACGGCTGCGGATCAACGCGGCGTCGCCGTTCATGCTGCACGCTATCGTGCCGTACATCGATGAGTTCCGCCGTCTGTACCCGGACATCCAACTGGAGCTCAACAGCAACGACCTGATCATCGACCTGCTGGAACAAAGCACCGACATCGCGATCCGCATCGGGCCGTTGGCGGACTCGACCCTGCACGCGCGCTCGCTGGGATGCAGCCCGCTGCACATCCTCGCCAGCCCCGCGTACCTGGAAAAACACGGCACGCCGACCCGCGTTGCCGAGCTGGCCGACCACTCGCTGCTGGGCTTCACCCAGACCGAAAGCCTCAACCACTGGCCGTTGCGCCATGTACACGGCGATCGCTGGCAGATTCAGCCGAGCCTCAGCGCTTCCAGTGGTGAAACCCTGCGTCATCTGGCGCTGGAGGGGCAGGGCATTGCCTGCCTGTCGCATTTCATGACCATCGACGACATCAAGGCCGGACGGCTGAAGGTGCTGCTGGCGCAGGCCAACAGCGGTTATCGCCAGCCGATCAACGCGGTGTACTACCGCAACTCGCAACTGGCCTTGCGCATTCAGTGCTTCCTGGACTTCATCCAGGGCAAGTTGGCCGGTTACGCGAGCGAAGTGTTCGAAGGCTGATCTTTCAAGAACGTCTGCGGCGGATCAAACTCGCCCTCGACGACTACCGTGGCGGCGATGACCATCTGCCGCTGGGAGACTGACATGCAGTACCACACGCTGATCCGCAACGCCGTGATCATCGACGGCAACAATACGCCGGGTTATCCCGCCGACGTGGCGATTATGAACGGGCGTATCGAGCGCATCGGTGACTTGCAGGATGCCAGCGCCGATGAGGAAATCGACGCGGCCGGGAGAGTGCTCGCGCCGGGTTTCATCGACGTGCACACCCACGACGACACGGTGGTGATCCGCCAGCCGCAGATGCTGCCCAAACTCAGCCAGGGCGTGACCACGGTGATCGTCGGCAACTGCGGGATCAGCGCCTCGCCGGTCAGTTTACGTGGTGATCCGCCGGACCCGATGAACCTGCTTGGCACGTCCGCAGCTTTTGTCTATCCGCGTTTCAGTGATTACCGCGCGGCCGTCGAAGCGGCCAATCCGACGCTGAACGTGGCGGCATTGGTCGGCCATACGGCGTTGCGCAGCAACCACCTGGACGACCTGTTTCGCACTGCCACATCCAGCGAAATCGCGGCGATGCGCGAACAACTGCGCGAGAGTCTGGAGGCCGGTGCGTTGGGGTTATCCACAGGGCTGGCCTATGCCAGCGCCTTCTCGGCCGAGACGGATGAGGTGCAGCAATTGGCCGAAGAGTTGACGGCCTTCGGTGCGGTCTACACCACCCATTTGCGCAGTGAGTTCGAACCGGTGCTGGAGGCCATGGACGAGGCATTCCAGATCGCTCGACACGCGAAAAGTCCGGTGATCATTTCTCATCTCAAATGCGCTGGCGCCGGCAACTGGGGGCGCAGCCCACAGCTATTGGCGTCCCTCGAACACGCAGCGAAAACCCACCCGGTGGGCTGTGACTGTTATCCCTATGCGGCGAGTTCCTCGACCCTGGACCTCAAGCAGGTGACGGACGCGTTTCGCATCACCATCACCTGGTCGACGCCACACCCTGAAACGGGCGGCCGCGACCTGATGGATATTGCCGCCGAGTGGGGCGTGCCGCTGCTGGACGCGGCCCGTCGTCTGCAACCGGCCGGTGCGGTGTATTACGGCATGGACGAAGCCGATGTGCGGCGTATTCTCGCTCACCCGTTATCGATGATCGGCTCCGACGGTTTGCCGGAAGACCCGTTTCCTCATCCGCGTTTGTGGGGCGCGTTTCCACGGGTGCTCGGGCACTTCAGTCGGGATCTCGGGTTGTTCCCGCTGCACACGGCGGTGCACAAAATGACCGGGCTGTCGGCGGCGCGCTTTGGCCTGAAGGAGCGTGGTGAAATTCGCGAAGGGCATTGGGCGGATCTGGTGCTGTTCGACCCGTTGCGCGTGCGCGATGTGGCGGATTTCAACGATCCGCAGCGTTCGGCTGAAGGCATCGACGGCGTGTGGGTCAATGGTGTGCGCAGTTATGTCGAGGGTCAGGCGAACGGGCGGCGTGCAGGGCGGTTTTTGGCGCGTGAGGGAAATCTCGGCTCAGGCTTCAAATAGCGGCGATCTGCGGGGCGCATCACAATGATGGCACTGTGCAATTAAAGAAAGCCTCCCCCAAGCCGAAGCGCTGTCATGCAACCCACCTAGAGTGGGGCCTTTCAGTTTGGGAGTAGCGCAATGAGCTTCGGTAAAACCACCCCGATCCTGCGGATCTTCGATGAAGCCAAGGCGCTGGAGTTCTACGTCAACTTTCTTGGTTTCACCCTCGACTGGCAGCACCGTTTCGAAGAGAGCTTCCCGCTCTATATGCAGGTGTCGCGGGGTGAATGCGTGTTGCACCTGTCCGAGCACCACGGCGACGCTACGCCGGGTTCGGCGCTGCGCATCGAGACCGATGAGCTGGAAGCGTTCCAGCAGCAATTGCTGGCCAAGGAATACCGTTTCGCTCATCCACAGATTCAGGCCATGCCCTGGGGGAGCCAGGACATGACCATCAGCGATCCGTTCGGCAATCGGTTGGTGTTTACCAATGCGATTAGTGTTTGAGCGTTTTCGCTGACAGGTAGATAGCCTTCGCGAGCAAGCCCGCTCCCACACAGGATTTGTGTCGTGTCACTGTTCAGTGGTCAGCACCTATCTAATGTGGGAGCGGGCTTGCTCGCGAATGGATCTTTCATTCACAGCAATATGAATGTCAGACCCTGAAGTGGCTGACCATCATCTGCAACTGATTGCCCAACCGCGCCAGCTCAACACTGGACGCAGCAGTTTCATCGCTGGCGGCGGCGGTTTGCTCGGAGACGTCGCGCACGTTGATGATGCTGCGGCTGATCTCTTCGGCCACGGCGCTTTGCTGCTCGGCAGCGGCGGCGATCTGCTGGTTCATCGACTGGATGTTCGACACCGTGCGGGTGATGTTTTCCAGTGACACACCGGCCTTGCGGGTCAGCTCGACACTGCTGTCGGTCAGGCTGCGGCTGTTGTTCATCACCGCGGCCACTTGCTGAGTGCCGTTCTGCAGACCGGCGACCAGACCTTCGATTTCCTCGGTGGATTTCTGCGTGCGTTGGGCCAGGCCACGCACTTCGTCCGCGACCACGGCGAAACCGCGACCGGCTTCACCGGCACGTGCGGCTTCGATGGCGGCGTTGAGTGCCAGCAGGTTGGTCTGTTCGGCGACGGCCTTGATCACGTCCATGACACTGCCGATCTTGTCGCTTTCCTGTTGCAGCACGGTCATGGCTTCGGTGGAGCGCACCACTTCGCTGGCCAGACGTTCGATCTGAGCGATCGCTTCGTTGACCACTTTATCGCCTTCGCGGGCTTCGCCGTCAGCTGCGGCTGCCGCTTGCGACGCTTGTTCGGCGTTGCGTGCGACTTCCTGCACGGTGGCCGTCATTTCGTGCATGGCAGTGGCCACCTGATCGGTTTCGATCTTCTGGCTGTTGACCCCGGCACTGGTTTCTTCGGTGACGGCCGACAGCTCTTCGGCGGCGCTGGCGATCTGCGTGACGCCATCACGAATACCGCTGATCAAATCGCGCAGGGTGACGCCCATCCGTGCGATGCCTTGCTGCAACACGCCGAGTTCGTCGCGACGGGTCACGTGGACATCCTGGGTCAGGTCGCCACTGGCAATACGCTCGACCACGGCCAGGGTTTCGCGCAGTGGGCGGGTGATTTGCCGGGTAATGGTCACGGCCGCAAGGACGCCGACCAGCAATGCCAGCAAGGTGCTGATCAGTTGCAGGGTGCGTGCCTGGGCGCTTTCGGCGTCACGGCGATCCAGCTGGATCTGATACAGCGCATCACTGCGCGCAACGATGTCGTTGCCCTGGACGGTCATTTCCTGGCGAGCCTGGACGACGTCGCTGTTGGCCGCTTTATAGGCTTGCAACGCGCTGCGGTAATTGAGCAGCGCGCTTTGCAGCTGGCGCAACGCGTCTTGCTGGGTGTCGGCGAAATGCGTGTTGAGTGTTTTCAGGCTGGCGATGGCCGCGTCCAGTTGGGCGATGGCTTTTTGCTCGGTGGCCGGATTGCTGTCGGCGATGTAGCCGCGAACTTCGTAGCGGGCGAGCTGAAACTGTTCCTTGGCCTCGGTAATGGCCTGGAACTGCTCGAAGCGCTGATCGCTCAAGGGCATCTGGCGCACGCGGGTGTCGATGTCATTGATCAGCGTGTTGGCGCTGTCGGCATTCTCGCCCATGGTCTGACGCACGCTGCTCACAGTCCGATAGGCGTTACGCATTTTGTTCAACGATTGCTGGTAGGCGTCGATGACCGCGCCTTGCTCATTGAGCAGCTTGAGGTTTTCCGGGCTCTTGAGGCTCGACAGCAGTAATTGCTGCTGGGCCTTGAAGCCGTCGAGGGCGGTTTGCACGGTTTGCGCCACGGTTTCGTCGCCGTCGGCCAGCATGTATTGCAAACGGGTGACCCGCAGTTTGGTCAGGCCCGCGTTGAGCTGAGTGATACCGCTCATCCAGTTACTGCGGTCGATCAGCCCACCCAGGCTGGTCCAGCCGGTCAGAGCGAGGATGCACGTAAGGGCCAGCACCAGGCCGAAACCCAGGCTCAGCTTCAGGTTGACGCTAATGTTGGCGAACCAGCTATTCATCAAAATTCCTCCAGGAACGTTGCGCTTCTTGATCGTCAGTTGGCTGGAAGATTGTTGTTTTTGGAGGCCAGCAGAATGTGTTCGTAGGGGGTGTATCGGCGGCTGGCGCGATAGCTGAAACGTTTTTCTTCATGAGGATTTACAGCGTGTCGGGCCAGTAACGCGAGCGGGGAGAGTGTGGTGGGCATGGGGCAGGCTCATCGGCTGAGCTTTTTTACATTCATTTCACTGGGTACTGATGCGTCAAACTTTATACTCGACCGAATAATCGGGCATTCGAGCGTCAGAGGCAGTTTGAAAGTGGAGTCAAGACTGGGTCGTGCGGGTATCAAGCGTTCACTGAATGTGGGCGGGCTCTCTCGCGTTAAAAGCATTGCCGTTTTACTGCTGGCTGCACTCGTTGTTATTGCGCTGACAGTCTGGCTGCTCCGCCCCGCCGGCCCTGCGGACCTGGCTCACGGCAATATTGCCGGGGACAAGGTCTTGGCGGCCAGTTGGGCCAAGGGCGATACGATTGTGCTGATCCGCCATGTCGAGCGATGCGACCACTCCAGTGCCCCTTGCCTGGACAGTGCCGATGGCATTACCGATCGCGCGCGCAGCGTGGCTGCCGCGATAGGTTCGCAGTTCGCGCACCTGGGCCTGGCCAATGCCGATATTTACAACAGCCCGTTGACGCGGGCCGTGCAAACGTCGCACTACATGTTCGACAAGCTCGGCAGCCCCCAGGACTGGCTCTTCAACTGCAAAGGCACAATGTTGCGTGACGTGCTGGCGCACAAGGTCGCCGGCCGTAATCTGGTGCTGGTCACCCACAGCGAGTGCATGGCGCAACTGGAAAAAGAACTGAAGTTGCCGACGTCGTCGACCCCGGGGTATGGCGCGTCGCTGTTTTTTACGGTTGATAGCGCGCAAACCAACCCGAAATTGCTTGGGCTGATCGAAGCCCCTGACTGGAAATCCGTCGAGATCAAGTAACCCGCCGGGTTGATCTTCCCGGCTGACGTTCGCCAGACAATAAAAAACGGCACCTGCATCAGGTGCCGTTTTTTTGTGGGTCGTGTTACTGCGCGACGAAATAGTAATCCTGACGTCCCACCAGCATTTTCTTCAGTACCTTCAACGGTGCTGCGGGCTCAGTCTCGCTGGCAATCAGCGCCACATGAGTCGGCGATGCGGCGAGAAACGCCGTCAGCTCGGCTTCGGTCTGCAAGTCCTTGAGCAGGGTATGGGTGTAGAACACGGTCGCACCGGCTGTCCGTTCGTTCGGCTGATACAGCGCCACTTCTTGTCCGTTGGCCTGCATGGTCTGGATTTGCTCGGTCAATGGCAGGAACGACAGTTTGCGGTCGGCACGCGGGACGATCCATTGGGCGGCGGCCAGATAGCTGACGAATAGCACGCTGATAATACCGATCGCGATACCGCGGCGATTGCGGGCGATTTTGCCGAGCAACGTCGATGCTTCGGTGTGCTGGCGCAGGCGCTCGTACAGCACTGCCGCATATTCCGCTGCCAATACCGCGGCGGCCGGTGTCAGTGACATCAGGTACACGGTGCGCTTGCTCGACGCGAGGGTCAGCATGAGGAACTGTGCGAGCAGCCACAGTGTGAAGAACAGCAGGTAGCGATTGTTCGCCAGGCTTTTACGGAAATGCCACAACCCCAGGTACACCAGGATGTTCCACGGCAGAAAGGCTTCCGGCAGTTTGGCCAGGTAGTAATAGAAGGGTTCGTAGTGTCCGGCTTCGACGAACGAACCGTTGAAGCGACCGACGCTGTTGGTCAGCAACACCTCGGCCAGTGCCTGCGAACCGCCGCGCTGATAGAGCATGAAGAGCCAGATCGCCAAGGGGATCAGGCCGAGCAGGGTCACCAGCGCCGGGCTTATCCAGCGCGGCAGGCTGAAGCGTTTGTCGATCAGGCTTTCGGCCAGCAGATAGGCAAAAATCACCACGCCAGGCATCGCCAGGCCGAGTACACCTTTACTCAACGTGGCGATGGCGATACCGACGGCGAACAGCAACCAGCTGCCCATGGCACCACGCTGTTCGGCTTGCTGGCGCTGGGCCTGATAGAACGACAGCAACGCCAGGGTTACACCAAGGCTCAGCAGTGCGTCTTCACCAACACCGCGAACGTTGCCCCAGTAACTGGCCATGGTTGCCAGCATGATCCCGGCGACCCAGGCGATGGTCGTTGGCCGGCCGAATCGACGCAGCATGGCGTACAGCAGCATCACGCTGAACAGCCCGGCGAAGGCCGAGGCCAGGCGCACCGCCAATGGCGTGGCACCAAACGCACGGATTGCGCCGGCATCGAGCCACAGGCTCAGCGGCGGTTTCTCCAGAAAGGGCTGACCGAACAGACGCGGCGTCACCCAGTCGTTATCCAGGTGCATTTCCATGGCGATCCCGGCAACCCGGGGTTCGGTGGAGCCTTGCAATTGGTGATTGCCAAGGGCAAAGAAGAACAGCAGGCAGGTGAGTAACAGCAGGAGTGGGGCAGGGCGTGACATAGGCATCAGGCTACCGAAGAATGAGGGCCGAGAGTAAAACAGGACTCGAAAGTATACGAGACCACTTCTTAACAAATTGTGAATTGGAAACATTATTGGCAAGGGAGGACCGGTTTATAGCGCAGCAGAACCGGGCCGGTCACCCTTTATGTCTTGGCGAGCCCATTGAAAAGCCGACTAGTCTTTACCCATCAATGGGTCTACCAAGATGTAAGGAGGCGTGTGCTTTCGTTGCTGATCGCGTGGTTGCTGGCATTCCTGATTGGCTGGGTTTCGCAGCGGATGGGCATGTGCCTGGTCAATGCCAGCGCTCTGCTGCTCAAGCGTCGGCCCACTTTGTTTGTTGCGCTGGTTTCCTGCGGACTGTTCGGCCTGCTGCTGGCGCCGATTTATCACCATTTCGGCATCAGCCAGCCGTTGTTCACGCCAGAAGTCGGGTATCCGTTGCTGATAGGGGGCGGACTGTTATTTGGCGTCGCCTCGGTGCTCAACGATGGTTGCAGCGTTGGCACCCTGACCAAACTCACCTGCGGCAACCTCAACAAGGCCTTTACGATTGTCGGCTGGGTGCTGGGGATTGTGCTGTGGTATCGGCTCAACATGTTGCCCGAGCACAGAACCCTGCTGATGCCCGAAATCTCCAGCAGCCACTATCTGCTCACCCTGGGTGTGGTGCTGATCGCGCTGCTTTTTCTGGCCTATGTTCACGGCGACAAACACCTGGTGTTCTCCAGCATGCTGCTGGGAGCGCTGACCAGCGCGCTGTACACCTTCGAGCCGCAATGGACGCCCAGCGTATTCTTCTACCACCTGTCACAGCTGTTCTGGATGCCCGAACAAACGACCATCACCGGCCAGCGCATCGCGGTGTTCGTGATGCTGCTGATGGGCATGCTCAGCTTCACCCTGTACCGCAAAACCTTCAGCTTCCAGCCGTTCAACCTGTCGAAGGCGAGCGTGCACTTGCTGTCCGGGGTGCTGATGGGCACCGGTGCATCGATGATGCTCGGTGGCAACGACTCACAGATTTTGCTGGTGTTTCCGACACTGAGTTTAACCTCGACGTTGCCATTGGCCTCGATTGTCGTGGGGATTGTGGGGGCGTTGTGGGTGAAGCGGTGGTGGGGACGTGCGCGTTAGTCCTCTCACAATGACCTTTTGGCTCAACGGTAAGTTACAGAAAGTGAAACCTTCTGTTGAGTCCGAGGCTTCGCATGAACAGAGCACGGGTTAACTCAATTGCTGGAAAGTGGCCCGCGAGGGTGATGCCAGTCAGTTAAGCCAGTACGCAATCCGTAGCAGCTGGCGAAGCCTGCGTTCGGCCGCGAAGCGGTCGTAAAATCTCGCCATGCGGTCTTTCAGATTAATCGTGCAAGCAGGATTTGCGAGTGCTACGCACTCGAACGCAGCCTTCGGCAGCTGCTACGGGTCATGTGTTGCGCCCGGAATCTCTTAACTGACTGACATTACCCACGAGGCCACTTTTTTCCTTACGACGATAAAACCTGCGCCTGCAATCGTCGCCCTACAACGTCCAGCAAATCGCAACCATCGCGCAGCGAAACAACCAACGCACGTGCCAGTTCACTGTGAATCCCCTCGCCGGTGGCGACGTTCTCCAGCAGTTGGGTCGCGGTGCGGATGCGGTAGGCGGCTGTTTCGTGCAGCACGTCCAGCGGTGCTTCGGTGTCGATCAACAGGGATGCGACAGTGCAGTCGATGCCGGTGATGGGCATGTATCGAGCCATGGCAGAACCTCCATTCATGAGCAGAACGTGACCACTCAGTGGTGAGCGGCGGGTTGAGGTTCGTGCGCAGCGTCCGGCGTGTCGAAGTGCTCCAGCGCCCGGTTCACCAGCAACTCGCCCAATACGACCAACTGCTGAATCGCCAGCGCCACGTTGCGACGCGAGTCGTCGAGCTGGAAGGCCAGATCGGTGGTCATGACATTGAGCGAGGCGAGGGTTTCGCTGGTGTGGATCAGCAGGGTTTCGGTGTCGATGTCGGGGCGGAGGGTGAAGAGCTGGCTTGTGGGAGTCGCGGGTTTTTCGGGGGAGTTGGGGGTGATCTTTTTCATGGTGGAGCTCCGGTAGTCTCGAGAGGCCTACACTTTTTCGGCCTGTCACAACCGGTCACTCATCTGCAGCGACGATTCAAATGTATCTCCACGATGAGAGGCTTTCCAGTTCATCAATGACGCCGCAGTTTGCGGGAAATGTCCTAGGATCGTTTGACAGGCGCGGCAATAAAGAATGGACAGCTGTCGATTTGGGACGCAGCCATTCGACTAGGAAGTGAATCACTCAAATCCAGCGGAGATAAGACAATGCGATTCATGATCATTGTGAAAGCCAGCAAGGATTCTGAAGCCGGCGTGATGCCCACCCAGGAATTGTTGACCGCGATGGGCAACTACAACGAAGAACTGGTCAAGGCCGGCATCCTGCTCGGCGGTGAAGGCCTGCACCCCAGCAGCAAAGGCACCCGCGTGCGCTTCTCGGGCGAGAAACGCACGGTGATCGACGGCCCGTTTGCCGAAACCAAGGAACTGATCGCCGGCTACTGGCTGTGGCAGGTGAAGTCGAAGCAGGAAGCCATCGACTGGGTCAAACGCTGCCCCAACCCGATGCCGGGCACAGAGGCTGAGATCGAGATTCGCCAGGTGTTTGAGGCGGAAGATTTCGGCGCCGAGTTCACACCGGAGCTGAGGGAACAGGAAGAGCGTTTGTGGGCACAGGCGAAGGAGCAGGCGAAGAAGTGCTGAAACGGAAGAGGGGGCAGATTTATTTTCAGCTCCCTCTGACTCTTAAACCCTTATTCATCAACTCACAAAAATAATCTTCGAAACCAGCTCCGCACTGTTCTTGGCCTGCAGCTTTTTCATCAGGCGGGCGCGATGGACTTCCACGGTTCGGTGGGATATCGCCAGTTTTTTGGCCACTTCCTTGCAGGTCAGGCCGTTGACGATGTGCATCGAGATTTCGCGCTCGCGGGGCGTGAGGTTCACCGTCGCGTGGTGCGGCCGGTCCATGCGTTCGAAGTGCCAGACCATCAGTTTGAACGGGTCGTCCACGGTCAAGGTATAGCCGTGCGACCTGGCCCAGAACACCTCGCCGCTTTTGTGTTGCATGAAGCGTTCATCGGAGTAGGAGCCGCTCTGGCTGTTACGCAACCAGTTCTGGCTGCGAGTGCCGATGGTTTTGTAGTCCGCCTGGGAGGGATAGATCAGCAGGGTCAGATGACCCAGAAGCTCTTCGCGCTGGTAGCCGAACAACTCCAGGAATGCTTCGTTGCAGTCGAGCATCACGCGGTTGCCGGTGATGAGTTGCGGGGCGGGTGACACCTGGAACGCCAGACGCTCAAGGTCTTTCAGTTGTTGTGCGAAGACGGTCATTGGGCATCCTGCCTCGATTTCAATGCGCTACTGACAACACAATGGGTCAGTGCAGTTACTTATCCGTGTACGTAGTTGCACGAACTAGCGAGCGGTCCGGGCGGTAGGTCATTGTAAGGAATGCCTGATCCAAGCACAGAAGAAAATCACCATGCCCCATGATTCCGTATCCATTGTCGCTGCCGGTCACTCCCGTTTTGGCCGTCTGGACGGTTCCACGCTTGAAGACCTGATCGTTCAGGTCACCCGCGAAGCCCTGGCGGACGCAGCCATCGACGCCTCAGAAATCGACGCTATGTTCCTCGGGCATTTCAACTCGGGGATGGTACCGGATGGTTTTCCTGCCTCATTGATGCTGCAAGCCGACCCAGGCTTGCGCTTCAAGCCCGCGACCCGCTGCGAAAACGCTTGCGCTTCGGGTTCGGCGGCGATTCATGCGGGCATCAATGCGATCCTCTCAGGCTCCGCTGAACTGGTGCTGATCGTGGGCGCCGAGAAGATGACCTCCAACACCACGGTCGACGTCACCAAGGCCCTGGCCGGTGCGGGTTATCAGAACGATGTCGAAGAGGCCGGGCTCAGTTTTCCGCAGCTGTTCGGCCTGGCCGCGCAACAATACCGTGACCGCTACCATTGCCCCATGGCGTCCATGGCCGCTATCGCCACCAAGAACCACTCCAACGCCATGGCTAACCCCCTGGCGCAGATGCACCGGGTCATGGATTTTGAACATTGCAACAACGTGTCCAAGAGTAATCCCTATGTGGCGGACTCGTTGCGCCTGACCGATTGTTCGCTGATCAGCGATGGGGCTGCCGCCATTGTGCTGGCCTCGTCCAGGCGTGCCCGGCTGTTTCGTCGTGACGTGCTGATTCGCTCGGTGACTCAGGTCAACGACTTCCTGCCGATTGCCCAGCGCGACATCCTCGCGTTTGAAGGCCCGAAGCGTGCGATCCATTCGGCCCTGCGCGGGGCCAATGTAACCCTGGGCGACCTGAGCTTTGCCGAGGTCCATGACTGCTTCACCATCGCCGAACTGTTGATCTACGAAGCCATGGGCCTGGCGCCCAAAGGCGAGGGGCATCGGGCTCTGGATGACGGTATCGTGCGGGCGGGCGGGCGCCTCCCGGTGAATTTGTCCGGTGGGCTCAAGGCCAAGGGGCATCCTGTGGGCGCCACGGGGGTGTCGATGCACGCCCTGGCCTTTCGGCAGATGACGGGCGACCCGATCGGCCTGGCCGTGCCGAATCCCGAGTTCGGTCTGTTGTTCAACATGGGCGGCATGGCGGTCGCCAACTATGCCTCGGTGCTTCAAGCGCACAGGGTTTGAGCATGAATATCGCCAACTGGTTGAACGACGCCGGTCGTCGCTGGCCAGAACGTCCGGCGTTGTTTGAGGGGCAGCGGCAAGTCGCCGACTATGGGACGTTTGCCGCCCGTGTCCGTGAGCGTGCCGCGTACCTCCTTGACGAGCACGGCATTGCGCCCGGCGCCCGTGTGGCGCTGTTCATGAGGAACCGTTGCGAATACCTCGAACTGCTCTATGCCGTCTGGTGGGTTGGCGCGGTGGTGGTGCCGATCAACTGCAAGCTGCACCCTGTTGAAGCCGGCTGGATCGTCGACGATGCGCAAGCCCGTCTGATTTTCACCGATGGCGGCCAGGTGTTCTTGCCCGTGGCGTTGCCGCAAGGGTGTCGAGAGCTGGATGGAGGGGACCGCACGCTGCGCTCTTCGCTCGATTCGACGACGCTGGCCAATCCCTGCCCTCGTCATTGCGATGACCTGGCCTGGCTGTTTTACACCTCCGGCACCACCGGACGACCCAAGGGGGTGATGCTGTCCCACGGCAACCTGACGGCCATGTCACTGTGTTATCCGCTGGACGTTGACCCGGTCAGCCCGGATGACGCGGTGGTGTACGCGGCCCCGATGTCCCATGGCGCCGGACTGTACAACTTCATCCATGTGCGTCGCGGTGCTCGCCATGTTGTCCCCGAATCCGGTGGTTTCAAGGCCGACGAGTTGTTCGAGCTGGCGCGTGGGCTAGGCAATGTCACGTTGTTCGCCGCGCCGACCATGGTCAAGCGCATGGTTGAACAGGCCCGTCGCCAAGGCTACGGCGGTGAGGGGATCAAAACCATCGTCTACGGTGGCGCGCCCATGTACCTGGCGGATCTGCAAGATGCGGTCGAGACCTTTGGCGCACGGCTGGTGCAGATCTATGGTCAGGGGGAGAGCCCGATGACGATCAGCGCCTTGTCGCGTGAGCTGATCGCGGATCGAAACCGTCCCGGATGGGCCTCGCTGGCAGCATCCGTGGGGCGGGCACATTCGTGTGTGGAGATCAGGATTCTCGACCCCGAACACCGGCCGTTGCCTCCCGGTCAGCCGGGGGAAATTGCCGTGCGCGGTGCCACCGTCATGCAGGGCTACTGGCGCAACGAGGCCGCGACTCGCCAGACCTTGGTGGATGGCTGGCTGTTGACCGGCGACATCGGCGTCCTGGATCACGCGGGTTATCTGACGCTCACCGATCGCTCCAAGGATGTGATCATTTCCGGCGGCAGCAATGTGTACCCTCGGGAAGTCGAGGAAGTGCTGGCGCAACACCCAGACGTATTTGAAGTCTGCGTGGTCGGCGAGCCTGATGTGCAGTGGGGGGAATCGGTGGTAGCGTTCGTCGTTCCCCGCGATGCCGTGGCGCTCGACGCGTCATTGCTCAATGCCTGGTTCATCGAACGCATGGCGTCGTTCAAAAAGCCGAAGAAGTACGTGTTTCGCACCGAGCTGCCCAAGAACAGTTACGGCAAGATCCTCAAGACCGATCTGCGTCTGTGGTTGGAGGAGGAAGCGAACGTCACTGCAGTTCCTTGAGTTGTGTTTTCCATGGATAGATATCAGACAGGAGTCCCTCACGTGGGCATTCAACAGCAAAACCCGGCTCGGCAACGGCGCCGGGCGTTTATCGGTGCAACGTCCGGCCACCTGATCGAGTGGTACGACTACGGCGTTTATGGCTTTCTCGCCGTCTATATCGGCAAGGCGTTTTTCGTCTCCGACGACCCGACCACCAGCCTGCTCGCCAGTTTTGCCGCGTTTGCCTTGAGCTTTTTCATCCGGCCGCTGGGCGGGCTGTTCTTCGGTCCGCTGGCGGACAAGATCGGTCGACGCAAGACCCTGATCACGGTGCTGGTGATGATGGCCGGCTCCACCGTTTTGCTGGGGCTGTTGCCGACCTATGCCACGCTGGGTATCGCCGCGCCGATCCTTCTGGTGTTGATCCGCTGCGTGCAGGGCTTCTCGGCCGGCGGCGAGATCGGCACCATCACCAGCTTCATCTCCGAGTACGCGGGGCCCGGGCGACGCGGGTTTGCTACCTGCTGGTTGATGGTGACGGCGGTGCTCGGGCTGTTGCTGGGCGGTGCGGTGGCTAATGGCATGACCTGGGTAATGGGCGCGGACCTGATGCAAGCCTGGGGCTGGCGCATTCCGTTCCTGATCGCGGCGCCTCTGGGGCTGATCTCGATGTACATCCGCCTGAAGCTGGAAGACAGTCCCGAATTCCTGGCGTTGCAGCGCGCGGGGGAGACCTCGAAAGCCCCTCTGCGAGAAGTCTGGCAGTGGAAACGGGCGATTGCCCTGGTGTTCTTCATCATCACCCTGCACAGCTCGATCTTTTATCTGGTGCTGACCTTCGCCTCGACCTACATGTCGAGCATTCTCAAGTTCGACAGCGGCACGACCTTGCTCTACGTCTTCATTGCCAGCCTCTCGGCCGCAGTCGTCATGCCGTTCGGCGGTGCGTTCACGGATAAATATGGGCGCAAGCCGTTTTTGTTGGTGATCGGCACTCTGGCGACCCTGGCGATGTTCTGGCTGTTCAAATCGGCACCCACGGCGACGCCTGCTTCGTTTATCTACCCGTTGATGGCAGTAGCGATCCTGTTCGGGCTGTATGCCTCGTCGACGTACGCGTTGATGAGCGAGTTGTTGCCCACCCGAATCCGCTCCACCGGTATCGCGGTGGCGTACAACATCCCGGTCGCGGTATTCGGCGGCAGCGCACCGCTGATTTCTACCTGGCTGATAAAGGTGACCGGAGACATTACCTCGCCCTGGTACTTTTACATCGGCACGGGTGTGGTATCGCTGATCGCGCTGGTGCTGTTGCGCAAGGAGGATTTTGTCGCCTGCGCGAATCCTGCCGAGGTGAAGGGCGTAGGGCGAGCGGATTTGGGGTTGGTGCCCGCTCCTTGAACACGTGATATACCAAACCCCAGATGCAACAAAGCCCGCACAAGACGGGCTTTGTTGATACTTGAAGATGTACAGGGCTTGGGCAAAAGGGGCGAACCAGAATTCATTGATCCTCAGGAGATTGCCGGGCCCGTAATACCACTATCCCTGGCGTCTTCGCTATGTAGGCCTTAAAGGGGGAGTCTACGACTTCTCTGTTCCTTTTCTTCGAAGAGGCATTACGGAGCACGGGCCCGGCGTCTTTGTTGATGAAGAACCCTGTATGGGTGACGTCCAGACCCGCGACCTGGGTGTAGATGCCGACGTAGTCACCCGTCTGCAAGCGGCTGATCACTTGGTCGTTAACAAAAGCGCTAGGGATATAGGTAATACTGCGTTCGATCATGGGCACGCCAGGCAAGTAGGCGCTGCCATCTGCTTTGCGGTTGAGGCTTTTAACCACGGTTACCGCATGAGGGCTGATTTGAGCGGTGACGTCGTCGGCCAGTTTTTGCTCGGCCTGCGACCAGTCTGTGAAGAAGTGCCGGCGATGCAGGAAATCGAGATTGCCGTTCACATAACGCGTCTGAATGAGGCTCTTGACGAAGTCCGCTTCATTGGTGGACTTTCTCAGCGCTTCGACGTAATCCAGATAGGTGAAACAGTCCAGGCCCCTGAAGTCGACTACCAGCTTCTCCGGCGTGGTAGCAGAGCCCTGCAACCTGTTCGCGACATAGGGCAGCCCCAAAAACTCGCGTGAGATCAGATTGTTCATCTGCCCTATGTCGTCGGGATGGGTCGCTGAGCGTTCTTTGAGCAGGGCATCCAGTTTGTTCGCGGTATAACCATCCATGTTCAGTGGGGTATGCCCACTCTTGGACGCTACGTTTTCCACTGCTTTAGTATTCTCGACGGGCAGCCCAGTCCCGCACGCTGTCAGCATGGATGCCAAAAAAAATACAGCAGGCCTGCGCATTCGATTCCTCATCGTTTTCGACTATTACGTCGCAAATGGTAATGTTTATTAATAGTCTTGTGGGGATTTTGACATTCGCCGGACGAAGCTTGAAGCACTTGACGACAGACTGTCTGCCGTTGAAGAAGCGCAATACCTTGGGCGTCTGGCTGCCCAGCGGTAAACGGTATCCGACCGGGCGTCATGCATCAGCGTGGCGAAGGCGCTGTGAGGTAAGTCTGGCGGTACTCGCCAGGCGGCATGCCGGTGCGGCTCTTGAACGTGCGGTGAAACGAGCGTGGCTCGGTGAAGCCCAGGTACTGGGCGATGTCCTGGATCGGCAGTTCGCTGTGCAACAGATAATGCTCGGCGAGCTCTTGGCGCAGATCGTCGAGGATCTGTTGATAGGAGGTGCCGGCCTGCTGCAATTGCCGCTGCAGCGTACGCACTGACATGGCGAACTGTTCGGCCACCTGCTCCTTGCGCGGCAGCCCTTCCTTGAGCAATTGGCGCAGGGCGTTTTTCACGCGCAGCGGCAGTGGCGCATCGTCCAGCGAAGCCATCAGGCCCAGCGCGTGTTCTTCCAGGGTACGCAAGAGTTGGGCATCGGCCTGGCGCAAGGGCAGTTGCAGGTAGTCCAGTGGCGCCACCAGGGCCGAACACGCCTGATCGAAGAGCACCGGGCAGCCAAAAAAGTCCTCGTACTGCGAGCACTCGATTGCGCTCGGCAGCGAGTGTTCGAACCAGACGGCGGCGGGCGAGACCTGCATGTCGGCGATCCAGCGGGCGTACACCAGCCAGGATGCCAGAACGTTTTCCACCATGTGCCGACGAGTTTCAGGGCGCTGATGGCGACAGTTCCAGATCAGCCGTACCTGGCCTTGCGCCATTTCGGCGCGGCTGACCCCCATGTCACCCACCAGCTTTTCGAACGGCATGATGCGGTTCATCGCCTCGCCGAGGGTCGCGCAATTCATGGTGATGTAACCCAGCACGCTCCAGGAGTTGGGCAACACGTAACGTGCCGAATTCAGCCCGAACAGAGGATCGCCGGAGTGCTCGCACAGATAGTCCAGCAACTGTTCGTGGGCCTTGCCCGGCAGGCGCAGGGAGTTGTCGCTCAGTTGCTGTGCCTCAAGCCCGGCGGCCGCCAGGGCTGGGGCGGTGGGAATGCCGAGTTGTTCGGCATGACGCAGGTACTTCAGCAGAGGGGGGACCGAGGTGTAGCCGAGTGTCTGCATGATCCTGTTCCTGGGGACAAATCCTTCATGGATGCGCGTGTGGCTGCTGCTGGCACTTGAACCGCCTTCTGGCATGGCGGTTATCCACAGGCGTCGGCGCCCTGAAAGGTAATTTGAAAGCAGGGCTAAAGTAAATGCTTCGCTGCGGGGGCATCGGTTGACCCAATTGGCTACTCGATCTGTCCTGATGCGACCGTGACAGGCTACCGGGGCTGGCTAATATAGGCGCAGATCGAAGACCAACAAGAACCGCAAAGGAACACAGGCATGCGACGCTGGAACGGCTGGGGCGATGAAACGACGGTAGTTGAATTGCCGGCTCATGGGGCGGACTTTCTTTTGGCCCGGGTCGGCGCAGGGTGGACGCTGCCCGACGCTTCTCTGGATAGCGCGCTGGCCCTGGTACCGCCTTCGCGCCTGGCGGCGCATGGGCTGTATAGCATCGAAGCCCATGACCGCTTGTTGCACGCTCGCGGGCAGAGCCTGCCGGACTGGCTGGCTCTGCGCGAAGGCAAGCCGGGCGTCTACCCGGATGCGGTGGCCTATCCGCAAAGCCAGGAACAGATTCGCCAGTTGCTGGCGCTGGCCCAGACGCGGGACCTGTGCCTGATCCCCTACGGCGGTGGCACCTCGGTGGCCGGGCATATCAACCCGACGATTTCGTCGCGACCGGTATTGACCGTGTCCCTGGCGCGGATGAACCGCATGCTCGAGCTGGACGAGCAGAGTCTGATCGCCACCTTTGGTCCTGGTGCCAGTGGGCCGCAGGTGGAAAGCCAGTTGCGTGCCCGTGGCTACACCCTGGGGCATTTCCCGCAGTCCTGGGAGCTCTCGACGCTGGGCGGCTGGGTGGCGAGTCGTTCCAGCGGTCAGCAGTCACTGCGCTACGGCCGCATCGAGCAGTTGTTCGCTGGCGGCACCCTGGAAACCTTTGCCGGACCGCTGCAGATCCCGACCTTCCCGGCCTCGGCCGCCGGCCCCGATCTGCGTGAACTGGTGCTGGGTTGCGAAGGGCGCTTCGGGATCATTTCCTCGGTCAAGGTGCGGGTCAGCGCGCTGGCCGACGACGAACGTTTTTATGGCGTGTTTCTGCCGGATTGGCCCCGAGCGCTGCAGGCCATTCGGCAACTGGTCCAGGCGCGGGTACCGCTGTCCATGCTGCGTCTGTCGAATGCAGTGGAGACACAAACCCAACTGGCCCTGGCCGGCTACCCTAAACAGATCGCCTGGCTGGAAAAGTACCTGGCGTTGCGCGGTGCCGGCGAGGGCAAATGCCTGCTGACCTTCGGCGTGACCGGCAATCGTCGGCAGAACGCCTTGTCGCTGGCTCAAGCCAGGCAACAGCTCAAGCGTTTTGGCGGGGTATTCACCGGGACCCTGCTGGGCAAGAAGTGGGCGCAGAACCGCTTCCGGTTTCCCTACCTGCGGGAAAATCTCTGGCGCGCCGGTTACGTGGTGGACACCCTGGAAACCGCCACCGACTGGAGCAATGTCGACAACCTGCTGAACAAGATCGAAGACAGTCTGCGCGACTGTCTGGCAGCCCAGGGCGAACGGGTCCATGTGTTCACCCATCTGTCCCATGTCTACGGTGAAGGCTCGAGCATCTACACCAGCTATGTGTTTCGTCCGGCGGCGGATTACCCCGCCACCCTGGAGCGCTGGAAGGCCCTGAAGCACGCCGCCAGCCAGACGATCGTCGAGAACCACGGCACCATTAGCCACCAGCACGGCGTGGGTAAGGACCATGCGCCGTACCTGCCCATGGAGAAGGGGGCCTTGGCGATGGACGCGCTCAAGACCCTGAGTCGCCACTTCGACCCGGCCGGGCGTCTCAACCCCGGCACTTTGCTGCAAGAGTGAGCCAATGAGCCAGAACTGGAACGGGCAATGGCGGCAACGGGTGTTGCCGACCCTGGCGGACGAAACCTGGGACCTGATCGTGATCGGCGGCGGCATCAGCGGTGCCGGCATTCTGCGCGAGGCTGCGCGCCGTGGTTGGCGCTGCCTGCTGCTGGAGCAGCGTGACTTTGCCTGGGGCACGTCCAGCCGCTCCTCGAAAATGGTCCACGGCGGTTTGCGTTACATCGCCAAGGGACAATGGCGGCTGGCCCGCGACTCGGTGCATGAGCGCCAGCGGTTGATGGAGCAGGCGCCCGGTCTGGTCGACCCACTGAGCTTTCTGATGCCGCACTACCGTGGAAGCTTTCCAGGCCCTCGTTTATTCGGTGGCCTGCTGACGGTGTACGACGCCCTGGCCGGGCGGCGCAATCACCGCTTTTACGGTGCGGAGCAAATGCGCTATCTGGCGCCGGGGATCAAGGAGCAGGGGCTGCTGGGTGGCTCAGCGTTTCTCGACGCGGTCACCGATGACGCCCGTCTGGTGATGCGGGTGTTGGCCGAGGCCCGTGCCGAGGGCGCTTATGCCTTTAACGGGATGCGGGTGCAGAGCCTGCTGCGCGAAGGCGACCGGGTGTGCGGCGTACAGGTCGAGGACCGTGAAGGGGGCGAGCTGCTGCGGCTGCGCTGCGGCGTGCTGGCGGTGGCCACCGGGGCCTGGGCCGAACGCTTCAGCCCGGCGGCCGACGGCAAACACCTGCGACCCTTACGCGGCAGTCACCTGTTGTTGCCCGGCTGGCGATTGCCGGTGGCTCACGCCTTCAGCTTCATGCACGCCCAGGATGGCCGGCCGGTGTTCGTGTTCCCCTGGGAAGGCGCGACGGTGGTGGGTACCACTGACCTTGATCATCACGAAGAACTGGACCGCAGTGCGAGCATCAGCAGCGAGGAGCTCGACTATCTGCTGGCAGCCTGCGCGCAGCAGTTTCCTCAGGCCCAGGTGGTCGCGGCGGATGTGTTGTCGACCTGGTCCGGGGTGCGTCCGGTGGTGGGCAGTGGCGACACCCAAGGCAAGCCGTCCAATGAAAAACGCGAGCATGTGCTGTGGCGCGAGCCCGGCTGCGTGACGCTGGCGGGAGGCAAGCTGACCACCTTTCGGCCACAGGCCATCGAGGTCCTGAAGGCCTGTGCAGAGATGCTCGGACGTTCGGTGACGGATGACGGCGCGGCGGTGTTTGCCGCAGTGCCGTTGTCGCCGGTCCCGGGCTTGAGTGCCGGGCAGCTGCGCCGCCTGGCCGGGCGGCATGGGCGGGACCTGCCGCAGTTGGCGCAGCAGGTGGCCGAACTGGGCAGCGACAGTATCGGCGCCACCGACACCCTCTGGGCCGAACTGGCCTTCGCCGCAGAAGCCGAAATGATCCTGCACCTGGACGATCTGCTGCTGCGCCGCACCCGGCTCGGTTTGTTGCTGGCCAATGGCGCCGCCCAGTACCTGCCGGCCATACGCCGCCTCTGCCAGCCACGCCTGGGCTGGGACGACAATCGTTGGGAGCATGAGGAACAGCGTTATCTGACCTTATGGCAACGCCATCACAGCCTGCCACCAGGCTCGCGCTAATGCCCATCAAAGAGAGCGTCATGGACAACAAGAACTATCTGCTGGCGATCGACAATGGCACCCAGAGCGTGCGCGCCTTGCTCTTCGATCTGCAGGGCAACCTGCTGGGCAAAGGCAAGGTCGAGTTGCAGGCCTACTATTCAAATCACCCCGGCTGGGCCGAGCAGGACCCGGATTATTACTGGCGCAAGCTGGGCGAGGCCTGTCATCAATTGTGGGAACAGACCGGCATCGACCGCGGGCGGATAGGCGGTGTTTCCCTGACCACCCAGCGCGGCACGCTGATCAATGTCGATGCCCAAGGCAAGGCCCTGCGTCCGGCGATCCTCTGGCTCGATCAGCGTCAGACCGAGATCGAAGGCGGGATCAAGGGGCCCTGGGGCTGGCTGTTCAAACTGATCGGTGCACAAGCTACCGTGGACTATTTTCGCGCCCAGGCCGAGGCCAACTGGATCGCCCGGCATCAGCCGGACGTGTGGGCGGCAACCGACAAGTTCCTGCTGCTGTCAGGATTTCTCACCCATCGCCTGACCGGGCGCTTTGTCGACTCGGTGGGCTGCTGCGTGGGCTATCTGCCGTTCGACTTCAAGCGCCTGCGCTGGGCAGCACCCCGTGACTGGAAATGGCAGGCGCTCAAGGTTCGCCCGGAACAACTGCCGAGCTTGCTCAAACCGGGTGAAACCCTGGGGTACATAAGCGCCCAGGCCAGCCTGCACACCGGGATTCCCGAAGGCCTGCCCTTGATTGCCGCCGGGGCCGACAAAGCCTGCGAGGTATTGGGCTCCGGAGTCGTGGACGCGACAACTGCTTGCCTGTCCTATGGCACCACGGCGACCATCACCACCACCCGCTCGCGTTACCTGGAAATCGTCCCGCTGATTCCGCCTTATCCGGCGGCGGTGCCTGATCACTACAACTGTGAGGTGATGATCTATCGCGGTTACTGGATGGTCAGCTGGTTCAAGCACGAGTTCGGTCTGCGGGAGATGCAGCAAGCGCGGGAGCAAGGGCTGGAGCCGGAGCAACTGTTCGATGCCCTGGTCAATGCGGTACCGCCCGGCTCCATGGGGCTGACCCTGCAACCCTACTGGTCGCCGGGGATCCGTGAGCCCGGCGTGGAGGCCAAGGGCGCGATGATCGGTTTTGGCGACGTGCACACCCGTGCGCACATTTATCGGGCGATCCTCGAAGGCCTGGCGTATGCCCTGCTCCAGGGCAAGGAGCGCATCGAAAAACGTTCGAAACAGTCTATCCAGCGTTTGCGCGTGGCCGGTGGCGGCTCCCAGAGCGATGCGGCCATGCAGCTCACCGCCGATATTTTCGGTCTGCCGGCCGAGCGTCCACATGTCTATGAAGCGTCCGGGCTGGGAGCGGCTATCGCCTGTGCCGTGGGCCTGGGGTTGTACGCAGACTTCCCCGGCGCCATCGCGGCCATGACCCGGGTCGGCGAGGTGTTCATGCCGCAACCCCAGGCGCAGCAGATCTATCGGCGGCTCTACAGCGAAGTGTATTTGCGCATGTACCGGCAACTTAAACCGTTGTACCAGAGCATTCGCGAGATCACTGGTTATCCGGCCTGAGGGGACGCCTGCCGTGGCATTTTCCGGACACGGCACGTGGCGCTATCGGAGAACTTTTTTGGCGAGATTGGACAGTGTCAGTGCCGGGGCTGGTTGTTAGGCTCGATCCCCATAGCTGACTGATCCAATAAGAGCGAAAAGCCGATGAAGTTTCTGTTGCTGGTGGTGGGCCTGTGCAGTGTGTCGCCGGCGTCCTGGGCCTGGTCGAATCACACCCTGGGAAGTTACCTGGCCTTGCAGGAACTGCCGGCGCTTCGCGAAGCGCCCGAGGTCGAGGTCGAGCCGTTGGAGCAGTTCCTTGCCCAGCAACACAGTGGTCTGGTAGCGCTCCTGGAAGAGCAGGAAACCTTCGCCCGCCAGCACTTCCCCGACTATCCGGCGCGCCCGGACGAGCTGAAACTGCAGGACCTGCCTGTAGGCGATCTGCGTCGGGCTTTTCTCATGGCTCTGAGGGTCAACCCGCAGATCCTCCTGGCCATGATGATTCAGCCGTTGCCAGGCCAGGATCAACCGCTGCGCGCGCACCTCAAACCGCAGGAAGTGATGGTCGAGCAGACGCGTTCACCGTGGAGTCGCCAACGGTTCATTCAGTTGCAACCGGGGGAGAAGGTGGTACCACTGGCGGTGCTGGCGACGGCCGCCGACGAGCCGGACTACGGCCACGATATCAATCTGTTCAGTGACAACCCGGGCGACGTCGGCGCGCTTTATGCGTTTGGTCCGCAGTCGTTTGGCGATGCACGTTTCGGGTACAGCTCCCAGGCACCTTTTCACATGGGATTCTTTCACGAGAACCCGATTGTGTATGCCGCTGCGCCGTTTCTGCGGCGAGACTGGCCGGACTGGCGGGCCTATCAATACTTCGGGCTGGCGCGTTTCGCGTTCGCCAACGGCCACCCCTATTGGGGTTACCGCTTTCTCGGTTGGGGCCTGCACTACGTCCAGGACCTGACTCAGCCTTATCACGCTACGCCACTGCCGGGCGTCGACCTGGCGAGCATGTTGCTGATGGAGGCCAAGGCCCTGGCCGGCTTCGACACCGACAAGCGTGCGGCAATCGAGCGGGTGGCCACCCGGCATATGGAGGTGGAGAAGTATCAGTACGTCTGGCTCGAGCAGTTGCTGCTGGCCGGCCAGCCGCACCCGATGCTCGCGGCCTATGCCGACACTCGCCAGGATCAGGCCTATCCCGACTACTCGCCGGACTACCTGCGTGAGGTGGTCAGCGCAGAGTCCAGCGCCCAGGCCGCCGACTTCGATGCCGCCATCGGCCAGTGGCTGAGCACGCCCGAGGCAACCATGAGTTTCAGCACCGGCAATGAGCTGCAAGGCCAACGCCACGACCATGCGCAGTTGAATGCCCAGTTCTATGAGTTGCTCAGACACTTCGGTGCCCACAGCCGGATTTTCGTCAGCGCTGGCATCGCCGTCTCAGCACCCGCTTCATCCGCGGCAGTGGGACAGAGCGCCAGTCGCAATTGAGTGCGCCGGGGCGCGGGCGAGCAGGAACAACAACAAAAATAATATCGAGAACGTCCATAGGGAGATCAAGACGATGACCATCAGTGTGCGGATGCCAGGCCCTGCACGTCAGGGCGCGTTGCGCTTCACCGCGACCACGGCGGGAGTGGGGCTGCTGGGGTTGCTGCAGCTGTGCGCGGTGGAGGGGGTACAGGCCATGGAGTTCAGCGTGCTGGACAATCAGGTGACCGGCGCGTTCGACAGCACGCTGTCCTACGGCAGGTTATGGCGTGTGGAGGCCCGGGATAAAACCAACGACGACATCAACACCAACGATGGCAATCGCAACTTCGGTACCGGGCTGGTTTCCGAGGTCTATAAGATCACCTCGGATCTGGAAGCGACCTACCAGAACTACGGGATGCTTGTTCGCGGCACGGCGTTCTACGACACCCAGATCATGGATCGGCATAACGATTACGACCGAAACAACAGCCCCGCGCAACCGAGCCAGAGCAGCCCGAACGATGACCGTTTCAGCAGCGAGACCCGCGATGTCGCCGGCAGCCGCGTAGATATTCTGGACTCCTATGTCTACGGCAAGTGGGACGTGGGCCGAATGCCGGTGTCCGCCCGTCTTGGGCGTCAGGTGTTCAACTGGGGCGAGGGTATTTTCTATCGTGGTGGGGTCAATACCACCAACCCGGTGGATGCGGCCAAATATCGTTTGCCGGGGGCGGAGATCAAGGAAGTACTGATGCCGGTGGAGGCCGTGAGCTTCAACATCGGCTTGACCGACAACCTGTCGATGGAAAGCTTCTACCAGTGGAAATGGAAGGAAACCCGCATCGATCCGGTGGGCACCTTTTACTCCCAGACCGACCTGTTCGCCGATGGCGGTCATACCGGCTACAACGACTTCACGGGGACGGCGCTCGACACACCGGTTCCGGGGTACGGCAATGTCATCGGGCTGTACGAGTCGCTGGGCAATAACCCGGCCCTGGGCGGCATTCTGCGCAGCACCGGTCTGTACGCCAATGGCATCACGCCGGCCTACGGCAACATCCTCAAGGTGGCCTCCATCGGCAAGGACTACAAGGCCCGCGACGACGGCCAGTTCGGTTTCGCCTTTCGCTACATCGCCGAAGAGCTGAACAGCACCGAGTTCGGTTTGTACCTGGTCAACTACCACGCCAAGGAGCCGACGATCGCGGCCAATCTGGCGGGGTACAAAGGCATCGACATGGCGGCCCTGACCAACCTGTTGTCCGGCGTGGCCGGCAATCAGGCGGCGGCGCTGGCCAACGGCTTGGCGACGGTCGATGTGATGGGCAACATCCAGGCCCATCGCAAGTACGCCGAAAACATCCGCATGTATGGCTTCAGTTTCAACACCACCCTGGGCAAGGCTTCGGTGTTCGGCGAGCTGGCCTATCGGCCGAACCTGTCCATCGGGGTGGCGGCGACCAATGACCTGCTCGGCGACCTGGCCAATGGTGCCGCGGCTGCGGCTGCTGGCAAGACCATCAATGTCGGCGGGCAGGCGGTCAACCTCAACAGCGATATCGACAACTCCACGCGCGTTGAAGCGTTCAACACCTCGTTGGGCAGCATTTACAACTTCGGCCCCACGATGTCCTTCGACTCGTTGTTCGGCATATTCGAACTGGCTTCCGAGCACTTGCGGGGCAGCAGCCTGAAGTACACGGCCTATGACGGCAGTACGCGCTACTACGCCGGCGCCGGCAACCGTTCCTATATCTCCGGCGGTGAGGATGACGATCAGGTCAGCCGAGATTCCTACAGTTACACGCTGATGTTCAGCGGCACCTGGAATGACGTCTTCGCCGGCGTCAACCTCAGCCCCTTTGTGGTCTACAAGGACGACTTCAAAGGCAACTCCTATCAGGCCGGCAACTTCATCGAAGGGCGCCAGGCCTACACCCTGGGGCTCAAGGCCAACTACCAGAACAAGCTGGAGGCCGAGCTGCAGTACACCGAGTTCTATGGCGGCGGCCAGGACAACGGCCTGCGTGACCGGGACAACATCGGTTTCAACCTCAAGTACTTCCTGTGAGTCGCAGGGCTTTCTGTGTGTGAGGGCGAACGCCCGCTCTATCCTTTTTGGAGATTTGCCATGTTCCAGAAACACCGAATGATCAAAGCCACGCTGGCCCTGGCCCTGAGTCTGGCAGCCGGTAGCGCGCTGGCCGCGGTCTCCGCCCAGGATGCGCAGAAACTCAAGGCGGCCCTGACACCGTTCGGTGCCGAGCGTGCCGGCAACGCCGCCGGCACCATTCCTTCGTGGGAGGGCGGGATCACCCAGGCTCCCAAGGGGTATGAAAAGGGCAAGCATCACCTCGATCCGTTCGCCGACGACAAGCCGCTGTTCACCATCACCAAAGCCAATCTTGACCAGTACAAGGCCAACCTCACGGCCGGCGAGATAGCCCTGTTCAACAGCTACCCCGACACCTTCCAGATGCCCGTCTACAAGAGCCGGCGCTCCGGCTCGGCACCGCAATGGGTGTATGACAACACCTTCAAGAATGCCACCTCCACCAAATTGCTCGAAGGCGGTACAGGTTTCGCCGATGCCTTTGGCGGCATTCCGTTCCCGATTCCCGGCAATGGTGTGGAGGCGTTGTGGAACCACATCACCCGTTATCGCGGCACCTACGTGGTACGCCGGGCGTCGGAGGCGCCGATCCAGCGCAACGGCAGTTTTGCCCTGGTGACGTCACAGCAGGAAGGGCTGTTCAATTACTACCGCAAGGACGGCCAGTTCGCGGACCTGAAAAACATCCTTTTTTACTACCTGGCCTTCGTCAAAAGTCCTGCCCGTCTGGCCGGTGGCGCGGCCCTGGTGCACGAGACCCTGGACCAGATCAAGGATGCCCGCGAGGCCTGGATCTACGACGCCGGGCAGCGACGCGTGCGGCGTGCGCCGAACCTGGCGTACGACACGCCGATCGCTGCCGCCGATGGCCTGCGCACCGCCGATGACACCGACATGTTCAATGGTGCCCCGGATCGCTACGACTGGAAGTTGCTCGGCAAGAAGGAAATCTACATCCCTTACAACAACTACAAAGTCGCCAGCCCAGAGGTGAAGTACGCGGACCTGCTCAAGGTCGGGCATCTGAACCCGCAATACACCCGCTATGAACTGCACCGGGTATGGGTGGTAGAAGGCACCTTGAAACCCACGGCGCGGCACATCTACTCCAAGCGGGTACTGTTTCTCGACGAAGACAGTTGGGGGGCGGCGGTGGTCGATCAGTACGATAGCCATGGCGAGCTGTGGCGGGTATCGATGGCGTACCTGAAAAACTTCTACGACTTGCCGACCACCTGGAGCGCGCTCGATGTGTTCCACGATCTGCAGGCTCGCCGCTACTACGTGCAGAACCTCGACAACGAAGAAGCGCAAACCGTCGATTTCACCCAGCCGATTCCCGAGGACGCGTACTTCATGCCATCGGCCCTGCGCCTGCGTGGTACGCGTTGACTTTAGGTCGACCTGGTGAGATGGAGTTCAGCCTGACGGCAGGCCGTTACCGGCCTGCACAAAAAAAACCTGACACTCTCCGCAAATCAGGGCTCTTGGTTTCAATGGGTATGCTTCAAAGCACTTCTTTTGGAAAATACCGACTGGGCACCTCGCCCAGTACTCGACGGAAAACACTGGTAAAGGCACTTGGGCTGCTATAGCCCAGGTCAGTCGCCACCCGCGTAATTGCCTCCCCGTTACCCAAGCGCACCACGGCCGCCAACAGGCATGCCTGCTGGCGCCATTCGACAAAGCTGACACCGGTTTGCTGGCGAAACAGACGAGTGAATGTGCGGCGGCTCATCCCGACCTGCCGGGTCATATCATCAATTCCGGTTTCCAGCGACGGTTGCTCCAGCAGGTTGCGGCAGGCGTGCGCCAGCCTTGGCTCGCTCGGAAGAGGTGCATTGAGCGATAGGGGCGACATGTCGGCTATTTCGTGAAGCAGCAAGGTCATCAGATGGCCGTCCAGATGGTCCTTGGCATACAGCGCCGGAACGTCCATGGCCCGGATCAGCAACTGCCGAAGCAGTGCCGACACGCCGAAGACCTGGCAGTGCGCAGGCAGGTTGAGCCGAGCGGCGGCGCGGTTACGGATGTAGGTATTGAGCATGGTCACCGGTCCGCTCATGCTCATTTCATGGGGCATTCCCGCCGGTACCCAGATGGCCCTTTGTGGGGGCACGACCCAGTTACCCTGGCGAGTGAATACCGTGATGACACCGCAGGCGGCATAGGCGAACTGCCCACGTCGATGGGTATGCAGCGCAAAGCGCTGGCCATCCAGATAGTTATTGGCCGTGACTACTGCGTCGCGGGGTGTGTTTTCGTAGGGATCTATTTCAGTTTCGCGCATGGCCCGAATTTAATGATCTATGACCTGATAGTGCAAGCGAGCCATTGCCCCTATTGCGCATAGTGGGGCCGTGGTTGGGGCATACAGCCGCCGGCCCCGCTTTCTGGAAATAGAACCTCATGCAGAAAAAACACCTGACCCTGGCCGTGTTGGTAACGGCTGTCTGGGGTCTGAACTTTCCCATCACCAAACTGGGCCTGGCCGCTATTGATCCGCTGTTGCTAACGGCTCTTCGCTTTACGCTGGCGGCGTTGCCGTGGGTGTTTTTTGTCAGGCGTCCGCCAATCGCCGTGGGTTGGTTGGCCGCCTATGGATTGATTTTCGGGGTCGCGATGTGGGCGTTGATCAACCTGGGCATCGAACTGGGTGTGCCACCAGGGACTGCTGCCCTGTTAATCCAGTTCAGTGCGTTTTTTACTTTGGGTTGGGGGGTGTTGCTGTTTCGCGAGCATCTGAGCCTTGGACAGACTCTTGGCGTGGGGCTCGCAGCGCTGGGCTTGATCAGCATCATTTTCAACAGCCCGGGTCATGCGACGACAGTGGGTTATGGCTTGTTGCTGGTGAGCGCCTTTAGCTGGAGTGTCGGCAACGTCATCATCAAACAGTCAAAGGTCCGGGAGATGTTTGCCTTTGTGGTGTGGGCCAGCCTGTTTCCGCCGATTCCCTTATTGGTACTCACCTGGCTGGCGCACGGCAGCGCCCCGTTTACCTCCCTGGTAACGCACCTTGAATGGGTGTCGGTGTTCTCGCTGTTGTTTCAGGTCTACGCAGCGACGCACTTCTGTTATTGGGGCTGGAATCTATTACTGCGAGAGTACCCGGTTTCCAGGGTGGCACCGCTGTCTTTGCTGATTCCAGTATTTGGGGTCGCAGGTTCGATACTGATGCTTGGGCATAGGGTTGATTTTAATGAAGGGATTTCGATTGCGTTGATTCTGTCGGCACTTGTGGTGGGGTTGATGAAGGGGCGTGAGCGGGTGCGGATTGCATAGGCTGGTGAGTAGAGGCGGGGGGCGATGTTGAGGTCGGATTGCGGGGGAAGAAAAGTCTTTTACTCGAATCCCAGATGCAACAAAGCCCGCACTGGGCGGGCTTTGTTGATGCTTCGTTTGGTGGGCCGGGGTAATTTGAACCTATTGCCTAAGCTAATGATTTTAAATGAAATTATTGGTTTGTTTTTTCTTATGGAATACCATTTGGAATACCGTTCTTCCTAGCATTGCTCTGTCAGTACCGTCGCGGCTAAATTGGTTTGATTTTGACTCATGCTTTGAAAGTGGGATTAGAACCTGCGACCAGTTGGGTGGCCTGGATCTTCCCCCCTTGCCAGCGGCACCAACTCTCCGTGAATTGGTGCCGCTGGCAAGGGCTTAAACTCCCTAGGTGAGCGGTATTTCAGTGCGCTGTACGGACACTCCTTGTTGTAGTGCTCGAGCGCAATCTCCGGGTTGCGTAGCGCTGTTTCTCAGTCAGACTTAGATATACGCGTGATGTTGAGTGGGATGGCAGCGCGTCGTGAAGGTAAGCTCGCGGAGGGGGGGCGTTCAGTCGGAAAATAATCTCGCCCGAAGTGATAGCGAATGAGAAGCTTATCGTGATCAGGAAAACACTACTATCCCGATAAGCGGTGCGCGGCGATTCTGAATCAGCACATGTGATGGTGGGGGAAGTAATAAGCGAAGGATTGCAGTTTTTAATAGGGCTGAGAGATATCCAAGTAGAGTGTAGCGCTTTGCAAGTGTAAAAATATCAGAGCCCTGCAATATAGCGGGGCTTTTCTTGATATGTGAAATAGCTGTGGTGATAAATATTCAGAGCTCTTAATTCGGATGGCAGAAAGTGTTAAATTTCTGACGAGAATCTCTTTTTTTCCTTTATGTAGAGCTCTTTCTCCTCTTCCATCTGTAGCAATATTTCTAGAACCTCTGTGCGCTTCAAGTCATGTTTGTCTGCCAGCTTGTCAAGGCGTCTGATCGTCTTGTCTGAAAGGATAAAATTATACTGTTTTTTTCCTGTTTGCTTTTCTCTATACCTGTTTTGACTCCAGCGTTTCTTGACTGCTTCTATCGTTAGTATTTTTTCGGGTAGGCTAAAATAAGGGCCGTCAAAGAAAATAATTAAATCTTGAAGATTTTTTATAGGTGGGTTATTTACGAATAGCGGAGATTTTTTTTGAATTATTTCCCAGGCTAGAGATGTCTTTTTGAATTCATCTTGGTCGTCAAACCATTTGAATATTTTGTCTGATTGGGTGTGCAGGCCCCATGCGCGCTCTATTTCGGAAACGGTCGTTTCTTTTTGATACTTGTCTATGGCCCAGGTGTCAATCAATGCAATTGTGAAATCTCGCCCCATTAAATTTGGGGGTGAGTTTAAATGGGTGAGATTTCTTTTTTCAAGTATTCGTGGATTAAGCCACTTTTGCTGCCTTTCGTCGTTTGTTATCCAATTTGTTTTTTGATCTGGTATTAGCCACAAATCTTTTGAATGCTTGATGTCTGTTTTTAAATTTGGGGTTGTGTTAATTAAGTCGGCCATGCGGTCCTTCATTCCGTGGCTTTTATATTCTCCGATATTTGCTGTTGGGTAGTTATGCTGGATATAAAACCATAGCCAGTTTATTAGTCGGTTATCTACATAGGTTCCAGGAAGTGCTTTTGTGACTGGGTCGTTATGATTGACTGCCATAGAGGGCTCTCAAGTGCGTCGAGGTAAAACTACTATTCCTTTATTTTCTCTTTTTCTCTAGTAGAAATCTATGGGTAAAATAGATTTATTTAAGGGCTGTTCGTGTGGTTTTTTAGTGTATTTTTTGTTGATGGAAATGGCATAAAAGTCACGAAAATTCGGTCTCCATCGGCATCCTCACTGGCTCACTGGCTCACTGGCTCACTGGCTCACTGACGTGATGGCTGAGCATCTGATTCGCATCAAAGGTAGGCTCAGCGTATTCATGATTGCTTTTGCTGCCTTAATCGTAGGTATATGCGTCCGATCGTAGATGGTCAATGATTCCGATCCTGGTTCGGCGATATGGTCGTGTTTCTTTGGGCTGCAAGGTGTTTGTTTTTGTGGCGGGCTTGTTGTACTTGGTCGTTTTCGTAAAAAGATACGTGACTCCCGTATCTATTGAATAGATATGAGGAGTCTGTCATGAAAATAATTCGTCTGAAAGACGTAGTTGGTACTACTGGCCTTGGTCGCTCTACGATCTACAAGTACGTTGCGGAAGGATCTTTTCCAAAGCCGGTCTCCTTGGGGGATCGTTGTGTAGGTTGGCTAGAGGGTGAGGTTCAGGGTTGGATTTTAGATAGAGTTAAAGAACGTGATTTGCAAGGAGTCGGGCCTATTTGAATTTGTTGTTTTATGATGGGGTACTATTTAAAGCGATATGTTGGATTTTTAGTGGTAAGTAGAAACCTCGTGAGGGGAGATGCTTGTAATGATTTTTTGTCAGAGTTGAAGTTGTTGCTTGCGTGATTGTTTTATGTCGTATTTGTGGATGGTTTTTAAGTCGTTTTGTAAAAGTACTTCTCGGTATTGGTAGTATGCTTTTGTAGCTTTGAGTGCTTGTAGTTGTAACTGTTTATAGCTATACCTTTGTATAGATGTGTCTATATCTAGATATCACTGATTATGGATGGCTGGCCATAAAGCCAGCATGTCAGAGAGTTGTCTTGAGTGCTCAGTAGAAAATTACTCAATGTGTTTAGAGTATGAACTAAACCATGGAGTAATAACATGCTGCGTCATCCCGTCAATGCTAACCTATCTCTTCATTATGGAAATAGGTATGAAGCCTTCCCCATTCAGGAGGACAAAGGTCCTTTTGTCAGTCAATACTTGAGTCGTCTTTATCAGACGCTCAAGAGTGCCCTTGGTCAGTACTCGCGTGTGTTTGCATTTAGGATTGATCTACGGCTTCCTGCCGAGATTGAATTACCCGACAGCGCTTACACGAATGAAGTGATTGGTCGTTTCATTGAGTCGTTCAAAGCCAAAATTAAACATAACCGCCATAAAGCTCGACAGTTAAACGCGTATGTCCATGACAGCAATGTTCGATTCGTCTGGGCGCGTGAGCAGGGGCAGCATGGAAAGCCTCACCACCACTTGGTAATCCTGTTGAATTACGATGCCTTCAATGCACTGGGTAAGTTCGAGCCGGGTCGGGACAACATGTTCAATCGTCTGGTGGAGGCTTGGGCCAGTGCCTTGGGCTTGCCAGTAGAGGCGGTCAGCGGCTTGGTCGAGATCCCCAGTAACCCGTACTATCATCTGCATCGTGACGACTCGGTTGGACAGGCTGAGTTCTTTTATAGAGCTAGCTATCTCTGTAAGTCGGCAACCAAGG
Organism: Pseudomonas sp. 6D_7.1_Bac1; assembly: GCF_025465945.1. GTDB lineage: Bacteria > Pseudomonadota > Gammaproteobacteria > Pseudomonadales > Pseudomonadaceae > Aquipseudomonas. Next base: position 108,837 of record NZ_JANLNW010000011.1, on the reverse strand, counting down.
CTTTTGGGGATGGTCATCATGGCTTTGGGGCTAGCCGGATCTGATACTACTCGTTTGCCTTTACATGTAGTCACAGGCTAGCGACGGGTTTTCTCAATCGTCGCGAGCTGTCAGGATGGATGAGCAAGGTAGGTGCGGAATGGACTGGTTTGTCTGGCTTGGTGGAGCTGTGCAGCCTATGGATGACGGTCCTTAACATCGAGGAAGTCATGTTTATTGCTCATCAGGTGGCCGATCAGCCTGATCGGCTGAAGCATATCCTTGTAGGGCCGGAGGCTGAGCCAGGCAGCGACCGAAGACTTCCATAGATTCAAGTCCCCTGCCGCTTCGGCTTCAGGGGGACGTTGTGGCCTGGATCAGTCATGTAGCCAAGACTTCAATTCCTTCAAGCGCCCCGCCACAATCTGCTGCGTCTCCGGCTTGTGGGCGGCGTTATTTTTGAGTTGTGGCCTTATTTTGCTGGATGAATTGGCTTTTAAAATTTCTGTCCACCCATTTGTCCCCCCACTTAGGGGTTGAGTGAATTCTAGGCGTTGAGGCCCATTGACCGATACTAGCAAGTGCCATCGTGTGCAGTGGCTCAGTATTGGCGATGGTTACGTTTGCCGGCGTACTCGGCATCGGCGAAGGACATCTGTTTCATCGGGGCTCAACCGTTTGGTTCGTGTGAGGCGGGTACTTCACCAGAGATGGAAGTTTTTTTCAGCGTTTTCCTAGAGCCTGTAAGGGACGCTAGCCATATTGGCCGAGGAACACAGGCAGTGAGGCGTTTTTACGGCCCACAGATGATTATCCCGCGCTGCTAGGGCGGGGGGCGTGCAGGGCTTTCATTGCTGAAATGCCCCGATAGCGGAGTCGAAGGTGGTCAGTGGGGTGGTTGATTGGTAGGACCAATGTCTTGGGGGATGTTGAGGTCTCGACCTACCGGCGCTGAAACCTCAACGGCACTGAAGCTGGACTGAATACCCAGTCTTAAATTCAGAGCCGGAACAGCACGCTGGCGTTGACCCCGCCGAAACCGAAGCCATTGGACAGTGCATATTCCATGGGCAGGTGCTGGGCCCGGCCGCGAATCAGGTTAAGGCCTTCGGCGGCGGTATCCGGGGTTTCCAGATTGAGTGCTGAGGGTAATCTGAACTGAATGTATAAAATGTTGATTTGTAACGATATTATAAGTTTAAATTTTCATTTGGAATACCATTTTCCCTGGCATGGTCTCCCAAGCATGTGGCGATGCTGGACTGAACACACAGGACCTGTAGGAGCCCGGCTTGCCGGCGATGGCGTTTTTGAGGACGCTCTCGTCGGCAAGCCGCGAGGTCGCCGTTAGCCGGTAAAAATTCCATTTGTGGGACCTGCAAATGGGAAATTCATGCCTTTTAAGCAATTTGAGGCAAAAAGCACCATCTGTTTCTGGGACTATGTGGGTAATTTATATATGCACTAAAATTACTCCATGCGGGAACGTTATGCTGCCACTTAATTATTTATGTTGGTTGCCGGATCGTATTTCATTAGAATCATTGAGCACGCTTGAGCAATCGCATAATTTAAAGTCGGGTGCTTGCAAGGTACTGCGGCGCTATTATTCTTTACACTCAGTTGGTATGTCTTCCAGGACGCATGTTGAGATGCTGGTGGAGACTCTTTGCGCGCTGATTATTGCAAATCCTCATGTGAAAGAAGTCAAAGGATGCCTGGTGTATGCCAAAACACAAACACATAACACGTTCTTTGATAATCATTGGCTGGAGGACGTTGCCGAGGCGTGTGGGATAGGTCATTGGGAAGTACTTGCCGTCAGTTTGAACCATTGTGCGTCTGCCTTATCGGCCATTCATTTATTAAAGAACAGATTGATTAAAAACGGCGAGCCAATGCTTCTTCTTACGGGGGAGAAGGCTTTTCATAGCGATATTAATCGACTGGATAACGGCGTAATGGCCGAAGTGCCCGCGGCGGTGCTACTCAACGCGGGACCTGCGCAGTGGAGTTTGAAGCATACCGCCGTAAGGCACTTGTCCTCCTTTTATGATAATCACCGGCATGTGCCTGCAGTGCGCCGGCGCGAGTTATATTCGTCGCTGGAGCAGGACTATTATGATTTTTATCTATACGTGCTGGATAAATTCAACGTTTCAATTGAAAGCATCGATGCAATTGTTCCATGCAACCTGGATCTGCCGATGCTGAAAAGAGTGGCAGCCAAACTGAATTTCAAAGGCATTATGTTTACCGATCATATTGCCGAGTATGGGCATGCTTATTGTTCGGATGTTTTATTTAATTTATCTGTCTTGTTGAAAGATTTTACAGGGAAAAAAATTCTCTGCCTGACTATGGGCATGGGCATTACGCTTTCATGCGTCTTAATTGAAAAAAACGAAAGCAGCGAGGTTTTACATGTCACGTCTTCTATTGGCGGTTAATGAAGCTCTCAACGATATTATGTCTTCGGCCGTGTCGGTCAGTCTGGAAACGGATTTTAACGAAGACCTGGATTTGGATTCGGTGTTGTTTGTGCAGTTCTTATTGACACTGGAAGAAAAAGTACCCGGCTTAATGTTTGAGCCTGATCAAATCAATCAGGACGCATTCACCACGGTCGGTAAATTGATCAACTGGATTGAGCAGCACCTGCAGTCGGAGAGCTCATATGCCTGACGGTCCGTTTAACAGAGTTTATCAGCTGTTTGCGGGTAATGAGCCCGCAGAAGCCGTGCGGCTATGGCGTCTCGAATTGGCCAATCAGACCAGGCGCGCGTTTAGCCAAGGTTATCAACTCGTGCCGGACGAGCGAAAGGTGACGGCCTGCCACCCACCGCAGGTGGATAGAGTGCTTGCCTCTCTCGGCCTGGATCTTCAATACCTGGGAGGGGAGCGGACGATAGCAGCCGATGACACCCAACTCATTGCCTCTATCGCCGCCCGTTTGGGGCTGTTGATGCGCATGTTGGGCATGAGCTGGACGCATTTGTCCGCACGCAGGAGCTTTGGTATGAAAACCACCCGGCATCAGCTGATTAAAGCCGAGTTTGCGGATGTGAACAGTCAGTGCAGCCTGCTGGTGTCGCAATGGGAAATGCGCACCGCGGCGGGGGATTTTCAAGATGCTGAAGAAGACCATTGGCAGATCACCCTGCTGACTAACAGAGCGGAAAAATTGATGGGCGGTCATGGCTATCTGCTTGGCGCGACGCACACGCTTTCTTATCTCTCAATGATGTTTTATAGCCTGTATGGCAAAACGACGTGTCATTACGCCATGCCACGGCGCGATAGCCTGGGGGAGGTCGTATGAACACATCACCAGGCATGGTTCTGTCGCAACGCCAAGGGGTGGGCCGGGATATTTCGGATCTACTGAAGCTTGCCTGGCCAATGATTGTTGTTGCCATCGCGGTCTCGTTTTCACAAAACATTCAGACAGCTATTTTGGGCCATGGCGCGGAGACAACGTCGATTTATTGGCTGTCGATGATCCAGCCGTTCAGCTTTTTATTTCTGGCGATTCTCGAATGCCTGGCCATCAGTAATCAGGTGTTCAGCGCCAGGTCTTTGAATCTTTGGTCAAAACAGAAAGTGCTGACGGCGACGTCAGTTTTATCCGTGCTGGGTATCCTGATTGTGGCCTTACTCAGTGGGACGATTGCGCTATCTTCGCCTTGGCTGGAGAAGCTACTTCCTATATCAGGGGGTAACTTTTATCAGACAGCACTTCCCCTCTACTTCCTTTCCATGTTGCCGTTCATTCAACTGGAGATGTGTAACAGCGCCCTGCGAGGGCAGGGCAAGAGCGCGTTGAGCATGCTTCTTGTGATTGCTTATATCGTCCTGAACGCCGGTATTTGCTACACCAGCTACAAGGTCTACGGTTTGGGCTTCTATTCCATTGTCGTGGCAAATGCCTTGGCGTCCGGCCTATTGATCCCGGTCGCGATGTGGCTGGTATGGCGTGTTGGTCGCCAGGAGCAGGACGACCGACCTGAAGCGTTTATTCCTCGATTAAAAGGTCTGCTTCAGCAGGTTGGGTTGCCGATTTTTGCGTCTTTTATCGTTGTTTTTTTCAGTTCGCTGCTGGTGTTTCCACTGATTGGCTCGTTGGGTGAACAGTATGTCGCCGCGTTCCTGATCATTACCAAGATTAGAATGTTTATTGTTATTCCCGCCGTGGCGTGTGGCTCTGCACTGGCGATATTGATAAATCAACGTTTGGCGATCAGTAGCGGTGAGGGACTGAAACGACTCCTGCATCGTGGGCTGATATTTATTGGTGTGCTTTATCTTTTGCTCACCGTCGGGGTCTATTTTAGTGAAAAAACGCTGATAGGCATTCTTTCAGGTGATGGGGCGATCAGGGAAGCCAGTAGCCAGATGATGCTGATTTTATTACCTACGTTCTTCCTCACAGCGTTTGTGGCGTCTTTACAAGCGTTACTTGAGCAACTTGATCAGGCTCGTCGTGTATTAATTTTGACGATGGTTATAGAGTTGCTCATGGTGATCGTTTTATTGGCCGGTTGGGATCGTTTCTCAAACTTGAATGCGATTATGAGTCTAATCATTATGTTCAGTACGATTTACTTTTTGGCATTTGTCAACGAGTACTGGCGGCTCGCGAATAAAATTGGGAATGAGAATGTTCTATAGCGTTATCTATCCTCTATTGTTGATATTCTCGCTGATCCACCAAAATTACCTTCGGGTGTTGGTGGTGATGCGGCTTCGCCCTTCATTGTTAATGAAGGCCAGAGTCAGGCCAATGACTCACTATACCCGCGCGTGTCGTTTAATAAGGATGTTCGACCTTTATTCATTGGACATGATGTCTTCCTATCTTTCAGCGCTGTATGCATTACACCTGTTTGAAAAAACCCGGCCTTTGCCCTATAAGCCCGCAGAGATGATGCTGCTCAGCCAGTGCCGGCAGGAAAATTTCACCTGGCGGCACGCTTTCGTGAAGATGTTTATTTACCCTCAATTAGAGCTGCAAACAGAGAAAGTATTGCTGTTGCATGGCTGGGATGGGCGAAGCATCATGCTCAGACACCTTGCTCAGCGTTTGCAGTCAAAAGGATACACCGTCTTTGCACCTGATTTACCGGCACATGGAGTGTCCCCGGGTAAGGGAGTGTCTTTTTACGATCTCTCCAGAGTAGTAATCGATATCGAGCGACAATACGGTCCTTTTTCAGTCGTTATCGGCCACTCGTCCGGTGGGTTGGTAAGCTGCATGGCCGCATTACAAGGGCTATTTTTTAAGAGAATGATCTTGATCAGTAGTCCTTGTAGCTTTGGCGAAGTGCTGGATAAGTATGTTGCCAATAATAAACTACCCAAGCGTATTGCAGCGTCGATGAAAAAGCTCTATCAGTTACGTTATGGCGTTCATCCTGATAAAATCGGCCCCGAATTAATCGCAAAAATAACACAGCCTGTACTGATATTGCATGATAAAGGAGACGTGAGTATCGATTTGGAAGAGGCCATGGTGCTTAACCATGTTCTGGGCAAAAGCAAACTGATCGTAACCGAGGGCAAGGGGCACAGTGGTGCATTACGCGATGCTACTGTGTTTAACCGTATTTCTACTTTTCTGGACAATACAGCGCAGGAAAATTATTTCGCTATTGTTGATCCCGTATTGCGCTTGCGCGCAACCATTAATATAAACGTTAAGTTTTTAAAGCGTTAGTTTTACGTCCCCTGATTGCTGATGGCAATTGAGATAGCTGAGTACAACCTCTGCGCTTTCCCGCCTTCACCTCAAGCACTCGCCACCCTTTCCAGCCGAGTTTGAGTATCGCCTTAACTGTTGCTTCGGCCTTTGCCCGATAATAGGGTACTTCAGCTGCACAGCGATGCGGACTTTTCGTGCCTTATCGATTGTACGAGTGACCTGAGGTTCGTGCATAATCAGATGGTTTTTATTGATTATAATGAGTTGATGTTGTTGATAAGCATGTTGCGTGAGAAGCCATTTCTTTGCATGCCAAAGATAGAATCATACTCAGAGGATTCTTTCTTCGTTTCCGGCCTGGTCGACTTCATTACGTATTGTTTGAATTTTAACGGTGTTTCATTATAGGTTTTACTGAAGCTTCGAGAGAAATGCGGCAGGGAGGAAAAACCGCATGCGTAGCTGATATCGGTTAATGACCATTCCGGGGCCAGATGAATAAATTCCTTTGCCAGTGCCAGTCGGACTCTCCACATCCACTTGATCGGCGTCACGTTGTAAAACAGGTTGAACATTCGACAAATATCGAACCGGGTTTTACCACAGATTTTCTCCAGGTCTTCCAAGGTAATCTCCTCTGAAATATTCTCTACGATGTAGTTGATTATTTTGACAATGCACAGAGCTTTTTCTGTATGTGCATGTTTGCCATAGATCTCAAAATGACGTTTATACAGGTCGTCCATTATTTTTTGTGTAAAGAGGGTCTTTTCAGCATTCGAGATTTTAAGTTCCCACATACAGACTCCGTTCTGCAGCGCTCAATGGCGAAGATTTTTATTATTGGGATAGGCTTTCGACTCGCTAATGAGTACGCAATTGCTATGCCAGATTTGTAGCTGTTTCAAGTAGTTGTTTGTTAAGTGTTTTTTAAGCATTTCTCGATTTAGGGAAAATGAAATCCCATTTTCGAAAAGTTTTTACGCAGCGTTTTATTTTATGTCCCAGTATTGGGATTGCTGATTTCCGTACGGTTTACCCATAGAAATCAGCTAATAAGAAGTGCACGTTTTGCTGTCGTTCCGAAAATGAGACGCCCAGTCACTGTTATAAGCCGCTCAGGTATTGGTTCTATTATTACTTCTTAAATATCAGTGAGTTATATATTTTTTTTGCTTTGGCATGAAATGTGCTTTGGGTTATGCAGGTTGTTAACAATGGTATTATTATGGATATTTCGATCCCGCGGCCGGGAAATAAACTTGTACTGAAAAAGCACAGTAAGGCCATTGCTGGTGGCGTCTTTTTGCTAGCGCTGTTGCTAATTATCTATAACTATCGGTTCTCGCCTTACCAGGTGGCTCGTAGCAGCGTGACGGTTGCCGAGGTCAAGTATGGTGACTTCTCCGTTGAGGTGCGTGGAAATGGGGTGCTTTTACCGTGGGATATCAATTGGGTGGCGGCGAATGTTGACGCTCGGGTGGAGGAGGTCATTTATAAGGCCGGAATGAAGGTCAGTAAGGGACAATTACTGGTTGTTATGAGTAATCCGACGCTCGAACAGCGGCATCAGGAGAACCAGCTGGAACTTAACGCACGCCGGGCAGAAACCGAGGCAAAAAATGCCGAACTGCAAAATAAAATCCTCAATCAAGAGGCGTTAATGCTGGACGCGAAGAGTCGATTACTTGGATCTACACTGCGCCTTGCTGCCCAGAAAAAATACCTTGAGGCCGTGCCAAGGCTGGAATATGAAAGCACGCGCATTCTGACTGAACAGTATACTCAGCAGGTCGGTTTTGAAGAGCGACGGTTAAGGACGCTTAAGCTCAGCGTCGAGGCGGATATAAAGGCGAACTTTATGCGCCTTAACAAAATGGAGTCACTGGTTGCGCTGAGTCAGCAGGAGGTTGATTCGCTCAAGGTTAAATCGCCGATAGATGGCATTTTGCAGGATGTGAAAGTCCAGGTCGGACAGCGGGTAACGGTAGGCAGTGATATTGCTCGCCTTGCCAAAGAGAAAGAGCTGTATGCCGAACTCAAAGTGCCGGAATTGCAGTCGCGCGATCTCGCGGTCGGGCAGGCAGTCACGATCAACACGGGCCGGAGCCGGTTTACGGGTGTGTTATCGAGGGTTGATCCCGCGGTTACCAACGGTACGGTCAAGGTGGATGTGACGTTCAATCAGCCGCTGCCACAGGAGGCACGTCCTGATCTGAGTGTCGATGGATTGATCGCGGTGACGAAAATCAATAATTCGCTGTATGTCGAGCGCCCGCCATTCGCGCAGAATAACTTGCCCTCTATGCTCTACCGGCTGGATGAAAAAGATCGTTCAGCGACCAAAATGAAAGTGGATTTTGGGCAGGGTTCCGCTGACTACATTCAGATCACCAGCGGGCTTAAAGCTGGCGACAAAATAATTCTCAGTGACAGCACCGCCTGGCAGGGTGCCGATCAGATTGAAATCGCCAAGTGATGCAACCCGCGCCGGCTAACGGACCAATGCCCTGGAGACAATAATGATGGAACCTTTGGTAGAACTGACTGATGTAAATAAAATTTTCCTGACTGATGAAATCGAAACCCATGCGCTCAGCAAGATCACGCTCACCATTTCAAAAGGCGAGTACGTGGCAATATCGGGGCCCTCAGGCTGTGGGAAATCTACTCTGCTCTCAGTCCTGGGGCTGCTGGATACTGCTTCAAGCGGCACTTATCAGTTGGCGGGGCACAATGTCGAAAATATTTCCAAGAAACAGCGTGCGCAGGTGCGTAATCGAGACATCGGCTTCATCTTTCAGTCGTTCAACCTCATCAGTGATCTAACGATTGAGGAAAATGTCGCGCTGCCATTGACCTACCGCAGTGATATTTCCAAATCTGAACAGCAACTGCGGGTAGCCGAGGCCTTGGCCAAGGTCAATATGTCCCACCGTAGCCGTCACTATCCTTCACAACTCTCCGGCGGGCAGCAGCAGCGCGTCGCGGTGGCTCGGGCTATCGTGGGTAATCCATCAATCATTCTTGCGGACGAACCCACCGGTAACCTGGATTCGCACAACGCAGAAGCGGTATTGAATATCCTCGATAAGTTGCATCAGGAAGGTACCACGATCTGCATCGTGACCCACGATCCGCGCTCGGCTGAGCGTGCACAGCGCAGTATTGTTCTGTCTGACGGGAAGGTCGTCGGAGATGGGGAACTGGCGCCGCAACTGACCCTGGTGAAGGAAGCATAAGATGCTTTTTGACATTCGTTATGCCTTGCGGTTACTTCTAAAAAGCCCCGGCTTTACTTTTGTTACCGTGCTGATTATGTCCTGTGGACTGGCGCTGACCCTTTATATGTTTTCGGTGATCAATACCATTATGTTCACTCCGCTCCCTTATCCGGACGGCAAAAGCATGGTGTTGGTCAATCCGACCGTGAATGGTGTCAGCCTGAGTGATTCCGGGCTGAACTTCATGGACTACAGCGACATCAAGGCGCTCACCACCCAGCTTGACGATATGGGGTATTTCTACGCAGAGCGCGCGGATATCAGTGATGGCAGCAAGGCCGTTTCCTATATGGCCATCAGAAATACTCCGGATATGTTCTCATATGCAGCTATTCAGCCATTTCGGGGTCGTGTGCTGAATCACGAAGACGTTCAGTCGGGGGCTGAGCCTGTCGCGGTGATCAGCTACGCAATGTGGCAAAACTACTTTGCTTCCGATGCGCAACTTATTGGCCGCGATATCACGATCAACGGCATACATACGCGCATCGTCGGCATCATGCCGCAAAATTTTGCCTTCCCCTTCTTCCATGACCTCTGGCTGCCTTCACAGCTTGAACTTTCGCAGTACCTGGTGCGTAAAGGCGCTCCGGAAGTGTCGGTCTATGCGCGTTTGAAGCCCGGCGTGACCCTTGAGGATGCCAACCGCGACCTGAATAGAGTGATGCAGTCACTAGCCTTGGAGCACCCGGAAAGTAATAAAGGGCTTTCAGCTCAGGTATTAACTTTCCAGGAAAACTTTATGGGTGAAGAGACCTTGCCGATCTTTATCGTCATGCTGTTCGCCGTCAGTTTTGTACTGCTACTGGCTTGCTGTAATGTCGGAAATTTATTGTTGGCAAGAACGACTGAGCGTTCCAAAGAGATAGCGATCCGGGTGGCGCTGGGTTCTCCCGCAGGCCGCTTAGTACTGCAAATGATGTTGGAAAGTTTATTTATCTGTTTTATGTCCGGTGTAGTGGCGGTCCTGCTGGCTGCATGGGGTCTGGAGATAACCAATACGATACTGCCTGGTTTCGTACCGAATAAGATCCCTTTCTGGTGGCAGCTGTCACTCGATAATATGATGATCCTCAATGCCCTTATCTTGGTGATCATCACTGCTGTGCTCACCAGCGCATTACCGGCCTGGAAAATAGTCCATGGCAATTTCAATGATGTTCTGCGTGATGGCACCCGTGGCGCGCAGAGCCGTGGCGCAGGTCGGGTTTCGCGGATTCTGGTTATCTTTGAAGTGGGGCTCTCCTGCTCCATCCTGTGTATCAGTGCGCTGTTCGCGTTATTGGTCTATCAAGCGACCCGAACTGATTACGGTGTTGACACCAGTAAGTATCTGACCGCGCAAATCCACCTTAACGTTAATAATTACCCTGATGATGCAAGCCGTATCCTGTTTTACCAGCGCCTGCAAGACGCCGCCAGTGCGATTTCCGGGGTTGAAAGCGCAGCATTAACCACCAGTGCCGTCGGGCAGTTCACCGTGCCGCGCCAGGTGGATGTCGACTCGTCGACCAACAATAGCAATGAGCGTTGGTCTTATCCGATGGTCAATGATGTGCAGGTCATGCCGGGTAGCCTGTCTGCGATGGGTATTACGCCCAAAGCGGGCAGGGAATTCGCCCACAATGATACTCAGGACTCACAACAGGTGGTCGTAGTCAGCCAGTCCTTTGCTGAACAGTTCTGGCCTGGAGAACGTGATGTGATTGGCAAGCGCCTGCATTTTCGCGATACCGATGACCAACGCTGGTATAACGTAGTGGGTGTGGTGCCCAGCGTGATTCATGGGCGACCTTTCAGCGCATTCCGCCACCGCACCACGGTGTACCGTTCTCTGGAGCAGCAACCCGCTTCCTCATTAATGCTGGTGCTGCGAGCCAAGCATCCTGAAACGGTCGGGCCTGCGCTTATCAGCGCGGTCCGTCAGGTTGACAGCGATCTTTCTGTCAATCAGATCCAGACATTGAATCAACGCTTGGCCCGCAATACCGCCGGTTTGCATTTTATTGCCAATCTTTTCATGTTATTCGGTCTGGTGGCGATGATACTGGCTGCGACGGGTATCTATGCGGTGATGTGCAACTTGATTAATCAGCGTACCCAGGAAATTGGCTTACGCATGGCCATGGGTGCTACTGAGAACAATTTGTTACGTATGCTGATGATCCAGGGCGGTAAGCAATTACTGACCGGCCTTATCATTGGCTTGCCTCTGGCATTCTTTGTTGCTCCCAAATTGACGCGCGTTCTGGGTAACGGAAACACGCCCTTTGTGCTCCTGTTCTGGATGGTGGCAGTGATGATTTCGCTGGTTGTGGCGCTGGCGGTCTGGCTTCCTTCCCGACGGGTAACCAACATGTCGCCCGCTGACGCGATTCGTTATGAATAAACGATCGCCGTGCTCCCTGGGCACGGTGGTACAAGCTGGATGCTTAAAATGAACGATAAAAAACATCTCCTTGTTATAGACGATGACGCGGGAATCCTGACCAGCCTCGATATCTTATTGCGCATGCAAGGGTACGACGTGACCTTGGAAACACAAGCCAATCGCCTGCTTGCACATTTGTCCGCCAAGCCTATTGATCTGGTATTGATGGACATGAACTTTCAGAAAGACACCACGTCAGGCATGGAAGGGTTGCAGTTGCTGGCCGAGCTGAAGAAGTTCGATGATTGCTTGCCTGCTGTCGCGATGACGGGGTGGGGAAGCGTAGACATTGTCGTCAACGCCATGCGTGCGGGAGCTGCCGATTTTATTCAAAAGCCCTGGGATAATGAGCGTTTGCTGAGCATCGTTCAGCAGCAAATTACCCTGAGTCAGGCGCACCGCTCAGGCAATTGCCTGCGCGAAGAGAACAAACTGCTTAAACTGGCGCTCGAAGATGATATGGACAGCGAATGGGTTGTCCGCTCACCGGCGATGAAACGGCTGATCAGCCTGGTGGAAAAGGTCGCGGTGACCGATACCAGCATGCTGATCCTGGGCGAAAATGGCACCGGTAAAAGCCTGCTTGCGCGTTATATTCACCAGATTTCCTCGCGCTCCGAGCACAGTATTGTCGAAGTGAATATGGGGTGCATTAACGAGCAATTGTTTGAAAGTGAGATGTTTGGCCATGTAAAAGGGGCCTTTACCGATGCGCGGGAGAACCGTATCGGCCGATTTGAATTGGCAGATAAAGGGACGCTGTTCCTCGATGAAATCGGTAACTTGCCTCTGACACAGCAAGTGAAGCTATTACGGGTGCTGGAAGAGCGGCAGTTTGAGCGCGTCGGATCTTCGCGCACCCAGACCACTCAATGCCGGATCATCGCCGCCACCAATTCGGACTTGGAAAAGGCCGTGGTAGAGGGGCGATTCCGTCAGGATCTGTTGTACCGAATGAACCTGATTCAAATCCAGTTGCCGCCTCTGCGCGAACGGCTGGAAGATATTGAGCCGCTGACTGAGCGCTTCCTGAAACGTTTTGCGCGTAAGTACAACAAACCCCGGCCGATATTATTGCCTCAGGCACGCCAGGGGCTGCTTGATTATTCATGGCCTGGGAATATCCGAGAGCTTAGCCATCTGTTAGAACGCGCCGTGTTGCTGTGTCGCGCCAATGTGATTGATCTGGACGACCTCTGCTTGCCGTTTTCGGTGTCATCCCAGAGCGCAGTGTGTCCGGTCACTGACTTGTCGTCGGGATTGACGGACGCGTGCACTCTGGCCGAAGCCGAAGAAACCTTACTGTTACAGCGCCTGCGTCAATATGACGGCAATGCGGTCAAGGCTGCGGAATCGCTGGGGCTGAGCCGCAGTGCTTTTTATCGCAGGCTTGAAAAACTAAAAATTTGCCATGAGTAAATTTTTCCATTCATTTGAAATACGTCACCTGCTGCTGTGCAGTCTGTCGCCGGTAGGCGGAATTATTGCTTACCTGCTGCTTTGGCTTTTTCCGCAACAGTCCATTTACCTTAAATTCTTCACCCTGTTTATTCTGTGTGTGACGATGGTTTATTTTTGCTATCACTTTTTTCAGCAATTGATTTACAAAATAAACGTCATATCCAACTTGCTGGAAGCGGTGGAACAGGAAGATTTCAGCCTGCGTGGGGTGACCAATGGAGCGGGGGCCTTTGAGGGGGTCATTGAGCAAATCAATGATATTTCCAGTCAATTGTCGCGCCACCGCCAACAGCAGCGGGAGATGGATTTTCTGCTGCAAAAAGTGATCTCCAATATCACGGTTGCCATCTTTGCCCTGGACGGCAGCCATCGTCTGATCTGGTGTAACAGCGCAGCTTCCCGCATGTTGGGCACATCGCTGGAAAAGTTGATTGGCGATACGGCCAGTACCTGGCAGTTAGATAATCTTTTGCAGAATGCCAACACTGAGCATCCCGTCGTGTCCGATCATGAAGGGCGACCGGGTCGGTACAAAGTGACCAGTGACACCTACATGGTGGATGGTGTTCAGAACGTGCTGTTGTTTGTCAGTGACGTTGACGACATGTTGCGTCAGGAAGAGCAAAAAGCCTGGCAAGATTTATTGCGTGTGATAAGCCACGAAATCAACAACTCCCTCAGCCCCATCGCGTCCATCAGCCAAATGTTGCAACAGCATTACCGCCATCATTCTGAAAACCTGCCTGCCGGTTTTACCGAGGGCATCGATCTGATTAACCGGCGGGCACGCGAGCTTATCGCCTTTATCAGCAGTTATCGGCAACTGAGCAAACTGGCCCCGGCGCTGAAGGAACGGGTGGATTTGACTGCCCTGGTTGCCGAGCTGCCGCTGCTGTTCTCTCACCGTGTGATTACCCTGAGCGGGCCGCGTCCGCTGATGGCCAGTCTCGACCGGGTACAGATCCATCAGTTGTTGATCAATTTGATCAAAAATGCCGATGAGTCGATGGGCAGCAGCACTGACAGTATCGATATCGAGTGGGCTGAGGAGAAGGGGCGCTTACTGATCACCATCCTTGATCGGGGAGTAGGGCTGACTAATCCGAAAAATCTGTTCGTGCCTTTCTATACCACCAAACCCAATGGCACCGGCATCGGCCTTATTTTGTGCAGACAAATTGCTGAAAGCCACGGCGGCTACTTGTCCCTGGAAAATCGCCATGAGCAGACCGGTTGCAAAGTCACCATTAATTTACCGCTGCAATCCCCTGCCTGAGTTGATCGAAGGCCGGGGGGTTTGCCTCCTGCAGCACTTTAATGATGCGGTGCCGGGAATGACGGTTCGCCAACGGGCGCAACGTTGGTTGCATCAGGTGCTGGCGGCCTACTTGGCAATCCCGGTCGATCAATTGCATATCGCCAGAACCTATACCGGTAAACCTTGGCTCCCGGAGCACTCCTGGCTGCGCTTTAACTTGACCCACAGCGCTCATTCGGCCGCCATTGCCCTGTGTCGCGGATATGATGTCGGGGTTGATCTGGAAAAAGTCAGCGGAAAAGTTGCGGTAAAAAAAACCATCGCACAACGCTTTTTCCATCCAGATGAGCGACGCTGGCTGGCGCTTGACGAAGCCAACTATCTTCTTCGCTTTACGCAGGTCTGGAGTATGAAGGAAGCTTGGCTAAAGGCTCGTGGGACGGGGCTGACCCAATCGCTTGGCAGCTTTTGTGTCATCCCGCAGGCTGGCGTCAGCGGGGTGGCGCAGGTCGTGGTTGACCCCCCCGTCAGTAGTGGGCAGATTCATTATTGCCAGGTGCAAGGGGAGGGGGTTTTTTGTCTGGCTTACGGTGCGATCCTTGACTCGCAGTACCCATCAGTTCAATGGCAGCTCGGTTGCCATCAAACTGATGGTTGACCTGTTTACGAACAATCAGAGGTTGAAACTTCGCTGCCGAAAGAGCCCGTGGCGCCGGTATCGACTTGAGCGGATGGGCTGACAGACATCCGTGCTCCGGCAGATAGGCTGCCGTTGATCCGTGGAATATGGCACAGGGATGATTCCGCTCCCATGCTCATGCGGACATTCGCCACATCCGCTGTGAAGGCCAGCGGCTTTTTGTTAAAGCTGCCACCCATTGCCAGATCAAGAACCAGCTCACCCGTCTTACCCTCGATCTGGATGTCTGCGCCCATGCTGCCCGCAACCGCCAGTTTGGACTGATCAACGGCACACGCAGGTGCCACAATTTGTACCCCTGCTTTGCCTGTCAGCCCCGTCAGTGGCTCGCTGGTATACAGCGTGATATCCAGGGTATGGGAGACGAAGCGATCATTTGCCGCCGCGTCATTCACGAGCAATAACGCCTTATCGTTTGTCGTCACCTGAAGCTTATTCAGCGTATCCGCAGCGCCAGAGACCACCATTGAAGACGTTGCGGCGCATTTGATGGACAGGTTGATTCCCTGTCGGACTTCAACGCTGGTAAAGGCGGTCAGCGGAAACGTTTTTTCTGCGGCCAGCGCAGAGTAACTGGTCGTGCTGGCCAGCAGCGCAAGCATCAGCGTCATGTTATTCATGTTGTTCATATAACTTCCTTATTTCACAGTAATGTCGCCAGTGTGCGGAGTGTTGTTTCAACACTCTCCTGAGGCATGCCAAAGTCCACCAGCCCCGCCACTTCGTCGATGCCTTCACGTTTGAGCTGTTTCAGTTGCTCCAGGCACTCTGCGGCAGAGCCAAACAATCCGTAGTGGTTGAGGTATTTTTCTACTCCCCATTTAAGGGTGTAGGCCTGCTTTTTGTCAGTTTTCTCCTGTTCAAGCGCCGAAGGTTGACTGAGATTGTCAGACAGCTGCATAAAAGCGCGCAGGTAGCCAGTCAGGGCCGGTCGTAGACGTGGCAACAGCGATTCCCGATCTTCTCCGGCTTGGGTATGCATCATCAGGGTGATCTTTCCGCCCGCCGGATCCAGCCCGACGTTGTGGCGTGCAAGGCGATAGCTGGCGCAGTTTTCCCGCAGTTGTTCACGGGTTTGTGAAATCAGATGCGTCAGGACATTTAGACCCCGTTTTCCGGCCTCGCTGAATAACAAGGGATTGCTCCCCGTCGTGATCCATACCGGAATGGCGGCTTGATAGGGGGGAGGCCAGGTTTGCAACGTGAACGGTTCCGAATGTCCCGGTAGGGATAGTTCGTGGCGGGTAACGGATTCGCCGCGCCATAGCGCCTGAATCTGCTCCAACGAGGAGAAGAGCACCTCATGACGCTGACGGTAATGCTCCGCCTTGAGTACGAAATCATTACGTTGCCAGCCCGCGGAAAACGCTACGCCAACCCGGCCGTGAGAGAGGTTATCCACCAGCGCCCACTCTTCAGCGACACGCAGCGGATCATGCAGGGGCAGCACCACGCTGCCTGCGCGGATCGCGATACGTTGTGTAGTGGCGGCCAGCGCGGCGCTCACTACGGAGGGATTAGGAAACATCCCACCGAAGGTATGGAAGTGTCTTTCAGGTGTCCAGATAGCATGAAAGTTGAGCTCATCCGCCAGCCTGGCGGTGGTCAGCAGTTGTTCATACTTTTCTGCAAAACTTTCCCGGGCCACGTCCGAAAAGCAAAACACGCTGAGTTGCGGGATAGCATCTCCCGCCGAGTTAGGCGATATATTCATGCTGAGTGACCCTGCCTAGCGATTCGATGGTGAAACAGATAGGGCCTCTGGGCATGACATTCAGCCCACAAATCGGCGTGAGTGCGGCGGGGACGGTCGATGGCGCAAGGGAAAAATGACAATGACTGCACAGTGTTTCAATGGCCGTGGTGAGTTGGTCCAGTGCGAGCGCCATTCCTACGCAATTGCGTTTACCCACGCTAAAGGGGACAAAGTACTCCCGTGCAATCTTTCTACCCTCAAGAAAGCGCTCTGGTCTGAAGCTTAGGGGCTCGGGCCAGTAAGACGCATTGCGATGGACTAACCAGGGTGAAAACAGCACTTTGGTCCCTGCCGGAATCACGGCACCGTCGATCTCAAGCGGGCCCTCGGTTCCACGTTCGAAAAAGGCCGTAACCGGGGTAATACGCAGCGATTCCTTGACGATGGCGCAGGCTATGTCGCGCTTTGCATGCCGGGATTCTTCACGGACCCAGTCCTGGTAATGGGGGTGCTGTGACAAATGGATCAGACACCACAGCAGCGCAATCCCGGTGTTATCCACGCTTGCTGCCAGATTACCCAGCAACATACTGATCGCCCGCTCCCGTTCCTGCGGATGGGCATTGATATCCAGCGCCTGGCAAAAGCGTTGCAACATGTTGATGTTCCCAGCGCCACCGCCACCGCCAGTAATCAATGGCCCGATCATTGACTCAAGTTCCTCACGGAACGCGGCCAGGGACGGGTGTTGGCATAACGCGGCATAATCCTCAGTCGGCGCAGCGACAATCAGTTCCAGGTAGATTTTGCGGAAGTGGCTAATCAGGGTATTAAGCTGTGGAGGGCTAAGCGTGGGGCCGACGAATCCTTGCGCAACGCACATCAGGGCCCACTGCAGGCAGACTTCCTGCATTGAATCTTGCTTTGGGTCCTGGAGAGCGGCCACCAGCCACTGAGCGGAGAGTTGGGTCCCCTTTTTTAACAGCGTTGATTTGGGATTGACCATCGGCGCGGTCAACCTTCTGGCCAGGCGCCACTCTTCACCTTCCCTCGCTGTGATCAGCGATTGGCCCAACAGTATCCGCCTGACTGAGGCTGTATGTTCGAGTTCTTTGGGAAAGCTGCTTTCGTTCTCAAGAAAAAAACGGATATGTCGAGCGCCCGCCAGCAGCAGCATCGCATCATCTTCTTCGCCGATCCAGACCTTATCCCCGTGTTGGCGACAGGCATTTTCGGCAATTTTCAGGAGGCCTAGCTGCGCATACCTGGCTGCGGACGGCTTGACGAACGGAATATCATTGGGGTTACTGTGCATGGGCTGGCTCCAGTAAGGCATCTGAAGTAATTGCGGCGCAACCTACCCAGCCGCCCAGGCCCACCGAAAGCAGCAGGGCAGGGCGGCCGGTATCCTGAGGGGCATAGCTATCGAGCAGTAACAGAGGATCCGCGCAATAACAGTGCCCGCAATGGCTTATCAGGTCCGTGGCGACAGGTTGGAGGTGGTTGTCAGGATGGCGCAGCCAGGTTTGCCAGCTGAGGCGGTTGATGTTGTGAGGTAATAGCCAGGCACGCTTTCGCAGATCATCAGGGTAGGACGCCAAGGCCTGCGCTACCAGGTTGTCGTGGGACTGATAGAAGCGTTTGATGTCGGCGCGGCTGCCGTCCAGACCTTGCCAGAATCCGGGATGATAAAAGCATTGGATTCCCGACACCCTTCGCTGGCCGCCACCTGGCTTGAGCAGGGCGGCGACGAAGGCGTCGCCAATCAATGTACAGCCAGGGACATAGCGCTCGGCCAGATCAAAGTCGGCCAGCGTGTCGCCCGCCAGCAGCGCCACGCAGCGATGCTTGCCGCTTGCCAGCAACCGTTCGGCCAGACGCATTCCCCAGAATAAGGTGGCGCAGTTTTGTTGGTTGAGGGTAAGAAGTGGCGCATCCGCAGCGATAAAGTTTAACTGTTGTCGCAAAGACGGAAGATTGACACTTTGCCGCAAGGATTGAGCGGGTAAGCCCTGGATTAATATGACCGCATCAATCTTTTCGCCTTCAGTCAGGCTTTCACCCAATTGTTGCAGCAGGGTGTGAAAACATCCTTCGGCGCTTTCTTCACTCGCCAGTGTTGACGCCTCTCGAAGGCCGAAAAGTTGGCGAAATGTACGCGCTTCTGCCGGACTACCGCCGCGATGAGCAATGATCTGTTCGAGGGACAATCTGGCGGGTGGGATATAAGTTGCCAGAGACGCAATGTTCATCGTGGGCCTTCCGCTGCTGCGAGCCCGCACAGGCTGATCCCGTTATCATTTTCGCTGATCAGCAGGTAGTCACGTTCCGGTTTCCAGAGGGTGCGTAAGGCAACGAAAGGGGCTGCGCACAGCAAATGGGGGTTGACGGCAAACGAGTGAGCGCCGACATGCGCTTTCTCCAGTAGCCGGGCAGGGCCAATCAGGGTTAGACGCTCTTTGGCCAACCCCAGGTGCTCAACAGCGTGCGATAACCACTCATTGGACCACTGCGCCAGAGGCGCTCGTCTGAACCCCCGGTAGCGCAATCCGCGTTGCTGCTTATTCACCAGGCACACGCAGGCATTATTTTCCGGTTGCAGACCCGCCATCAGCGGCGAGAAGTACATCAGGTTTTTCTGCTCGGCAATCAGTAAAAGGCCGTCCTCGTCTTTACCTGCCAGGCAGTCATTGAGACCGTCCAACGCGA
This sequence comes from Pseudomonas sp. 6D_7.1_Bac1, assembly GCF_025465945.1. Classification (GTDB taxonomy): domain Bacteria; phylum Pseudomonadota; class Gammaproteobacteria; order Pseudomonadales; family Pseudomonadaceae; genus Aquipseudomonas. The sequence goes on along the minus strand of NZ_JANLNW010000011.1, from coordinate 89,618 downwards.
ACAGACCTGCATCCGGCCCGCGGTCGCTGATGGCCAATGCCAGGCAGGCGGACAGCCCCATTTGATGGATGGCGGCATTCACGACCGAACTGCCCATGTGCAGGTCTGGCGTCCAATGCGCCATCAGCACCGTTTTCACCCGCTGAGGTTCGATGACCGCGGCTAACTGGGGCAACAGCAGGCCTACCATATCGCTGAAGGCGGCGCGCTCCTGACTGGTGATCCACGCCTGCACTTGCTCGTCCTGCGGGTTGAGCGTCTCACCGTTGGCCAGGAAGAAATGCTGCACATAAGACCGCCAGTGCGGGATATCGGCTTCCCACTCAGGCAGGGGCGCTTCGGTATGATGAAACGACTGGAATACGATATCGGCAGGATCAAGGCAGAGTGTCACAGGCTTATCCCTTTGGGTACGGGCGGGCGGAAGCTATTGAGCAGGTGGATATTGCTGGTGCCCTCCATGTACTCAAACGCAAAGCTGTCGCGATAGCGCTTGCGCAGTAATCGATCGTCCAGCCAGTCGTCGCGGTTCAGCCAATGTGGCAGATGGCACGCTGTTTCCTCGACCAGGCGGGTGGCATTGCGCTTGAGCTGACTGGTGAGGGCATGCTGATGCTGGCCGTTGCTGTAGCCCTCTGCCAGGGTGAGCATCTGCTGATAGATGGCAAGATATTTTCGCCACTGCCGGGCGACCCAGAGTCGCACCGCGGCCGGTAAGGGGCGTGTGTCCAGTGCCGTCAGCAGGCCAAATGTCGTGCCCAGTGCCATGGCCGCCACCATTGGCCGATGACGTTCGAATACCATGCTCAGGGAGTTGAGCCCCTGCAGTAATTCGCGGCGCTCATGCCCCAGAATATCTTCTTCCTTTACGCAAAGATCTTTAAACGTCAGGCGAGTTAATCCGGCGCCGGCCAAACCGACGGTGTCCAGCGAATCACGTTGCAAGGTCCCCTTGGCCTCATCAGGGAAGACCATCACCAGTCGCTGGCTTTGCTGATAACGCGCAAATACGATGCCTACGCTCGCCAGCATGGCTCCCCCAATCAGCAGTTTGGTGCCATTGAGCCGCCAGCCCTGTTCACTGTGCGTGAGCTCACTGGTGATAGCGCCAGCATCTGAACCTATCTCGGGTTCCGTGACGGCAAAGAATGTCCAGGCAGGGCGTTCAGCAAAGCAGGCAAAAAAACGTGCCTGCTGCTGTTCATTGCCCTGGGTCAGAATGGCGCGAGTACTGAGGGACGCACCCGGCAACAGCATCATGGCGCTGGCGTCCGTGCGGCTCAGGTACTCGATAATTTGCAGGTGCCGGGCATAGCTGACATTGGAAAATGCCGGTGTTTCCCAGGGATTGAACCGTGAGGGTATGCCGATACAGGCAATGCTCATCAACTCTGGGTGATCAAGACAGGCAGTCGCCTTATGTGGGTTATTTTCCGCGAGCTGTCCGGCAGCGAGAAGTCGCTCTGACAACGCGTAAAGTTGCGGATAGTAGCGGGTGATATCGCTCATAAGTGGTTGCGTTCGCGTAGAGGAATAACTAAGCGTTAACTTAATTCGGCCTCAAATCCGGGTATTGCTTCAGGTTGCAAAAGACGGGGATTTCATTGCCCGCGGGTAACTCAAGTAACAATGAGGAAAAGGTGGCACCCATTCCGACGCTGACTAACATCACGTTATCGCCGGGAGAAAGCTGTTGCCCACGGATGAGGGCGGCTAGGTTGAGGTAAGGATCCGCACCGAAGCAATGGCCGTAGCGGGGAACATTTTCCAGAAAAATCTTTGTGCGAGGGATAGCGAGTTCGTCGGCCAGTTTCTGCCAGGAGGAGAGATTGACATTATGCGGCGCTATCCAGTCCAGGGAATCCAGGGAGCAGTCGAAATGGTGCAGGGCGCTGCGCATGGCGTCGCTGATGAAAGCGAAATAGGCAGTGGCGAATGTTGACTCGCTGCTGGACTCATGACCCTTTTGTCGACTGAATTCGCCGGCCTGCTCGCTGTAGCGGGCGTTGACTTTACCGCTATCACCCGAGCGGCTGAGCAGCACGGCACAAGCGGCTTCGCCCATGATCGTGGTGTCATCAATCAGCTCTACCTTTGGATGGAAGGCTTTCTCGCCGACCAGCAGCAGGGCATATTCCCCTTCCTTGAGACGGCTGCATGCATATTCCACGGCAGACAACGAAGTCGCGCAGTGCCCCATCGTCAGGCTGCAGTAATGGGTGTCATCAGCGAACCCGGACTCGTCGAGCAGGGCTCTGCCTGTCTGGTGGAAAGGGCGGATGGAAGGCAGAGTATGCGCATGCACCACGTGCCGGATGCGGGCGATAAGGTCAGGATGAGCGGCGACAAATTGCTCCAGGAGCGGGCGCATCAGGTCGTCCAGCGAGCCGGGTTGGCGCGGGAAGCTCGCCAGCCCATAGAACCGTGAAAACATTCTGACATCAAGCGGTGTTAGCCCCAGGGAGGGGGCGACCTCGGCCAGTGACTTACGCTGTTCGGGAATGTATACGGTAATGGATTCAATATGCCCCAACATGGTTATGCCCTTTTTCATGGTCAGCGTTTATCGCACAGAGAAACCTGCCCAGCGCCTGTTGGGTGCGCTGATGCGAGAGGATGCCCAGGTGACCTGTGTCTTCAATCACATCCAGCTGGCTATCCGGCAATTGAGCATGGATTTGCTTGGCATCCGCACAGTTGATTCTCTGGTCCTGTTTTCCATGCAGGATGAGCACGCGCGCCGCACCGAATGTATAAGGGTGTGCGGCTTGCAGGGCGGCGGGCATGGGATAGCGGCTTTGGTAATAAGTACTGAGCAGTGGCAGGTAATGTCCGGCGACCTGATGGTGCAACAGGGAATGCTGCAACAGGCTGAACAATGAGGCCGGGGCTGAAAGCAAAGCCACCCGGTCGAGGGTAAAACCCAACCAGTGGGCCATCGCCGTGATGATCCCGGCTGCCGAATGAGCAACCACGGTATCAAACGGGCCGTATTTGGCCTGCATCGCCAGCAATAACGAGCACTGTCCGGGAAAATCGCAACTGGCAGGCGCGTGGGGATCATGGCCCAGCAGAAAGGGCATGTAGACCCGATATCCTCGGGCATGCAGTAACGTTTGCGCCACAGACAGCATCATCGGATGGCCACCCCAGCCGTGTAACAACAGAGCGCTTTTGGCCTTTGGATCGTGGTTTTCCTTTATCAGCACCCGGCTGCGGTAGGGGCCGCAGGTGACAACGTCGGTCGTCATGGTGGCCAGCTGTCGCGACTCGGCCGGACGCATCGGCAACACGGAAGGCTTTGCCAGGCGCTCAATCAGTGAAGCAAGCTGGGTATCCATTGCTCCCCCGATGGTTGTGCAGAAAAAATCAAATAGTGCAGCGTTGCTAGTTGAGGCGTGGGATCACAACTCAGGCGCTGCAGCGGGTCATACAGATAAAGCAGGCGTTGCCCGGGTTGAAGCAGCGTGCTTGCCAGCGAACCGGCCTGTTCTGGATCAAATTGTGCGTTGCACACGCCCCAGGTTTCGGTGAACCCAGGGCAGTGGGATAACAGGCTTTGCAGTAAAGGGGTGGCACCGCGCGCGGCCGGGTAAGGGGTGTCGTAAACCAGTTGTGTCGGATAAGGGCCACTGGCGACGCTACGACAAAGTTCCACAACGGCTCTGGCATGCAGGCGCTCGACACAATCGATTTGCGGCCAGTGGTGATACCAGCGGGCTTGGGCCAGTTGCTGCTGCGTGGCAATAAAATGCCGGCTGTCAGGAATAATGGTTTCACAGGTACTGACGATATTCAGTTGACCCTGCACCAGAGGGGCGGTGGTCATCGGCATTCCTGGCTGGCTTGTCGCGGTGAAAAACTCTGGCTCAGTCGGTGGATCTGTCGTGTTCCTTCGGTGTATTCAAAGGCTTTTACATCGCGAAATGCCTGCCATAATGCCGTCGGCATAGGCCATATGTCTGCCGGGAAAGCATGGATAAGCTGGCTGATAATCTCCTCGGCGAGGATCACGCAAGCGGTTTTCACCATGCCGGGACTTCTTCCTGGGGCCTTTTTCTCATCAATTTTCTGACAGACCGTCAAGGCCTCGCGGTAAGCCGCATGCCAGCGCCGGTTTAGTTGCAATAGCTGTTGTGACTGCGCCGGGGTGGGCATGACGCAGGCTTGCCACTCATGCAGTGCACGCCGCGCCGCACCCAGCGCCAGCGCACCAACACAGGGGCGCAGTGCATCGAATGTTGCGATCGCCGACTGCGCAAAACGTTGGGTAGGTTTTAAGTGCTGACCCAGCAAATCCCCTGTCGGGACAAACATGTTGTCGAACTGCATCTGCGCCAGGTTTATGCCATCAAGCCCGGTTAAGGCCAGGCTGTGGCGGGTGATGGCTGGGTTTTGCGGAGCAAACAAAAAAGCGTTAATTCCCAATGGCCCCGGCGCGGTACGCGCAAATAGCACACCGGTTTCGGCGATCATTCCGTTACCGATAAACATCTTGCGCCCTGAAATAAGGAACCCACCGTCAACCTGCGTCGCGGTGGTCTGCATGGCACTGGCATCGCTTCCCTGTGCAGGTTCGGTCATCGCAAAGCATGACCAGCACAATGCCTGTCGAAAATGGCCGAAAAAGGCATCCTGCTGTTGTTCGTTACCCAGTCCGGCAACGACATACGCTGCCATGCTCGGTCCGGGCGCACAGAACATCAGCGCCGGGGAGACGAAACCCACCTGCTCATAGAGTTCATAGCGCGCGGCCAGGCTGACCGCCGGAAGGCTTGACGACGCCTGATATCGCTGCGGCAAGCCGAGATGATTCAGCGTCGGGGCGAGCGACCACTGGCTCATGACCTGCCGCGTATCGCCGAGGTTGCGTAATTGGTCGGCAATCTGCTGGGCGTCTGCGCCCAACGGGCAGGATTGCCTGGCGAAAGCGTCATCGTAAAATTGACTCATAGCGGGCCCGTCATGATTTCGATAACCCCTGCATCAGGGTGATAGAGGTGGCTGGCGCGGTGGCTGCTATTAAAGGCGTTAAATGGGCGCGTCAACACGATCCAGCCCGCTGTCTTCATTATTTTGAATTGCTCGTCAAAATTATTTACTTCGAAGCAGATATGGTAGGGAAGCGACGACTTGCCGGATTTAACCAGTAACTCACGCAATGGCAGATTATTTTCCAGGGGTTCGACCAACTCTATTTGGCTGTCCCCGTCAGCCGTCGCCAGCAGGGTGATAAAAACTTTTTGTGCGGCAATGTATTCTTTATATCTGACGATAACCGGGAAAAACGGTTTAACGGCGACGGCAGTTGCATCACTGTCGGAAACCACATAACCGATATGATTAAAACGCATCGCGACGCCCTTTATCGTTGAAGAAACGTTTATGTCCGCCGTCTATCCGGCGCCAGTTCAAAGAATGGTGGGTATTTTCTCAGTAATGACTGGAGGTTTTTTATATGTGCTTGCAGGCGGACATCAGGTTAAGGCTGACAGCGCTCTGTGCTGGCGCACCAGCTGCTGACGATCAATCTTTCCATGCAGCGTCATGGGGAAATCCTGACAAAAAAACAGGGATTTCGGGATCATGTAGGCGGGTAACTGTTCTGCGAGGAAATGGCGTAATGCTTCACGGTGGGTAGCGTTGTCATCGCGTAACTGAATAAAAAGCTGCAGGTCGATGATTTTGCCCTCTTCTTTTATCGGCACCACGCAACATTGAGTGACCTCCACAGAGCGACAAACACTGCTTTCAATTTCGGCCAGCTCAATACGGTTACCGTGCAATTTCAGTTGGCTGTCATCCCTGCCGTAAATAAACAGGGATTGATCTTCATCCAGAAATCCCCGATCACCGGTGGCGTAATAGCGTCCGAATTCATCCTGGCTGAATGCGTCGTTACGTGGGTGGTCTTCAGGCAGGTAACCCAGTGATACTTGTGGGCCGTACAAGCGCACTTCACCCATTTCTCCAGGTGGCAGGCTGCGGCCATCGGCATCCACAATCCTGATCCGGTTCAACCCGCAGATTCCGCCAAGGGACAGCAGGCCTGCGTTATGCTGGGGCGGCTGGCCAAGAGAGTACGTATGGGTCATACAGGTGGTCTCGGTCGGGCCATAACCGTGCATCACCTCCAGACCAGGGAATCGAGCCTGCAACTGGGTAACCAATCCCAGCGAGGCGCGCTCACCGGCAATAAAGAACCTCGTCAGTTCCGGAAACTGCTGCGGGCTGAACAAGGGATCCTTCAACATCAAATCAACAAAGCTGGGAGTAGAAAACCAACTGGTGACAGGGCATTCCGGTTGGGACGACATCAGGCGGATATTTTGGCGGGGCAACACATTGTGGCGATGATCCAGCATCAGTAAGGCTCTCCCCTGGCACAGCACCGGGAAGAGATCCAGTATTCCCATGTCGAAGGAAAAGCAGGCATGGTTCACATGGCATCCTTGTGCGACATCGTCGTTGACCAGCGGGCTGTACCACGCCGAGAACGCAGCGAAGTTCTCATAGCTGACTTTGACGCCCTTCGGTTCACCGGTACTACCCGAGGTGGGGAGAATATAAAAGACCGGCTGGGTCAATTCAGGTTTGAGTGGCAGTGACGCCGGGTCGCCATTTTCCAGGGTCGACATGACCCAGTGTGGCCAACGATCCAGACCTTCCAGCTTCTGTGTCGTCGCCGTGAGGATCAGCTCGGTTCGGGTCATGCTGGCAATCTTTTCAATCCGCGAAACGGGGTTGGCTTGATCGACAAAGGTAAAGCAACATCCCTGGCTGATACACGCCAGCATGGCGGCAACGGCATCCAGTTGCTTATGGCCGTGAACCAGCACGTTACGGCCTGCCCACGGCGCGAGCGCCTGGGCAATGGCGGCGGTGCGCATGCCCAGCTCGGCAAAGCTGTAAGTGCCTTGCTGGTTGATCAACGCTGTGGCGCTATGCTGATATTTCAGCCGCTCAAACAGCGGTTTGATTTGCGATAAAAACATATTTTTCTCCGTTGTCCAAAGCCAGTTGCCGGGCAGCTGAACGATCCAGTTTGCCGTTATGATTCAGTACGGTATGAGGTGTGCTGTACCAGTAACGTGGAATGGCCCACGGCGGGAAATGGGCTTGCATGGCGTTGCCAAGCTGTGACAACTCGCAGGTTGCATTGAGGATCACGCAGGCCTGGATCGCCTCTGCGTTGCCCTTGCGCCAATACGGCTCCACCACCACATCAGCGACCAGGTTGCGGTCGCGCAGGAAGTGTTCTATTTCGTGCAGGTCAATGCGGTGTCCCTGTATCTTGACCTCGCCATCTTCCCGCCCCAGGAAGTAGTACCAGGTGCCATCAAACAGGCCGATATCACCGGTGGCGTAAGTGGCTTGCCCATCCTGCCGGCTGAAACTGGCCTGACGCGCAGGCGCTGCATTGAGGTAGCCAGGGCCGACACACTCACCACTGATCAACAGTTGCCCTCGGCCCGAGGCGTCCACGGGCTGGGCGAGGTGCAGTACCGCGCCGGGCCTGGCGCAGCCAATCGGCAGGGGCAGTGGCGAAGCCACCATGTCCGGGGTGATCACCACTTGTGAAGCCGCCACCGTACATTCGGTGGGGCCGTAGGTATTGATCACTTCACTGCCTGGAAAGCGTGCCCATAACTGGGTGACGATCTCTTTGGGCAGCGTTTCACCGCAGAAGATAAAACGCCGCAACTGCGTCAGTGTCCGGGCATCGAAGGTCGGGTCCAGCAGGTAGAGACGCATCATCGACGGCGTGGATACCCAGCAGGTCAGTGCCATTTGCGCATGTTGGGCAATCATCTTGCGGGTGTTGATCAACTCTCGATGATCGAGCACGGACAGTGGTTGCAGAAACTGCCAGGCCAGCCAGATTTCAAACAGGCAGACATCGAAGCAGTAGCGCACATTTCCCGTGATGGCCCCGTCCAGCGCAAAGTCGCTGCGTATCCAGGCCACGAAATCGACCAGGTTAGACAGGCTGATTTGAATGCCCTTGGGCTCCCCGGTGGTGCCCGAGGAAAACATGATGTAGGCCAGCGGGGTTCCGGTCGCGTTGGCGAACCGCCGGCGGGTGCCGTCGAGTAAATGGCGCAGCGCCGCGTCATCATGGCGCTGCCAGGGCAAGGCGGCGAGGGCAATCACCCTGGCATTTGCGGCGAACAGTGGCAGGGTATCCGTGTTCAGGATCAGGCTTGCCCCGACCGCATGGGCAATACGTTCCAGCCGCTCGGGAGCGTTATCCGACTCAACCGGCACAATCGGACAACCGCACAGAATGCAGGCCCACCAGGTCGCCAGAAAATCGAAAGACTTATGGCCGTAAACCAATACCGGCGCCAGGGGGCTCTCGCCTCGAGGCTGCTGGCGGACTATTTCAATGGCGATATCCTGCGCACGCTGACTGAGCGCCGCATAGCTGTACGTCAGTGAATGGTGGCGCCAGGCGGTATGGGGTTGATCCTCAAAGCGCATAAACACCGATATGAGCTCAGACCAGGCGTCCATTCATGCCGCCCGGCTGGCGAGCTGAAGTTCAATGAAGTTCGACAAACTGCCCACGGTTTCGAAGTGCTGGAATTCCAGCGTGGCAGGGTCGAGCACCAGATCCTCGATGCGCTCTTCAAGGTACATGATCAGTTCGATATACAAACCGCTTTCAAATCCCAAGTCGCGCTCCAGATGGGTCTGGGCACTCAGTTCCGAGAGGTTTGAACTTTCCAGGACCAGTCCGATGGCTTCAATGATGGTTGGCGTATGCATGGTGACTCCCTGTTTGATGTGTACACGCGACGTTGAGGTTGTTTTGCTGGCGCGGCAGGAGGGCGGATAACTGGCCGCGGTCAACTTTCCCATTATTGTTTTTGGGTAAAGCTTCACTGAAGTAATAGCGGTGAGGCCGTTTATAGGCTTCGAGATGGGTCTGGCAAAATGCCTTGAGCTGTACGGTGTCCAGGGGGGCTGTGCACTCGATACATGCCACGATTTCGTCGCCGTAGATGGGATGGGCGACGCCAATCACCGCGACCTGCAGCACCCCCGGCATACGTTTGAGTACGCCCTCGACTTCCCGCGGGGCGACTTTTTCGCCATTGGTTTTCAGAATGTCATCTTTGCGCGACAGGAAATAAAGCAAGCCCTGCTCATCCAGCCGGCACACGTCGCCGGTGTAGAGGACCGATTCGCCGGGCAACGGGCCTGGCCGCAGCTTTTTCGCGGTCTGCTCCGGGTTTCGCCAGTAGCCGCGCATCACGGTTGCCCCACGGATCACCAGTTCGCCGGTGGCATTGCTGCGGTGCGCCACGCCGTCTTCATCCACTACCCAGAGTTCGGTATTCGGGATGGCGTAGCCCACGCTGTCTTTATGCCGGGACAACAATGCAGGGGGAAGCCAGGTGCAGCGATGGCACTCGGTCAGCCCATACATGGAAAAAATCTCAGCTTGGGGGAAGAGTGAGAGCAGCAGGTCTATATCGCTGGGGTGCAGGGCCGCCGCGGTGTTGGTGATTTTGCGCAGGGAGGAGAAGTCATAGCGTTTGGCCAATGGTGCAATGATCGCCAGCAGCGTGGGAACAATCGGCAGGACGGTGGCTTTGTGCTTGACCAGCTGTTTAAGGGCAAAGAGCGGACGGCTGAAATCCTTTTCGATAATCAGCGTTGCGCCCACCTTGGCCGTCATGATCGCTTGATACAGCCCGTAGTCGAAGCTCATGGGGATCGTGCAGAAAATCCGGTCGCTGGCCGCCAATTGCAAATAGGTGGCGACAGAGTCCGCCGCGCTCAGCATATTGCGCTGGGTCAACATCACCCCTTTGGGGGCGCCCGTAGAACCCGAGGTGTAGATCAGGCAGGCCAGGTCAATATCCAGCGCACCTCGAACAGGCAACGGTATGGCCGGTGCGAGTGCCGCTATTTGTTGCAGGGACAGCAGTGGCGAACCGCTCTCTTGCGCGCCGGGCGCTTGATCAAACAGCACCTGCAGGTCAGGGTTGCCGGGTGCCGCTGCCAGCGCAGTGGCCTGCCCGGCCTGGGCGATCAACAGGTGTGACGCTGCGTTGTCGAGTAACCAGCCGACCCGTGCCAGCGGTGTATCCGGATTCACCGGAACAAACACGGCCTGCAAATATTGCACGGCCCAGAAGCAGACGACGAAATCCACCCCATTGGGCAGCCATACCAATACCCTGTCGCCGCGTTCAACCTGCTGCTGACGCAAGTAGGCGGCGGTATTGAGCACACGTTGATGGAGTGCGGCCCAAGTCACTGCATGCTCACCCTCGATCAGCGCCGTTTTCTCAGGGAACTGGTGTGCAGCCAGCACCAGCCATTGGGTCAAATGGGTTGTGCTCATGTCTCATCCTCATTATTCAATTCAAGAACGATGGCTGCAAAAGTGCCGGCGATGCCGGACGCCAGGGCCAGAATGGGGTGAACGGCGATAGAGTTATCGCGGTGCGCCAGCAGGCTTTTCAGGTTGAGGAACGCATCGCTGCAAAAGCAATGTCCCAGTTGGTAGAGATGACGACGGTAGATGATGTCCCGGGCAAAACCTGCGCCGTCGGCAATCCTGTCGAAGGTGGGCGGGCTGATGTGGTACGGGATCAGCGTACGCAGCTCTTGAGGGCGCCGTCCTGCGTGCTGCAGCGCGGTGTGCACGGTCTCAAGCATGGTGGGGATAAAGGCGTGATCGTAAGCGTTTTCACTTTCGCGATCCGTCGCGCGCATACGTGTGCCGTAGGCGGGCAGTTGCTGGACATGCACGGCACTCAGGCGCAAGGCGCTGGGCGAGGGATTTGCGCTGAGCAGGGTCGCGCAAAATGCTTCGCCGAAATAGCCATTTTGATCGACGTATTGCACGGTGTCGTGGAAGCATTTTTCCCCGGTGATCAATAGTGCACAGACGTTATCCTGACTGGCGTGAGCCGCAGATATTTTAGCTTTAAGAAATTTCAGCCCGACCAGCGCTGATGCACACGACGCTTGCGTGACAGAGAAAAACTCAACCTCCGAGCGACCCAAAAACATACGCAGGTCGCTGGCCAGAGCGGGGGCAAGGTCAAAAGGGCTGGGACAATTCAGTGAGTGGGCCCAGGCCACATAGCCAATTTGTTCAAACAGTACCGGGTCACACTCAGCCTTGAACTGTTGCAACAGCCGCATGATCAGATCAGGCAACGCATCCAGCTCAAACAGGCTGGCCGACTCCATCCGATGAAAGCGGCCAAAGATTTTATTGTTGCGTTCACCCCAGTCATATTTTTCCGCCAGGGCAGACAGTGGGGTGAGGTTCGCAGCGACCAGGCTGGTTATCGTGTGGATATACATTTTAGGCCTCCGCCACGAAGCCCGCGCAGACTAGATACTTACCCTCCGGCAGCACCAATAAAATACGGTTGCTGTCCGTCGCAAGTTCTTTTAACCGGACCCAGGGGGCTGAAGAGAGTAACGCCTCATCCCAGCTCTCGATGCGGTTAGTTGCCAGCTGCGCATGCTGCCGCAACTGTCCGGCAAAACACGGGGTGGTCAGAATCACCAGCGGCAGTAATTCTTCCTCGGAAGTGAACATATCCAACGTGGCGAGCAAGGCATCCAGTGCCTGGCGGGTGGCCGGGAAAGGGACTTTTCGATAGTGTTTAAACGCAATACTTCCGGATTGGCCTGCGGTATGTTCGCCTCGCAAGCTGCGCAACATTACGACACAGGCGCTGGCCGTAGGGCTGAAACTGGCCAGGCAGGGGCTGCTATACAGGATGGCATCCTGGTCGGCGATCATCAGTAAGGCCTTTTTCTCATGGCTGCCTCGGTCCATGTCGTCGAGATAATCCTCAATGACTTGTAGCGCTAGAAAAGTACTGCTCAGACCATGATCGCTGATGGCAATACCAAAGGCGTCGTGGGAACCCGTCTCATAAATAATGGCATTGGTCACCGAACATCCGATCTCTACGTCCGGCGTCCAGTGGGTCAGCACCACCAGATCCAGGTCATTGAGTAAAATCTGGTTTCCCAGCTCCCCGACCAATTGTTTCAGCATCGTCCTAAACGTCTGGTTTTGTGCGGCGTACCAGCGGAAGGCATGATGGTCCTGGGCCTGACCCGTATGGCCATGTGAATGGAAAAAGGCGTTGACGAAGTCCTTCACTTTTTCTATTTGCCCGTCGTCTACGGCGGGCGCATCGTTATTCCTTTCAAACTGACGCCACAGGATATGAGATGCCGCAAACTCCAGGGACATAGGGATTCCTTCAGGAGTTGGCCAAAGGCAAACGCTGGCACACCTGGGGGGCCAGCATTGTGTCTACGCTATCTGCCGTGCGGATCAGAAAGGCCTGGTCATTTTCGACAAGCACTTCTGCCGGGTGACCGAAACTTAAAAAGCCCACCGGTGATGCACTGGCACCATAGGCACCGGAGTGCCCGATACCGATCAGATCCCCCGAACGAAGCTCGGCGAGCATGATGTTTTCGCCCAGTAAGTCAGTGGGCGTACACAGGGGGCCGGTCACTTGATAACGATGCTGGTCGTTATGCCGAGATGGGCCAAGGCGCGCCATCGGGAAATTTCGACGGATCAATGAGTTGATGCCAGCAGCACTGCCGTGGCAGTTGGCACCACCATCACACACCGCAAACCACTCATCGCGGGAAGGCTTAAGGTAGTTAACCCTCGTGACAAAAATGCCCGCCCTCGCGATCAGGAAGCGGCCTAGCTCAATAACGATTTTGCAGCGTGGAAAACACTGACGGTAGTCGTTCACGACAGGCAGCAGTGCCTCTCCCAGAGCGGCCAGATCGAGTGCTTTTTCTTTGTCAAAATAGCGCACCCCAAAGCCACCACCCACATCAACAAAGTCGAGGTTTATTTCATATGTATGCTGAAGCGTGGCGGCCAGTGTCAGGATATTTTGCGTATTGTTGGCAAGCGCCTGCCAGTCAAGAATCCGGGTGCCGAGATAAATATGGATCCCTGCCAGACGCAGCTGCGGAAGCTGCCTGAGACCGGCAAAAGCCTGCGGCAGTAGCTGTTCATCAATACCAAATTGCCGGGGTTTGCCGCTCATCACCAACTTGGCTTTTTCGCCGCTGAAGTCGGGGTTGATACGCAGGGCAATGTTCTGGGTTACCCCCAGGCCGGCGGCAATATCATTGAGTAAAACCATTTCTTCGATTGATTCGACCACCACGGCTTTAATGCCGGCAAGGCAACACTGCGTTAACTCATTTATATGTTTGCCTGGCCCGACGAAAATAATATCGCCCGGCGCCACACCCTGACGTAATGCAATTTCCAACTCCACCAGGGAACATACTTCGCAGCCCGTTCCTGCCTGGTGCAATAGAGCAACCAGCGCTTTGTTCGGGTTGGCCTTGAGGGAGTAGAAATAATCTATCCCCTGGGGAAGCGTGCGTTTAAGCTCGGCAAAATCTGTTTTTATCTGTGTGGCACTGTACGCATAAAAAGGCGTGGGCACTTTATCGGCCAGTAGCTGATAGGGGATGTCTTCAATTTTGTCGGTGTGGATATATTGACTATCAGGAGCAAAAGCTGACATGGCTGAATTTTCCGTTTAATAACGATTCGATTCGATTGATATCTTTAAAGTTGTCGAACAGATCGTCATCGAGAATATCGAAGAAACTCTCGGAATTACCTGCGGTGTTGTCGACCCATTCACCAATTTCTGAGATAAGGCCGACTAGATGTATGGAGTCCAATAGTCCCTGCGGACCGTAGATTTCCGCGCCGTGGTTTATGGCCTGTAACTTATCTTGGTCAACGCCTATGTTTTCCAGCGATGAGAGAATGAATGCCCGTGCCGTTTTTGGTGAAAAGCTCATGAATTTGACAGCCCTTTAAACGTCGTAAGAGTGATCATATCCTTGGCGGACACTGAGATTTGCTTGAGATTGCAACGGAAATTCTCCCTGAATTCATAGAGTAATCTATGGTCACCCCCATTTTTGCAATACTGATTAACGGGCGATGTGATTGGCTTGCTTAAATCTATCCGGCGTCTATTTGGGGCATGCCCCAGCGCCACGATGAGAGTCGCGCCTGGTAATCCTTAAAAGTGCATCGGCTTCGAAAGCCGATATTCTATACAGGCTCTTTACCAGGCCGGTTGGCCGTTTACGTCATCCATTATTCAGCTATCGCAAAACCTGGAGGGTGGTTCGTGGTACAGCAACAACAGCAGGGTTAGGCAGCGGCGCGTGGGTGTCGGAGCGGTACAGCACCTTGTGTTCCGGGAGCGAGTGAGTGGTGCCCAAGGGGGCGATAACGTCGGCTTTGAAATGAACCGGGCTTTCCTGGATCGGCTAGTCTGGCAACCACGTATAAGTTCTTGGGGCGGTTTTATGTTGTAACGGCGGCGGATGATAAAAATTATACCAATACTGTGAATTTGAGTGGTGACAGCCGGGGTTATGGAGGCATAGTAGCCTATGATAAAACCGGTGATGGGTATCTGGGTTTTGCGTTGGGCTCCCGCGCCAACACCTCTCTTACCTTTGTGACCAATACGGCTGGGACACTAGCTTGGATGAACGGTACCGCCACGACGGGTACCGGGCGGCCGACGGGCACTGGCACGGTGAATAACTACGCGGAAGTATCTGCGGTTGACCTGAAAAACAACGGCATGGTGGACATCATTGAACACACCAATGCCAGTGGTAACTTTGCCCTGATAACCTTTATGAATGACCAGTCAACCACGAACTCCTTTGTGTTGAGGAGCCTGTCGGGGGTATTTATCACGCCTGTCCTCGCTACTGGGACCGCTGTGGCCATGACTTGGGCCGATTTTAATAACGATGGCTTTATGGATTTGTACCTGAACAAAGGACGGGACGTGATCAATGCCTCTGACAGTAACGCGAGTCGTATTTACTGGAATGATGGTCATGGTGGTTTTGCCACTGCCGCTGGAACCACTGGCGGGACGGCGACGTATTTTACCGATAATTTGAACGGCTCTGGGTCTCTGGCTATCGACTGGAATCACGATGGCAAGATGGACGTGATTGAAGTGTCTGCGTATGGTATAAGCGGCAATATCGCGCTGTATACGAATCAAGAGGGTAGGGTGTTTAGCCTAGGAGCGAATCTCTCAACACTCGTACGAAGTGAATTTCTTGGCGTCACCCCTTGGGACTTTAATTGGGGTGGTGCAGTTGATTTGATGGTAAATGCTGACGCTGCTATTCACTTGCCTTATATAATAAATAACAATCCGGTCACCGACGGAACCAGTTTGCATTTACAAATTTTCGATCCTGATGGCTTGAATGTCTATTGCGCAAGTACCGTTCAGTTGTATAACTTTTCGGGGGTGTTGGTCTCTTCTAAAATAATAAACCCACAAGGTGGTTTAACCACTAATAACTCTTCTGCTTTAGTGTACTTCTATGGCCTCAGTGCTTTGGAAACCTATACCGCAGTGTTGCTAAACAGTGTGAGCACTGTGAACGGCGTGAGCGGTACGTCCAGTGATGTGGGCGGACAGGCGACTTTCGGTGGCAACACCATTGAGAACGTCAACGCCACCTGGACTGGGTTAACCGCCACTTTGGCGACCCACAACTATGTATTGTCCGCCGAAGCCGGTAGTCACAGCGCTAATGGCAACTTCATTGGCACCGGCTATAACGACACCTTCTTTGCGACGGCAGGAGCTGACACCTATAACGGTGGTGGCGGCTGGCTGAATCATTTCGGGACACCGGCGTGGGTGATTGGCGGGGGCGAAAACATTCTGGACTTTACCCTGGCCGGCACCACGTCGATCACCGTGAATCTGAATACCACCACCGTGCAGAACACCGGTTTTGATACGGTGACCTTGACCAATATCGAAGGATTGATTGGGGGCGCGGGTAACGACAACTTGACAGCCAACAGCACCGCGAATGTGAACTCGTTTCTTGATGGGCGCGGAGGGAATGATACCTACACCATCAGCAGCACGGGTGGGCATGCGATGTTGAGCTTCACCAACCTCACCAACCTCAACAACAGTGACGCGAGCGGCGACAACGGCAGTGATACGGCGATTGGGTTCACGATGGGGAATACTACGAGCGTAGCCTCTGCCAGTGTCATTGACCTGAGCGCGTTACTGCATGGCTACACAGGCACCGCCTATGTGTATCACGATACGACGACCAACAAGAATGTGTTGGATAAAGCGTCAGAGGGGCTGATGAATTATTTGAGTGTCACGAATGATTGCACCAACACCCATATCAGCATAGATCGCGACGGTACGGGCGGGACGTTTACGCCGACAGTTGTGCTGACGCTTAATAACGTGGTGACGGATTTGGAGACCTTGATGGTTAATCATCAGCTGATTGTCTAAGACGGTAGGGGGGAGCGGTGTACCAGGCGTCGCTCCATCCGTTGTACAAACACTGCGTTGGGTGGTTAAACCCAGCTTATAAAAATATCAAATTTAGTGGTAGGAGTTCTATATGCGCAGGGATTCGGATGTGTCTTCGGTGTACTCAAGAAAAACTAAAGATGTTCTTATTATAAGCCAAGCGCACAGTTTAGTCCCTAAATTAGCTATTTTGTTGATGGCCATGCAGCCAGCTTTCGCATGGTCCGCTCACGAGGAGACCTTACAAACGCTCAATGTAAGCGATACTTCGTTTTTGACCCCGGAAGCCGCAATAATTTTGGCGTACGCACGTAGTCCTGCGCTTAGTAAGGCTTTTTCGCAAATCAAGAAAGGTGAGGCGCAGAAGGATGAGGCGAAAAGCGCTTATTACCCACAGGTTAGTCTGTCAAATAGTTACAGTCAACGTGGTGAATATGTATATGGGCCGCAGTTAAAACAGCTTATCTATGATTTTGGGAAAACTACGGGATCTATAAAGAATCAGACCTATCTCACAGAGTCTTATCGTAATGACTTGATGAGTGCAGTTACTGGGGTGACGGGCGATACGTTGTTGGCGTATTCTAGCGTTAAGCGTTATCAAGATATTGTCCAAATCACTAAAAAGATGATCGCCTCTTTAGAAAATGTTAAGGGGATTGCAGAGTTGAGATTGAATGCGGGCCTGAGCTCGTCGTCTGATGCTTTACAGGCGGCAAGCCGCGTAGCTGCCTTAAATACAACTCTAGAGCAATACCGTAATCAGTTAGACAATGCAAAAGTCAATCTTGCGCAATTGACTGGCAAGAACGTGGATTCTTTAGCGGATCTTCCCGTTGCGCTTTTACAGGAACTCCCGCAAAAACAAAACATGATTGATTATGGATCAATTCCCTCTGTGCGATCAGCCATTGCACAAGAAAAAGCTGCAGATGCTGTACTCGGTGCGACTAAGGCGCAACACATGCCTACCTTTAGCTTTAATGCTTCTCGTCTTCATCAATATCAGCGTGATTTTAATAACTCAATTCCAATCTGGGAAAATCAGGTCGGCGTGTCAGTTGACTTGCCGATTTACCAGGGGGGTGCTATCTCCGCTCGTATACTACAGGCGTATGAGGCGTTGGACTCCTCAAAAGCGAGTGTTAATCAAGCGTGGTTGGATGCAGAGCAAAAAACCGCAACCGCTTTGAGTAATTGGCACGGAGCAGACTCTCGCGTTCGCACCAGTGTTTATCAGGTGGATATTGCAAATCATACCCGAGATGTATACCAGAATGAATATAAGCTGGGTTATCGGAGCTTGAATGATTTACTCAGCGTGGAACAGGACGTTTTTCAGGCATTAAGCAGTAGCTCTTCGGCTAAGTTTGATCGATATGATGCGGCTATTAACTATGCGGTGGTACAGAATACGCTGCTTCAGCTGCTTGGAGTAGACAGCCCTTCCGAACAGGCCTTGCCTGATCTTTAAATGAATGTGCGGGCCTGGCTATTCTATGGAAGTTAGCCGGTTACTAAATAAGCACGACCGTGACCATAACTAAGTGTCTAAGGAAGGTCTAAAGTACCCACCGATTTTTCATGCCCTCGCTACTTGAGGTTCAAAAAATCATGAGTCGGTCGAAAAACAGACCTTTCCTGTCTTTAACTCTTGGCTCGTTCCTCTAATCGGTATGCGATCCATGAACCACACCTACCGCTAGACTACCGCCTCGTTTACCGTGGCATCTTTGGCGAGCAGTTCCATGGCAATAGTGCTTCGTAATCCGCTACCGACTGCACATGTGGCAGCCTCTCCAGTACGTGGCGCAGCCACGTATAGGGCTCCTGGCCGTTGGCTTTGGCGGTCTCGACCAGACTGTAAAGTTGAGCGCTGGCCGTCGCGCCTTTGGGCGTGTCGCTGAACAGCCAAGCCTTGCGCCCGATCACAAACGGCTTTATCGCTCTTTCGGCGGCGTTGTTGTCGATCGGTAAAAACCCAGCCTCCACGTAGCGCTCCAGCAGGGTCTTAAGCTCGCCCTGGTTGTACATGCCCAAGCGATGGAAGTTGCCCCAACTGGGGATTCCAAACAGGTTGTAGATAACTACAGTGGCATCACGCTCGCTGGCCAGGCGCTTGTCGCCGGTCAACTTCTCGGCAGCCTCTTCGGCGTCGTCTCGATCATCGTAGGTGTTGAGGAGCTTCATGTGAACCCTATGAAAGTGTTTGGGGAGATTGTACTCGACTGTTGATTCAGTCATCCCTGGTTCTGCGTGCAAAAACTCATTTTGGGCTTTGGTCAGGGATTTCATGAGTGTGACGTGTACGGAACCGTATGTACGGTGAGAGGACGGCGGGTGTTAAACCCCGCCTCGTACTCGATTCTGGCATTCGGACAAGTCGGCTGCTGCGGATACAATCGTTTCCGCAACTGACCTCGAAGAGCGCATCGGCGAGTCTGTCTGACGACCGCGCCAAGGCGATCGTCATGTTGGCAATACGCTTTTAGGTCTGTCCCAAGAGGTCGACGCGTCACTCAGTACTCGCGCCGTACGTGAACACCTTGAAGCGCTCGATGACGAGGCGATGAGATTCCGTGAAGACCAAAAAAAGCCTCAGATGACTATCCCCTTGCTGGGGTGGATCTCTGAGGCGTTTCGATTTGGCGTATTTTAGTTCGGTAGTTTGCCTTCTGTGCACCACTGGTCCCATTCGCCAAGTTGGTCGCTGGTGATCATGGCATCCTCGCCATTTTCGTTATGGAACGCATCAATCCATTTGGTGGCGCAGGAATTATCCTCGGTGGAAACCATAGTGGATTCTTTTGCTATGGGGGCTTCGTCTGGATACCACGCTTCCCGTTTGTAGTTACCAGAGCTGATGAGCTTGCCAGCCTCGTCCCACTCTTGGGATGGACCATCTCTTATGCCGTCTACCATGGTGACGAACTTCATAGGCTTTCCGTTTTCATGCCATGTCTTGACTAGTCCTGTTCTCATACCATTCAAAAATGGAACTTCGGCAGTGAGCACACCCTCGGGTGTCCATAGTTTCATAGGACTCACATAGGAACCGTCTTTGGCCGTGACGTGATAAGTCATTTTCCCTGTGTTTTCGTCCCAAGAGATTTGATCTCCGTCGGCCTTTCCATTGGTGTAGCGGTACTCACCGACCAACTTGCCTGTGTTAGGACCGTAAATCTCAGTCTTGCCGTCCCTTAGATTGTTCTTGAAGCCTGCTTTGGCCAATACGGTAGCTCCATCTAGAGCGTAAACTGTTACCTCACCGTCAAGGTTGCCTGCCTCATATTGAGCTGTGTAGCGTTTGAGGGATGTATTGGGTTTGTAACAGATTGTTTGGCCTGACAGGTAACCGTCTTTAACCTCTGAGTTACACACAAGACGTCGCCCATAGCCGAGGTTTTCGGCTGCCTTGAGTTTCTTCATGGCCTCATTGTAACTAACAAGCAAGTCATTAAAGCTGTTAGCCATAGGGATAGTGCTTTCAGGCATATTCGTCACAAGCCCAGTGAACGGCTTATTTTCTTTACCTTCATATATTTTTCCATTCGAAATTTGGGTATTTCTGAAGTCTAGCTCACTAGAGCCACAGCCTGTGAGGGATAGTAAGCTTGCAGAGATGGCAAGTAGAGAAAGGTATTTCATTGTGTTGAGTCCTAGAGCATTGTTGTCGGGGTTTCCGGTCCGCTTCTTGCGATTAACGAGATTAAGCAGGGGAAGTGGATCTTTGGGAACGCTGCGTATTACGCTTGTAGCACGTTCTATGGAGTCGTTATGGTTAGCAGATAACTCTGCGATTGTGTAAGAAGGGGCGGTCGCTAATCTCTCGGCGGTTAGTTTTTAGCGTGTGGCCCCTCCTTGATTCTCTGATAAAGTCTTGTCTAGTCTGGTTACTTCGGTTTGGATGTCGGAATCCCAGTTGCTAAAGTTTTTAAATAGGTCAGATGAGCGATGGTAAGAGCCTTTTCTTCTTTGCGGTATGGCGATAAAGTTATTTGTTACGATGCTTTCAATGTTCTCTTTAAAAAGCTGTTCTATCTCTTGTATTAGTCTTTTGTATGTCTGGGAGAATGTTTGTTCGTTCGCGCGGAAGTTTACGTATTTTTGGTAGATGATAGGTCCAGTATCTATGCCTTCATCTATCAGATGAATAGACACTCCGCTTGGAGTGGAATCATAAAAAGACCAAAAATTAGGATGGGCGCCACGATTCCATGGTAGATATGAAATGTGTAAATTTACGATAAGTGCTTGAGAACTTTCTATGACGTCTTTCTGAAGAATGTGCCTGTATCCGTAACTGATAACTAGATCGTAGTCAGATGTAGATTTTATTTTCTCTTCAGTATGCCAGACCTCACAGTTAAGCTTAACAAGCTCATCGATCAGTTTGGTTCGTTCTTCCGAGTATCCTAGAAACAACACCTTCGACTTGCGGTTCGATACAGGCTTTATAAGCCTCGGGATTATTGCTTCTTGCGTTGACTCTTTTTTCGCTTGCTCGTTGCTCATAACGCTTACCTCAACGTCCTTAAATGGATCAGGGAGACAATCTGTTGTTCATCGATACCTTTACGCTCGCCTTGTTCTTCGTAGAGCCATTGCTCACTGCCTTTCATCTCTGACATGAAAAATCCTTTTTTGCTGTGGACATAAATGGGTTGAAATCATCCTTAAAGGTTGATTCTCAACTTTTGGTGTTCTTCATGTCAATGGGGCGATGCCCAACCATCCAGGTTGAGATGGGAGGGCGATATGGCAGAAATCGATCAGAAGCAATTGGCAGGCAGCGTTGGCCGCGCCATATCCAAACAGCGGGTGCGTTGTGGCCTGACCCAGGAGGTGGTCGCGGAGCGGTTGGGGGTGGGTAATGAGGCGGTTTCACGTATCGAGCGGGGGATCGTGATTCCCAATATCGCCCGTCTCTTGGAATTTGCCGAAATATTCGGCTGTGAGGCGGCAGAGCTGTTGAGCGAAGTCAGTCCTCTGGCAGACGATCAGGCTGGTCGGATCAGTCGTTTACTGGAATCTCTGGATCAGTCGGACCGGCAACTGGTGGTCGAGTTGGTCGAGCGTTTAGTCACCCGCCTAAGACGTTAGTCACTGTTCGGCGGTCGTGTCGAAAGAGGGCATGAGTAGTATCCAGAACATCAAGCACGTCAGCGCTGCCGTGACGAATAGAAGCGGAAAGCGAAACAGTAGGGTGACCGTTAGCACGAAAGCGCCGGAGCCGGCCAGTATGGCGATAAAGGCATACACGAAAAAAATAAATCGAAGTAATGACATGGTCGTCTCGCACCTATTGATTTTGTACTGAAAGAGCAGGTCAGAAGATTTGGCTCCATCATTTATTGAGCCCGGTTCTCCACTGGTGATGGGGGGCAGGGGGGCATTTATGCAGTGTTCTACCTCCCAGGATCCGCTTCTCCTTGAAGTTTCCATAGAGCATAAAAAACGTCTAACCAGCGAGCACTGACTAGACGTTTTCTGTGGCTGGCTCACGCAACGAATTGCAGGGCTGTATCCAGCGCTTTTTGTTTGATTACCGCGCCTTGGCCAAACCAGGCCGAATCCATTCGATACTCAGAACTCCTCGCCCGTCGTTCATGATCGACGTACTCCGTCACGGCGTTCAGTAACCCCCAAGCAGTGCCGCGAGCGGACTCCAGGGTGGCCCCTCGGCCTTGACCTTCATACAGACTTTGAACCTTACGCAGGGCTCGTTCGTTCGGGAGTACTTCCGGGAGGGTGGCGTGGGGCTGGGTGTCGCACAGCACGTTCATAAAAAAGCCCGTAGCCTCCTGGTACTGGACCTTGCGTTCGGCCAGGTGTCGCATCCGGTACATGAATTCGTCCCATTGCGAGACCGCGATCCCCAGCTGCTTTTTGACTAGTTGCGGATTAAAGCGCGTGCTGTGTGGCACCTTGATGGCGTGAGTGGTGCCATCCAAGGCGATGCTCAAGGTGTTGTTGCAGACCACGCGAACGGTGGTGGGGGTGGCTGTGGTGGCTAGTGTGCCGTCACAGGAGGTGGCCAGCAGTAAATAGCCATTGATTTGATCGTTGCCCTTCAAGGCGGTCGATTGGCCGGTTCGGGCTAATGCCCAGAATTTGCGCCCTCCTTTCAGCACGCCAGCGGTTTCCAGCTCGTAACCCGAGACTTCGCTCAGGTCCCGGTAAAACTCCAGGACGTCACGTGGCTGCACGACCTGATAGCGATTGGAGACCACCGATAACGGAGCTTTGGTGTCAGAGCGAAAGAGCACCTTCTGCTCTGGAAACGAGTGAATGGTGCCGAGGTTACCGATGTTATCGGCCTTGAAGTGAACTGGGCTTTCTTGGATCTGCCAGTTCATCCCAGCTTCGCGTTGCCAAATCTCCAGCGGTTGTTTGGGGGAGAGCTGGTTGCCTAGGCCATGCCAGGGAGTTGTGCCAACGTAAGCCATTTGTTCAATGAGATGTGCCATGAGCGTGATTCCTTTGGGTATAGGTCGGCATAAATGCTGCGCAGAACGCAGCACTGATCGGGGGTAATTGAGGAGGAGGGGGCGCTGATTAAGCGGGCAGGTTGAAACGATGCCCACATGTCTGGCAGAGGTTGTTGGCGAGCACATGGCGGTCCAACTTTTCACCGAGTTGACCGCCAAGCTCGCAGCCACCTGCGCCGCCGATCAGCCCGCCAAGGATTGCGCCGGAAACGGTGCCGAGGGTGATGCCAAGCGGACCGGCAATGACGCCGACAGTTGCGCCAATTCGACTGCTGGCGAGTGCGGAATACGCTCCACGGGTAGCGCCACCGAGCGAGCCAATAAGGGCACCAATCGTCGTGGCTGTTCTGAGGGAAGCGATTTTGGGGGAGTTACAGCGAGGACACTGCAATGACATGGCTGGGGTTTCCATGGTGGATGATCATCGCAGTGATATAGGCTTGAAATGCATTTCAATGTTGAGTTTGGATCGAGGCAAGATGAAAAGCCGACTACAAGGAGCCAGCATCACGGACGCTTCTACGGTGGAACCAGTCTTCGGCGGTAAAATCGCGGCCAGCGAGGGAGTTCTGTGATAATCAGTTAGCAGTTGGTGGCCCCGGAGAAGACACACGGAAATTTTCTGAGCAGCAGATCTAAGATCTTATCGACAAGGCCGAATGTTGTGGTGACATCCTAAATCATAAGCGTCTTAGGCTCCCCCTAACAATCAGTATTCGCTACCAATTAATGTATCTAGCTTGTTCGCTTATGCATTTAATAAACACATTAAGGAAAGCAGTCGTGCCCAATAGCTCACTACCTTGGTCGTTGGAAAACTGGAAGCGCGCAGCGCATGATGATTGGTTTATGATGGAGGAGTATCAGTTTTTTGCGCCAAACGCAATATTGTCTTATAAGAATAATATTGTTGTCGGGCCTTATACATTTTTCTTCAACAACATGGCAAAACGGGAAAGCGCCCAAGTACTTATCACTGCGAGGGTGAAATTATATATAAATAATACTTCAAAAAGTGAAAAACAAGAAACCCTACATTTTGAAACCAGTGTAGGGGATGAAATCTCTGGCCTTATATCTATAGGCTTGGGCATCAAGAATTTTTGCACAGGGATGAGTAGACGGTTTCATTCGCCTGGATCGATAGTTGGCGATCTCTATGGTGAACCATGCTTTTCAGAGGCTTTCGTACCACCTCGCCTGGCTGTTCCAGAACATTTTCCTATTTTGCCCGATATTACAGGCTCCGTGTATCCTGATAAAGAATTATGCGACTTGGAAAATCTGGCCATGGCATCGCCTGAACGTTACAGAGCGTTTATAAGGGCTTCATGCTTGTATAAAGATGCGCTTGAGATGGTCGAGCATGATCCTAATTTAAGCTGGATTTTGATGGTTTCAGCACTCGAAACAGCAGCGGCAACAGAAGATGAATCTGAGGTGCTGCCCACACAACAGCTTAAAGACGGATTTCCAAATTTGTTTGATGTGCTGCAGGATAGTACTGATAGTGCAATTACAGAACGTGCGGCTCTTATTGTTGCTCCCACACTTAAGGCAACTGCAAGATTCATCGACTTCTGCCTTCGCAACCTCCCCGCCGAGCCAAGCAGCAGGCCGAAGAACGAAGCGGTTCGTATTTGCTGGGAGCCGGAAAGCATTAGAAAATGCTTATCGACAATTTATAATTACCGCTCCAAGTATCTCCACGCTGGCCAGCGCTTCCCATCATTAATGTCAAAACCTCCGTTTAAGTACGAAGAAAGGCCATGCATTGAAAGAGAGAAAGATTATTTGAATCGCGAGTGGAAAAGAAAAGAGGTTCCGATAAATCTGCACACCTTTAATTATATTGCAAGGCATGTGCTTCTCAATTGGTGCCGCAGCTTTCAAACGGCATGATTTGAAACGCCTAGTCCGACTTCCAGATGCTCTGCGCGAGGATGCTACTGACCGTGCTTGGCCGATTGCCTCACGCTGCGACCGGTAGCTATGGGGCGACACCGGCCTGCCGCCTCAGGCGGCAGGCAGTCGGTAGGCCTCGGAATCTTAGGGGTGGTCCTTTATCGCATCGATCTCATTTGGCGTTCTGCCCTCCAAAGTCGGTACGTTGTCCAGCTTTCGAATGAGGCCGTCCAGCTTCTCTAAATCGCCCTCTACAATCGGACTGATATCGATGAGAACCGGCTGGTGCTGATGTAACCTGGAAGTGGTTTTGAGCGAGGCAGCGGGGGTCTGCTAGAGTGGCCGGCCGCTCGATCGACTCAAGGAAGAAGTACCCACTTATGCATATCAAGTCCATTGGTTTCAAATCCATTCGCCGGCTCAATGCCAATATTCAGGACCAGCATGTCAACTATGACAAGGCTGTCGAGCATATGAGAGGTCTGGAGCTGGCAACGGTCAACCTTCTGATCGGCGAAAATGGCACTGGTAAATCCACTGTCATCGACATGATCCGGGCCTTGCGCTGGCCGGATGTATTGCCCAGTCTCGCGCGGGACAACCCGGAGTATGGCTGCACCCCGGAGTTCTGTATCGAGCTCAAGGATGGTCGCGCTTACCTGTATCGGTTCACTCCTTCCCCTCTGGACGAAACGTTTCAGAAAGTCATTTGCAAAATGGGTTACAGGCCTGCTGGTGGCGAGTTCGAGAAAATCGCTCAAAAATTGCTGGACCGATTTACCGAGCATCCGGCTGACGGAAAAATTCCTCCAGCCGAAGGCGTTCAAATCGAATATCTGAATTGTGGCGGCCCATCCCTGAACGTGGACGCCCAAGCGCTGGAACACCTCAACGCTCACGCCGAACTGCTCACCGGAATGATCGACTGGAAGCACTATGCCGAGCCCACTCGCGTACCACTGGACGGCAATGTCATCAACGCCAGAGAGGACGGCGTGGCTTCTACCTGGCTGAGCAACCAGGATGACCTGGGGCAATCGCGAATGGATATGCCCAACAATGTCAAAGCCAGCTGGTATCCGTCCGGTTGGAAAGCCTGTGCAGCAATACTCCACTGGCTCAGTAACGTGCAGGATGACAGCATCTGCCTGCTCGAAGAGCCTGAAGTGCACATGCACCCCAAACTGCAGCGGCGCATGTTCGAGCGAGTCTTGCAGATCGCCAAGAAGAAGACCCTTCAATTGGTGATCAGTACCCATTCGGCGGCCCTGATCAACGCCGCAGTCAGCAGCGACATCAAGATCTTCCAGGCGCAGGGCCAGAAGATTGCTGAGGCCAATATTGCAGAGGTACTTGACCGTCTGGGCTACCAGGCCGCAGACCTGTTGCAGGCTAACTGCGTGATCTGGGTCGAGGGCCCCTCGGACCGGATGTACCTCAACAGTTGGTTGCGGGCAAAAAACTCCAGCCTGAAGGAAGGCCTGCATTACTCGATCATGTTCTATGGGGGGCGGTTGTTCAGCCATCTTACTGCCAGCGAGACGGCGCTGGACGACCTGATTTCACTGCGCCGCTTGAACCGCAACTCTGCCATTGTGTTCGACAGCGACAAAGCCGGGCCGGATGCGGTGCTGACTGACACCAAGCGGCGTCTGCAGGCAGAGTTCACTGCAGGCAACGGCTTGGCCTGGGTAACCGAAGGCCGCGAAATTGAAAACTACCTGGATGAAGCCGCGCTCAGAGTGAGCTTGAAACAGGTTCACCCCTCGATGGTGCGCTCGGTCGGCAGCGGGATGTGGGCAAACCTGTTGAAGTATGAAGTGGACGCCGAACTCTCCAAGGCAAAAAAGCCAGACCCGGAGCGCACCGGCAACAAGGTAGACGTAGCCAGCCACTATCTGAAGCACAATCGGGTAAACCTCAAGGTCCTGGACCTGGAGCAGCGGCTTGACGAGTTGTGCGCCTTCATCAACGCCTGCAACACTTGAGGCTCAGCGGGCCAGCAGCCGGCAGCTATTTCCGAGTGCTGGAATCGAGCTGGGGGGCGGTCCGCTGCCGAGAGAACTGCGCTGCCCCCCATCTGTTGTCGTATTGCTCCGTGACTGGCCCTTTCTGGCGTTTTTGAGGCGTCCACAATTTGGCATCAGGGCGCAAACGGTTTCCTTTGATCAATGCACATAGCGGCAGTGGCGCATAGGTAATCGGACCTATGCGCATTTGGGGTTGATTGGAAGCGTCGACGACGATGTAGAGCGTGCCCGTGTTCGCTGTCGTAGTCGACTGACGCTTGAGGCGAGTGCAGTCGGTCATCACTACGGCCTGTGCTGCTCAAGCCGGGTGCAAGCGGTGGTTAATATGAATGCACGTCTCTGGTCAAGTCGATGCGATTATCCGGCGCTCCAGATTAGTTGAGATGTAGATCAACGCATCGATACTATTTTCAGGCCCCTTGTTCCCTGAATAGCTGAGACCGACAAGCTGCCGGTAGCGGCTTGCTGGATGTGTTCACTCCACCAGATCATCATGGGGCGCCTTCTCTCAATGTAATCCGCACGATTGTAGGCACTGCGCACCTCATCTTTGTCTACATGCGCAAGTGCGACCTCGATCAACTCGGGGTCCCATCCCTGTTCGTTCAGGATGGTGCTGGCCATGGAGCGCATGCCATGGCTCACCAATCGACCTTCAAAGCCCATACGTTTCAGGGCCATGTTTGCAGTCTGGCTGTTGCAATGAGTTCGTGGATCTCTATCAGCAGGGAACACATACTCTCTGTGGCCGCTGTAGGGTTTTATTGTCTCAAGCAGAGCAAGTGCGTGTTCAGTCAGCGGTATGACGTGAGCACGTCGCTTCTTCATGCGCTCTGCTGGGATCGTCCAGGTTTTCTTGTCGAGGTCGATGTCAGCCCAGGATGTCGTGGCGGCTTCCGCAGGGCGGGTCATGGTATGGAGCTGCCATTCAATCAGGCAACGTGTTGTTCTTTTTATGCTCGCATTGGCGATGGCTACCATAAGCTCTGGCAGCTCTTCGGGGCGTAGGGCGGCCATGTTTTGCTTTTTCGGCTTTTTGAAAACAGCCCGGATGCCGCTGAGAGGGTTGGCAAAGATCATTCCCGAGTTCACGCCGTAGGTCATGATCTCGTTGAGCCGTTGGGTCAGTCGCTTCACTGTCTCCAGGCTGCCTTTGGTTTCAAGAGGGCGCAGCAGTTCGATGACCGTCGGGGCATTGATCTGCGAGATAGGTGTTGTTCCTAGCGTTGGAAATACATGCAGTATGAGCGAACGCCAGATGTCCTCGGCATAAGCCTGAGTGACGGAATCTTTTTTCAGTTCAAACCAAGCGGACGCCACGTTCTCGAATGTGTGCTCAGTTGCTTGCCTTTTTGTTTGCTCCAGCGCGCTACGATGTTCTTTCGGGTCGATGCCCTGCGCGAGAAGCTCTCTGGCTTCGACCGTTTTCTTCCTGGCTTGCGCGAGCGAAAGTTCTGGGTAGGTGCCAAGGCCCATGTTGATACGGTTCTTGGTAACCGGCTGCCGATAGTTGAAGTTCCATAGCGTAGAGCCATTGATTCTCACTCGCAGCTGTAGGCCATCCCCATCACTGAGGACGTAGTCCTTGTCTTTCGGTTTTACAGCTTTGAGCTGGCGATCAGAGAGGCGGGTGGCTTGGGCGCACATGAGGTATTCCATGACATCATTCGGTATTCCAAAAATTACCACTGAAGGGCTTGGAATACCATGTGGAATACCAGGTGATGTGGATTCTGTCGGATGTCCGCGGACCCTAATAGACGCTAAAGTCTTGTATTTACTGGATTTTAGGCACAAAAAAGACGTCCGTGGACGTCTTTAGATGATTATTTGGTGGAGCCGGGGGGATTTGAACCCCCGTCCGCCAGTACTCCGCTGTCGGTACTACATGCGTAGCCGTGTCTATTAAGTTAACCCTCAGCGACCCGACGGGCAGGGTGCTTTGGGCGAGTTGTGTAAGTTTTAGCCGCTTCGTCCACAACGTACTGCACGGCGATTCTGTTCTATATGACAATCACTTTGGGTTTACAGACATCCCCTGATGATTGCTGGACCCGAAGGTACCAGGAGGGAAGGGCTAAGGCTGCTTACGCAGCGAGAGCGTATTCCCCGTAGGTTTCGTCATTGGCAACTATAGGAAGTTGCAACAGTGGATTTACGAGTTCTGTTACCAACTCGGCATGCACCTAAAGTTTCGCAACCGGCGTCGAATCCTAAACGGCCCCGAGCTCACTGCTCTGTGAATCAATTTGAGCAGCAAGCGTGTGTAGTGTACGCCAATGCGTGTGGCGAGTCGACCTTCTGTCCGCGCTTGCGTGTCAGGGCCGGGTTACGGGCTGTTCTTGTGGCTTTGAACGGACTGCAGCGCCTGCTGCGTCAAGGCTACGCATTCCCTGTCGTTTTTCGCGGCATACGCAGATTTGGCTTGCTGGAGTTTGCTCGTGGCGTCGCTTTGGGTGGCGGCATCCAGTTTGGTCGCGTTGGACAGTTCGCTGGTGAGTGTTTGAAGGTTCCTCGCGCACAGATCGCTCTCGTTTGAGGCAACAGCGTGGGAGGTTGTCAGTGTTGCGCAGATAAGCAGTCCGACCAGGGCGGATCGCTTCATGGGGTCTCTCCTTGAACAACGTCGGGAACCAAGGGGGCTTGGGCTTAACAGATAGACTGTAGCGGCGCACGAGGGTTCTGGCGAAGGGGTGAGAAATAGAGAAGTTTTTCGTCGGCAGGGGCGTACAGCAAAGGGGCAGAGTGCCCCTTGCTGGATGGCTTCGATTTCAGACCGTCCTGGCCTGGGTCACCCGGTCCACTAGGTAAACCAATCCGTGGTAGTCGATCCCGCCATGCTGGCTCAGGCCGATTTCACAGGTGCGGCTGGTGGAGATGCCTTCGCTGCAATGCTGCACGGCGTCTTTCAACGTGCGCAGTGAGTGAGCGTTCAGTTCAGGTGTGGTGAAACCCTTGTCGCCGGCAAACCCGCAGCAGTGAATGCCTTCGGGGATCACCACGGTTTTACTGCAACGCCGCGCCAGATCGATCAACGCCTGGCTCTCGCCGAGGTGCTGAGTGCTGCAGGTGACGTGCACGGCAATCGGTTCTTCCTGCGGCGTGAAGTCCAGTCGGTCCATCAAATGGGTACGAATGAAGCGCACCGGGTCGTACAGGTCCAGGCGCACATCGCCGAGGTCTTGCATCAGGCGCAAGGTGCAAGGGCTAGTGTCGCAATAGATCGGGTCGAGCCCGCCACGGCTGGCGTGCAGCAATGCGCCGATCAGTTCCTGGCGTTTGTGTTCGGCTTGTTCGGCATAGCCTTTGGAGGCGAACGGCTGGCCGCAGCAGAGGTTGTCCTGATTGTCCGGAAAGACTACTTGGTAACCGGCCTTTTCCAGCAGGCCACGAGTTTTGTCGTAGAGCGACGTTTGTTCGCTGTCCCCGGCCGCCGGGCCCATGACCCGCGACACACACGCCGCCAGATAAACCACTCGCGGGCGCTCGTCGGTCACCGTCGGGCTGAAGCGAATCGCTCGCTCAGGCTGTGGCATGGCGTTGGTCCACTGCGGGATTTGCCCTTTGGACAGCTTGCTCAGCGCAGCAGAAATCTTCGTCAGCCGAGGTGCACCCAACAGCATTCGTGCACCGTTGGCCACGTGCAGCGTGAAGCGTGCACCTTGCAGTGCAGTGGCGAAATTGCCTTCGAGCCAGTTGGCGGTTTTCGTTCGGGTTGCGGTGCGGCTACGGAGTTTTTTCACCAGCTCGCCGGTGTTGATTCCGACCGGGCAGCGTTGTGCGCACAGTCCGGTGGCGGCGCAGGTGTCGAGGCCTTGATATTGATAAGCCTCTTCCAGCTCTGAGGTGTCGATGCCCGCGCGTTTTTTTGACTGGATGTCACGCCAGATCACGATGCGTTGGCGTGGGCTCAAGGTCAGGCCTTTCGACGGGCAGACCGGTTCGCAGAAGCCACACTCGATGCACTTATCCACAATGTCGTCGGCGGCCGGCAATGGTTTCAGGTGCTTGAGGTGGATCTGCGGATCCTCGCTGAGCACCACGTCCGGGTTGAGGATGCCGTTCGGGTCGAGCAGGCGTTTGAGCTGCCACATCAGTTGATAGGCATCGCTGCCCCATTCCAGTTCGACGAAGGGCGCCATGTTGCGTCCGGTACCGTGTTCGGCTTTCAGCGAACCGCCAAACTCGACAGCGACCAGTTGCGCCACGTCGTCCATGAACGCCTGATAGCGTGCGACTTCCTTCGCACTGTTGAAGCCTTGGGTGAAGACGAAGTGCAGATTGCCTTCCAGTGCGTGGCCGAAAAGGATCGCTTCGTCGTAGTGGTGTTTGTCGAACAGTTCGATCAAACGGTTCACGCCGATCGCCAGTTGCTCCACCGGGAAGGTCACGTCTTCGATGATCACCGTGGTGCCGGTTTTGCGCACCGCGCCGACGGCGGGGAAGGTGTCTTTGCGGATCGCCCACAGCTTGGCGTTTTCCGCTGGGTCCTCAGTGAAGTCGACTTGTTTCTCCACCGGGAACGCGACCAGCGAACTCATGATTTGCGCCAGTTGTTCGTGCAGCAATAACGGCGACGCGGCGCGAGATTCGATCAACAACGCACAGGCGTTGGTCGATAGCTGCTGGACGAAGGCTGGCATCCCGGGTTTGTCCTGCACCGAACGCAGGCTGCGGCGGTCGAGCAGTTCCACGGCCGAGACCGGCTGGCTTTTCAGCACCGTGACGGCGTTGCAGCAGGTTTCGACATCCGGGAAGACGATCAGCGCCGAGGCTTTGTTCGGATGGTCGATCACCGTGTCGTAGGTCACCGCACTGATGAAGCCGAGGGTGCCTTCGGAGCCCACCAGCAAATGGCTCAAGATATCCACAGGCTCGTCGAAATCCACCAGGGCATTGAGTGACAGACCCGTGGTGTTTTTCAGACGGTATTTGTGGCGAATCTTTGCGGCCAGTTCGGTATTGGCGCGGGTCTCGCGGCCGAGCGTCGCCAGACGCTCCAGCAGTTCCGTGTGACTGTTGCGAAATGCCGCGACACTGGCGGCGTCCTCAGTGTCGAGGCGACTGCCATCGGCCAGTACCAGCCGAATTCCGGCCAGTGTGTGATAGGTATTCTGTGCGGTGCCGCAGCACATGCCACTGGCATTGTTGGCGACGATACCGCCGATTTTGCAGGCGTTGATTGACGCCGGATCGGGACCGATCTTGCGCCCGAACTGTGCCAGCCAGGCGTTCGCCTGTGCGCCGATCACGCCCGGTTGTAGACGGATTTGTGTGCCCTGACCACGGATCTCGCGACCGTTCCAGCTATCGCCGAGGACGATCAGCACCGAGTTGCTGATGGCCTGACCGGAAAGGCTGGTACCGGCGGCGCGGAAGGTCACCGGGACCTGATCACGTTGCGCCAGTTTGAGTAGCGCAACCACCTCGTCTTCAGACTCGACGCGGATCACCAGTTTCGGGATCAGCCGATAGAAACTCGCGTCGGTGCCGAAGGCCAGCGTAGAGAGCGGATCGTCGAAACGCCGCTCTTGGGGGATCAGCTGCTGCGCATCGCGCAGGAACGCGACCGGTAGACTCATTGGTCCTCCAGGATCAGCACCACCAGGTCTTTCGGGCCGTGAGCGCCGTAAGCCAGGACTTGCTCGATGTCGGCGGTTTTCGACGGGCCGGACACCAGTAAAGCGTTGGTCGGCATGCCCTGGGCCCACTCGAACTCTTGTTGCACCTGATAGAAGTTGTCGCGAATTTCACTGGCCTTGAGCAAGGCGAAATGCACCGGCGGCACCAGGCTCATCAGCCGTGGTTCTTCGCGTGTGGGCCAGATGATCAGGCTGCCGGTGGCGGCAATTGCGCCAAGGGTGGTGGTCAGGCTGGCCGGGGTGTCGTTGAACAGCTCGGCTTTCCATTCTTCTACTGGGCGGTCGTAGGCCTTGAGTGTGGGCAGGTCGGGATTGTTCGACCAGTGCTGCGTGACGCGTTGACCATGAGGCGTAGTCGGTGCGATCAACAGGCTCGGCAACTGACGGTCGCGCAGCAATTGCGCGAGCAACTCGGGCCAGCCTTGCTCGCTGGTCAGATGGATTTCGGTGTGCACCGCTTCCATTAACGTGCGCAGCTGCGGGATGCGCTGTTCCGCCGTGTAGGTGTAAGGCTCGGTCACCAGCGCTTCGTCGAAGTTGTCAGGCACTGGCGTGGTTCCGGTCAGACTGTTACGCAGTTTGGCGAGGATGTTCTGCTTGGCGCTCATCAGCGATCTCCCTGTTTGGCCAGATGCTCGCGGGCCATGTCATGCAGTGAGCGGGCGGCGGGTTTTGGCGCACTGTGGTTTTGCGTCCACGGGCCAATGTTGCTTGGCGTAAGGGCACGCAGGCGGGTGGCGAAGAAACCGAACAGCCGATACAGCGTCGGCGAACTGTTGAGTTTCGCCCAGGCGTTCCAGATGAAGCGCTCTTTGCGCGAGTACTTGCTGCCCTGGCCGCGCATCACTTGATGAGGGCTGTCCGGGGCTTTGACGTTTTCTTCGCGTAGGCGGCGCAGCAGTGCCGGGATCGGAATTTTTACCGGGCAGACTTCACCGCAGGCGCCGCACAGCGACGAGGCGCTCGGGTGGTCCGGGACTTTCGCCAGGCCGACCAGGTGCGGGGTGATGATCTTGCCGATGGGGCCCGGATAAACCTCGCCATAGGCGTGGCCGCCGATGCGGGTGTAGACCGGGCAATGGTTCATGCAGGCGCCGCAGCGGATGCAGTTCAGGGTCTGGCGCAGTTCACTGTCGGCGAAGGCCTGGCTGCGACCGTTGTCGAGCAGCACCAGATGCACTTCCTGCGGGCCGTCGAGTTCATGTGCCTTGCGCGGGCCGGAGATCATGTTGACGTAGGTGGTGATCGGCTGGCCGAGGGCCGAGCGCGTCAGCAAGGACAACAGCGGTACAACGTCGCGCAGGTTTTCGACGACTTTCTCGATACCGGTGACGGCGATGTGTACCGGCGGCACGGTGGTCGACATGCGACCGTTGCCTTCATTTTCCACCAATAGCAGGGTGCCGGTTTCGGCCACGGCGAAGTTGACGCCGGAGACGCCGATGTCCGCTTCGAAGAACTTCTGCCGCAAGACTTTGCGACCGATCTGAATAAGTTGGTCAACGTCCTTGGTGTATTCCACGCCAAGTTTGTCGTGGAACAAGGACGCGACCTGACCGGCATTCTTGTGGATCGCCGGCATAATGATGTGTGAAGGCTTCTCGTGATCGAGCTGGACAATGAATTCGCCCATGTCCGACTCCAGGCATTCAACACCTTGAGCCGCAAGGACATGGTTCATCTCCATCTCTTCGCTGACCATCGATTTGCCCTTGATCACTTGCCGCGCCTCGTGAGCGCGGATGATCGATAAGACGATGCCATTGGCCTCGTCCACCGTTTCCGCCCAGTGCACTGTCACACCGTTGCGGGTCAGGTTCTGTTCCAGTTGCTCGAGCAGGTCGGGCAACTTGGATAACGCGCGGGCACGGACCGCATTGCCCAGTACGCGTAAATGTTCTCTTTCATGGGCATCGCTGAAGGACGCTGCCCGCTTCGCCATCAGTGAATCCATCGCGCTGCGAAAGTTGTTTCGCAGTTGCGTGTCGCCCAGAGCCTTGTGAGCTCGTGCGCGAAAATCGTCTTGCACTTCTACGGTCGGAATCAGCTTCGGCGTGCTCATGAAGCACCTCCGGTACGCTGCCAGAGGAAGCTGGCCAGATGTTGGCCGCGTAACGCTTCGTTCTGTTTTTCCAGCGCGCCGTTGATGTTCATCAAGCAACCGCAGTCGGCACTCAGCACCGTGTGTGCGCCGGATTCCTTCAGGGCTTTGGTCTTGTCAGCGACCATCGCACCGGAAATGTCTGGCATTCGGACGCTGAATGTCCCACCAAAGCCACAGCATTCGCTTTCGTGGTCGTGATCGACCCGTTTCACGTTGCTCAACTGCGCCAACAACTCGCGGCCATGCAAGTGGGTGTTCATCTCCCGCCGCGCCGAGCACGAGGTGTGCAGCGCCACTTTGACCGGCTCGCCACTGTCCTTGAACTGCACCTTGCAAACGAACAGCAGAAACTCGGCCAGTTCATAGGTTCGCGCCGCGAGGGCTTGAACCTGTTTCAACGTGTCCGGCTCGTCCTTGAACAAGTCGGCGTAATGCTCACGCAGCATTCCCGCGCAGGAGCCCGAAGGCACCACCACCGGATAATCCCCGGCAAACAGCGCCAGTTGCGAGCGCGCCACGGTCCGCGCCTGTTCGGTGTAACCCGAGGTGTAGGCCGGCTGTCCGCAGCAGCTTTGCCCTTGCGGGTACTCAACGCGAATGCCTTCGCGTTCGAGCAGGTGAATCGCGTCCATCCCGGCTTCAGGATAAAACAGGTCGACCACACAGGTGCCGAACAGGTAGACCCGCTGCGGTTTCTCGCGGGGGTACTGGCGCGGTTCAGGCAGTGGCGGGGCGACACGGGTCGCGTTCGGCACAGCGTTGTAAAAAAGCTCGCTCATCAGGCGTGTCTCTCGGCCGGTTATCCGTCCGCTGAGGCTGCTGACTATAAAGCGGGAAGCTTTCAGCAGCCTTGCAGACCGGGTGGTGAGTCGCTGACGCCAGGGTTGTGGCCCGGCGTCGGTTCTTTCTGTATTGGGTGTAGCTGTGTGTCGCCCTTAGTGCACCAGCATGCCGGTAAACCAGTAGGCCTGGGCCAGCGTGATCAGGCCGACGATAGTGGCAAAGAATAGGCTGTGCTTGAGGGTGAAGCGGAACAGATCGGACTCCTTGCCCACCAGGCCGGTCGCGGCGCAGGCCACGGCAATCGACTGTGGCGAGATCATTTTGCCGGTCACGCCACCGCTGGTGTTCGCTGCCACCAACAGCACGTCGTTGACGCCGATCTGATGTGCGGTGGTGGCTTGCAGCGAACTGAACAGCGCGTTGGACGACGTGTCCGAGCCGGTCAGAAACACGCCCAGCCAACCGAGGAATGGCGAGAAGAACGGGAAGGCTGCACCGGTGGCTGCCAGTACCAGGGCCATGGTCGACGACATACCCGAATAGTTGGTGACGAAGGCGAAGGCCAGCACCATGCCGATCGACAGAATAGGCCAGCGCAGTTCGTAGAAGGTCTCTTTCAAAGTGGTAAGACCAGTTTTAACGTTGATCTTCAGGATCAGCATCGAGATCAGCGCGGAGAAGAAAATCGCCGTGCCGGTCGCCGAAATCGGGTCGAATTTGAACACCGCAGGAATGGCGGTCGGGGCGGCTACGATCGGGGCGGTCTTGATCACCAGTTGGTCAAGGTGCGGGATGGCGAAGTTGAACACCCAGCTGTACATCGAACCGCCGGCGGCGAACATCGCCTTGAAGGGCTTGAGGGTCCAGAGGGTGACCAGCGCGGTGAGGATCAGGAACGGCGACCAGGCCTTGAAGATCTCGCCCAGGCGGTACGGCGAAGGCTGGGTCGTACGCGGTTGGCCGAAACCTCCGGCGCTTCTTACGGTTGCGGCACCGACGCTGGCGGTCGCTTCGGCGAACGAACGCTTGGGCTGCCAGACCTTGAGGAACAGGGTCAGGGAGACCAGGCTGACCAGTGCCGAGGTGATGTCCGGCAGCTCGGGGCCGATGAAGTTCGAGGTGAAGAACTGGGTCACGGCAAAGCTTGCGCCCGCCACCAATGCTGCCGGCCAGGTTTCCTTGACGCCGCGCAGGCCGTCCATCATGAACACCAGCCAGAACGGCACGAACACCGACAGCAGCGGCAGTTGGCGACCCGCCATGGCGCCGATCTTGAAGGGATCGATGCCGGTTACTTGCCCGGCGACGATGATCGGAATCCCCAGTGCGCCGAAGGCGACTGGCGCGGTATTGGCAATCAGGCACAGGCCGGCGGCATACAGCGGGTTGAAACCCAGTCCTACCAGCAGCGCAGCGGTAATCGCTACGGGCGCGCCGAAGCCGGCGGCACCTTCCAGGAACGCACCGAAGCAGAAACCGATCAGCAGCACTTGCAGGCGTTGGTCGTCAGTAATCGACAGCACCGAGCTGCGGATCACTTCGAACTGGCCGCTCTTGACCGTCAGTTTGTAGAGGAACACCGCGGCCACGATGATCCAGGCAATCGGCCACAGTCCGTAGGCGAATCCATAGCCAGCCGCGGCGAAGGCCATGTCGACAGGCATTTGGAAGGCAAAGATCGCCACTAGAATCGACAAGGCCAGGGTGATGCTGCCGGCGACGTGTCCTTTGAGACGGAACACGGCCAGAGCCAGAAAGAAAAATACGATGGGGATAACGGCCGCGAGCGCGGACAAGCCGAGACTGCCGAGCGGGCTGTAAAGCTGTTGCCAGGTTTGCATATGGGGTGGCCCCTAATTGTTGTTGGTCAGGCACTGGTCAGCGTTCTTGGATAATTGGTAATACCAATTTACAATCGCTGTCGGCTAGGGTAAAAGCCTTGGGTGTGGTGTGTCAATTTGCCGCCCTGAAACTTTGGTCGAATGAGCGGTGTAGCGGTCATCTGATCTGTTCGATCAAACGCTGTCTGGTAGGTGCTGGCGCGACGCCAATAGGCCAGAATAGAGAGCCCGGCGAGCCGTCGGGATCGTGGAGAATGAGTTATGGGGTTTGATCAGATTCGTCAGCGCCGTTTGTCTGACGATATTGTCGAGCAGCTCGAGGGGATGATCCTTGAGGGCACGCTGAAGTCCGGTGAGCGACTGCCGGCAGAGCGCGCCTTGGCCGAGCAGTTCGGTGTGTCGCGCCCTTCATTGCGTGAGGCGATCCAGAAACTGGCGGCCAAGGGGCTGCTGGTCAGTCGCCAGGGTGGCGGCAACTATGTGGTTGAGTCGCTAGGTTCAACGTTCAGTGATCCGCTGCTGCACCTGCTGGAAAGTAACCCCGAAGCCCAGCGTGATCTGTTGGAGTTTCGCCATACGCTGGAAGCGTCCTGCGCCTATTACGCGGCGTTGCGTGCGACGGATGTTGACCGCGAGCGACTGACGGCAGCATTCGAAGAGTTGCAGGACTGCTATGCACGCCATGATGAAGTGAGTCGGGCGGAAGAGGGCGCGGCGGATGCGGAGTTTCACCTGGCTATTGCCGAGGCCAGCCACAACGCAGTCTTGCTGCACACCATTCGCGGGCTGTTCGATCTGCTCAAGCGCAACGTGGTGACCAACATCGGTGGCATGTACAAACAGCGCGCCGAAACCCGCGATATGCTGATCAGTCAGCACCGGGATTTGTATCAGGCGATTGTCGAAGGGCACGCCGAGCAGGCGCGAGAAATCTCCAGCCGACACATTCTGTATGTGCAGGAAGTGCTCGAAGAAGTGCGTCAGGAAGTGCAGCGCATGGCCCGGGCGGAGCGGCGCAAGGGGATGTAACTGTGTGAATGGGATTCAATGTGGCGAGGGAGCTTGCTCCCGCTGGGGCGCGAAGCGGCCCTCAAACCGGTCATTACAGTCTCACAAACAGAATGTGTTTTTCGGATACGACTGCTTCGCAGTCGAGCGGGAGCAAGCTCCCTCGCCACAAAAAAAACGCGCTGAGGCTGGAAGATTAGTCTTCCTTACCCTTGTTCCGCACCGCTCGCTGCAACTCGCGACCGGCGTCGCGCTCGCGCTCGGTATCACGCTTGTCGTATTCCTTCTTGCCCTTGCCCAGAGCGATCTCGCACTTGATCAAGTGCTTGCTCCAGTACAACGACAGGCAGACGCAGGCATAACCCTTCTGTTGCACGGCGGCAAACAGCTTCTCCAGCTCACGCTGGTTGAGCAGCAGTTTGCGCGTGCGCGTCGGGTCGGCGATGACGTGGGTGCTGGCGGTGGTCAGCGGAGTGATATGGCTGCCGAGCAGCCAGGCCTCGCCATCCTTGAGCAGCACATAACTGTCGACCAGTTGTGCCTTGCCTGCACGCAGACTCTTTACTTCCCAGCCGGCCAGGACCATGCCAGCCTCGAACCGGTGTTCGATGAAGTAATCGTGTCGCGCCTTTTTATTTTGCGCGATGGTCCCTTCGGGGTGTTTCTTCTGTTTAGCCATAGGGGCGGCATTATAGGGAGTTGCGCGCGAGTCGGCTACGGTGAACCTGCGTGCTTGAGCGCATTGAGTGAATCCCGGACAATGCGCCCATTGTTTACCCTGATTTTGTTTTTGATGCGCTATGTGGCGCCCATCGGCATTCTTGTAGTTTTTGCCGCCCAGCTGTGGAAGTAACGCTGACATGACGACACATATTCAACGTTCGGCTCTGCTGCCGTATCCCGCGCAAGCGCTCTATGACCTGGTCAATGACGTGGCGCGCTATCCGGAATTCTTGCCCTGGTGTTCCGAGGCCGAAGTCCTGGAAAGCTCAGCCGCGCAAATGCGCGCTAGTGTGGGGGTGGCCAAGGCCGGGTTAAGCCAGCATTTCGTGACGCGCAATACGCTGGTGCCTGGGCATTCGATCGAGATGAACCTCGAAGAGGGTCCATTCAATCATCTGCATGGTGTCTGGGTCTTCAAACCGTTGGGCGAGAAGGCCTGCAAGATCAGCCTGGACCTGTCGTTCGACTATGCAGGGCCGATTGTCCGGGCGACGCTGGGTCCGCTGTTCAATCAGGCAGCCAACACGCTGGTGGACGCGTTCTGTCAACGCGCCAAGCAGTTGCATGGTTGAGTCGGTGATTGAAGTCGAGGTGGTGTATGCCGCCGTCGATCGCCAGTTGCTGCTCAAGGTGACGGTGCCTGTGGGTACTACGTTACGAGCGGCGCTGGCCGAATCAGGCATCGCCGAGCAGTTCCCCGAGTTGGATCTGGCGACGTGCCCTGTGGGGATTTTCGGCAAGGTTATTGCCGATCCCCAGAGCCGTCAGGTTCAGGCCGGTGACCGAATCGAAATTTATCGAGCGTTGCTGGCGGATCCAAAAGAAGTCCGCCGGTTGCGTGCGGCCAAGGCTGCCGAGCAGGCCAAGGCCCGGGATCAGTAGACTGCCAAGCGACAGATAACAAAAAGCCCGGACATGCCGGGCTTTTTGTTATGCCGCAATTTATTGCGGCGCTGTGTCCAGCGGTGCTGGCGTCGGGACCGGGACAGTTTTGACGTTGTCGACGTCCTTCTGGATTTGATCCAGCAGCGAACCTGGTTTTACCGGTTTTTCTGGCTTCGGCTTCTCGGCATTTTCAGCAGGGGCGGTCACGGTCGTGCCGCTGTCCTTGCCAAGAAGGGCTTCGTCACGGCTCACGCCAGGCATGAAATCACCTGACAGGCTGACAAGCTGGTCATTAGCGTTGAAGATAACGCTGATGCGTTCCTGCTGGCGTTCACCGCCGCCAGGTTGCAGGCTATACAGGTAATCCCAGCGATCGGCATGGAACGTGTCGGTCAGCAGAGGGTTACCCATGATAAACCGTACTTGCCGGCGGGTCATTCCCGGGCGTAACTGGTCTATCATGTTCTGCGTGACGACATTGCCCTGCTGGATGTCGATTTTGTAAACCCCGGGGAATGAACAACCGGCGAGTGCGAGCAGTCCCACGAGGGTGAAACTGGTTAGCAGGAGCTTGGTGTTTTGCATCGGTGGGCGACTTCCACTATCTTGGCTGGGACAACGTAAACGCCGATCATACCCGCATTAAGAGAAGCTGCGAAGCAGCATCGCGAGAAAGCTGACCATGGTTGAAAATAGCGAACTACGCAAAGCCGGCCTTAAAGTGACCCTGCCACGGGTCAAAATTCTGCAAATGCTCGATTCCGCCGAGCAGCGTCACATGAGTGCTGAAGATGTTTACAAGGCGCTGATGGAAGCTGGCGAGGATGTCGGTCTGGCCACGGTTTACCGTGTACTGACCCAATTCGAAGCGGCTGGTCTGGTGGTCCGCCACAATTTCGACGGCGGCCACGCGGTCTTCGAACTGGCTGACGGTGGTCACCACGACCATATGGTTAACGTGGAGAACGGTGAAGTGATCGAATTCTTCGAGGAAGAAATCGAAAAGCTTCAGAAGGCGATCGTCGAGAAGCACGGCTTCGAGTTGGTGGATCACAACCTGGTGCTGTACGTGCGCAAGAAAAAGTAAGCATGTCGCGCGGATTTTTTAGTCCGCGAAACGAACGAAGGCGACCCAAGGGTCGCCTTCGTGCTGTCTGGCGTACTTAAATTTTTGCCGTCACGACCATTTTCCTGGCGTGGGCCAGGGACTCCTTGGTCAGGTCGATCCCTCCCAGCATTCGCGCGACTTCTTCAATCCGCTCATTTTTACTCAGTTTGGACACGGCGGTATGCGTGGCATCGTCACCGCGCACCTTGTGGACAAATAGATGTTGATGGCCCTGAGAGGCCACTTGCGGCAAGTGCGTGACGGTCAGCACTTGCCCGCGCTCCCCGAGGCGGCGCAAGAGCTGGCCGACAATTTCCGCCGTCGGGCCGCCAATGCCCACGTCCACTTCGTCGAACACCAGTGTCGGTACTCGCGAGGTTTGTGCGGTGATCACCTGGATGGCCAGGCTTATCCGTGAGAGCTCACCACCCGATGCGACTTTGGCCAATGCCTTGAGCGGTTGCCCTGGGTTGGCACTGACCAGCAGTTCCACCTGTTCAAGGCCGTTGGGCAGTAATTCGGCGCTGGTGTTGGGGCGTAGTTCGATGGTGAAGCGGCCGCCGGGCATGCCCAAGCGTTGAATTTCCTGTTCGACGGCATTGGCCAGGCTGCTCGAGGCTTGATGGCGCAGATCGCTCAGCTCTCGGGCTTTTTCCTGATAGTGCCGGGCGAATGCACCCAGCTCTTCGCTCAGGCGCTCGATGGACTCGTCGTTGGCATTCAGTGTTTCGATCTCGTCCAGAAGCCTTTGCTGAAGCTCTGCGACTTCGGTGGGCTGGATCCGGTGTTTGCGCGCCAGGGTATAGATCGTGTCCAGGCGTTCTTCGAGTTGCTGGAGGCGTGCCGGATCGGCATCGAAGTGGTCGAGAAAGCGGTTCAGTTCGCCAACGGCTTCTTCCACCTGAATCTGTGCGCTGGTCAGCAGGTTGGTCGCTTCGCCCAGGGCGCCGACCGAATTGTTCACGCTCGACAGGCGATTGAGGCTGGCCGTCAGGGCGTTCAGTACATTGCCGGAATCGCTTTCGCTGCACTGCTCGACCACTTGTCGGCAAATGCCCAGCAAGGTTTCGGCGTTGGTCAGGTTTTTGTGTTCCTGTTCCAGTTGCTCCAGCTCACTCTCGCCGAGGCCGAGGTTTTCCAGCTCTTCGAGTTGGTAGCTGAGCAATTGGTGGCGAGCACGCTGCTCGTCGCCGGAGTTGGAGAGGCGTTCCAGCTCCTGGCGGGTCTGGCGCCAGCGCTGGGCGGCAAGTTGCACCTGGCGGGCGAGGTCCGTGGCGCCGGCGTATTCGTCGAGCAGCCGACGGTGCGTGTCGGTTTTCAGTAACGATTGGTGTTCATGCTGGCTGTGGATATCGATCAGCAGTTCGCCAAGGGCTTTGAGGTCACCCAGCGGGCAGGGGCTGCCATTGATGTAGCCGCGCGAGCGACCTTCGGCGGTGATCACCCGGCGCAGGATGCACGGGCCGTCAGTGTCGAGGTCGCGTTCGGCGAGCCAGGCACTGGCTTCCGGGATATCGGCCAGGTCGAATGTGGCCAGGATGTCGGCCTTCTCCGCGCCTGGGCGAACCACGCCGCTGTCGGCTCGATCGCCGAGGGTCAGGCCCAGGGCGTCGAGCATGATCGACTTGCCGGCGCCGGTTTCCCCTGTGATAACGCTCATCCCGCGATCGAGTTCCAGATCGAGATGTTCAACGATGGCGTAGTTATGTACGGACAGGTGCACCAGCATAGAGGCCGCTCCCAGGCTTTAGGTCTGGTTATTTATACAGTGTTTTGTTTCTGGCTGACAATGCCCGTGTTTAGCTCGATTTGCTTGGTAACGGTGTTTTTTTAAAACCCGGTGGAATGTCAATTCAGCTGTTTTTGTAAGGGTAATGGCGTTCAGCGGTCTGGCAGCCCTTGAACCTTGAATTTGCGACCCCATATACCGGGGCAGAAGCGCGAGTCGAGTTCGCGCACGATTTTGAAAGGAGAAATCTATGGCTGACGAACAGACGCTGGATACGCAAAATCTAGACGCCAATCAGGCTCCCGAAGCATCGGGTGAAGACCTGGTGGCTCGTGTACAAGTGCTCGAAGAGCAACTGGCTGGCGCGCAGGATCAGTCTTTGCGTGTTGCTGCCGATCTGCAGAACGTCCGCCGTCGCGCCGAGCAGGATGTAGAAAAAGCTCACAAATTCGCGCTGGAGAAGTTCGCCAACGACCTGCTGCCGATCATCGACAGCCTGGAGCGTGGTCTTGAGCTGTCCAACCCGGACGACGAAAGCATTCGCCCGATGCGTGAAGGCATCGAACTGACC
The DNA here is from genome assembly GCF_025465945.1 of Pseudomonas sp. 6D_7.1_Bac1. GTDB lineage: Bacteria > Pseudomonadota > Gammaproteobacteria > Pseudomonadales > Pseudomonadaceae > Aquipseudomonas. The sequence goes on along the minus strand of NZ_JANLNW010000011.1, from coordinate 46,404 downwards.
CTGAAAATGTTCCAGGACACCCTGAAGCGTTATCAGCTGGAAGCGATCGATCCTGAAGGCGAACCGTTCAACGCTGCACACCACCAGGCGATGGCCATGCAGGAAAGCGCCGACATGGAACCCAACAGCGTGCTGAAGGTGTTCCAGAAGGGCTACATGCTCAACGGCCGTCTGCTGCGCCCGGCCATGGTCGTGGTCAGCAAGGCTCCGGCGCCGGTTTCGCCTTCGATTGACGAGCAGGCTTGAAATCCGCCGTAAGGCCCCCATTTAGAAGTCAAGCGTTTAAGTGCTACCGCAGTCAGCCACCACTACTGCGGCAACCAAATCCAAAGTTTCGGGAGAGTTAACATGGGTAAAATTATCGGTATCGACCTGGGGACTACCAACTCCTGCGTCTCTATTCTTGAAAACGGCAACGTAAAAGTTATCGAAAACGCTGAAGGCGCGCGTACCACGCCGTCGATCATCGCGTACGCCAATGATGGCGAAATTCTGGTTGGCCAGTCGGCCAAGCGTCAGGCAGTGACCAATCCGCACAACACCCTGTATGCGGTTAAGCGTTTGATCGGTCGTCGTTTCGATGAAGAAGTGGTCCAGAAAGACATTCAGATGGTCCCTTACAAGATCGTCAAGGCTGACAACAATGACGCCTGGGTTGAAGTGAACGGCCAGAAAATGTCGCCGCCACAGATCTCGGCTGAAATTCTGAAGAAAATGAAGAAAACCGCCGAAGACTACCTCGGCGAGACCGTGACTGAAGCGGTCATCACCGTTCCGGCTTACTTCAACGACAGCCAGCGTCAGGCGACCAAAGACGCCGGCCGTATTGCCGGTCTGGACGTAAAACGCATCATCAACGAACCAACCGCAGCCGCTCTGGCTTACGGTATGGACAAGGCCAAGGGCGATCACACCGTGATCGTTTATGACCTGGGCGGCGGTACTTTCGACGTATCGGTAATCGAAATCGCCGAAGTGGATGGCGAGCACCAGTTCGAAGTGTTGGCCACCAACGGTGACACCTTCCTCGGCGGTGAAGACTTCGACATTCGTCTGATCGACTACCTCGTTGACGAATTCAAGAAAGAAAGCGGCATGAACCTCAAAGGTGACCCGCTGGCCATGCAGCGCCTGAAAGAAGCCGCTGAAAAAGCCAAGATCGAGCTGTCTTCGAGCTTGCAGACCGACGTTAACCTGCCGTACATCACTGCAGATGCGACCGGTCCTAAGCACTTGAACGTGAAAATCTCCCGCGCCAAGCTGGAAGCGCTGGTTGAAGACCTGGTTCAACGCACCATCGAGCCTTGCCGCATTGCGCTGAAAGACTCGGGTATCGAAGTTGGCGCGATCAACGACGTGATCCTGGTCGGCGGTCAGACCCGTATGCCGCTGGTACAGAAACTGGTGACCGAATTCTTCGGTAAAGAAGCACGTAAAGACGTTAACCCGGACGAAGCGGTTGCCATGGGTGCTGCTATCCAGGGCGCAGTATTGGCCGGTGACGTGAAAGACGTTCTGCTGCTCGACGTCAGCCCGCTGACTCTGGGTATCGAAACCATGGGCGGCGTGATGACTGCGCTGATCGAGAAAAACACCACGATTCCTACCAAGAAATCGCAAGTGTTCTCGACTGCTGATGACAACCAGGGCGCAGTGACCATTCACGTGCTGCAAGGCGAGCGTAAGCAAGCTGCCCAGAACAAGTCCCTGGGCAAGTTCGACCTGGCCGAGATTCCACCAGCACCACGTGGCGTGCCACAAATTGAAGTGACCTTCGACATCGACGCCAACGGCATTCTGCACGTGGGCGCCAAAGACAAGGCCACCGGCAAGACTCAGTCGATTGTGATCAAGGCCAACTCCGGTCTGTCCGAGGAAGAAATTCAGCAGATGATTCGCGATGCTGAAACCAACGCCGACGAAGATCGCAAGTTCGAAGAGCTGGCCACTGCCCGTAACCAGGGTGACGCACTGGTTCACTCGACGCGCAAAATGGTCGCTGACGCAGGCGAAAAAGTGACCGCTGAAGAGAAGACTGCAATCGAAGCGGCCGTAGTTGCCCTGGAAGCCGCCATCAAAGGCGACGACAAGGCAGCCATCGAAGCCAAGGTTGAAGAGCTGTCGAAAGTCTCCGCGCCAGTGGCTCAGAAGATGTATGCCGAGCAAGCCCAGCCAGCTGAAGGTGCCGCACCGCACGCTGAAAAAGCTGAAAAGGCTGACGACGTTGTCGATGCTGAGTTCGAAGAAGTTAAAGACCACAAGTAAGTTGTTGGTCGGCCGGTTGACTGCCTTTGCGCGGTGACTGGTAGGATGTCGCCGCGCGGGAGCTTGCTCCCGCGTTGGCGTGTCTGGAGTAGACGAATTTTTACAGCATGCGACATCGCTCGGATGCTGGCGGTACGGTCGGGAATGCTCCTGCTTTCCGACTCATGAATACCGCATCAGCAGGCCGGTGTTCCGGCTGCGAATCAAAGACCAGGATCGTTGAATTGACGTGAGTTGGGTCCGGGCCTGTATTGGGGCTCAACGAGTTTGGCGAAGCTCAGGAGGGGTTTGCCGAACGTCCTTAAGAGTGCAAAGACTTATGGCAAAGCGTGACTATTACGAAGTGTTGGGTGTCGAGCGTGGCACAAGCGAAGCGGACCTGAAAAAGGCCTACCGTCGCTTGGCGATGAAGCACCACCCGGACCGTAATCCTGACGACAAAGCGTCGGAAGAAAAATTCAAAGAGGCCAACGAGGCCTACGAAGTGCTGTCCGATTCCAGCAAGCGCGCGGCGTACGACCAGTACGGTCATGCCGGTGTCGACCCAAGCATGGGTGGCGGCGGTGCCGGTTTTGGTGGTCAGAACTTCTCCGATATCTTCGGTGATGTGTTCAGTGATTTCTTCGGTGGCGGTCGTGGTGGTTCCCGTGGCGGTGCTCAGCGCGGCAGCGATCTGCGTTACACCCTGGAGCTGAACCTGGAAGAAGCGGTGCGCGGTACAACCGTGAATATCCGTGTTCCGACACTGGTCAACTGCAAGCCGTGCGACGGCTCGGGTGCCAAAAAAGGCTCTTCTCCGATTACTTGCCCAACCTGCGGTGGTATCGGTCAGGTACGCATGCAGCAAGGCTTCTTCTCGGTGCAGCAAACCTGCCCGCGTTGCCATGGCCAGGGCAAGATCATTGCCGACCCGTGCAGCTCCTGCAACGGCGAAGGCCGTGTCGAAGAGTACAAGACTCTGTCGGTGAAGGTGCCGGCTGGCGTTGATACCGGCGACCGCATTCGTCTGTCGGGCGAAGGCGAGGCGGGTACTCAAGGTGGGCCGACTGGCGACCTCTACGTGGTGATCAACGTGCGCGAGCACGCGATCTTCCAACGTGACGGCAAGCATCTGTTCTGCGAAGTACCCATCAGCTTCGTTGATGCGGCGCTGGGCGGCGAGCTGGAGATTCCGACCCTTGATGGTCGGGTCAAGCTGAAGATTCCTGAAGGCACGCAGACCGGCAAGCAGTTCCGGGTGCGTGGCAAAGGCGTTGCGCCGGTTCGTGGCGGTGGAGCAGGCGACCTGATGTGTCGTGTGGCGGTCGAGACTCCGGTTAATCTGGGGCGTCGTCAGCGCGAGTTGCTGGAAGAGTTCCGCAGCTCGTTGGCAGACGACAACAGTCACTCGCCGAAAACCACCGGTTGGTTCGAAGGCGTGAAGCGCTTCTTCGGCGATCTGTAAGGAGTCGGCATGCGACGTATAGCTGTGATGGGTGCTGCCGGGCGTATGGGCAAGATCCTGATCGAGGCGGTGCAACAGCGCGCGCCACTCACCGGCCTGACGGCGGCCATCGTGCGCCCCGGCAGCACGTTGATCGGAGTGGATGCCGGTGAGCTGGCATCGCTGGGGCGTATTGGTGTGCCGCTGTCGGGTAGCCTGGACGCGGTGGCTGATGAGTTCGATGTGTTGATCGACTTCACGCTCCCGGAGGTCATGCTGAAAAACCTGGCGTTCTGTCGCAAGGCGGGCAAGGCCATGGTCATCGGCACCACGGGATTGGGTGTCGCGGAAAAACAATTGCTGGTCGAGGCGGGCAAGGACATTCCGATTGTCTTCGCCGCCAATTTCAGTGTCGGCGTGAACCTGTCGCTGAAGCTGCTCGATATGGCGGCTCGTGTGCTGGGTGATGATGCTGATATCGAAATCATCGAGGCACATCATCGACACAAGATCGATGCGCCTTCAGGTACGGCTTTGCGTATGGGCGAGGTGATCGCCAACGCACTGGATCGTGATCTGCAGAAAGTTGCGGTCTATGGGCGTGAAGGCCATACCGGTGCGCGCGAGCGCGAAACCATTGGCTTCGCCACTGTTCGCGGTGGTGATGTGGTTGGCGATCATACGGTGCTGTTCGCCTGTGAGGGTGAGCGGCTGGAGATCACTCACAAGGCGTCGAGTCGCATGACTTTCGCCAAGGGTGCCGTTCGTGCTGCTTTGTGGCTCGATGGCCGCACGCCGGGTCTGTATGATATGCAGGACGTGCTCGACCTGCGTTGAGATGTACCGGAAACAGGGTTCGAACTCAATTTGAGCCCTGTTTTCAACCGCTAAGCGACGTCCTGTCGCATTCCCCTGCCTTTAAGGCTCATTAGCGGTGGACCAAAAAAGCCTTTTTCTGTAAGCTACAGCTTTAGTGTGTCCACTAAAAGCGCGCAGAATAATTCAGTGAAGAAGCGGGGTGACGTGTCCATACGTCACTCCGCTTTTTTACAACCTGCGATCGCCCTTTCAGGCTTTATTTACGGGAGGTCTTCTTGACTAAGCCAGCCATACTCGCCCTTGCTGATGGCAGCATTTTTCGCGGCGAAGCCATTGGAGCCGACGGTCAAACCGTTGGTGAGGTGGTGTTCAACACCGCCATGACCGGCTATCAGGAAATCCTTACCGATCCTTCCTACGCCCAACAGATCGTTACCCTGACTTACCCGCACATCGGCAACACCGGCACCACGCCGGAAGACGCCGAGTCCGACCGCGTCTGGTCCGCTGGTCTGGTGATTCGTGACCTGCCACTGGTTGCGAGCAACTGGCGTAACACGATGTCCCTGTCCGACTACCTGAAAGCCAACAACGTTGTGGCAATCGCCGGTATCGACACCCGCCGCCTGACACGCATCCTGCGTGAAAAAGGTGCGCAGAACGGCTGCATCATGGCTGGCGACAACATCTCCGACGAAGCTGCGATTGCAGCGGCGCGCGGCTTCCCGGGCCTGAAGGGCATGGATCTGGCGAAAGTCGTCAGCACCAAAGAGAAGTACGAATGGCGCTCGACTGTCTGGGACCTGAAAACCGACAGCCACGCGACAATCGATGCGTCCGAACTGCCGTATCACGTGGTGGCCTACGACTACGGCGTCAAGCTGAACATCCTGCGCATGCTGGTCGAGCGCGGCTGCCGCGTCACCGTGGTGCCGGCACAAGCCCCGGCCAGCGAAGTCCTGGCACTCAAGCCGGACGGTGTGTTCCTGTCCAACGGCCCGGGTGACCCGGAGCCTTGCGACTACGCGATCCAGGCGATCAAGGACATCCTTGAAACCGAGATCCCGGTGTTCGGCATCTGCCTCGGTCACCAACTGCTGGCCCTGGCCTCTGGTGCCAAGACCCTGAAAATGGGGCACGGTCACCACGGTGCCAACCACCCGGTTCAGGATCTGGACACCGGCGTCGTCATGATCACCAGCCAGAACCACGGTTTTGCGGTAGACGAAACGACCCTGCCAGGCAACGTTCGCGCGATCCACAAATCGCTGTTCGACGGCACCCTGCAAGGCATCGAGCGTACCGACAAGAGCGCGTTCAGCTTCCAGGGTCACCCTGAAGCCAGCCCTGGTCCGAACGATGTGGCGCCGCTGTTCGATCGCTTCATCAACGAGATGGCCAAGCGACGTTAATCGCTGGCCTTGAGCATGTAGCGAGAAGTCACTGAGGGTGGCCCCGGTAGCCCGGCGGCCCCTGAAGGACTTCAGAGATTGATCAAGACGGCTTCTCCTCGGGGATTGCCGTCGGACCTGCGGATTTGAGTGAGTACCCATGCCAAAACGTACAGACATTAAAAGCATCCTGATTCTCGGCGCTGGCCCGATCGTGATCGGCCAGGCTTGCGAATTCGACTACTCCGGCGCCCAGGCTTGCAAGGCCCTGCGCGAGGAGGGTTACCGCGTCATCCTGGTGAACTCCAATCCGGCCACCATCATGACCGATCCGGACATGGCCGACGCGACTTACATCGAGCCGATCAAGTGGCAGACCGTTGCCAAGATCATCGAGAAAGAGCGCCCGGACGCGCTGCTGCCGACCATGGGCGGCCAGACCGCCCTGAACTGTGCCCTGGACCTGGAGCGCGAAGGCGTTCTGGAGAAGTTCGGCGTAGAGATGATCGGCGCCAACGCGGACACCATCGACAAGGCTGAAGACCGTTCGCGCTTCGACAAGGCGATGAAATCCATCGGTCTGGATTGCCCGCGCTCCGGGATCGCCCACAGCATGGATGAGGCCAACGCGGTCCTCGAGAAGCTCGGCTTCCCGTGCATCATCCGTCCCTCGTTCACCATGGGCGGCACCGGTGGCGGTATCGCTTACAACCGTGAAGAGTTCGAAGAAATCTGCGCCCGCGGTCTGGACCTGTCGCCGACCAAAGAGCTGCTGATCGACGAATCGCTGATCGGCTGGAAAGAGTACGAAATGGAGGTTGTCCGCGATAAGAAGGACAACTGCATCATCGTCTGCTCGATCGAAAACTTCGACCCGATGGGCGTGCACACCGGTGACTCGATCACCGTGGCTCCGGCACAGACCCTGACGGACAAGGAATACCAGATCATGCGTAACGCCTCGTTGGCGGTACTGCGTGAGATCGGTGTTGAAACCGGTGGCTCCAACGTTCAGTTCGGCATCTGCCCGGACACTGGCCGTATGGTGGTGATCGAGATGAACCCGCGTGTATCCCGCTCTTCGGCACTGGCCTCGAAAGCCACTGGTTTCCCGATTGCGCGTATCGCTGCCAAGCTGGCGATCGGCTACACCCTGGACGAACTGCAGAACGAAATTACCGGCGGCGCTACTCCTGCGTCCTTCGAGCCGTCCATCGACTACGTCGTGACCAAGCTGCCACGCTTCGCCTTCGAGAAATTCCCGAAAGCCGACGCCCGCCTGACCACTCAAATGAAGTCGGTCGGTGAAGTCATGGCCATCGGCCGGACTTTCCAGGAATCCCTGCAGAAAGCCCTGCGCGGTCTGGAAGTTGGCGTGTGCGGTCTGGACCCTAAGCTGGACCTGAGCAACCCGGAAAGCATGAGCGTGCTCAAGCGCGAGCTGACCGTGCCGGGCGCCGAGCGTATCTGGTACGTGGCGGACGCTTTCCGCGCCGGCATGACCGTCGAAGACATCTTCGGCATGAACATGATCGATCCTTGGTTCCTGGTGCAGATCGAAGATCTGATCAAGGAAGAAGAGAAGGTCAAGACGCTGGGCATGGCCAGCATTGACCGTGACACGATGTTCCGCCTCAAGCGCAAGGGCTTCTCCGATCAGCGTCTGGCCAAGCTGCTGGGTGTGACCGAGAAGAGCTTGCGTGTTCACCGTCACAAGCTCGAAGTGTTCCCGGTTTACAAGCGTGTTGACACCTGTGCGGCCGAGTTCGCCACCGATACCGCATACCTGTACTCGACGTATGAAGAAGAGTGCGAAGCTGCGCCGTCGGGTCGCGACAAGATCATGATCCTGGGTGGCGGTCCAAACCGTATCGGCCAGGGCATCGAGTTCGACTACTGCTGCGTACACGCGGCACTGGCGCTGCGTGAAGACGGGTACGAGACCATCATGGTCAACTGCAACCCGGAAACCGTATCCACCGACTACGACACCTCTGATCGTCTGTACTTCGAGCCAGTGACCCTGGAAGACGTGCTTGAAATCGTTCGCGTCGAGAAGCCAAAAGGCGTGATCGTTCAGTACGGCGGCCAGACTCCGTTGAAACTGGCTCGCGCTCTGGAAGCTGCTGGCGTGCCAATCATTGGCACCAGCCCTGATGCTATCGACCGTGCCGAAGACCGCGAACGCTTCCAGCAAATGGTTGAGCGTCTGAACCTGCGTCAGCCGCCAAACGCCACCGTGCGCAGCGAAGACGAAGCTATCCGCGCTGCCGGCAAGATCGGTTACCCGCTGGTGGTGCGTCCGTCCTACGTACTGGGCGGTCGGGCGATGGAAATCGTCTACGAAGAAGAAGAGCTCAAGCGCTACCTGCGTGAGGCGGTTCAAGTGTCCAACGACAGCCCGGTGCTGCTGGACCACTTCCTCAACTGCGCCATCGAAATGGACGTGGATGCGGTCTGCGACGGCACCGACGTGGTGATTGGCGCGATCATGCAGCACATTGAGCAGGCCGGCGTTCACTCCGGTGACTCCGCATGCTCGCTGCCACCGTACTCGTTGCCTGCGCATATCCAGGACGAGATGCGCGAACAGGTCAAGAAAATGGCCCTGGAGCTGGGTGTGGTTGGTCTGATGAACGTTCAGTTGGCGCTGCAAGGCGACGATATCTACGTCATCGAAGTCAACCCGCGCGCTTCGCGTACCGTACCGTTCGTCTCCAAATGCATCGGTGTTTCCCTGGCAATGATCGCGGCTCGCGTCATGGCCGGTAAAACCCTGAAGGAAATCGGCTTCACCAAAGAAATCATCCCGAACTTCTACAGCGTGAAAGAGGCGGTGTTCCCATTCGCCAAATTCCCTGGCGTTGATCCGATCCTCGGCCCAGAGATGAAGTCCACCGGTGAAGTGATGGGCGTGGGCGACACCTTCGGCGAAGCCTTTGCCAAAGCCCAGATGGGTGCCAGCGAAGTGCTGCCGACCGGCGGTACTGCGTTCATCAGCGTGCGTGACGATGACAAACCACTGGTTGCAGGCGTAGCCCGTGATCTGATCAACTTGGGCTTCGAAGTGGTTGCCACTGCCGGTACTGCCAAGCTGATCGAAGCCGCAGGCCTGAAAGTGCGCCGTGTGAACAAGGTGACCGAAGGTCGTCCGCACGTGGTCGACATGATCAAGAATGACGAAGTCACGCTGATCATCAACACGACCGAAGGTCGTCAGTCGATCGCTGACTCGTACTCCATTCGTCGTAATGCCTTGCAGCACAAGATCTACTGCACCACCACCATTGCTGCTGGCGAAGCTATCTGCGAAGCGCTCAAGTTCGGTCCGGAAAAGACCGTGCGCCGCTTGCAGGATCTACACGCAGGATTGAAGGCATGATCAAATACCCAATGACCGTCCAGGGGGCGAAAGCCCTGGAAGAAGAGCACGCTCACCTGACCAAGGTCGTCCGTCCGAAGCTCAGCCAGGACATCGGTACGGCCCGCGAGCTGGGTGACCTGAAGGAAAACGCCGAATACCACGCTGCTCGCGAGCAGCAGGGTATGGTCGAGGCGCGGATTCGCGACATCGAAGGCCGTATGCAGAATGCGGTGATCATCGATGTCACGACCATCCCGCACACTGGTAAAGTGATTTTCGGCACCACCGTTGAAATCGCCAATGTTGAAACTGATGAAAGCGTCACCTACCACATCGTTGGTGAGGATGAGGCTGACTTCAAGCTCGGCAAGATTTCGGTGGGTTCGCCATTGGCCCGCGCCTTGATCGCCAAGGAAGAGGGTGATGTAGTCGCCGTCAAAACGCCTGGTGGCGTTATCGAGTACGAGATTGTCGAAGTCCGCCATATCTGAAGGCAAGCGCCTGCTTCGTGCGGGCGCCATGCTTTGGCAGTTGACCCAGATGTTATGGGTTGGCGGCCTGTGGTTATTGCACATCGGACTGCTGCCGGTGCTGGGCCGAATTGGCCTGGCGCCGCTGCTGATCGAAGAAGTTTCAAGCGTGCTGAGTGCGCTGCTGGTCGGGTTTTCAGCGGCGTGCATTATTTTTCAGGTTTTGGTGCTGGTTCAGGCCAAGGGCCTTGTCAGTCTATGGCGCGATATTCGCGGGCAACTGCTGTTGATGGCGCTTTACGCGAGTGCGATGTACTTCGTGGTGCGAATCGACTGGCCAGATGCACAGCACTGGTTGTTGTTCAGCTATCTAGTGCTGGGGTTTTCCGGGCTGCTGCTGGTATTGCAGCCGGTGCCGGGATGGGGTGGCAGGGTGCGCGAAGCACACCCTTGACCCGTATCATCACTTGAAGCGATGGACGTTCGACAGCTGCTTGTTTACGCTGAAGTTCTTCCGGTAAATCAGTGCCATCTTGCCGATGACTTGCACCAGATCCGCTTTGCCGGCCTTGCACAGTTCTGCAATGGCTGCCAGGCGCGATTCGCGGTCGAGGATGCTGAGCTTGATCTTGATCAGCTCGTGATCGCCCAATGCGCGTTCCAGTTCGGCTAAAACACCTTCAGTCAAACCGTTGTCAGCCACAGTCAAAACTGGTTTCAGATGGTGGCCAATGGATTTGTACTGTTTCTTCTGCTCTTGAGTGAGCGGCATAATCTGACCCCTGCGTCTGATCTTGTAAAAAGCGGCGGCCAGTTTACCCGAGCGAGTCCGGGACCGCCCAGTTAATCGCGACTCGTTTATTTTTTTGAGGTGGCCCGTGGCCCGTTCCAAGACTAGCCTTAACTGGCTGAAAGAGCATTTCAACGATCCGTACGTCAAAATGGCGCAAAAAGACGGGTATCGTTCCCGTGCCAGCTACAAATTGCTGGAGATCCAGGAAAAGGATCGCCTGATCCGTCCGGGCATGACCGTAATCGACCTCGGCGCAGCGCCGGGTGGTTGGTCGCAAGTGACCAGTCGTCTGATTGGTGGGCAGGGTCGTTTGATCGCATCCGACATCCTGGAAATGGACAGCATCCCTGATGTGACCTTCATTCAGGGCGATTTTACCGAGGATGCCGTGCTGGCACAGATCCTCGAGGCGGTCGGAAATACGCAGGTGGACCTTGTGATTTCCGATATGGCCCCCAATATGAGTGGATTGGCGGCTGTCGATATGCCACGGGCGATGTTCCTGTGTGAATTGGCACTGGATCTCGCCGGTCGGGTTTTGCGGCCCGGCGGTGATTTTTTGATCAAGGTCTTCCAGGGTGAAGGCTTCGACGAGTACCACAAGGAAATCCGCAAGCTGTTTGACAAGGTGCAGATGCGCAAGCCTTTGTCATCGCGTGACAGGTCCCGCGAGCAGTACTTGCTGGGACGCGGTTTCCGCGGCGTTGAAGGTTCTGAGAGTGTCGAGCGTTTCTAAGGGGGCGATAGGTTTTTTTGTATCGCTTTACAGAGCCGGTATAACGAATATTGTGTAATAAGTGTTTCACAAAGGGTTACAGACGGCGCCTGCCAGAGCTGTAGGTAATGTAGTAAGTTAGGCCGGTGAATATCATGCGAAGCGCGCGCCAGTAGCGGAGCTTGCTTCAGAGGGTAGTTAATTGAACGATATGGCAAAGAATCTGATCCTGTGGTTGATCATCGCGGCTGTCCTGGTGACAGTGATGAACAACTTCTCCAGCCCTAACGAGCCGCAGACCCTCAACTATTCCGACTTCATCCAGCAGGTCAAGGATGGCAAGGTCGAGCGCGTAGCCGTGGACGGCTATGTCATTACTGGCAAGCGCAATGATGGCGACAGCTTCAAGACCATTCGTCCGGCCATTCAGGATAACGGTCTGATCGGCGATCTGGTGGATAACCACGTAGTCGTTGAAGGTAAGCAGCCTGAACAGCAAAGCATCTGGACTCAACTCCTGGTCGCAAGCTTCCCGATCCTGGTGATCATCGCCGTCTTCATGTTTTTCATGCGGCAGATGCAGGGCGGTGCTGGTGGCAAGGGTGGGCCGATGAGCTTCGGCAAGAGCAAGGCACGCCTGCTCTCCGAAGATCAGGTGAAAACTACCCTGGCTGACGTTGCCGGTTGCGACGAAGCCAAGGAGGAAGTGGGTGAGCTGGTCGAGTTCCTGCGTGATCCGGGCAAGTTCCAGCGTCTGGGCGGTCGCATTCCTCGCGGCGTGCTGATGGTGGGTCCACCGGGTACTGGTAAAACCCTGTTGGCCAAAGCCATTGCGGGCGAAGCCAAGGTACCGTTTTTCACCATCTCCGGTTCCGACTTTGTCGAAATGTTCGTTGGTGTGGGTGCCAGCCGTGTTCGTGACATGTTCGAACAGGCGAAAAAGCACGCTCCGTGCATCATCTTCATCGATGAAATCGACGCTGTCGGTCGTCATCGTGGTGCTGGCATGGGCGGTGGCCATGACGAGCGCGAACAGACGCTCAACCAGTTGCTGGTAGAGATGGACGGTTTCGAAGTGAATGACGGCATCATCGTCATCGCCGCAACCAACCGCCCTGACGTACTTGACCCTGCGCTGCTGCGTCCAGGCCGTTTCGACCGTCAGGTTGTCGTGGGGCTGCCGGATATCCGTGGTCGCGAGCAAATTCTCAAAGTCCACATGCGCAAAGTGCCAATGGGTGACGACGTCGCTCCAGCGGTTATCGCTCGTGGTACGCCTGGTTTCTCCGGTGCCGACCTGGCCAACCTGGTGAACGAGGCATCGCTGTTCGCCGCCCGTGCCGGCAAGCGCATTGTCGAGATGAAAGAGTTCGAGCTGGCGAAAGACAAGATCATGATGGGCGCTGAGCGCAAGTCCATGGTCATGTCCGAGAAAGAGAAGCAGAACACCGCTTATCACGAAGCAGGTCACGCGATCGTTGGTCGTGTGGTACCCGAGCACGATCCGGTCTACAAGGTCTCGATCATTCCGCGCGGTCGTGCGCTGGGTGTGACCATGTTCCTGCCGGAAGAAGATCGCTACAGTCTGTCCAAGCGTGCGTTGATCAGCCAGATCTGCTCGCTGTACGGCGGTCGTATTGCGGAAGAAATGACCCTGGGCTTCGATGGCGTGACCACTGGTGCGTCGAACGACATCATGCGTGCCAGCCAGATTGCACGAAACATGGTCACCAAGTGGGGGCTGTCGGAAAAACTCGGTCCTTTGATGTATGCCGAAGAAGAGGGTGAGGTGTTCCTCGGTCGTGGCGGTGGTGGTCAGCACGCCAGCTTCTCGGGCGAGACTGCCAAACTGATCGACTCTGAAGTGCGCAGCATCATTGATCAGTGCTATGGCACGGCCAAGCAGATCCTGACGGACAACCGCGACAAGCTCGACGCCATGGCCGACGCGCTGATGAAGTACGAAACCATCGATGCCGAACAGATCGACGACATCATGGCTGGTCGTACACCGCGTGAGCCTCGTGACTGGTCTGGCGGCACCGGTACTCCTCCCGTCGTGCAGGAAGAGCGTCCGGAAACACCCATCGGTGGCCCGGCTGCCGACGTCTAAGGTTTGAAATGACTCTTGTACCGTCCTCGACCCGGTTGCCTTGCGGCAACCGGGTTCTTGATTTGGCCCATACGCATGTCATGGGCATTCTTAACGTCACTCCTGATTCCTTCTCCGACGGTGGTCGCTTCAGTCAGCTCGATGCTGCCCTGCGACACGCCGAGGCGATGGTGGCTGCCGGTGCGACCCTCATTGATGTAGGTGGTGAATCGACCCGGCCTGGTGCGCGGGCGGTCTCCCCACTTGAGGAACTCGAGCGTGTGGCGCCGATCGTCGAGCGGATTCATCGCGAACTGGATGTGATTATCTCGGTCGATACCTCGACACCTGCGGTCATGCGTGAAACTGCGCGCCTTGGCGCTGGTCTGATCAACGATGTGCGTTCACTGCGTCGAGACGGAGCGCTGGATGCGGCGGCGGCCACCGGATTGCCAGTGTGTCTGATGCATATGCTCGGTGAGCCGGGAGATATGCAGGACAATCCGCATTATGATGACGTGACGAGCGAGGTCGGCGCGTTCCTTGCCGAGCGTATGGCGTCATGTGCGGCGGTCGGTATTGCGGCCGAGCGGATCATTCTTGATCCGGGTTTCGGGTTTGCGAAAAACCTGCAGCACAATTTGAGTCTGTTCAAGCATATGGAAGCCCTGCATGCCTTGGGGCGGCCTCTGTTGGTCGGGGTTTCGCGAAAGAGCATGATCGGGCAGGCATTGAATCGCCCGGTGGGAGAGCGGCTGCATGGTGGTCTGGCTCTCGCGGCGCTGGCTGTCGTCAAGGGTGCGCGCATCTTGCGCGTGCACGACGTGGCCGAAACAGTAGATGTGGTACGGATGATCACAGCAGTTGAATCAGCCGAATAAGAATGATGGAGCACTTATGACTAAGAAATATTTTGGCACCGACGGCATTCGTGGTCGGGTCGGCACCTATCCGATTACTCCTGAATTCATGCTCAAACTCGGCTGGGCTGCGGGCATGGCCTTCCGTAGTAAGGGAGCATGCAAGGTTCTGGTCGGCAAGGACACTCGAATCTCTGGTTATATGTTTGAATCGGCGCTTGAGGCCGGGCTTACCTCCGCCGGGGCTGATGTCATGCTGCTGGGGCCGATGCCGACGCCGGCTATCGCCTATTTGACGCGTACCTTCCATGCTGAAGCCGGTATTGTGATCAGTGCTTCGCACAATCCTCATGACGATAACGGCATCAAGTTCTTCTCCGGTCAGGGCACGAAACTGCCGGACGACGTTGAGCTGATGATCGAAGAGTTGCTCGATATGCCGATGACCGTGGTTGAGTCGAGCAAGATCGGCAAGGTCTCGCGAATCAACGATGCTTCTGGTCGTTACATTGAATTTTGCAAAAGCAGCGTGCCAACCGGAACCAATTTCGCCGGTCTCAAAGTAGTGATCGACTGCGCACACGGTGCTACCTATAAGGTGGCTCCGAGTGTGTTCCGAGAGCTGGGCGCGCAGGTGACGGTGCTCTCTGCACAGCCTGACGGCCTGAACATCAATCACAATTGTGGTTCGACCCATATGGGGCAATTGCAGGCAGCTGTAGTGGCCGAGCACGCCGACCTGGGTATTGCCTTCGATGGTGATGGCGACCGGGTGTTGATGGTTGATCACACTGGCGCGATTGTCGATGGTGACGAGTTGCTGTTCATCATTGCGCGCGATCTGCACGAGCGTAACAAGTTGCAGGGTGGCGTCGTTGGAACCTTGATGAGTAACCTGGGGTTGGAGCTGGCCCTGGCGGATCTGGGGATTCCTCTTGTGCGGGCCAACGTTGGTGACCGTTATGTGATCGCCGAGCTGCTTGAGCGTAACTGGCTGGTGGGGGGTGAAAACTCCGGCCACGTCGTGTGCTTCAGTCATACCACCACAGGTGATGCGATTATTGCTGCGTTGCAGGTGCTGATGGCGCTGAAGCGCCGTTCTGAAGGTCTCGCGCAATCGCGTCAGGCGCTACGCAAGTGCCCTCAGGTATTGATCAATGTGCGTTTCGGCGGTGGTGCAAACCCGGTCGAGCATGCGGCGGTCAAAGAGGCCAGCGAGCGCGTCACCAAGTCCATGGCTGGGCGTGGTCGTGTGTTGTTGCGCAAGTCCGGCACGGAGCCGCTGGTGCGGGTCATGGTCGAAGGTGAGGACGAAACTCTGGTTCGTGGTTACGCCGAAGAGCTGGCAAAACTGGTTGCTGAAGTTTCTGCCTGATTTCGGCTTGCCAGCAATGGTGTGGTTGGGTAACATCTGCGCCCACTTTGACCGACGAGGTACAGCATGCGTCGCCCTATGGTAGCTGGTAACTGGAAGATGCACGGTACCCGCGCCAGCGTCGCTGAGCTGATCAAGGGCTTGCGTAATCTGGCCTTGCCGAGCGGTGTTGATGTAGCGGTATTCCCGTCTTTCTTGCATGTCAATCAAGTGATTGATGGTCTGGAAGGAAAGTCGATCAAGGTCGGCGCGCAGAACGCTGCGGTGGAATCCAAACAAGGTGCGTTGACCGGTGAAGTTGCGCCGAGTCAGTTGGCTGATGATGGTTGCTCTCTGGTGCTCGTCGGGCATTCCGAGCGTCGCCAGATCATCGGCGAGAGTGAGGAAACGCTCATTCGCAAGTTCGCAGCGGCACAGGCATGTGGCTTGATTCCGGTGTTGTGCATAGGGGAAACCCTTGAGCAGCGTGAAGCCGGTAAAACGCTTGAGGTTGTCGGGCGTCAGCTCGGCAGCGTCATCGAAGAGCTGGGTGTTGGCGCATTTGCAAAGGCAGTAATCGCTTACGAGCCGGTCTGGGCCATTGGCACCGGGCTGACTGCTTCGCCGCAACAAGCGCAGGATGTGCACGCAGCCATTCGCGCGCAGTTGGCGGCAGAGAATTCTGAAATCGCACAAGGTGTGCGGCTTCTATACGGCGGCAGCGTGAAGGCGGCCAATGCGGTCGAACTGTTCGGCATGCCGGATATCGATGGGGGGCTCATTGGTGGAGCTTCCCTGAATGCAGATGAGTTCGGTGCGATTTGTCGCGCCGCGGGAAACTGAAAAAATGCTGGAAACAGTCGTAGTCGTTTTTCATCTGCTGGGTGCACTGGGCGTAGTTGCTCTCGTATTGCTGCAGCAGGGTAAAGGTGCGGATGCTGGCGCGTCTTTCGGAGCAGGTGCTTCAAATACTGTGTTCGGAAGCCAAGGTTCCTCTACCTTTCTTAGTAAGTTTACTGCTATACTTGCCGCAGGTTTCTTCATAACCAGCTTAGGGTTAGGTTACTTTGCTAAAGAGAAAGCTCACCAGCTGACTCAAGTAGGTTTGCCAAATCCAGCGGTGTTGGAAGTTCCAAAGCAAAAACCGGCTTCTGATGATGTCCCGGTGCTTCAAGAGCAAAAGTCGGCAACCAATGCGACTGACGTACCTCCAGCTCAAGAGCAGAAGTAAGAAGGGTTTCAAACGTAGTATTGCCGAGGTGGTGGAATTGGTAGACACGCAACCTTGAGGTGGTTGTGCCCATAGGGTGTAGGGGTTCGAGTCCCCTTCTCGGTACCAATTGTCAGGAGAGCCCGCTGTTGCGGGCTTTCTTGTAGGTGGAAGGTTACATTGACCCTGTCAGGGATCGGTCGTATACTTCCGCCCCAGCTTTGTCGCGGGGTGGAGCAGTCTGGTAGCTCGTCGGGCTCATAACCCGAAGGTCGTCGGTTCAAATCCGGCCCCCGCAACCAGTTTAAGGAGCCCCTTTTAAGGGGCTTTTTGTTAGCTGGACACTTTCAACGCCGCTGTTCGACGGCGTTTCAAGGATGGGCGTTTCGCCCATTTTTTTATTTTGCATAGCATGCACATACATGCACGAGGGGGTTCAGGTGTCGAGCAAGCTAGAAGAGTTGCAGGCCTTGTTGGCCCCGGTGGTCGTGGCCCTTGGCTATGAATGCTGGGGTATTGAGTTTTCGGCTCAAGGTCGCCACTCAATGTTGCGCGTTTATATCGATAAAGAGGGCGGTGTGCTGGTGGACGATTGTGCCATCGTCAGCCGTCAGATCAGCGGCGTGCTGGATGTTGAAGATCCGATCTCCGTTGAATACACCCTCGAAGTTTCCTCGCCTGGCATGGAACGCCCGCTGTTCACTATTGAGCAGTTTGCAAAATTTGCCGGTGAACAAGTGAAGATCAAGCTGCGCTCGCCTTTTGAAGGTCGACGTAACTTTCAGGGCCTTCTGCGCGGTGTAGAAGAACAGGATGTCGTGGTGCAGGTTGAAGACCATGAGTTTCTGTTGCCGATCGATATGATCGACAAGGCCAACATTATTCCCAGTTTTGACTGAGACGCGGATCCCGCGGATCCAATGGCTTGCGAAAGGCGAGGCGTACGATGAGCAAAGAAGTACTGCTGGTTGTTGAGTCGGTATCCAATGAAAAGGGCGTACCGGCAAACGTAATTTTTGAAGCGTTGGAGCTGGCTTTGGCCACTGCTACCAAAAAGCGTTTTGAAGACGAAGTTGATCTGCGTGTGGAAATCAATCGCCACACCGGTGCCTATGAGACTTTCCGTCGCTGGACGGTAGTTGAAGAAGCAGACCTGGACGATCCGGCTGTTGAAACCTGGCCGAGCAAGGTCCAGGAAACACATCCTGGCGCGAAGGTCGGTGATGTTGTCGAAGAAAAAATCGAGTCCATCGAATTCGGTCGCATCGCTGCGCAGACTGCCAAGCAAGTTATCGTGCAGAAAGTCCGCGAAGCCGAGCGTGCTCAAGTCGTTGATGCCTACCGCGAACGTCTGGGAGAAATCATCTCCGGCACCGTGAAGAAAGTAACCCGCGATAACGTGATCGTTGATCTGGGCAACAACGCTGAAGCGCTGCTGGCTCGTGAAGACATCATTTCTCGCGAAACTTTCCGGGTGGGTGTGCGCCTGCGTGCACTGCTCAAGGAAATCCGCACCGAGAACCGCGGCCCGCAGCTGATCCTGTCGCGTACCGCGCCGGAAATGCTGATCGAGTTGTTCCGCATTGAAGTGCCCGAAATCGCTGAAGGCCTGATCGAAGTAATGGCTGCATCCCGTGACCCGGGTTCGCGCGCCAAGATCGCGGTCCGTTCCAAAGACAAACGCATCGACCCGCAAGGTGCTTGCATTGGCATGCGCGGTTCGCGCGTCCAGGCAGTATCGGGTGAGTTGGGCGGTGAGCGTGTGGATATCGTCCTGTGGGACGACAACCCTGCGCAGTTCGTGATCAACGCCATGTCCCCGGCTGAGGTTGCGGCAATTATCGTTGACGAAGATGCCCATGCAATGGACATCGCCGTTGGCGCAGACAATCTGGCTCAGGCCATCGGTCGCGGTGGTCAGAACGTGCGTCTGGCTAGCCAGTTGACTGGCTGGACCCTGAACGTGATGACCGAATCGGACATCCAGGCTAAGCAGCAAGCAGAAACCGGCGACATCCTGCGCAACTTCATCGACGAGCTGGAAGTCGACGAAGATCTGGCCCAGGTGCTGGTTGATGAAGGCTTTACCAGCCTGGAAGAGATTGCCTACGTACCGTTGGAAGAAATGCTCAACATCGATGGCTTTGACGAAGACACCGTCAACGAGCTTCGCGCTCGGGCCAAGGATCGTTTGTTGACTAAAGCCATCGCTACTGAGGAAAAGCTGGCAGACGCCCATCCGGCCGAAGACCTGCTCTCGCTTGAGGGTATGGACAAGGATTTGGCGATGGAACTGGCGGTGCGCGGCGTAATTACCCGCGAAGACCTGGCCGAGCAGTCTATTGACGACCTGCTCGACATCGACGGCATTGACGATGATCGTGCCGGCAAGTTGATCATGGCCGCCCGAGCCCATTGGTTCGAGTAATAGGCGCGGCCTGAGGAGAGAAGTGCATGACGCAAGTCACGGTGAAACAACTGGCCGATGAGGTCAAAACACCGGTAGAGCGCCTGCTGCAGCAGATGCGTGAGGCAGGTCTGCCGCACACCGCCGCCGAGGAACATGTGACCGATAGTGAGAAGCAATCTTTGCTGACTCACTTGAAAAGCAGCCACAAGGCGAAAGTGGAAGAACCGCGCAAAATCACGTTGCAGCGTAAAACCACCAGCACCCTGCGTGTTGCTGGCAGCAAAAGCATCAGCGTTGAAGTGCGCAAGAAGAAAGTCTTCGTACAGCGCAGCCCGGAAGAAATCGAAGCCGAGCGCAAACGCGAACTGGAAGAACGTCGCGCAGTAGAAAATGCTGCACGTCAGAAGGCTGAAGAAGAAGCCAAGCGTCGCGCCGAAGAAGAAGCGCGTCGCCAGCCTGCTGCTGCGCAAACCGCTACTATCGACGCAGTCGCAGCGCCTGCTGCGGTTGCCGAGCCAGTGCGTGAAAGCGCGCCGGTCGTGGCAGCTGCTCCTGCAGCCGACACTCGCAAACGCGACGAACAGCGTCGTCCGGACAAACCACGTGCCGACGATAACAATCGTCGTGGCGCGGGCGATGGTGAGCGCAAAAACGCTCCGCATCGTGCTTCGGTCAAAGAAAAAGCGCCTGCTCCACGCGTTGCTCCACGTACTACCGACGAAGAAAGCGATGGCTTCCGTCGTGGTGGTCGCGGCAAGGCCAAGCTGAAGAAACGCAACGCCCACGGTTTCCAGAGCCCAACCGGCCCTGTCGTGCGTGAAGTGAAGATCGGCGAGACCATCACTGTTGGCGATCTCGCCCAGCAGATGTCGGTCAAGGCAGCTGAAATCATCAAGTTCATGTTCAAACTGGGTACGCCAGCGACCATCAACCAGGTACTTGATCAGGAAACTGCTCAACTGGTTGCCGAAGAGCTGGGCCACAAAGTGACCCTGGTCAGCGACACCGCCCTGGAAGACTCCCTGGCCGAGTCCCTGAAGTTTGAAGGCGAAGCGTTCTCCCGTGCACCAGTCGTGACCGTAATGGGCCACGTTGACCATGGTAAGACTTCGCTGCTCGACTATATCCGTCGTGCCAAGGTAGCTGCTGGCGAAGCCGGTGGTATCACCCAGCACATCGGTGCGTACCACGTTGAAACCGAACGCGGCATGGTCACCTTCCTCGACACCCCTGGTCACGCCGCGTTTACCGCTATGCGTGCTCGTGGTGCCAAGGCGACCGACATCGTGATCCTGGTGGTTGCAGCGGACGACGGCGTAATGCCGCAGACCATTGAAGCCGTACAGCACGCCAAGGCTGCTGGTGTTCCGCTGGTTGTTGCAGTGAACAAAATCGACAAGCCGGGCGCCGATCTCGATCGCATCCGTAGCGAACTGTCGGTTCACGGCGTGACCTCGGAAGAGTGGGGCGGCGACACTCCGTTCGTATCGGTTTCGGCGAAAGTCGGTACTGGCGTGGACGAGTTGCTCGAAGCTGTTCTGCTGCAAGCTGAAGTTCTCGAACTGAAAGCGACTCCTTCGGCTCCTGGCCGTGGTGTCGTGGTTGAATCGCGTCTCGACAAAGGTCGTGGCCCGGTTGCAACCGTTCTGGTTCAGGACGGCACCCTGCGCCAAGGCGACATGGTGCTGGTCGGTTCGAACTATGGCCGTGTTCGCGCCATGCTCGACGAGAACGGCAAGCCAATCAAGGAAGCCGGTCCTTCCATCCCTGTCGAGATTCTCGGCCTGGACGGTACCCCGGACGCTGGCGACGAAATGAGCGTGGTTGCCGACGAGAAGAAAGCCCGTGAAGTGGCTCTGTTCCGTCAAGGCAAGTTCCGCGAAGTCAAACTGGCTCGTGCTCACGCAGGCAAGCTGGAAAACATCTTCGAGAACATGGGCCAGGAAGAGAAGAAGACGCTTAACATCGTCCTCAAATCTGACGTCCGCGGTTCGTTGGAAGCGTTGAACGGCGCCTTGAACGGCCTGGGTAACGACGAAGTGCAAGTGCGTGTAGTCGGTGGCGGTGTCGGTGGTATCACCGAGAGCGACGCCAACCTGGCACTGGCCTCCAACGCTGTACTGTTCGGCTTCAACGTGCGTGCCGATGCTGGCGCTCGCAAGATCGTCGAGCAGGAAGGTCTGGATATGCGTTACTACAACGTGATCTACGACATCATCGAAGACGTCAAGAAAGCCCTGACCGGTATGCTTGGCAGCGACGTTCGGGAGAACATCCTGGGTATCGCTGAAGTCCGCGACGTGTTCCGTTCGCCGAAGTTTGGCGCGATCGCCGGTTGCATGGTTATCGAAGGTGTTGTGCACCGTAACCGTCCAATCCGTGTACTGCGTGAAGACATCGTTATCTTCGAAGGCGAGCTGGAATCCCTGCGCCGCTTCAAGGATGACGCTTCCGAAGTACGTGCCGGCATGGAATGCGGTATCGGCGTGAAGAGCTACAACGACGTCAAAGTCGGTGACAAGATCGAAGTCTTCGAGAAGGTTCAGGTTGCTCGCAGCCTCTAACTCGCGCACTTCAAGAGCCGTGATGGGCAGCCGCATGCAAATGCACAGCGCATCACCCGGACTCTAAACGCAACGCCCGGTCTGGCTTCTGTCAGGCCGGGCGTTTGCCGCTTTCAGACCACACGGGTTTCACCGTGAGGCAGTAACAGGTAACAAGACATGGCAAAAGAATACAGCCGTACCCAACGTATCGGCGATCAGATGCAGCGTGAGCTGGCACAGCTGATCCGTCGTGAAGTCAAAGACCCGCGCGTCGGCCTGGTCACCATTACCGCTGTTGAAGTCAGCCGTGACGTCGGTCACGCCAAGATCTTCATCACAGTGATGGGCCAGGACAGCGCCGAAGATATCGCCCAAAGCATCAAGGTGCTGAACTCGGCCGCCGGTTTCCTGCGCATGCAGTTGGCTCGCGAGATGAAGCTGCGCAGCGTTCCACAGCTGCACTTCCACTACGACGAAAGCGTCGTGCGTGGCGCTCATCTGTCGGCGTTGATCGAGCGTGCCGTGGCTGAAGACAATCAGCACCCGGTCGTGGCAGAAACCGAAGACACCAAGGAGTAATCGGTGGCTCAGGTCAAACGTATCCGTCGTAACGTCAGTGGCATCATCCTGCTCGACAAGCCGTTGGGGTTCACCTCCAACGCTGCCCTGCAGAAGGTCCGTTGGCTGCTGAACGCCGAGAAAGCCGGGCACACCGGTAGTCTTGATCCGTTGGCCACCGGCGTGTTGCCGCTGTGTTTCGGTGAGGCGACCAAGTTCTCGCAATACCTGCTCGACTCCGACAAGGGTTATGAAACCCTGGCGCAATTGGGCAAGACCACCACCACGGCAGATGCCGAAGGTGAAGTTTTGCAGGAGCGCCCGGTGACCGTTGGTCGCGCCGATATCGAAGCGGTTTTGCCGAAATTTCGTGGGCAAATCAGTCAGATACCGCCGATGTACTCAGCGCTCAAGCGTGACGGTCAGCCGTTGTACAAGCTGGCTCGTGCAGGTGAAGTGGTGGAGCGCGAACCGCGTTCTGTTACTATTGCGCGCTTGGATTTGCTGGCCTTTGAAGGTGATACTGCGCGCTTCGCCGTAGATTGCAGCAAAGGCACCTATATCCGGACCCTCGTGGAGGACATTGGTGAAGAGCTCGGTTGTGGCGCTTACGTTGCGCAGCTGCGACGTACCCAGGCCGGCCCGTTCAGTCTGGCCCAGACGGTCACGCTGGAAGAGTTGGAAGCAGTACATGCCGAAGGCGGCAACGAAGCGGTTGATCGCTTCCTGATGCCATCGGACAGCGGCTTGCTGGATTGGCCACTGTTGCAGTTCTCGGAGCACAGCTCGTTCTACTGGCTCAACGGCCAGCCGGTACGCGCCCCGGATGCACCGAAGTTCGGCATGGTACGAGTACAGGATCACAATGGTCGCTTCATCGGTATCGGTGAAGTGAGCGAAGACGGGCGCATCGCGCCGCGTCGACTGATTCGGTCAGAATGACCGAAACCAGCCCGCGTAACAGCGAGCTGGCGAGGGTGGCTGTTAACAGGCACGGTCACTACTCATTTTTAGATACAGGGATTTGTCCCTGGCCTGTTGAAGCTGTTTCTCTGAAACAGTTTCCTGATAAAAGGATTGCCTCATGGCTCTCGACGTTCAAGAAAAAGCTCAAATCGTAGCTGACTACCAGCAAGCTGTTGGTGACACTGGTTCGCCAGAAGTGCAAGTTGCACTGCTGACCCACAACATCAACAAGCTGCAAGGTCACTTCAAGGCCAACGGTAAAGATCACCACTCCCGTCGTGGTCTGATCCGCATGGTAAACCAGCGCCGTAAGCTGCTGGACTACCTGAAAGGCAAGGATCTGGGCCGTTACCAGGCTCTGATCGGTCGCCTGGGTCTGCGTCGCTAATCAGCGATTGCGCTAGAGGTTGGTTGTCTGTCGTGTGTCAGTGGGATTCCCGCTGGCTCATGGCAGGCTCCCAGCCTCAAGTTTTATCTGGATACACGTTTTATCCCTGGACAAGGGTTGGGCCGATTCCCGACATTGCCCAAGAATTTCGCAAGAAACCAGTTCCCCCAAGAGCCACAAAGAAGGTAGGACACCGTGAACCCGGTAATCAAAAAATTCCAGTTCGGTCAGTCGACCGTTACCCTCGAGACTGGCCGTATCGCCCGTCAGGCCTCCGGCGCAGTATTGGTCACCGTTGACGACGACGTCAGCGTATTGGTGACCGTAGTCGGTGCCAAACAAGCCGATCCAGGCAAGGGTTTCTTCCCTCTGTCTGTTCACTACCAGGAAAAAACTTACGCTGCCGGTAAGATCCCTGGCGGTTTCTTCAAGCGCGAAGGCCGTCCTTCCGAGAAAGAAACCCTGACTTCCCGACTGATCGACCGTCCGATCCGTCCGCTGTTCCCGGAAGGCTTCATGAACGAAGTGCAGGTTGTCTGCACCGTCGTTTCCACCAGCAAGAAGACCGATCCGGACATCGCTGCGATGATCGGTACCTCGGCTGCACTGGCTATCTCCGGCATTCCTTTCGATGGCCCGATCGGCGCTGCCCGCGTTGCATTCCACGAAAGCACCGGTTACCTGCTGAACCCGACTTACGAACAACTGAAAGCATCGAGCCTGGACATGGTCGTTGCCGGTACTTCGGAAGCGGTATTGATGGTTGAATCGGAAGCCAAAGAGCTGACCGAAGACCAGATGTTGGGCGCGGTACTGTTTGCTCACGACGAGTTCCAGGTTGTGATCAACGCCGTCAAAGAACTGGCTGCCGAAGCTGCCAAGCCAACCTGGACCTGGGCTCCACAGCCTGAAGCCACCGCACTGCTGGGCGCTATCCGTGCCGAGTTCGGCGAAGCAATCTCCCAGGCTTACACCATCACCATCAAGGCCGACCGTTATGCGCGTCTGGGCGAGTTGCGTGACCAGGTTGTTGCCAAGCTGTCGGGCGAAGAAGGCCAGCCGACTTCCAGCGAAGTCAAAGCTGCTTTCGGTGAAATCGAATACCGCACCGTTCGCGAAAACATCGTAAACGGCAAGCCACGTATCGACGGCCGCGACACCCGCACTGTACGTCCGCTGAACATCGAAGTTGGCGTTCTGCCGAAGACCCACGGTTCGGCACTGTTCACCCGTGGCGAAACCCAGGCTCTGGTAGTCGCGACGCTGGGCACCGCCCGTGACGCTCAACTGCTGGACACCCTGGAAGGCGAGAAAAAAGACCCGTTCATGCTGCACTACAACTTCCCTCCGTTCTCGGTGGGCGAGTGTGGTCGCATGGGTGGCGCTGGTCGTCGCGAAATCGGTCACGGCCGTCTGGCCCGTCGTTCGGTTCAGGCCATGCTGCCTGCTGCTGACGTGTTCCCGTACACCATCCGCGTTGTATCGGAAATCACCGAGTCCAACGGTTCCAGCTCCATGGCTTCGGTCTGCGGTGCTTCCCTGGCACTGATGGACGCTGGTGTGCCGATGAAGGCGCCGGTTGCCGGTATCGCGATGGGTCTGGTTAAAGAAGGCGAGAAGTTCGCCGTCCTGACCGACATCCTGGGTGACGAAGACCACCTGGGCGACATGGACTTCAAAGTAGCCGGTACCGCCAAAGGTGTTACCGCGCTGCAGATGGACATCAAGATCAAAGGCATCACCGAAGAAATCATGGAAATCGCTCTGGGCCAAGCCCTGGAAGCGCGCCTGAATATCCTCGGTCAGATGAACCAGATCATTGGCCAGTCGCGTACCGAGCTGTCGGAAAACGCTCCGACCATGATCGCGATGAAAATCGACACCGACAAAATCCGTGATGTCATCGGTAAAGGCGGCGCGACCATTCGTGCGATCTGTGAAGAGACCAAGGCTTCGATCGACATCGAAGACGACGGCTCGATCAAGATCTTCGGCGAAACCAAGGAAGCGGCAGAGGCGGCTCGTCAGCGCGTTCTGGGTATCACCGCTGAAGCCGAGATCGGCAAGATCTACGTCGGTAAGGTTGAGCGCATCGTCGACTTCGGCGCATTCGTCAACATCCTGCCGGGCAAGGACGGTCTGGTTCACATCTCCATGCTGAGCGACGCTCGCGTTGAGAAAGTGACCGACATCCTGAAAGAAGGCCAGGAAGTGGAAGTACTGGTACTGGACGTGGACAACCGCGGCCGTATCAAGCTGTCCATCAAAGACGTAGCAGCTGCCAAGGCTTCGGGCGTTTAATTACCCCGCAGCTTAAGCACTGAACAAGCAAGCGCCCCGACTGGTTCGGGGCGTTTTGCTGTGTGCAGGAAATTGAGAGACCTACCAGATTGCCTGCCCCCAAAGTCAGTGCTAGGTTTAGACCAACGCCCGTGTAGCTCAGCCGGTAGAGCAGCGCACTCGTAACGCGAAGGTCGCAGGTTCGATTCCTGTCTCGGGCACCAATAAAATCAAGTAAATGTGTGGGGCGTGCGTCCGTCATCTTTACGCGACGCATTGACGCTTAGTCCCGGTAGCCCCCTCCCTCCAAAAAAAGCATTTAGCTGGTTTTTCTTGCGCCTGTCGGAAATCAGGACGTTATGGCGTGCGTGCGCTATGATCATTTAAACTATACCCCCCTATAGTATATTTCAGTCTCAAGGAGCGATCGTGAGTCACACCATCCAGGACAAGAAAAAGCTATTGAATCGTGTCAGTCGTATTCGTGGGCAGCTCGAAGCGATCGAGCGTGCACTGCACGAAGAGCGTGATTGCATTGAGGTACTCCAGCAAATCACCAGTTGCCGGGGCGCCATGAATGGACTCTTGACGGTGGTGTTGGAGGACCATATCCGCACGCATTTGGTTGATGCGGATTTTGCTGATGGCAAGGAGCCGAATGATGCCAAAGAGCAACTGATCGAAATCATCCACAGTTATTTCAAGTGAACCCGATATGAATAACTTGTATGAAGCACCGTTCAATGTCGGTCATGACCACGTTTTTCTAGGCGTGGGCCATGAAAAGAATGAGCGCAAGACGTGGTCAGTGATTGCGCTGTGCACGGCCATGATGTTGGCCGAGATCATCGGCGGGAACCTGTACGGCTCACTGGCACTGGTTGCGGACGGCTTGCATATGTCCACACACGCCGGTGCCATGTTGATCGCCGCGATGGCCTACACCTATGCGCGCAAGCACGCCAATGATCGGCGGTTCGTGTTTGGTACTGGCAAGCTGGGTGATCTGGCGGGCTTCACCAGCGCCATCATTCTCGCGATGATCGCCTTACTGATTGGCTACGAAGCTGTTTCCCGCTTCCTGTCCCCGGTGCCCATCCATTTCAGCGAAGCCATTCCAATTGCTATCGTCGGCTTGGCCGTGAATATTGCCAGTGCCTGGCTGCTGAGCGGTGCAGATCATGGGCATGACCACGGGCACAGCCATGGACACAGTCATGGGCATGCCGAAGGCGATGAACATGACGATCATCATGAAGAGATGCAGCGTGTTGTCACTTCTGAGGGCGTGTTCGAACTGTCGATCTTCGAAGAGGGTGTTCCGCCAGTGTTTCGCCTTTCCCGCGAAGGCTCAGGTCCCTTGCTCTCGCCAAGCGATGTCACTGTTACGACGATACGCCAGGACGGTTCGCGGCAAGTATTCAGCTTTATGCAGAAAGCCGGCTTTCTGGAATCTACCAGCGACATTCCGGAGCCGCATGGCTTCAAAGTAGCCGTTGCCCTGCCATCTGGTGAACGGACCGTCGAGTTCACTGAGCATGCACACGACGACCATGGCGTGGATAGCAGCGATCACAATATGCGAGCGGCTTACATTCATGTGATTGCCGACGCGGCCGTGTCAGTGATGGCCATCATCGGCCTGCTATTGGCCCAGGCATTTGGCTGGCTGTGGATGGACCCGCTGGCGGGTATCGTAGGGGCGCTCGTGATCGCCAACTGGTCCTACGGTCTGATACGCCAGACCGGTGCGATCCTGGTGGACGCCAGTGCAGACACTCGGATTGAAGGCAAGATCAGGAAGGTCATCGACGAGGCCGGTGACAAGCTGGCGGATTTGCATGTTTGGCGGCTCGGCCCCGGGCATCTCGGAGCGTTGGTTTCGGTCGTCTCACGCGAGTCGAATCGCACCTCGCAGTTTTACCACCAGCATCTCGCCCAATTCAAAGGGTTGTCCCATCTCACGGTGGAAGTGCGCCCAGAAGCAGAGGTCTGAGCAATGGCCCTCAAATCGCCTTGCACCGAAGTCTGTAAGTTCGATGGCAAGACCACTCTTTGCGTAGGCTGCTTGCGCACCCTGGAGGAAATTCGCGGCTGGAAAAAAATGACGGATCATCGCCGCCATCAAATAATCAACGAGCGTTCAAAGCGGTTAGCGAAATTGCAACGAGAAGCGATTTCCCGAAAGGGTCAGGCTGAGTTGTGTTGACTTCCCTAACGGGCCACGCTTAAAATTCACATCTTGTTACAACTGAGATCGTATTACTTTGGACAGTCATTGTAGTCACTCGGAGAAATTCTCCGTACAAGCTTGGCACGACCTCAGCTAGATTCCCTTAGCCAACGTCCTGCCAAGTGCAAGACGTTGCGCGCATCAGTTTCAAACTCCTTCGCGTAACTAAAACATCAAACCTGAGCGGACAGATTTTTCTGTGCGCTGCCTGATTCGTGCGTGCGTCTGACGTTCGCTGCGATCGGAGGTTTGTGCACCCATCGTTTGCCTGCAGGTGTGCAGAAACGGTTGTTTTAACGTGAGCGTACCGCCAGGTACGCAAAGGAGGGCGTCATGCCACCTGACAACAATCAACGTCCGGCTCAATATCTGAAGCTGTGCCGCCACGAAAAACATGACGGAGAGACCTCTTATGGACCCCTGTAGTAGTAGTCCGGTCACTCTGATTGAAATGGCGGCGTCTAGCGGGTAGCAGTACAACCATCACTGGCTGATCTCCCCCCGTACTTCCCCCGCATTTCTCTCCGCGTGACCTCTTCACGACCCTGACCACCTTTGGTCGACGGTTTAGTGCCCGTTTTATTCGCGCCCTCGGCGCCAGGATGTCTGATTTCCCCCTCCGATGCCGGCTATAGGCTCTGGTTTGGATAGGGGAAGCGCATACACGCCTGCCCGATGTGAATCGAAAGCGGCATCCAGCGTTACGCTTTTGGAGAGATTTCGTTATGTCCAACTTGAAGATTGAAACAGCTGTTCTTGACAGCGCCCACGTCGGAGACATCCGCGGAGCATTCGGCACCATCCGTCATGACGACATTGCACCTCGCAATGGCTGGTGGCAGCGCTTCAAAACGTTGCTGGCCATCCTGGGCCCGGGACTGATCGTGATGGTCGGCGATAACGACGCCGGCGCATTCAGCACCTATGGTCAGGCTGGCCAGAACTACGGGACCATGCTGCTGTGGACCATGGCACTGTTGATCCCGGTGCTGTACGTCAATCAGGAAATGGTGCTGCGTCTGGGTGCCGTGACGGGTGTCGGTCACGCCCGACTGATCTTTGAACGCTTCGGCAAGTTCTGGGGTGCGTTCAGTGCGATCGACCTGTTCATCCTCAACGCGCTGACCATTGTCACCGAGTTCATCGGCATCAGCCTCGGGATGGACTTCCTCGGTGTGCCCAAGGTGGCCGGTGTGTGTGTGGCAGCGGTGTTCATCATGCTCGCAGCCTGCACCGGCGACTTCCGGCGCTTCGAACGCTTCGCGTTGATCCTGGTGATTGGCAGCCTGCTCCTGGTCCCGATCTTCGTGATGATCCATCCACCGATGGCGCAAGTCGCTCACGACTTTTTCATCCCGCAACTGCCGACTGACGGCAAGTTGTCAGAGGTATTGCTGCTGATCATCGGCATCGTGGGCACCACCGTGGCGCCATGGCAGCTGTTCTTCCAGCAAAGCTACGTGATCGACAAGCGCATCACCCCGCGCTTCATCAAGTACGAACGCGCCGATCTATGGCTGGGCATTGCAATGGTGGTGATTGGTGCAGTGGCAATGATCGCTTTCACCGCGCAGGTTTTTGTCGGTCACCCAGAGTTTGGCCAGTTCACCGATGCCGGCGCCATCGCCACAGGCATCGCCAAATACCACGGGCGTCTCCCAGGCGTGCTGTTTGCAATCGCATTGATCGATGCCAGCATCATCGGCGCAATGGCGGTCTCGCTGTCGACCGCCTATGCGCTGGGCGATGTACTGAAACTGAAACACTCGCTGCACCGTAAACCAAGCGATGCCAAGGGCTTTTACGTGATGTACTGCGGCCTGATTGCACTGGCCGCAGCGCTGGTGTTGATTCCGGGTGTGCCGCTCGGCCTGCTGACCAACGCGGTACAGACGCTGGCGGGTGTACTGCTGCCAAGCGCCACTGTGTTCCTGTTGCTGCTGTGCAATGACAAGGAAGTGCTGGGCCCATGGGCAAACAAGCGCTTCACCAACGTCATTACTGCGGTCATTGTCGCGGTGCTCGTACTGTTGTCGGTCATCTTGACGGCTTCGGTGGCCTTCCCGGATATGTCCGGTGAAACCATCACCAACATCCTCATCGGTGGCGGCCTGGTGGGACTCGTCGTCGCCATTGCGGTGAATGTGCTGCACGCCCGCAAAGAAATCGACAACGGGATGCTGCCTGAGAACACCGTGACCTTCACCCAGCAAATGATGTACTCGTGGCGGATGCCGCCACTGGCACAGCTCAAGCCAATGGTGCTGTCGCAACGCAATCGCATCTGGATGGGCGTGCTGCGCGGCTATCTGGTGGTGGCAATGATCATGGTGATTTACAAGGTCATCCAGCTGGCGCTCGCTTAAATATAAGCGTCGGAACAGTCATCTACCTGATCCCGTAAAGCCAGGACATAGTGTCCACCGACATCTGGACACTATGTCTGACCCTGGCATGAGCGTTACTTCACCTTTCTGCTCAAGTCCTCGACGCTGCGCTTCAGATTCGTCAGTTCACTATTCTGATTGTCTACATCGCGCTTGAGGCTGGACAGTTCGCTGGAGCTCGAACTGGAGCTGGATCCTGTGTTGCGCTTGAGCTCTTCCACCTGCTTGCCGAGGTTGTTCAGCTCACGCGCCTGTTCGCTGAGTGTGCGTTTGAGGTCGGACGCTTCGCTGGAGTTCGAGCTGGAACTTGCGCCGTTGTTGCGCTTGAGTTCTTCCACTTGCTTGCCGAGGCTGCTCAGGTCACGTTCCTGTTCGCCGAGTGTTTTCTTGAGACTGGACAGTTCGCTGGTGCTCGAGTTGGAGCTTGCGCCATTGTTGCGCTTGAGTTCGTCGATGAGGTGCGCCTGCTCGCTGACGGTTTTCTTCAGGTTCTCCATTTCAGCCGTATTGGCCTTCACGATCTTCTGCAGGTTTACCAGGTCATCAATGCTGAGATCGGTTTTGACCAGCATGTCTTTGCCGTTAAAGCTGTGGATGGCGGTGACCTTATCGGAATACGAAGGCGAGTCGGAGCTGAGCTCAATACTGGCCTGAGCAGTGCTCGGTAATGCAACGTTACCGAGCAGCAGTGCGGCCATGCCGGTTGCGAGAAGGGTAGACGGGAGCTTTGAGCGGCTGAACATCACTTGGATTCCTTGTGAAGTGCCGAGATGGCACATCGCTATGACTTTGTCCGCCGAAAGAGGTTCCTGGGAGGGGGCGTATAATTCTGGTGTGCAATGCCATGGGCACAGTGGAGGTTGTTTCACTGCTATGGTCAGGGTCGGGTTTTTATAGTTTTGATGTAACGATCCCTATAAATCACTGACTAAAGGTCCTATATTCAGAGCCTGTCTACGCACCGGAAAGCTGTTTTCAGATGATCCCGAATGGTTCTGAAGGCCAGATAAACCAGATTGCACGCGGTTTTTTCTGCGTCAGAGAGATCCTTGATGATCCAGATCCATCTTCCATTCCCAGATCAGAGAGAACGAAATGACCATTAAAGAACTGACACAAGAAGCCCGGCACGAAGAAGCCCTCAAGAAGTACATGCTTGATGCGCCAGAATTGATGGAAGAGATCAAGAACCTGAGCGCTGACGATCAAAAAGATCAGATTCAGTGGGCGTTCGAGGACGAGGCAGAAGCACAGGGTTTGCAGCCCTGGGAGCTGACGCTCAAGTACACCTCGACGCCGCAAGAGTACGAAGCGACGCGCCTTGCATTGCACAAGGAAGCCGCCGAAGTGCTGGGCGTCGAGTGGGAAGAATACTGCGAGATGAACAATCTGGTGGTTTGAATGCAACGCCAGCCTCATTGAGGCTGGCGTTTGTTTTGCTCAGAGACTCAGTCGCATCGACAAGTCCACAGCCTTCACATCCTTGGTCATCGCGCCAATCGAGATGTAATCCACACCCGTCTCGGCGATTGGCCGCAGGGTGCTTTCGTTGACGCCGCCGCTGGCCTCGAGCTTCGCCTTGCCGGCATTCAGCCGCACGGCTTCGCGCATGTCGTCAAGACTCAGCTCATCGAGCATGATGATATCGGCACCGGCGGCCAGGGCCTCCTTGAGCTCCGCCAGACTCTCCACTTCAACCTCCACCGGTTTGCCCGGTGCGATCTTGTGCGCGGCGGCGATGGCTTGAGGGATACCACCGCAGGCAGCGATATGGTTTTCCTTGATCAGAAAGGCGTCGTACAGGCCGATGCGGTGGTTGTGGCAACTGCCGCAGGTCACGGCGTACTTTTGCGCCAATCGCAGCCCAGGTAAGGTTTTGCGGGTATCCAGCAGTTTCACTTGAGTATCGGCGACGAAGTCGGCCAGGTACTGCGCGCGAGTGGCGACACCGGAAAGCAGTTGCAGGAAGTTCAGTGCGCAACGCTCGCCTGTCAGCAGTGAGCGGGCCGGGCCTTCGAGATGAAACAGCGCCTGATTGGGGCTCACGCGTTCACCGTCGCGTACTTGCCAGTGCACCGCGACCCGTGGGTCCAGTTGCCGAAAAACGGCATCGACCCAGGCGGTGCCGCTGATAACGGCTGCATCACGGGTAATGATGGTGGCCTTGGCCAGGCGTTCGGCCGGGATCAGTTGTGCGGTGATGTCGCCGCTGCCGATGTCTTCAAGCAACGCACGGCGCACGTTGGCTTCGATTTCGGCGGTCAAATCGGCGAGGCGTAGATTCGGCATAACGGGCTCCACAAACAAAGTGGCCCGATTATAGGGCCATGGCGCAAGCGAACCCAAGGCACCCAATACATTCACCGGGCTCCGAAGCCTGCATTTGGTCGACTCGCCAGTATTTTCCATTCTCTGTGATTGAGATCTATTTCAGGGTGGGTGCAGAGTCTGCTGGCACTCGGGAGGGCTTTTGCCAGATAATCCGCCTTGTGTTTGACGCCATAGCTTTGACGTCCCTTTGGCTTCCCGATACTTGAAATGCAGCGCAGTGAATCACGATTGCGTTGTGAGCCGGCTGCGAGCGTTTGCCGCGTCACATCGAACCGAGGAATCACCCCTTTGCAGGAGGCTTGGATGCACAACGACGGGAATGTAGTGCCTTTGCACAAGGCGGCTACCGATCAGGCGAGTCCGTCACCGCTCGCCCGCCTGCCGGTGATTCTGCTTCAGGTTCGCGACAAGGCTGCGCAACAACTCAGGCATGGCTTGCAGGCGCTGTTCGATAACGCCGACGATACGTTGTTCGAAATGGCCGACCGGGCGCAGAACAATATCGACCAGAATACCTTCTTTGAAGCCATGCGCGACTTGCGCCTCAAGCGCAAAAGCATCGAGCGCGGCTTTCTCGAGAGCTATTTCGAGGCCTTTGTCGGCCTCATCCAGTATGACCAGGCACACGCCACAGCACCGCTGGCGATGAGTTTCGACCCCTCGACCGACTTGCCCCATGATGACCTGGAGCGGCAAGTGGCGCTGGAAGGCATGGTCACCAAGGCACTCAAACGGGACGGCCTTGCCTTGGGCCAGCTGACGGCGCGTCTGAGCGCGCTGCTGGGCAAGCCCCTGGATGACTCGCATAACCCCATCGGGCCGGCGATGCTCTGCGAGTACTTCTTGCAGGCCGGGCGTAATCTGGGCGTAGAGATCAAGGTCAAGCTGATCATTCTCAAGTTGTTCGAGCGCTATGTGCTGAGCGACGCGGATCAGCTCTACGCGCAAGCCAACCAGTTGCTGATTGCCACGGGTGTCCTGCCTGAGCTCAAGGCTGCCCCTGCGCGCCGCTCAACCGATCGTGCGACAGCCCGCGTTCATGCTGAATCCGCCGAGTCGGGCGCCAGATCCAGCAGCATGCAAATAGACGAAAGTGTGCAGGAAGTCTTCGCCGCATTGCAGGCGTTGCTGTACCCCGTGCGCGGCAGTGTTGCACCGACCCTGGAAGCCAGCGCCCAGACACAGCCCATCTCGACCCGCGACCTGCTGCGTCTGCTCTCGCATTTGCAGCAGTATGTGCCGGCCCCTGCCGCGCAGGATGATTTTGACCTACGCAATCAGCTTGAACAGTTGCTGACCCGGGTCAGCGTCAAAAGTGGCAAGTCGCGGGTGGTCGGCGTGGCGGATGAGGATGTGATCAACCTGATCGCCATGCTCTTCGAATTCATTCTCGACGACCACAATTTGCCGGACTCGCTCAAGGCGCTGATCGGTCGCTTGCAGATCCCTATGCTCAAGGTCGCGGTGCTCGACAAAAGCTTCTTCAGCCGCAGCAGTCACCCGGCCCGGCGTCTGCTCAATGAAATTGCCGCGGCCGCCATGGGGTGGGGGCAATGTGATGATCATCAGCGCGACAGCCTGTAC
Source organism: Pseudomonas sp. 6D_7.1_Bac1 (assembly GCF_025465945.1). Classification (GTDB taxonomy): domain Bacteria; phylum Pseudomonadota; class Gammaproteobacteria; order Pseudomonadales; family Pseudomonadaceae; genus Aquipseudomonas. Next base: position 11,965 of record NZ_JANLNW010000011.1, on the reverse strand, counting down.
CTGCGCATCGAGCAGGTGGTGCAGCGGCTGCTGAATGACTTTGTCGATGACCCGGTGATTTTCTCCGAATTGCTGAGCGACTTTCTTGTCTTCACCGAAGAACCGAGCATGGTTGAGGTAGTACAGGAGATCGTCCTGAGGACGGCTGACGAAGGCCCCATCGAAACAGCCTCTGCACGTCTGGCCGAAGATGACGCCGCTTTGCGGCAGGTCGATCAACTGCGCCAGGGTAATTGGGTCGAGTTTCAGGAGGACGACGAAAATACCCTGCGCTACAAGCTGGCCGCCATTATTCAGCCGACGGGCAAGTACATCTTCGTCAACCGTACCGGTCTCAAAGTTCTGGAGCGCAGCCGCACGGGGCTGGCGCTGGAGTTTCGCCGTGGCGCGGTGCGCACGCTCGACGACACCTTGTTGTTCGATCGGGCGCTGGAGTCGGTGATTGGCAATCTGCGCCGACTCAATCGCGGCAAGTGATCGCAACCTGAGGGGCGATCACGGCATACTGGACCCCATCAAAGCCGTTGTTGAAGGAGCCTGTATGCAGTTGGACCCCGCGAGCGGTTGGTTTGAAGGCGTGCGTCACTGCCCGTCACCCAACTTCAATGCGCGCCCCTCGGGCGAAATCTCCCTGCTGGTGATCCACAACATCAGCCTGCCACCGGCGCAGTTTGCGACGGGCAAGGTGCAGGAGTTTTTTCAGAACCGTTTGGATGTCACCGAGCACCCTTACTTTGAAGGGATCGCCGACCTGCGCGTGTCTGCGCATTTCCTGATCGAGCGTGACGGCGCGATCACGCAGTTTGTCTCTTGTCTTGAACGGGCCTGGCACGCTGGGGTTTCCCGGTTCGAAGGGCGCGAAGGATGTAACGATTTTTCCGTGGGGATCGAGCTTGAAGGCACCGATGATCTACCGTTCACTGAGGCTCAGTATCAAGCGCTGGTTGCCCTGACGGGTCATTTGCAGCGTACGTATACGGCCATCACCCACTCGCGTATTCAAGGCCATAGTGATATTGCACCTGGGCGCAAGACGGATCCGGGACCGGCGTTCGACTGGGCACGCTATCGCGCAGCTCTGGAAAAAGGGGAAGCACAATGAGTTTTCTGGTGTTACTGCTGGCGGTCTGGATCGAGAAGTTCTCGGCCTTGCGTCATCAAGTTCAGCGCGACAGCGGATGGTTGCATGAGTTGGCCAAGCGTGAAGCCAGCCCAACGCTTGCAAATCGGCCTTGGCTGGTACTGGCATTGCTGGTGCTGTTGCCCGCAGCGTTGCTCGGATTGTTGTTGCTGGTGCTGGAACCGGTGTTCTACGGTTTGCTGGCCTTGCCGGTGCATTTGCTGGTGGTGATTTACAGCCTGGGCCGTGGTGATTTGCTCGCTGGTCTGGGACCGTTTCGTGATGCCTGGCGCCGTGAAGACCTGCAAGCAGCTGCGCATGTCGCCAAACGCGACCTGGACATTTGCGCCGACAGTGGCGAGCAGTTACTGCAAAGTGTACAAGCCCATTTGCTGTGGCAGGCGTATCAGAGCTTTTTTGCAGTGATTTTCTGGTACTTCCTGCTCGGCCCGGTGGCGGCCTTGAGTTATCGCTTGCTGGCCTTGGCCGCCGAGCACGGCAAGAACCCGGCACTGGTTGAGCGCGCCGCACAATTGCGACATGCCTTTGACTGGCTGCCGGTGCGCTTGTTGGCCGCGAGTTTTGCCCTGGTCGGCAACTTCGTCGCGGTCAGCCGGGTGATGCTCCATGAATTGTTGAACTGGAACATCAGCGCCGCGCAACTGATCGAGAGCGTCGGCAGGGTGGCGGGCGAGATTCCGGCGCCAGTGGTGGGGCCAGAAGGGATCATCAGCCTGGATCAGCTCTGGGAACTGCTACTGCGGGCGGCGGTGGTCTGGTATGCCGGGTTTGCCCTTTGGACCGTGTTGTCCTGAGAAACACCGAATATCTGGAGTGGGCACCCTGTGGCGAGGGAGCTTGCTCCCGCTGGGTTGCGAAGCGACCCTGAAACTTTCAGCGTTTAGCCGGGCTTGCGACCGCTATGCGCTCGAGCGGGAGCAAGCTCCCTCGCCACAAAGAAGCTGCGGTCTACCCGCCGTTAACCTTAAGTTACAAAACCTCCCTTCGATTTGAGCTATACAGAAGTAGCGCGCCATAGTGGCTATCTGCTGCATCTGCGTGCCTGCCAATAAAAATAAGAAATGAAAGAGGGACGTCTGTGAAGAGTTTGCTCTATCCCGCCGTTGCGCTGATGAATCGCCTGAGCTTCGGCATGAAGTTCAGCCTGATCAGCGTGCTGTTTTTCTTTCCCATGCTGGTGACCAACTTCTATCTGGTCCGCGACTCGTATCGCGAGTTCCAGGGCACCCAGGTCGAATTGCAAAGCCTTGACCTGTTGGGCAGTGGCCTGACGCTGCGGCGGGATCTGGAAACCTTGAACAATCTGGTGCAGATCAACACGACCCTCGGTCAGTCCGGCAAGGCAGGGGATACCGAGTCGAAGATCAGCGCGCTTGAGCAGAATGTGCTTGCGCATTTGCAAGGCCTGACCGCGACGGCCATCGATCCTGAGCAGGTCAGTATTTTTGATGGCAAGCGCGATGAAATGATCGCGGCGTTCAAGGCTCAACAAGCGGAAACGTCCCTGCAAAGCAAAAGTGCGCTGATCGGAAAACTGGTCGGCAATGCGCAGATTTTCGCTCAGCTCATCGCCAGCCAGGCCGGTCTGAGCCGTGACAACCAGAGTGACCTGCGTCAGTTGAGTGAGCTGATCACCAGCGTCACCCCGCGTGTCACGCAAATCCTCGGCGAAGGCCGAGCGATGGGGGCCTATTCGCTGGGGCAGGGGTTTCTCAATTCCGCTTCGAGCACCCGCTTCGATGAGCTGCTGGCGCAAATTGAAAAGCTTCAGGCCGAATACGCCTTGAAGTTGCAGGACGCACTGGGTGCCAGTAACGCCGCACGTGAGGTGCTGGAGCCCTCGTCCAATGCCAGTAAAGCCACGCTCAAGCAAGCCAGCGAGCTGTTTGAAGAACAAGTGATCATGGCCGACACCCTCGATAAACCCTGGCAGGGGTTTTACGATCAGGTCACCGGGTTGATGGACAAGACCTATCAACTGAACGAGGCGGCGCTGAAGTTTTTCAGCGTTCAATTGCAGCAACGCCTGGAGCAGAACCGCACGCACATGCTGTTGCAAGTGGTGGCGCTGTCGGTGGTTTTCGTGCTGATTTTCTATCTCTACGGTGGTTTCTACGCCTCCACCCGCACCACGCTCAAGCGCCTGGGCGGGGTCATGGACAAAGTGGCTGCCGGTGACATGACCGTCACGTTCACCGCCCACAGCCGTGATGAGCTGGGTGAGCTGGGCAACGTCTTCAATGGCACCGTGGCCAAGATTCATGACCTGATCGAGTTGGTCGGTAAAACCGTCAACGAGGTCGAGCGTCAGGCGGGTCAGGTGGAGACGGTGTCGGCCCAGAGCAATCAGGCGGTGGCGGGTCAGCGCTCTCAGATCGAGCAGGTCGCCACGGCGATGAACCAGATGTCGGCCACCGCTCAGGAGGTCGCACGCAGTGCGGCGGCGGCTGTCAGCAGCGCCCACAGCGTCAACGACGAAACCATCAGCGGCCGCGGGTTGGTCGAGTCGCAACAAGGCAGCATTGCGCAACTGGCCAGCGAGATCGACTCGTCGGTGCAGGTGATCAATCAACTGGCCAGCGACAGCCAGTCCATCAGCCGCGTGCTGGATGTGATCAAGAGCATCGCCGAGCAGACCAACCTGTTGGCGCTCAACGCCGCCATCGAGGCCGCCCGTGCGGGCGAGCAGGGACGTGGTTTTGCGGTGGTGGCCGATGAGGTCCGCACCCTGGCCAAACGCACCCAGCAATCGACCGAAGAAATCGAACAGATGATAACCAAGCTACACGGCGGCGTTGGTGCGGCGGTGAAGGCCATGGGCGTCAGTCATCAGATGGCCAGTGGCACGGTCGGTCAGTCGGAAAAGGTTCAGCAAGCCCTGGAAAACATCCTGGGCGCGGTGGGTATGATCGTCGATCAGAACCAGCAAATCGCTGCAGCCGTCGAGCAGCAAACCGCGGTAGCCCACGATATTGATCAGAACATTGTCGAGATCAACCGGGCCGGCGAGCGCACCGCCGAAGGGGCGCACCAGACCGAAAACGCCAGCCGTGCACTGTCGGCCCAAGTGGTGCAGTTGAAGCACTTGATCAGTGCCTTCAGGGTTTGAGATCGGTGGGCGGCTTATGGCCGCCGCTAGCCAGGCCGCCAAGGCTCACACCGACTGATTACCAGTTGAACAGCTCACAGGCATTGGCGGTACTGGCGGCGGCCAGCTGTTCGGGGCTGAAGGCCATGATTTGTGCCAATGCCGTGCAAATCGCCGGCAGATGAGCAGGGCTGTTGCGTTGTCCGGGGTACATGGCGGGGGCCATGTCCGGTGAATCGGTCTCCAGCACCACCGAGGTCAATGGCAAACCGGCGATCACCTTGTGCATGCGCAAGGCTTGTGGCCAGGTTGCCGCGCCACCCAATCCCAGTTTGAAACCGAGTTTGATGTATTCGCGGGCCTCTTCCTGGCTACCGGCGAAGGCGTGGATGATGCCGGCGCGTTTGAGCCTGAAGCGTTTCAAGGTGGCGATGACCGTCGCATGGCTGCGCCGCACATGCAGCAGCGCCGGCAGCCGGAAGTCTGCCGCCAGTTGCAGCTGTGCTTCAAACAGCGTTTGCTGGCGTTCGCGGTCCAGGTCCTCAAGAAAGTAATCCAGGCCAATTTCACCTACCGCACACAGTTGCCGATGACCGGCCAGACGCGTCAACCAGTCTGCCAGCTCGGTCAGGTCGGCAGGGCGGTGCTCATCGACGTAGACCGGATGCAGGCCAAACGCGGCGTGCAGGTCCGGATCGCTTTGCACCAGATCCCACACCCGCTGCCAATTGCGCTGATAAACCCCCAGCACCACCATCCGCTTTACACCCAAGGCGCGGCTTTGAGCCAGCAGCGCCTGACGGTCTTCATCGAAATCCGGAAAGTCCAGATGAGTGTGGCTGTCGATCAGCTCCACGTTTCAGTCCTGATGGATACGTTGCTTGAAGGTCCGCGCGATGGCTTGCACGCCGGGTTGGTAATGGGCTTCTTCAATCGCCGCTAGGGCCAGTTGCAGGGCTTTATCGGCGATCAGTTGATGCTGCTGGGCCATGGCGTTGACCGGCAGCGGCAGGAAGTCCAGCAACTGTGTGTCACCAAAGGTGCCGAGGCGCAGCGGGCGCGACTTCAACGGGAAGTCATGCAAGGCATCGAACACGCCTTGAAGCAGCACGTAGGAGGTGGTCACCAGCGCATCGGGCAAGTGGCCGAGGCGTTGCAGCAATTCTTCCATCAGTTGCCGACCGCAGTCACGGCTGAACGACTCACCGTGTTCGATCAGGATCTGGCCTTTGAAATCGACCAGGGCCTGCTTGAAGCCAGCGGCACGTTCCTGGCTGATGCTCAGCTCCGGCCGCGCACCGATCAGCGCAATCTGCTTGGGCTCCGGCTGCAACAGGCTGCGGGTGAGGTGCAGGCTGGCTTCGCGATCATCGCTGATCACCGAGCAAAAATGCTCGGGCTCCATGACCCGGTCGATGGCAATGATTGGCAAGCCCTTGGCTTGCAACTGGCGATAACTGTCATCGCCGACCGGCAGGCAACTGGCGACGATCAACGCATCGCAGCGTCGTGCGCGAAACAGTTGGAGCAATTGCCGCTCGCTGTCGGGGGCGTCGTCGGAGCTGGCGATCAGTAACTGATAGCCACGCGCCCTGGCGCCCTGTTCGAGGAGCTTGGCGATTCGCGCGTAACTGGGGTTTTCCAGGTCCGGCAGAATGAAGCCCAACGTGCGGGTGTGCCGACTGCGCAACCCGGCCGCTTGAGGATTAGGCGTAAAGCCATGTTGCTCGACCACCGCGCGTACACGCTCGACGGTGGCGTTGCTGATGCGCTGCTGTTCGGCCTTGCCATTGATGACATAGCTGGCGGTGGTGACAGACACACCGGCCAACTGGGCAATATCACTGAGTTTCAACCCGGCATTTCCTTGTTTTTTCGAGCTTGCCTCGACATTTTGTCCAATCCTACCCGATTAAGGCAGGCGACCCATGTCGCAGCTCATCCGACAAGTTGGACTTCAAGGTTGGTAGATTATCGAGTAACGTGCAAACTCATCTAGATTAAACGTTTCAGCAAGCGTATTTTCTTCGCTATTGGCTCTTTTATCCGGTTCTGCCGTGAAACCGACAAAGGATGCCCTGAAAAAGAGTGCTCCGATTTAAAGCCTAAACTGATTCAATCAAAACAATACCTGGTGCGACCCCCGCGCCAAAAAGGAGAAAGCATGCTCGAGCTCACCATAGAGCAGATATCCATGGGCCAGTCGGCTGTGGATAAAGCCGCCGCATTGCGTTTGCTGGCCGACAGGCTGGTCACCGATGGTCTGGTGGCCGAGGGTTATCTCAGCGGATTGCAGGCGCGTGAAGCCCAGGGCTCGACCTTTCTCGGTCAAGGCATTGCCATCCCCCACGGAACCCCTGATACCCGCCATCTGGTGCATACCACCGGCGTGCGCCTGCTGCAGTTCCCCGACGGGGTGGACTGGGGCGACGGCCACATCGTGTATCTGGCGATCGGTATCGCGGCTAAATCCGACGAGCATTTGCGCCTGCTGCAATTGCTGACCCGCGCCCTCGGCGAAACCGATCTGGGCCAGGCCTTGCGCCGCGCCAGCAGTAGCGACGCCTTGCTGAAACTGCTGCAAGGTGCGCCGCAAGAGCTGGCGCTGGATGCGCAAATGATCGGTCTGGGTGTCTCCGCCGATGACTTCGAAGAGCTGGTCTGGCGTGGTGCGCGGTTGTTGCGTCAGGCCGACTGCGTGAGCAATGGTTTTTCTGCGGTATTGCAGCAGGTCGAAGCATTGCCGTTGGGCGATGGCCTGTGGTGGCTGCACAGCGAACAAACGGTCAAGCGCCCGGGTCTGGCTTTCGTCACCCCGGACAAACCGATTCGTTACCTTGGCCAACCGTTGAGCGGGCTGTTCTGTCTGGCCAGCCTCGGCGAGGCGCACCAGGCCCTGCTCGAACGTCTCTGCGCCTTGCTGATTGAAGGGCGCGGCCACGAACTGGGGCGCGCTACCAGCCGCCGTGCGGTGCTCGAAGTGCTCGGCGGCGAGTTGCCAGCCGATTGGCCGAGTGCGCGTATTGCCCTGGCCAACGCCCACGGTTTGCACGCACGGCCGGCGAAGATTCTCGCGCAGTTGGCGAAAAGTTTTGACGGTGAGATTCGCGTACGCATCGTCGACGGTCAGGACAGCGCGGTGTCGGTGAAGAGCTTGAGCAAGCTGCTCAGCCTCGGTGCCCGCCGTGGGCAGGTGCTGGAGTTGATCGCCGAACCAAGCATCGCCGCCGATGCGTTGCCAGCGCTGGTGGCCGCTATCGAAGAAGGTCTGGGCGAAGAAATCGAACCTTTGCCGACAGCGAGCGCTCAACGCGAGGTCATGGCTGAAGTCGCCCCGGTTGTCGTTGCTCCAGCCTCCGGCAGCCTGATTCAGGCCATCGCCGCCGCGCCGGGGATTGCCATTGGCCCCGCGCATATTCAGGTGCTGCAACCGATCGATTACCCGTTGCGTGGCGAGTCCACGGCCATCGAGCGTGAGCGTCTGAAAACCGCCCTGGCCGATGTCCGTCGCGACATCGAAGGGTTGATCCAGCGCAGCAAGGCCAAGGCCATTCGCGAGATTTTCATCACCCACCAGGAAATGCTCGACGACCCGGAACTGACTGACGAAGTCGACACTCGCCTCAAGCAGGGCGAGAGCGCTGAAGCGGCGTGGATGGCGGTGATCGAAGCAGCGGCCAAACAACAGGAATCCTTGCAGGACGCGTTGCTCGCCGAGCGTGCGGCGGACTTGCGCGATATCGGTCGGCGGGTGCTGGCGCAACTGTGCGGCATCGAAACCCCAAGCGAACCGGATCAGCCCTACATCCTGGTGATGGATGAAGTTGGGCCGTCGGATGTCGCGCGCCTTGATCCGACCCGGGTGGCCGGCATTCTCACCGCGCGTGGCGGCGCCACCGCGCACAGCGCCATCGTCGCACGGGCCCTGGGTATTCCGGCGCTGGTCGGTGCTGGCGCGACGGTGTTACTGCTGGCGCCGGGCACGCCGTTGCTGCTCGATGGCCAGCGTGGTCGTTTGCATGTTGACGCCGACGCCGCGACCTTGCAACGCGCCGCTGAAGAACGTGACAACCGCGAGCAGCGCCTGCAAGCGGCAGCGGCCCAGCGTCACCAACCGGCGCTGACGACGGACGGCCATGCGGTCGAAGTGTTCGCCAACATTGGCGAAAGCGCAGGCGTGGTCAGCGCGGTGGAGCAGGGCGCTGAAGGCATCGGTCTGCTGCGCACCGAGCTGATTTTCATGGCCCATTCGCAAGCACCGGACGAAGCCACTCAAGAAGTCGAATACCGGCGGGTGCTCGATGGCCTGGCCGGGCGGCCGCTGGTGGTGCGCACCCTCGATGTCGGCGGCGACAAGCCGTTGCCATATTGGCCGATTGCCAAGGAAGAAAACCCGTTCCTCGGCGTGCGCGGAATTCGCCTGACTCTGCAACGTCCGCAGATCATGGAAGCGCAGTTGCGTGCCTTGCTGCGCGCCGCTGACAACCGTCCATTGCGGATCATGTTCCCGATGGTCGGCAGCGTGGATGAATGGCGTCAGGCACGGGACATGACCGAGCGCCTGCGTCTGGAGATTCCGGTCGCCGACCTGCAACTGGGGATCATGATCGAAGTGCCGTCGGCGGCCTTGCTGGCGCCAGTTCTGGCCAGGGAAGTCGACTTCTTCAGTGTCGGCACCAATGACCTGACCCAATACACCCTGGCCATCGACCGTGGTCACCCGACCCTGTCGGCCCAGGCCGATGGCTTGCACCCGGCGGTCTTGCAACTGATCGACATCACCGTGCGTGCCGCCCATGCCCATGGCAAATGGGTGGGCGTGTGCGGCGAACTGGCGGCGGACCCGCTGGCGGTGCCGGTGCTGGTCGGTTTGGGCGTGGATGAGTTGAGCGTCTCGGCGCGCAGCATCGGCGAGGTCAAGGCACGGGTCCGTGAGCTGAGCCTTGCGCAGGTAAGGCATCTGGCCCAACAGGCCCTGGCCGTGGGCAGTGCGAATGAAGTGCGTGCATTAGTGGAGGCTCTGTAATGGCCAAAATCCTAACACTGACCCTCAACCCGGCGCTGGACCTCACGGTGCAGTTGCCGCGTCTGGATCCGGGTCAGGTCAATCGCAGCGACGCTATGCATACCCACGCCGCCGGCAAAGGCGTGAATGTGGCGCAGGTGCTTGCGGACCTCGGGCATCAGCTGACCGTCAGCGGCTTTCTCGGGGAAGACAATCTTCAGGCGTTCGAAGCGTTGTTCGCCCGCCGTGGTTTTGTCGATGCGTTTATTCGCGTGCCGGGGGAAACCCGCAGCAACATCAAACTGGCGGAAGCGAACGGGCGCATCACTGACGTCAACGGTCCTGGGCCGCTGGTCAATGAGGTCGCGCAGCAGGCGTTGCTCGATCGTCTGGATCAGATTGTTATCGGCCACGACGCGGTGGTAGTCGCCGGCAGTTTGCCGCGAGGCATCAGTGCGCATTGGTTGCAGGCGCTGTTGCTGCGCCTCAAGTCCAAGGGTTTGAAAGTCGCCCTGGACACCAGCGGCGAAGCCTTGCGCGCAGGTCTGGCGGCTGGCCCGTGGCTGATCAAACCGAACACTGAAGAGCTGGCCGACGCTCTGGACTGCGAGGTGGTTTCGGTGACCGCCCAAGCCGAAGCGGCGAGCCACTTGCATGCTCAAGGTATCGAACACGTGGTGATTTCCCACGGTGCCGATGGTGTGAACTGGTTCAGTGTCGGCTCGGCGATGCACGCCACGCCACCCAGGGTCAGCGTTGTCAGTACGGTGGGCGCAGGCGATTCGTTACTGGCAGGCATGCTCCACGGTTTGCTCAGTGCCGATACGCCTGAGCAGACCTTGCGCACCGCCACGGCGATTGCCGCTATGGCCGTCACGCAGATCGGTTTCGGTATCGGCGATGCTGCGCAACTGGCGCAGCTCGAACAGGGCGTGCGCGTGCGCCTCCTGACAGAACAATAAGAGGGTTGGTCATGAAGTTAGCCATTGTTACTGCCTGCCCGAATGGCATGGTCACCAGTGTGCTGTGCGCCCGTTTGCTCGATGCGGCTGCGCAGCGTCAGGGCTGGATGACCTGTGTCGAAGTGCACGATGCCGCGCACCCGGAACGCCAGTTGTCCGCCGCGACCCTGGAAGCGGCCGAGTGGGTGTTGCTGGTCAGCACCGGGACGGTGGAGATGTCGCGGTTTGTCGGTAAACGGGTGTTCCAGAGCACACCGTCCCAGGCCCTGCAAGACGTCGATGCGGTGTTGCGCCGTGGTGCTGAAGAAGCGCAGGTCTACGTCGCGTCGCACGCCGTCGTTGAGCCTGTAGTCGTCAGCAAAACCGCGCCGCGTCTGGTGGCGGTCACCGCTTGCCCGACCGGTGTCGCTCACACCTTTATGGCTGCCGAAGCCTTGCAGCAAGCGGCCAAGCGTCTGGGGTATGACTTGCAGGTGGAAACCCAGGGCTCGGTCGGTGCGCGTAACCCATTGAGCGCTGCAGCGATTAGCGATGCTGATGTGGTGCTGTTGGCGGCGGACATCGAAGTCGCCACCGAGCGTTTCGCCGGCAAGAAGATTTACCGCTGCGGCACCGGCATCGCCCTGAAACAGGCCGAAGCCACGCTGAACAAGGCCTTGGCCGAAGGCACGCAAGAAACCGCGTCGACCGGCGCCAAGGGCCCGGCCAGGCAAGAGAAAACCGGCGTCTACAAACACCTGCTGACCGGCGTCTCGTTTATGCTGCCGATGGTGGTGGCCGGCGGTTTGATGATCGCGCTGTCGTTTGTCTTCGGCATCACCGCGTTCAAGGAACCGGGTACGCTGGCGGCGGCACTGATGCAGATCGGTGGCGATACCGCGTTCAAGTTGATGGTGCCGCTGCTGGCGGGTTACATCGCTTACTCGATTGCTGACCGTCCGGGCCTGGCGCCGGGGATGATCGGCGGACTGTTGGCGAGCACCCTGGGCGCCGGTTTTATCGGCGGGATCATTGCCGGTTTCATCGCCGGTTATGCGGCACAAGCGATCAATCGTTATGCACGCCTGCCGCAAAGCCTGGAAGCGTTGAAGCCGATCCTGATCATCCCGTTGCTGGCGAGTCTGTTCACCGGTCTGGTGATGATCTATGTGGTTGGTAAACCGGTTGCCGGACTGCTCGAAGGCCTGACCCATTTCCTCGACAGCATGGGCACCACCAACGCGATACTGCTCGGGGTATTGCTCGGCGGCATGATGTGCGTCGACCTCGGCGGGCCGATCAACAAGGCCGCTTATGCGTTCTCGGTAGGGCTGCTGGCGTCGCAAAGTTATGCACCGATGGCCGCGACCATGGCCGCCGGCATGGTGCCGCCGATTGGCCTGGGCATTGCCACCTTCATCGCCCGTCGCAAGTTTGCCCAGACTGAGCGTGAAGCCGGGAAAGCCGCGTTGGTGCTGGGGTTGTGCTTTATCTCCGAAGGGGCGATTCCGTTCGCCGCCAAGGACCCCTTGCGGGTAATTCCGGCGAGCATCGCCGGTGGTGCATTGACCGGTGCGCTGTCGATGTATTTCGGCTGCAAACTGATGGCGCCCCACGGCGGGCTGTTCGTGATGCTAATCCCGAATGCGATCAACCATGCGTTGCTGTACTTGCTGGCGATTGTCGCCGGGAGCTTGCTGACGGCGGTGGTCTATGCAGTGCTCAAGCGCACGGAAGTCGCCGAGTTGGCATTGGAGCCGGCCAACGCCTGATCGCCATACACTGTGGGA
>NZ_JANLNW010000035.1 GCF_025465945.1 Pseudomonas sp. 6D_7.1_Bac1 | reverse complement strand
GCGAGCAGGCTCGCTCCCACAGTGCTTTGCGCTGTACATAAATATATCCACAGGAGCGTGGAAAATGCGTTGGGCGACTTATTTCGCCGTGTTGGCGTCTGTCCTGAGTGTCGGCCTGGCCCTGGGTGTCAGCATGCCGCTGGTGTCGTTGCGTCTGGAAAGCTGGGGTTACGGCTCGTTTGCTATCGGCGTGATGGCAGCGATGCCGGCGATTGGCGTGCTGCTGGGGGCCAAGGTCTCAAGCCATCTGGCGGCACGTTTCGGCACGGCCAACTTGATGCGTTTGTGTCTGTGGGCCGGGGCGTTTTCCATCGGTTTGCTGGCGCTGTTGCCGAGTTACCCGATCTGGCTCGTGTTGCGCCTGATGATCGGGGTGATCCTGACCCTTGTGTTCATCCTCGGCGAGAGCTGGATCAACCAGTTGGTGGTCGAGCAATGGCGCGGGCGACTGGTGGCGCTGTATGGCAGCGCCTATGCCCTGAGCCAACTGTCCGGACCGTTGCTGCTGGGCGCGCTGGGCGCGCTGGGCACCGACAACGATTTCGGTTTCTGGGTCGGTGTCGGCTTGCTGGTGACGTCGCCGTTGTTGCTGTTGGGCCGTAGCGGCGCGCCGACCAGCGAAGCGTGTAGTGTGACGTTCAGTGACCTGCTGGGCTTTTGCCGTGGCTTGCCGGCGATTGCCTGGGCAGTGTCGTTGTTTGCGGCCTTCGAGGCGATGATCCTGACCTTGCTGCCGGTGTATTGCCTGCGCCAGGGCTTCACCGCTGAAATCGCTCTGGCGATGGTCAGCACCGTGGTGGTTGGCGATGCCTTGCTGCAGTTGCCGATTGGGGCACTGGCGGATCGGTTGTCGCGGCGTACCTTGTTTGCCGGTTGCGCGGTGATCCTGATGCTGTCGAGCCTGGCGATTCCGCTGCTGATTGAGACGTTGCTGATCTGGCCGCTGTGGGTGTTGTTCGGCGCCAGTGCCGGCGGCTTGTTCACCTTGTCGCTGATTCTGATCGGCGAGCGTTACCGCGATGATGCATTGGTGCGAGCCAATGCCCACATCGCGCAACTGTGGGGTATCGGTTGCCTGATCGGCCCGTTGGCAGCCGGCGCTGGCAGCCAATGGATCAGCGGGCACGCGTTGCCGTTGCTGATGGCGGCGGGGGCGTTTGGCCTGGTGATCTTGCTGATGCGCCAAGGGGCGTTTGGCGCGGCGCAAGCGGCATAGTGTTTGGCGATGCTCAGTGAGTGTTCAGGCGTCGGTTGATGGCGTCATTCGTCCCGTTGAGTGCTGTCGTGATGCTCGGCCAGCAGCTTGATCGCCGCCGCGCCGACCTTGCGCACCGCCTCTTCAATCAGCGCTGTCGGCTTGGCCGAATAGTTCATGCGCAGGCAATTGCGGTACTTGCCCGAGGCGGAAAAGATACTGCCGACAGCAATCTGTACGCCTTGGTTGTTCAGCGCACGATTCAGTTTCAGGGTGTCGAAACCTTCCGGTAACTCTACCCAGAGCATGAAGCTGCCTTGCGGACGGCTGGCGCGAGTACCGGCGGGAAAGTAGTGGCTGACCCAATCGAGCATCAGGTCGCGATTGCGCTGGTATTGCGTGCGCATCCGCCGCAAATGCGGTTCGAAGTGCCCGCCTTTGAGAAACTCGGCGATGGCGAGTTGTGGTTGCGGCGCAGTGGAGCCGGTGGTGATGTATTTCATGTGCAGTAACCGCTCCAGGTACCGGCCCGGCGCAACCCAACCAATGCGCAGCCCCGGCGCCAGGGTTTTCGAGAACGAACTGCACAGCAGGACGCGACCATCTTCGTCGAAGGATTTGATCGTGCGTGGACGCGGGTAGGTGTAGGCCAGTTCGCCATACACGTCGTCTTCGATGATTGCCACGTCGAAACGTTGTGCCAGGGTCAGCAGCGCCCGTTTGCGCGCCTCCGGCATGATGTAGCCCAGTGGGTTGTTGCAGTTTGGGGTCAGCTGTATGGCTTTGATCGGCCACTGCTCCAGGGCCAACTCCAGCGCCTCGAGGCTGATCCCGGTGATGGGATCGGTGGGAATCTCCAGGGCTTTCATGCCCAACCCTTTGAGGGTCTGCATGGCGCCGTGAAAGCTCGGTGAGTCCACGGCAACGATGTCACCCGGCTCGCAGATTGAGCGAATGCTGGTGGACAGCGCTTCGTGGCAACCGGTAGTGATCACCAGGTCGTTGGCGCTCAGATGGCAGCCGGAGTCGAGCATCAGACGGGCAATCTGTTCGCGCAGTTCGAGGGTGCCGTAGATGTTGTCGTAATACAGTCCAGCCATGTCCTGCCGCCGACTGATCCGCGCCAACCCCCGCAGCAGAGGCTTCATGGTCGGCGAGGTGATATCCGGCATGCCGCGACCGAGCTGCACGACGTCCTTGCGCGGGACGGAGCGAATCAGCTCCAGCACCTGACCCCACTGGGAAATGTCCACCGGGCGCTGGGCTGGGCGGCCAACGACCGGCAGCTCCGGCAACTCGCGCCCGACCGGAACGAAGTAACCGGATTTCGGTTTCGGCGTCGCCAGCCCGCTGTCTTCCAGCACCCGATAGGCCTGCTGCACCGTGCTCAGGCTGACCCCGTGCTCGACGCTCAATGCCCGCACCGACGGCAGTCGGTCACCGGGGCGGTAGAAGCCCTGTTCGATACGTGTGCCGAGCAATTCGGCGAGGTTGACGTAAAGGGTCATGGTGCAGCCTCGGTGAGGAGATTCGGGGAACCAGTACAGATGGGGCAAAAATACAGGATTCAGTCGGCAAAACGGGAAATCTGTATGGAAATAATACAGGGCCTTTGAATCTGTAACGGTTTTGCTCGCCCGCGCATCATGGAACCTCTGGCAACCCAAGTAAACAGGAGCAATCAACATGAACGGCTTGAGCGATGTGCGGCTGACGTTACACAGTCAGGAACTGGTGGCAGGACAGGACAGGGGCATGCGTGCGGCCAATACCCGCAATGCCCCGTCCGGTCTCGGTCGCTGGGGACTGTTCTGGCATCGTCTGCGCACGCGCAAGGCCTTGCTTGAGCTTTCGCCTGAGCAGTTGCGCGATGTGGGATTGAGTCGTGAACAGGCGCGGGAGGAGGGGCTCAAACCGTTCTGGCAGCTTTGAGTGCTGCGGTGCCCTTTAGATCGATTCGCGAGCAAGCCCGCTCCCACAGGTATCTACAGTGAACACACATTTGTGAGCACCAGTGATCAATTGTGGGAGCGAGCCTGCTCGCGATGAGGCCGGTAAGAACACAGGCCAGCTTTCAGACCAGCTCTTTCATTCGATGCCACAACATCCCCAACGCCAACAACGGCGAGCGCAGGTACTTCCCGCCAGGGAAGGTAATGTGCGGCACCTTGGCGAACAGGTCGAAACCGCCGCTTTGCTGGCCGCTGATGGCTTCGGCCAGCAGTTTGCCGGCCAGGTGGGTGGCGTTCACCCCATGACCGGAATAGGCCTGGGCGTAATACACATTCGGCTGGTCCTTGAGTCGGCCGATCTGCGGCAGGCGGTTGGCGCCGATGCCAATCATCCCGCCCCATTGGTAGTCGATTTTCACCCCGGCCAGTTGCGGGAAGACCTCGAGCATTTTCGGTCGCATATACGCGCCGATGTCCGACGGATCGCGCCCCGAATAGTGACAGGCACCGCCGAACAGCAAGCGTCGATCCGCCGAGAGCCGGTAGTAGTCCAGTGCCACTCGCTGATCGCAGACCGCCATGTTCTGTGGCAGCAGTGCATGCGCCTGCACTTCGCTCAAGGGTTCGGTAGCGATGATGTAACTGCCGGCGGGCAGCACTTTACCGCTGAGTTCCGGGTTCAGGTTGTTGAGGTAGGCGTTGCAGCCCAGCACCAGGGTCTTGGCGCGGACCGAGCCTTGCGCAGTGTGCACCTTGACCTCGCTGCCATAGTCGATGCGGGTCACGGCTGATTGTTCGAACAGCTTCACGCCCAGTTGTTGCGCTGCCGCTGCTTCGCCCAAGGCCAGATTCAACGGGTGCAGATGCCCGGAACCCATGTCGATCAAGCCGCCGACGTAGCGGTCGGAGCCGACCACGCTGTGCATCTCATTGGCGTGCAGCAAGCGGGTGGCATAGCGATAACCGAGGCTGCGCAGTTCGGCCGCGTCTTCGGCGAACCCTTCGAGATCACGAGGTTTGTTGGCCAGATCGCAGTAACCCCAGGTCAGGTCGCAGGCAATCTGAAAATGCTCGACCCGTTGTCGGACGATTTCCACCGCTTCCAGCCCCATGAGTTTCATCTGACGGACGCCGTCGACACCGATCACATTGGCAAACTGATCGAGGCCATGACCCACCCCGCGAATCAGTTGCCCGCCATTGCGCCCACTGGCGCCCCAGCCAATCTTGCGCGCTTCAAGCAGCACCACGCTCAGGCCGCGTTCGGCCAGTTCGATGGCGGTGTTCAGCCCGGAGAACCCGCCGCCCACCACGCACACGTCAGCCAGCAGTTCGCCTTTGAGCGCCGGATGATCTGGCTGCGGCAGGCTACTGGCGGCGTAGTAAGAAGCGGTGTGCAGATGGCTCGGAACAGGTTGCTGAGTCCGGGCATTCATGTGCGTCATCCTGATTTCGGGTGTTTAGTAAATTTTACGGAGCATAAGCCGGACCTTTCGGCCCGGGCAACACCGGTCGGCTGGTGCTGTCTGGAACGAGGCTTTTAGGGCAAAATCCCACCTCGTTCACTTTCCCGGTACTTGCTTCGATGAGCTGCAACAGCCAGAAAATCCGCGCTCTTCGTCAGCAGATCCCCTCATTCGAGTGCGTGCCCGGCTGCCATGACTGCTGTGGTCCGGTGACCACTTCGCCGGAAGAAATGTCCCGCCTGCCGCGTAAGACCAGGGCTGAACAGGACGCCGCGATGGATGAATTGAACTGTGTGCACCTGGGTCCCAATGGCTGCACCGTGTATGACGAACGACCGTTGATCTGTCGGCTGTTCGGCACCACGAAGACCTTGCCGTGCCCCAACGGCCGTCGCCCGGTGGAATTGATTCATCCCCGCGTCGAGAAGCAGATTCATGAATACATGGCCAGCACCCGGCAGGTGTTGGTCTAGAAGCGGCGTTGCTTCAGGTAGACCGAGTCGCTTCAATTGCGAGCAGGCTCGCTCCCACATGGGTCCCTGCCGTACACAAACTGTGCCCACAGAAAATCTACTGTGGGAGCGAGCCTGCTCGCGATGGCGCCCACTCAGGCAACCATTTCCTCAGAGCTGACTTCAATCCGGAATCGGCAGGCTCAGGCTCTCTTTCACTTCTTCCATCACGATATAGCTCTTGGACTCGCGCACGTGGGGCAGCTTGAGCAGGATGTCGCCCAACAGTTTTCGATACGAGGCCATCTCGGAAATCCGCGCCTTCACCAGGTAATCGAAATCCCCTGACACCAGGTGGCATTCCAGTACGTGCGGCAACTTCAGCACGGCGCGTCGGAACTCTTCGAAGGTATCGCCGGATTTGTAGTCGAGGCTGATCTCGACGAACACCAACAGGCTCCCCTTGAGGTGCTGCGGGTTGAGCCGGGCGTTGTAGCCCATGATGATCCCTTCGCGCTCCAGGCGTCGCACCCGCTCAGTACAGGGTGTGGTCGACAACCCGACCTTCTCCCCCAGTTCCGTGAACGAAATCCGCCCGTCCGCCTGCAGGATGCGCAGGATATTGCGGTCGATCTTGTCCAGCTCGCGTTTGGTCTGAGTATTGGTACGCATAGGGGATGCGCCTCCGTGAAAAGGGATTTTGCCGAGAATTGTCGCCAAATATAGGTGCTTATATAGTGAAAAGCACTGGCAAATGTTTTTTACACTGCGCACATCTGTGCTTTGAACAACAAACGTCAGCGGTAAGCCGCGATGAGGGATATGAAAATGCGCGTTCTGGTCTTGGGTAGCGGCGTCATCGGTACCGCCAGTGCCTACTATCTGGCTCGGGCCGGCTTTGAAGTGGTGGTCGTCGACCGCCAACCGGCCGCTGCCATGGAAACCAGTTTCGCCAACGCCGGCCAGGTTTCGCCGGGTTATGCCTCGCCGTGGGCCGCGCCGGGCGTGCCGCTCAAAGCCATCAAATGGCTGTTGCAGCGCCACGCACCGCTGGCGATCAAGGCCACTGCCGATATCGACCAATACCTGTGGATGGCGCAGATGCTGCGCAACTGCACCGCCAGCCGTTATGCAGTGAATAAGGAGCGCATGGTCCGCCTGTCCGAGTACAGCCGTGACTGCCTCGATGAACTGCGCGCTGAAACCGGCATTGCCTACGAAGGCCGCAGCCTGGGGACCACTCAACTGTTCCGCACTCAGGCGCAGCTCGATGGCGCGGCAAAAGACATCGCCGTCCTGAAAGAGTCCGGCGTGCCGTTTGAACTGCTCGACCGCGCCGGTATTGCCCGCGTCGAACCGGCGCTGGCCAGCGTGACCGACATCCTCGCCGGTGCCCTGCGCCTGCCGAACGACCAGACCGGTGACTGCCAGATCTTCACCACGCGCCTGGCCGAAATGGCCGTGAAACTGGGCGTGGAATTCCGCTTCGGCCAGGACATTCAGCGCCTCGACTACGCCGGTGACCGAATCAACGGCGTGTGGATCGACGGCAAGCTGGAAACCGCTGACCGTTACGTATTGGCACTCGGCAGCTACTCGCCGAAGTTGCTCAAGCCGCTGGGCATCAAGGCCCCGGTGTACCCGCTCAAGGGTTACTCGCTGACCGTGCCGATTACCAACCCGGCAATGGCCCCGACGTCGACTATCCTCGACGAGACCTACAAGGTCGCGATCACCCGTTTCGACAACCGCATTCGTGTGGGTGGCATGGCTGAGATAGCCGGTTTTGACCTGTCGCTGAACCCGCGTCGACGTGAAACGCTGGAGATGATCGTCAACGATCTTTATCCTCAGGGCGGCGACCTGGCCCAGGCGAGCTTCTGGACCGGTCTGCGTCCAACCACGCCGGACGGCACGCCGATTGTCGGCGCCACACCGTTCAAGAACCTGTTCCTGAACACCGGTCACGGCACACTCGGCTGGACCATGGCGTGTGGCTCCGGCCGCTTGCTGGCTGACCTGATGGCGAAGAAAACGCCACAGATCAGTGCCGAAGGCCTCGATATTTCCCGTTATGACAAGACCAATCAGGAGTCCGAAAAAAATGTCAATCCAGCGCCAGCTCACCAATGAGCGCATGAGCCAGATCGTAGTTCACAGCGGTACTGTGTATCTGGCAGGGCAAGTCGGCGACGATATGAACGCCGGGATTGAACAGCAGACCCGTGAAACCCTCGCCAACATCGAGCGCCTGCTGGATCTGGCCGGTACCGACAAAACCAGGCTGCTGTCGGTGACGATTTACCTGAAAGACATCGATGCCGATTTCGAGGGCATGAACAGTGTCTGGGACCAGTGGCTGCCAAAGAACGTCGCACCGGCCCGCGCGACAGTCGAAGCCAAACTGTGCGAACCGGAAATTCTGGTTGAGCTGTCGGTAGTGGCTGCTCTGCCGTAGGGTCAGTACGAAAACTCGCCGAGCGGCGATCAGGCAAGGCAAAAACAGGCGAGGAAGCGGAGTTTAGGCCCCTAAATGAGCATTCCGAGCCTGTTTTTAACGCAGTCTGGTCGACGCGCAGGCAGTTTTCCTACTGAGCCTAAGTGATCCCTCTCCCGGTGCTGTTGGTTGTTCACGCCGCCAGCCAGCGCCGGTTTTTTCTTCCCCCAAGACCGCCTAGAAGTCTGCCGCCATGCGTCCTGCCCGTGCCCTGATCGATCTTCAAGCCCTGCGTCATAACTACCAACTGGCCCGAGAAGTCTCGGGGGCTCGCGCCCTCGCGGTGATCAAGGCCGATGCCTATGGCCATGGCGCGGTGCGCTGTGCCCAGGCCCTGGAGGCCGAGGCGGACGGTTTTGCCGTAGCCTGCATCGAAGAAGCGCTGGAGCTGCGCGCCGCTGGCATTCGTGCGCCGGTCCTGCTGCTCGAAGGTTTTTTCGAAGCCGATGAGCTGTCGCTGATCGTTGAGCATGATTTCTGGTGCGTGGTGCATTCGCTGTGGCAGCTCGAAGCGATCGAGAAAGCCGCGCTGAACAAACCGATCACGGTCTGGCTCAAGCTTGATTCAGGCATGCACCGGGTTGGCCTGCATCCGGCGGATTATCAGGCGGGGTACCAGCGTCTGCTGGCCAGCGGCAAGGTTTCGAAGATCGTGCTGATGAGCCACTTTGCGCGTGCCGATGAGCTTCACAGCAGCAGCGCCGCCGAGCAGGTTGCGGTGTTTGAAGCGGCGCGTCAGGGTTTGTCGGCGCAGGTCAGCTTGCGTAACTCGCCGGCGGTGCTGGGCTGGCCGCAGGTGCCGAGCGATTGGGTGCGGCCGGGCATCATGCTCTACGGCGCGACACCGTTCGAAGAAGCCAATTCCGTGGCGGCACGCTTGCAACCGGTGATGACCCTGGAATCGAAAGTCATCAGCGTGCGCGAACTGCCGGCCGGTGAGCCGGTGGGCTATGGCGCCAGGTTCATTACCCAGAAGCCGATGCGCATCGGTGTGGTCGCCATGGGCTATGCCGACGGTTATCCGCGTCACGCACCTACCGGCACACCGGTGTTGGTGGCCGGGCAGCGCAGCCAGTTGCTGGGACGGGTGTCGATGGACATGCTCTGCGTCGATTTGACCGATGTGCCGCAGGCTGGCCTCGGTTCGACGGTCGAGTTGTGGGGTAAAAACATCCTGGCCAGCGACGTAGCGATGGCCGCCGGGACCATTCCCTACCAGATATTCTGCAACCTGCGTCGCGTGCCACTGCTCTATTCCGGGAGCTGAGGCGAGCGGTCGATACCGGAAGTCGCTTTGCTGAGCGGGATTCAGACCCAAGTGTTGTAAATACTGAACGCTGTCGCCATGATAACGTTCACTATCCACACAATCTGAATCCTGGGAGGCTAATGCATTGGACGTCGGTGAACGACTGCAATCGATCCGTAAACTGAAAGGTCTTTCCCAGCGAGAGCTCGCCAAGCGCGCGGGTGTTACCAACAGCACCATTTCAATGATCGAGAAAAACAGTGTCAGCCCCTCGATCAGTTCGCTGAGGAAGGTACTTGGCGGCATCCCCATGTCCATGGTCGAGTTCTTTTCCGAAGAAATTCTCCAGGAAAAACCGACGCAGATCGTCTACAAAGCTCATGAGCTGATCGATATCTCCGATGGCGCCGTGACCATGAAACTGGTCGGCAAGGCTCATCCGAGCCGTGCTATCGCGTTCCTCAACGAGATCTACCCACCCGGCGCCGACACCGGTGACGAGATGCTCACCCATGAGGGCGAGGAAACCGGGATTCTGCTCGAAGGCCGACTGGAACTGGTGGTCGGGCTTGAGACTTTCGTGCTCGAAGCCGGTGACAGCTACTATTTTGAAAGCACCAAACCGCACCGTTTCCGAAATCCGTTCGATGCGCCTGCGCGACTAATCAGCGCAGCCACCCCCGCGAACTTCTAGGAAAAGAGGCGTCCTGCACGGATTGCAGCGATACGTGTAGCGTTATTTCGCCACACAACAAGACCCCTTCGACTTTGGGGTTGTTTCAGTGTGGCGGGCTAACCGCTATACTTGCGCCCGCCTGCGAACCGTGGCCGTGGGCGTGACTAGCCACCATTGAGGGTGTACGCGTGAACCTAATTATGAAAATGCTGGCCGCACCAGCAACCGTATTGGCCCTTTGGGCAGTCAGCGCTCAAGCGTCGACCACTGATGATATCGCCAAGCGCCTTGAACCCGTCGGCCAGGTCTGTGTGCAGGGTCAGGAGTGCAAGGGGATGGAAGTCGCTGCTTCGACCGGCGGCGGTGCCGCGAAAACCCCTGACGAAATCATTGCCAAACATTGCAATGCTTGCCATGGCACGGGTCTGTTGGGCTCACCAAAAATCGGTGATACCGCAGACTGGAAAAAACGCGCCGATAAAGAAGGCGGTACCGCTGCTGGCTTGGCGAAGGTAGCGTTGACAGGGCTCAACGCAATGCCGCCAAAAGGCACGTGCAGTGACTGCGAAGTGAAAGACCTTGAAGGCGCCATCCAGAAGATGTCCGGCCTGAAATAATCGCCATCTTCAGCGAAAGAGCCGCTTAACAGCGGCTTTTTTGTGCCTGAGATTTGAGCGCAACACTGGTCATGACGATCAGGACCCGGCAAGCTCGGACCATCTCAATTCATGGACAGGTCGGGAGCGTCTGATGGTGCAGTCGGTATCAATCGAACAGGCAGTCGATGATGTGCTCGCGCGTTTGCCCGCGCATATTCACCTCGGCATGCCGCTGGGCCTGGGCAAGCCCAACCGTTTCGTCAACGCGCTCTATCAACGCATCGCCCAACTGCCCGAGCGGCAACTGACGGTGTACACCGCGTTGAGTCTGGGGCGTCCGGCATTGGGCGACGGCTTGCAGCGGCGCTTTCTGGAGCCCTTTATCGAGCGAGTGTTTGGCGATTATCCCGAGCTGGATTTTCTCGCCGACCTGCACCGTGACAGCCTCCCGGCGAACATTCACATCGAGCAGTTCTTCATGCAGCCTGGCAGTTTGCTGCACAGCGCTTCGGCACAGCAGGACTACGTCAGCAGCAACTACAGCCACGCAGCGCGCGACATCAATGCCGCCGGATTGAATCTGGTGGCGCAACTGGTGGCCCATGATCCGCAGCAGCCGGAGCGGCTGAGCCTGAGCTGCAACCCGGACATTACCCTCGACCTGTTGCCGATGATTGCCAAGCGCCGGGCTGCCGGGGAAACCATTCTGCTGCTTGGCCAGGTTCACCGCGATCTGCCCTACATGCCGGGAGACTCGGAAGTCGAGCGCGAGGCGTTCGATCTGCTGATCGACGAGGAGGAGGGCAGCACGCTGTTTTCCACGCCGAACATGCCGGTGGGTTTTCAGGATCACTTCATTGGCCTGCATGCCAGCACCCTGGTGCGGGACGGCGGCACCCTGCAAATCGGCATCGGTGCGATGGGCGACGCGCTGACTGCTG
The DNA here is from genome assembly GCF_025465945.1 of Pseudomonas sp. 6D_7.1_Bac1. Lineage (GTDB taxonomy): Bacteria > Pseudomonadota > Gammaproteobacteria > Pseudomonadales > Pseudomonadaceae > Aquipseudomonas. Next base: position 141,705 of record NZ_JANLNW010000035.1, on the reverse strand, counting down.
CGTTGCTGTCACGGCAGGCGAATAACGACGGTTATCGTGCACTGCTGACGGACCTTGATGCGCATTATTGGGCGCCACTGATTAGCCGTGAAGGCGGCGTGAAGCCCTTCACCAAAGGGCTTTATGGCTGTAGCGAGATGTTCGTCAACGGTCTGCTGGTGTTGTCTGACGCAGGGATCGTGCGGCGTAAGGTTTATCCGAATATCGCCCTGCAACAGCAAGCCAATGCCGGCACTCTGGATGAATCGGCTCAGATGGGCGGGGTCTCGATACACGGCGGATTTTTCCTTGGGCCGCGCAGTTTCTATCAGAGACTGCGGGATCTGCCTCACAGCAAACTCGCCGAATTCAACATGACTGCTATCAGCTACATCAACGAGCTGTACGGCCACGAAGAACTCAAACGCTTGCAGCGCCTGGATGCACGCTTCATCAACAGCGCGTTCACCATGACCCTGCTGGGTGCCGGAGTCGCTGATCAACTGGAAGACGGGCGGGTGCTCAGCGGGGTGGGCGGGCAATACAACTTCGTCGCCCAAGGCCACGCGCTGGAAGGCGCACGTTCGATTCTGATCCTGCGCAGCTGGCGTGAGTCAGGTGGTGAAGTGAGCTCGAACATTGTCTGGGAGTACGGCCACTGTACGATTCCACGACACTTGCGCGACATTGTGGTCACCGAATATGGCATCGCCGATTTGCGCGGCAAGACCGACGCCAAGGTGATCGAAGCGTTGCTCAACATCAGCGATTCACGCTTCCAGCCAGGCTTGATCGAACAGGCGCAGAAAGCCGGCAAACTGCCGAAGGATTTTTGCCTTGATCCGCGCTTCACTGACAACAGTCCACAGCGCTTGCGGGCGATTGCTGCACGGCATCCGCAGTTGTTTGCGGAGTATCCGTTGGGCAGCGATTTCAGCCGCGAAGAGCGGGATATGTTGCGGGCGCTGAACTGGCTCAAGAGCAAGTTCAAACTCACGGAGATTCTGGAACTGGGCAAGGCCACACTGGATGCGCCGGAGCCGTCGCAGTACCCGGTTCATCTGGAACGGATGCAGCTGACGAAGCCTGTGGGGTTGAAAGAGGACTTGTATCAGCGGTTACTGCTGGCAGGCCTGAAGGCCACTGCGCAGTAACAGTTCACATAGAACAACTGTGGGAGCGAGCCTGCTCGCGATGACGGCAAAACAGTCGACATAGATGTTGAATGTAATGACCTCATCGCGAGCAGGCTCGCTCCCACAGGGGGGTATGCGGTGTGGCGGGTTATTCGATAAAGGTCACAACACCACCCGCCAGGGATTTGACCCGGGCCAGGGATTCGACGCGGTAGCCTTGCGAGTCCAGTTCGGCGCGGCCGCCCTGGAACGATTTCTCGATGACGATGCCCAGACCGGCTACGGTGGCGCCGGCCTGTTTGATGATCGAAATCAGCGCCTGCGAAGCCTTACCGTTGGCCAGGAAGTCGTCGATGATCAGCACGCGGTCGCTGCTGGTCAGGTGACGTGGGGAAATGGCCACGGTGCTTTCGGTCTGCTTGGTGAACGAGTAAACGGTCGCCGACAGCAGGTTTTCAGTCAGGGTCAGGGACTGGTGCTTGCGGGCGAAGATCACCGGCACACCGAGGTTCAGGCCGGTCATGATCGCCGGAGCAATGCCCGAGGCTTCGATGGTGACGATCTTGGTGACGCCCGAATCCTTGAACAGCGTGGCGAATTCGTCGCCGATCAGCTTCATCAGTGCCGGGTCGATCTGGTGGTTCAGAAAGGCGTCGACTTTCAGGACCTGGTCGGAAAGCACGATGCCTTCTTCGCGAATTTTCTTGTGCAGTGCTTCCACAACAGCTTCCTCTGTTGGCGCGACGAGCGCCGAAAGTAGATTAAAAAGTAGTCGATTCTAGCGCTTTAACATCGCGCGGATATCCGCCAATGCGCTATTGCCACGTACGGCTTTGACTTCGGTCGGGGTGTCGTCGTTGCCTTCCCAGGCCAGGTCGTCTGGTGGCAATTCATCGAGGAAACGGCTCGGCGAGCAGTCGATGATTTCGCCGTACTGTTTGCGCTTGGCAGCAAAGGTGAAGGCCAGGGTCTGACGCGCGCGGGTAATCCCGACGTAGGCCAGGCGCCGTTCTTCTTCGATGGTGTCGGCTTCGATGCTGGAGCGGTGCGGAAGGATTTCCTCCTCCATGCCCATGATGAACACGTAGGGGAATTCCAGACCCTTGGAGGCGTGCAAGGTCATCATCTGCACGCCTTCGGCGCCGTCTTCCTCTTCCTGCTGACGTTCGAGCATGTCCCGCAGGACGAGTTTTCCGATCGCGTCTTCGACGGTCATTTCGCCGTCTTCGTCTTTTTCCAGGGTGTTCTTCAGCGCCTCGATCAGGAACCAGACGTTACCCATGCGGTAGTCGGCGGCCTTGTCGCTGGAGCTGTTGGTGCGCAGCCAGTTCTCGTAGTCGATGTCCATGACCATGCTGCGCAGGGCAGAGATCGGGTCTTCGCCGGCGCACTGCTCACGCACCCGGTCCATGAAACGCTTGAAGCGTGCCAGACGATCCGTGAAGCGGTTGTCCAGGTGTTCGCCCAGGCCGATTTCGTCGGTGGCGGCATACATCGAGATCTTGCGTTCGGTCGCGTAGTTGCCGAGCTTTTCCAGCGTGGTCGAACCGATTTCCCTGCGTGGGACGTTGATCACCCGCAGGAAGGCGTTGTCGTCATCCGGGTTCACGATCAGGCGGAAATAGGCCATCAGGTCTTTGACTTCCTGACGTCCGAAAAAGCTGTTGCCACCGGATAGGCGATACGGAATCTGGTGATGTTGCAGCTTCAGCTCGATCAGCTTGGCCTGGTAGTTACCGCGGTAGAGGATCGCGAAATCGCTGTATGGGCGGTCAGTGCGCAGGTGCAGGCTGAGGATCTCCACGGCCACGCGCTCGGCTTCGGCGTCTTCGTTGCGGCAGCGGATCACCCGGATCTCGTCGCCGTGACCCATCTCGCTCCACAGCTGTTTTTCAAACTCGTGAGGGTTGTTCGAGATCAGTACGTTGGCGCAGCGCAGGATGCGGCTGGTAGAGCGGTAGTTCTGCTCCAGCATCACCACTTTCAAGGAGGGGTAGTCGTCCTTGAGCAGCATCAGGTTTTCCGGGCGGGCACCGCGCCAGGCATAGATCGACTGGTCATCGTCGCCCACTACGGTGAACTGGTTGCGCGTGCCGATCAGCAATTTCACCAGCAGATACTGGCTGGCGTTGGTGTCCTGGTATTCGTCCACCAGCAGGTAGCGGACTTTGTTCTGCCACTTTTCGTGGATGTCGGCGTGTTCCTGGAACAGCTTCACCGGCAGCAGGATCAGGTCGTCGAAGTCCACCGCGTTGAACGCCTTGAGCGTGCGCTGATAGTGGGTGTAGACGATGGCGGCGGTCTGTTCCTTGGGATTGCGCGCGTTTTCCAGTGCTTCGGGCGGCAGGATCAGGTCGTTTTTCCAGGCGCCGATCATGTTCTTGATCTCGTCGACGCCGTCGTCGCCCGAGTATTCCTTTTGCATGATGTCGGTCATCAGGGCTTTGACGTCGGTCTCGTCGAAAATCGAGAAGCCCGGTTTGTAGCCCAGCCGCACATGCTCCTTGCGGATGATGTTCAGCCCCAGGTTGTGGAACGTGCACACCGTCAGGCCGCGTCCTTCACCCCCCTTGAGCAAGGTGCCGACCCGCTCCTTCATCTCGCGCGCGGCCTTGTTGGTAAAGGTCATGGCGACGATGTGCTGGGCACGAATGCCGCAGCTCTGGATCAGGTGGGCGATTTTGCGCGTGATGACGCTGGTTTTGCCGGAGCCAGCACCGGCGAGCACCAAAAGAGGGCCGCCGACGTAGCTCACGGCTTCTTGCTGCCGGGGATTGAGTCGGGACATGACGGAAAAAGGAGTCGTTTGCGAAAAGGGCGGGCATTTTAACAGGATGCACAGATTCTGCTGCCTCTCTCCGACTTGTGACGCACCACGCGATCTAAATTTGCCGGTTTTGTTACTTTCCCGCAGGATGCGTGCTGAATTTGCGTCTAATGTTCGATTGAGTGCGCAACAACACAGTTTTTGATAATCAATATCATTGGTCGTTGTTTATCTACGCGTCATAATGCCCACCGCCAACATCTTTTGCAGAGTCTAGGGAGCTAGCTTGTCTACGCCTGTCGAACCCTTGCGTTTGCTGCTACTGGCCGAAGAGCCAGCGTGGGCAGCGTTGTTACGCGAGTGTCTGGCTCCTATGGGGAGCTCGGCTGTGCTGATCAGTGCACCGACCTGGGAGTCGGTGAGCAGTCTATTTGCTGACAACCGCAGTGCGGTTCTGCTGACTGTTCCATCTCTTCAACCGGAGCCGGGCCGTTGCAGCCTGCCGACGGTGCTGTTGCTCGAACATGAACCGTCAACTCCACCGGACGGTGTCAGCGACTGGCTGGTTCGCGATGTACTGGATGTGGATACATTGCGCCGTTGCCTGCGCCATGTGCGTGAGCGCGGTTTGCTGGAAAACACCTTGCAGCGCCTCGCCGAGCAGGACCCTCTGACCGGCATTGCCAACCGCCAGGGTTTTCAGACCCTGCTGGCGGCGCGTCTGGCGGAAAACGACGGCCGTGGCCTGGCACTGGGGCACCTGGACCTCGATAACTTCCGGCATGCCAACGACGCCCTCGGCCACCAGGCCGGTGACCGGTTGATCCTGCAAGTGGTCTCGCGGCTCAAAAGCCAACTGGAGGCCGGCGATCAACTGGCGCGTCTGGGCAGCGACGAATTCGCCTTGCTTATCGACACCCGCCGCGCGCCGCAACGCGCCGAGTGGATGGCCGAGCGCATCACCGAAGTCATGGCCGAGCCCTACTGGGTCGACGGCGAAAGCCTGTTGATCGGTTGCAGTCTGGGCATTGCCCATGCCCGTGCGCAGGCTGGTGCTGACCCGTTGATGTGGCACGCGCACATCGCCATGCAGCAGGCCAAAAGCACCCAAGGCTGCACCTTTCATATCTTCAATGAACGCATCAACCGCAATGCGCGCAACCTCGCTGATCTTGAAAGCGAACTGCGCCGAGCCTTGCGTCGCGATGAGCTGGAGTTGCACTACCAGCCTCGGCTGAACCTGGACGACGGGCAGATCGTCGGCCTCGAAGCGCTGGTGCGCTGGCGCCATGGCGAGCGCGGGCTGTTGCCGCCGAGCGAGTTCGTGCCGCTGGCCGAGCAGAGCGGTTTGATCGTGCCGTTGGGCTACTGGGTCATTTCTCGTGCCTTGCGCGACATGCAGGCGTTACGCGAACGCGGCTTACCGCCGCTGCACATGGCGGTGAACCTGTCGTTCCGGCAGTTCCAGGACAGTCAGTTATTGTCGACCTTGAGCCGGTTGATTGCCGAGCGCGGCGTCGAAGCGCAATGGCTGGAGTTTGAACTGACGGAAACTGCAGTGATGCGCCGCAGCGATCTGGTCAAACAGACCATGGACGCGTTGGGGCGTCTGGGCGTGCGTTTCTCTCTCGACGACTTCGGCACCGGTTTCTCGTCGTTCGTGCACCTCAACAGCCTGCCGATTGCCTTGCTGAAGATCGACAAGAGCTTTGTCGGTGGCATGGAGATGCGTGAGGAAAACCGCAAGCTGGTTCACGCCATGATCAACCTGGCCCACAACCTCAACCTGGAAGTGGTCGCCGAGGGCGTTGAAACCCCTGAACAGCTTGAGCTGCTGCGCGGCTTTGGTTGTGATCAGGTGCAGGGTTACCTGATCAGCAAGCCGTTGCCGTTGGCCGAGTTGGTTGAGTATTTGACTTTCGGTTCCAGCCAGCAGGCGATGCTGGATGTGGTGGTTTAACCCAATCTGGCGATTGGCGCGAAACCTGTGGGAGCGAGCCTGCTCGCGATAGCGGTCTGACAGTCACCTCATGGTTGAATGTCAGGTCCTCATCGCGAGCAGGCTCGCTCCCACACAGGAATCTCAGTCTGTCTGAGCAACCTCAAAACTCTGCTGTGATGACGGCTCACGCCGAATCATCCGCTTCATCTTCCATTCAAACGCCAGCGTCAGACTCACTGCCGAGCAGGCCAGCCCCAGCGCCAGTCCCCACCAAACGCCGGTCGGTCCCCAATTGAGGTGAAAGGCCATCCACCACGCAGCCGGTGCGCCAATCAGCCAATAGCACGCGAGGCCGACCAGGAACGTGGTCTTGGCGTCCTTCAGGCCGCGAATACAGCCCATGGCGATGGTCTGCGTGCCGTCGAACAGCTCGAACCATGCGGCCACCGCCAGCAGGCTCACCGCAAGGTTGATCACCTCGCGAAACGCCGGGTCGTTATGGTCCAGGAACAACCCGACCAGTGGGTTCGGCAGCAGCCAGAACACCATGGCAAACCCCAGCATCGCCACCGCCCCAAAGCCGATTCCGACCCGTCCGGCCAGACGCGCATCGAGCAATTGCCCGGCACCGTAGTGCTGGCCGATGCGCATGGTGATCGCATACGACAACCCTGCCGGAATCATGAACGCCACCGAGACGATTTGCAGGGCGATCTGATGCGCCGCCAATTGCGTGCTGCCCATGGTGCCCATGCACAGCGCGGCGAACGCAAACAGGCCAACCTCTACCGCGTAGGTGCCGCCAATCGGCAGGCCCAGACGCCACAGCTCGCGCAGGTACTGGCGGTTCGGGCGTGACAGGCCCTTGCGCAGCGGATACGCGTCGTAAGCCGGATGCCGACGAATATGCCAGGCCAGGCCCAGCGCCATGCAGTTGGCGACGATGGCCGTGACCAGGCCGATCCCCGTCAGGCCCATTTTCGGCAGGCCGAACATGCCGGTGATCAGCGCATAGTTGAGCAGGAAGTTGGCCACGGTCCCCACGAGGCTGATAACCATCACTGGCGTCGTCCGGCCGATGGCGCTGGTAAAGCCGCGCAAGGCCATGAAACTCAGGTAGCCGGGCAGGGCGAACGGCAGAATCAACAGGAACTGGCCGGCCATGTGCACGTTGCTTTCGGTCTGACCGAACATCAGCAACACCGGCTTGAGGTTCCACAACAGCAAACCCGCGACCAAGGCCATCAACCACGCCAGCCAGAGCCCGGCCTGGGTCAGCCGCGCGGCGCCTTCGATGTCACCGGCGCCCTGACGGATCGCCACCAGCGTGCCGACCGCCGCGATCACCCCGATACAGAAAATCGACACGAACGAATAGCTCGCCGCGCCCAGACCGCCACCGGCCAAGGCTTCCGGACTGAGCCGGGCCATCATCAAGGTATCGGTGAGGATCATCAGCATGTGCGCCAACTGTGAGGCGATCAACGGCCCCGCCAGCCGGAGGATGGCCCAGAGTTCGGTACGTGCTGGATGCCGCATGATCATCACGCTCGGTTGGTCTGACAAAGTGGGAAGGGCTGATTCTCGGCGCTCTCAGGCATTTGCACAAAGGGATAAAAACGATTGCTCGCATGATTAAAACTCATGCTGGCGAGTTTCTGGTAGGGTTTCAGGGTCGCGTTATAGGAGTTTTCCTGATGTCTCGTCGCCTTCCTCCGCTGTACGCCCTTCGCGCTTTCGAAGCCGCGGCGCGCCACAGTTCGTTTACCCGTGCGGCTGAAGAGCTGTCGATTACCCAAAGCGCCGTCAGCCGACATGTGCGTACCCTGGAGGAGCATTTTGCCTGTCGGCTGTTTCAGCGCAGCGGGCGTAATCTGCAACTCACCGAGGCCGCGCGGTTGCTGCTGCCCGGCGTACGCGAAGGCTTTGGTGCGCTGGAGCGGGCCTGCAATACCTTGCGTGCCGAAGATGACGTCTTGCGCATGAAAGCCCCGTCGACCCTGACCATGCGCTGGCTGCTGGCGCGACTCAGCCGTTTCCGGCATTTGCAGCCGGGCAACGAGGTGCAGCTGACCAGCGCCTGGATGGATGTCGACTCGGTGGACTTCAATCACGAACCGTTTGATTGCGCGGTGCTGCTGAGTAATGGGCATTTTCCGCCGGACTGGGAAGCCAGTTACCTGTTCTCGGAGCTGTTGATCCCGGTCGGTTCACCAAACCTGTTGAATGATCAGCCATGGAATGTCGAGCGGCTGGCCAGCACCGAATTGCTGCACCCGACCCCCGACCGTCGCGACTGGCGCAGTTGGCTGGAGCGCATGGGCCTGTCCGAGCAAGTGTCGCTCAAGGGCGGGCAGGTGTTCGATACGCTGGAGTTGGGGATGATCGCCGCTGCCCGAGGCTACGGGGTATCGATGGGCGACTTGCTGATGGTGGCCGAAGATGTGGCTCAGGGACGTTTGAGTTTGCCGTGGCCGACCGCTGTCGCCAGCGGTCTGAATTATTACCTGGTGTGGCCGAAAACTCGCCCCGGTGGTGAACGTTTGCGCCGCCTCAGCGACTTCCTCCAGGGCGAGGTCCAGGCCATGGAGTTGCCGGACGTGGAGCGCCTCGGCTGAGTCGATGTGGTCGCCGCAATGGCGGCTTTGTTAGCTGCTGATCGGGTGGGAGCGAGCCAAGTGATGGTTTGCGGTGGTTGTGCCGTTTTTAAGCTTGCTGAATCGTTTCATCAGCGCTATAAAAATTGCACAACTCCAAGAAAGGCTCTCCCCATGACCCCGCTCAAACTGCTCGTCACACTCGGCGCAATGACCGCTGCCTCCCACGTCATGGCCTGGGACTACGTGCTGCTCGACACCGACAAGGCTGCCGAGAATCTGCAGATCACCAGCCAACAGCTCGGTGTGAAAACCGACAAACCCTTCTCCGTGACCCTGCGCACCTTGCACGGTGGCCGGCAGGAGGGTGTCAGCATCGTCGACATTGATAACGGCACGATGAAACTCTCGGTAGTGCCGACTCGTGGCATGAACGTCCTACAGGCGTCGGTAGGGAATGTGCGCATGGGTTGGGATTCGCCGGTCAAGGACGTGGTCAATCCGTCCTTCATCGAACTCAACGGGCGCGGCGGACTGGGCTGGCTCGAAGGCTTCAACGAACTGGTTGCCCGCTGCGGTTACGAATGGGTCGGCCACCCCGGCATGGACAACGGCGAACTGCTGACGCTCCATGGTAGGGCCGCTAACATTCCGGCCAGCAAAGTCACGCTGCACATCGATGAAAAACCGCCCTACGCCATCAGCCTGCGCGGCGAGCTGAAAGAGCAGGCGTTCAAGAAAGTCGATTTCAAGGTGATGACCGAGCTGGTCACCGAACCCGGCAGCGTACGCTTCGCCCTCAACGACACCCTGACCAACAACGGCGACTATCCGAAGGAATACCAGGCGCTCTACCACAGCAACTTCAGCACCCCGTTCCTGGAACAAGGCGCCCGTTTCGCCGCACCGGTGAAACAGGTGTCGCCGTTCAACGACAAGGCCAAGGCGGACTTGCCCGACTGGCAAACCTACCGCGCACCGACCAAGGACTACGACGAGACGGTTTACAACGTTGTGCCGTATGCCGATGCCAAGGGCGACACGCTGACGGTGCTGCATAACAAGGCGGGCAGCCTCGGGGTTTCGGTTGGCTTTAACACCCGGCAGTTGCCGGTGTTCTCCCTGTGGAAAAACACCGATACCCAAGGGCAGGGCTACGTCACCGGTCTGGAGCCCGGCACCAGCTTTTCCTACAACCGTCATTATCAGCGGCCACTGAACCTGGTGCCGACGATTGCGGTCAAGGAGCAGAAACAGTTCCAGATCAGCTACAGCCTGCTGGCGGATAAAGGGGCTGTGGATAAGGCATTGAAGAGGGTGAGCGAGATTCAGGCTGGGCGGGAGACTGAGGTGAGGCAAACGCCGTTGGTGGATCTTCGTAAGGAGTGACGGCGATCAACTTGCTGTCGGCCGATACTGCAAAGCCTCGGCCAGGTGCTCGCGAGTGATGGCATCGACCTGCTCAAGGTCCGCCAAGGTGCGTGCCACCTTGAGCAGTCGGTGAGCCGCTCGCAGCGACAAGGTCAGCCGTTCACACGCAGTTTCCAGCCAGTTTTCATCGGTTGTGGATAACGTGCAGTGACGGCGCAGGCCGGGCAGGTCGAGAAAGGCATTGGCGCAGCCCTGACGTTGCTGCTGTCGGTCCCGTGCCTTGGCGACGATGACCGCTGCGCTGGCGGTGTCATCGCCGGGCTGTTGCGTGGGGTTGAGCGCAGTGGCTTCGCGGGCGACGGTCAAGTGCAGGTCGATTCGATCCAGCAACGGCCCGGAGAGTTTGTTGCGGTAGCGCTGGATCTGATCCGGTGAGCAACGACATCGGCCACTGGGATCGCCAAGATATCCACAGGGGCAGGGGTTCATTGCGGCGACCAATTGGAAGCGTGCAGGGAAATGCACACGATCGCGGGCTCGGGAGATGACGATCTGACCGGATTCCAGCGGCTCTCTCAGCACCTCCAGTACCTTGCGATCAAACTCCGGGAGTTCATCGAGGAACAGTACGCCGTGGTGGGCGAGGGTGATCTCCCCCGGCTGCGGTTTTGAACCTCCGCCCACCAGTGCCGGGCCGGACGCCGAATGGTGCGGCTGGCGGAACGGGCGCTGTGGCCAATGACTCAGCGGCACGTGGCTGGTGACCGACACAATGGCCGCAACCTCCAGTGCTTCCTGCTCCGCCAGTGGCGGCAACAATCCGGGTAACCGGCTGGCAAGCAGGGTTTTGCCGGTGCCCGGTGGGCCGCTGAACAGCAGGTTGTGAGCGCCCGCTGCGGCGATCAGCAAGGCGCGTTTGGCGGCGAGTTGGCCTTGCACCTCACTCAGGTCGGGATACGGCTTGCTGACGTGCAACAACCCATCGCTGACATAAGGTTCGATGGGCGTGTGGCCGTTGAAATGCGCGACCACTTCCAATAGATGGTCGACCGCAATCACCCTCAAGCCTGAAGCCAGGCAGGCCTCTTCGGCATTCGCCCGCGGTACCACCAGCATGCGCCCGGCCTTGCGCGCCGCCAGCGCCGCCGGCAACACGCCCCTGACCGGTCGAACCGCACCGGACAATGCCAACTCACCCAGAAACTCCACATCCTCCAGCGCCAGCGTCGGCACCTGAACACTCGCCGCCAGCAGCCCCAAGGCAATCGCCAGATCAAAACGCCCACCGTCCTTGGGCAAATCCGCCGGGGCCAGATTCAGCGTGATACGCCGTGCGGGGAAATCGAAACCCGAGTTGAGAATCGCACTGCGCACCCGGTCCTTGCTTTCCTTGACCGCCGCTTCCGGAAGCCCGACCAGCGTCAACGCCGGCAGCCCGTTGGCCAGATGCACTTCAACGGTGACGGCAGGCGCCTCCACCCCGACTTGGGCGCGGCTGTGGACGATGGCCAGAGACATGATCATTCCTTGAGCTTGCGAGAACCGCTTCCTGCGGTTTTTGAAGGGTAGTTGCGGCGTAGTGTTTTAGCGCTGCGACAGAGGAATCAAACTTTCGCAAGATGTTGCGAGCGTCGGGGGGATACTGAAGCACCAATTCCTGTTAGGCCTGCTCAATAGGCACTCAAAAAAACCGCCAGCCAGGCGGTTCTCTTTATCGCTGGCAAGCCAGCTTCACAAGGGAGTCGTTGCGTCTGCGAGTGGGGAGGGTTACTCGACGGTCGGTGGATTCAACCTGGCTTCCAGCTCCGCCACTTTCGCCTCAAGACTCTCCAACCGTGCCCGGGTGCGTGCCAGGACGACCATCTGGCTGTCGAATTCTTCCCGGCTCACCAGATCAAGCTTGCTGAAGCCGCTTTGCAGCAGGGCTTTGAACTGGCTTTCGATTTCGCTTTTTGGCAGCGGGGTTTCGCCGCTGAACAGGCGGGAGGCGTGGCCGCTCAGGGCGTCGAGGAGGTCTTTGGGCGCGAGCATGGTGGAGGTCCTTAAACTGATGGCCGGCAGTGTATCACGCAGTGTCTATAGTCATTTGCGCTGGCACGGATGCACGCTTTTCGCGCATGTTGCCGGGCGTTGTCGCACTGTTGTTGTGCGTATCGGTGATGGCGATTGGGTATTAGCGCCCGCTGTATCGACCAAGTGATTGAAATCAGTGGTTTTTCACGAGATGGCAAGCTTTCTGCTTAGTCCCTTGTGACCCATGCACTGATGCAGTCGCTGTGACGAATGCAGTGTGGCAGGCGGAGCGGGGAGTTTCGTCAGAAGCGGTTAGCTGGCGTCAGTCGGGCGAGTAGGGCCGACGATGCGTTACAAAGCCAGGCACTGCGCTTAGACTTGAGTCGGGTTTGTTTTCCTGGGGCAAGTCCACCAATTCGGGAGAGAGTTTTCATGAAGCTAGTCACTGCCATCATCAAGCCGTTCAAACTGGACGATGTACGCGAGTCGTTGTCGGAGATCGGCGTGCAGGGCATTACCGTTACTGAGGTCAAAGGCTTCGGTCGGCAGAAGGGTCACACCGAGCTGTATCGCGGTGCGGAGTACGTGGTCGATTTCCTGCCCAAGGTGAAGATTGATGTCGCCATTGACGACAAGGATCTTGACCGGGTTATCGAGGCGATAACCAAGGCCGCCAACACCGGCAAGATTGGTGACGGCAAGATCTTCGTGGTCAATCTGGAACAGGCTATTCGCATCCGTACCGGCGAAACCGATACCGACGCAATCTAAGCCACCAAACCCAACGCCCCAGGAGAAAACAATATGACTCTGCGTAAATTCGCAGGGCTAGGAGCCCTGTTGTCCATCGTAATGCCCAGCCTGGCCATGGCGGCAGACCCGGTGGCGCCTCCAGTCCTCAACTCCGGCGATACCGCCTGGATGTTGACCTCTACCGCCCTCGTGCTGTTCATGACGATTCCAGGCCTCGCGCTGTTCTATGGCGGCATGGTTCGTTCCAAAAACGTTCTTTCGTTGATGATGCAATGCTTCGCCATTACCGGCCTGGTCACCATCCTGTGGTTCCTTTATGGCTACAGCATGGCGTTTGACACGACCGGGATGGAAGCCAACGTCGTCAACCTCAATTCCTTTGTCGGCAGCTTCGCCAAGGCGTTCCTGGCCGGCATCACGCCCGCTAGTATTACCGGCCCTACGGCGCTGTTTCCCGAGGCAGTGTTCGTCACCTATCAGATGACCTTCGCGATCATCACCCCGGCGCTGATCGTCGGTGCCTTTGCCGAGCGGATGAAGTTCTCCGCGATGATGGTGTTCATGGGCGTCTGGTTCACCCTGGTTTACGCGCCGATCGCGCACATGGTCTGGAGCGGTCCGGGTTCGCTGTTGGGCGACTGGGGCGTGCTCGACTTCGCGGGCGGCACTGTGGTCCACATCAACGCCGGTGTCGCAGGTCTGGTGGCGTGCCTGGTACTGGGCAAGCGCAAAGGCTTCCCGACCACCCCGATGGCTCCGCACAACCTCGGTTACACCCTGATGGGCGCCGCGATGTTGTGGGTGGGTTGGTTCGGCTTCAACGCCGGTTCCGCCTCCGCCGCCAACGGCACTGCCGGTATGGCCATGCTGGTGACTCAGATCGCTACCGCCGCAGCGGCCCTGGGCTGGATGTTCGCCGAGTGGCTGACCCACGGCAAACCTAGCGCACTGGGTATCGCTTCGGGCGTGGTCGCAGGTCTGGTGGCGATTACTCCGGCTGCGGGCACCGTTGGCCCGATGGGCTCGCTGATCATCGGTCTGGCAGCGGGCGTGGTGTGCTTCTTCTGCGCCACCACCCTGAAACGCAAACTGGGTTACGACGACTCCCTCGACGCCTTCGGCGTACACGGTATCGGCGGTATCCTCGGCGCGATCCTCACCGGTGTATTCGCGGCTCCGTCACTGGGTGGCTTCGGCACCGTGACCGACATCGCGGCACAAGTCTGGATTCAGTGCAAAGGCGTGGGTTTCACGGTGATCTACACCGCGATCGCCACCTTCATCATTCTCAAGGTGATCGACGCCGTCATGGGGCTGCGCATTACCGAGGAAGAAGAGTCGGTGGGCATCGATCTGGCACTTCACAACGAGCGCGGCTACAACATGTAAGCAAGCGCATAAAAATTTGCCCGGCTTGCCGGGCATTTTTTTGTCTGGATTTTGTCTCTGGAAGTACGGCTGAAAGGTTTTTTCGTACACGTTTAGTGGTGTTTGTGGCGAGCGTTTTTCTGCGGCCAATGGCTTACATGATTGAAGGAATATTAGGGTCTTTGTTTTTTCCCAGAGCGCGCTAGAATGCGCCCCGAACGTGCGGAGAACTGTATGTGGCAACAGACTCTGATAACCCTGCGGGCACGGCCCCGGGGTTTTCATCTGGTAACGGACGAGTTACTCGCTGGCCTGCCTGAAATCAAGGCATGTCGGGTCGGTCTGTTGCATCTGTGGCTGCAGCATACCTCGGCGTCGTTGACCATCAACGAGAACGCCGATCCGGCGGTACGTCGCGACTTCGAACGGTTTTTCAATCGGCTGATCCCACAAGGAGCGGCCGGCTATGAGCATAACGACGAAGGCCTGGACGACCTCCCGGCGCACTTCAAGGCCAGTTTGCTAGGCTGTCAGTTGAGTTTGCCGATAATGGCGGGCCGATTGGCGTTAGGTAGCTGGCAAGGTGTTTATCTGGGTGAGCATCGCGATCATGGCGGTGCTCGCAAAGTCCTCGCCACCGTGCACGGTGAAGAGGCATAAACCGCTGGTTACCAGTGGATGTTGATTTTTTTCCGGCGGTCGTCGACAGACGACGAAGCTGGGCTATAACTAATCTGCTTTTCGCAAGTCATGAGGTAGAACATGAGCGACGATGATCTGGAAAACGACGACCTCGAAGTAGGCGACGAAGACGAGACCGAAGAAGGTCTTGAAGCAGCGGCGGAAGACGTTGCTGACGACGATGGCGGTGATGACACACCGGTCCCGACCGCCAAAGGCAAGGCCAAGGCTGCGGTGTCGGTAGACGAGCTGCCAAGTGTCGAAGCCAAGAACAAGGAGCGCGATGCTCTGGCACGCGCGATGGAAGAGTTCCTTGCCAAAGGTGGCAAGGTTCAGGAAGTCGAGGCCAACGTGGTGGCTGATCCGCCAAAGAAGCCTGATAACAAGTACGGCAGCCGGCCTATCTAAGCGCCTGCTACGTGCTTGCTGAAAAAGCCCGCCGTCGCTGCGGGCTTTTTCATGGGTGAAGCAAAACTCGTGGGTTAGGCACAATCCCCTGTGGGAGCGAGCCTGCTCGCGATAGCTGTGGGTCAGCCGACATCAATTTTGAATGTGACGGCCTCATCGCGAGCAGGCTCGCTCCCACAGGGGCGGTGGTTTTTTCAGGGTCAGTGTTGGGTGTTCCACCGCGCCAACAACGCCGGCAATTCGGTCAAGCTACGAATCTCGGCATCTGGCGCCTGGTCGGCCTCCCACGCCTTGCCCGCCGGGTTGAACCAGATTGCCCGCAATCCCGCCTGCTGCGCACCGGCAATGTCATCGCCCGGATGATCGCCGATATGCACTGCAGTTTCTGCGGTCGCGCCGCCGCGTTTCAGGGCTTCGTGGAACAGTCGGGCATCGGGTTTGGCGATGCCGATATCCTCTGCGCACAAGATGAACTTGAAGTAATCCGCCAGCCCCAGCCGCCGCACATCCGCGTTGCCGTTGGTGACCACACCCAAGGCGTAGTGATTGGCCAGAATCTCCAGCGTCGGCTGTACCTCGGGGAAGATCTCCAACTGATGCCGTGCATGCAAAAACACTTCGAAGCCTTGATCGGCTAATTCGCAGGCCTGCTCATGGGCGTAGCCGGCTTCTTCCAGGGCGTGAAACAGCACTCGGCGACGCAGGGCGCTGATGCGGTGCTTGAGGTTTGGTTCGTGGCTCAATACCCGCTCACGAATGGTCCACAAATGATCTACCGGCAAGGTACCGAGGTTCGATGTGTGCTCGGCCAGCCACTGGCGCAGCACCGCTTCAGCGCTGACGATGACCGGCGCGGTGTCCCACAGGGTATCGTCGAGGTCGAAGGTGATCAGTTGGATTGTCATTGCTCATCGCCTTTAATGCGTTTGGCCCGTGGATGGGCGCTGTCGTAGACCGTGGCCAGGTGCTGGAAGTCCAGGTGGGTGTAGATCTGCGTGGTTTTGATGTCCGAGTGGCCGAGCAATTCCTGTACGGCGCGCAGGTCTTGCGAGGACTCCAGCAAGTGGCTGGCGAAGGAGTGTCGCAACATGTGCGGGTGCAGGTTTTGCCCCAGTTCGCGCTCACCGACGGCTTTGACCCGGGTCTGAACGGCCCGTGAGCCGAGGCGACGGCCTTTTTGGCTGACGAACACTGCATCGTCTACCGGGTTCGCCATTGCCCGCAGCGGCAGCCACAGCTCCAGGGCTTCGCGGGCCTTCTTGCCGACTGGCAGCACCCGGGTCTTGCTGCCCTTGCCGAGCACTTGCACCAGGCCGTCCGCGAGGTCCAGCTGTTCGAGGTTGAGCCCAGTCAGCTCCGACAGGCGCAAACCGGACGAGTAGAACAGTTCAAGAATCGCCTGATCGCGGCGGGCCATGAAGTCGTCTTCAACAGCGCCATCGAGCAGTTGCAGCGCACGGTCGGTGTCGAGGGTTTTCGGCAGGCGGCGTTCACCCTTGGGGGGCGCGAGGCCGTTGGCCGGGTCGTGGTCGCAGAGGCCTTCGCGGTTCAGGTAGTTGTAGAGCCCGCGTACCGCCGAGAGCAGTCGCGCCAGGCTACGCGAGGATTGTCCTTGCGAGTGCAAACGGGCGATCACGCTGCGCAGGCGCTGGATGTCCAGCGCGGTCCAGCTGCTGATGTTCTGTTTTTTGCAGTGCGCCAGGACCTTGTTCAGGTCGCGACGGTAGGCTTGCAGCGTGTGAGGCGACACCTGGCGCTCACTGCGCAGGTGCTCGCAGTAGGCGTCCAGTTGTCGTTCCATGGTCAGCGTACCGAGCGTAGGGAAGTGTTGACCCGTGGCAACACGCGACCCATGACTTCAGCGATGTAGCTGAGGAACAACGTGCCTACCGAGCTTTTGTAATGCTGCGGATCGCGACTGGCGATGGCCAGGACGCCGTGCAGGCCTTGATGACTGATGGTGACCACGGCCGTGGAGCCGATCTGCTTGCGCTGTTCTTCGCCAAACAGGAAGTCCAGTTCGTGTTCGCGCAGGCTGCCACTGACGCTTTTGCCTTCCGACAACAAACCGCCGATTGCCTTTTGCGCTTCGCCACCGGTTACCCAGCGGCCGACCGGCAGGGGTTCGTCGCTGAACAGGATCAGGCTGACAAAGGGCACCTGGAAGTCCTGGCGCAGGCTGTCTTCGACGCTGATGACCACGTCGTCCAGGCTGCTGGCGTCCATCAACGCGAGCGTCAGTCGGCGGGTTTTGTCGAACAGCCGATCGTTGTCGCGGGCGACATCCATCAGTTGCGAGAGACGATGGCGCATCTCGATGTTGCGTTCGCGCAGGATTTTCATCTGGCGTTCGACCAGCGAGATGGTATCGCCGCGCTGGTGCGGAATGCGCAGCGCGGGGAGCAGTTCTTCGTGCTCGACGAAGAAATCCGGATGAGCCTCCAGGTACGCGGCAATCGCCGCCGCCTCCAGGCTTTCGGAAGGGGATTCGTCGGGCTGTGGGGCTGGAACCTGAGGCTGATCAGTCATGTATTTCGCTCACTCAAAGACGCACTTGTCCTTCGTATACGCGCATTGCCGGACCGGTCATCATCACCGGTTGGCCAGGGCCTGCCCACTCAATGGACAAGCGCCCGCCAGGCAGGTCGATCAATAGCGGCGAATCCATCCACCCCTGGCTGATCGCGGCCACTGCGGCGGCGCAGGCGCCGGTCCCGCAGGCCTGGGTTTCCCCGGCGCCGCGTTCCCAGACGCGCAACTGCGCACGACTGCGGTCGATGACCTGGAGAAAACCGACATTGACCCGTGCCGGGAAGCGCGGGTGATGTTCGATTTTCGGTCCCAGCTCATGCACCGGCGCGTTATTGATGTCACTCACGCGCAACACCGCATGGGGGTTGCCCATGGAAACTGCGGCCAGCTCGACAGTCTGACCGTCGACTTCGACCTGATAACTCAAGGCCTGAGCGGGCGCCTGAAACGGAATATCAGCCGGCACCAGGCGCGGCGCGCCCATGTTGACACTGATCTGGCCGTCGCTGCGGACATCCAGTTCAATAATGCCGCTTTTGGTCTCGACGCGAATCTGCCGCTTGGCGGTCAGGCGCTTGTCCAGAACAAAGCGCGCGAAGCAGCGCGCACCGTTGCCGCATTGCTCCACTTCGGAACCGTCGGCGTTGAAGATCCGGTAACGGAAATCCACATCCGGGTTGCTCGGCGCTTCGACGATCAGCAACTGGTCGAAACCGATACCAGTGTGTCGGTCGCCCCATTGCTTTGCGTGCTTGGGCAGAATGTGCGCGTGCTGGCTGACCAGGTCGAGGACCATGAAGTCGTTGCCCAGGCCGTGCATCTTGGTAAAACGCAGCAGCATGGTTTACTCCGGCAGCAGGCTTTCGCCAGCAAACAACTCGGCAACCGTCTCGCGGCGACGCACTTCAAATGCCTGATCACCGTCCACCAGCACTTCAGCGGCGCGGCCGCGAGTGTTGTAGTTGGAGCTCATGACAAACCCGTAGGCACCGGCCGAATGCACGGCCAGCAAGTCGCCTTCTTCCAGTGCGAGTTGACGATCCTTGGCGAGGAAGTCGCCGGTTTCGCAGATCGGCCCGACGATGTCATAGGCGCGTGCTGGAGTTGTACGCGGGCGCACGGCCGTGACGTCCATCCAGGCCTGATACAGCGCCGGGCGGATCAGGTCGTTCATGGCGGCGTCGACGATGGCGAAGTCCTTGTGTTCGGTGTGCTTGAGGTACTCGACCTGAGTCAGCAACACGCCGGCGTTGGCGACGATGAAGCGGCCCGGTTCGAACACCAGCGTCAGATCGCGACCATCGATGCGCTCGCGCACGGCTTTGATGTAGTCGGCAGCCAATGGCGGCTCTTCATCGCGATAACGCACGCCCAAACCACCACCAAGGTCGATGTGGCGCAGGTAGATCCCGCAATCGCTCAGGCGGTCGATCAGCGCCAGCAGGCGGTCGAGGGCATCAATGAACGGGGGCAGGGTGGTCAGTTGCGAACCGATGTGGCAGTCAACGCCGACCACGTCCAGGTTCGGCAGTTGGGCGGCACGGATGTACACGTCTTCGGCGTCGGCAATGGCGATGCCGAACTTGTTTTCTTTAAGACCGGTAGAAATGTACGGGTGAGTGCCGGCATCGACGTCCGGGTTGACCCGCAGAGAGATCGGCGCGCGAACACCGAGTTCGGCGGCGACGATTTGCAGGCGTTCGAGTTCGTCGGTGGATTCGACGTTGAAGCAGTGCACGCCGACTTCCAGGGCGCGACGCATGTCGTCACGGGTCTTGCCGACGCCGGAGAAAACGATTTTGTCGGCCGCACCGCCAGCGGCCAGAACGCGTTCCAGCTCGCCACGGGAAACGATGTCAAAACCAGCGCCCAAACGCGCCAGGACACTCAGTACACCCAGGTTGGAGTTGGCCTTGACCGCAAAGCAGACCAGGTGCGGCGTGCCGGCCAGGGCATCGGCGAACGCCAGGTACTGGGCTTCGATGTGTGCGCGCGAGTAGACGTAGGTCGGTGTGCCGAACCGTTCGGCGATGGCGGACAGGGCAACACCTTCCGCGAACAGCTCACCGTCACGGTAGTTAAAAGCGTCCATGATGTTCCCTTAGTAGGTGCTGTTGCTGTGTTGGTGCGCTTTGGACTGCGACGACTTCGCCTGTTCTTCAGGCGATTTGCTGTCATCGGGCAGATACAGCGGACCTTTTTGACCGCAGGCAGTGACAAGGCAGGCAACCGCGACGAGCGCAGCAAGGGAAGAGATCAGGCGCTTCATGGCGAAATCCTTGAAAATGCGTTAATTGCGCCGGAGTATACCGGCCACCCGGCAGCTTGCCTATGCGACGGACCACCCGTCCGGCGGGCCTTTGCCTGCGGCAGGTAGTCAAGCGGCGCGAGGCGCGCGGATATTTCCCACCCTGGTGCCTGGTCGGTATCCTTTGCAATCGCTGGGGCTCGGCCGTATCTTGCGGCGCTTGAGCGTGAGTAGACACTTTTTGAGGTTCCTGCAATGAGTTTGACTGAAGCCCGTTTCCACGATCTGGTCGATGCCACCCAACAGACGCTGGAGGATATTTTCGATGAGAGTGGCCTGGATGTTGATCTGGAAAGCTCGGCCGGTGTACTCACCGTCAAGTTCGAGGGCGGTAGCCAGTTGATCTTCAGTCGTCAGGAGCCCTTGCGTCAGCTGTGGTTGGCGGCAGTGTCCGGCGGCTTCCACTTTGACTACGACGAAGAAAGCGAGCGCTGGATGTGTGACAAGAGCGAAGAGCAACTCGGCGAGATGCTTGAGCGTATTGTCGATGAGCAGGCTGGCGCCAAGCTTGACTTTGAAGGCCTGTGATCTTGTGACCGAGGCCGCTCCCGCCCGCCCGCCCAAGCCGCTGTACAGCAACGTCAGCCAGGCTGTGCCTTCGCCATGCACCAGCGTCTGTCGACTGGACGAGCAGAAAGTCTGTCTGGGCTGTTTTCGCCATGTCGAAGATATCCGCGAATGGCGCTCGGCCGACGACGAGCGCCGCCGGGTGATTTGCGCCCAGGCTCAACAGCGCAAGGCTCAGGTTTGACAACTCATTGTGGCGAGGGAGCTTGCTCCCGTTCGGCCGGTCCGCGTTCGGGCGAAGCAGTCGTAAAGTTTTTTGGGGCCGCTTCGCGTCCCAGCGGGAGCAAGCTCCCTCGCCACAGAGGCGCTCCTGTGGGGTCAGCACCTGCTGGCTTGTATATTTATTGAGCTGTGATAGTGTCCAGATACGCCTCAACTCATCGAGGCCCGTGAAAACCCCGCCTATTTCTGGCGGGGTTTTGCTTTTGTCGCGCAGAAAAAAGGAGTCTGCCTCAATCATGACCGCACCTTCCATCATCCTTACCCGCCTGGACGTGCAACGTCTGGAGCGTTTGATCGACAGCCTGGATGACTCGCTGCCAGGTGTTATTGCGCTGCAAACCGAACTGGATCGCGCCGATACACTGGTGGGTCACGATGAAGTGCCAGCCGATGTCGTGACCATGAACTCGCGTGTGCATTGCCGTGAAGAAAGCAGCGGCAAGGACTATCACCTGACCCTGGTTTATCCACAGGACGCCAATGCCGACGAAGGCAGGATTTCCATTCTTGCGCCGGTAGGCAGCGCATTGCTCGGCCTGAGAGTCGGCCAGCACATCGACTGGCCTGCACCGGGCGGCAAGACCTTGAAGCTGACATTGCTTGAGGTTGAATCGCAGCCAAAGAATGGCGGTGACTGCAAGTTCTGAATAGACCTTGGCCTCAGACCTGTTCGAGCGCCCTGTTCAATGCGCGCTCCAGGTCTGCCTTGTAGCGCAGGTAAAGATTGCTTGAACTCTGACCATCACCGAGCAGGCCGGACAGGTCCAGGTCGGTGATGTAGCAGCGATAGTGCTGTGCCTCGCGACGCTGCCCGACGATCTCCTGAGCGACCAGGGCAAATAGCTGGTCGCCGTGCTCCAATTCGGAAAATTCTCGCTGATTGCAATACAGGGTGACCTGTCCTTGCCCCGGTACGGCTTTGCCGACGATCGCCTGGACGTCGTAGTAGGGCTTGTTCACCGGTGTCTGTGGCGCTGGCCGTGGCTCGACCCGGCGCGCACGGTTGGAGCCCGATGGCAGCAATTGGTAGAACAGGGTTTCCAGCGCTGTCACCGGTTGGGCGGCGTCCATCGGCAGCAGTGCGTCACGGCGATACAGGATCGACTGCAGGAAGCGTTGCAGTGGCACCAGCAGGCTTTGTTCGTCGTGATATGGCTGGCGCTGTTGCCACAGGGCATTGAACTCATCCAGCACGTACAACTCGGCGTAAGCATCGTTGATGCGGTAGAACACCTGAATGCAGTCGGGTTGGCCCATCGGCAGGATCAGCGCCAGGTCGTGATCCTCCAGTGCCATCGGGTCCAGTTGCAGCGGACTGTAGCGGTTCAGGTCTTCGTTCAGGTAATCGAGCAGTGCCGGCAGGCTGGCCAGCGCGACATGCTTGACCTGGCCGGGCACCAGTTCCAACACGTGGTAATGCTGCTGGACCTGAATCAGATAGCGATGATTGAGCTGGCTGAGCAACAGGTTTTGCGCGGTATCGAGGACTTCTTCGACACGTTGGGCGATGAACTGCGCACGGTTATGGCAGAAGCAGCGCACTCGCAGCCGAGGTTGCTGCGGGCCGCTCGGTAGGTTGTTGAGGTAATCGCGCAGGCAGTCGAGCAGGGCGTGGGTGCCGTCGTAGCGGTTGACCAGCACTTCGTTCCAGCTGTTGAGCGTGACCTGGTCGAGGGTCAGCACCAGGTTCTCGCGCACCCCGGCGTAGCTCAGTGAGTCAGTGCGCTCGGTGGTCATCAGGATGTTCAGGTCGCGGTGGTGCTTGAGCGGGTCGACACCAACGTTCACCAGAATCAGCACTTCGCTCGGCACGCTGGGGCGCAGCAGTTGTTCTTCGCTGACACTGGTCAGGGGCAGGGCGATGGTCTGTTGCAGGCTGCCCAGCAGGTTGAACAGCTCGAACTCGCTCAGGTCGCTGCTGCCGGGGTGTAACGCCAGGCGAGTGCTGCTGTCGATCACGCCGTTGCGGTGGCACCAGGTCAGGAGCTCCAGCAGTTCGCGGCTACGCTTGATCGGCGCGAAATGCTCCCACTCCAGATTGCTCAAGTTGCCGTTGTACAAACCCCAGTAGGTCTGCCCTGGCTCTTTCTTGTTCGCTGACTGGACGAGGGTCAACGTGTCTTCGGCCAGGTCCGGCGCGATGCCGGGGTTGATGAACTCGATCTTGTCGGCCTTGCGTTCGAAGGCCGCGTACAGCCTGCGACCCAGTACGTTGAGGTCGCGCTTGTTGATCAGGCTGACGGTTTGTTCGGTGCGGGCGAACTGGGTCAGGAAGCGGTAGCTGTAGTTCAGCTCATTGACCAGCGCGCGGCGCTCGGAACTGACCTGGCGGACCTTCCATTGACTGCGGCTGTCGAGCATCGCCAATTGCCGATGATCCCAGCCCCACTCGTGAGCCAGCCGCTCCAGCAGCAGACGCTGCCAGCTTTTGTTGCGCTGGCCGCTGTTGCCGGTCAGCTTGCGATTGACCTTGAGGTACAAGGCGCGCCGAACCAGTTCCAGTCGTTCCGGCTCGCCGCGGGTCGTGAGGTACTCCTCGATGCGCCGGTAGACCACGATGTATGGGTCCAGCTCATCCAGATCGAGTCGGTTGGCGAACACGGCCTGCTTGAAGCGCAGGCTCAGGCACTCGACGTTCGGGTGTTCGCTGGCGTAGACCTCGGTAAGCAGCAGTTTGAGCACTGACTTGTAGGGTGACTCGATACCTTTGAACAACTGCCAGAGCCCGGCCCCGATGAACTCGCCGGGCGGAATGCGCGCCAGGTGGCCGAGATCGAGGGTTTCGTCAGCGCGGATAAAGCGTTTGGACAGCAGCGTATGAGTGTATTGATCGTAGCCGGCCTCTTTGTATACCGGTACCAGCCACCAGATTGGCGTGCGCCCGGCAAGCCAGATGGCCGTGCGATAGAACTCATCGAGCAGCAAATAATGCTGGGTGGTGCCGCAGTTGTCGGAGCTCAACTGGGTGTCGCGTTCGCCACGCACGAACCGTTGCGGGTCGATCAGAAAGAAATGCGCCTCGGCGCCCTGGCTAGCGGCCCAGACTTCCAGTAACTGGCATTTTTTACGCAGCTCGGCGAGTTCGTTTTCACTCAAGTCCGAAGCGTGGCAGACCCACACGTCCATGTCGCTCTGATCGGCCTGAGCGAGGGTGCCGAGGCTGCCCATCAGGAACAAGCCATGAATCGGCCGCGGCGGATTGCCGTGGCGGGGCTTGTAGGAGAAGGAGCGGGTCAGGCGTTGCGCTTCGGCGAGCGCCGTGGCGTCAGGCTCGAAATTCGACAGCCCGGCCGGCGTGCTGCCCGAGACGTAACCTGGCAATAGCGGGTGGTTGACGTGGAAGAACAGCGGCAGCAGGGTCAGAACCCCTTGCTGGCGGGGCGACAACCCTTCCATGGCTCGGGCCAGCCGGCCGTCATTGAGCTTCAGAAAGCGCGCGCGCAACTGGCTGAGAACCTTGCGATCGATTCCTTCGTCCAGATCGGGGCGAATTTCATGGGTGCGGGTCATGTCAGCTCAAACCGGCTCGCAATGCTCGAACGTGGGAAAGTCTCAGGGCGACGGGCAGTTTACAGCCTCATGCTCAGGACTTTTAAGCTGATTTTTGGTTTTTGGCGTCAAATTTCTATCGGCGGGCGACAGTCTGCCCGCGGAAATCCCGTAGCAGGGGTTTCCGTGGGCTGTATGGCAGCGGTTATGCGGTTTCTTCGACGGACAGAATGGTCAGCACGGTCTGCACATTTTGCGCTGCGTCACGGCCCAGGCTGGTCAGATAACCGCCATCGGGCTGGGTGATCAACTCTTTGTCGAACAGGCGTTGTGCGGCGGCAATGGCTTTCGGGGCAGCGGTCTGATGAATTTTCAAACCTTCCTGGGAACTGTCCAGGTTGAAGAGTGCAAGGATTTCCAGTTCGGCAACCAGCTCAGGGGTAAGCGACATAAGGACTCCAGACTTTCTAGGAATAGACGACAGCGCCCCTAAGGTGAACGCACTCGGGCGAGCTGTCCAGTGCTGGCTTAGAGCTTTTCGTCGCAGGTAGTAGAACGTGCCTGTAGGCGCAGCATGTGTGGCAAGGGAGCAAGCCCCCTTGCCACCAGAAGAGCTGCGCCCACGCGATAGGGGGGTTATTTCTTTTCTGGCGGCAACTCTGGCAGTGCGCGCAACGCGGTTTCATACCACTCGGTATTGAATGCACGGTCTTCTTCGAGGATGGCGTCGATTTCAACGGCCAGCACATGGGCCATCAATTGCAGGATTTCTTCACGCTCGTAACCGACCAGGGTCAGTTTGTTGAACGTTGCCTTGGCCGCTGGCGGGTTGTCGCTTTCGATCTGGTTCTCGATCGCTTCGATCAGGGTGGTTTCGGCGAACTCTTCTTCGTCGATATCGTCGTCTTTGTTGGTGCCGTGGATTGGCTCGCTCATGGCAGGCTCCTCAAGGAAAGGTCGCCAGTTTACCTGCATTCAGTCGTGTGATGCTGCTGGCGAGAGTTCCCCTGACGTTCTATAACAGTCGCTGCCAACCCCCTGCATGGCCTTGGAGGCTTTGTGATGCTCAAGCTTTATGGATTTTGCGTCAGTAACTACTACAACATGGTCAAACACGCGTTGCTGGAGAAGGGCCTGCCCTTTGAGGAGGTACCGTTTTACGCCGGTCAAAGCCCTGAAGCGCTGGCCATCAGCCCGCGCGGCAAGATCCCGGTACTGGGCGTCGAGCAAGGTTTCATCAACGAGACCAGCGTGATTCTCCAGTACCTCGAAGACAGCCAGTCAGGCCCTTCTCTGCTGCCCAAAACACCGTTCGAGCGGGCTCAGGTGCTGGCGCTGGCCAAGGAAATCGAGCTGTACATCGAACTGCCGGCGCGCGCGTGTTTCGCCGAGGCCTTCTTCGGCATGCAGGTACCGGAAGCGATCAAGGAGAAAGCCAAGACCGAGCTGCTGCTGGGGATCGCTTCGCTGGGACGTCATGGCAAGTTCGCGCCGTATGTGGCGGGCGTAACCCTGAGCGTGGCGGATCTGTACTTCCTGTACAGCCTCAACCCGGCCTGCGCGGTCGCTAAAAAGCTCTTCGATCTGGATCTGCTGGCCGAGTTGCCGATGGCCAAGGCATTGCTTGAGCAACTGGACCAGACACCGCATGCCAAGCGCATTGCGGCAGACAGGGACGCGGCGATGCCGGCGTTTTTGGAGATGATTGCCGCCAAAAAGTAAGTCTTGTAGTGATCTGAAGTCAGTCATCGCGAGCAGGCTCGCTCCCACACTGGATCGTGTTCACACACTAAGCCCTGTGGGAGCGAGCCTGCTCGCGATGCTTTTTAGCGGTTGTTCAGCAGCGCCTGGCCGCGAACCACAGCGGCCTTCACCTGCGCCGGCGCGGTGCCGCCGATGTGGTTACGGGCATTCACCGAGCCTTCCAGCGTCAGAACGGCAAACACGTCCTGCTCGATCTGGTCACTGAACTTGCGCAGTTCTTCCAGGCTCATCTCCGCCAGGTCCTTGCCGGTTTCCACGCCGTACTTCACGGCGTGACCGACGATTTCGTGGCAGTCGCGGAACGGCAGGCCGCGGCGTACCAGATAGTCAGCCAGGTCGGTCGCCGTGGAGAAACCGCGCAGTGCCGCTTCACGCATGATGGCGTGCTTTGGCTTGATCGCCGGGATCATGTCGGCAAAGGCCCGCAACGAGTCGCGCAAAGTATCGGCGGCGTCGAACAGCGGTTCCTTGTCTTCCTGGTTGTCCTTGTTGTAGGCCAGTGGCTGGCCTTTCATCAGGGTCAGCAGGCCCATCAGCGCGCCGAACACCCGGCCGCTTTTACCGCGTACCAGTTCCGGGACGTCAGGGTTTTTCTTTTGCGGCATGATCGAACTGCCGGTGCAGAAACGATCAGGCAGATCGATGAACTGGAACTGCGCACTGGTCCACAGCACCAGCTCTTCGGAGAAGCGCGACAGGTGCATCATCGCGATGCTCGCGGCCGAGCAGAATTCGATGGCGAAGTCGCGATCCGACACGTTGTCCAGCGAGTTGCCGCCCACAGCGTCGAAACCCAGCAGTTGGGCGGTCAGCTCGCGGTCGATCGGGTAGGTGGTACCGGCCAGTGCGGCGCTGCCCAGCGGCATGCGGTTGGTGCGCTTGCGGCAATCGACCAGACGCTCGTAGTCGCGACTGAGCATTTCGAACCAGGCCAGCATGTGATGACCGAAGGTCACCGGCTGTGCGGTTTGCAGGTGGGTGAAGCCGGGCATGATGGTGCCGGATTCGCGCTCTGCCTGCTCCAGCAGACCTTTTTGCAGGCGGGTGATTTCGCCCAGGATCAGGTCGATCTCGTCACGCAGCCACAGGCGGATATCGGTCGCCACCTGGTCGTTACGGCTGCGGCCGGTGTGCAGCTTCTTGCCGGTGACACCAATGCGGTCGGTCAGGCGCGCTTCGATGTTCATGTGCACGTCTTCAAGGTCGATGCGCCAGTCGAAGGTGCCGGCCTCGATTTCGCTCTGAATGTTCTTCAGGCCATCGATGATGCTGTCGCGTTCGGCATCGGTCAGCACGCCGACCTTGGCCAGCATGGTGGCGTGGGCGACGGAACCCATGATGTCGTGACGATAGAGGCGCTGGTCGAAAGTGACGGAGGCGGTGAAGCGGGCGACGAAGGCGTCGACGGGCTCACTGAAGCGGCCGCCCCAGGACTGATTGGTCTTGTCAGTGCTCATGAATTCGCTCGTGATCGGCTGAAGGAAAATGGCGTAAAAACCTGCCGCGGATAATAACAGGGTTGCCAATCCTGTCGGCGACACTGGTCGATACGTTTTTTTCTTATTTGACCGGCCATACTCAAAGGGCTGCCGTTGCGATTACGCAACGATATTTGTCAAATGAGCACTTTCGTCGCGGCAAACGTCTACAGTTGGACTTGAGGGTCAGCACAATTGTCGATCATGTGCCGGGCCTCATCCGCGTTGATGCAAAGCGCGCTACGGTCAATGTCGAAGCCGACTATAAGAGAAGGGGGAGGTGTTCATATTGTGTATCAGCAATCCCTACGGTGACGCCACGCCGCGGCTGGTTTCGAACGGAACTGCGCAGGCACCGGTAAATATTGCAATCCGACGTGCGGCACTTTTTGGCGCTCGCGCTAGTCTTAGCGTGGATCGCGGTGACGGACGTCACTTCACCTGTCTACGCTATCCTTGTGCGAGACTCACGCAGGAATCCAGCGCAATATGAATGTCCTGATCGTTGATGACGAACCCCAAGCCCGCGAGCGCCTGAGCCGTATGGTCGGCGAGCTCGAGGGATACAGTGTTCTGGAGCCCAGCGCCACCAATGGCGATGAGGCATTGACCCTGATCGACAGCCTGAAGCCCGATATCGTGCTGCTCGACATCCGCATGCCTGGCCTCGACGGTCTGCAAGTCGCTGCAAGGCTGTGTGAACGCGAGACGCCACCGACGGTGGTGTTTTGTACGGCCCAGGATGAGTTTGCCCTGGACGCCCTGCAAACCAGTGCGGTGGGCTATCTGGTTAAACCGGTGCGTTCGGAGCAGCTGCTCGACGCCCTGAAAAAAGCCGAGCGCCCCAACCGCGTCCAGCTCGCGGCGCTGACCCGGCCGGCGGCAGAAAGCGGCAACGGTCCTCGTAGCCATATCAGTGCGCGAACGCGCAAAGGCATCGAACTGATCCCGTTGGGTCAAGTGGTCTACTTCATCGCTGACCATAAATACGTGACCTTGCGTCACGAAGGTGGCGAGGTCCTGCTGGACGAGCCATTGAAAGCCCTCGAAGACGAATTTGGCGACCGGTTCGTGCGTATTCACCGCAATGCACTGGTGGCCCGTGAGCGTATCGAGCGGTTGCAGCGCACGCCACTCGGGCACTTCCAGCTGTTTCTCAAAGGCCTTAACGGTGACGCACTGATTGTCAGCCGACGTCATGTCGCAGGTGTGCGCAAGATGATGCAACAGCTTTAGCCCGCTGTTCGCACGCGGATTTCACTCTCCTTTGCTGGACAGGTGAGGCCAGGGAGGCCACGCTGTTTCTGATACAAGTCAAAGCGGATTTGGCTGAGCTGTTATTATCCGCTGTATCTATTCAGTACGGATTGATCCATGTCCCCTCGCGAAATCCGCATCGCTACCCGCAAAAGTGCCTTGGCCTTGTGGCAGGCCGAATACGTCAAAGCTCGTCTGGTACAAGCCCACCCGGGGCTGGTCGTGACACTGGTGCCTATGGTCAGTCGCGGTGACAAGCTGCTCGACTCGCCGCTGTCGAAAATCGGTGGCAAGGGCCTGTTCGTCAAAGAGCTGGAAACCGCGCTGCTCGAAAACGAAGCCGACATTGCCGTGCACTCGATGAAAGACGTACCGATGGACTTCCCTGAAGGCCTGGGTCTGTTTTGCATCTGCGAGCGTGAAGACCCGCGCGATGCCTTTGTTTCCAATACCTATGCCAGCCTCGACGAACTGCCTCAGGGCAGCGTGGTCGGTACTTCCAGCCTGCGTCGCCAGGCACAACTGCTGACCCGTCGCCCGGACCTGCAAATCCGCTTTCTGCGCGGCAACGTCAACACGCGCCTGGCCAAGCTCGATGCGGGTGAGTACGACGCGATCATCCTCGCGGCAGCCGGTCTGATTCGCCTGGGCTTCGAAGACCGCATCCGCTCTTCGATCAGTGTCGAAGACAGTCTTCCCGCGGGTGGTCAGGGTGCGGTCGGTATCGAATGCCGTAGCGCTGACACTGGAATTCACGCACTGCTTGCTCCTCTGCATCACCAGGACACTGCCACGCGGGTCACCGCCGAGCGTGCGCTCAACAAGCATTTGAATGGCGGCTGTCAGGTGCCGATTGCTTGCTATGCGGTGCTCGAAGGCGAGCAAATCTGGCTGCGTGGCCTGGTGGGTGATCCGAAGGGTGGCCTGCTGCTGACTGCCGAGGTTCGTGGTCCGCAAAGCGCGGCCGCGGCGCTGGGTGTTCAGGTGGCTGAAGACTTGTTGGCGCAGGGTGCCGACGAGATTCTGCGCGCGGTCTACGGCGAGGCCGATCCGGAGTGACGGGTTGGCGCTTGCTGCTGACGCGCCCAAGCGATGAGTCGGCGGCACTGTCGACCGTTCTGGCTGAGGCCGGAGTGTTCAGCAGCAGCCTGCCGTTGCTGGATATTCAACCGCTGCCAATTTCTGATACACAGCAGGCGATGATTCTGGCGCTGGACCACTATTGCGCAGTGATAGTAGTGAGCAAGCCGGCCGCGCGGATCGGGCTGGATCTGGTCGGCCGGTATTGGCCGCAGCCACCGATCCAGAGCTGGTTCACGGTAGGCGCGGCGACAGCGCAGATCCTGACGGATTATGGCCTCGAGGTGAGCTGCCCCCATGAGGGCGATGACAGCGAAGCATTGCTTGAACTACCGCAAATGCGCGAGGCTATCGCACGACCTGACGCTCGTGTGTTGATCATGCGCGGCGAGGGTGGGCGTGAACTGCTCGCAGAGCGTTTACGCGAGCAAGGTGCTAGTGTCGATTACCTGGAATTGTACCGTCGCGGCTTACCGCAGTATGCCGAGGGGGCACTGCCTGAGCGGATTGAATCGGAACGCTTGAACGGCCTGGTGGTCAGCAGTGGACAGGGTTTTGAGCACCTGCGCCAATTGGCGGGCAGTGCCTGGCCTGAGTTGGCGCGGTTGCCATTGTTTGTTCCAAGCCCTCGGGTAGCCGAGATGGCGCTGGCCGCAGGCGCCCAAACAGTTGTGGATTGCCGTGGCGCCAGTGCCTCGGCTTTGCTAACGGTGTTGCGGGAAACCCGGCCCGTTCTCTAATGCAAAGGATGGATACGTGAGCGAAACAGCCTTGCCAAAAGATGGCGTCCAGCCTGCGCCCGATGCGCCGGTTGAAACTGTGAAGAGCCCTGAGCCGCGCCGTGGCAACGGGCTGGCTATCCTGGCGTTGTTGCTGGGGACCGCGGGTGTTGCCGCTGGCGGTTGGGGGATCTGGCAGGTGCGTAGTCTGCAAGCCAACAACCAGCAACAACTGGGGCAGTTACAGGCCCTGAACGATCAGGCGCAAAGTCTCAAGCTCAATGAGCAGCGTCTGACGGCACGGCTTGAGCAATTACCGCCTGCCGATGAGCTGGAAGACCGGCGACGCCTGGTGACCCAGTTGCAGGGCGATCAGCAGCGCTTGAGTCAGCGTCTGGAAACCGTTCTGGGCGCCAGCCGCAAGGATTGGCGTTTGGCCGAAGCCGAACACTTGCTGCGTCTGGCCAGTTTGCGTCTGTCTGCCTTGCAGGACATCAGCAGCGCTCAGGCGCTGGTGCAAGGTGCTGATGAAATCCTCCGGGAGCAAAATGACCCGGGCTCTTTCGCTGCCCGCGAGCAAATTGCAAAAAGTCTTGCAGCGCTACGCAGTACCGAGCAACCAGACCGTACCGGGTTGTTCCTGCAGCTGGGGGCCCTGCGTGATCAAGTGGTCGAACTCAGCGAGCTGGCCCCCGAGTTTCATGAGCGCGATTCGCTATCGAGCCTGACCTCCGACGGCGATGGCGCCAGTCGCTGGGCGCAATGGTGGGATCAGGTCTCGCGCTACATTCGTATCGATTTCAACGCCGATAAAAACATCCGCCCATTGCTCGCAGGGCAAAGCCTGACTCAGGTCCGCCTGGCTCTGGGCCTGGCGCTTGAACAAGCGCAATGGGCTGCGCTCAACGGCCAGGCGCCGGTCTATACCCAAGCGCTGGCCGAGGCGCGGGATGTGCTCAAGGGCAGCTTCAATCAGGACAATCCGCAAAGCAAAGTGATGCTCGAACAGGTTGCCGAGTTGAGTAAACAACCGGTAACGGTCATCACGCCTGACCTGGCAACCACCCTGAGCACGGTGCAGGCTTACCTGGAGCGGCGTAACGTCAGTGCCGAGGATTCGGTGAAGCCTGCCGCCAAGTCTGCCGCGAGCACTACGCCGGGGACCAGCCCATGAAGCGACTTTATGTGATTGTTTTTTTGGTCATTGCCGCCGCCGGGGCGCTCGGGTTGGCCATCGCCCAGCACTCGGGTTACGTACTGATCGCCTACAAGACCTTCCGCTACGAGTCGAGCCTGTGGGCGACCCTGGCACTGGTGGCGGTGATCTGGCTGGTGCTGTGGGGGATCAAGATGCTGATCGAGCTGGTGACCACCTCCAGTGGTGTGGTCAACCCATGGTCGAACCGCAACCGCAGTCGTCGTGTGCAAGTGGCGATCGAGCACGGTCAGTTGGACCTCGCTGAAGGTCGTTGGGCCAGCGCTCAGCGTCACTTGTCTCGCGCCGCTGAAGCCGAACGCCAGCCGTTGCTCTATTACCTGGGGGCGGCACGAGCGGCGAACGAGCAGGGCCACTATGACGAAAGTGACAGCCTGCTGGAGCGTGCGCTGGAGCGTCAGCCTCAGGCCGAGTTGGCGATTGCCTTGAGTCACGCGCAGTTACAGACTGACCGTGGTGATACCGACGGTGCGCTGACAACCCTTCAGGCCATGCACGAACGCCATCCTCACAGCGTTCAGGTCTTGCGTCAGTTGCAACGTTTGCTTGCGCAGCGCGGCGACTGGTCGGCGGTCATTCGCCTGTTGCCTGAATTGCGCAAGGACAAGGTTTTGCCGACCAGCGAGCTGGCGGAGCTGGAACGTCGGGCCTGGGGTGAAAACCTCACATTGGCCGCTCGCCGGGAGGAAGACGGCGCCGTTGGTTTGCAGGCGCTCAATCGTGCCTGGCAACAACTGACATCCGCTCAACGCCAAGAGCCGCAGCTGGTGCTGGCCTATGCCGAACAGTTGCGACAATTGGGTGCGGAGGTCGAGGCCGAGGACGTTCTGCGTGGGGCGCT
Organism: Pseudomonas sp. 6D_7.1_Bac1; assembly: GCF_025465945.1. Classification (GTDB taxonomy): domain Bacteria; phylum Pseudomonadota; class Gammaproteobacteria; order Pseudomonadales; family Pseudomonadaceae; genus Aquipseudomonas. Next base: position 109,217 of record NZ_JANLNW010000035.1, on the reverse strand, counting down.
CAAGCGTAAATATGACAGCCATCTGGCGCGGCTGTATGGCTTGCTGCGTGGCAGCGACCCGGCGCGGCAACTGCAAACGGCCGAGGGTTGGTTGAAGGACCATCCCGGGGACCCAAGCTTGCTGCTGACGCTGGGGCGGTTGTGTTTGCAAAGCAGCCTGTGGGGCAAGGCGCGGGACTATCTGGAAAGCAGCCTGCGTGCTCAGCGTAACCCCGAGGCCTGTGCCGAGCTCGCACGCCTGCTGGCTCAGCTGGGTGATACCGAGCGTAGTAATCAACTCTTCCAGGAAGGCCTGGGCCTGCTGGACAAGCGCCTGCTGGCCTCGCCTTTGCCAGTGCCTGCGCGGGCGTAAGGTGCACGACGGCCGGGTCGCCCAGGCAGACGATCCGGCCGTTTGCCTATTGCGAAACGCTTCCCTGTCCTGCTGGGTGTAGGCGGTTTCTTACAAGAAACTGCATTTGGTCCTGTCTCTTCTGTCGGGAATTCCCTACACCTGTGGCGAAGTCTCCACGCTGCCTTGCCTTGAAAGGCCAGAGGGCTTTCCTCTACCGTAACTGCCTGTCTCTTCTGTTACGGATAAGCCATGTCTTTGGCCAGCACACGCTCCTTGTTTTTCATGGCTTTCATCGCGGGTGCCCTGGCCTTGGGCGCTTCGTACTATCTGGAGTACGCAATCGGGCTCAAGCCGTGCGGGCTGTGCCTGTTGCAGCGATTTTTTCTGGCGCTGTTCACGAGCGTCTGCGTGATTGCCGCGCTGCACGGGCCCAGGCGCCTGGGCTGTTTACTGTATTGGCTACTGAGCCTGTTCAGCAGCCTGGCGGGAATGGTGACGGCGTGGCGCCATGTGGTACTGCAAAGCGATCCGGCTCAACAGGTGTCGGGGTGCTCTCACGGCCTGGAAGGTCTGTTTGCAAACATGCCCTGGTTGTATGTTGTGAAACGGCTATTCAACGGAACCGCAGACTGCGCGGAAATTTCCTGGACGCTGTTCGACCTGAGCATCCCCGAGTGGAGTCTGTTGTTTTTTGTCGCGGTGACAATTCTCGGGGCTTATCAGATCGTGCAGCTTGCCTGGTACGCCTATCAGCGACCGCCCGGCGGCGAGTCGTCGCACCGGGGCAGGGTGGGTGATTAAACACTTGTATGAACTTTATCTCCTGCGTACCTTGAAGCTGTTGGCGTGCGGGCATAATCTGGCCCGCACGTATCATTGGAATTGTTGCTCAATGGTGCTCTGCCTGGCCAAATCTTGATCTTCAAGTCATGCGGCGAGTGCGGGCGGCATTACCCATAAGGGAAGAGAGATCACCATGCTCGAAAGTTGTCAGAATGCTCAGGAACGCTGGGGTGGAGTGCATCTGCTGATCGATCGTTGGTTGCAGGAGCGTCACGAACTGGTTCGAGCCTATGATGCTCTCGGCGCCAAGCCTGAGGCCCTAGGCGAAAACCGCAAGCCGTTGCAGGAGTTCTGTGGTGTCCTGGTCGATTACGTCTCTGCCGGCCATTTCGAAATCTACGAACAACTGACGGGCGAAGCCAAGGCGTTCGGTGACACGCGCGGGCTTGAATTGGCCGAAACCATTTACCCGCGCATCGACGTGATCACCGAGAAGCTACTGGCTTTCAACGATCTCTGCGATGAAGGCAAGTGCGTCGCGGAGAAATTCAAAGAGCTGGGTGGCTTGCTGCATGAGCGCTTCGAATTGGAAGATTGCTTGATCGAGGTGCTTCACACCGCTCACAAACAAGAGGCTCCGGTTCAAGCCTGAGTTCCCCCTTGTAGTAAAAGATCCCTGAAACGGTGCGCGCTGCGCGCCGTTTTTCGTTTGGGCGATTGCTCAGCCAGTAGCGCCGAGTAATTCGATTTCAAAAACCAGAGGTGTGAAGGGCGCGATCAGGTCCCCCGCGCCATCGGCACCGTAGGCTTGCGCGGATGGAATCACCAGGCGCCATTTCGCACCCACTGGCATCTGTTGCAGTGCGCTGCGCCAGCCACTGATCACGCTGTCGAGGCTGAACCATTGCGCCTGACTGTTCTGATCGAACACGGTGCCGTCGGGGAGTCTGCCAATGTAGCGAACCTGCACCTTGCCATTGGGGCCGGCCTTGGCGCCGTTACCCGCGACCAGCTCGGTCAGCAGGATGCCATCCGCCAGTTCGCGAACCCCGGGCTTTGCCTTTTCAGCCGTCAGAAAGCGTTGTTCCTTGTCCAGGGCAACTTCGCTTTGCGGTATGGCGGGCTGCTCGGCAACTTGCGCTTCGTGCTCGGCCAGGATCTGCTCGATCTGCTGATCTTTCAGCGCCAGTGGCTTGCCTTGATACGCCTGCTGCAAACCTTCCACCAATGCCTGGATTTGCAGGTCGGGAACCTCCAGGCGAAGACGTTCGCCCAGACTTGCACCGAGGCTGTAGGCGAGATCATGGGCGTCATTTTCCGTGGCTTTTTCCGCAGCATGAGCCAACGAAAAAAACACGCACAAGGGTAAAAAAAGGTAACGCGACATGGGCGCTCTCCAGCCTGAGATGCACAGGATTATGCCAGTGAGAATGCCGTGACCGGTGAACTGCTTTGATGTGCGTGCAGAACATTTTCAATTTGGTGCAACGCACAGCATTCGATACTGTCAACATGCCCTAGCGGCAGTAGCAGCAGAGGTCTAGTATGAGCCGCACTCACGTCAGCCAGGAGGTAAACCATGTCGGCCAATAAGAAGCCTGTAAATACTCCGTTGCACTTACTCCATCAGCTGTCGGGCAGCTTGCTCGAGCATTTGGAAAACGCTTGTTCCCAAGCCTTGGCTGATGCTGAAAAACTGCTCGCCAAGCTGGAAAAGCAGCGCGGAAAAGCACAGGAAAAACTGCACAATTCCCGCACCAAATTGCAGGACGCTGCGGCGGCCGGCAAAGCCAAGGCGCAAGCCAAGGCCAAAGATGCGGTACAAGAACTTGAAGATCTGCTCGATGCGCTCAAGGATCGTCAGTCCGAGACGCGCAGCTATATTTTGCAACTCAAGCGCGATGCCCAGGAAAGCCTGAAACTGGCCCAGGGTATTGGTCGTGTGAAAGAGGCTGTCGGCAAAACGCTGACCCTGCGTTCGGCCAAGCCAGCCACCGCTGTCGCCGCGAAAAAACCAGCTGCCAAACCGGTCGCTGCCAAAGCGCCGGCCAAGGCTCCAGCGAAAGCAGCAGCTAAACCTGCCGCGAAAAAACCAGCTGCTGCCAGCGCCGCTAAACCGGCTGCCAAATCGACCGCTGCTAAACCAGCTGCCGCCAAGCCCGTAGCCAAAACTGCAGTCGCGAAAACCGCCGCGGCAAAACCTGCTGCCAAACCAGCAGCGAAAACCGCTGCGGCCAAGCCGGCTACCAAGCCAGCCGCTAAACCGGTTGCTGCAAAACCTGCCGCCAAGCCAGTGGCCAAACCCGCAGTTGCCAAAGCACCGGTCAAGCCAGCAGCCAAACCTGCGACCTCCAGCGCGGCCAAACCCGCTGCTGCGAAACCTGCTGCCAGGCCAGCAGTGAAAAAACCAGTCGCGGCTAAACCTGCCGTCGCCAAGCCCGCGGCTGCAAAACCGGCAACCGCACCTGCGGCCGCCAAGCCTGCGACGCCGGCACCGGCTGCTTCGCCAGCTCCAGCCGCTTCGCCTGCACCGGCAGCTGCCGCAAGCACGACCAGCACCCCAACCAGCGCTTCTTAAGTGCCGGTCACCGCGACGCGCAGCTGATGCAGCGCGTCGCGGTTCAGGTTGGCGGCGCTCGCTGCCAATCCTTCCAGCCAAACGGCCAAGTCTTTGGCTTGACCCTCCGGCCATGCTCGCGCCGTATTCTCCAGACGCAACAACAGTTGCCGCTCCGCTTCCAGCTCCAGAGCCTTGATTTGCCCACGTAACGTGTTCAGTTCCTCGTCGTCGAGGGCAGCGGCCTTCCACTGCGTACGCAGTTGTCGAAGCGGTTGCACGACTTCCGTATGCCACGGCCCGGCCAGGTGCTGGAGTTGTTGCAGGCGTTGCGCATTGCACCTCACGCCGCGCTGTCCGAGCCAGGCTGCGCACAGCAGCAGGCAAACGTTGGCCCCGGCTGCTTGCAGCTTCAGGCAGGCGTCTTCAACACCCGGTCGGGTGTAGAGGGTGAGGGAAAAGCTCCACAGGTCAGAGGACATAGTGCTACTCGCGCCAGTTGCGAGCGAAGCTGGTAGACTCCGCCGCCATTATGATTCGACTTCAGAACCTCACTTTACAGCGTGGCCCGCAACGTCTGCTAGAAGACGCCGAGCTGACCCTGCACGCCGGCCACAAAGCCGGCCTGATCGGTGCCAACGGCGCCGGCAAATCCAGCCTGTTCGCCTTGTTGCGGGGTGAGCTTCACCCGGACTCGGGCGACTGCTTCCTGCCGGCCGATTGGCGTATCGCCCACATGCGCCAGGAGGTCGACACGCTTGATCGTCTGGCGGTCGACTACGTGCTCGATGGTGACCTGCGCCTGCGCCAGGTGCAACACGACCTCGCAGCAGCCGAGGCGGCCCATGACGGTGCCGCTCAGGCGCGCCTTCACTCCGAGCTGGACAGCGCCGACGGTTACACCGCCGATGCCCGGGCGCGCAAGCTGCTCGCAGGTCTGGGGTTCACCAACGAGCAGATGGATCGCCCGGTCGCGGACTTTTCCGGTGGCTGGCGGATGCGCCTGAACCTGGCGCAGGCGCTGATGTGCCCGTCGGACCTGTTGCTGCTCGACGAACCGACCAACCACTTGGACCTCGATGCCATTATCTGGCTGGAAGAGTGGCTCAAGAGCTACCCCGGCACCTTGCTGCTGATTTCCCACGACCGAGATTTCCTCGACGCCGTGGTCGATCACGTGGCTCACGTCGATCAGCGCAAGATTACGCTCTATCGCGGTGGCTACTCGGCGTTCGAACGTGCCCGAGCCGAACGCCTGGCCCAGCAACAACAGGCCTACGAGAAGCAACAGGCGCAACGTGCGCACATGGAAAGCTACATCGCCCGCTTCAAGGCCCAGGCCACCAAGGCTCGTCAGGCCCAGAGCCGGATCAAGGCCCTGGAGCGGATGGAAGAATTGTCCGCCGCCCACGTCGATTCGCCGTTCGACTTCGTCTTCCGCGAGTCGGTGAAGATTTCCAGCCCGTTGATCGACCTCTCCGACGCCCGATTGGGCTACGGCGAGAGAGCCGTGCTGGAGAAGGTCAAGCTGCAACTGACCCCCGGTGCGCGGATTGGTTTACTCGGCCCCAACGGTGCCGGTAAATCGACGCTGATCAAAAACCTCGCCGGTGAACTCGAACCGTTGTCGGGTCGACTGACCCGTGGCGAGAACACGGTGGTGGGCTACTTTGCCCAGCATCAGCTGGACTCGCTGGATTCCAAGGCCAGTCCGTTGCTGCACTTGCAGCGTCTGGCGCCGACCGAGCGCGAGCAGACCCTGCGCGATTTCCTCGGTGGTTTCGACTTCCGTGGTGCGCGGATCGACGAGCCGGTGCTGAACTTCTCCGGCGGCGAAAAGGCCCGCCTGGCGCTGGCGCTGATCGCCTGGGGCCGACCGAACCTGTTGCTGCTCGACGAACCGACCAACCACCTGGACCTGGAAATGCGCCTGGCGCTGACCATGGCCCTGCAAGAATTCAGTGGCGCAGTGCTGGTGGTCTCCCACGACCGTCACCTGCTTAAAAGCACCACGGATAACTTCTTCCTGGTGGCCGATGGCAAGGTCGAAGAGTTCGACGGCGATCTGGAAGACTACGCCCGTTGGCTGGTCGAGTATCGCCAGCGCAATGCGCCGGTGAACAACTCGCCGGTCAATCCGGACAAGACCGACAAGAAAGCCCAGCGTCAGGCTGCTGCTGCGTTGCGTCAGCAACTGGCACCGCACAAGCGCGAAGCCGACAAGCTCGAAGCCGAGTTGGGCAAGTTGCACGAAAAGCTGGCGAAGATCGAAACCAGCCTCGGCGACAGTGCCGTCTACGAAGCCGCCCGCAAGGATGAGCTGCGTGATCTGCTGGCTGAACAGGCCAGGTTGAAAGTTCGCGAAGCCGAGCTGGAAGAGACCTGGATGGAAGCCCTGGAGCTGCTCGAAAGCATGCAGGCGGAGCTGGAGGCGCTGTCCTGATGGAGGCCGAGCCGTTGTGGCTCGGTCTGCAAATCCTGCGTTCGACGTGTTGCCTTCGGGTGGCTTCGAAAAGTAGCCAAGTGCCGGTAGCGCTGGTCGGCGGGGCTGCTTTCCTGCAAAAAATCGGTAGTCATTCGCAGGCCAGCGCATTAGCTTAGACGTCTATAACGAGTCTGAGTCGAGGTGTGCGATGGTGCTTGAGACATGGCTGGCGTTTTTTGCCGCCTGCTGGGTGATCAGTCTTTCCCCGGGCGCCGGCGCCATTGCGTCGATGTCCTGCGGCTTGCAGTACGGTTTCTGGCGCGGCTACTGGAACGCCCTGGGTCTGCAACTGGGTCTGGCGATGCAGATTGCGATTGTCGCTGCCGGTGTGGGCGCGATCCTCGCCACCTCGGCCACGGCTTTCTACGCGATCAAATGGTTTGGCGTGGCGTACCTGGTGTATCTGGCGGTCAAGCAATGGCGCGCACTGCCCAGTGACATGAGTGATGACGCGGCCATTCGGCCTATCGGCAAACCGCTGGCGCTGGTGTTTCGCGGCTTTTTGGTCAATATCAGCAACCCCAAGGCGCTGGTGTTCATGCTCGCGGTGCTGCCGCAGTTCATCGACCCACACGCGCCGCTGGTGGCGCAGTACCTGATCCTTGGCGTGACCATGATCTGCGTCGACCTGATCGTGATGGCGGGTTACACCGGCCTTGCGTCCAAAGTGCTGCGCTTGCTGCGCACCCCCAAGCAGCAGCGCCGCATGAATCGCACGTTTGCCGGGTTGTTCATTGGTGCCGCCGGGCTGCTGGCAACCATCCGTAGAGCCGCGGTGTAATACCCGTAAGGCACAAAAAAAGGCGACCTCAAGAGGTCGCCTTTTTCGTTCCCGCGCAGGTTGCTCAGCGCAGAATAACCGGCGCCGTATCCTGCGGCAGGTTATTGCGCAGTGGCGCTTGCCCCGGCTGCTGCTGAGCGTCGCGACCGAGTTGCTCGCCCAACTGACGGGCCACGTCCTCACCCAGCGACTTGGACACGTCACGCACCACCCGTGGGCGGTTCAGCGAGACTTTGACATCCTGGCTGTTGACCAGTTTGGTGTCCTGGCCGTCACCCATGGCGGTGAACGCCGAAGTGATTTCAAACGTCCGGGTGTTGATCAGACTGAAGTCTGCCACCAGGCTCAGGCCGAGAATCGCCGAATAGCTGTCGGTGTTGGCCAGCGAGGTGATGTCGCGGGTGAAGTCGATATCCGACAGGGTGCCGAACAACACATAGTCGGCGCCCTTGTAGTTACCGGCCTTGATCCGCTTGATCACGTCGTAGACGTCTTCCTTGGACGTGGCCGTGTGCGGCGTGCCCTGCACCAGCTGGAACATCCCGGACTTGAGAATCTCGCCCTTGATGTCGCCGGTGAACTTGCGAAGTTCGCCTTGCTCGATATAGCTGTTGCTGGCCTCGATCTCGTTGTAGCTCGACGAACCACTGGCGTTGTACATGCTCGCCTGCATGTTGCTCTGCGCCGAGACGATGTGGATGTACTGTTCCACCCGCTCTTGGTAGGCGAGGTCGGTCACCGCAATTTTCGGGGCCGCCTGCGCGCCAAACGCACAGGCCAGGGCCATGATGCCAATCCATGCACGCATTGCTTAACGCTCCGTGGTTTTGCGGATCTCTTTCTCGTCCATCCACTCGGCCAGGCCGCTTTCAACGTCGATCAACTGCAGGCTGAACTTGTAGAAAACGTCCTTGTAATCGCTGCTGCGTTTGACGATCGAGCTGATCGAACCTTCAAGACGGTATTTGGCAGCGACCATGTTGCCGGTCTTGGCCACGGTGCCTTTCTTGTACAGGCCGCTCTGGTTTTGCAGCTTGAGCTGGTCGACCTGGCTCTGCATCGCGGTGTTGTCGCTGGCAAAACGGGCGGTGCCGGACTTCATCAGCTGAGTCTTGATGCTGGTGGTGATTTCGCGAGTATCGATGTATTCGCTGGTCTTGTTCTTCACGTCATAGACCTGCACGACCGGGCGGCCCTGCAAGATGCCGGACTGGGCCAGAGAACGGGTCATGGACTCCGCGATCATTTGCAGGTCAGTGGAACCGAACTCGTTGGTCACCAGCTCAACAGCCTTGCTGTCGCCGTAACCGATGTTTTTACCGCCCAGAACCGGCGAGTTGTTGGCGCAGCCGCTGGCCAGAAGGGCGACCACGGCGAGGAACGAAAAGCGTACAAACATGGGAGTGTCTCTCTGTCACGAAATAGGGGGGGCTTAAGGGGTTTTGACTTCAAGGCGGAAGTCGGTGGCCTTGGGCACTGGCGCAATGGCTGGCAGGAACGTGGCCTGCGCGGCATACAGGTTCAGGGTTTTCCAGCTTTCTTCATCGGCCACCGGGAAGCCGTCGTCGCCCAGCCAGACGAAGCGGTAGTACATCGTCATGTTGGTGTGGCTGGTGTTGTTCAGCGCAACCTTGACGGTCAGGAAGCCGTTTTCTCGGGCGACCCGCATCGCGCCGATGGCGATGTTGTTGAACTTGTTCATCACCACGACTTTGCTCGCGGCACTGCCAGGCGCAGGTGGCGGCGGGGTGGCGCAGCCGGCCAGCAGAGCCAGGGCGGCGACAGCAATCAGTTTGAAACGCATGGAGAAGCTCCGCTTAAGGTTGTTTGACGCTGGCCACGACTTGCGGGGTGGCACTTGGGATCACGTGGGCGGCGACGCCACTGGCGAACACCTGATTACCCACCGTACGCAGGCTGATCACCTGGTAGCGCTGATCGACCTTGACCGTGATTCGCGAACCGCCCAGCGCGTTCGGCAGGCTCAGTTGATGCTCGCCTTTGGCCAGGCGCAGGCGCACCACCTGGGTGTTGTCGGGCAGGGTGCGCCAGGTGCGGGTATCCGCCCCTTCCATCACCGTTGCCGTAATGCCTACGGCCAGACCGGCCAGAGGGTTGGTCTCGTTGATCTTCTTTTGTGCCACGGCGCGAGTCACGGCCCGTACGGTGGTACGCAGGATGATCCCGGGCATATCGTCACGCAGGGCGCGGCGGGACATGGCGGTGGTGCTGTTGAGCTGGGTCAGGTTCTGTTGCTGGCCGTCGACACCGATCTGCGCATACGTCACGGTCGAGGTGTCAGGCTTGATCACCGGGAATGACAGTGGGGTGATCACCACGTTGTTGCTGATCGGCAGTGGCAAGGGAATGCGAATGGAGTCGCGGGCCGGTGCCAGGCCGCTTTGCACGACGATCAGGATGTCGCTCTCATCGTTCTTGCCGGCCGGTTTGTCCAGGTTCAGCAGCGCTTGTTCGAGCAACGGAGTGTTGGGGCGCAGTTCGGCGGCTTTGCGATAACCCGGCGCGGCCAGGTCTTTTTCACCCAGGGCTTCGTAGACGAAACCGGCCAGGTAATGACTGAACGCACTCTGATAGCTGTTCTTCAGGCCAACCACGTCAGGCGCGTCGAGGCTCGCCACCGGGTAACCCTGCAGGTCCTTGTATTGGGTCTTGACGCCTTGCTTCTCGGCCTCGTCCTCGCGCTTGAGGTATTCCTTGTCCCGCAGTTCGGCGATCACCGCTTCACGTTCGTGGGTCTTCTTGATTTCGGTACGGGCACCGTCGAAATCGTTCACTGCCAGCAGATTCAGGGCCATTTGCGTGGTCAGCATGACCTTTTCGTAGTCATACCCTTCGTAGCGGCGGACCTTGTCATTGACCAGAAAGCTGCCGAACTGGGCCAGGTACTTGTCGGTGTCCAGCTTGACCGACTCTTCCCAGGTACCGACGACCTGGTCCGCGCTTCTCCACGCGGTCTGGCTGCCGGTCAGGTCGCCCTTGGCGCGCAGCAGTTCACCTTTCTCGAAGTAATAGAGCAGGTCTTTGTTTTCACCTGTGTTGTTCTTTTCCAGCAGCGTCAGTGCGGCGTCGACGTTACCGCTGGCCAACTGCTGGTTGGTTTGTTGCAGTTCTGTGTCGTAGCTGCGAAAGGCCGAACAACCGGCAAGCAAAGTGACTGCGCTGAGCGCGATCGAGGTGAGGGCGCGGGATGCCATGGGGTACTTCTTCCCTGAGTTTAAACAGCCGAGCGTGCTGGTCGGGCTGGGTGAACCAATTGACAGGGAAGGTGGCTATCCATGCCAATTCCTCATAAAAAGAGGAGCTTAAATACCCGATCGTAATAACGAGGGCGCGGCATTATAGACTTGGGTACTGGCTATGTAATGGCTTTTTAATTTCATTTTTTCCATGGGTGCCACCATGTGCGAGGAGTCCGTATTCGCGACCCGTGGACGACAAAGCTTGAGCGGAACGCATTGAGAGTGAACAATGTGTTACTTCGTATTATCAATTGAGATTCATTCATGACTGCCCCGTCCCGTTTCCTGGCCTGGCTGGTCTTCCCTTTGTTTGCCCTGTGCAGTTTCAACCTGCTGGCCGACACGGTGGAAGGCGCTCCACAGGCACTGCATTTACTCGATTACATTGGTGCCGATTATCCGGCGACCGTGGAGGCGGGCCAGGTCATTGATGACGGCGAATACCGCGAGCAGCTGGAGTTTCTCGGTGTCTTGCAGGGGCTGATCGCTGCACTGCCGGCCAAACCCGAACGCGCGGAGCTTGAGCAGGGCGTGAGCAATCTGCGCAACTCGGTGACCCAGCGTCAGGACGGTGCGGAGGTGGCCCGACAGGCACGACAATTGGGCGCGAAACTGGCGGTGGCCTATGAGGTCAGCCAAGCGCCGATCATCACCCCGGCCCCGACACGCGGCTCACCGCTGTATGCACAGCACTGCTCGGTGTGCCATGGCGACGCCGGTGCCGGTGACGGTCCCGCAGGTGTCGGTCTGACGCCGCCACCCGCCAATCTGCGCGATGCCACGCGACTGGACCGCCTGAGCCTGTACGCGATCTACAGCACGTTGGGGCAGGGCATCGAAGGCACGGACATGCCGGCCTTCGCCGATCAACTCGACGACCGCCAGCGCTGGGACCTGGCGACCTATATCGCCGCGTTCAGCGCCGATCCGGCTGCGGCGAAAAGCGAAACGCACTTCAACCTTGCTGACCTGGCCCGACAGACCCCGGCTGAAGTGCTGGCGGCCGAAGGGCCTCAGGCAGCCGCTGCTTTCCGCGCCCAGCGTGCCCAGCCGCCGCAAGTCAAGCGCGGTTCGGCGCAGTTGCTCGATTACACCGCGGCGACCCTCGACAAGAGCATCGCCGCTTACCGTGCCGGCGAGCACGATCAGGCCTATGACCTGTCGGTGGCGGCGTATCTGGAGGGCTTTGAGCTGGTCGAAAGCTCGCTGGATAACGTCAACGCGGTAGTGCGCAAAGACACTGAAAAATCCCTGATGGCTTACCGTCAGTCGTTACAGGACGGGCTGCCGATCGAGCAAGCCGAGCAGCGCCTGGCGTTTGCCAAGGCCCAGTTGAAGGCGTCTGCGGACCTGCTGGGCGGTGATGGCCTGAGCTGGTCGCTGAGCTATATCTCCGGTCTGCTGATTTTGCTGCGTGAAGGGTTGGAAGCGATTTTGGTGCTGGCCGCCGTACTGGCGTTTTTGCGTAACACCGGTCAGCAGTCGGCGATTCGCAGCGTCAATATTGGCTGGGGTCTGGCGCTGGTGGCGGGTCTGGCGACCTGGGCGCTGGCGGCGTATGTGATCGATGTCAGCGGTGCCCAGCGTGAGCTGCTCGAAGGCTGCACCGCGTTGTTCGCCAGTGTCATGGTGCTCTGGCTCGGGGTGTGGATGCACGACCGTCGCCATGCAGCAGCCTGGCAGGATTACATCAAGAGCAGCCTGGTCAGCGGCGGTGGGCGTTTCGGTTTTGCAGCGCTGGCGTTTTTCTCGGTCTACCGCGAGCTGTTCGAAGTGGTGCTGTTTTACGAGACCCTGTGGCTGCAAGCGGGTCCGGCTGGGCATAACGCGGTACTGGCGGGCGGCGCCACGGCGTTGGTGCTGTTGATCGGTCTGGCCTGGGTGATCCTGCGTGGCTCGGCGAAATTGCCGTTGGCGCTGTTCTTCGGGATCAACGCCGGTTTGCTTTGCGCATTGTCGGTGGTGTTCGCCGGGCATGGCGTCAAGGCCTTGCAGGAGGCCGGGATCTTCGGCACTCGACCGGTAGCATTCTTTGACTTCGACTGGTTGGGGATTCACGCTGATGCCTATTCGCTGAGTGCGCAGGCCTTGGCGATTCTGGCGATTATCGTGCTGTACAGCCGCAGTCGGATGGCCGAGAAGCGGCGTTTGCAGGTTTCTTAAACTGCATTCGCTTCGCTCATAATCGCGAGCAGGCTCGCTCCCACAGGATTGCGTATAACCCGTGGGAGCGAGCCTGCTCGCGATGTTTTTGAAAGGGGAAAAACACAATGCGTGTCTGGATCGATGCCGACGCCTGCCCTCGGGCAGCGAAGGATCTGGTGGTGAAATTCGCCCTCAAGCGCCAGTTCGAAGTGGTGATGGTGGCCGGTCAGCCGCAGATCAAACCGGGCCTTGCCTTGGTGAAGTTGATCGTGGTGCCTAGTGGCCCGGATGCGGCCGACGATTACCTGGTGGAGCACGCGGTGCCAGGGGAGTTGGTGATTTGCAGCGACGTGCCGCTGGCCGACCGTTTGGTGAAGAAGGGCGTGGCGGCGCTGGATCCACGGGGCAAGGAATTCGATGCGCAGAACATGGGGGACCGGTTGGCGGTGCGCAACCTGTTCACCGATCTGCGCGAGCAGGGCCAGATGAGCGGTGGCCCCGCGCCGTTTGGCGACCGCGAGAAACAGGCATTCGCCAATGCGCTGGATCGGATCATCACCCGGCTATCTCGTTCACAGACTTGAACACGACGTTGATCACTGTGGGAGCGAGCCTGCTCGCGATGAGGCCAGCACATTCAACATTTATATCGATGGATAGACCGCCATCGCGAGCAGGCTCGCTCCCACAATTGGACCGCGTTAAGCGTCGTTTTCGTGGGTCAGCTCTAAAACCCGATCCACTAATTTGTTGATCCCTGAGGCTGCTTCGCTGATGGATTGAGCGAGCATGTAGGCCGGGGTGCTCACCAGTTTGCGTGCCTTGTCCTCAATGATGTCGCTGACTGCGCAGTCTGCATGGGTAGCGCCCATTTTGGTCATGGCAGCGGCAGTGTCGGCGTCGTTGCCGATGGTGCAGGTCACGCCCGGGCCGTAGATTTTCGCCGCCAACGCTGGCGAGATGCAGATCAGGCCAACCGGTTTGCCGGCTTCGGCAAAGGCTTCGGCCAGCGCCAGGACTTCAGCCTGAATAACGCAACCGGCGCCTTCGATGGCGAAGTTGGACAGGTTCTTCGCCGCGCCAAAACCGCCGGGCACGATCAACGCGTCGAAGTCTTCGGCGTTGGCCTCGCGCAGGTCCTTCACTTGCCCGCGGGCAATGCGCGCCGACTCCACCAGCACGTTGCGCGACTCGGGCATTTCTTCGCCCGTCAGGTGGTTGATCACATGCAATTGCGCGATATCAGGGGCGAAGCACTGGACCTGCACGCCGTGTTGGTCGAGGCGTAGCAGGGTAATCACGCTTTCATGGATCTCGGCGCCGTCATAGACACCACAGCCGGAAAGTATCACTGCAACTTTTTTGCTCATGGGTTCTTCTCCAGATTCATGGCGTTAAATGTCCACTAATTCGTCACTCGTTGCCATAGGGTTATTTCGCGTCTACACCTAATCTTTTGGTAACAATTGTGATCAGGTCGCGTCATGGACTTCATTCTGTATGCGGTGCCGTTTTTCTTTGTATTGATTGCCGTCGAGCTGCTGGCGGACCGCTGGCGCGGGGTGAGCAATTATCGCCTGGCAGATGCGATCAACAGCCTCAGCACGGGCGTGCTTTCGACCACTACAGGCCTGTTGACCAAAGGTGTGGGTCTGGTGACGTACGCGTTTGCCCTGAAGCATCTGGCGCTGTTCGAGTTGTCGGCCGAGAGCGTTTGGGTCTGGGTGTTCGCCTTTGTCCTCTACGACTTCTGCTACTACTGGCTGCACCGTATGGGCCATGAGCGCAACATCCTCTGGGCGGCGCATTCGGTGCACCATCAAAGCGAGGACTACAACCTCTCTACGGCGTTGCGCCAGACCAGCACCGGGTTCCTGCTGGGCTGGATTTTCTACTTGCCGATGGCGGTGCTCGGTGTGCCGCTGCTGGTGTTCGTCGCCGTCGCGGCGCTGAACCTGCTGTACCAATTCTGGGTTCACACCAAACATATTCCCAAGCTCGGCTGGTTCGAGTGGTGCTTCGTCACGCCGTCCAACCATCGGGCTCATCATGCGCAGAACGCGCTCTACATGGATCGCAACTACGGTGGGGTGTTCATTATCTGGGACCGGCTGTTTGGTTCGTTCCAGGAAGAGGACGACAACGAGCCGGTGATTTTTGGTGTGACCACGCCTTTGGCGAGCTGGAATCCGTTGTGGGCGAACGTGCAGTTCTATGCGCAGTTATGGGCGGATGCACGACGTGCCGAGAGCCTGTGGGACAAGCTGCGGATCTGGCTCATGCGCACCGGCTGGCGGCCGGCGGACGTGGCGGCGAAGTACCCGATGAGCAAACCGGAGCTGAGTCAGTTCCGCAAATTCGAGGTGCCGCTGGACGGGCGACAGCAACTGTATGTCGCGTTGCAGTTTTGCGTGTACATCGCCCTGGGCAGTTACCTGATGAATGTTGAGCAAAGCTTGCCGAGCGCGGCCCTGGTGTTGGGCTGGGGGGTGGTGGCGCTGGGTTTGTTTGTGCTGGGCGTGGCCCTGGAGAATCGTCCGCAGGCGTTGAAGCTGGAGCTGCTGCGGCTGGTGCTGAACTTGCCGCTGGTGTGGCTGGCGCCGCTGGTCGGGCTATGGCCGGCCAGCGCGGTGGGTTGGGCCAGCCTGCTCAGCTATAGCTTGCTCAGCGGCATCGGTCTCTACTGTTGCCGAAACCGCTTCACTCGACTGGCGTCGTAGGTTCGCTGGTCTTGATCTTTTCGGCCTGCTGGACCTGTTCATCTTCGTAGATCTGCTTGGCCAGGCGGGCATTCTTGAAGCGCCGACGCAGCCACAGGCATAGGCCCAGCACCAGCAGGGCGCCCAGGACCCACAGCTCGTACTTCTTGACGCTGCCGAGCATGCCTTCGAGCACCGCGCCGAAGTGATAGGCCGCCGCGGCCAGGGCTGCGGCCCAGATCGCTGCGCCGATGCCGTTAAGCAGCAGGTAGCGTCCCGGCGGATAACCCGACAGGCCGATGGCCACGGGCATTACCGTTCGCAGGCCGTAGACGAAGCGAAAGCTCAGTACCCAGATGTCCGGGTGCTTGCGGATATGCTCCAGCGCCCGATCACCCATCAGTTGCCAGCGTGGTTTGCGCGCCAGCAGTTTGCGGCCGTGCTTGCGCCCCAGGAAGTACCACAGCTGATCGCCGGCGTAGCTGCCGAAGAAGGCCACGACCACCACCAGGTTGATGTCCATGTATCCGCGGAACGCGAGGAAGCCTGCGAGTACCAGAATGGTTTCGCCTTCGAAAAACGTGCCGAGGAAAAGGGCAAAGTAGCCAAAGTCATGCAGAAATTGTTGGAGCATTGTCTGGGTGCTGGCGAAATGAACGCGCAGCCTAACCCTTCAGGCACATTCAGGAAAGTGTCGAAATGTGTCTCGACGTGAACATTTCCTACAAGGACAATGGTTGCGACGACGGGTCACAGGGGTGCACATAACTGTCATGTGTTGGTCATAATGGCCGCTTATAACTGTCACGCTCGCCCGCCAGCGCGGGCTCAGGAGTCTGTCGTGAGCTTTACCCCCGCCAATCGTTTGTTTCCTGCAACCCGCCTGCGTCGCAACCGTCGTGATGAATTTTCGCGTCGCCTGGTCCGTGAAAATGTCCTGACCACCAATGACCTGATTCTTCCGGTCTTTGTGCTGGACGGTGAAAACCGGCGCGAAGCGGTCGCCTCGATGCCAGGCGTCGAACGTCTGACCATCGACCTGTTGCTCGAAGAAGCGGCCCGGTGGGTCGAGCTGGGCATCCCGGCCGTGGCGCTGTTTCCGGTAACGCCAGTCGAACTCAAATCCCTCGACGCTGCCGAGGCGTGGAACCCTGAGGGTATCGCCCAGCGCGCCACCCGCGCCCTGCGTGCGCGCTTCCCGGAGCTGGGGGTGATTACCGACGTCGCACTGGACCCGTTCACTACCCACGGCCAGGACGGTATTCTGGATGAAGAAGGCTATGTGCAGAACGACATCACCGTCGATGCGCTGGT
Organism: Pseudomonas sp. 6D_7.1_Bac1; assembly: GCF_025465945.1. GTDB lineage: Bacteria > Pseudomonadota > Gammaproteobacteria > Pseudomonadales > Pseudomonadaceae > Aquipseudomonas. The sequence continues at coordinate 92,859 of NZ_JANLNW010000035.1, read as the reverse complement.
CAAGCAGGCCCTGTCCCATGCCGCAGCCGGTGCACAGGTGGTTGCTCCGTCGGACATGATGGATGGCCGGATCCAGGCGATCCGTGAAGCGCTGGAACTGGCTGATCACGTCAATGTGCGGATCATGGCTTACTCGGCCAAGTACGCGAGTGCCTACTATGGCCCGTTCCGCGATGCGGTCGGTTCGGCGTTGAACCTGGGCAAGGCGAACAAGGCGTCCTATCAAATGGACCCGGCCAACGGCAACGAAGCGTTGCACGAAGTGGCCAGCGACTTGTCAGAAGGCGCGGATATGGTCATGGTCAAGCCAGGCATGCCGTACCTGGATATCCTTTATCGCGTCAAAGAAGAATTTAAAGTGCCGACCTTTGTCTATCAGGTTAGCGGTGAATACGCCATGCACATGGCAGCGATCCAGAATGGCTGGTTGAGCGAAGGGGTTATTCTTGAATCCCTGACCGCTTTTAAACGTGCTGGCGCTGATGGCATCCTGACTTACTTTGCCGTACGTGCTGCTCAATTGTTACGAGAGCAAAAATAGCCCTCCCAGGAACATTCGATGAATACCGAAGGACTCACTGACGTTGCCGTAAAAGAAGCTCAACCCGTGGTCGAGCTCGTCGTCGATACCCCGCCGGAGCTGGAGCCTGCCCCGTCTGCGGTGGTGGCTGAAATTGCGCAGGCGGCACCGGCGATCGCGATTCCAGGTCTGGATGACAGCAGCCTGTACATCCATCGCGAGCTGTCGCAACTGCAGTTCAATATTCGCGTGCTGGAGCAGGCGCTGGATGAGTCCTATCCCTTGCTGGAACGGCTGAAGTTTCTGCTGATTTTCTCCAGCAACCTGGACGAGTTCTTCGAGATTCGCGTTGCTGGGCTTAAAAAGCAGATCACCTTCGCCCGTGAACAGGCCGGTGCCGATGGTCTGCAACCGCACCAGGCGCTGGCGCGCATCAGCGATCTGGTGCACGGTCACGTCGATCGCCAATACGCGATCCTCAACGACATTCTGTTGCCGGAACTGGAGAAACATCAGGTCCGCTTCATTCGTCGCCGCTACTGGACCACCAAACTCAAGACCTGGGTGCGCCGCTATTTCCGCGATGAAATCGCACCGATCATCACCCCGATCGGCCTCGACCCGACGCATCCGTTCCCGTTGCTGGTGAACAAGAGCCTGAACTTTATCGTCGAGCTCGAAGGTATCGACGCCTTCGGTCGCGATTCCGGTCTGGCCATCATCCCGGCGCCGCGCCTGCTGCCGCGTGTTATCAAGGTACCGGAAGAGGTCGGCGGCACGGGGGACAACTATGTGTTCCTGTCGTCGATGATTCACGCTCACGCCGATGACCTGTTCCAGGGCATGAAGGTCAAGGGCTGCTACCAGTTCCGTCTGACCCGAAACGCCGACCTGGCGGTCGACACTGAAGATGTAGAAGACCTGGCCCGCGCCCTGCGTGGCGAGCTGTTCTCTCGTCGCTATGGTGACGCAGTGCGTCTGGAAGTGGCGGATACCTGCCCGAAACACCTGTCCGACTACCTGCTCAAGCAGTTCAACCTGAGCGAGAGCGAGCTGTATCAGGTCAACGGTCCGGTCAACCTGACGCGGCTGTTCAGCATCACCGGTCTGGACAGTCACCCTGAGCTGCAATACACGCCGTTCACCCCGCAGATCCCGAAATTGCTGCAGAACAGCGAGAACATTTTCAGCGTGATCAGCAAGCAGGACATTCTGCTGCTGCACCCGTTCGAGTCCTTCACCCCAGTGGTCGACCTGTTGCGCCAGGCGGCCAAGGACCCTCACGTGTTGGCGGTCCGTCAGACTCTCTATCGCAGCGGCGCCAACTCGGAAATCGTCGATGCCCTGGTTGATGCGGCGCGTAACGGCAAGGAAGTCACCGCGGTGATCGAATTGCGCGCGCGGTTCGACGAAGAGTCCAACCTGCAACTGGCCAGCCGTCTGCAAGCGGCCGGCGCGGTGGTGATCTACGGTGTGGTCGGCTTCAAGACCCACGCCAAGATGATGCTGATTCTGCGCCGTGAGGCTGGCGAGATTGTCCGTTACGCCCACTTGGGCACCGGTAACTATCACGCAGCCAACGCCCGCCTGTACACCGACTACAGTCTGCTGACCTCCGACGACGCCTTGTGCGAAGACGTCGGCAAACTGTTCAGCCAGTTGATCGGCATGGGTAAAACCCTGCGCATGAAGAAGCTGTTGCACGCGCCGTTCACCCTGAAGAAGGGCATGCTCGACATGATTGCCCGGGAGACCCAGTTCGCCCTCGACGGCAAACCGGCGCACATCATCGCCAAGTTCAACTCGCTGACCGATCCGAAGGTCATCCGCGCGCTGTACAAGGCCAGTCAGTCAGGGGTACGTATCGATTTGGTGATCCGTGGCATGTGCTGCTTGCGCCCAGGCATCGCCGGGGTTTCGCACAACATCCACGTGCGCTCGATCATTGGCCGCTTCCTGGAACACACGCGGGTCTTCTACTTCCTCAACGGCGGTGAAGAGCAGATGTTCCTGTCGAGTGCCGACTGGATGGAACGCAACCTCGATAAACGCGTCGAGACCTGCTTTCCGGTCGAAGGCAAGAAGCTGATTTTGCGGGTCAAGAAAGAGCTGGAAAGTTATCTCACCGATAACACCCACAGCTGGGTCCTGCAGTCGGACGGTCGTTACATCCGCAACTCACCGACCGGCAACCAGAACCCGCGCAGTGCACAGGCGACGCTGCTTGAGCGCCTGAGCAGCCCGATATTGAGCGTCCGTTAACGCAGACGGTGGAATTGGAACAGTAGCCGATGGCGATCCTTGCGGATCGCCATTTTTGCTTTCAGCGAACGTTAAGCACGAAATTGACGCGGGTCAGCCACTCCGCTTCCAGCGCAAAGTCGGCCTGGGTCAGCTGGTTCTCGTCCAGCCAGTTCTCCGGGAACAACACATCCAGGCTGTCGCCGTTGGCCTGCAACGTGACCTGCGGCATCTTTTGGGTGCCGCGGATGTGATGGAACAGAATCGCAAAGCGCAGCAACACGCACAGGCGAATCAGCTTGATGCCTTCATCGCCGAACTCGGCAAACTTGTCCTTGGGAATGTTGCGGCGGTGGCCGCGTACCAGTAGCGCCAGCATCAGCTGGTCTTCACGGGAAAAGCCGGCCAGGTCGGAGTGTTCGATCAGGTAGGCGCCGTGCTTGTGGAACTGATAGTGGGCGATGTCCAGCCCGACTTCGTGGACCTTGGCTGCCCAGCCCAATAGTTCGCGCCAGACGCCGTCATCCAGATCCCAATCCGCGGCGACCTGGTCGAAAGCATGGAGTGCCTTGCGTTCGACGCGGTCGGCCTGCCCCACGTCGACGTGGTAACGCTCCATGAGCGAGCTGAGGGTGCGTTCGCGGACGTCTTCGTGGTGATGACGGCCCAACAGGTCGTAGAGCACACCTTCGCGCAGGGCGCCTTCACAGTGATCCATGCGTTGCAATTCGAGTGCGTCGAAGATCGCTTCGAGAATCGCCAAGCCAGCCGGGAAAATCGCCCGGCGATCGGGTTTGATGCCTTCGAAATCGATTTTTTCGACGTCGCCGAGTTTGATCAGCTTGCGCTTGAGCCAGGACAGGCCTTCGGCGTTGACCTCGCCAGCCCCGTGGCCGCCCGCCTTCAGCGCCAGGCCGATGGCACGGATGGTGCCCGAGGAGCCGATGGCTTCATCCCAGGTCAGGCGGTGCAGGGCGTGTTCAATGCTCATGATCTCCAGGCGCGCTGCGGTGTACGCCTGGGCGTAGCGGGCCGGGGTGATCTTGCCGTCGCGGAAATAGCGCTGGGTATAGCTCACGCAACCCATTTGCAGGCTTTCGCGCAGCAGCGGCTCGAAGTGCTGGCCGATGATGAATTCGGTACTGCCGCCGCCGATGTCGGCTACCAGGCGCTTGCCCGGGGTGTCGGCGAGGGTGTGGGAGACGCCAAGGTAGATCAAGCGTGCTTCTTCACGACCGGAAATGACTTCCACCGGGTGGCCGAGGATTTCTTCGGCGCGGCGGATGAATTCGCCGCGGTTGCGTGCCTCGCGCAGGGCGTTGGTGCCCACGATCCGCACGGCGCCCGGGGGCATACCGTTGATCAGTTGGGCAAAGCGCTTCAGGCAATCGAGCCCGCGCTGCATGGATTCTTCGCTGAGTTGGCGCTCTTCGTCGATCCCGGCCGCCAGCTGAACCTTCTCGCCGAGCCGCTCGAGAATACGGATTTCATTATGGTAGGCCTTGGCCACGACCATATGAAAGCTGTTCGAGCCCAGGTCGATGGCGGCGATCAGGGACAGATTCTTGGCTTGGGATTGAGGCATGGTTTAGAGGTCTCGGTCGATAACCCGACCATCGTGCCACGATCAACCGCTGACGCCAACGCGCAGCTTGAGCTATACCCAAAGTCATGGGCCGCCATAGCGAGACTCAATCATCTGCGGCTTCCTGAACGAGGGAAGGGCGGCTATGATGGGCAACGTTTTTTTTCGCTTACAACCCGGAGACATCCATGAGCAGCGATCTTATCAAGCACGTCACCGACGCTAGCTTCGAGCAGGAAGTACTGAAAGCCGACGGCCCTGTGCTGGTCGATTACTGGGCTGAATGGTGCGGTCCTTGCAAAATGATCGCCCCGGTTCTGGACGAAATCGCTGAAACCTACAAAGGCAAGCTGACCGTTGCCAAGCTGAACATCGACGAAAACCAGGAAACCCCGGCCAAGCACGGCGTGCGTGGTATCCCGACCCTGATGTTGTTCAAAAATGGCAACGTCGAAGCCACCAAGGTTGGCGCGCTGTCGAAGTCGCAACTGGCTGCCTTCCTCGACGCCAACATCTAAGCGTCGTTGCAAGTGTCACCCAAAAGGCCCCGCAAATAGCGGGGCCTTTTCGTTATTCAGGGCTAGACGCTCCGAAACTCAGGTGTTACATTCGGCCCCGCACTGGTTTCTCCAGCGCCCCCTGCAAGCCGTCGCCGACGCTCTCCTTTTCGAATAAGTACGCGATCCTGTCGCCTTCTCTGCGGCGCGGCCTCATTAAGCCAAAAGCTTAATTTCCCCCCCCTCCATAAATGATTACGTCATTCCTATATGAATCTGACTGAACTCAAGCAAAAGCCGATTACCGAACTGCTCGAATTGGCCGAACAGATGGGCATAGAAAATATGGCCCGTTCGCGCAAGCAGGACGTGATTTTCTCCTTGCTGAAAAAGCACGCGAAAAGCGGCGAGGAAATCTCCGGTGATGGCGTGCTGGAGATTCTCCAGGACGGCTTCGGCTTCCTCCGCTCTGCTGACGCCTCCTATCTTGCCGGCCCAGACGATATCTACGTCTCGCCGAGCCAGATCCGTCGCTTCAACTTGCGCACCGGTGACACCATCGTTGGCAAGATCCGTCCTCCAAAGGAAGGCGAGCGTTATTTCGCACTGCTCAAGGTCGACACGATCAACTACGATCGTCCCGAGAACGCGAAAAACAAGATTCTCTTCGAGAACCTGACCCCGCTGTTCCCGACCGTGCGCATGAAGATGGAAGCCGGTAACGGTTCCACCGAAGACCTGACCGGTCGTGTCATCGACCTGTGCGCCCCGATCGGTAAAGGCCAGCGCGGTCTGATCGTTGCTCCGCCAAAAGCGGGCAAGACGATCATGCTGCAGAACATCGCTGCCAACATCGCTCGTAACAATCCTGAAGTTCATCTGATCGTGCTGCTGATCGACGAGCGTCCGGAAGAAGTAACCGAAATGCAGCGCACCGTGCGCGGCGAAGTGGTTGCCTCGACGTTCGACGAGCCGCCAACCCGCCACGTGCAGGTTGCCGAGATGGTGATCGAGAAGGCCAAGCGCCTGGTTGAACACAAGAAAGACGTGGTCATCCTGCTCGACTCCATCACCCGTCTGGCGCGTGCCTACAACACCGTGATCCCGAGCTCCGGCAAGGTCCTCACCGGTGGTGTCGATGCCCACGCCCTGGAGAAACCAAAGCGTTTCTTCGGTGCAGCACGGAACATCGAAGAAGGCGGCTCGCTGACCATCATCGCTACCGCGCTGGTTGAAACCGGCTCGAAGATGGATGAAGTGATCTACGAAGAGTTCAAAGGCACCGGCAACATGGAGCTGCCTCTGGATCGCAAGATCGCTGAAAAACGCGTCTTCCCGGCCATCAACATCAACCGCTCCGGCACCCGCCGCGAAGAGTTGCTGACTGCCGACGACGAGTTGCAGCGCATGTGGATCCTGCGCAAGCTGCTGCATCCCATGGATGAAGTCGCAGCCATCGAGTTCCTGGTCGACAAGCTGAAACAGACCAAGACCAACGATGAGTTCTTCCTGTCGATGAAGCGCAAGTAAGTCGAGCAGGACCGCAAAAGCCGGGGAAACCCGGCTTTTTGCTATCTGACCTTTGATGATTTGCCAGGTCACTCTTCTGAACAGGTGGGTTCGGGGCTAAACTCATGCCCCCGAACGCCATGGCCAAAACGAGGCTAATGCATGCAGTATCGCGACTTGCGCGACTTTATCAGTGGCCTGGAACAGCGCGGCGAACTCAAGCGCATCCAGGTTCCGGTGTCCCCAGTGCTGGAAATGACCGAGGTCTGCGATCGCACCTTGCGGGCCAAGGGCCCTGCACTGCTGTTCGAAAACCCGACCGGTTATGACATTCCAGTGCTCGGCAACCTGTTCGGTACGCCTGAGCGCGTGGCCCTGGGCATGGGCGCCGAAGCCGTCAGCGAGCTGCGCGAGATCGGCAAGCTGCTGGCCTTCCTCAAAGAGCCTGAGCCACCAAAGGGGCTGAAAGACGCCTGGTCCAAGCTGCCGATCTTTCGCAAGATCATCGCCATGGCACCGAAAGTCGTCAAAGATGCGATCTGCCAGGAAGTGGTCATCGAAGGTGATGACGTCGACCTGGCGATGCTGCCGGTGCAAACCTGCTGGCCTGGTGACGTCGGCCCGCTGATTACCTGGGGCCTGACGGTCACCAAGGGCCCGAACAAGGATCGCCAGAACCTCGGCATCTATCGCCAGCAGGTGATTGGCCGCAACAAAGTCATCATGCGCTGGTTGAGCCACCGTGGCGGCGCGCTGGACTACCGCGAGTGGTGCGAGAAGCATCCGGGCCAGCCGTTCCCGGTGTCCGTGGCGCTGGGGGCCGACCCTGCAACTATTCTTGGCGCGGTGACGCCAGTGCCGGACAGCTTGTCCGAGTACGCCTTTGCCGGCCTGTTGCGCGGTAACCGCACCGAACTGGTGAAGTGCCGTGGCAATGACCTGCAAGTGCCGGCCACCGCCGAGATCATCCTTGAAGGTGTGATTCATCCGGGCGAAATGGCTGATGAAGGTCCTTACGGCGACCACACCGGCTATTACAACGAAGTCGACAGCTTCCCGGTGTTCACCGTCGAGCGCATCACCCATCGCATCAAGCCGATCTATCACAGCACCTACACCGGCCGTCCGCCGGATGAGCCGGCGATTCTCGGCGTGGCGCTGAACGAAGTGTTCGTACCGATCCTGCAAAAGCAGTTCCCGGAGATCACCGACTTCTACCTGCCGCCTGAAGGCTGTTCGTACCGCATGGCCATTGTGACCATGAAGAAGCAGTATCCCGGCCACGCCAAGCGGGTAATGCTGGGTGTCTGGTCGTTTTTGCGACAGTTCATGTACACCAAGTTCGTTATCGTCACTGACGACGATATCAACGCCCGCGACTGGAATGACGTGATCTGGGCCATCACCACGCGCATGGACCCCAAGCGCGATACGGTGATGATCGATAACACGCCGATCGACTACCTCGACTTCGCCTCGCCGATATCCGGCCTGGGGTCGAAGATGGGGCTCGATGCCACGCATAAATGGCCCGGTGAAACCACCCGTGAATGGGGCCGGGTGATCGTCAAGGATGAGGCGGTGACACGCCGGATCGATGCCATCTGGAATCAGTTAGGAATAGATTGATGCGTGTAACTTTGCAGCCGTCCGGAGCAGTGCTTGAGATACTGCCCGGCGAGCGGATTCTCGATGGGGCACGGCGCCTGGGCTATGAGTGCCCGCAAAGCTGCCGTAATGGCAACTGCCACGTCTGTGGTGCGTTGCTGGTCGAAGGTCGGGTCGAGCAGTCAGGCGATGTGCGCGACCACGGCGAGTTCTACACTTGCATAGCAGAGCCGCTGGAAGACTGCATCGTATTGTGGGATGGCGTCCTTGCGCTGGGAGAATTGCCGGTGCGCAGTGTGTCGTGTCAGGTCACTGAATGCGTAGACGTTGGCGGGGATACCTGGCGGGTTCGACTGCGGGCACCGGCTGGCAAGCCGCCGCGCTATCACGCTGGACAGTACCTGCTGATCGAGCGCGAGAATGGTGAAAAATCCGCCTTCTCACTGGCCTCGGCACCGCATTCAGGGCGAGACCTGGAATTGCATGTGCTGGCGCGCGAAGCCAGTGCGCTCAGCCTGATCGAGCAGTTGCAGCGCAATCGTATGGTGCGCATCGAAATGCCATTCGGCGATACGCATTTGGCCGAGTTGCCTGACTGTCCGCTGGTGTTGATGGCCGCGGGTACCGGCATGGGGCAGATCCACAGTCTGATCGAGCATTGCCGGTCCAAGGGATTCAAATATCCGGTGCATTTGTACTGGGGTGTGCGGCGACCGGAAGATTTCTATCAGATCGAGCATTGGGATGAATGGCTGAAGCTGCCCAACCTGTTCCTGCACAAGGTCGTCAGCGATCTGTGCGGTTGGGAAGGGCGCTGCGGCATGTTGCACGAAGCGGTTTGCGAGGATTTCCCCGATCTGAAATCCTTGCATGTGTATGCGAGCGGTTCGCCGGCGATGGTTTACGGCACCCTGGATGCCTTGGTCAACGCCGGGATGGACGCACACCAGATGCGCGCGGACGTCTTCGCCTACGCGCCCCGGCCGCAAGCAAGCTAGAAACGCACGCCGGTGGTGATCATCGCGGCGTTGAAACCGAGCAGAACCAGCTCGGCGGCCACCGGACCGTAATGAGCGCCCAGTGATGGAATGATCACGGGCGCTACGCCGAAGTGGTTGAGTGGAATCTTGTCCTTGTACTCGCCGCTGTAACCCTGGAGTAATCCACCGGTCAGCTTTATATACACCGGATAGTTGGCACTTTCGTAGCGCTTGCCAGCGTAGGCGTAGTACGAACGTTGACTGAACGAGTTACGAAAAGTCGCTGCACCAAACAACCAGCCGGACGCTTCATCGCGCTCAAGGCCAATCAGGTCCTGATTGTTGTTGTGGTCGGGGTCTGGCGAATAGTGCTTGGTGTAGAGACTGGTTTGCAGGTACCAGGAACCTTGGTCTTTTTGAGTCGAGTTATCGACTGCCAGCACCGGGGTGGCCAGCGCCAGTAACAGCAGACCGTACATCCGTAGGTTTTTCATCTTGCGACCTCTATTGGGCAATTCGGCTTGCGCCTGTGGAGGCTGCTATACGCCTGCATTCAAATAAGGGGCGGCAGGGTATCAGACGAATACGTCAGAAATATCTCCTTTGCGACCGTTGGCCCTGAACGGAAGTAAGGCTTATGCATATTTCATTCGGGTATTTAGGGTATTTCCAAAAGTGCATTAAGCTATATACCAGGCTCTTTCATGGGTGTAGCCCTTGATATAGAAGGGTCATACGTCCTTTAGCACTTTTCGTTTTACGTTTACTGCGATATGTTCTATTACGTTAATCCTGCTTACATCTTGTAATACTTGTAAGGCCTAACATCATTCGCCATGACCGCCATTGAATCTGCTTGTTTGAATCTGGCTTACCCTCCGCGGCTCGATCTGGGCGCGCAGCTGACTCACGAACAATTGCTCAGCTCGATGCAGGCCACCATGGCCCGGCACAAGGGTGGGCCCGTCTGGTTATTCGCTTACGGTTCATTGATCTGGCGCCCGGAATGTACGGCGGTCGAGCGGGTGCGCGGACGCGTGCATGGTTACCATCGCGGTTTGTACCTGTGGTCCCACGAACACCGGGGTACGCCGGAAATGCCGGGACTGGTGTTTGGCCTGGATCGGGGCGGTTCGTGCAGCGGCTTTGCCTACCGGTTACCCGAGGAGCAATTGGAAGCATCGCTGTACGCTCTTTGGCAGCGCGAAATGCCGGTGCCGTCTTATCGTCCACACTGGCTCAATTGCCGACTGGAAGACGGAAGCAAGGTTCAGGCATTGGGGTTTGTTTTGGAGCGGCACCTGCCCAGCTATGCCGGCAACTTGCCGGACCATGTGCTGAGCCAGGTGTTCGAAAGCGCTTGCGGACGTTATGGCACCACTCGCGATTATGTCGAGCAGACCGTACACGCCCTGCGTAGCCACGCCATGCCAGACCGGAATCTGGAGGCGCGGCTCAAACGCTGTAAGGCTTAAGCGAGTGCTTCACGACCCTGACTGGCGACTTGCTTGTGCCACAAGGTTGGTGCCAGGCAGGCCATCGCCAGCAGGCAGGCACCGACCAGCAATACGAAACCGCCATCCCAGCCGAAGTGGTCCACGGTGTAGCCCATCGCTGCACTGGCCGCGACCGAACCGCCCAGATAACCGAACAGACCGGTGAAGCCCGCAGCCGTACCGGCGGCTTTCTTCGGCGCCAGTTCCAGCGCTTGCAGACCGATCAGCATGACAGGGCCATAGATCAGGAAGCCGATGGAAAACAGCGCAATCATGTCGATGGTCGGGTTGCCGGCCGGGTTTAGCCAATAAACCAGGGTCGCCACGGTCACCAGCGCCATGAATACCATGCCGGTCAGGCCACGGTTGCCACGGAAGATCTTGTCCGACATCCAGCCGCACAGCAGCGTACCCGGGATACCGGCCCACTCGTAGAAGAAATACGCCCACGAGGTTTTATCCACGTCAAAGTGCTTGGCTTCCTTCAGGTAGGTCGGCGCCCAGTCCAGTACGCCGTAGCGCAGCAGGTAGACGAAGACGTTGGCCATGGCGATGTACCAGAGCATTTTGTTGCGCAGCACGTATTTGACGAAGATTTCCTTGGCGCTGAATTCGTCTTCGTGGCTAGCATCGTAGCCTTCCGGGTAATCGTTCTTGTACTTCTCGATAGGCGGCAGGCCCACCGATTGCGGAGTGTCGCGCATCACCATGAACGCGAATACCGCCACCAGCAAGGCCACGGCTGCCGGGACGTAGAACGCCGCGTGCCAGTCGTTGAACAGGCCCATGCCGAGCAGGAACAAAGGGCCGATCAGACCGCCGCCGACGTTATGCGCGACGTTCCACACCGAAACCACGCCACCGCGTTCTTTCTGCGACCACCAGTGCACCATGGTCCGGCCACTTGGCGGCCAACCCATGCCCTGAGCCCAGCCGTTGATGAACAGCAGGATGAACATCATGGTCACGCTGGACGTTGCCCAGGGTGCGAAACCGAAAATGAACATGACCCCGGCCGAGACCAGCAAACCGAAGGGCAGGAAGTAACGTGGGTTGGAGCGGTCGGACACCAGGCCCATCAAAAACTTCGACAAACCATAGGCGATCGCAATCGCCGACATCGCCAGGCCCAGTTGGCCACGGGTGTAGCCTTCGTCGATCAGGTACGGCATGGCCAGGGAGAAGTTTTTGCGCAGCAGGTAATAACCCGCGTAGCCAAAGAAAATCCCGGCGAAAATTTGCCAGCGCAAGCGCCGGTAAGTGCTGTCTACGTGTTCTTCAGGCAATGGAGCCTGATGTGCGGCAGGACGAAAGAAAGCAAACATTCAAGAGCTCCAAATTTCTTGTTTTGACTGCGGATGCGAATGTTACAGTTTCGTTACCGAAAAAAGCACCGCTTGTCGTTCAGGAAATCGAGAGAAGTGAACGAGAACGCATGTTCTTTTATGAACATGTCGCTCAGGTGGAAGAGAAGAGAGGGGGCGGAGCATGGGGCGTTTTGTGCACCAGATCGGGATGGATCTGGCGCAGAGAAGGGGCGATCTCGATAATCAGCTGCCATCTCCGGGCAACAGGTGTTCCTGGATCTTCTGGCTGTGGGATTCGACCACTTGCCCCTGGTCATCGAAGCGCAACACGATCAGCCAGTCATAGACGTCCTCTGGCCAGGATTTCTGTCCGGTCAGTGCTTGGCCGTCGCCGCCGAAGGCTTCGATCAGTTTGTCGATATGCCCGTGATGCCAGGCTATCAATACGACCGGGGCCTTGTTCTTCTTGCTCAGCGATTTGACCAGTTTGTCGAATTCTTCATCGGCATAGGGTTGTTCGATCGGAATGTGCAGACGCTGGGACAGCGGTGTCAGGGTCAGCCGTGGTCGTGCGCTGGACTTGCTGTCGCTGGTGGCGATCAGTCGTTGCGGTACCAGGTTTTTGCCGCCCAGCTGCAGCGGGTCGAAATAGTGCGCATAAGCCTCGGCGCGCTGCTCGCCACGAGGGCTTAGCCCGGTGCCCTGATCGGGCTTTTCCGCGTGCCGGACGATCAGTACTGTGACATTTCGCAGACCCTGGGCCGCCTTGTCACTCTGATTTGCCAGTGTTTGCGTTGAAATCACCAGTGCAGGCAAGACAGCCAGACCCAATAACAATTTGCGCAGCATCATGCTCATCCTCCGTCCTGTGATGGGTAAACAGACTCGAAGCGTAGCAGGGAGTTTTGCTCACCGTACCTGCACCACCACCTTTCCAACGGCCTTGCGCTGGCCCAGGTCGTTGATGGCGTTGGCGGCCTTAGCCAGCGGGTAAACCTGCGACACCAGAGGCTTGAGCTTGCCTTCGGCGAACCAGCCAAACAGTTGCCGGAAGTTAGCGGCGTTGTCTTGTGGCTGGCGTTGGGCGAAGGAACCCCAGAACACACCGACCACGGCTGCGCCCTTGAGCAAGGCGAGGTTCACCGGCAGCTCCGGGATGCGTCCGCTGGCGAAACCGACCACCAGCAAGCGGCCGTTCCAGGCAATGGCGCGAATGGCCTGGTCGAACAGGTCGCCACCGACCGGGTCGTAGATCACATCGGCACCGTTGCCGTCAGTCAGGCGTTTGATTTCGTCCTTGAGGTTGGCTTCGCTGTAGTTGATCAGCTCATCGGCGCCGGCAGCCTTGGCCACCGCGAGTTTTTCGGCGCTGCTGGCGGCAGCGATGACCCGGGCACCCATGGCTTTGCCGATTTCCACTGCGGCCAGACCGACACCCCCAGAAGCGCCGAGCACCAGCAGGGTTTCCCCCGGTTGCAGGTTGCCGCGTTGTTTCAGGGCGTGCATCGAGGTGCCGTAGGTCATGCTGAAGGCGGCGGCGGTGTAGAAGTCCATGGAGGGTGGGATGGGCAGCACGTTGTAACCCGGCACCGCGACTTGCTCGGCAAAGCTGCCCCAACCGGTCAACGCCATGACCCGGTCACCGACCTTGAGGTGGCTGACCTTTTCACCCACCGCGCTCACCACTCCGGCGGCTTCACCGCCCGGCGAAAACGGGAAGGGTGGCTTGAACTGGTATTTGCCCTCGATGATCAGCGTGTCCGGGAAGTTCACCCCGGCCGCATGCACGTCCAGCAGGATTTCGTTTTTCTTGGCGACAGGACTGGCGACTTCTTCCAGCACCAGCGATTCGGCAGGGCCGAAGGCTTTGCACAGCACGGCTTTCATCAGGGCTATTCCTTTGGGAGTGATGGCCGATAAGTGTAGGTGTGTGAGTCAACGGGTCAACGAGCATGCTCGACCCTGATAGTCAGCCATAAGCTTTGTGCTTGGGCTGCGGGTCGCTATGCTAGGCCGCAAACCGGATAAGGAGCGAATTGTGAAAGTGTTGATCATGTTGATGCTGGCCCTGTCTCTGCCTGTGGCAGCGATGGCCGAAGAAGCCAAAGAAGGCGAGGCGCCGAAAGTCAGCTATATCAGCCTGACCCCACCGTTCGTGGGTAACTACGGGCTGGATGGCACCCCGAAGCTCAAGGTCTACAAGGCTGACGTGGCACTGCGGGTAACCGGTGACGAAGCCATCAAGGCCGTGAAGGCCAACGAGCCGTTGATCCGCAATCAGTTGGTGGCGCTGTTCGCCCAGCAAACCACTGAAACCATGAACAACGTCGAAGCCAAAGAAAAGCTGCGTCAGGAAGCCTTGAAGCAGACCCAGCAAGTGATGAATGACGAAACCGGCAAACCGGTGGTTGAAGACTTATTGTTCAACAACCTGATCATTCAATAAGCCTTCCGTTGTCCCGGCGGGCCTCATCGCGAGCAGGCTCGCTCCCACAGGGGTTAGTGCCGTTCACAATATTGTGGACGGACACCTATTCAGTGTGGGAGCGAGCCTGCTCGCGATAGCATTCTCCAAGACGTCGCAACTCTAGGGTTTGAGTGCAAATACCGCTGCCCACTGCTCGGCCGTCACCGGCATCACCGACAGTCGCGAGCCTTTCTGTACCAGAGGCATCTCTGCCAACGCTGTTTGCTGCTTCAGGTAGTCCAGCTTTAACACTTTTGGGAACGTCTCGACATGGGCGACGTTGATCGCGCTCCAGGCATTCTTCTCTGGCGTGGCCTTAGGGTCGTAATAATGGCTCTCAGGCTCCAGCGCCGTCGGGTCCGGATACGCTGCTTCAATGATCCGCCCGATCCCGGCGATGCCCGGCTCGGGGCAGCTGGAGTGATAAAAGAAAAACTCGTCGCCGACCGCCATGGCCCGCAGGAAGTTGCGTGCCTGGTAGTTTCGAACGCCGTCCCAGCGGGCTTCGCCGAGCTTCTCAAGGTCTTTGATCGAGAGCTCGTCGGGCTCGGATTTCATAAGCCAATAGGCCATCTTTTTTGCTCCGAAAGAGGTGGCCGGGAACGTTGTCCGGCAATCTTGTGACAAACCGACGGTCGGTTGACGCCAGCGTTTGCGTGTCGCTTCACGTTACCGCAAAATGCCGGACTTTTAAGCGAGACGCGGCAAGCACGGCCTATTTCGGCAACCGTTGCTGTCATCGTGTGCGACATGCCTTGAGGGGGGCAATCGATGAAACGCAAACCGGATTTACTATGGGTTTTGGTTATTGTATTTGGCTTGGGTGTCGTAACCACGGGTTATGCGCAAAGCCTGTGGGCGAACAAGACCGATGCACCGATCGAAGTCGCGCAACAGCAACAGCAACAACATCTAAAACCGCACAAGCGCTAAAACCGCTGCAAGCGACGCCGCTGATGGCAGTGGCGTCTGAGTCTAGCTTGCGAAATACCACTTCCTGTCAGTCACCGTTCCTTGCAACGGCACATCCCAGCTCGCTTGAGCCAGTTTTTCGACTTTTTGACATTCATGGGCCAAGCCCAGCAGCGTCGGCTTGCGCCATTTTTTGCGGCGCGCCAGATAGGCCAGGCTGCGATCATAGAAGCCACCCCCCATCCCCAGGCGTCCGCCGTGTTCGTCAAAACCGACCAACGGCAACAACACCAGATCCAGTGCCCAGACATTGCGTTGCCGGGCCTGGTTGACCCGTGGTTCGAGAATGCGAAAGCGGTTGGGTCGAAGCTTTTCGCCGGGGCGAATGCGCTGGAAGACCATCTTGGTTCGCGGCCAGGCGCTGAGCACCGGCAGATACGTAGCCTTGCCCCGACGTTGAGCGGCGCGCAGCAGCAAGCGCGGGTCGATTTCACCGTCGGTGGGCAGGTACAGGGAAATATGTTTTGCGCGGCGAAACAGTGGATGTTGCGCCAATTGCCGGTACAGCCCGCGAGCGGCCTGGCGTTGCTCACTGTTGCTCAGTGCGCGACGGGCCTTGCGCAGCATGCGTCGAAGTTGCGGGCGGGAAAGCGGCGCAGGTTCGGTCATCGTCATGGGCTGTTCGAGTGTCGAGGGCACCAGATTGGCGCCTTCGTAAAAAGCCGATGCCAGCAAAAAACTGGCATCGGCTTGAATCAGGCTCCCCGGATGAACCGCTGTCGACTTAGCCCTTGAACCCGAAAGTTCAAGGTGGAAGATGCAGTAGGCTTTAAGGCTTTCCGTCTAGCGGACATGCACACCAGCCCAACGTGCAACCTCCAGGGTAGTGCGAATCGGCTCAGGGACATCGTCAACTGGCAAGCACCCCAGGGAGTGGCGCGAGTATACCGCAACCACCCTCAGGAATCAGCCTTTGCTGACATCCGGATCGGTGGCGAGCACCAGATCCACGCGATCAAGCAGATCACGCACCTGCTCGCGAGTCGAGCCACTGGCCTGTACGTCAGGGCGTTCCCGGGTGTGCAGCAGATCGTGGGTGATGTTCAGCGCGGCCATCACGGCGATGCGATCGGCGCCGATGACTTTGCCGCTGCTGCGGATCTCGCGCATTTTGCCGTCCAGGTAACGGGCGGCGCTCACCAGGTTGCTGCGCTCTTCCTGGGGGCAAATGATCGAGTACTCTTTATCGAGGATCTGCACGGTAACGCTATTGCTTGAACTCATGAGTCTTGCTCCAGGGCCTTGAGGCGCGAAATCATCGATTCGACCTTACGCCGGGCGATTTCGTTTTTTTCAATGAGATGAGCGCGTTCCTCGCGCCAGGTCTTTTCCTGAGCTAATAGGAGTCCATTTTGGCTCTTAAGTTGCTCGACTCGGGCAATCAGCAGCTCGAGTCTGGCCATCAGCGCTTGCAAGTCTGTGTCTTCCATACGTGTTCCACGGGATTTGTCTGATGGGCGGTAACTGGCGGACAGCCTTTAATAGTCTTGGCGAGTCTGTCGATGTAGGATACAAGGCCTTCATTCTAGACATAGCGCCGTCTGGCGCCTAGCTGCCCATGACCATTCAGAATTCCCCGTATAACGCCTTCGCCACCCTGCTGAGTTCCAGCGGCCATCCTTGCTCCCCTGCCGAGCTTCACGGCGTGCTGCTGGGCCGCAGTTGCACCGGTGTCGGCTTTGATGCCGACACCTGGTTGGCTGACGTCGCCGAGCTGCTGGAAACCGAACCGGCCGATAACGTACGCAACGCGCTGATCGGCCTGCAAGAAATGGTCAAGGGCGAGTTGACGGGCGACGACGTCACAGTGGTCCTGTTGCTGCCGACCGACGACGCGCCGCTCACTGAGCGTGCCGCTGCGCTGGGCCAATGGTGCCAGGGCTTCCTCCACGGCTTCGGCGTGAACGCGGGCGGCCTGGAACTGAGCAAAGATGCCCAGGAAGTGCTGCAAGACCTCGCCGCCATCGCTCAGGTGCAAGATGCCCTGGAAGAATCCGAAGACGGCGAAGGCGACTACATGGAAGTGATGGAATACCTGCGCGTCGCGCCATTGCTGCTGTTCGCCGAGACCAAAAAACCGGCGCAAGCCGCTGCTGCCAAACCTTCTCTGCACTAATTCGTTTGTAAGGGACTTCCATCTGCCCATGATTCATATCCCGAAATCGGAATACAGCCGTCGCCGCAAGGCGTTGATGGCGCAGATGGAGCCCAACAGCATCGCAATTCTGCCGGCCGCCGCCGTGGCGATTCGCAATCGCGACGTCGAGCACGTGTACCGTCAGGACAGTGACTTTCAGTACCTCAGCGGTTTCCCCGAACCTCAGGCGGTCATCGTGTTGATGCCCGGTCGCGAGCATGGCGAATACATTCTGTTTTGCCGTGAGCGCAACGCCGAACGCGAACTGTGGGACGGCCTGCGTGCCGGGCAGGAAGGTGCGATCCGCGATTTCGGTGCCGACGACGCGTTTCCGATCACCGACATCGACGACATCCTGCCGGGCCTGATCGAAGGCCGTGACCGGGTGTATTCGGCCATGGGCAGCAACCCCGAATTCGACCGCCACTTGATGGACTGGATCAATGTGATCCGCTCCAAGGCGCACCTGGGTGCCCAGCCGCCGAACGAATTCGTTGCGCTGGATCATCTGCTGCACGACATGCGCCTGTATAAATCGGCGGCAGAAGTGAAGGTGATGCGCGAAGCCGCACGGATTTCCGCGCAGGCCCACATTCGCGCCATGCAGGCCAGCCGTGCCGGCTTGCATGAGTTCAGCCTGGAGGCCGAACTCGATTATGAATTCCGCAAAGGCGGGGCGAAAATGCCGGCTTATGGTTCGATCGTCGCCGCTGGGCGCAACAGCTGCATCCTGCATTACCAGCGCAATGACGCACTGCTCAAGGACGGCGACCTGGTGCTGATCGATGCCGGTTGCGAGATCGATTGCTACGCCAGCGACATCACCCGCACCTGGCCGGTCAACGGCAAGTATTCACCGGAACAGAAGGCGATCTACGAGTTGGTGCTGGCGTCGCAGGAAGCCGCGTTTGCCCAGATCGCGCCCAACAAACACTGGAACCAGGCGCATGAGGCGACGGTTCAAGTGATTACCGCAGGTCTGGTGAAGCTCGGCTTGTTGCAGGGCGACGTCAATGAGCTGATCGCCAGCGAAGCCTACAAGGCGTTTTACATGCACCGCGCTGGCCATTGGCTGGGTATGGATGTGCATGACGTCGGCGAGTACAAGGTCGGTGGTGAATGGCGGGTGCTGGAAGTCGGCATGGCGTTGACCGTCGAGCCGGGCATCTACATCGCCCCGGACAACCTGAGCGTGGCGAAGAAATGGCGCGGCATTGGCGTGCGCATCGAGGATGACGTAGTGGTAACCAGACAGGGCTGTGAAATCCTGACCAACGGTGCGCCGAAAGCGGTCGCCGAGATCGAGGCCTTGATGGCCGCTGCACGGGCCCAAGCGGCATGAGCCGAGTCAATCTGGCAATCATCGGTGGCGGTCTGGTGGGCGCCAGTCTGGCGTTGGCCTTGCAAGCCGGGGCCCGTGCTCGTGGCTGGAAGATCGTGCTGATCGAACCGTTCGCGCCCGGCCACACCTACCAGCCAAGCTATGACGCGCGCTCTTCAGCGCTGTCCTTTGGTGCTCGGCAAATTTATCAACGGCTGGGCCTGTGGCAGGAAATCTCCCGCCGCGCCGAGCCGATCAAACAGATCCATGTCTCCGACCGTGGGCGCTTCTCTACCGCGCGGCTGTCGGCCATGGAAGAGGGCGTTCCGGCGCTGGGTTACGTGGTGGAAAACGCCTGGCTGGGCCAATGCCTCTGGCAGGGCCTGGACAAGGACGTGATCAGTTGGCGCTGCCCGGCCGAAGTCACGCGCATGGAACCGTTGGAAGACGGCTACCGCCTGACCCTCAACGATGAAACCAGCCTTGAATGCGACCTTGCGGTACTGGCCGATGGCGGCCGTTCGGGCTTGCGCGAGCAACTGGGGATCGGCGTCAAAAAGCGTCCATACAACCAAAGTGCGTTGATCGCCAACATCACCCCGAGCGAAGACCACAACGGCATGGCGTTCGAGCGCTTCACCGATGACGGTCCGATGGCCTTGCTGCCGCTGCCGGAAAACCGCTGCGCGCTGGTCTGGACTCGCCTGGGCATGGACGCGCAGCGTCTGGCGGCGCTGGACGAGCGCAGCTTCCTCAGCGAGTTGCAGGGCGTGTTCGGCTATCGCCTAGGCACCCTCAAGCAGGTTGGGGCGCGGCATCTGTACCCGTTGTCGCTGATCGAAGCCGAAGAGCAAGTGCGTCCGCATCTGGCCGTATTGGGCAACGCGGCCCACAGCCTGCACCCGATTGCCGGCCAGGGTTTTAACCTGTCGCTGCGGGACGCTCAGGCCTTGGCTGAAGCGCTGCTCGCCAGCCAGAGCGCGCCGGGCGACTTCGCCACCTTGCAGGCTTACCGTGAACGCCAGCGCCTGGACCAGAACCTCACCGTAGGTTTCTCCGATCAGGTCACCCGTTTGTTCGGCAGCACCCAACCGCTGGTTTCGCTGGGCCGCAACATCGGCCTGCTGGGCCTCGATCTGTTGCCGCCGGCCAAACGCTGGTTCGCCCGGCAAGCCATGGGGTTGGGAACACGGTCCGATGGTTGAGTGCTTGCAGGTCGACATCCTGGTGGCGCGGGTCGATAAAATTTTTTACGTGCGGCTCAAGCCGCAAGCGAGACAGGCTTAAAGCATGGAAATGCGCGCAGATCTGCTGATTGTCGGGGCCGGAATGGTCGGGAGCGCGTTGGCGCTGGCGTTACAGAACAGCGGGCTGGAAGTCCTGCTGCTCGACGGCAGCCCCATGAGCGTCAAACCGTTCGATACGCAGTCGACGTTCGAGCCGCGGGTGAGCGCCTTGTCGGCGGCCAGTCAGCGGATTCTGGAGCGTCTGGGTGTGTGGGAGGGCGTTATCAGCCGTCGCAGCAGCGCTTATACCGACATGCAGGTCTGGGATGGCAGCGGCACCGGGCAGATTCATTTCTCCGCCGCCAGCGTCCACGCCGAGGCGCTCGGGCATATCGTCGAGAACCGAGTGGTGCAGGATGCACTGCTCGATCGTCTGCACGACTGCGATTTGGGCCTGCTGGCCAATGCGCGCCTGGAACAGATGCGCCGCTCCGGCGACGACTGGCTGCTGACCCTGGCCGACGGTCGCACGCTGCGTGCACCGCTGGTGATCGCAGCTGACGGCGCCAACTCGGCAGTGCGTCGCCTCACCGGCGTCGCGACCCGCGAGTGGGATTACCTGCATCACGCCATCGTCACCAGCGTTCGCAGTTCGCTGCCACACCGGATGACGGCCTGGCAGCGTTTTACCGACCACGGTCCGCTGGCGTTTTTGCCCTTGGAACGTGACGGCCAGCAAGACTGGTGCTCGATCGTCTGGTCGACCACTCCGGCTGAAGCCGAACGCCTGATGGCGCTGGATGACGAAGGCTTCTGCCGTGAACTGGAGCGTGCCTTCGAAGGGCGCCTGGGCAGCGTGTTGAGCGCCGATCCACGTCTCTGTGTGCCGTTGCGTCAGCGTCACGCCAAGCGCTATGTGGCCGAAGGCCTGGCGCTGATCGGCGACGCCGCGCACACCATTCACCCGTTGGCCGGGCAGGGCGTCAACCTCGGCTTCCTTGATGCCGCGGTTCTGGCCGAAGTGCTATTGCACGCGGCCAGCCGTGGTGAGCGTCTGGCGGATGTGAAAGTCCTCAGCCGCTACGAGCGTCGACGCATGCCCCACAACCTGGCGTTGATGGCGGCAATGGAAGGCTTTGAGCGTTTGTTCCAGGCCGACCCTTTGCCGCTGCGCTGGTTGCGTAATACCGGATTGAAAATGGTCGACCAGATGCCCGAAGCCAAGGCGCTGTTTGTGCGTCAGGCGTTGGGCTTGAGCGGCGATTTGCCGGAGTTGGCCAAGGCCTGATGTCTTCGTTGAGGCTGATGGCCTCATCGCGAGCAGGCTCGCTCCCACAGTTGGAATGCGTTCCCTTGTGGGAGCGAGCCTGCTCGCGATGGCGGCGGCACGTTCACCATCAATCCTCGGGGGTGCAACATCTCGTAACTCCTCCACAGAGGGATCGGTTGAGAAGCTAAATGTGAGTCCTTATCATTTCGGCTCATTTTTGATTTCGAGAGACCGCTCCCATGTTGGCACCGAAGCGTCTACTGACAGCCCTCGCCCTGACCCTGATCGGCACTACTGCCCAGGCCGCTGACGAGGTGGTGGTCTACTCCTCGCGTATCGACGAGCTGATCAAACCGGTCTTCGATGCCTACACCCAAAAAACCGGCGTCAAGGTGAAGTTCATCACCGACAAGGAAGCGCCACTGATGCAGCGCATCAAGGCTGAGGGCGAAAACGCCACTGCCGACCTGCTGCTCACTGTCGATGCCGGTAACCTCTGGCAGGCCGAGCAAATGGGCATCCTGCAGCCGTTCACCTCCAAGGTGATCGACGCCAACATTCCTCTGCAATACCGCGCTGCTTCTCACGCCTGGACCGGTCTGAGCCTGCGGGCACGGACGTTGGCCTATTCCACCGAGCGGGTAAAACCCTCGGAAATGACCACCTATGAAGCCCTGGCAGACAAAAAGTGGGAAGGTCGCCTGTGCCTGCGCACCGCGAAGAAGGTCTACAACCAGTCGTTGACCGCCACGATGATCGAAACCCATGGCGCGGATAAAACCGAAGCCATCATCAAGGGCTGGGTCGCTAACCTGGCGACCGACGTGTTCTCCGACGACACCGCGGTGCTGGAAGCGATCAGCGCCGGGCAATGCGACGTTGGTATCGTCAACACTTACTACTACGGTCGTCTGCACAAGCAGAAGCCGGATCTGCCGGTCAAACTGTTCTGGCCGAACCAGGCTGACCGCGGCGTGCACGTGAACCTGTCGGGCATTGGCCTGACCAAACACGCCCCGCACCCGGAAGCCGCCAAGGCCCTGGTGGAGTGGATGACCACGCCTGAAGCGCAAAAGATCTTCGCCGACGTTAACCAGGAGTTCCCGGCCAACCCGAGCGTGAAGCCGTCCGCTGAAGTCGAGGCCTGGGGCACGTTCATCCCGGACACTCTGCCGGTAGAGGTGGCTGGCCTGCGCCAGGCTGAAGCCATTCGCCTGATGGACCGCGCCGGCTGGAACTGAGTCGCCGGTATTGTGGCGAGGGGGCTTGCCCTAATGCCGATCAGTTAAGCCGAATACTGAACCTGTGGCGAGGGAGCAAGCTCCCTCGCCACAGAATGGGGCCGGCTGCATTACTGCGTCGCCCCCGCACTTTTTAGAGACTTTCCTTGGCCCATCCCGCCCAACGCCGTTGGTATCCGCTGGTTTTCGTCGTTGCCGCCCTGGTGCTGCTGCCGCTGAGCGTCTTGCTGCTGTCGTGGCAAACCGTCGACCTGCAGATCTGGTCGCACCTGTGGGAGACCCAGATGCCGCGTCTGCTGGGCAATACCCTGACACTGATCCTTGGCGTCGGTGTTGGCGTCACGCTGCTGGGGGTGAGCCTTGCGTGGCTGACCAGCCTCTGCGAATTCCCCGGGCGACGTTGGCTGGATTGGGCGCTGATGCTGCCGTTTGCGATCCCGGCCTATGTGCTGGCGTTCGTTTTCGTCGGGCTGCTGGATTTCGCGGGCCCTGTGCAAACCCTGCTGCGCGAATGGTTCGGCAGCGGTTTGCGGCTGCCGCGCGTGCGCTCCACCGGTGGGGTGATTCTGGTGTTGGTGCTGGTGTTCTATCCCTACGTCTACCTGCTGGCGCGCACGGCGTTTCTGGCCCAGGGCAAAGGTCTGATGGAGGCTGCGAGAGTACTCGGCCAATCACCGTGGCAAGCATTCTGGTACGTGGCCTTGCCGATGGCGCGGCCGGCGATTGGTGCCGGTGTCGCTTTGGCGTTGATGGAGACGCTGGCGGATTTCGGTGCGGTGTCGGTGTTCAACTTCGACACCTTCACCACGGCGATCTACAAAACCTGGTACGGCTTTTTCAGCCTGTCGAGTGCTGCGCAGCTGGCCAGCCTGTTGCTGCTGGTGGTGATGTTGTTGCTGTACGGCGAGCGCCGCGCTCGCGGTGCCAGCCGGGCGAGTAACGAGCGTCCCAGGGGCAAGGCGCTCTATCAGCTGCGCGGGTTCAAGGCCCTGGCCGCCAGCAGTTGGTGCGGGCTGGTGTTTGCCTGCGCATTCGTCATTCCATTGCTGCAACTGCTGGCGTGGTTCTGGCAGCGTGGGCGTTTTGACCTGGATGAGCGTTATACCGGGCTGATCATGCACACGCTGTACCTGGGCGCCATGGCCGCGCTGATCACCGTCAGCGTCGCGCTGTTGCTGGCATTCGCCCGGCGCCTGGCACCGACCCGGGCGATACGCTCCGGGGTCAGTCTGGCCAACATTGGCTATGCCTTGCCCGGTTCGGTGCTGGCGGTATCGATCATGCTGGCGTTCAGTTACCTGGACCGTGAATGGGTGGTGCCGTTGTCGGGCTGGCTTGGCGGTGCCGGTAAACCGTTGCTGCTGGGCAGCCTGTCGGCACTGTTGCTGGCGTATCTGGTGCGCTTTATCGCGGTGGCCTACGGGCCGTTGGAAAACAGCCTGGCGCGGATCCGCCCGACGCTGCCGGAAGCTGCACGCAGTTTGGGGGTCAGTGGGCCACGACTGTTTTTCAAGGTGTATCTGCCGCTGTTGCTGCCCGGCACCTTGAGCGCGGCGCTATTAGTGTTCGTCGATGTACTCAAGGAAATGCCCGCAACCTTGCTGATGCGCCCGTTTGGCTGGGACACGCTGGCGGTGCGAATCTTCGAAATGACCAGCGAAGGCGAGTGGGCGCGGGCATCATTGCCGGCGCTGACGCTGATTCTGGTGGGCCTGTTACCGGTCGTCGGGTTGATCCGACGTTCGGCACATCGAAACGGCTAGGTGCCAGTCCTACACCTTGCGGCTACAATGCGCGGCATTCGGTGCGGATCGTCCTTCAGACCGGGTTGCTGAAATTGGCTGGAAGCCTTCTATTTAAAGGCTTTCAACCCTACAGCGCCTGTCCGTACCTTCGCCACGCCCGGAAGGAGAAACCCATGGGACAGCGTACGCCTCTGTATGACCTTCACCTCGCACTCGGTGCGAAGATGGTCGATTTTGGCGGTTGGGATATGCCACTGCATTACGGCTCTCAGGTCGAGGAACACCATCAGGTGCGCCGCGACTGTGGGGTTTTCGATGTATCCCATATGACCGTAATCGATGCCAGTGGCCCTCAGGCCAAGGCCTGGCTCCAGCATTTGCTGGCCAATGATGTCGAACGTCTGCACAGCGTCGGTCGTGCCTTGTACAGCACCATGCTCAATGAGTGTGGCGGTATCGTCGACGACATGATTGTCTATCGACTTGAGGACGGTTATCGACTGGTGGTGAACGCTGCCACCCGCGATCAGGACATGGCCTGGATGCAGGCCCGGCTCGGCGACTATCAGGTGCAACTGCACGAGCGCACCGAGCTGGCGATGCTGGCGATTCAAGGTCCGCAGGCGCGGCAAAAGATCGCCGAACTGGTGACCCAGTCCCGCGGCACGCTGATCCAGCATCTCAAACCCTTCGAAGGGCACTGTGACGGTGACTGGTTCATCGCCCGGACCGGTTACACCGGCGAAGACGGCCTGGAGATTGTCCTGCCGGCCGATCAGGCGCCAGGGTTCTTCAACGATCTGGTCGGAGCGGGGATCTCGCCGATTGGCCTCGGCGCCCGCGACACGCTGCGTCTTGAGGCTGGAATGAACCTCTACGGTCAGGACATTCATCAGGATGTCTCACCGCTGGCTTCCAATATGGCCTGGAGTATTGCCTGGGAACCGGCCGCTCGTCAGTTTATCGGCCGGGCGGCGCTGGAGGCTGAACGGGCCGCTGGCGTGAAGCACAAGCTGGTCGGTCTGGTGCTCGAAGAGCGTGGTGTTTTACGCGCCCATCAGGTGGTTCGCATCGCTGATGTTGGCGAAGGGGAGATCACCAGTGGTAGTTTCTCTCCTACGCTTAGCAAATCGATCGCCCTGGCGCGGGTGCCGATAGCGACCGCCGACCGGGCAGAAGTGGAAATTCGTGGCAAGTGGTACCCGGTTCGGGTGGTCAAACCGACCTTTGTGCGCCATGGCAAAGCCTTGATCTAACTTTTTCTGGCGGGCAATCAACCGCTGACATTTCTTCTTGAGGACACAGAACATGAGCGAAATCCCTGTCGACCTGCGTTTTGCCGAAAGTCACGAATGGGCCCGTCTGGATGAAGATGGCGGCGTAAAAGTCGGTATTTCAGACCATGCTCAGGAAGCCTTGGGTGATGTAGTGTTCGTCGAGCTGCCGGAAATCGGCAAGGTGTTCGCTGCCGGCGATGCGGCGGGCGTAGTCGAGTCGGTCAAGGCCGCTTCGGACATCTACTCGCCGGTCTCCGGTAAGGTCATTGCCGTTAACGAAGAATTGGCCAACAGCCCGGAACTGGTCAACAGCGCGCCATATGACAGCTGGTTCTTCAAGCTTGAGCCAAGTGATACCTCTGAACTGGACAAGTTGCTCGACCCTACTGGCTACAAGAACGCCATCG
Organism: Pseudomonas sp. 6D_7.1_Bac1; assembly: GCF_025465945.1. Classification (GTDB taxonomy): domain Bacteria; phylum Pseudomonadota; class Gammaproteobacteria; order Pseudomonadales; family Pseudomonadaceae; genus Aquipseudomonas. The sequence continues at coordinate 67,053 of NZ_JANLNW010000035.1, read as the reverse complement.
GCGAGTAATTGCTGTCAGAAACGAAAAAGCCTCGAGTGATCGAGGCTTTTTTGTGGGCGCGATTTACGCGTTTTGCAGCACGGTCTTCACCGCAGCAACTGAACGTTCTACGTCGCTTTTGCTCATGGCCGAGAACATCGGCAGCGAAACGATCAGGCGACCGACACGCTCGGACACCGGGAACATGCCTTCCTTGAAACCGCGTTCGCGGTAAAGGCTCAGCAGGTGGATCGGCGGGTAGTGGTAGCCGATGCCGACGCCCAGTTCCTGCATTTGCTCCATGAACGTCGCGCGGGCCGGTTTGCCGTCCTTGCGCTCTGGCAACACCAGTTGGAACAGGTGCCAGTTGCTGTTGGTGAAGTCCGCCGGTGGCAGCTGCGCACCGTATTTGGCCTCGAAATCGCTGCCGAAACAGGCGAAGTAATGCTTGGCCAGTTCGCGGCGGTGAGCGGTGATGGCGTCAATGTGCGCGAATTGGCCCAGGCCAATGGCGGCCGCGACGTCGGTCATGTTGAATTTGCCACCCAGCACATCGACGTCCAGGCCGTCGAAACCAGTGCGGGTTACGCCTTGCAGGCGATACTTCTCGGCCAGCCGCACTTCTTCGGCATTGTTCAGTACCAGGCAGCCACCTTCCGAGGACGTGACGTTCTTGTTCGCCTGGAAGCTGAACGACACGAAGTCGCCCGTAGCGCCGATGCGCAGGTCGTTCCAGCTTGAACCCAGCGCCTGGGCGGCGTCTTCGACAATGCGCAGACCATGTTTCTTCGCGATTGCATACAGGCGGCTCATGTCCACCGGCAAACCGGCGAGGTACACCGGGATGATTGCCTTGGTACGCGGGGTAATGGCCGCTTCGAGTTGGTCCAGATCGATGTTGCGAGTGATCGGGTCGATGTCGGCAAACACCGGGGTGGCGCCGACTTCGAGAATCACGTTGGCCGTGGCGACCCAGGAGATCGGCGTGGTGATGACTTCGTCACCGGCACCGATTCCGGCGATGCGCAGGGCAATCTCCATGGTGCAGGTCCCGGAGTTGAACGTGCGCACCGGGCGACCGCCAAAAAACTCCGAGAGCTGGGCTTCGAACGCCTGGACCTTGGGTCCGCTGGTGATCCAGCCGGAGCGCAAGACATCGCCGACAGCGGCAATTGTGGCTTCATCGATAGTAGGTTTGGAAAACGGTAGAAAAGGCAGTTGGCTCATGAGAATCAGTGCACCCGATTGGCTGACGGTAGTTATATGCGCCGCACATGATGAGCCTGATTGCGCAAAGACGCCATGCCGTCCGCGCAGGGGAAGCTATGCTGCTTTGATCGTGTTGCATCGACGTTGAGCGCCATTCAAGAGAGAGCCCGTCATGTCCCAGTTGCCATCCTTGAGCCAGTTACGAGACCCGAATGCCTTCCTGCGGCGGCACTTGGGGCCGGATATCGCCGAGCAGCAGGCGATGCTCGACAGCCTCGGGCTCGGCAGCCGTGTCGAGCTGATCGAGCAGACGGTGCCGCCGGGAATCCGCCTCAACCGCGAACTGGACTTGCCGCCAGCGCTCGATGAAGAAGCCGCGCTGGCGAAGCTGCGAGGCTATGCCGAACAGAACCAGGTCTTTACCAGCCTGATCGGCATGGGTTACCACGGCACTCTGACGCCTGCGGTGATCTTGCGCAACGTGCTGGAAAATCCCGGCTGGTACACCGCTTACACCCCGTATCAGCCAGAGATTGCCCAGGGTCGGCTCGAAGCATTGCTCAATTTCCAGCAACTGACCATCGACCTCACGGGCCTGGAACTGGCCAACGCCTCGTTGCTCGACGAAGCCACGGCGGCGGCCGAAGCCATGGCACTGGCCAAGCGCGTCGCCAAGTCGAAAAGCAATCTGTTCTTCGTCGACGAACACTGCCATCCACAGACCATTTCCGTGGTGCAGACCCGCGCCGAAGGGTTTGGTATCGAGCTGATCGTCGACGCTGTGGATAACTTGAAACAGCATCAGGTGTTTGGCGCACTGCTGCAGTATCCCGATACCCACGGTGAAATCCGCAATCTGCGCCCGTTGATCGACCACTTGCATGCGCAGCAGGCGCTGGCCTGTGTTGCGGCGGATCTGCTGAGTCTGTTGCTGCTGACGCCACCGGGTGAGCAGGGCGCTGATGTGGTGTTTGGATCGTCCCAGCGTTTTGGCGTACCGATGGGGTATGGCGGCCCTCACGCGGCGTTTTTTGCCAGCCGCGATGAATACAAGCGGGCGATTCCCGGGCGGATCATCGGCGTATCGAAAGATGCTCGCGGCAACGTCGCGCTGCGCATGGCCCTGCAAACCCGCGAGCAACACATCCGCCGCGAGAAGGCCAATTCGAATATCTGCACGGCCCAGGTCCTGCTGGCGAACATTGCCAGCTTTTACGCGGTCTACCACGGCCCGCAGGGGCTCAAGCGGATTGCTCAACGGGTACACCGTCTGACCTGCATCCTCGCTGCCGGGCTTGAGCGCAACGGCATTACCCGGCTCAACAAGCACTTTTTCGACACCTTGACCCTGGAGGTCGGCGGCAGTCAGACCGCAATCATCGAAAGCGCCAGTGCGGCGCAGATCAACCTGCGGATTCTCGGGCGTGGGCAGTTGGGTTTGAGTCTCGACGAAAGCTGCGATGAACGCACCGTGGCGAAGCTGTTCGATGTGTTCCTGGGCACCGATCATGGGCTTGATGTGGCCGAGCTGGATGGCGAAGTACTGAACTCCGGCATTCCCGACGGCTTGTTGCGGGCCACACCGTATTTGCGCCACCCGGTGTTCAACGCCCACCACAGCGAAACCGAGATGTTGCGCTACCTCAAGCAACTGGAAAACAAGGACCTGGCGCTTAACCAGTCGATGATCCCGCTGGGTTCCTGCACCATGAAACTCAACGCCAGCAGCGAGATGATCCCGATCACCTGGCCGGCATTCGCCAACCTGCACCCCTTTGCGCCGAAAGAGCAGGCGGTGGGCTACTCGCTGATGATCAGCGAACTGGAGCGCTGGCTCTGCGCGATCACCGGTTTTGATGCGATCTGCATGCAGCCCAACTCCGGCGCCCAAGGTGAATACGCCGGGTTGCTGGCGATCCGCAAATACCATGAAAGCCGTCAGCAAGGTGCGCGCGACATCTGTCTGATTCCCGCGTCAGCCCACGGTACCAACCCGGCGTCGGCGCAGATGGCCGGGATGCGGGTGGTGATCGTCGACTGCGACGATGCCGGTAACGTCGACCTCGATGACCTGAAAGCCAAGGCGACCGCTGCCGGCGACAAGCTTTCCTGCCTGATGGCCACGTACCCTTCGACCCATGGGGTGTACGAAGAGGGCATCAGCGAAATCTGCGAAGTTATCCACAGTCACGGTGGCCAGGTGTACATGGACGGCGCCAACCTCAATGCGCAGGTCGGGCTTGCTCGCCCGGCGGATATCGGCGCTGATGTTTCGCACATGAACCTGCACAAGACCTTCTGCATTCCCCATGGCGGAGGCGGGCCGGGGATGGGGCCGATTGGTGTGCGCGCGCATTTGGCACCGTTCGTGGCCAATCACCCGGTGGTGCCGATCGAGGGACCTGATCCGCAGAATAGTGCGGTCAGCGCGGCGCCTTGGGGCAGTGCGAGCATTTTGCCGATCAGCTGGATGTATATCGCGATGATGGGGCCGCAACTGGCCGATGCCAGCGAGGTGGCAATTCTCTCGGCCAACTACCTGGCGAAGCATTTGTCCGGTGCCTTCCCGGTGCTCTACACCGGGCGCAACGAGCGGGTGGCCCACGAATGCATCCTCGACTTGCGGCCGCTCAAGGCACTGACCGGCATCAGCGAAGAAGACGTTGCCAAGCGGCTGATGGATTACGGCTTCCATGCGCCGACCATGTCTTTCCCAGTGCCGGGAACGTTGATGGTCGAGCCCACCGAAAGCGAGTCCAAGGCTGAGCTGGATCGCTTTATCAACGCGATGCTGAGCATCCGTGCGGAAATTTCAGAAGTGCAGAATGGCAACTGGTCTCCCGAAGACAATCCGCTGAAGCGCTCGCCCCATACCCTGGCGGACATTATCGGCGTCTGGGATCGGCCCTACAGCATCGAGCAAGCGGTCACCCCTGACGCGCACACCAGGCTGCATAAATACTGGCCGACGGTGAACCGCGTGGACAACGTTTACGGGGATCGCAACCTGTTTTGTGCCTGCGTGCCGGTGGATGAATACCGCTGACATGCACGGGTTTGATGAGGCGCAAATCAAATGTGGGAGCGAGCCTGCTCGCGATGGGGTCATAACATTCAACATTTTTGCTGACTGTTACACCGTCATCGTCGGATCGCCGCCCGGAGCAAGCTCGCTCCCACAATGGATCGCATTTTTACAACAACAAAATTATTCCGGGGCGACCGCGTTCTTGGCCAGGATCGCGTTGGCCAGTTCCATGTCAGTAGCCTTCAAACCTGGGTTGTCCGCACGAACTTTCTGCATTGCAGATTCCAGGTACGGACCACGAATATTGCCGTCACTGGCTACGAAACTGCTGGCGTCGTCCTGGGCGGCAACGACCAGCTTGTGATCCCTGGAGGTCAGGTAGGTGGACGCGGTGGTCGCACCTGAGGAAATAACTTCTCGCAAGATGCCATCATGATCATGGGCCATTGCTGAACCTACAGACAGGGAAAGCAAGGCAAGGGTAGCGGCAGCAAGTTTAAAACGCATTGCGGGTGACTCCAGTGGGATTTCTGGCAGGTTGGATTGCCAATACCCCAAACGAGTTCCATAGCGTTCAATCGGCGTGCTCAACCAGGATAACCACCCCGTCCAGCCCCGTGACGCGAACCCTGGAGCCCGCAGGAGCGTCAGGTCCCCTGGCCATCCAGACGCCGTCGGCGACCTTGATTTTGCCGCGGCCATTTACAATCGCCTGATGCACCACAAAGACCTTGCCGATCAGTTCCTGCCCGCGCAGGTTGAGGTTCGGCTGGTCGCTGGCCCGCATCGCGCTGCGCTGGCGTCGCCACCAGTACAGGGCGGTGAGGATCGACAGCAAGCCGAACAGCAGGAACTGCAACTCCCACAGCAAACCTGGAATCAGGAACGTCAGCACGCCCACCGCCGCCGCGGCGAGGCCGACCCACAATAGATAACCGCCAGCGCCGAATATCTCGAGAATCAACAGGATCGTACCCAGCGCCAGCCAGTCCCAGAACGATAAATGTTGCAGGAATGCCCACATAGGTCGCGCCTCAAGCCTTCTTGCTATCGAACGTAGCCTTGACGATCTCGCCGATACCGCCGACAGCGCCGATCACCTGGCTGGCTTCGAGCGGCATCAGGATCACTTTGCTGTTGTTGGCCGAGGCGAGCTTGCCCAGGGCGTCGATGTATTTCTGCGCGACGAAGTAGTTCACCGCCTGCACGTTGCCGCTGGCAATTGCCTCGGACACGACCTTGGTTGCACGGGCCTCCGCTTCGGCCTGGCGTTCGCGGGCTTCGGATTCCAGGAACGCTGCCTGACGGCTACCTTCAGCTTCGAGAATCTGCGCCTGCTTCTTGCCCTCGGCGGTGAGAATCGCCGAGGCTCGCAGGCCTTCGGCTTCGAGGATTTGCGCGCGTTTGATCCGCTCGGCTTTCATTTGCCCGGACATTGCCGCCATCAGGTCGGCTGGCGGGCTGATGTCCTTGATCTCGATCCGGGTAATCTTGATGCCCCACGGCGCGGTGGCTTCATCGACGGTGCGCAGCAGTTTTTCATTGATGGCGTCGCGCTGGCTGAGCATCGCGTCCAGTTCCATCGAGCCCAGCACCGTGCGGATGTTGGTTTGCAGCAGGTTGCGAATGGCGTGCTCAAGGTTGTTCACCTCGTAAGCCGCCTGAGCCGTGTTGACCACCTGAAAGAAGCACACGGCATCGATCTGCACCGTGGCGTTGTCGGCGGTGATGACCTCCTGCGGCGGAATATCCAGCACGTTTTCCATCACGTTGATCTTGCGCCCGATGCGGTCCATCACCGGGATGATGATATTCAGGCCAGGCTTGAGGGTGTCGGTGTACCGGCCAAAACGCTCGACCGTCCACTGGTAACCCTGAGGCACGACCTTGAAACCCATGAACAGAATGGCGACGACAAGGCCGAGGAAAAGTAAAAGTACGCTACCGATTTGCATGGAAAATCCCTGTTCAGTCAATGAAGGTGCAGGCTTGAGTGTAGCGGCGTGAACTCTTGCCGGGCACCGATTACTTCTGCTCACTCTGCGGCGTCACCCGCAGCACCTCTTCGATAGTTGTCAGCCCCGTCGCCACTTTTTGTGCCCCCGACAGCCGCAGGCTGCGCATGCCTTCCTTGAATGCCTGACGGCGTACGGCGAGCAGGTCGGTGTCGGGGTTGATCAGGGCTTTGATGCTGTCAGTCAGTTGCATGATTTCGTAGACCCCGGCGCGTCCGCGATAACCGGTGTCGCGGCATTCCAGGCAGCCAATGGCACTCTGGGCGTTACTCGGCAGCGGTGCTTGCCAGGGGCGGGTCAAGGTTTGCCAGTCGTCTTCGCCCAGGGTCAGCGGCGCCTTGCAATGTGGGCACAGGGTGCGGACCAGACGTTGTGCCATGACCCCCAGCAAGGTGGCTTTGATCAGGTAATGCGGCACGCCGAGTTCCAGTAAGCGGCTGATGGCGCTTGGCGCGTCGTTGGTGTGCAGGGTCGACAGCACCAGGTGCCCGGTGAGCGCTGCCTGAATGGCCATTTCGGCGGTTTCGAGGTCGCGGATCTCGCCGATCATGATGATGTCCGGGTCTTGTCGCATCAGTGCGCGCACGCCGCTGGCAAAGGTCAGGTCGATGTTGTGCTGGACCTGCATCTGATTGAACGCCGGCTCGACCATCTCGATCGGGTCTTCGATGGTGCAGAGGTTGACCTCTGGCGTCGCGAGCTTTTTCAGTGTGGTGTAGAGCGTGGTGGTCTTGCCCGAACCGGTCGGGCCGGTGACCAGAATGATGCCGTTGGGCTGGCGGGTCATGTCCTGCCAGCGGCGCAGGTCCTCTGCGCAAAATCCAAGCTGGTCGAAGTCCTTGAGCAGCACTTCCGGGTCGAAGATCCGCATGACCATTTTCTCCCCGAACGCGGTGGGTAGCGTCGACAGCCGCAACTCCACTTCACCGCCGTCCGGGGTCTTGGTCTTGACCCGGCCGTCCTGGGGTTTACGTTTTTCCGCGACGTTCATCCGCCCCAGGCTTTTCAGGCGACTGACAATCGCCATGGTCACCTGCGGTGGAAATTGATAGACGTTGTGCAACACACCGTCGATGCGAAAACGCACCGTGCCTTGCTCGCGCCTCGGTTCGATGTGGATATCACTGGCGCGCTGCTGGAAGGCGTACTGGAACAGCCAGTCAACGATGTTGACGATATGTGCGTCGTTGGCGTCCGGCTCCTGGTCGCTGGCGCCGAGGTTGAGCAGCTGTTCAAAGTTGCCCAGGGTGTTCATGTGCTGATCGGCGTTGGTCGCGCCGCTGACCGATTTGGCCAGGCGGAAGAACTCCACACTGAAGCGCTGGATGTCCGCCGGGTTGGCCACCACACGTTTGATTGGCAGTTGTAGAACGTGAGTCAGGTCTGCTTCCCAGCTCCGCACATAAGGCTGCGCACTGGCCACGGTGACGGCGTCGCGGTCGATCGATACCGCGAGAATCTTGTGGCGCTGGGCAAAGGCGTAAGACATCAGCGGGGTAATTTGCGCGACATTTATTTTCAGCGGGTCGATGCGCAAATAAGGCTGACCGGCCTGCTGCGAGAGCCACAGGGTCAGGCTTTCCAGATCCAGGCGTTTGCCGGGGCGGCTGAGGTCGTCGAGGTGTTGGCTGGCCAGAAATTCCAGCGGGTGCAACTGGCTGTTGCTGGCATTGCGGCGGGTCGTCAGCGCGTGCTCGGCCGAGTCCTGGCTGATGAAGCCCTGGGCGACCAGTTCACGTAGCAGGTCATTGAGATCCAGCCAGCGATCCTGAGTGGCGAGTTGAACGGGCATCCGGGCTCCTTATGGAAACTATCCTGCAGCGAGCGGTTTAGACGGGGTGTCTCTAACCACAGATGCCAAGAATAGTCCCCACAAAGGCCGACCGTTCGACCGTCGCCTGATTCATCGTTGCGAGGTTTTGCAGGGGTGCTTCAGCCGGTTGCCTGCGCAGCTTGAACCCATTGCGAATCAGCCGCTTGCAGCTCCACCGAGCACACGCTGATCAGGTTACGTAATTTTTCCGCGATCACCTGGGCACGGTGCCAGCTCAATCCGTCCATGACGATATCGATCGACAGCAGGTCGTCCCGGCGCAGCACATTGACCTGCTGCGGGACCAGAAACTGTAACGCAAACAGGTTCAGCGCCCGGCACAACACGTCCGGTTCGGCCTCGGCCAGCAGTTGGTAGTGCACGCGGCAGTGGGCATTGCTGACGTTCCACACATCGGCGCGGGTTGGCGTGTTGCGGACGGCTTCGAGCGGGGGCATGGTCGGTCTCCAAATCATTGGAGAAATTTTTACATTCGGTGCGGGGTATTTCTTATCTATGATGAGGTAGATTGGCGTTAATTCGAATTGATCAATTCTTAAGTTGTGTATTTACAGGTTTTTCTATGCATAGCGAACTTGACGCGTACGACCGACGAATTCTGGCGTTGCTGCAAGAGGACGCCTCGCTGTCCAGTGCGCAGATTGCCGAGCAGGTCGGGTTATCACAGTCGCCGTGCTGGCGGCGCATTCAGCGGATGAAGGAGGAGGGCGTTATTCGCGGGCAAGTGACCTTGCTCGATCGCAAGAAAATCGGCCTCAACACGCAGATCTTCGCCGAGATCAAACTCAACGCTCACGGGCGTTCGAACTTCACCGAATTCACCGAGGCGATTCGCGGTTTTCCGGAGGTGCTGGAGTGTTATGTGCTGATGGGCGCGGTGGATTTCTTGCTGCGGATCGTCACGGCGGACATCGAAGCCTATGAGCGCTTCTTCTTCGAGAAGCTGTCGATGGTACCGGGGATTCAGGAGGTCAACTCGATCGTGGCTTTGTCGGAAATCAAGTCCACGACGAGTTTGCCGGTGTTGCGGGGGTAGAGTCTTGCGGTGAATGTGCGGGCCTCATCGCGAGCAGGCTCGCTCCCACACTGGATCTTCTGTGAACACACTATTTGTGAACGCCATAGATCATATGTGGGAGCGAGCTTGCTCGCGATGGCGGTGTTACATACGCAGCAACATCTTCCACGCGCGGTTCTGATACACCGCGATCGCCTGCTGCTTGCGTGCATCCAGCGCTTCGTCGGTGATCGGTTCGTTGGCCAGTTGCGCGAGTTTGTTCAATTCACCGTACAGGCGATCCATTTCCGGGATGTCCAGCACGTTGCGGGCATGGTGCAGCCAGGCCTGGATGCGTTCGATACGCGGCAGTTGCTCGGCCAGGTCTTCCGGCTGTTGCTGATAACGCTGCAATTGCAGGGATGTAGCTTCTTCACCCAGCAGACGCGGCAACCAGTTGCCCAGTTGCGCAGCGCCCTGGCGATTACCGCGGACGTTGCGATCGGCAGCCCAGGTGCGGGCCAGCAACCAGCGCGAGGTGTTCAGGGAGAACAGGCCCCAGCGCGGGTCTTCCAGTTCTTCGAGGAACTGTTCCGGCGCGGCTTTGCGCACGTCTTCGTCGTCCTGGCCGGCTTGAACCAGCGGGCGCCAGTCTTCCAGCAAGGCGTCCAGCGCCACGCGCAAGTCGTGAGTCGATTGACGCGGAGCGGCTTGACCGAGGCTGCCGATCAACGCGCGCAATTCAGCCAGGTTTTCGACCCAGTCCTGCAGCAAACGCCAGTGGCCGTTGAAGCGATATTGCTCGGCCAGACGCTGGCTGCTGCCAAGCAAGTGCCAGCTCAGCGCGGCGAAAGCGTCGTCCAGCGGCAGCTCAAAGGTCACTACCGGCGCCGGCAGGCTCAACGAATAGCTGTTGGCGTCGAACAGGCGGTAGCCGCGCTCGGCCTTGCTGATGTCGCACGGCATCAGTGCGAGGGTCGCGGCCAGCTCGGCGGCCAGTTCCAGCAATGCCGCAGGCTCGCCTTCGCGCAGCTCCAGTTCCAGCTCGCAGATTTCTTCTTTCTGCTTGCCGGCAATCACGTGGCCCAGGTCCAGCGCGGCTTCGATGACCACTTTGGTCTTGCCACGGCCCCAGGCGATTTCGGCGCGCTCGCGTACGAAGTCGGTGGTGAAAATCGCCTTCAGGGTTTTCTTGTCCAGCTCGGCCAGCTCTTCGGGCCAGCATTCGCCGTCGAGTTTCTTCACGTCGAGCTTGGCTTTGGGCAGGTTCCAGTCGTATTCATGACGCTCGGACAGACCGGCAACGCTGTGGCCACGGGTCTTGAGGGTTTGAATCACTTCTTCGCCATCGCGGCGCAGGCGCAGGGCAACCTTGGCGCGGGCCAGGTCACGCTCTGGCGTGTCGAAGTACTGGTTCATCAATTCACGGCGTTCCCAGCCACTTTTGTTGCGTTTTTTCAGTAACGGGTGCTCGCGCAGGGCGGCGAGGGTTTCGCGGCTGACGCGGAGTTTGATTTCGGTTTCTTTCTGCATGGCCGGAAAATCCAGGATCGGGAGCGCAGCCGGGGGAATGTGTGGCTGCCAAGGCCGTGCAGTGTACAGCACTCACTAAACCTACGCGCCGCGACGGTTTATTCCTGTCGCCAGATGGTTCTATGATGGACTTCAATTCGGGAGTTGGGAGTCAGCGATGCCTTTGCCGTCCATGAAAGAACAGTTCGCTGCGCTGATCGCCGCACCGTCCGTCAGCTGTACCCAACCGAACCTCGATCAATCCAATCGCGCGGTCATTGACCTGCTGGCGACCTGGCTCGGCGATCTGGGTTTTTCCTGCGATATCCAGCAGGTCAGCCCCGGTAAATTCAACCTGCTCGCCAGCTTCGGCTCTGGCCCCGGTGGCCTGGTACTGGCCGGGCACAGCGACACGGTGCCGTTCGACGGCGCCCTGTGGCAGACCGATCCGCTGAAACTGACCGAAGTCGACGGCCGCTGGGTCGGCCTCGGCAGTTGCGACATGAAGGGCTTCTTCGCGCTGGCCATCGAAGCCGTGCTGCCGCTACTGGATAAACCCTTCAAGCAACCGCTGCTGATTCTCGCCACCTGCGATGAAGAAAGCTCCATGTCTGGCGCCCGGGCGTTGGCCGCCGCTGGTCGGCCACTGGGCAGGGCGGCGGTGATCGGTGAGCCGACGGGGCTCAAGCCGATCCGCCTGCACAAAGGCGTGATGATGGAGCGCATCGACATTCTCGGCCAGAGCGGCCATTCGTCCGACCCGAGCCTGGGCCACAGCGCGCTGGAAGCCATGCACGATGCGATGGGCGAGTTACGCGGCTTGCGTCTGCAATGGCAGCGCGAGTTTCGCAATCCGCAGTTCAGCGTGCCGCAACCGACACTGAATTTCGGCTGCATCCATGGTGGTGATAACCCGAACCGGATCTGCGGCCAGTGCTCGCTGGAGTTCGACCTGCGGCCCTTGCCGGGTATGGACCCGAACGCGTTGCGCGCGGCGATCCGGCAGAAACTTGAACCGGTCGCCGAGCTCCATCAGGTGAAAATTGACTACGCTCCGCTGTTTCCCGAAGTGCCACCGTTCGAGCAGGCGGCGGACTCGGAGCTGGTGCGGGTTGCTGAAAAACTCACCGGCCACCTCGCCGAAGCAGTAGCGTTCGGCACCGAAGCGCCTTATCTTCAGCGTCTTGGCTGCGAGACGCTGGTGCTTGGCCCTGGCGATATCGCCTGCGCCCACCAACCGGGGGAATACCTTGAAATGTCACGTTTGCAGCCTACTGTGCAGCTCTTGCGTCAACTGATCGAACATTACTGCCTGACCCCGGCTTAATCCCGGGGCATTGAACCCGTATTCATGAGGAGAGCGCGCGTGTCGCCAAGCCTGTTCCGACGATAACCATCAGCCCGCTGTGCGTTTTGCTTCGTCCTATTTTCGGCTGCTATTTATTACAGGCGCAGGTGTTATGCCCGAATACGTTAATTGGCTTCGTCACGCTTCCCCTTACATCAATGCTCACCGCGATTGCACCTTCGTCGTCATGCTGCCCGGCGACGGCGTCGAGCACCCGAACTTCGGCAATATCGTCCACGACCTGGTGCTGTTACACAGCCTGGGTGTGCGGCTGGTATTGGTTCACGGTTCGCGTCCGCAGATTGAAACCCGCCTTGCCGCGCGCGGCCTGACCCCGCATTACCACCACGGGATGCGCATCACCGATGCCGCGACCCTGGAGTGCGTGATCGACGCGGTGGGTCAACTGCGCATTGCCATCGAGGCACGCTTGTCGATGGACATGGCGTCCTCGCCGATGCAGGGCTCGCGTCTGCGGGTGGCCGGCGGCAACCTGGTGACCGCACGGCCGATCGGTGTGCTCGAAGGTGTCGACTATCACCACACAGGCGAAGTGCGTCGGGTCGACCGCAAGGGTATCAACCGCCTGCTGGACGAGCGTTCCATCGTGCTGCTCTCGCCGCTGGGCTACTCGCCGACCGGGGAAATCTTCAACCTGGCCTGCGAAGACGTCGCCACCCGTGCTGCCATTGAGCTGGGTGCCGACAAGCTGTTGCTGTTCGGCGCAGATCTGGGGCTGATTGACGAGAACGGCCGTCTGGTGCGTGAACTGCGTCCGCAGCAGGTGCCCGCGCACTTGCAGCGTCTGGGCGGCAACTATCAGGCGGAACTGCTGGATGCTGCAGCCGAAGCTTGCCGTGGTGGTGTCGGCCGCAGCCATATTGTCAGTTATGCCGAAGACGGCGCGCTGCTGACCGAACTCTTCACCCGTGACGGTGGCGGCACGCTGGTAGCCCAGGAACAATTCGAATTGGTGCGCGAAGCGGCTATTGAAGACGTCGGCGGTTTGCTGGACTTGATCAGCCCGCTGGAAGAGCAGGGGATTCTGGTGCGTCGTTCCCGCGAGGTGCTGGAGCGCGAAATCGAGCAGTTCAGCGTGGTCGAGCGCGAAGGCATGATCATCGCCTGCGCGGCGTTGTATCAGATTGCCGACTCGGATGCCGGGGAACTGGCCTGTCTGGCGGTGAATCCGGAGTACCGGCATGGCGGCCGTGGTGATGAGCTGCTGGAACGGATTGAAACCCGGGCGCGTGCTCAAGGGCTCAACACCCTGTTCGTCCTCACCACCCGCACTGCGCACTGGTTCCGTGAACGCGGCTTTGTGCCCAGCAGTGTCGAGCGCCTGCCATCGGCGCGAGCCTCGCTGTACAACTATCAGCGTAATTCGAAGATCTTCGAAAAGACTCTGTAACCTGATGAATCTAGACTTCGCCCCGGGCACTGACAGAGTGCAGGCTTTTACAGGAGCGTGCGCCGATCAGTGCTGTCGTTTTGCTGCCCGTTGTGGTGTTCAGCCGACGGGCGGCAAAATATCTACTACGATATACAAACTGTAACAATTTGACGGGAAGATGTACGTTTCGCCATGATGGCGTCGCTTATTTGATCGTGATTGACGTATGAAGAGTACGTAAGCACGAATGGAGCTAAAAAAGCGTCTGTAAATACCATTTAGGAATTAGCTCATAGGCCGATACCCCAGCATGCGGCTTGGTTGAGGCGTGCTGAGCTATATTCCATAATGGTATGAAAAATTACGAAACAGTTCTTTTCGGGTTTATGAGGAAGTCATTAACCTGAACGGACCAAACACTGCGATTAGACCAAGGTCGTAGACACGACTGCTTACGATTGACTTATCAATCACGGTCTTGCGCTAATCGCGCATCTGTGGGAACCGGGGCGCCAGACCTTGGACCAAGGTGCACAAAAAATTAGAAACGTAGAGGAGCGAAACATGAATAAGTCCACCTTGGCCCTGGCTGTGGCCGTAGGGGTTTTGGCGCAGCAGGCAAGCGCCGCCGGTTTCATCGAAGACAGTAAGGCGACCTTGGGTCTGCGTACTTTCTACATCAACACCGATAACCGCGATTCGGATACCAAAGCTGCAAAAGCCCCTAGCAAGATGGAAGAGACTGGTCAGGGCTTCCAGCTCAACTTCACCTCGGGTTTCACCGAAGGTACAGTTGGCTTCGGTGTTGATGCCATTGGTCAGTACGGCGTGAAACTGGATTCCAGCCCGGAGAAACACGGTAACCCTACCGGTACCCTCTCCGGCGGCACCGTGTTCCCGAGCCAGGGCAACGAAGCCGTCAACGATTTCGCCAGCCTGGGCTTGACCGGCAAGGTCAAGGTTTCGCAGAGCGTGCTGAAAATCGGCACCCTGCAGCCTAGCAACCCGGTCATCAAGTACAACGACGGTCGTATGCTGGCGCAAACCTTCACAGGCGGCGAGCTGGTCTCGAACGAGATCAAGGACCTGACCCTGACTGCCGGTGAGGTCAACGAGGCCAAAGGGCGTAACTCCAGCAACGACGAAGGCCTGTCCCTCGCCGGTGCCAACGGTGGTTCCAACTACGACGCGGGCAAGTTCTCCAACAAGTTCTACTACGGTGGTGCTGACTACAAGATCACCAAGGATCTGACGGCCTCGTACTACTACGGCAACCTGAAAGATTTCTACAAGCAGAACTTCCTGGGCCTGGTGCACAACTGGTCCATCGGTCCTGGCGTGTTGAAAAGTGACCTGCGTTACTACCGCAGCCGCGACGACGGTGCGAACGGTAGCGACAAGAACTACTTCACCACCGGCTACTACCCGGACAACAGTCCTCTGGCTAACACTACCAAAGGCAAGGTCGACAACAACCTGTACAGCTACCTGGCTCTGTACACCGTTGCAGGTCACACCTTCGGTGGCGGTTACCAGTACAGCAACGGCCAGAGTGATTTCCCTTGGCTGAACCAGGGTGACGGTTCGTCCAACAGCACCATCACCGACATGCAGATCCAGAAGTTCGCCCGCGCCGGTGAACGTACCTGGCAAGCTCGCTACGCTTACGACTTCGCCAACGTGGGTGTTCCAGGCCTGACCGCTGGCATCATCTACCTGCGTGGCAGCAACATCGACACCGCTGGCAAAGTCGGCAGCACTCAGACTCTGACTGGCGGCTACGGCACCAGCGAGTGGGAACGTGACCTGACCCTGGCTTACGTGGTTCCACAAGGCCCACTGAAGAACCTGGGCGTGGCGTGGAAAAACGCTATGTGGCGCAACGACATTCCAGGTCAGCGCGACCAGGACGAAAACCGTGTGATCGTCAGCTACTCGATCCCGCTGTTGTAATACCAGGCGCTTGTAAGCCTGTTTAAAAAAGCCCCGCCCGGCGCAAGCCTGGCGGGGCTTTTGTGTTTCAAGTCGGGCCCACCCCCGCAGACCCTCCTTCACTTCCCTCTTTACAGCAACTCAAGGCCTTCTCGAACCTTGGTTCCAAGAGTGGTCTTCGCTCGTGTTTGCGTCCAGTGAACAGATCTTTAATATTCTTTTTAGATCTAAATAAATCGATATATATTCTTTTTAATAATTCACGACACTAGGCACAGTAGGCTCATCACGCACTCACCAGGAGCAGCACCATGAGCCTCAGACTGGGCGACATTGCCCCCGATTTCGAACAGGATTCCAGCGCCGGCATCATCCGTTTTCATGAGTGGCTGGGCGATAGCTGGGGCGTGCTGTTTTCCCATCCGGCGGACTTCACACCGGTGTGCACCACGGAGCTGGGGTTTACCGCCAAGCTCAAGGATGAATTCGCCAAGCGCGGCGTCAAGGCCATCGCGCTGTCGGTCGACCCGGTGGACTCGCACCACAAGTGGATCGAAGACATCAACGAAACCCAGAACACCGTCGTCAACTTCCCGATCCTCGCTGACGCCGACCGCAAGGTCTCCGACCTCTATGATTTGATTCATCCGAACGCCAACGACACCCTGACCGTGCGTTCGCTGTTCGTGATCGATCCGAACAAGAAGGTTCGCCTGACCATCACGTATCCGGCCAGCACCGGTCGCAATTTCCACGAGATCCTGCGGGTGATCGACTCGCTGCAACTCACCGACCACTACAAAGTGGCCACCCCGGCCAACTGGCAGGACGGTGATGAAGTGGTGATCGTGCCGTCGCTCAAGGATGAAGACGAAATCAACAAGCGATTCCCCAAAGGCTACCGCGCGGTGAAACCGTACCTGCGGCTGACGCCACAGCCCAACAAGTGAGCCATTGATATTTTTGGTGTGGCTTAAATCGCTATCGCGGGCAGGCTCGCTCCCACAGTGGATTTGGCCTGACCACAGATTTTGAGCCAGACACAAAACTCTGTGGGAGCGAGCCTGCTCGCGATAGCGGTCTGCCAGACGCAACAGCTTCAAAGGTATCCACAAAGCAGGGGAGTTCAGGCCGTTTCGACGGCCTTTTTTTCGTCAGGAAAAAGCCTTCACGTATATGCATTTATAGAATAAACAAATGAACAAATATGATTTAAGGATATATAAATCAGCTGTTAAGGTCTGCTCATCGTCGCGAGATCGCGCACTGCGAATCGCCAGGAACGTTTAAGGAATTGCCGCATGCTGGTCGTTTCACTAGGAGGAAGTCCCAGCCAACGCTCCCGCTCCGGGGTGCTGCTGGATCGCTCCCGACGCTGGTTGCAGCAACAAGGCGTAGAAGTGGTGAGTTACCAGGTACGGGACTTCCCGGCCGAAGATTTGCTGCACGCACGCTTCGACAGCCCGAAGGTCATCGACCTGCTGCAACAGATTGAAAACGCCGATGGCGTGTTGATCGCCACGCCGGTCTACAAGGCGTCGTTTTCCGGCGCGCTGAAAACCGTGCTGGACCTGCTGCCCGAACGCGGCCTGAGCCACAAGGTTGTATTGCCCATGGCCACTGGCGGCAGCATCGCCCACATGCTGGCTGTGGATTACGCGCTCAAGCCGGTGCTGTCGGCGTTGAAGGCCCAGGAAATACTCCATGGGATCTTCGCCGAAGACAGCCAGATCGCTTACGGCGAAGGCAGTGCCCAGGCGCAGTTGGCGCCACCGCTGGAGCAACGTTTGAACGAAGCACTGGAGCAGTTCTTCAGTGCCATGGCCCGCCGGCCCAAGCCGCTGGACCCGAACCTGTTGAATGATCGTTTGTTGAGTGCTCGCTGGAGCATTTGATCAAGTAATTCCCACCTTACTGGTCCGCTAACGGGCGAGCAGGTGCAACTCAAATCTCGAAGCAAAGGAGAGCGCCATGCGCCCTGTCATTTTGCGTCGTGGTCTGGTCGCTCTGTTTGCTGCGGCTGTGTCCTTCGGCGTTATTGTTCAAGCTCAAGCGGCCGAGACCTTGCGAATCGGCTATCAAAAGTACGGCACCCTGGTGCTGCTCAAAGCCAACGGTTCGTTGGAAAAGCGTCTTGCCGCCCAAGGCGTCGACGTGCAATGGACTGAGTTCCCCGGTGGCCCACAGCTGCTCGAAGGACTGAACGTCGGCTCGATCGATTTCGGCGTGACCGGCGAAACCCCGCCGGTCTTCGCTCAGGCCGCCGGTGCCGATCTGCTCTACGTCGCCTACGAACCGCCCGCGCCCCACAGCGAAGCGATCCTGGTGCCCAAGGATTCGGCGATCAAATCGGTGCAGGACCTCAAGGGCAAGAAAGTCGTCCTCAACAAAGGTTCCAACGTGCACTACCTGCTGGTGCGCGCCCTTGAAGACGCCGGCCTCAAGTACACCGACATTCAAACCGTATTCCTGCCGCCAGCCGATGCCCGCGCGGCGTTCGAACGTGGCAGCGTCGATGCCTGGGTGATCTGGGACCCTTACCAGGCCGCCGCCGAACAGCAACTGCAAGCACGCACCCTGCGTGATGGCAGCGGCATCGTCGACAACCATCAGTTCTACCTGGCGACCAAGCCTTACGCCGAAAAACATCCGGCCGTGATCAAAACCTTGGTGGAAGAAATTCGCGCCATCGGCGAGTGGTCCAAAGCCAACCCTATCGATGTGACCAGACAAGTTTCACCGCTGCTCGGTTTACCGGCAGACATCACCTTGAGCGTGGTGAAACGCCAAGGCTACGGCGCACAGTTCCTCACGCCGCCAGTGATAGCGGCCCAGCAGAAAATCGCCGACAGCTTCTACCAGCTCAAGTTGATCCCCAAACCCTTGAGCATCAAAGACGTGATCTGGACGCCACCGGCAGCCGTTGCCACTGCGCCGTAATTCGATTTCCTTAGGAGACCACTCCATGAGCCTCAACATTTTCTGGTTCCTGCCTACTCACGGCGACGGCCATTACCTTGGCACTGCCGAAGGCGCCCGCGCCGTTGATCACGGTTATTTGCAGCAGGTCGCCCAAGCGGCGGATCGTCTGGGGTTCGGCGGGGTCCTGATTCCCACTGGCCGCTCCTGCGAAGACTCGTGGCTGGTAGCCGCGTCGCTGATTCCGGTGACCCAGCGTTTGAAGTTTCTGGTCGCGTTGCGCCCCGGGATCATTTCCCCGACGGTGGCCGCGCGTCAGGCGGCCACCCTGGATCGATTGTCCGGTGGGCGTGCGCTGTTCAACCTGGTGACCGGTGGCGATCCGGAAGAATTGGCCGGCGATGGATTGTTCCTCAGTCACGAAGAACGCTATCAGGCCTCGGTGGAGTTCACCCGGATCTGGCGTCGGGTGCTTGAAGGCGAGACGGTCGATTACGAGGGTCGGCACATCAGCGTGAAGGGCGCGAAATTGCTCTACCCGCCGATTCAGCAACCGCGTCCGCCGCTGTACTTCGGTGGCTCTTCGGAAGCCGCTCAGGATCTCGCCGCCGAACAGGTCGAAATGGTCCTGACCTGGGGTGAGCCGCCGGCCGCCGTCGCCGAGAAGATCGAACAAGTGCGGGCCAAAGCCGCGAAGCTTGGACGTACCGTGCGCTTCGGTATTCGTTTGCATGTGATCGTCCGTGAAACCAACGCGCAAGCCTGGCAAGCGGCGGACCGATTGATCTCCCATCTGGACGACGAAACCATTGCCCGCGCTCAGGCCTCGTTGGCGCGCTTCGACTCGGTCGGCCAGCAGCGCATGGCCGCGCTGCACGGCGGCAGTCGCGACAACCTCGAAGTCAGCCCGAACCTCTGGGCCGGCGTCGGTCTGGTGCGTGGCGGTGCCGGTACGGCGCTGGTCGGCGACGGTCCGACCGTGGCGGCGCGGGTCAAGGAATACGCGGACCTGGGCATCGACACTTTTATCTTCTCCGGCTACCCGCATCTGGAAGAGTCGTATCGGGTCGCGGAGCTGCTGTTCCCGCACCTCGACATCGAGCGCCCGGAGTTGCCGAAAAGCGCCGGTTACGTCAGCCCGTTTGGCGAGATGGTCGCCAACGACATTCTTCCCAAAGCCGCGTCCCAGAGCTGAGGCGCGCGATGAAAAGGGAAAAGCTTATCCACAGCCTCGCACCTTGGGCCTTGCCGGTGCTGTTGCTGGTGGTGTGGCAGTTGTCGGTGTCGTCGGGCTGGTTGTCGACGCGGATTCTGCCCGCGCCCAGTGCGGTGATCGAGGCGGGCGTTAGCCTGGTGCGCAGCGGCGAAATCTGGAAACACCTGGCCATTAGCGGTTGGCGCGCCGGCATTGGTTTTGTGATTGGCGGCGGCATCGGTCTGGCACTGGGCTTTATCACCGGTCTGTCGACATGGGGCGAACGCCTGCTCGACAGTTCCGTGCAGATGATCCGCAACGTGCCGCACCTGGCGCTGATTCCACTGGTGATCCTGTGGTTCGGCATCGATGAGTCGGCGAAGATTTTTCTGGTGGCGCTGGGCACGTTGTTCCCGATCTACCTCAACACTTACCACGGCATCCGCAATGTCGACCCGGCCTTGGTGGAGATGGCGCGCAGTTACGGCTTGTCCGGTTTCAGCCTGTTCCGTCAGGTGATTTTGCCGGGCGCACTGCCTTCGATTCTGGTGGGCGTGCGCTTTGCCCTGGGCTTCATGTGGCTGACCCTGATCGTCGCTGAAACCATCTCTGCCAGCTCCGGCATCGGCTACCTGGCAATGAATGCCCGAGAGTTCTTGCAGACCGACGTGGTGGTGCTGGCGATTGTTTTGTATGCGGTGCTCGGCAAATTGGCCGACCTCGCGGCCCGTGGTCTGGAGCGGGTCTGGTTGCGCTGGCATCCGGCCTATCAAGTGACCAAGGGCGGTGCAGCATGACGGCTCAACAACCTCCACGCCTGCTGCGCGGGATTCCGCTGGCGGTGCGCAAACTGCAAAAAACCTTTGGTGCGCGGCAGGTGCTGCGCGAGATCGATCTGCACATTCCGGCCGGTCAGTTCGTGGCGGTGGTAGGGCGCAGCGGCTGCGGCAAAAGTACCCTGCTGCGCTTGCTCGCCGGCCTCGACTCGCCAACGGACGGCGAACTGTTGGCCGGTTCCGCCCCGCTCAGCGAGGCGCGGGAAGATACGCGGCTGATGTTCCAGGAAGCGCGATTGCTACCGTGGAAAAAGGTCATCGACAACGTTGGCCTCGGGCTCAAGGGCCATTGGCGCCAGCAGGCGTTGAACGCATTGGAAGCGGTGGGCCTGGCGGATCGCGCCGATGAATGGCCGGCGGCATTGTCCGGTGGGCAGAAGCAGCGAGTGGCACTGGCACGGGCGCTGATCCATCAGCCGCGTTTGCTGTTGCTCGATGAGCCGCTGGGCGCACTGGATGCGCTGACCCGGATTGAAATGCAGCAACTGATCGAACGCCTCTGGCAACAGCACGGTTTTACCGTATTGCTGGTGACCCACGACGTCAGCGAAGCGGTGGCGATTGCCGACCGGGTGTTGCTGATCGAAGAAGGCGAAATCGGCCTTGACCTGCACGTTGAACTGCCGCGCCCTCGGGTGCGCGGTTCGCATCGACTGGCGGCATTGGAAACCGAAGTCCTCAACCGCGTGCTGTCACTGCCGGGCGCACCGCCGGAACCCGAACCCGTTTCACCCTTGCCCACGCAATTGCGCTGGGCTCACTGATTCAACGTTCTCCCAACAACAGGAATCACCATCATGACGATCAAAGCCATCAACGTTCGCAACCAGTTCAAAGGCACCATCAAGGAAATCGTCGAAGGCGACGTGCTCTCGGAAATCGATGTTCAGACAGCGTCCGGCATCGTTACCTCGGTCATCACCACGCGCTCGGTCAAAGAGCTGGAACTGGTGATCGGCAGCGAAGTGATCGCCTTCGTGAAATCCACCGAGGTATCGATCGCCAAGTTGTGATCGATGTGTCACACACAGCCCCGGACGGCTTGAGCCCTTCGGGGTTGTTCCATGTGTGCCTGTCATGGAATCAGTGGTGCGGCCATCGCGAGCAGGCTCGCTCCCACAGGGGATTTCTGCTGTACACAAAATCTGTGTTCACTGGAGATCTAATGTGGGAGCGAGCCTGCTCGCGATGAGGCCGGAGAAACCAACAAAGAACTCAGGCTGGAATAGCGCGCTTGGGTAGATACGGCGGCAGATACAGTCCCAGATAAGCATCGAACACCCGCATGCCTTCCTCGGCCATGCGCGGGGTGATCTGCCCGTGTTGTTGCACCGAACGCGCATAGACGCGGTCGCCCAGTTCCATGGCCAGGGCAAACACATCGACGTCCTTGGGCAGTGCCGGCAGTTCGAAATGTTGATCGAAGAGTTTGTGCATCAGGTCGCCGAGCTCGATGTCGTGCTGACGGTCGGCCTGGGTCACTTCGGTCAGGCCGTGCTGAGCAAGGATCAGTTGGCGGGCGGCGGCGTCTTCACTGTAGATGGCGAGCATGCGTTGCTCGACCAGTCGCGACAGATCACGCCAGCCACTCAGCGAGCCGACTTCGATCGGCGCTTGCAGGCAGGCACGAAAAGCACTGTGGACGTCGGCGGTCAGGGCCTCAAGCAAGGCCGGGACGCTGGCGAAGAAATGGTAGACCGATGACGGCGGGATCTCGGCGCGTTCGGCCACGCTGTAGATCGACAGGCTGGCCACGCCCTCGGCAGCCAGCAGCGTACGGGCGGCGTCGAGTATCGAGTCGATCCGGGCCTGGCTGCGTGCGCGGGGTTTGCGAAGGGGGGCGGGGCGCGTCATTGAAGTCTCCTGCAGGGCAGCGGGCATTGTACGAGGCGAGTTGTGTGTTGTCTTCTCGGCCGCCTTCGCGAGCAGGCTCGCTCCCACAGGGGGATCTTCTGTGTACACAACATTTGTGTTCAACACTTATCCAGTGTGGGAGCGAGCCTGCTCGCGATCCGCCGAAGGCGGCCATAAAAAAAACGCCGCAGGCGATGAGGCCTGCGGCGTTGTTTTTTTGCTACAGCCGCTTACACGGTGTGCAGGTACCAGTTGTACTCGAGGTCGGAGATGGAGTGTTCGAACTCCTCCAGCTCGCTCTCTTTACAGGCGACAAAGATATCGATGTATTTCGGATCGATGTACTTGGCCATGACTTCGCTGTCGTCCAGCTCGCGCAGTGCATCACGCAGGTTGTTCGGCAGGCTCTGCTCGTTCTGCTCGTAGCTGTTGCCTTCAACCGGTGCGCCAGGTTCGATCTTGTTGACCAGGCCGTGGTGCACGCCTGCCAATACCGAAGCCATCAGCAGGTACGGGTTGGCGTCGGCGCCGGCAACGCGGTGTTCGATACGGACGGCATCGGAAGAGCCTGTCGGTACGCGAATCGCCACGGTACGGTTGTCCAGGCCCCAGCACGGCGAGTTCGGTACGTAGAACTGTGCGCCGAAACGACGGTACGAGTTAACGTTCGGGCAGAGGAACGCCATCTGCGCCGGTAGGGTCTCGAGCACACCGCCGATCGCGTGACGCAGTGCGGCGTTCTGCTCGGGATCCTCACTGGCAAAAATGTTCTTGCCGTCTTTATCAAGGATCGAGATATGGACGTGCAGACCGTTACCTGCCTGGCCCGGGTAAGGCTTGGCCATGAAGGTGGTGTCCATCTCATGGTCGTAGGCAATGTTTTTGATCAGACGTTTGAGCAGTACCGCGTAATCGCAGGCCTTGATCGGGTCGGCAACGTGGTGCAGGTTCACTTCGAACTGCGCCGGAGCACTTTCCTTGACGATCGCGTCGGCAGGGATGCCTTGCTCTTTCGCACCTTCCAGGATGTCCTGGAGGCAGTCGACGTATTCGTCGAGGTCGTCGATCAGGTACACCTGAGTCGAGTGCGGACGTTTGCCGGAGATCGGCGAGCGCGGAGGTTGTGGCCGGCCATTCACGTTCTCCTGGTCGATCAGGTAGAACTCAAGCTCGAATGCGGCGCAGATGGTCAGACCCAGTTCATCGAACTTGGTCACGACTTGACGCAGGACTTCGCGTGGGTCGGCGAAGAAAGGTTCACCTTCAAGTTCGTGCATGGTCATCAGCAGTTGCGCGGTCGGGCGCTTCTGCCAGGGTTCATTGCACAGGGTATCGGGGATTGGATAGCAGATTCGGTCAGCATCACCGATATCCAGACCCAGGCCGGTGCTTTCCACCGTCGAGCCATTGATATCCAGAGCAAATAGAGAGGCCGGCAGGTTGATGCCTTTCTCGTAAACCTTGTGGAGGCTGGTGCGTTCGATGCGCTTGCCGCGCACCACACCATTCATATCCGCAATCAGAAGGTCAACGTACAGAACCTCAGGATGTTCCTTAAGGAACGCGTTCGCTTCGTTAAGCTGAACGGCACGCGGGGGTACCGACATGATGCAACACCTTTGTTGTTAAAAATATCAATCATTGATCTTTTCAGATTCCAGTCAACCCGAACGGCATGCCGAAGTCAAGCGAGGCCGTTTTTGCCCTAAAAAAGCGCTCGAAGGGCATTTTTGAGGCGCTTTGGGGCGTTTTTATGCCTTCGAGGTCTTTGACGACCGCAGGCTTGAGCGGGGCGTGTTGTATTTTTTACGGGGGTGTTGTGTAAAAAAATGAACAACGCTAAGCTCGAATCAAACCCATAACAGCAATAATACCGGGGTGCTTCATGTCTCGCCTGCCGTTAATCGGCGTCGCCGTCTGCTCCAGGCAGATCGGTTTGCATGCTTATCACATCACTGGCGATAAGTACGTCCGCGCAGTGGCCACCGCTGCCAAGGGCCTGCCGTTGATCCTTCCGTCCCTGGCGGAGTGGCTTGATCCGACCGATATTATTGACGGTCTGGATGGCATCCTGTTTACCGGCTCATCTTCCACTGTAGAACCTTTTCACTATAGCGGTCCTGCCAGTTCGGCGGGAACTGCTCATGATCCTGCACGCGACGCCACCACCCTACCGTTGATTCGTGTCGGCAAGCGGGCAATACAACGCGACGCGGATGCGTCAAACAACGCCTGACTTTTAAAGACATCAGGACACTCAGCCCAGAGGCATTTATGAGTAACAACCTCGACCAGCTCACCGATTGGTTGAAAGACCACAAGATCACAGAAGTCGAATGCATGATTGGCGATCTGACCGGGATCACCCGTGGCAAGATTTCGCCGACCAACAAGTTCATTGCCGAAAAAGGCATGCGCCTGCCCGAGAGTGTGCTGTTGCAAACAGTGACGGGCGACTATGTCGAAGACGACATCTATTACGAGCTGCTCGACCCGGCCGACATCGACATGATCTGCCGCCCGGACTCGAACGCGGTATTCCTCGTGCCGTGGGCCATCGAACCGACCGCACAAGTGATTCACGACACCTACGACAAGCAGGGCAACCCGATCGAGCTGTCGCCGCGCAACGTGCTCAAGAAAGTCCTGAAGCTCTATTCCGACAAGGGCTGGCAGCCGATCGTGGCGCCGGAGATGGAGTTCTACCTGACCAAGCGTTGCGAAGACCCGGACTTCCCGTTGCAGCCGCCGATTGGCCGCTCCGGTCGCCCGGAAACCGGTCGTCAGTCGTTCTCTATTGAAGCCGCCAACGAATTCGACCCGCTGTTTGAAGACGTCTACGACTGGTGCGAACTGCAAGAGCTGGATCTGGACACGCTGATCCATGAAGACGGCACGGCGCAGATGGAAATCAACTTCCGTCACGGTGACGCGCTGTCCCTGGCCGACCAGATTCTGGTGTTCAAGCGCACCATGCGCGAAGCGGCGCTCAAGCACAACGTGGCCGCGACCTTCATGGCCAAACCGATGACCGGCGAGCCGGGCAGTGCAATGCACTTGCACCAGAGCATCATCGACATCGAAACCGGCAAAAACGTCTTCTCTAATGAAGACGGGACCATGAGCGAGCTGTTCCTGCACCACATCGGTGGCTTGCAGAAGTTCATCCCCGAGTTGTTGCCGCTGTTCGCACCGAACGTCAACTCGTTCCGCCGCTTCCTGCCGGATACCTCGGCACCGGTGAACGTGGAGTGGGGCGAAGAGAACCGCACTGTCGGCCTGCGAGTACCAGACGCAGGCCCGCAAAACCGTCGGGTGGAAAACCGCCTGCCGGGCGCCGATGCCAACCCTTACCTGGCGATTGCCGCGAGCCTGCTCTGCGGTTACATCGGCATGGTGGAAGGCATCGCCCCAAGCGCACCCGTGGTCGGACGGGGTTACGAACGACGCAACCTGCGTCTGCCGCTGACCATCGAAGACGCACTGGAACGCATGGAGCACAGCGCCACTATCGAGAAGTATCTGGGCAAAAAATTCATCACTGGCTACGTCGCGGTCAAGCGGGCCGAGCATGAAAACTTCAAGCGCGTGATCAGTTCGTGGGAGCGGGAGTTCCTGTTGTTCGCCGTCTGATGCGCCGGGTGCGGCCTTCAAAAGCCGCACTCTCACCCAACCAGGAGAGCTTTATGACCAGCAAGAACCCGCAAACCCGTGAATGGCAAACCCTGAGCAATGATCACCACCTGGCCCCTTTCAGCGACTTCAAACAGCTGAAAGAGAAAGGCCCGCGGATCATCACCAACGCCAAGGGCGTTTATCTCTGGGACAGCGAAGGCAACAAGATCCTCGACGGCATGGCCGGTCTGTGGTGCGTGGCCATCGGTTACGGTCGCGATGAACTGGCCGATGCCGCCAGCAAACAGATGCGCGAACTGCCGTATTACAACCTGTTCTTCCAGACCGCTCACCCGCCGGTACTGAAACTGGCCAAGGCCATCGCCGACGTCGCGCCAGAAGGCATGAACCACGTGTTCTTCACCGGTTCCGGCTCTGAAGGCAACGACACCATGTTGCGCATGGTTCGCCACTACTGGGCGATCAAAGGCCAGCCGAAGAAGAAAGTCATCATCAGCCGTAAAAACGGCTACCACGGTTCGACCGTGGCCGGCGCCAGCCTGGGCGGCATGACCTACATGCACGAACAGGGCGACTTGCCGATCCCGGGCATTGTCCACATCGCCCAGCCTTACTGGTTCGGTGAAGGTGGCGACATGACCCTGGAAGAGTTCGGCGTCTGGGCGGCCAATCAGCTGGAAGAGAAGATTCTCGAACTCGGCGTCGACAACGTCGGTGCCTTTATTGCCGAGCCGATCCAGGGCGCGGGCGGCGTGATCATTCCGCCAGCCAGCTACTGGCCGCGTATCAAGGAAATCCTCGCCAAGTACGACATTCTGTTCGTCGCGGACGAGGTGATCTGTGGTTTCGGCCGTACCGGCGAGTGGTTCGGTAGCGATTTCTACGACCTCAAGCCGGACATGATGACCATCGCCAAGGGCCTGACGTCTGGCTACATCCCGATGGGCGGCCTGATCGTGCGTGACGAAGTGGTCGAGGTGCTGAACGAAGGTGGCGACTTCAACCACGGTTTTACTTATTCCGGACATCCGGTCGCCGCTGCGGTGGCACTGGAAAACATCCGTATTCTGCGCGACGAAAAAATTGTCGAGCGCGTTCGTGCAGAAACGGCACCTTATTTGCAAAAGCGTCTACGGGAACTGAACGATCACCCGCTGGTGGGTGAAGTTCGTGGGGTAGGTCTGTTGGGGGCCATCGAGCTGGTTCAGGACAAGGCGACACGGGCGCGTTACGTCGGCAAGGGTGTTGGCATGATCTGCCGGCAGTTCTGCTTCGACAATGGGCTGATCATGCGCGCCGTCGGCGACACCATGATCATTGCTCCGCCGCTGGTGATCACCGAAGCCGAGATCGACGAACTGGTCACCAAGGCGCGCAAGTGCCTGGACCTGACTCTGAGTGCGCTGCAAAGCTAAGTGCTAGGCTCTGAGCGAGGTCCGTGGCTGGCACTTCGCTCAGGGCGCACAAAGGACGGGTCTTTCCTTGAAAGCCTGCCTTGTAACTTGCCAGACTATCCGCTGTTTGAGTTGCCAAGGAATCGGCCGCTGGATCTTGGTTAACAAAAAAATGTGCTTAAAAAGAATAATTGGAGCGTTACGCATGAAGGCATTAGGTTTGAAGAAAACTGGCAAGACCCTGCTCGCCTTGTCCCTGATGGGCGTGATGGCTGGGGCAGCCCAGGCCGACGATAAAGTCCTGCACGTTTACAACTGGTCCGACTACATCGCACCGGACACCATCGCGAACTTTGAAAAAGAGTCCGGGATCAAGGTCGTCTACGATGTGTTCGACAGTAACGAAACCCTCGAGGCCAAGTTGCTGGCCGGCAAGTCCGGTTATGACGTGGTTGTGCCGTCCAACAACTTCCTGGCCAAGCAGATCAAGGCTGGCGTTTACCAGGAGCTGGACAAGTCCAAGCTGTCCAACTACGGCAACCTGAACAAGTCGCTGCTCAAAGCGGTTTCTGTCAGCGACCCGGGCAACAGTCATGCCTTCCCTTACATGTGGGGCTCGATCGGTATCGGTTACAACGCCGAGAAGGTCAAGGCCGCGCTGGGCGTCGACAAAATCGATTCCTGGGATGTCGTGCTCAAGCCAGAGAACCTGGCCAAGCTCAAGGGCTGCGGCGTGAGCTTCCTCGATTCGCCTACCGAAATGCTGCCGGTCGCCCTGCATTACCTGGGTCTGCCAACCGACAGCCAGAAAAAAGAAGACATCAAGAAAGCCGAAGACCTGTTCCTGAAGATTCGTCCTTCGGTCACTTACTTCCACTCGTCCAAGTACATCTCCGACCTGGCCAACGGCGACATCTGCGTAGCCGTTGGCTATTCGGGTGACATCCAGCAGGCCAAATCCCGTGCCGCCGAAGCCGGTGACAAGGTGAAGATCAGCTACGCCATTCCAAAAGAAGGCGCCGGCAGCTTCTACGACATGGTCGCTATCCCTAAAGATGCGGAAAACGTCGAGGGTGCCTACAAGTTCATGAACTACCTGTTGCAGCCGAAAGTGATGGCCGATATCACCAACAGCGTGCGTTACCCTAACGGTAATGCCGAAGCCACTCAGTACGTGAACAAGGAAATCACCTCGGATCCAGGCATTTATCCGTCGGCAGAGGTGCAGGCCAAGCTCTACGCAATCGCTGATTTGCCAGCCGCTACCCAGCGTGAGCTGACCCGCAGCTGGACCAAGATCAAATCCGGTAAATAAGCCGGTTTGAGGCAATCACCTGTAGCCGTCGCCGCTCTGGCGGCGGTTGCAGGAATAATTAAATGACAGAAAGTTTTGCTGGAAAGGTTTATCGAGGGTAAGTTGCGCGCCGGTTTTGTTGCCAGGCAGCCATGGCTGTCATGTAACGCTGGGCAACTTGGGCCCAACTATTTTAGAGGACCTTCACTTGCCTATTTCTTTGTTTCGCAAAGCCATGCTGGTCGGTGCCGGCCTGACGCTTGCCGTCAGTGTTCAAGCTGCGTCCACCGTGCATATTTATAACTGGTCGGATTACATCGGGCAGACCACCCTGGCAGATTTCGAAAAAGCCACTGGCATCAAGCCGGTGTACGACGTGTTCGACTCCAATGAAACCCTGGAAGGCAAGTTGCTGGCCGGGCGCACCGGTTATGACGTAGTCGTGCCGTCCAACCACTTCCTGGGCAAGCAAATCAAGGCCGGGGCGTTCCAGAAGCTCGACAAGTCGCAGCTGCCGAACTACTCCAACCTTGACCCGGCGCTGCTCAAACGCCTGGAAATGAACGATCCGGGCAATCAGTACGCCGTACCTTACCTGTGGGGCACCAACGGCATTGGTTACAACGTCGACAAGGTCAAGGCGGTGTTGGGCGTCGACAAGATCGATTCCTGGGCCGTGCTGTTCGAGCCCGAGAACATCAAGAAGCTCAGCAGTTGTGGCGTGGCCTTCCTCGATTCGGCCGACGAGATGCTGCCGACCGTCCTCAACTACATGGGCCTGAACGCCAACAGCACGAACCCGGAAGACTACAAAAAGGCTGAAGCCAAGTTGCTGGCGGTACGGCCTTACGTGACCTACTTCCACTCATCCAAGTACATCTCGGACCTGGCCAACGGCAATATCTGCGTCGCGGTCGGGTTCTCCGGGGACATCTTCCAGGCCAAGGCCCGTGCTGCCGAGGCCGGCAAAGGCGTGAAGGTTGCCTACGCGATTCCCAAAGAGGGCGGCGCGTTGTGGTTCGACATGTTGGCGATCCCCAAGGACTCCGCCAACGTCAAACAGGCCCATGCTTTCATCAACTATGTGCTCAAGCCAGACGTGATCGCTCAAGTGAGTGACGCTGTTGGCTATGCCAACCCGAACCCCGGCTCGGACAAGCTGATGGAGCAGTCGATTCGTACCGACGAATCGGTGTATCCACCGCAAGCGGTGCTCGAAAAGGCCTACGTGTCGATCGAGCTGCCGCCAACGATTCAACGGTTGATGACCCGCAGCTGGACCAAGGTCAAGTCGGGTAAATAGTGACAAAGGCTCAAACTATCCAAGGTTCGCCTGTATTGGGCGATCTGCAAATTTTGTTGGGAGTTTCGTAAATGGCAGTTGCCTCCGGCGCCTATAAGAAAGCCCTCGAGGGCGACCAGACACCTAAACAGGTGCTGGTCAAAATCGACCGGGTCACGAAGAAGTTCGACGAGACGATTGCCGTGGACGATGTGTCCCTGGAAATCAAGAAAGGCGAGATCTTCGCCTTGCTCGGCGGTTCGGGATCGGGCAAATCGACCTTGCTGCGTATGCTCGCAGGTTTCGAACGGCCCACGGAGGGGCGCATTTTCCTCGACGGCGTGGACATCACCGAGATGCCGCCGTACGAGCGGCCGATCAACATGATGTTCCAGTCCTACGCCTTGTTCCCGCACATGACCGTGGCGCAGAACATCGCCTTCGGCCTGAAGCAGGACAAGATTCCGACGGCTGAAGTCGACGCCCGCGTGGCCGAAATGCTCAAGCTGGTACAGATGAGCCAGTACGCCAAGCGCAAGCCGCATCAGCTCTCTGGCGGTCAGCGTCAGCGTGTTGCGCTGGCTCGCTCGTTGGCCAAGAAGCCGAAGCTGCTGCTGCTCGACGAGCCGATGGGCGCGCTGGACAAGAAACTGCGTTCGCAGATGCAGCTCGAACTGGTGGAAATCATCGAGCGCGTCGGCGTGACCTGCGTCATGGTGACCCACGACCAGGAAGAGGCCATGACCATGGCCGAACGCATCGCGATCATGCACCTGGGCTGGATTGCCCAGATCGGCAGCCCGATCGACATCTACGAAACCCCGACCAGCCGGCTGGTGTGTGAGTTCATCGGCAACGTCAACATCTTCGACGGTGAAGTGGTGGACGATGCCGAGGGTCATGCGCTGATTACCTGCAAGGACCTGGACCGCAACATCTACGTTGGCCACGGCATCAGCACCTCGGTGCAAGACAAGTCGGTGACCTACGCGATTCGTCCGGAAAAACTGCTGGTGACTGCAGAAATGCCGACCTGCGAACACAACTGGTCGAGCGGCAAGGTGCACGACATCGCCTACCTGGGCGGCCACTCGGTGTTCTACGTGGAGTTGCCGAGCGGCAAGATCGTGCAGTCGTTCGTGGCCAACGCCGAACGTCGTGGGCAGCGCCCAACCTGGGGCGATCAGGTTTACGTCTGGTGGGAAGACGACAGCGGCGTGGTACTGCGCTCATGAACCTGCGAAAACTCCAGCGCCAACTCAGTCGAATAATTCCCGGTGGCCGTCATCTGGTCATCGGGGTACCGTTCATCTGGCTGTTCATGTTCTTCATGCTGCCGTTCTTCATCGTCCTGAAGATCAGCTTCGCCGAAGCCGACGTAGCCATTCCGCCGTACACCCAGATCTACAGCTTCGTCGATCAGAAGATCCAGTTGCTGCTGAATCTGGGCAACTACACCATGCTGGGCGACGACGAGTTGTATATCGCCGCCTACCTCGGTTCGCTGAAGATGGCGCTTTTCAGCACCCTTCTCTGTTTGCTGATCGGCTACCCGATGGCCTACGCCATCGCCAGTGCGCGCAAAGAGATACAGACCGTGCTGGTGCTGCTGATCATGATGCCGACCTGGACGGCGATCCTGATCCGCGTGTATGCGTGGATGGGCATCCTCAGCAACAACGGTCTGCTCAACGGCTTCTTGATGTCGATGGGCTGGATCAACGAGCCGCTGCAGATCCTCAACACCAATCTGGCGGTTTATATCGGCGTGGTCTATTCGTACCTGCCGTTCATGATCCTGCCGTTGTACGCCAACCTGGTGAAGCACGACAACAGTTTGCTGGAAGCCGCGTCTGACCTGGGTTCGAGCACCTTCAACAGCTTCTGGAAAATCACCGTTCCGTTGTCGAAAAACGGCATCATCGCCGGCTGCATGCTGGTGTTCATCCCGGTGGTGGGTGAGTTCGTGATCCCGGAACTGCTCGGCGGCCCGGAAACTCTGATGATCGGTAAAGTGCTCTGGCAAGAGTTCTTCAACAACCGTGACTGGCCGGTGGCGTCTGCTCTGGCGGTGGTGATGCTGGCGATCCTGATTGTGCCGATCATCCTGTTCAACCGCAGTCAGGCCAAGGAAATGGAGGGTAAAGAATGAAACGCTTCCGTTTCTCCAGCCTGATGCTGGTGCTCGGCCTGTTGTTCATCTACCTGCCGATGCTGATCCTGGTGATCTACTCGTTCAACGCCTCGAAACTGGTGACGGTCTGGGGCGGCTGGTCGATCAAGTGGTACGTCGGCCTGCTGGACAACACCCAACTGATGGGCTCGGTGGTGCGCTCGCTGGAAATCGCCTGCTACACCGCGGTTGCCGCGGTAGCGTTGGGGACTTTGGCGGCCTTCGTACTGACCCGCGTCACCCGCTTCAAGGGCCGCACGCTGTTCGGCGGCCTGGTCACCGCGCCGCTGGTGATGCCGGAAGTGATCACCGGTCTGTCGCTGTTGCTGCTGTTCGTGGCCATGGCGCAGATGATCGGCTGGCCGCAGGAACGCGGTCTGGTGACGATCTGGATCGCTCACACCACGTTCTGCGCCGCCTATGTGGCGGTGGTGGTGTCGGCGCGCTTGCGTGAGCTTGACCTGTCCATCGAAGAGGCCGCCATGGACCTCGGTGCACGGCCGTGGAAGGTGTTCTTCCTGATCACCATCCCGATGATCGCGCCGTCGCTGGCCGCGGGCGGCATGATGTCGTTCGCCCTGTCGCTGGATGACCTGGTGCTGGCGAGCTTCGTGTCCGGACCGGGTTCCACAACCTTGCCGATGGAAGTGTTCTCGGCCGTGCGCCTGGGCGTGAAGCCCGAGATCAACGCCGTGGCCAGCCTGATTCTGCTGGCGGTGTCGATCGTCACCTTCATGGTCTGGTTCTTCAGCCGCCGTGCTGAAGAAAGTCGCAAACGTGCGATCCAGCAAGCCATTGAAGAGGGCGCTGCGGACTCCTGGAAACAACCGGACGTACGCCGGGCACAGGCGCCAGAAGCGGCTTAAACCCGATGCCGGGTTAATCCGGATCAAATGTGGGAGCGAGCCTGCTCGCGAAGGGGCCATGTCAGTCGACGCAGATGTCGACTGACATATCGCTTTCGCGAGCAGGCTCGCTCCCACAGGTTTTCATGCCACCCAAGGAGATTTGCGAATTACCTCGACGAAATTCATCGGTTTGAACCCCGGTTCCTGATCCACCAGCACATCGGTCTTCACGTTGCCGAAGGTGGTTTGCGGACGATGGCGCAGGCCGTCGGCAAAGGCGCAGATGATGCACTCCTTGAAACCCTCACCCCGTGGATGCGCGTGCACCACCGCTTCACGCTGCTCGGTTGGGAACGCCGCATAGTCCATGCCCAGCACGTCCATTTCCACACCGGCGGTGACCAGCGCCACGGTCGGCCGCAAATGCTTGGGCACGCCCGGCGTCGTGTGCAAAGCAATCGACAACCAGACCTGTTCGATGTCGTCATCGCTCAAGCCGTACGGTTTGAGAAAGGCTGCGGCCGCGTTGGCGCCATCGACCTCGAAGCGTTCGTCATCGCTGCGATAACCGTCCACCAGGCCCAGGTCATGGAACATCGCGCCGACGTATAGCAGTTCCGGATCGTAGGCCAGTTGTTGGCGTTCACCGCTCAAGGCACCGAACAGAAACACCCGGCGCGAGTGGTGGTAAAGCAGGTCGGATTCGATGTCGCGGATGTACTCAGTGGTGGCCCGGGCGAGGGCGCTGTCGGGGATTTTGATGCCGGCGATGATGCTGCTCATGGTAGTTACCTCATGGGAAACGCCGTGGCGGCGCTGATGAGTCCAGTCTGTTCTGGCAGATGAGCGCGAACAATCGACACGAGGCTGCGATCCCGGCCAATCAGCGTGTACTTCATGCCAGTTCGCTTATTGGTTGTGGATTGGCTAGGGTGTGAGTCAGATTTCCGAACGGTCGCAGCCCTGTAGCAGCTGTCGAGCTTGCGAGGCTGCGTTCGGCAGCTGCTACGGATCTTGTGATGGCTGACATTCATATCAATGCCATTGAAGGCGTTTCGTCCCATGAGTAAATCCGTTGCCATCGTGGTGTTCTCTGGCGTCCAGTCGCTGGACGTCACGGGTCCCATGGATGTGTTTTCCGAGGCCAACCGGTTCCTCGCGCCGGAGCATCACTATCAGTTGCACGTCATCGGGCTCGAGCACGGCGTGATGCCGTGCTCGAACGGTTTGGCGCTGCACGCTCATCGGCATTTCAGCGAGGCTTTGGAGCCTTACGATCTGCTGTTGGTGGCCGGAGGGCCGAGGTTGCCGTTCGAGGATTTCGGTGCGCCGTTCCATGGCTGGTTACGTGAGGCGAGCGCGCGTTCACAGCGCTTCGGTTCGATCTGCAACGGCGCCTTCATGCTGGCCCGCGCCGGGCTGCTCGAAGGGCGTACGGTGACCACGCACTGGAGTGATGCCGCCGCGTTGGCGGCGTTGTGTCCGTCGACCCGGGTCGAAGCCGATCGGCTCTATGTCGAGGACGCGGAGCTCTTCACCTCGGCGGGCGTCACGGCGGGGATTGATCTGTCGTTGTACTTGCTGGCCAAGGATCACGGCCCGCAAGTCGCATTGAGTGTGGCCAAGCGGCTGGTGGTGTTCACCCAGCGTTCCGGCGGGCAATCGCAGTTCAGCCCGTTTCTGACACCGCACGCCGAAGCGACGTCGCCGGTGGCGAGGGTTCAGCACTACGTGTTGGCCAATTTGACCGGGAACCTGGGCATAGCCGACCTGGCC
Organism: Pseudomonas sp. 6D_7.1_Bac1; assembly: GCF_025465945.1. GTDB lineage: Bacteria > Pseudomonadota > Gammaproteobacteria > Pseudomonadales > Pseudomonadaceae > Aquipseudomonas. The sequence continues at coordinate 32,599 of NZ_JANLNW010000035.1, read as the reverse complement.
ACGGCGGCCAACATGAGCGCGCGCAATTTCTCGCGGGTGTTTGCCCGGGAAGCCGGAGTCACCCCGGCCGAGTTCGTTGAGCAGGCGCGGGTGGATGCCGCCCGGGTGATGCTGGAAAGCTCGCGGGCACCGCTCAAGACCGTCGCGTACCAATGCGGTTTTCGCGATGCCCAGCACATGCGCAGCGTGTTCAACCGCCGGCTTGGCGTGACGCCGCAGCAGTTTCGGCTGAATTTCTCGGCGATGGTTTGAGCGGTATTGTGGCGAGGGAGCAAGCCCCCTCGCCACAGGGGCTGGTGTCAGCCTTTCAAGGTGTCATGCGCCTCAAGCGCCCGCAGCGAGTATCAATAAACTCATCGTCTTTTGATGTTTATTGCGCCACCCGCGCCGGCAACAGCTTCAACGTGCTGCGGGTGTTGGCCGTCACTTCTTCCTCGTTGAAATGCGCCTGATGGTAGACGCCTTCGATGTAGGCCTCAGCCTGGTCATCGTAGTGTGAATCGAACGGCACGCCGCTTTGGCCGACCGGGTTGATGGTCAGGCCGTGGGCCGGGTCGGCGAAGTCGATGATCCGCCGGGTAGAAGGGCCGTAGGTCACAGGCCAGGGCGCCGGGCCGATCTTGGCCGAGAGGTTGTTCGGCACTTCGTGGCTGCCGGGGGCGTCGAACGGGCCGACGTTGAAGATTCGATCCAGCGGTTTTTGCATGCCCAACGGATGGCCGTGGGTCAGGGTGTGGGCCTTGCCCCATTGCCATTGCGACGGGTCAGAGCCCAGGGTGGTTTTCAGGTGGGCGAGGCTGGCCTGCCACGCGGCTTTGACGACGTCGGCGCGGGTTTCCTTGCCGAGCGTATGATGGTTGTCCCACCACGGTGAATCGGGGGAGGCGGCCAGCCGTGGCAACGCGGCATCGATCACTCGGGTCAAGAGCAGTGTCTCGAAAAAGTTGTCGCCGAGCTTGTCGTGAAACACCTCGTCGGTCAGGTTGAACACGAACTGGTTGAACAGCGTGGCACTGGTGGATTCCAGCGGGTAATCGCCTTTCCACTGGGCCAGTTGCTCCACCAGTTTCAGCTCTTGCGGGTCGCCGACCACCTCACGCAGTACCGGCAACAGCGGCGCCAGCAGGCGAGGGCCGTAGCCGGTGGTGGTGCCCAGTTGCAGTTTTTCGCTGGCGTCGATGTCCCACTTCACGTTCTTGTCGCTGAGCTGACGGTTGAGCTGCTGACCGCGATCCGGCAGGTTGTAATAGCCAGGGATTTCCATGCCCGTTGGCGAAACCGGCTGGAAGTTGGCCGAGACGATGTAACCGCGTGCCGGGTTTTCTTCCTGCGGGTTGGCGCTGAACGGGTAGAAGCCCTCCTTGTCGGCCTGACTGGTGCTGCCGTCGAGAATGAACTCCGGCTTGACCCCGGCCGGGCGCTTGGGCAGTTGTGCCGCCGCCCACCAGCCAATGTCACCCTTGGCGTTGGCCCAGACGATATTCAGCCCCGGCGCATGAACCTTCGCCGCCGCCGCACGGGCCTTGTCCAGGGTGTCGGCACGGTTGAGCTGGTAGAAGCCTTCGAGGATCGGGTTCTGGGTTTCGAGGAACGCCCACCACATGGCGATCGGCGTCTTGCCGGCGATGGTGCCGATCACGTCGTTGATGATCGGGCCGTGGGGCGACTGACGCAGCACTAACGTGACGGGTGCCTGGCCTTTCACGGCAATCTGCTGCTCGGTGTTGACCATGTCGACCCACTTGCCGTGATACCAGACCTGGTTGGCATTGTCCGGGTTGACCTTCTCCGCGATCAGGTCGAGGTCGTCGTTCTGGAACATGGTCAGGCTCCAACCGAAGTCCAGGTTGTGACCGAGGAAGGCAAAAGGCACCAATGCCTGATGGTGTCCGTAGAGCTCGAAACCCGGCGCCGACAGTTGCGCTTCGTACCACACCGACGGCGTCGAAAAGCGAATGTGCGGGTCACCGGCCAGCAGCGGCTTGCCGCTTTGGGTGCGAGTACCGGAAATCACCCAGGCGTTGCTGCCTTCGAATTGCGGCAGGCCGTTATCGGCCAGTGCTTGCTCACTCAGTCGGGCGATGGCGTTGAGGTCCTTCCAGTCAGTGGCGGAGAGCGTTGGAGCCTTGCCGGACTGACGCTTGGCCAGCACGCCTTTGGGCTGCCAGTCGAGGTCGAAGATATTCAGGAAGTCGCTGCCCAGCTGATCGCGGACATAGGTCAGCAACGGTTCGGTGCGAAACGCTGCGGCAAAGCTGTAGGCCATGTAACCGGCGACGCTGACGCTGTCTTCAGCGGTGAACGCGCGCTTATGGATGCCCAGTACGTCGAACTCCATCGGCGCGGCGTGGCTGTCCTGATACTGATTGATCCCGTCCAGATAGGCTTGCAGAGCCTTCCACGCCGGGGACTGGCGGTCGAGTGCGGCCACATAGCTTTCGGCGCGCTCGCGAATGCGCAGGCTGCGGAACAGTTTGTCGGTATCGATCAGTTTCGGCCCGAGGACTTCGGCCAGCTCGCCACGGGACAGGCGCCGCATGATTTCCATCTGGAACAGCCGGTCCTGGGCGTGCACGTAACCGAGGGCGCGATAGAGGTCGGTTTCGTTCTCGGCGCGAATATGCGGCACGCCGCGCTCGTCGTAACGCACGGTCACCGAGCCTTGCAGGCGCTGCAACTCAACCAGCCCCTGACGTGTCGGCTGCTTGCTGTACACGTACCAGCCAGCGCCTGCCGCGAGGACAACAAGTAGCAGGGCCAGTAGGGTCAGGACGCGTTTCATGGTGACTCCTTGTTCTTTAGGGTTGCCGCCAGCCGGGGCCGTCAACATTTAGCACAGACCTTGCGCGCCGGGCATCACCTTCCTTGAAAAGTCCGGAATGCCCTAACGTGTTTCGTTGGTCGTCGCCCAAGGACAGTAGCAGCCCACCGCGAGGGTATGCGTGGCATTCACGGGGCGGTCTTCGCTCAGGGCTTGCAGGATCGGTTCGATAAAGCTGTTGCTCGAGTTGCAGGTCAGGCCTTCGCTGTACGGCCCGAAATACGCCAGTTTGCCGCTGCGGTCCCAGATCGCTACCGCCGGGCTTGCGGGGATCTGCTCGGCGCCTGGCAGGGCGTCGAGGGTTTTCAGGCGACTCAAGGTGCTGGGTAACTGGCCGTGACTGCCGGGCTTCTGTACCGCGTAAAACTCGACGCCTTGCGGCACATAATGCTCAAGCAGTTCGGCCAGATGCTGTTGATTGCCGACGTTGCACGGGCAGGCCGGGTCCCAGAAATGCACGACGCGAATCGCACCGGGGCCTGCCAGATTGGCGGGAAGGCTCAGCGGATCGCCGGAAAACACCGCCGTGTGTGAGCTGAACGCTCGCAAGTAGCGCCCCTGAAACCAGTCATAAGCGACCCACAGCACGCCGGCGCACACAAGGGCGAGCAGACTGGCAAGCAGTGTCGTGCGGTAGGGCGGGTGCATACGCAAGCATCCTTGAAGGTCGCGTAGCTTGCCATGCTTGCCGCGACAGATGAATATCGCAGACCCATAAAGTCTGTTTTGCGCTCCGCGCTTTTCCTGGAAGTTCGTCATGCCTGCCACCTTCAATCCCGAACACCTGCGTGCTAGCCTGCGGCCCTTGGCCGAGGCACAGCCGTTGTCGGAGGAGGCCCAGGCGTACCAGCATTTTTATGGGCTGGATTTCCCCCTGCGCCGTGTGCCGGTCAAACGCGGGCTCGGCAGTTTCCAGGTCGATGGCTATCAGTTGGTCAGCCAGATCTGGTGGCCGCAACGGGCGGTGGCGACGATGTTCGTGTTCCACGGCTTCTACGATCACATGGGCCTTTACCGGCATGTGATCGACTGGGCGCTGGATCAAGGGTTCGTGGTGATTGCCTGTGATTTGCCGGGGCATGGGCTGTCCAGCGGCGAGCGCGCCAGCATCCAGGATTTCGCCGAGTATCAGGCGGCTCTGCAAGGCTTGTTCGCCGAGGCACGCTCTTTGGACCTGCCGCAACCGTGGCATTTGTGCGGGCAGAGTACGGGCGGTGCGATTGTGATCGACCATGTGCTGAACGACGGTGCAGACAGCCCGGCGCAAGGGCAGGTGGTGTTGCTTGCGCCGCTGGTTCGGCCGCGCTCCTGGGGCTGGTCACACTTCAGTTATTACCTGATGAGGCCTTTCGTCAAAGGCATTGCCCGGCGCTTCAGCGAGAACACCAACGACCCGGCGTTCTTGCCATTCCTGCAAGCCGATCCGTTACAGCCGCTGCGCTTGCCGACGGTCTGGGTCGGGGCGCTGGCGCGGTGGATCAAGCGAATCGAAGCGGCTCCACGCAGCAGTCGTCGGCCACTGATCATCCAGGGGCAGGCGGACATGACGGTGGATTGGGAGCACAACCTTGAGATGCTGGGGGGCAAGTTCGACCGGCCGCAGGTGTTGACGCTGCCCGAAGCCCGCCATCATCTGGCGAATGAAACCCAGGCATTGCGCCAGGAGTATTTCGGGTTTTTGACCAAGCGGATCAAGGGGAGAAATCTCTAGCGACCGTTATGACGCCATCGCGAGCAGGCTCGCTCCCACATTAGATCTATGGTGAGCACAGGTTTTGTGTACGAAGCAGATTCAGTGTGGGAGCGAGCTTGCTCGCGATGGCGATCTTCCAGACGCCGAAGCTTACTGACTGAGGCTCGACGTACTTTGCCCCACCGCCAGTCCCGCACGAATCGCCGCCAATGCCGCCCGATAGTAAGCCTTGCCTTCAGCTGACTCGGCGAACGTGGCGAACTCCTCCAATTCGTCATCCGACAGGTCGCGATAGACGTACAGCAGCGTGTTGTTCAGGTCGGAGCCGATCTGTTCCATCAAGCGCTGGCGCTGACCGTTCAGCATACCTTGGGCCTGACCGCCGCCGAGCAGGCCGGGGATCATCTGACTCAGGCTGTCGGCTGCCACACCGGCAATCGCCAGGCTGACTTCAGCCCCCGCTTCGCGCGCCGGCAGTGCCTGGGCCAAATGACCAATAATCAACTGACGGGTATCGCTGGCTTCGACTTTCGGCAGGCCTTTTGCGTTTTTTGCCAACTGGTCGCGGCGGGTTGCCAGCAGCTCGGCGGCAATGATTTTGCGCCCCAGGGGTGACTGGAAAAACGCCAGCGCCGGTTTTGGATCGGCGAGATTTTTGCGCAGTTGCGCTTCGGCCCGACGGTCCATGGCCTGCGGGGCAAAGCGTTGATTGCTGTTATTGACCAGGGCCTGGAACACTGCGGGTGGCAGGCTGCCTTGGTAGCGCTGCTGGGCGGCCGTGAGGGCATCGTTAAAATGCGCGCGTTGGTCTGGCCAACCGGCGACCTTGTACAACTGGTCGTGGCCGTCTGCCCAAGTGGGCAAAGTGCAGAGCATCAACAGTGAAAAAAGCAAACGGCGCATAAGGACTCCTGTCAGCAGGCGACTATTCTCCGTGTGGGGTTACGTCTTGTCGAGAATTCGTATCAGCCCGCTAGGTGGCTCTGTCGGATTTCCTGGCGCAGGAATACTATGCGCGCCATGCAAATACCCTCTGATCACCCGCTGCTGTTACGTATCGTCGACGACCTGGCTGCACGCGGCTGGTCGCAGCAAAACATTTTCCTGCCCCAGGCGCTGACCCTGGAACTGGCGGCTGAGTGTCGTAAACGTGCGGCTGAGGGCGAGTTGGCGCCGGCGGCGGTGGGGCGCGGACCTTTTTCGGAGATTCGCGAAGGTATCCGCGGCGACCATATTCAGTGGCTCGAGCCCGGGCAAGTCGACACCTGCGACAGCTATCTGGGGTTGATGGACAGCCTGCGCGAGGCGATGAACCGTAGCCTGTTTCTCGGGCTTGAGGATTTTGAAAGCCATTTCGCGCTGTACCCGCCGGGCGCGTTCTACCTCAAGCACGTCGACCGCTTTCGTGACGACGACCGGCGCATGGTTTCAGCGGTGATCTACCTCAACGACGCGTGGCTGCCCGAGCATGGCGGCCAGTTGCGGATGTACCTGGAGGAGGGCGCCCCACACGATGTGGTGCCCACCGGCGGTTGCCTGGTGGTGTTCCTGTCGAGCGAAGTACCTCATGAAGTCCTGCCCGCGACCCGCGAGCGCCTGTCCTTGACGGGCTGGTTTCGCCGGCGCGGCAACGAGCCGTTCTGATCATGCAGAAAATTCTGGTGAGTCGCTGTCTGTTGGGTCACCGCGTGCGATACGACGGCGGCGCCAGTGGGCCGTTCAATCAGCTGGAACAGTGGATCGCCGAAGGTCGGGTGATCCCTTTGTGCCCGGAAGTCGCCGGCGGTTTGCCAACGCCACGGGCAGCGGCCGAGATCCCTGGCGGGCAAGGCGTTCAGGTTCTCGACGGTACTGCGCGGGTCATGACGACGGAGGGCGAGGACGTCAGCACCGAGTTTCTCTCGGGGGCCTATCAGGCATTGGAACTGGTGCAAAAACACGCCATCCGCATCGCCGTGCTCAAAGCCAACAGCCCGTCTTGCGGCAATCTGTTGACCTATGACGGGACCTTCAGCGGGGTCAAAGTCAGCGGCGAGGGCGTCACCGCTGCCTTGTTGACCCGTAATGGAGTGCAGGTGTTCAGCGAGCTGGAGTTGGCTGAGGCCGCGGTCGCGTTGGCTGAGCTTATCCAACAGTCTTCACATAACTAATGTGGGAGCGAGCCTGCTCGCGATGAGGTCATCACATTCAACAATGATGTTGACGGTCAGGCCGCTATCGCGAGTAGGCTCGCTCCCACATTGATCTCCATTGGATTACGGTTTTGGCGGCTGGCTCGCATCCATGCCGAACCATTTCTCCGACAGCGCCATCAGCCGGCCGTCCGCCTTGATCCGTTGCAGTGCCCGGTCCAGGCTGGCCTGGAATGCCGGGTTACCTTTCTGAAACGGAATCGCCAGGCTCAAGGTCGGCCCGACCTTGGCGCCTTCATTCACCGGTAGACGACTGTCGCGGCTGGCGTAGGGGATCGGCAAGCGATCGCTGATGGCCGCGTCGATCTGTTTGTTTGCCACGTCTTTGAGCGCCAGCAAAGTGCCGAGCGGGCGTTGTTCTTCCTGGCGAACGATCAATTGTGCGCTTGAATAACTATAAGGCTCGCTGAAGTCGAAACGATCCTTGAGCTCCGGGGTCAGTGCTATGTGGTTGATGGCGACGTCGTACTTGCCGCTCTCGACCCCCGGCAGCAGATCGGTTGCATCGGTGACGACGAAGTCGGCGCGCACATCCAGCTCGTTGGCCAGCAGTTGGCCCAGTTCGACTTCGAAGCCTGTGAGCTTGCCGTCTTCCTTGAAATTGAACGGTGGAGTGTTGGCTTCAAGTGCAATGCGCAGTTCGCCACGGTCGTTTACATCGTCGATCAGTTCAGCGTGAGCAAAAGGGCTCACAAGGGGCAGCAACAGTATCAGGCCAGGCAGAAAGCGCATGGTCACTCCTTGAATTCATTATGTGCGACGCGCTGTTTCGGTGCGCTTTACCAGGGTGTTGAGGTGCTTCGACAACGAATTGCGACGAAGTTGTCACAACCGTAAAGATTAAGTCCAAAACTGGAGAAAAGAATGAAAACCTTTATGTCACGTGCAGTTCTCGCCGGTCTGATGCTCAGCGCTTCAATGTTGGCGGGCGCCGCGGACATCCCCCGTACCAAGGCCCCTGAGGGTGCGAAGGTGTATATCGTTTCCCCGGCGGACGGTGCGACCGTGGATAAAACCTTCAAGGTCAGATTCGCGGTTGAAAACATTGCCCTGGCGCCGGCCGGCGATCAGACCGCACATACCGGGCACCACCACTTGCTGATCGACGTTGGCAAATTGCCGGCCGAGAACATGCCGATCCCGGCGGACGCCAACCACCTGCATTTCGGCAAGGCCCAGACCGAAACCGACGTGACCCTGACGCCGGGCAAGCACACCTTGCAACTGGAACTGGGCGACAAGAACCACGTGCCGTTCGACCCGCCGATCATGTCGAAAAAGATCACCGTGACCGTGAAGTAAGTAGTTTCCAGGCATGAAAAAGGGAGACCCGAGGGTCTCCCTTTGTATTGACGCTTGAGCGTTAGAACAACACGCGGCAACGAATGGTGCCGTTGATGTGTTGCAGCTTCTCTTGCGCCAGGTCCGAGTACTCGGCGTCGACGTCGATCACGACGTAGCCGACTTTCTCGTTGGTCTGCAGGAACTGACCGGAAATGTTGATACCGTTTTCGGCGAAGACCTTGTTGATCTCGCTCATCACACCCGGGATGTTCTCGTGGATGTGCAGCAAGCGGTGCTTGCCAGGGTGAGCCGGCAGGGCCACTTCAGGGAAGTTGACCGAAGACACCGACGTACCGTTGTCACTGTACTTGACCAGCTTCTCAGCCACTTCCAGACCGATGTTGGCTTGCGCTTCAGCGGTGGAACCACCGATGTGCGGGGTCAGGATCACGTTGTCCAGGCCACGCAGCGGGCTTGCGAACTCTTCATCGTTGGAGCGAGGCTCCACCGGGAATACGTCGATGGCCGCGCCGATCAGGTGCTGGTCCTTGATCGCGTCCGCCAGGGCGTCCAGCTCGACCACGGTGCCACGAGCGGCGTTGATCAGGATCCCGCCCTTCTTGATGGCGCGGATTTCTTTCTCGCCGATCATCCACTGGGTGGCAGCGGTTTCCGGTACGTGCAGGGTCACGATGTCGGACATGCCCAGCAGCTCGTGCAGGTTGCCGACCTGGGTGGCGTTACCCAGTGGCAGCTTGGTCACGGTGTCGTAGAAGTACACCTGCATGCCCAGGCCTTCAGCCAAGACCGACAGTTGTGTACCGATCGAGCCGTAACCGACGATACCCAACTTCTTGCCGCGGATTTCGAAGGAGTTGGCCGCGCTTTTGATCCAGCCACCACGGTGGCAGGAAGCGTTTTTCTCAGGGATGCCGCGCAGCAACAGGATCGCTTCGGCCAGCACCAGTTCGGCCACCGAACGGGTGTTGGAGTACGGTGCGTTGAACACCGCGATGCCGCGTTCACGCGCAGCATTGAGGTCGACCTGGTTGGTGCCGATGCAGAAACAGCCAACAGCCACCAGTTTCTTCGCGTGATCGAAGATTTCTTCGGTCAGTTGAGTACGGGAGCGAATGCCGATGAAGTGAGCATCAGCGATCTTTTCCTTCAGCTGGGCTTCCGGCAGAGAACCCGTGAGGTACTCGATGCTGGTGTAGCCCGCCGCCTTGAGGACGTCGACAGCCGATTGGTGGACGCCTTCGAGAAGAAGGAACTTGATCTTGCTCTTATCGAGAGAAGTCTTGCTCATCTGCGTAAACCTGTGTCCCGGAGAAAAATGGCAGGGAAGTAGCCAGCAGACGCTGACCCGGACGGCAGGAAAGCCGTCGCCGCAGAACAGCCTTTGGGCACTATCCTGCGGGGGCGGTATGCTAGCATATGCACCCCGAAAACACTCATTCCTGCGACGTGAAGCGTACTCAGGATGACCATGAATTGTTCGAGAGTTCTGTCGATGACCAATCCCGCCCTGATTGAAGAGCTGAAGACCCTGGTTGAGCCTGGCAAGGTGCTGACCGATGCCGACTCCCTGAATGCCTACGGTAAGGATTGGACCAAGCATTTCGCCCCGGCCCCGACGGCCATCGTGTTCCCCAAGACCACCGAGCAGGTCCAGGCCATCGTCCGTTGGGCGAATGAGCACAAGATTGCGCTGGTGCCGTCCGGCGGACGCACCGGGCTGTCCGCTGCTGCCGTGGCGGCCAATGGCGAAGTGGTTGTTTCCTTCGACTATATGAACCAGATCCTCGACGTGAACCTGACCGACCGCACCGCCGTCTGCCAGCCAGGCGTGGTCACTGAACAACTGCAAAATCGCGCCGAAGAACACGGCCTGTACTACCCGGTGGACTTCGCTTCTGCTGGCTCCAGCCAGATTGGCGGCAATATCGGCACCAATGCCGGCGGGATCAAGGTGATTCGCTACGGCATGACCCGTAACTGGGTCGCTGGCATGAAAGTCGTGACCGGCAAGGGCGACCTGCTGGAGCTGAACCGCGACCTGATCAAGAACGCCACCGGCTACGACCTCCGTCAGCTGTTCATCGGCGCCGAAGGCACCCTGGGTTTTGTGGTCGAAGCGACCATGCGCCTGGATCGCGCCCCGAAAAACCTCACCGCGATGGTCCTCGGCACTGCCGACTTCGATTCGATCATGCCGGTGCTGCACGCCTTCCAGAACAAGCTCGACCTGACGGCGTTCGAATTCTTCTCCGACAAGGCCCTGGCCAAAGTCCTGGCGCGCGGTGATGTGCCGGCGCCGTTTGAATCCGATTGCCCGTTCTACGCGCTGCTGGAATTCGAAGCGACCACCGAGGAAGTGGCCAACCACGCCCTGGAAACCTTTGAACACTGCGTCGAAGAAGGCTGGGTGCTCGATGGCGTGATGAGCCAGAGCGAATCGCAGCTGCAAAACCTCTGGAAACTGCGCGAATACATCTCCGAGACCATTTCCCACTGGACGCCGTACAAGAACGACATTTCGGTCACTGTGTCGAAAGTCCCGGCATTCCTGAAGGAAATCGACGCGATCGTCGGTGAACACTACCCGGATTTCGAAATCGTCTGGTTCGGCCACATCGGCGACGGCAACCTGCACCTGAACATCCTCAAGCCGGACAACCTCAGCAAGGACGAGTTCTTCGCCAAGTGCGCGACCGTCAACAAGTGGGTGTTTGAAACCGTCGAGAAGTACAACGGTTCGATCTCCGCCGAGCATGGCGTGGGCATGACCAAGCGTGATTACTTGACCTACAGCCGTTCCCCGGTTGAGATCGAGTACATGAAAGCGGTCAAAGCGGTGTTCGACCCGAACGGCATCATGAACCCGGGCAAGATCTTCGCTGTTTGAAGCAGCGAATCAATAAGGCAGGAGTCGGTAAATGAGCTATCAGCACCAGTATGTCGACGGTACGCGTATTCATTTCCCGGTCGGGAAAGTGGTGTGCATCGGGCGTAACTACGCCGAACACGCCAAGGAACTGGATAACCCGGTGCCAACCGAGCCGCTGTTGTTCATCAAGCCGGGCAGTTGCGTGGTAGCGCTGGAAGGTGGTTTTGCGATTCCGACCGAGCGTGGTTCGGTGCACTATGAAGCGGAAATCGCCGTGTTGATCGGCAAGCCGTTGTCGACCAAACCGAGCCGCGAAGAAGTGCTGGATGCGATCTCCGGATTTGCACCGGGGCTGGACCTGACCTTGCGCGACAAGCAGGCCGAGCTCAAGTCCAAAGGTCTGCCATGGGAAATCGCCAAGTCGTTCGACGGCGCCTGCGTGCTGGCACCGTTCGTGGTCGGCAGCACCTTCCCGGACCTGACCGATATCGGTATCCGCCTGACCATCAACGGTGAAGTTCGCCAGGACGGTAACAGCAGCGCGATGCTCAACCCGATCGTGCCGATGATCCAGCACATGGCGGGCTGCTTCTCGCTGCAAGCCGGCGACGTGATCATGACCGGCACCCCGGTCGGCGTCGGTCCGCTGAACGTGGGTGATGAACTGGTGCTGGAACTGCCGGGCGCCGGCAGCTTCAACAGTAGCGTTCGCTGATCTGAAACCGCCTGTGGCGAGGGAGCTTGCTCCCGCTGGAGTGCGGAGCACTCCCAATCCAGCCGCCGGGAGCAAGCTCCCTCGCCACAGGGCCTAGCGTTGCTTACTTGGCGCGCAGGGTTTTTACGCCTTCGCTCGTGCCCAACAGCAGTACATCTGCCGGACGGGCGGCGAACAGGCCGTTGGTGACCACACCGACGATGGCGTTGATTTGGGTCTCGAGTTCAACCGGGTTGGTGATCTGCATGTTGAACACGTCGAGGATGATGTTGCCGTTGTCGGTCAACACGCCTTCACGGTACACCGGGTCGCCGCCCAGTTTCACCAGCTCGCGGGCCACGTGGCTGCGGGCCATCGGGATCACTTCGACCGGCAGCGGGAAAGCACCCAGAACCGGCACCAGTTTGCTGGCGTCGGCGATGCAGATGAAGGTCTTGGCTACGGCCGCAACGATTTTCTCGCGGGTCAGGGCGGCGCCACCGCCCTTGATCAGGTTCAGGTGCTCGTCGCTTTCATCGGCGCCGTCGACGTAGAACTCCAGGTCGCTGACGGTGTTGAGCTCATACACCGGAATCCCGTGGCCCTTGAGGCGCGCGGCGGTGGCTTCGGAGCTGGCAACCGCGCCGTCGAAGGCCCCCTTGTGCAGGGCCAGTGCGTCGATGAAGCAGTTGGCGGTGGAACCGGTGCCGACCCCGACGATGCTCTTGTCGTCGAGTTTTGGAAGGATGAAGTCGACGGCGGCCTGGGCCACTGCCTGTTTGAGTTGATCCTGGGTCATGCGGGCTCCGGAAGCGGGCGAGGGGAACGAAAGGCCCGCATTATAGGCGCCGGGGCGGGGAAGGTCATTGCCCGTTTGGCCAATGAGTATGTATGGCATGCGAGGAGGCTTCTGTGGCGAGGGAGCTTGCTCCCGCTCGAGCGCGAAGCGGTCGCAACAAGGCTGAATAGTTGAACCTGAAGAACCTGGGACTCAGATTCTACGACTGCTGCGCAGCCGAGCGGGAGCAAGCTCCCTCGCCACAAAATCGCTGTAATACCTCTGGATTCGTGTGGTCGCCCGGCCAAAAGCCGGGTTAGACTCCTTGGCCCTGCCCAACCCGCTCAGTGATGCTTTCCGATGCTCGAACAGTACGTCAAAAAGATCCTCACCTCGCGCGTTTATGACGTTGCCGTAGAAACCCCGTTGCAGACTGCTCGCCAGCTCTCCGAGCGGCTGGGCAACACGATTTGGCTCAAGCGCGAAGACTTGCAGCCGGTGTTCTCGTTCAAGATTCGCGGCGCTTACAACAAGCTGACCCAATTGAGCGATGAAGAGCGCGCCCGTGGCGTGGTCACCGCCTCGGCGGGTAACCACGCACAGGGGCTGGCGCTCGCGGCCAAGGTGTTGGGCGTGAAAGCGACCATCGTCATGCCCAAGACCACCCCTGAGATCAAGGTCGAAGGCGTGCGTTCGCGCGGCGGCAAAGTGGTGCTGCACGGGGATTCTTTCCCGGAAGCCCTGGCCTACTCGCTGAAACTGGTCGACGAAAAGGATTACGTCTACATCCACCCTTACGATGATCCGCACACCATTGCCGGGCAGGGCACCGTGGCGATGGAGATTCTGCGCCAGCACCCAGGCCCGCTTGATGCGATTTTCGTCCCGGTGGGCGGTGGCGGCCTGATCGCCGGGATTGCGGCGTACGTGAAGTACCTGCGGCCCGAGATCAAGATCATCGGCGTCGAGCCGGACGACTCCAACTGCCTGCAAGCGGCCATGGCGGCCGGCGAACGCGTGGTGCTACCGACCGTGGGCATCTTTGCCGATGGCGTGGCGGTGGCGCAGATCGGCAAGCACACCTTCGACATCTGCAAAGACTACGTTGATGAAGTGATCACCGTCAGTACCGACGAGATCTGTGCGGCGATCAAGGATATCTACGACGATACTCGCTCGATCACTGAACCTGCCGGCGCCCTGGGCGTGGCCGGGATCAAGAAGTACGTCGAGCTGTACGGCGTGACCGGACAGACCCTGGTGGCTATCGACTCCGGCGCCAACGTCAACTTCGACCGCCTGCGCCACGTCGCCGAGCGTGCCGAGTTGGGTGAAGGCCGTGAAGCGATCATCGCCGTGACCATCCCCGAGAAGCCTGGCAGCTTCAAGGCGTTCTGCGAAGCCGTTGGCAAGCGCCAGATCACCGAATTCAACTACCGCTACAACACCGGCAGCGAAGCGCACATCTTCGTTGGCGTACAGACGCACCCGGAAAACGATCCACGCAGCGCACTGGTCGCCAGTCTGACCGAGCAAGGTTTCCCGGTGCTCGACCTGACCGACAACGAACTGGCCAAGTTGCACATTCGCCACATGGTCGGCGGCCGCGCGGCACATGTCGTCGATGAAGTGGTGTTGCGCTTCGAGTTCCCGGAACGTCCGGGCGCACTGTTCAACTTCCTCAACAAGCTCGGCGGGCGCTGGAATATCTCGATGTTCCACTACCGCAACCACGGCGCGGCCGATGGTCGGGTGGTTGCCGGTCTGCAAGTGCCGCACGAAGAGCGCCATCTGGTGCCGGCGGCGCTGGCAGAAATCGGTTACCCGTATTGGGATGAGAGCGACAACCCGGCGTATCAGCTGTTCCTCGGCTGAGCGTCTACGCTGATGGGCAGGTCATAAGGGATTCGAACCATGGAAACGTTAACCACCCTGAAAGTGGCTCATGTCCTGGCGACGGTACTGTTGCTGGTCGGTGCGCTGGGTCTGGCGATCTGGGTCTGGCGCACGCGCCGCAACGGTGACGCGACGGCACACACCCGCACCCTGCAACGGCCCTGGGCGTTTGTCTGGCTGGTGATGGGCCTGGCGTTGCTGAGCATGCCGTTCACGGGATGGTGGATGGTGCACCTGGTGGGCTGGCCGCTGGGGCAGACCTGGCTGCTGGCATCCAGCGTGATCTACACCGTTGGCGCTCTGGCTATGTTCTGGTTGCTGGTGCGGCTTAACAGGCTGCGTACTGCACCGGGAGGCAACGGCAAGTTCACGTTCGCCTTGGCGCTGTTCAGTTTTGTCTGCTTTATCGCGATTGCCGGGTTGATGGGCGCGAAGCCTGTTTAAGGCGTTGGACCGAGTCGATCCCATCGCGAGCAGGCTCGCTCCCACATTTGATCTTTGGTGTTCACAAATTGTGTGTTCACAGCAGATCCACTGTGGGAGCGAGCCTGCTCGCGAAAGCGATTTCAGTCGCGCAGAGTGATTACCGGCCAGCCACGCTTCTGTGCCTCGGCCCGCAAATTCGGGTCCGGGTCCACGGCCACCGGGTTTGCGACTTCCTCCAGCAGCGCCAGATCGTTCATCGAATCGCTATAGAAATAGCTGTCTTCAAGCGACATCCCGGTCTCTTCCAGCCAACGATTCAAGCGCGTCACCTTGCCTTCACGGAAGCACGGCACGTCGGTGCTGCGTCCGGTGTAGCGGCCGTCAATCATTTCGCATTCAGTGGCAATCAGGGTTTCAACGCCCAGACGCTTGGCAATCGGCCCGGTGACGAAGCGGTTGGTGGCGGTGATGATCACCAGTTTGTCGCCGGCCGCCCGGTGCTTGGCCAGCAACTCGAGACCCTTGGGCAGCACGATCGGTTCGATACAGTCGCGCATGTAGTCGCGATGCCATTCGTCCAGCACGGCCATCTCGGTACGACCGAGAACTTCCAGGCAAAAGTTCAGGTACGCGGCGTTGTCCAGCTTGCCGGCCAGGTAGTCCTGATAGAACTCATCGTTGCGCGTTTTGTAGGCGACGGCGTCGAGGAAACCGCGTTCGCACAGGTAATCGCCCCACGCGTGATCACTGTCGCCGCCCAAAAGTGTGTTGTCCAAGTCGAATAAAGCCAGACGCATTGCAGTTACTCGCTGAAAAGTCTGTAAAAAGGCGTCCAGAATACGGTCTTTTCACAAGAGTGCACATAACGTAGGAAGCTTCGTTGCCGCCTTCACAACCTTTGTGGAACAATGCGGCGACATGCGTTTGCGAGGTTGTTGCCGTGATCGACCCCGATGGTTTCCGCCCCAATGTCGGGATCATTCTCACGAATGATGCCGGCCAGGTGCTATGGGCTCGCCGTATCAATCAAGATGCCTGGCAGTTTCCTCAAGGGGGTATCAACCCGCAAGAGACGCCGGAAGACGCCTTGTACCGCGAGTTGAACGAAGAAGTGGGGCTGGAGCGCGAAGATGTTGAAATTCTCGCCTGTACCCGGGGCTGGTTGCGCTATCGTTTGCCGCAACGCCTGGTCAGAACGCACAGCCAACCGCTGTGCATCGGCCAGAAACAGAAGTGGTTTCTCCTGCGCCTGGTCTCTAACGAGCAGCGGGTGCGGATGGATTTGACCGGTAAACCGGAGTTCGATGGCTGGCGCTGGGTCAGTTATTGGTATCCGTTGGGCCAGGTGGTGACATTCAAGCGCGAGGTTTATCGCCGCGCTCTCAAAGAGCTTGCCCCGCGCCTTTTAGCGCGCGACTGACGACGGAGTTCGACCCCGAGCCATGCTCAATACGCTGCGCAAGATCGTCCAGGAAGTTAACTCCGCCAAGGATCTCAAGGCGGCGTTGGGGATTATTGTATTGCGCGTCAAAGAGGCCATGGGCAGCCAGGTCTGCTCGGTCTACCTGCTGGACCCCGAGACCAACCGCTTCGTGCTGATGGCCACCGAGGGCTTGAACAAGCGCTCGATCGGCAAGGTCAGCATGGCGCCCAACGAAGGTCTGGTCGGCCTGGTCGGCACGCGTGAAGAACCCCTTAACCTCGAAAACGCCGCGGATCACCCGCGCTATCGCTACTTCGCCGAAACCGGTGAAGAGCGGTATGCCTCGTTCCTCGGTGCCCCGATCATTCACCACCGCCGCGTCGTCGGCGTATTGGTCATTCAGCAAAAAGAACGCCGCCAGTTCGACGAAGGTGAAGAAGCCTTCCTGGTGACCATGAGTGCCCAGCTCGCGGGCGTTATCGCCCACGCCGAGGCCACCGGCTCGATCCGTGGTCTGGGGCGCCAGGGCAAAGGCATTCAGGAAGCCAAGTTCGTCGGCGTACCCGGTTCGCCTGGTGCGGCGGTCGGTACGGCGGTGGTCATGCTGCCGCCAGCCGATCTGGACGTGGTGCCTGACAAGACCATCACCGACATCGACGCTGAGCTGGGGCTGTTCAAGACGGCCATCGAAGGTGTACGCGCCGACATGCGCGCGCTGTCCGCCAAGCTCGCTACGCAACTGCGGCCAGAAGAACGGGCGCTGTTCGACGTCTACCTGATGATGCTCGACGACGCTTCGCTGGGCAGCGAAGTGACCACCGTGATCAAGACCGGCCAGTGGGCCCAGGGCGCATTGCGTCAGGTGGTCACCGATCACGTCAACCGTTTCGAATTGATGGACGACGCCTACCTGCGTGAGCGCGCCTCGGACGTCAAAGACCTCGGCCGACGCCTGCTGGCTTACTTGCAGGAAGAACGTCAGCAGACGCTGGTCTACCCCGACAACACCATTCTGATCAGCGAAGAACTGACGCCGGCGATGCTCGGCGAGGTGCCGGAAGGCAAGCTGGTGGGTCTGGTGTCGGTACTCGGTTCCGGCAACTCCCACGTGGCGATCCTGGCGCGAGCCATGGGCATCCCGACGGTGATGGGCCTGGTCGACCTGCCGTATTCCAAGGTCGACGGCATCCAGATGATCGTCGACGGCTACCACGGCGAGGTCTACACCAACCCGAGCGACGTGCTGTGCAAGCAGTTCGCCGACGTGGTCGAGGAAGAGAAGCAACTGGCGCTGGGGCTGGATGCACTGCGCGATTTGCCGTGCGTGACCCTGGACGGTCACCGCATGCCGCTGTGGGTCAACACCGGCCTGCTGGCGGACGTGGCGCGGGCGCAGAAGCGCGGTGCCGAAGGCGTGGGTCTGTACCGCACCGAAGTGCCGTTCATGATCAATCAGCGCTTCCCGAGCGAAAAGGAGCAGCTGGCGATTTATCGCGAGCAACTGGCGGCCTTCCATCCGCAACCGGTGACCATGCGCAGCCTGGACATCGGCGGCGACAAGTCACTGTCGTACTTCCCGATTAAGGAAGACAACCCGTTCCTCGGCTGGCGCGGGATCCGCGTGACCCTCGACCACCCGGAAATCTTCCTGGTGCAGACCCGTGCGATGCTCAAGGCCAGCGAAGGCCTGAACAACCTGCGCATTCTGCTGCCGATGATCTCCGGCATCCATGAGCTGGAAGAAGCCCTGCACCTGATTCACCGCGCCTGGGGTGAAGTGCGCGACGAAGGCACCGACGTGCCGATGCCCCCGGTTGGCGTGATGATCGAGATTCCGGCAGCGGTGTACCAGACCAAGGAACTGGCACGGCAGGTGGACTTCCTGTCGGTCGGCTCCAACGACCTGACCCAGTACCTGCTGGCCGTGGACCGTAACAACCCACGGGTTGCCGATCTCTACGACTACCTGCACCCGGCAGTCCTGCAAGCCTTGCAGAACGTGGTGCGCGACGCGCATGCCGAAGGCAAGCCGGTGAGTATCTGTGGCGAGATGGCCGGTGACCCGGCGGCAGCGGTGCTGTTGATGGCGATGGGTTTCGACAGCCTGTCGATGAACGCCACCAACTTGCCGAAAGTGAAGTGGATGCTGCGCCAGGTCAACCTCAGCTGGGCCAGGGATCTGCTCGCCGAGCTGATGACCATCGACAACCCGCAAGTGATCCACAGCTCGCTGCAACTGGCGCTGAAGAACCTTGGGTTGGCGCGGATGATCAATCCGGCGGCGATCAAGCCCCTCTAAAACGCTGACGGCCTCATCGCGAGCAGGCTCGCTCCCACACTGGATCTACTGTGAACACACAATTTGTGAACACCGAAGTCCAAATGTGGGAGCGAGCCTGCTCGCGATGGCGTCAGTGCCGACGCCGCCTAATCCCTGATTTCCACTTCCCCAAGATGCCCGCCATACGGCCCGAAACTTCTTTCGACCATCAGCCGCGTCCCGTCCGCCTGAACAATCAGCGCCGTACTCGCTCGCGTGCCATACGTGGGGCTGGCAATAAACACGCTCGACAGCAAACTCTCGGTCGCCAGCCCAACGCCGGTATCCGGCAAATCGGCGAACGGTGCCGTTTGCGGGTCGCCTAAAAGGGCCAGCAAAGCCTGTGGCTGCGGATCAGCCAGTACTTCACTCAACGCCGCCTTGGCCTTGAGCACCTTCGGCCACGGCGTATCAAGCCCGGCATTCGACAGCCCATGGATCCCTGGTTGCAGTTTGACTGGCCCAGGCTCCCGCGCGTTGTAGTGCCACAGTTCATGATGATTGCCGACCAGCAGGTTAAACCCGGCATATTCCGCTGATCGGTCGACGACGTCGGCCAAATACTCAGCAATCGGCAAGTCGCCAGTGAGAAAGCGCGCCACCAGCTCGCCTCGCGATTTGCGTGCCGGCAGCTGGTGCGGGTTGCGGATGTTGGTCAGTGCAGCGAAGCGCCCGTCGGCGCCGATACCCAGCCAGGTGCCCCCGGCCTCCAGGTCGCGCCCGGCGTATACCTGCGGCGCTTCGGGCCATTGCGCCAGCGGCAGGCTGGGGCGTGCGTAGAACTCGTCACGGTTAGCCGCGACGATCAGCGGTTGGGCGTGACCCGGCCGCCAGGCGAAGACGATCAAGCACATGGGGTGATCACTCGTTGCTTTTTTGCTCACTCTACGCACAGAACCGGCGGGTATCCATCGCCATCCAGTGGAGCTTGAGGCCGTGCATCCGTTACCATGCCGCACTTATTTTGGGATGCAGCCATGGAATTTCCGCTCTATCTGGCGCTGGGCGCCTGCGCAGGTGTGCTGGCCGGGTTGTTTGGGGTGGGTGGCGGGATCATCATTGTTCCGGTGCTGGTGTTCAGTTTCACCTTGCAGGGCTTTGATGCCTCGGTGCTGACTCACTTGGCCGTCGGTACGTCGTTGGCGACGATCATCTTCACCTCGGTCAATGCGGTGCGCGAACATCAGCGCAAGGGCGCGGTGCGCTGGCCGATCTTTGTCTGGATGACCCTTGGCATTCTGATCGGCGCGGGTTTTGGCGCACTGACTGCCGAAGCCATATCGGGGCCGAACTTGCAGAAGATCATTGGCGTGTTCGCGTTGATCGTTGCCGTGCAGCTGGCGCTGGAGGTCAAACCCAAGGCCAGCCGAACGGTGCCCGGCAAATTCGGTCTGACCCTGGCCGGCAGTGTGATCGGTTGGGCGTCGGCGATTTTCGGGGTCGGCGGAGGCTCGTTGACGGTGCCGTTTCTGACCTGGCGCAGTGTGCCGATGCAGCAAGCAGTGGCCACGTCTTCGGCCTGCGGTCTGCCGATTGCGCTCGTCAGTGCATTAAGTTTCATGATTCTGGGCTGGCACGATCCACGTCTTCCGGCTCATAGTCTCGGGTTCATTTATTTACCGGCGCTGCTGGGCATCGCCCTGACCAGCATGGTCTTTGCCCGCATCGGTGCGCGACTGGCCCACAAGCTATCGCCGCGTTTGCTGAAAAGACTGTTTGCCGCGTTGCTGTTTTGCGTGGGTTTGAGCTTTCTGCTCTGAGCCATTTGCTGCGAGCCATGACGCAATCCTGGCTTAATCCCGGCGTGGCACGGTCGCGCCAGGAATTTTAGGTTTCAACTCTAACGAGGAGTCGCAATGCTGCCTTACCCGCAGATTGACCCGGTGGCCCTGGCCATCGGCCCGCTGAAAATCCACTGGTACGGCCTGATGTACCTGATCGGCATCGGCGGCGCCTGGATGCTGGCGTCGCGTCGGTTGAACCGCTTCGACCCGACCTGGACCAAGGAGAAGCTCTCCGACATGATCTTCTGGATGTCGATGGGTGTGATAGTCGGCGGCCGATTGGGTTATGTGCTGTTTTACGATCTGAGCGCCTACATCGCCAACCCGACGCTGATTTTTGAAGTGTGGAAGGGTGGCATGTCGTTCCACGGCGGGTTTATCGGCGTGATGCTGGCGGCCCTGTGGTTCGGCAAAAAGAACGGCAAGTCGTTCTTCCAACTGATGGACTTCGTCGCACCGATGGTACCGATCGGCCTGGGTGCCGGGCGTATCGGTAACTTCATCAACGCCGAGTTGTGGGGCAAACCGACCGACCTGCCATGGGCGATGATCTTCCCGCCGTTCAGTGACCCGGCGCAGTTGCCGCGCCACCCGTCGCAGCTGTACCAGTTCGCCCTCGAAGGCGTGGCCTTGTTCGTCATTCTTTGGCTGTTCTCGCGCAAGCCGCGGCCAACCATGGCGGTTTCCGGGATGTTCGCGCTGTTCTACGGGATCTTCCGTTTTGTCGTCGAACTGGTGCGCGTGCCGGATGCGCAGCTGGGCTACCTGGCGTTCGGCTGGGTGACCATGGGGCAGATTCTGTGCATCCCGATGATCATCGGTGGGCTGTTCCTGCTCTGGCTGGCGTACAACCGCGCCCCGGCAGCGCCCGCTACTCCGGCGTCTTAAGGCGCCGCGCTCTACATTCGGAACACAGGGTCACGACCCTGCGTTCAAGGACACAGGTAACTCATGAAGCAATATCTCGATCTGGTCGCCCACGTCATCAAGAATGGGACCAAGCAGGCCAACCGCACCGGCGTGAACACCATCAGCTTTCCCGGCGCGATGCTGCGCTATGACCTGAAAGAAGGTTTTCCGGCGATCACCACCCGCAAGATGGCCTTCAAATCGGCCATCGGCGAAATGGTCGGCTTCCTGCGGGGCGTGAACAACGCGGCTGAGTTCCGTGCGTTGGGCTGCAAGGTCTGGGACCAGAATGCCAACGAAAACGCCCAGTGGCTGGCCAACCCGTTTCGTCAGGGCGACGACGACCTGGGCGAGATCTACGGCGTGCAATGGCGCAAATGGCCGGCGTACAAGCAGATCCCGGTCAGCAACCAGGCCGCCATCGAGCAGACGCTGAGCCAGGGTTATCGTCAGATCGCCGAAGGTGAAGAAGACGGCCAGGCCTATGTGGTGCTGTACAAGGCGATCGACCAGATTCGCCAGTGCGTCGACACCATCATCAAGGACCCGGGTAGCCGCCGCATCCTGTTCCACGGCTGGAACGTCGCCCAGCTCGATGAAATGGCCTTGCCGCCGTGCCACCTGCTGTATCAGTTCCACCCGAATGTCGAGACCAAAGAGATTTCCCTGACGCTCTACATCCGCTCCAACGACCTGGGGCTGGGCACGCCGTTCAACCTCACCGAAGGTGCCGCGCTGTTGAGCCTGATCGGTCGCCTGACCGGTTACACGCCGCGCTGGTTCACCTATTTCATCGGTGACGCCCACGTTTACGAAAACCACTTGGACATGCTCAACGAACAGCTCAAGCGCGAGCCGTTCCCGATGCCCAAACTGGTGATTTCCGAGCGTGTGCCGGAGTTTGCCAAGACCGGTGTCTATCAGCCGGAGTGGCTGGAACAGATCGAACCGAGCGACTTCTCGCTGGAAGGTTACGAACACCACGCCCCCATGACCGCACCAATGGCGGTCTAGCCCTGAAGATCGTTCCCACGCGCGTGGGAACGATCAATCGCCAGCTCTTACGCAGCAGAGCGAATCTAAAAGTCTACATGTCAGAAAATTCATCTCCCGGGGAAAGGGCCGATAAATAGCGCCCTATAGGATGAGCTCCAGTCAGCAAGCAAATGTGCTGGCAGAACCCAACTAACTGGAGAGTCCCTGATGAAATCCCTGAAAGCTTTTTTGGTCGTTTCCCTGATGTGCGCTTCTGTGGCTGCGATGGCCGAAGGTGGTGGCGATAAGGTCCAGGCCCGAATGGACGCCGCCCGCGATGTGGCGATGGTTCACTATCAGCAGTCTGAACATGCACAGGCCGTAGCGAGCAGTCAGAAAGCGCAGTCTGACACTGTCGAACGCTCGAATTGACGGCGTGCTTCAACCGGGTCGCTGACGTGCCGTGTGGCCGCAGGACTTGTAGTAAACAGGTGTCAAACGCCTGAAGCCCGGATTGCGGAGTGCTCCGACTGTCCGGGCGATTGCAACTACTATGATGTGTACCGCTCACCGCGTTATCGCGGCGTGGTGTTTTCTGATGATCTGAATGGCGTCTCTTTGTGGAAGAACTCAATCGCAGCCTGTTCCTGGCGATCAACGCCAGCGCGGATGCCTCGGCGCCAATGCGGTTTTTGGCGATGTTTCTCGCGCAGTGGCTGATCTACGGCGTACCGCTTTTGCTGGCGGGCTTGTGGCTGCGAGGGACACGCCAGCAGCGGGCGGTGGCGGTCACCGCGACGCTGAGTATCGTTTTTGCGCTGGGCTGCAACCTGCTGATCAGCAGCCTTTGGTTCCACCCTCGTCCGTTCATGTTGGGCTTGGGGCAAAACTTCCTGGAGCATGCCGCCGAGTCATCGTTCCCCAGTGACCACGCCACGGTGATGTTCTCGCTGGCCTTTGGCTTGATACTGGCATCGCTGCGCAAGCTGGGTTGGCTGGTTCTGCTGCTGGGGGCATTGGTTGGCTGGGCGCGTGTCTACGTGGGCGTGCACTTTCCATTCGATATTGCCGGGTCGTTGCTGGTTTCGCTGGCCAGCGCCTGGCTGGTGCGGGAAGTGTTGGGCTGCAGGCAACTGGGTGAGCAGTTGCTCGACGTTCTTGAGCGTGTGTACCTGCGAGTATTGCCAGCACTCGCTCGGCGCAATATTCAGCCATAGGGGCTGGTCGCAGCCCTTGATGGGGCCCTGGAGCACTACAGGATAAACACGTGAAAAAGGCCAAAACGGAAGCGCTTGGTATTCCGCGGACCATTTGGGCCTTGGGCTTTGTCAGCCTGTTCATGGATGTTTCGTCTGAGCTGGTGCACAGCCTGCTGCCGGTGTTTCTGGTCACGACGCTGGGCGCGAGCGCGCTGACCGTCGGCGTCATCGAGGGCATCGCCGAGGCGACGGCGATGCTGGTCAAAGTCTTCTCCGGTGCCATCAGCGACTTTATCGGTCGGCGCAAAGGCTTGCTGCTACTTGGATACGGTATGGCCGCGTTGTCCAAGCCGCTGTTCCCGCTGGCTCATTCGGTGGAGGTAGTGTTCACCGCGCGCTTTCTGGACCGAATCGGCAAGGGCATTCGTGGCGCGCCGCGCGATGCCCTGGTGGCGGATATCGCGCCGCTGGAGATTCGCGGTGCCTGTTTCGGTTTGCGCCAGTCGATGGACACCGTCGGCGCCTTTGTCGGTCCTGCGCTGGCCATTGTGCTGATGCTCTGGCTCGCCGATATCCAGCAGGTGTTGTGGTTCGCCGTGATCCCGGCGGCCATCGCGGTCGCGCTGATTGTCATGGGGGTCGAAGAGCCTGAACGCGCCACCGGCAAACACACGTTTCGATCACCCATTCATTGGCGAGTCCTTCACGACTTCTCGTCCGGGTATTGGTGGGTGGTCGTCATCGGAGGCGTGTTTACGCTGGCACGTTTCAGCGAGGCGTTTCTGGTGTTGCGGGCGCAGCAGATGGGTTTGTCGACCACTTGGGTGCCGCTGGTGATGGTGGTCATGTCGGTGTTTTATGCAGTGTCTGCTTACCCGGCCGGCCGGCTCTCCGATCGCATCAGCCGGCCCAAACTGCTTTGTCTTGGCATGGGGCTGCTGGTGCTCGCAGATCTGGTGCTCGCTCAATCCCGTTCGACCCTGACGATGCTCTTGGGGGTGGCCTTGTGGGGTCTGCACATGGGGTTTAGCCAAGGCATCCTCGCCACACTGATCGCCGACACCGCCCCCAACGAACTGAAAGGCACGGCGTTCGGCATCTTCAATCTGATCAGCGGCGTTTGCCTGCTGCTCGCCAGTGTTCTCGCCGGTTGGCTGTGGCAAACCGTTGGGGCGCAAAGTACGTTTTTGACGGGAGCGGTGCTGGCCGGTTTCGCCATGCTCTTGCTTGTGCTGCGCCGGACCGCTTAATGCCCGTGGCTTCTGCCGACATGGGAATGCTCGGCTTCGCTCGCCACCACGCCACCGCTGACTTCCAGCTGCTGCAAAATCCCGCACTGTTCGATATCCGGCCGCTCGCTGCAGCTCTGGCGCAACTCCAGCAACTGTGTCTGCAAGGCCAGCAAACCGTCGATTCGCGCTTTGACGTGGCGGATGTGCTCGTCGATCAGCGCGTTGACGCTTTCGCATTGATCCTGCGGGCTGTCGCGCAGGCCGAGCAGGCTGCGGATTTCTTCGAGGGTCATGTCCAGCGTACGGCAGTTGCGGATAAAGGTCAGGCGTTCGGTGTGGGCCTGGGTGTACAAGCGGTAATTGCCTTCACTGCGGGCAGGTTCCGGCAACAGACCTTCGCGCTCGTAATAACGGATGGTTTCGACCTGGCAGTCGGTCAGTTTCGCCAATTCACCGATCTTCATTTCAATCATCTCCGTTTGGCTGCTTGACCCTATAGTGGCTACAGGGTGTTCACTTGGCAACAGGCACCTTTTCGGACGCGACCTTATGAGCGATTCCCTGCACACCCACAAACCCCACGCTGATCACGATCACGATCACGATCACGATCACAGCCACGAGCCAAAGCTTAAGCCGGTTCACAAGCATGATCACGCCAGTCACGGCGGCGCTTGCTGTTCCAGCGCCGCAGCACCTTCAGTGATCAAGCTCAGTGAAACGCCGACCGACGGCGCGCGCCTGAGCCGTTTCCGCATCGACGCCATGGACTGCCCGACCGAGCAGACGCTGATCCAGAACAAACTGGGCAAGCTTACGGGTGTGCAGCAACTGGAATTCAACCTGATCAACCGCGTACTGGGCGTGACCCACGACCTGCCGAGCACCGCGCCGATCATCGACGCCATCAAGTCCATCGGCATGTTGGCCGAACCCATTGAGCAGGGCGCGGATGCGCAAGCCAGTCCGGCACCGGTGAAAAAACCCTGGTGGCCATTGGCGCTGTCGGGTATCGGTGCCTTGGCGGCCGAAGTGATTCACTTCACCAACGCCGCGCCGACCTGGGTGGTGGCCATCGTTGCGTTGATTTCGATCCTCAGCGGTGGTTTGGGCACCTACAAAAAGGGCTGGATCGCCCTGAAGAACCTCAACCTGAACATCAACGCGCTGATGAGCATCGCGGTGACCGGTGCTGTGCTGATCGGCCAATGGCCGGAAGCGGCGATGGTGATGTTCCTGTTTACCGTGGCCGAGTTGATCGAAGCCAAATCCCTGGACCGCGCGCGCCATGCCATCAGCGGTCTGATGCAGATGACTCCCGAGCAAGCTACCGTGCAGCAGGCCGACGGCAGCTGGCTCGAGCAGGACGTTAAAAGCATCGAGTTGGGTGCGCGAGTGCGGGTTCGTCCCGGTGAGCGTGTAGGCCTGGATGGCGAAGTGCTGTCCGGCAGCTCGACCATCGACCAGGCGCCGATCACCGGTGAAAGCCTGCCCGTCGAGAAAACCGTCGGCGACAAAGTCTTCGCCGGGACCATCAACCAGGCCGGTTCCCTGGAATTCAAAGTGACCGCCGCCGCCAACAACTCGACCCTGGCGCGGATCATTCATGCCGTGGAAGCCGCCCAGGGCGCGCGGGCGCCGACCCAACGCTTCGTCGACCGCTTCTCGAAAATCTACACGCCGGTGGTGTTTATCTTCGCCTTGGCCGTGGCACTCATCCCGCCACTGTTCATGGGCGCGGCCTGGTTCGACTGGATCTACCGCGCACTGGTGCTGCTGGTGGTGGCGTGCCCCTGCGCACTGGTGATTTCCACCCCGGTGACCATCGTCAGCGGCCTGGCGGCTGCGGCGCGCAAAGGTATTCTGATCAAGGGCGGTGTGTACCTGGAGGGCGGGCACAAGCTGGATTACCTGGCGCTGGACAAGACCGGCACCATCACCCATGGCAAACCGGTGCAGACCGACTACCTGTCTTTGGAGCCAACGGTTGAAAGCACCGCACAAGTTCTGGCTGCGAGCCTCGCCGGGCGTTCGGATCACCCGGTCTCACTGGCCATCGCCAACGCGGCTGTGGATAAACAGCTGACGCTGCTCGCTGTGGATAACTTCGAAGCGCTGGCCGGCCGTGGTGTGCGCGGTGAGATCAATGGTCAGGTTTACCACCTGGGTAACCATCGCTTGGTGGAAGAGCTGGGCCTGTGCTCGCCAGCCCTGGAAGAAAAACTGTTTGCCCTCGAAGAGCAGGGCAAGACCGTGGTGCTGTTGCTTGATAGTTCTGGCCCCCTGGCGCTGTTCGCGGTGGCCGATACGGTCAAGGCGTCCAGCCGTGAGGCCATCCAGCAGCTGCATGAGCTGGGCATCAAGACCTTGATGCTGACCGGCGACAACCCGCATACCGCTCGGGCGATTGCCGCCCAGGTGGGCATCGATCAGGCGCAAGGCGACCTGCTGCCGACCGACAAGCTCAAAGCCATCGAAACCTTGTACGCCCAAGGTCATCGGGTCGGCATGGTGGGCGATGGCATCAACGATGCGCCGGCGCTGGCCCGTGCGCAGATCGGTTTCGCCATGGCCGCCGCCGGCACCGATACCGCGATTGAAACCGCCGATGTCGCCCTGATGGACGACGATCTTCGCAAAATACCAGCGTTTATCCGCTTGTCGCGGCAGACCTCGAATATCCTCACGCAAAATATCGCGTTGGCATTGATCATCAAGGCGATCTTTCTTGGGGTAACCTTCGTGGGTCTCGCCACCATGTGGATGGCGGTATTTGCCGACATGGGCGTGGCCCTGCTGGTGGTGTTCAACGGTCTGCGCCTGTTGCGCAAATAATCGATGCGAGGGTTAGGGGGTGTTCTCAATTAGTTTCCACACCGCGCCGGGTCTGCTGTTGTGCAGGGCAAGGCGCGAGTAGCGTGGTTTGGTCATTCCAAATAAGCTTCGAGCAACGCAGCCCTGCACAACAGCAGGCCCGGCCCTTCGGGTTGTGCCTTAAAGCGGGCCAGGCTGCGTTGCAGGCCTTGGAAAGGGAACAACCATTACCAGCGGCCTGCGCCTTGCCTGGCCCGCTTTAAGGCGACAACGCGATGAGGAAACTAATTGAGAGCGCCCCCTAAGTGCTGAGTGCCGAGCTGAAGGCTTTTTACATGGTCGCGCGTTTGGGGAGCATCACCCTGGCGGCGAAAAAGCTCGGCCTGAGCCAACCCACAGTGACGACTCAGATTCGTCATCTGGAAAGCCAGTACTCGGTTGAACTGTTCTATCGCGGCGGGCGTCGGCTGACGGTCAGCGAGGACGGCGCACGGTTGCTGCCGATGGTCAAAACGTTGTTGCAGCAGGAGGCCGATATCGAGTTCTTCCTGCGCAACAGCGGTCAGGTCCAGGGCGCATTGCGCATCGCCGCCACCGCGCCGTATTACATCCTCGACCTGGTGAAGACTTTTCGCGAGCGCTTGCCGCACGTGGAGGTGTCGGTAGAAATCGGCAACTCCCAGCAGGTGCTCGAATCCCTTGAGGAATACCGGGTCGACATCGCCGCGTCATCGCAGTTGCTTGAAGACTCGCGGTTGATTCGCCGCGTGCTGGGCAGCGACCCGCTGGTGCTTGCGGTGCACCGCAACCATCCGCTGGCGGTGCATGATCATGTGCCGCTGAGTGCGCTGGTCGGGCATACCTTGCTGATGCGTGAACCCGGTTCGACCACTCGTCGCCTGACTGAAGAGTTGTTGGCGAGTGCCGGAGTGGATTTCGGCCCGCTGCTGGAGATCGGCAGCCGTGAGTCGATCCGTGAAGCGGTGCTGCGCAACATCGGCATCAGCATCATCGCCCGCCAGGAAGTGCCCCATGACCCGCAATTGCGGGTACTGACCCTGGAAAACGCCCCGCAGATCCCCGAATACCTCTACTGCCTCAAAGAGCGCAAAGGTGCACGCCTGCCGGCAGCGTTTCTTGGGTTGGCGCAGGAAATGGCTCCAGCCTGAGATCTCCATTGCCTGCATGGGCCTCATCGCGAGCAGGCTCGCTCCCACAGGGGAATGCGGTCAACTGTGGGAGCGAGCCTGCTCGCGATGGCGCCAGTTCACGCTACGCATGACTTGAACCCAAATCCCCGAATACCACTATCGGCCGTTTTTGCCTCACTGCCACATGACGGACGCATTACAAACCTAGGATGACCTTCATCTGCTTGATGAGGTCCGTCCATGAACAACCCGAACGCAACTGCCCAGGTCTTTCCAGGTGCGCCGATGAAGGTGCGCGGTATCGAGAAACGCTTCGGCGCCTTCACTGCGCTGGATAACGTTTCGCTGGATGTCGCTGCTGGCGAACTGGTGTGCCTGCTCGGGCCTTCCGGCTGCGGCAAAACCACCTTGCTGCGTTGCATCGCCGGCCTCGAGCGCCAGGACCGTGGCGAGTTGTACCTCGGTGATCGGGATGTTTCCTTGCTGGCACCACAGGCTCGGGACTACGGCATTCTGTTCCAGTCCTACGCGCTGTTCCCCAACCTCACCGTCGAAGCCAACATTGCCTACGGCCTGGCCGGCAGTGGCCGCGATGAAGTGCGCAAGCGCGTGGCGCAAATGCTCGAACTGGTGGGCCTGATCGGCAGCGAAAAGAAATACCCCGGTCAATTGTCCGGCGGTCAGCAACAGCGCGTGGCGCTGGCCCGGGCTTTGGCGCCGGCACCGTCGTTGCTGCTGCTGGATGAGCCGATGTCGGCCCTCGACGCCCGGGTTCGCGAGCATCTGTGTACCGAGTTGCGCCAATTGCAGCGCAACCTCGGCATCACCACCTTGATGGTTACTCACAACCAGGACGAGGCCATGCTGATGGCCGACCGTATCGCCGTGATGAACAACGGCAAGGTCGAGCAGTACGCCACGCCCCAGGAAATCTACAACCGACCGGCCACGCCGTTCGTCGCCGAGTTCGTCGGGCAGGGCAACTGGCTGCCGTTCCAGCGCAACAGCGACAGCCATGCGCAGGTCGGCGGGATGAATGTGCGGCTGGCCGACAACTCCGGCAAAGCCGCTTCGGGCCGACTCTTCTGCCGCCCGGAGGCGATCAACGTCAACCCA
Source organism: Pseudomonas sp. 6D_7.1_Bac1 (assembly GCF_025465945.1). Taxonomy (GTDB): domain Bacteria; phylum Pseudomonadota; class Gammaproteobacteria; order Pseudomonadales; family Pseudomonadaceae; genus Aquipseudomonas. The sequence continues at coordinate 3,002 of NZ_JANLNW010000035.1, read as the reverse complement.
CCGGTGCATGAGGAAAATCTGTTCCCGGCCAAGGTTCGTGAAATCACCTTCTTGGGCAATCGCTGCCGGATGAGCTTCGAGCTCAACCAACTGCCGGGTCATGCGCTGCTCGCTGAGCTGGCGCCTGAAGCCATGCCGCGCCTTGGCGCGCAGGACATCATGGTCGCCTTGCCACCGCGCAGCTTGCAGGTGTTTGCCTGATGAGCACGCAGATCGCGCTGCCGATACCGCACAAGCAGGTTCGGCGGACATCCCGTGCCGAGATTGGCGACCGGGTGTTTGTGGTCGGCGGCAAGGTGTTGCTGTTGTGCCTGCTCAGCGTCGCGGTATTGATGCCGCTGCTGGCGATCTTCTGGCGCGGCTTCAGCAGCGACGCCGGGCAGGGCGGTGGATTAGTTGCCGCCCGGGAACTGCTGACCAGCGACAACTTCCACTGGTTGCTGGGCAATAGCCTGAAAGTTTCCCTCAGCGTCGCGGCCATCGTCGTACCGCTGGCTTATCTGTTTGCCTACGCGCTGCAACGCACACTGATTCCCGGCAAGGCCATCTGGCGTGGCATGTCGCTGCTGCCGTTGATGGCGCCGTCGATGCTGCCGGGCATTGCGTTGGTCTACCTGTTCGGTAACCAGGGCATGTTGCGCGGGATGCTGTCGGACAACATTTACGGCTTCTGGGGCATTGTCCTCGGTGAAGTGATTTACACCTTTCCCCACGCCTTGATGATCCTGCTCTCGGCGTTGTCCCTGGCGGATGCGCGTTTGTTCGATGCGGCGTCGAGCATGGGCGCCAGTCCGGCCAAGGCCTTTCGCAGCATCACCTGGCCGGCGACCCGGCAAGCAGTGTTCGCCGCGTTCTGCCTGGTGTTCACCCTGACCATCACCGATTTCGGTGTGCCGGTGGTGGTCGGTGGCGACTATCAAGTGCTGGCGCTAGAAGCCTACAAGGCCGTGGTCGGCCAGCAGCAATTCGGTCGCGGCGCACTGATCGGCATGGTTCTGCTGCTGCCGGCACTGTTCAGCTTCGGTGTCGACGCCTGGTTGCGCCGTCGTCATGGCGACTCCATGAGCGGTCGGGCACAAGTCTTCCAACCGGCACCGTCGCGGCTGCGGGACGGTTGCTACCTGAGCATCGTATTGCTGATCTGTGCCGCGCTGCTGCTGGTGTTCGGCATGGCGGTGTACTCGTCGCTGGTGAAGTTCTGGCCGTACAACCTGTCGCTGTCGCTGAATCACTATCAGTTCGGCGACACCGCCGGTGGTGGCTGGCTGGCCTACGGCAACAGCGTGAAGATGGCCTTGTGCACGGTGTTGATCGGTAGCGGTTTGATTTTCACCGGCGCCTATCTGATGGAGAAAACCCGTGGCCAGCGCGGCTTGAACCTGGCACTACGCATGCTCAGCTTCGTGCCGATGGCGGTCCCGGGGTTGGTGCTGGGCCTGGGCTACGTGTTCTTCTTCAACCTGACCGGCAACCCGTTGCACGTGTTCTACGGAACCATGACCTTGCTGGTGGTCTGCACCATTGCTCACTATTTGACCACCGCGCAAATGACCGCCACTACCGCGCTGCGTCAACTCGACGCCGAGTTCGAAGCCGCCGCGCTGTCGCTCAAGGCGCCGCTGTACCGCCACTACCTGCGCGTCACGGTACCGATTTGCCTGCCGGCGCTGCTGGATATCGTGCGCTACCTGTTCGTCTCGGCGATGACCACGGTGTCGGCGGCGATCTTCCTCTACAGCCCCGACACCATCCTCGCGGCGGTGGCGGTACTGAACATGGACGACGCCGGCAACGTCGGCGGCGCGGCCGCCATGTCGACCCTGATTCTGTTCACCTCGGCGGGCGTTTCCCTGCTGCTGGCCTGGGCTTCGCGCGGGTTGCTGCGCCGCTCCCAGGCCTGGCGGCAAACCGCGCCTGGCAACTGATCCCGCTCACACACTCACCCCCACAAACAGCACTCTGATCCGCACTTAAAAGGAACCGCACCATGTTCAAGCCCTTGGCTCTTGCCGCTGCTGTCCTCACTGCTTTCAGCATGAACGCCTTTGCTGCGAAAACCGAACTGACCGTGTACACCGCCCTCGAAGCCGAGCAACTGACGTCCTACAAAGTGGCGTTCGAAAAGGCCAACCCGGACGTCGAGATCAAGTGGGTGCGTGATTCCACCGGGATCATCACCGCCAAACTGCTGGCCGAAAAAGCCCGCCCTCAGGCTGATGCAGTCTGGGGCCTGGCCGCATCCAGCCTGGCGATCCTCGACCAGCAAGGCATGCTGCAAAGCTATGCGCCGAAAGACCTCGGCAAGATCGGCAGCAACTACCGCGATGCCGCCAACCCGCCAGCCTGGGTTGGCATGGACGTTTGGGCCGCGACTATTTGCTTCAACACTGTCGAAGCCGAGAAACAAGGCCTGACCAAACCGGTGAGCTGGCAGGACCTGACCAAGCCTGAATACAAAGGCAAAATCGTCATGCCGAACCCGGCCTCGTCCGGCACAGGCTTCCTTGATGTCAGCGCCTGGTTGCAAACCTTCGGCGAGAAGCAGGGCTGGCAGTACATGGACGCGCTGCACCAGAACATCGGCCAGTACGTTCACTCCGGTTCCAAGCCGTGCAAGCTGGCCGCTTCCGGCGAATTCCCGATCGGCATCTCCTTCGAATACCCGGCCGTGCAGTTGAAGCGCCAGGGCGCGCCGCTGGACATCATCCTGCCGAAAGAAGGCCTGGGCTGGGAAATCGAAGCCACCGCCGTGATCAAGGGCACGCCACATGAAGACGCTGCGAAGAAACTCGCCGACTTCTCCGCAAGCCCGGCGGCCATGGAGCTGTACAAGGAAAACTTCGCGGTACTCGCCCAGCCTGGCATCGCCAAGCCGCAAACCGAGCTGCCGGCCGACTACGAGCAACGCCTGATCAAGAACGACTTCGCCTGGGCCTCGAAAAACCGCGACGAGATCCTCACCGAATGGCGCAAGCGTTATGACGGCAAGTCCGAGAAGGTAG